>JBEMAQ010000014.1:0-98183 GCA_040274725.1 Solibacillus sp. | reverse complement strand
AAGACACCGCCCTTTCACGGCGGTAACACGGGTTCGAATCCCGTACGGGTCATATTAAAAAGCTGTATCTAGTTTATCTAGATACAGCTTTTTTCTTTAAAATAGATTTTTACTGAGAGTTTCTTATAATTTGAGTAGTAGCATAAAAATTTCACTTCAATATTTGCTCTAGAGTTACAAATAATCAATAATATTTCAGTTAATCTAGGCCCAGAGTTTCTTAATCAAGTTAAAGAGATTATGGAGTCTGCTAGAGACTTGAGCTAATAAGATGTTAACTACATAGTTATCAGTGACGGAGAGAAGAATAACTAGATCCTTTTCGCTCATCGAATACTTAGACATCCGTTAAAAAATGAAAAAACCATTCATTGTTGTAGACAATTAAATGCTAAATCAAGATAAAAAAACCCTCCTAATAAAAAATTAGGAGGGTTGATAATATACACGGGTTACATCAAGTTTCTTATGTAGGCAAAGCCACGTTGCCGTAAATATATAGAAAGTTTTAAACCACACTTCTCAAAGTGGGTGTCCGCATAAGCTGTCCTGTCTATCCTCTAGTCAAAGGAGTAGAGGCACGCCATTCAACGCTCGGATATAAAACTCCCTGTTACAGTATAAAGGTTAAAACTTAATATTAGTACGTGCAATGTAGCTTCATACATAATAATAAGTCAGTTTTTTGTTATACGCAAGTAAGGGCAATCAAAAAAATTTGTCAAATAAAAGACGCTCGGGAAATGAAGGAAAATAAAAAAGCCTTCCATCCATTGGAAAACTTCTACAACATGATTTATTTAGCTTTTAAAATTTCTTCTGTTAGTGAGGCAATATCGATATGTGTTTCTTCGAGCATCGCATCAACCAAAATATGATTGCGGAAGTAGCGTACGCTTTCAGGTAGCGGCATATCTAAAATTTTAGAGAGTGCTGTTTGGTACATGTGAATGAATTCTTTATCTGTGTTACCACGCTTTAGTTCTGCAAAGGCTTCATAAAATTGATCGAGCTTATCCGCAAGTTCTAATAAGCGCCCCTCAACTGTCTGATCTTTTCCTTCCTTCATTCGGTGGAAGAATACATCTTGATAGTCTTCGGGAATTTCTTCGAGAATAAATTTTTCCATCATTTTTTCCTCAACATGAGCAAGCATGGACTTTAACTCAGGACTTGCGTGTTTTACCGGTGTCTTAATATCCCCAATAAAGACTTCAGCAAAATCATGGTTAATCGTTTTTTCATATAATGCTTTCCAGTCGATTTTAGTGCCCTGACGTTCTTCCAGTGTGCCGAAAAACATCGCGTACTGTGATACTTTCCAAGAGTGAGCAGCAACGTTGTGTTCTTCAAATTTAAAGCGACCTGGGCAACGGATAATGCGCTCTAGGTCATTTAAGCTTGTGAAAAATGTGTGGATCCCCATAAAATCTCCTCCTTCTGTGCAAGCTAAATAAATCGTATAGTATACTATACCCAAAAAGTAATAAAAGTATGCATATTTAGAAAAACTTTACATTCTATTTACATAAAAAGCTGTAGTAAGCGGATTTACTTACTGGACTAACCTAATTTCATAAGACAACATAAAACACATCTAAAATGGTTATGCTTGCACTAAGGCATATCAAATCATTCTGGATGTATTTTTCTATGACAAGAGTTAGTTACCCATCGGATGTAAAATGGACGGTTGTAAAAGAAAAATTAGCAGGCAAGTTAACAACGAAAGAAATCATGGAGAAGTACGGCATTAAAAATCATTCTCAAATTAAAACATGGATGAAATGGTACCGAAATAATGAGCTTTACCGATTTGACCAACCGGTAGGCAAGCTGTATACGTATGGTTATGGGCCAGAAGGAAAAAAGTGAACAAGAGATGAAAGACCGCAAAATGATGCATCTAGAAATGGAGATTGCAAAGGAGTTGAACGGAAAGTAATTTTACAAACTGTGGCGAATTTGCGTAAAAAGTATACAGTCACACTGATTTTAGAAGTATTGGATATCCCATGTGTCACGTATTATCGCTGGGCGAAAGAAGGGATTGGCACGCATTCACCTATTGAAACGGCATTGATTGCGCTTTGCGAGAAAACGAAGTATCGTTACGGTCATCGGAAAATTAAGTATTTACTAGACAAAGAATATGGCTATAAACTGAATCGGAATACGGTTCAAAAGCTGATGCAAAAGCACAGACTCCAATGTCGGGTGAAAAAGAAACGTAAATTTAAAGCGGACCAGGGACCAGAAATGATTGCCCCTAACGTATTAGCCCACTCTTTTCCAGCTACGGCGTTCAACGAGAAATGGGTAACGGATATTAAGTACGGCTCCACAATGATGTATTTAGCAACGATTTTAGACTTGTTTAACAATGAGATTGTCGCGTATAAACTGTACGACCATCAACAGACCTCATTTGTGATGGATATTTTAAAGAAGGCCTTAGAAGCGAGAAATTATCCGAAAGGCGTCCTTGTTCATTCAGACCAGGGAAGCGTATATACGTCCTATGCGTATCAAAATTTCTTAGAGGAAATGGGCTGCCAAGCAATTATGTCTCGTCGTGGAAACTGTTGGGACAATGCGGTAATCGAATCGTTTCATTCGCATATCAAAACAGAAGCATTTGCGCGTGTGAGGCATCATTCGTTAGCTAATGAAGTGGCAAGATTGCGGATCGAAGCGTATATGAAGAAATATAATGAGGAACGAATACAAGAAAAATTAGGCTACTTAACTCCCCTTGAATTTGGAAAGCAAACAGCCTAATACGGTGTTTTATGTGTGTCTCAAATGACTAGGTCAGTTCATTTAACATAGCTTTTTATTAAGCCTGAATATCGATAATCTGTCCCTTGTAAGGGTGAGCAGCGGCTTGAGGTTGTGGCATATCCTCTAGCATTTCAATGGCACCAGCAGCACCCATGTTTAGGGATTTGTCTAAAATGCTCATTTGCAATGTTTGTTGAAGCTGTGCAAGCTGAGCCGACATCATAGAATTGATTTCCAAAATAATCCCTCCTTTTATTTTATATCGGATTATTCAACTATATTATTAGAATATTTACGTTGATTGTAATCGAGTTGTAATAAATTACCCAAATAATAAATAGCTAGATTGTCTGCTTCATCAAATGATGTTGGATGATTTCCTGATAAATACGTACCTAGATATAGAAAATAGTTCCTGAAAATTTGCAATGTGAATGTAAAAAATGCCGGTCTAGTTGTCATGCGTGTGAAATATTTCTTAGGTGAAGTTAAGCATATGAATTTGAAGTGATTGCCTAGGTGCAACGCTTAATCTTAGAGTAGACGGAGGAACTTTTCTTTATGAATAAGAAGTTTTTAGCTTTTTCAACAGTCGTTACATTAGGTGCAGGGATTTATGCTACAGACGCGTCAGCAGCACCCTACACAGTAAAAACTGGTGATACGTTATGGTCGATTTCACAAGAGTATTCGATGTCGGTGGAGGAATTACAGCAAATAAATAATATAGATTCAACGGTTATTTACCCGAATCAAAAATTAGCGGTTGCTAAAGAGGCAACGAAATATACAGTTCAACCAAATGATACATTATTTAATATCGCAGTAGCACATAACGTCACGGTGGAGCAATTAATAGCGTGGAATGGTCTTACTTCTGATTTAATTTACGCGGATGATACATTGGCGGTATCTCCATCAGTAGCGGTTAAAGCAAATACGGCCGTGCCCGAACAAGTAGCCGGCACATATACAATGGAAGCAACAGCATATACAGCCTATTGTACGGGCTGCTCAGGTATTACGGCAAATGGTACAGATATACGCGAAAACCCAAATTTAAAAGTGATTGCGGTCGATCCGAACGTGATAAGACTTGGCACAAAAGTATGGGTGGAGGGCTACGGTGAGGCCGTTGCGGCAGATACGGGCGGTGCGATTAAAGGAAATCGTATTGATGTATTTATTCCAAATGAAGTGGATGCCTATGAATGGGGTCGCAAAAATGTGGAGGTAAAAATTTTAAAATAATGACGGGCGCTTTCCAATATTTTTGGGGAGCGTTATTTTTTTGTATAAATTAAGGAAGTGTTGCTGACACTGCTAGGGGAGGGTGAAAAAATGAAATATATGCTTATTATGATTGTTTTGCTTAGTGGCTGCTCGATGTTCAATCGGGAGGAAACTGTACCAGCAGATGCACAACCATCCGCTACAGCGAGGGTGGAGGTATTTAATGCGAAAAGTGAATTGATTGGTGAGGTGGCCTTTAAGGAAGCTGACAATGGTGTGGAAATTTCAGCGGTGTTAAATGGACTGCCACCAGGAATGCGTGCTATTCATATTCATGAGGTAGGGAAATGCGAGGCGCCAACATTTGAGTCGGCAGGAGCGCATTTTAATCCAATGCACAAGCAGCACGGGACTGAAAATCCAGAAGGGCCGCATGCAGGAGATTTGCCGAATCTGGAAGTAACTGAAGATGGTTCTGTTCAGGTAAATTTTGTTACGGATGCAATTTCATTAGCGACAGGGAAAATAAATTCATTGCGTGATGCAGATGGGAGCTCCATTGTTATTCACGAGCAGGCAGATGATTATAAAACAGATCCAGCAGGTAATTCAGGGGCGCGAATTGCATGTGGAGTTATTCAGTAAAGGTAAACGTATCTCAAATAGGGAGATACGTTTTTCTTTTTGTGAAATTATTTCAATCGATTTTTTGAATAATTATTTCAATAGAAATTACTGTTAGAAGTAACTGCTTATTATATGGGATATAAGCTAGAAATTACGGCTAAACACTATATTTTAAGCAGGTTCGAATATAGGTGAAATCGATTATTCGAGCAAAATAATACTTTAAGTAGAAAATAATATTAATATAATAAATTGATTGATAATTCAATATTATTTGACTTTATTAGTGTTCGTTATGTAAAATGAAACCATATTTGATACTTTGAGGGGGTTGTAAGATGAAATTGAACAAGCTATGGTTAGCGGCAATGTTCAGTATTGTGATGCTAGTGCTTGTAGCATGTGGCGGTAGTGATACGACAGAACCGGCTGAAGAGCCAGCGACAGAAACAGAAGGCTCTACGGAAGGTACGACTGAAGAAAAACCATCTTTTGATGTGAAATTTTTAAGTATTTTAACAGGTGGTACGCAAGGTACTTACTATCCATTAGGCGGCACATTCGCGGATTTAATTACGACTGAGACAGGTGTTAAAACAACGGCTGAGGTTTCTCAAGCTTCAGCAGCGAACATGACAGCACTTGCTGCTGGTGAAGGTGAAGTAGCGTTCGTACAAACGGATATCGCTTACTATGCAACAGAAGGTACATTAATGTTTGAAGGTCAAAAAATTGATTCAGTATCTGCTTTAGGCGCATTGTACCCTGAAACAGTACAACTTGTAACATTAGCTGATTCTGGCATTAAATCATTTGAAGATTTAAAGGGCAAAAAAGTATCTGTAGGTGCTCCTGGTTCTGGTACTTATGCAAATGCTGAGCAATTACTTGAAATTCACGGTTTAGCAATGACGGATATCGAGGCGCAAAACTTAGACTTCGGTGAGTCTACAGACGGTATCCAATCTGGTCAAATTGATGCTGCATTCATCACTGCTGGTTATCCAACAGGTGCGGTAGAAGCATTAAATGCAACAAATGGCGTCTACATCGTGCCAGTAACAGCTGAGAAAGCAACAGAGTTAATTGCAAAGTATCCATACTATGCAACAGATGCAATTCCAGCAGGTACGTACGGCTTAGAGGAAGAGATTCCAGCTGTATCTGTAGGGGCGATGTTAGCGGTGAAGAAAGATCTTCCAGATGATTTAGTATATGCGATGACAAAAGCAATTTACGATAATACAAGTAAAATTAGTCATGCAAAAGGTGCGTTCATCAAGGCTGAAACAGGTTTAGATGGTATCGGTATTGAAGTACACCCAGGCGCTCAAAAATACTTTGACGAAGTAAAGTAATAAATGGTAGTAGAGAGGCTCTGTTGCATAATGCGTCAGAGCTTTCTTTGTTAGTTTTGAAGGTGAAAGCATATGAAAAAGTGGGGAATTTTATTTTTAGTATGTATAGGGGCAAGCTTATTTTATTTTCTACCCTCTAAATCTGTTTTGACATTTACAGAGACACGTACGAATGCGCCTAAGATGTATTACATAGCTTTAAATAATGAGCAGCAATTCGAGTTGATTTTTACGCATACGATTCATAGGACAGATGTGATTGAACGTTATAAAGTAGTGCCAACAGGTGACATTCAATTGGTGTCAATGGAATATGAGGATGTGGCCATTGGTATGCCGAGCTATGCAGAGGAAGGTCAAATGTTAATTTATGAGGACGGCGTGTATACGCTCTCTTATGAAGAAGCTACTTTACCAAACTTCACATTGTATATTGGTGATGTTGATGCTGAGTTAATGCTTTTTAGTGTGGGACATACCATTGATTTAAAGGAGCAGCTAGTGCGTGGGAAGTCGTATGTAGTTGAGGCTAAAAAGCTATCTCTCTATGAAAAAATGAAAGGAGCTGAGTTTAAATGAGTGAGAAAAAAGCAGCAGTGGCTCAAGAGGAACATCTAGAACTGACGCTAGAGCAGCAGCAGGAACTACTAGAGAAATACGATCTTGAATCGAATCAGCGTAAGCCTAAAAATTGGATGAAATATGTGATTTATGTTGGGCTTTTAACATTCACATTGTTTCAATTATATACAGCTATTTACGGGCAATTTCCTGCACAAATCCAGCGCACAGTGCATTTAGGCTTTGCGCTGACATTTATTTTCTTGCTATTTCCAGCGAAAAAGAGATTATCGAAATTTAGTATTCCGTTTTATGATTATATGTTAGCGATTATTGCAATCGTCGTAGGAAGCTATTGGGTAATAAATTATGACCGTCTTGTTCAAAGCTTAGGCAGTCTTGAAGGGATGGACCTTTATATCGGGATTGCTGCGATTTTATTAGTGTTAGAGGCTGCGAGACGTGCTGTAGGTTTGCCGATTACGATTATTGCAGGATTATTCCTGCTGTATGCATTTTACGGACCATATATGCCAGATTTCATGGCACACCGCGGACAAAATTTGGACAGTTTAGTAAAGCTCATGTTCTATTCGACGGACGGTATTTTAGGAACACCTCTTGCTGTTTCTTCTACATTTATTTTCGCCTTTCTATTATTCGGGGCATTCCTTGTCAAAACAGGTGTAGGGGAATATTTCAATGATTTAGCGATTTCAGTAGCTGGTAAACTAACAGGTGGTCCAGCAAAAGTAGCCATTTTCTCGTCTGCTTTGCAAGGGACGATTTCAGGAAGCTCGGTAGCGAACGTAGTAACATCGGGTGCGTACACAATTCCATTAATGAAGCGCCTTGGCTATAACAAAAACTTTGCGGGTGCGGTAGAGGCAGCTGCGTCAACAGGTGGTCAAATTATGCCACCAATTATGGGTGCTGCGGCATTCTTAATGGTTGAGTTTATTGGGCGTGGTATTACGTACTGGCAAATTGCACAGGCTGCGATTATTCCAGCACTGCTGTATTTTACAGGGATTTGGATTATGACGCACTTTGAAGCAAAACGTCTTGGTCTTCGTGGATTATCAGATGAGGAGATGCCAGACCGTAAGCGCGTTTTCAAGAAGATTTACTTACTTATTCCGATTGTGTTAATCATTGTGCTCATGGTATCGGGCACTGCAGTTATTCACGCGGCGCTTTACGGCATTCTTTCATGTATTATTGTAGGGATTATTAATCCAGATGTAAGATTTGGTATTAAAGAATTTGTGGATGCGTTAGTAGACGGTGCGAAATCTGCATTAGCGGTAGCGGCGGCTACGGCATGTGCAGGGATTATTGTAGGTGTTGTTGTAAAAACAGGCTTAGGTTTATCACTTGCAAATAGCTTAGTAAAACTTGCAGGCGGTAGCATTTTAATTACATTATTCTTCGTAATGATTGCCTCACTTATTTTAGGAATGGGCGCACCAACAACGGCAAACTATGTAATTACATCAACAATTGCAGCACCAGCGATTATTGCGCTGCTTGCGCCGGATGTTCCATCAAGTGCGGTTCCGCTTGTTGTATTATTATCAGCACACTTCTTTGTCTTTTACTTTGGGATTATCGCGGATATTACACCACCAGTGGCACTCGCCGCCTTTGCTGCGTCCGGCATTTCTGGTGGGGATCCGATTCGAACAGGTTTTAACTCAGCGAAGCTTGCGATTGCGGCATTTATTATTCCGTATATGATCGTGTTCTCACCAGCACTGCTGATGATTGACGTGACATTCGTAGAAGTTGTTTGGGTAGTATTTACTGCCATGGTGGGGATGATTGCAATCGGCGCAGGAGTAATTGGTTATTGGTACAGAAAAGTGACGGTAATTGAACGCCTTATTTTAATTGCGGCGGGTCTTGCGATGATTTATCCAGAGTCCGTATCTGATATTGTAGGCTTAACAGTGTTTGCAATTATGTGGGTACTACAAAAAATTTCAATGAAAAAAGGAAACGGTCCGAAAGTAGCTGCTTCTTAAAAAGAGAGGGAATCGCGTATAATTGCGATTCTCTTTTATTGTTCTCTCATTGAGATAGGTTTTATACTTTTTATGCATACATCGCATATAATGGTTGAAAGTTACCATTATGAGCGTTATTATAATAAAAAATCTCACACACAAAGGGGTAGCGAGTCATGACGAGTATTCTTTTATCATTCATGGAGACATACGTGTTAGAGGAAGACCAAGACATCGAACAAGTGGTTGAATATAAGGTAGAACAGCAAGAAGACCGACAGTACCCACCAGGATTTTTTTCAAGTTTATAAAGTACGGGAGTTAGGCAGGAAATGATTTTCCGGTCTAGCTTTTTTTGATTGTTTGTCAGGTGTATCTTTCCCTTAGTAGTGCGTTATAATAAAATTATAAATTTTTTTAACAGAGGTGCCACAATGATTGAGCTAAAGGCGTTTGAAGAACTTATTCACGAATGGTTTAACCATTTTCATAAATATCCTGAGGTAAGCTGGCAGGAATATAATACAACGAAAAAAATTGCAGAGATTTTAGATGAGCTAGGTGTCTCTTATCGTCTTTTTGATGGGGTAACGGGGCTTGTTGCAGAAATTGGCCAAGGTGAGGATATTATTGCAGTACGCGCGGATATTGATGCGCTGTGGCAAGAGGTAGACGGTGTGATGCAAGCCAATCACTCATGCGGGCATGATGCGAATATTACAATGGTGCTAGGTGCACTGTATAAGCTAAGGAATTTGCCGTTAGAATCGCGTATCCGCTTTATTTTCCAGCCGGCTGAGGAAACAGGTGGTGGTGCGCTTTCGATGGTTGAGCGTGGTGTTGTGGATGATGTACGCTATTTATTTGGCATCCATCTTCGTCCGATTGAGGAATTGCAGCTTGGTAAAATTACACCGGCCATTCACCACGGGGCAGCGGGCTTCTTACAAGGCTCTATTACGGGTGTAGATGCGCACGGTGCGCGTCCTCACCAAGGGAAAAACGTAATTGATGTAGCGTTTGCGATTCAACAAATGTTAAAGAGCATTTATGTGAATCCATTTGAGGTGTACTCGGCAAAAATGACGAAAATCGTAGCGGATGGCGGAAGTGTTAACATTATTCCGGGGAAGGCGACGTTTTCAATTGATGTACGCGCACAAAAAAATGAGGTACTAGCGAAATTGCAAGCACAGATTGAGCGTGGCTTTGCGCATATTGCGGCGATGTATGATGTAGAGATTATGCATGACTGGGAAGATATCACACCAGGTGCAGAGGTAAGTGACGAGGCGGCTCGCATTGCGGAAATGTCCATTATTGAGGCACTAAGTGTGGAGCATTTAGTACCGCCAATTCAAACACCAGGTAGTGATGATTTCCATTACTACACAGTGAAAAAGCCTGAACTGAAGGCGACGATGCTTGGTATTGGCGCAAATTTAGCGCCGGGGCTGCATCATCCACACATGACATTTGATGAGCAGGCGTTATTTGATGGGATTACTGTACTGACAACGACGCTGAAAAACGCGGCGAAATTATAACGAAAAAGCATCGAGCTAGATACTCGATGCTTTTATTCATTTAATCGGACAGAAGCCACACGCAATTAGCCCTGGAATATCTTTTGAGAAGCAGCAGCTTTTTCTTACAGGAGCATTTACTAATGTGGATGGATTTTTGCCTTCTGTATATTGAAGGAACAATGATTTGTCTGAGAAATAGCGCCATACATTTTTGCCCTCTAGCATTTCTAAATCTTCAAATGCGCGGTCCGCAATGGCTGGATTTTCAAGGAATGTGTGATAGTGCCACAGCATATAGCCAAAAATATTTTCCCATAATGTTAGCGGTGAGATGGTCGTTGTTTTGCGTAGCTGCGTAACAATAACAGACGCATCAGTTAAAATTTTTGTCATCACCTGCTCACGCTCTGCATCTTCTACATAGCGGAAATCATTGGGGTTAATATACATGCCGAGCGTATGAATACCGAACTCTGGGATGAGCGCAAAGCGAATGTCCTGTGGCTTGCCGTCCCACACCTCGTCGTACATTGTCAGCATATAAAACTGCGTTGCTACAAACATGCCGTAGCGGCGACCAAAATGAGAAATTGCCGCAGCCTCTGTCGTCGCATTCGTAATGCCCATCATTAAATTGCGAAAATCCGTTAAATAAAAATCTTTATGTAAATTCGCAAGGGTAAGGAGTGGGCGTTCAGGCTCCTCGGTAAAAATGCTGTAAGAATTAAGTTGGCGCACTTGATCATAAGAAAGCGCAGGCATAACAATCATCCTTTTTGTCTTTTTCTTTTTACTATATCACTTTTTACTTCACAAATGATTGTAGAAACGTTATTATAAATAAAACAGATAAGAAAGGTTGGTTTTTGTGAATAAACCAATTTCAATTCCTAGGCCGCTTGTACGTGTCAATCAATGGACAATTTTTTTATCGGTTGTGCTGACATGGTTGACAGGCAGTGCTTGGATTTTAGCCATTCCACTTGTGGCAAATTTATTAGGGTTTGCATTTGGATTTAATCCAATTATACGCTTTGCAAAGTTATTTTTAACGAAGGAGCCAAGTAAGTATATTCCTGAGGATGCGGGTCAGCAGCGTTTTAACTCTAGTATTGCAACCGTTTGCCTAGCAGGAGGATTTATTAGCTTTTTAGTAGGTTGGACAGTACTAGGCTACGTGTTTACGGTGATGGTTGCAATCGCATCATTTGTGGCCATTTTAGGCTTTTGTGTTGGTTGCTTTATTCATTTCCAGGCAAAACAGTACCTATACAGACGCTCATTGAAAAAAGTATAAAAAAATATTCCAATTTTGTATTGACTTTAAAGATGATAATGATTATCATTGTCATATAACCGTTAAGTTCACTTGCAAGACAGTGCAAGTAACATTGAGTTTAGCTGCTTTTCTCCAGAAGCAAGTTAGCTCAAAATAGCATTCTGAACCCCCTCATTTTAGAATGCGGCTGGCGTCGGCCAGGCGGTATAAGTTTTACCCTTTATATTTTTCTTCAAAGTGTCTCTTTAAAAAGAGATCAATCCTTACACCCGCATTTTCTCCAGGATGCGGGTGTTTTTGTGTTTAATTCTACTCTTCGTTGATGATTTTCGTAGAAATATAAATTGAAAATGTTTTAATTTTTGAGAGAAAGGTAAGTTTAAATTAAATGAACATAAAGTAGTAAATAATCAATGAAATAATCACATTTAGTAAAATAAGATTTTAATAAGCGTTTATTTATTTTGTTTGATGGGAATATAGCATTGAACCTTTAAAATATAGGCATAATACTATATTTTTTGTCATAAGGAAGTGGAATGAAGCTGCATCATGTAATGCGATTAATTGCTGTCACAATTGTTTTGCGACTTTAGCTTTACGTGTAGCGTCGTGTGAAGAAAAGTAAATAAGGCAAAATGAAACAGCTACGCTAAAGGCAATTATGCTTTTGGCGCAGCTGTTTTTTTCGTTTCGTTTTGCAGGAGCTGTCGTTTTCCGACAAGCATCGTGTGATAGCTATGCAGTAGCATACCGCCAATAATGATACCTAGACCGATTAAAGCGATTGGGGCAGGGAGTGGGACGCTTAGTAATATCATTTCACCAAGTACGACAAAGAGTACTTGGATAGATTGTGTAGCTTCTACCGCTGCGAGCTTCCCTTGATCATGTCTCGCGCGGTCTGTGGCAATGAAAAAGAGCACGGTTGCAATAACACCCGATGAAAGGGCAATGAGTAAGGATTGGAATACTTGGCTACTTGATGGGAGTCCTACTGTAAACAGTGCGTATATAGCAAGTAAGAGCCAAAAAGGGAGCGAGGCAATCGTCATCCCTAAGACACGCTGAAATGAATCGACGCGCCCACCACATACCTGCATCATTTTCCGGTTGCCAAGTGGATAAGCAAAGGCTGCAATGATGACAGGGAGTATTCCTAGTAGCAAGCTCTCAGCTGAGACAGATTTTGCATGTGGCACTTGAATGAGTAAAATGCCGATTAAAATAATACATGAGATGCCGAGCGAGAGCATTGGGATTTTTTGACGCACAGGTTTTTCGTTTATAATCGTCATAAAAAGTGGTGTGAGTAAAATACCTGCAATAATTGTAAATTGCCATGTGCCAGATACGAGCCAGCCGGGACCAAATGCGGCGGCAAATGTCAGTGGACCATAAAAAAGCACGAAGCCGACAAAGCTCCACATGACCCATGCGCCTGGCTTTGCTTTCATTTCAGTAGCTAAATTTATAAATCCGTGCTTTCCGCGTATTGCAACGATGATGATAAGAAGCGGTAGCATAAAGAAATAACGTAATGAGGAGCTCCATAGCCAACTTCCGCCTTCAAGCTCCATCGAACGATTTAAAATGAATGTAACGGCAAAAAATAACGCGGAAATAATGCCGATTAGAATTTCCTTCATGCGTAGCCCCCTTAATTAAATGAATTTTCTGTTTTTAATCATAGCAAAAAACGAGGCCGCTTTATAGAGCGAATCTCGTTTTCAGTGTCTATTAACGTAGTAAGTTTAGCGTTTTATTCGGCACGCGCTTCAAATAGCTGCACGATTTCAATAATAACCTCTGTAGCCTTTTCCATCGTTTCACCAGAGACAAATTCAAATTTGCCGTGCATATTTTCGCCACCTGCAAAAATATTCGGTGTCGGTAAGCCCATGAATGATAGCTGTGAGCCGTCTGTGCCACCGCGGATTGGCTCGATAATTGGTGTGATGTTTAGCTTTGCCATCGCTTCTTTAGCG
This sequence comes from Solibacillus sp., assembly GCA_040274725.1. GTDB lineage: Bacteria > Bacillota > Bacilli > Bacillales_A > Planococcaceae > Solibacillus. The sequence goes on along the minus strand of JBEMAQ010000014.1, from coordinate 84,815 downwards.
ATATCGACAATTTCCATTACTGGTGTAATCTTTTCTCCCATATTGAAGTATTGATCTTCCATTGTAACGGTAATCGCGTCGGCACCGAATGCAGCTTTAATGTTCTTTTCCACTTCAAGCATATACGCCTTTTTCGCCTCAAACTTTTCACGGTCATGATCGCGGATAATGTAGCTCATTTTTGCCTCTTCAATTGAGCCGTCAAAGCTCATTAAATGAATAAAACCTTCATAGCCTTCTGTTTTTTCTGGTACGGCATCCTTTGGTAGCGCGTTTTGGAACTGGATTGCCGTTGTGATGGCATTGACCATTTTATCCTTTGCGGAACCTGGATGAACGTTAATACCGTGCGTCGTTACGACTGCACCAGCAGCATTGAAGCTTTCGTATTGTAGCTCGCCAAGCGGCCCGCCGTCCATCGTGTAGGCAAAGTCCGCACCAAATGCTTCGACATCAAATTTATGCGGCCCGCGTCCAATTTCCTCGTCGGGTGTGAACGCCACACGGATTTTCCCATGCTTGATTTCAGGATGCTTCATTAAATAATCCATTGCTGTCATAATTTCCGCAATCCCAGCTTTGTCATCTGCACCAAGTAGCGTTGTGCCGTCTGTTGTAAGGAGCGTTTGCCCGATATAGTTTTTTAAATTCGGGAAATAGTCCGGTGACATGACAAGCCCGTTTTTTAATGTGATAGCCTCACCATCATAATTGTCGATGCGCTGTGGATTGACGTTTGTACCTGTAAAATCTGTTGCTGTATCCACATGCGCTAAAAAGCCAATTGTCGGAACCGCTTTTTGTGTATTTGCTTCAAGTGTGGCGAACAGGTAGCCATTGTCATCAAGTGTGATGTCTGTTAAACCAATTGCTGCAAGCTCGTCCTTGAGCATGTGTAGTAAATCAAATTGCTTCACTGTGGAAGGGGTTGTTGTGCTTGTGAAATTGGATTGTGTATCGATTTTTGCATAGCGAATGAAGCGCACCATAACTTGTTCTTTCATGAGTAAAGTCCTCCTGTGTAAAAAATAGTAAGTTCATTGTATCACTTTCTGCTGTATTTTGCGGATGCTAAGCATAAGGAAAAGCTGTGCTGTATAGTACGTGAGCATAATCATTTCATGCTCAAATGGAACGGGTATAATGAAGCGATTGATGGCTAAAATGGAATCGGATGTAATAAATAGTAGTGCGCCTATAATGGCAAACGGCTCATTTGTATGAAAGGCCGTCCAACCCATCATTGAAATAATAATAATATAGGCGCAAACAGCAATCGCTACAATGATTTCGCCGCGTGTTAGCAACGTGCCGGCAAGCCAGATTGCCATAGAAAGGCCGTACATGATAAGTAGTATTTTCGCCAGTTTTGGTGCAGGTGAAACAGAAGAGCGAAATGCTATAATATAAAATACATGCCCAATTAGAAAACTACTGAGCCCGAGGATGAACCATTGCAATGTATAGTCGCCAATCATACAAAAGGCGAGACCTGTGACGATTAGCCATTTGTAGCGCGTAGAGGGCGATTGAAGGGCAAGTACAATGAGTAGCAGCATCGGAATTAATTTGAACGGCATTTTAAAAGAATCTTGAATTGTATCAAACCAAAATACGTAATAGAATGCAAAGCTAATAAATAAGGTGAATAGTATTTTTCTTAGCATAATATCCCTCCAAAGGTCTTTTTGTTAGAAACTTATGAATCCTTTTCAGGTTCTATTCGTACTATAAAGAAGAGAGGATGAGGCCATATGGGACAGCTAGTATTACTGGCATTAATAGGCTCATTAGTTATTACATTATTACTTGTACCAATCACACGTAAAACGCGCAAAGCAGAGTTGATGACGAAGCGGTTTGTATGGATTACGATTAGTGTATTTGTCGTAAGTATGATTTTTGTATTTGCGACCGTTTATATAACGAAAATTGATTTGAACTGGACGATTTTTCTTTATATTTTACCAGTTGTAGCGCTGGCCGGTGCAATTTTAGCGGTTGGTGTCGAGCAACGCGTCAAATCGGTAGTGGTGCTGATTAGCATTATCGCGCTCGGCGGGTTAATGGCTGCACCGTTTTGGAATGCAGATGAAAAATATAATTCTGCTGATATGAATGAGCAGGTGGAGATTGCGGCATTTGATGATACGAAAACGCCAGCAAGTGTACCACCACAATTTGTCAAAAATAAAATGAAAAAAGCATTTGGTCAGGTGCCAAATACGAGCTTTTATGAGCTTGGCAATTTACAAATTCAAAAGGTAAACGAGGACTATGTCTATATTGCGCCTGTGGAATTTTCGGGCTTCTTTAAATGGTTTAACGGCAAAACGACGCCTGGTTACTTTACAATGAGTGCAACGGATTCGAGTGATAATCCGAAATTTATTCAGAGCGACATGCGCTATGTGCCGTCTGCATTTTTGCAGAAAAATTTAGAGCGTCATATGCGCTTGCAGTATCCAACACTTATTTTCTACGGCGAGCCGCAGCTTGAAATTGATGATGACGGTAAGCCGTTTTACATTCGTTCTTACGGTGAATTTATTTCAGCACGTAACGGCTTTGATGCGAAGGGGATCGTACTTGTGGATGCGGTAAGCGGGAAATCTGAAAAGCTTATACTCGCAGACATACCAGCATTTATTGATGGGGCGGTATCACCAGAGGCGGTGAGCTTGCAAAATAGCTATTACGGTAATTATGTGCACGGTTTTTGGAATAGCTTAATCGGTAAAAAGGACGTGAAATTGCCGAGTGATGAGGGGACAGAAGCAAATGTGAGCCCGATTTTCGCAGAAGACGGCGAAATGTATTATTTTACTGATTTTACGAGTCCGAAAGAGGGCGTAGATTCGATGCTCGGCTACGCGCTAACAAATGCGCGTACCGGTGAGGCGACGTATTATACCGGTAATCTTGAGGAGTCTTATATGGATTCACGCGGTGCACTTGATATTATTGAGAAAAAATTTATCGAGAAGCAGTGGTTTGGTGAGATGCCGATTCTTTATAATTTCTACGGTGAGGCGAGCTGGCTATCAGCGGTGCTCGATTCCAATGGCTTCCTGCAAAATTACTTTATCGTCTCTGCTGCGAACCCTGAAATTTCAGCGTACGCAGCGACACCGAATGAGGCATTGAAGCTATATAAAACGGCATTGTCGCGTGGTGGCAGTACGGTGAATGGCTCATCTAATGCCGAAGTGGCGACGATGAATGTAATCGTAAAGCGTGTGTATAAGGAGCGTGTCGGTGATGTGACACTTGTATCATTTTTAGCGGAAACAGGTGAGAACTTTATCGTGAGCACTGAGGCGAGCCCACTTGTGATTTATTTACAAGACGGCGATCAGGTGCGTGTGACATATTACGTGACAGGCGAGCAATTCTTACCAGTGAAAAACTTGACGATTTTAGGTCTTTAAAAGTAAAAGGACTTGCTCAGAATACCCTGAGCAAGTCCTTTATTCGTTTTCTGTATAATTTTCGATAAATACCAGCATTTTTTCTAGGCGAGTCTTGATTTGCTCTTCTCTGTATGGACGTAATTGATAAAAATTTTCCTGCTGTTGGGCAACAACACGGCGTAAAGGCTCAAGCTGCTCGGCTGTTTCATGCTGTAAAATATAGTTCAAATGCATAAGCTGCATTAATACGACTTCTGGATTTTCTAAGTTGTAAACGAATTTAATATTCCAAATCGTTGTATAGGAAATGTATTGGTTAGTGTACGCTGTAACGGCTTCGTAGTTTGATTTATTAATGCAACGCTCTAAAATTTTGTGTACTTTAATCAATTCTGTATTAATGTCAGCAATGGCAAGATGATACTTTTTAGTAGAGCGTAAATGCTGTTGTTCTAATGATTTTGCAACGAAATTAGTTGCCATAAAAATCATCCTCCCATATATTTCTTTTAGTTAACAGTGTATCAAATTTAATAAGGAAAATGACGGAAACAATAAAGAAAAGTAGAAAAGACGCAAACATCTATTTAATCATAGCTGTTTGCGTCTTTTTTATGAGAAAGGAACTAAATGAGGTCCGATTTACTTATATTGGATAATGAAAATTACCCTTCATCTTTCCTATTTCCAAGTAAAGCCTTTAGAAGCAAGGAAGTCTTTAATAAATGGACGTTGCTGCTGTACAAGGAAATCTGCCATTTGCTTTGTCCATGTTGCCATTTTTGCGTTTGATGAACGACTTTGATAGTAGTTTTCCATCGTTGCATCATATTCATCAAGCAGTGTGTCGTATTGTTCAATGTTGTAGCTGTTTTCGTGTAGGATAGCGGCTACCGGTAAGCGAGGCTTTGTTTCGTTACGCTTCGTTGGTGTGCCGATTGTCATCGCAAATAATGGGAAAACGTATTCAGGTAAGTCAAATAGCGCACTAATTTCGGCAGCTCCCGTACGTGCGCCGCCGATATAGCAAATACCGTAGCCTTCAGCTTCTGCAGCAATGACAAAGTTTTGTGCAAATAATGCAACGTCTGCAACCCCGACAAGTACATTTTCAGCAGAATCAGCCACGATATCTACGCCGTGCTTTTTACCGGCCTGAACGAGGCGCTGGAAATCTACGCAAAATAGGAATGACGCGCCAGCTGTTTTGAACTGGAAATCATTTTTTGATAGCTCACCCAGCTTTTGCTTTTTGTCCTCATCTGTTACCCAAATGACGCTATAGGCTTGGACAAAGTGTGAACTTGCGGCCATTTGTGCGGTTTCGATTAAGTCGATCACGGTTTCGCGCGGAATCTCTTCACCTGTATATTTACGGACAGATGTGTGACTGCGTAATAACTCTTTTGTTGTCATGAATTTTTCCTCCCCTTTTTTAGAAAAGGCTAAAGCGCTCGTTTAGCCCCGACAAGCGCTGGAGAGTCCCGATTAGCGTGCTTGCACGCGTAGGAGGGAATCGAAGCGACCTCGAGGGGCTAGCGCTTTAGCCTAGACAAGGCTAAAGCGCCAACACTGTATCCTTTTCTATCTGAAAAAAATGAGCTTAAAGGAAAGCCCTTTAAGCTCATTTTATAGAAAATGTTAGAGTAAGCCAATCCATTTCCAATAAGTTGCACTAAATATTAAAATTAAAATATAGCCGAAAATTGTTAATGGAATACCTGATTTTAAGAAATCCTTTGTTGTAAATGAGCCAGTACCGTAAGCAAGCATGTTTTGTGGTGCGCTTACAGGTAAAAGGAAGCCGAAGCAAATAACGAATTGTTGGATTAAGACGAATCCGATATGGTCGACGTCTGGTAATGTCACAGCGAGTGCGATAAATACTGGGATTAACGCAGATGCGAGTGACGTTGCGGACGCGAAACCTAAGTGAATTAAAATGTTGAAAATTGTCACGAGTGCGATTGTCGCTAAAATCGGCATTGAATCAAGACCAAGTGAGCCGAATACTTTGTCCGATAACCAAGCGGCACCGTTCGTGTTAAGTAGGATTGTCCCTAAAGAAATACCTACAGCGAAGACAATGAGTGTCCCCCAGTCGATGCGGCTAGATGCTTCCTTCCAAGTGAATACACCAACATATGGTGTTAAGAGGAAGGCAATGGCAAAGATTGTTACGGTTGTTGAATCGAATGGGTGTAAGATTTTTTCTGTTGCCCATAGGAATAAAAGCAGGGCTGACACGATAATTAACGTAATTTCGCGACGCTTCATTGGACCAAGCTCAGCAAGCTGCTGACGAATGACCTCTTTACCACCAGTTACGTTATCTGTTTCAGGCTTAATTAGTTTAATCATAATGAAGTAAAGCGCGATTGACATCAGTACAGAGAACGGCGCTGCGAAGATGAACCATTCCAGCCAAGAAATATCCACACCGAATTCACTGCTAATGAAACCAAGTGCGACCATATTTTGCGCGGCTGCTGTTTTAATGCCGACATTCCAAATGGAAACGGCTTGTGTTGCAGTAATGACTAGAAGTGCAGCGAGCTTACTTTCCTTAGCAAGACCGAATGCTGCAACAATCCCAAGTAAAATCGGTACAACCGCACCAGCACGAGCTGTTGCAGATGGTACGACGAATGCTAAAACGATTGAAACTAAAATGGCACCAACAACAAGTGCGTTTGTTTTTGTACCAACCATTGATAAAATCCACAATGCGATACGTTTATGTAAGTTTGTAACTTGCATTGCTGCGGCTAAAAATAGTGCAGCTCCTACAAGTGCTACAGAGGCGCTACTAAAGCCACCAAGTGCCATCTTCAGTGCAGCGCTCGTACCCATGATAGCAGTCGGATCTTCAAGTGCTGGTCCAAGCCCCATTAAAACGGCAATCAGTGCTAAGATCATTGCAGAGCTGACTGGATAAGAAACGGCTTCAGTTACCCACATGATCACCGCGAATGCTAAAATCGCAAGCGCTGTATGACCTGCAGCAGGCAGGGAGTCACTACCAATTGGCAAAAGCTTCACGATAATTAATGCCGCAAATGCGACAAATATCCAAAGAGGCTTTAAATTTTTCTTTTCTGCTGTTTTTTCAGACATCATATCTCCTCCTAAGAGATTTCATATTTAGATAAGGAAACAATATTATTCTAGAGCAAGATTTGTAGCTTTAGAAAACGAGTCCTTATTTAAAATTATTAATAAAACCCTGTAATAAAGGCTTTATTTCACTTAATAATACCATTTTAATACCAAATTAAATGTTATAATTTGGTGAATAAAATTATTGTCATAAAGTAAATAAGTAACCTTATTACATAAAAATGTTATTTTAGTAATGTTTTTTTGTATGAAATAGAAAAATATGTACTAAAAAAGAAAAAGATTACCAAGAGGGTGTGTAATGGACAAAATCATGTGAACTTAAGTAAGAGGGCGAATGAGATGAAAAAATAAAAAGTTACCAAATTTGATTTAGGGGAATCAAATTCGGTAACTTTTTTGACGTTCATTTCAATATATGCTTAAAAGTAGTAGTTAAATGGAAAGTAGTAGTGTAAAACATGTCAATTTAGAAATCGTGCCATCAAAAATTATAGGGGAATAATTTTTGATGGCAGGTAGCATTAACGGAATGCTGCTTTAAATTCACCTGTAATATCTTGGTGACCGTTGTTTGATTCATAGGCTTGCTCAATTTCAAGGTCGAAACGATTCATAATTGGAATATCGTTTACTGAGAATAGGTACGAATCTTTCGTTGCTTTATGCTCATACCAAGCCCAGTTTGGAATGACAAAGTAGTCGCCTTGTTTCCAGTCAAAGCGCGTACCATTGATTACTGTGTAACCTTCACCACGGTGCACTTGGTAAACCGTTGAGTGCGTGTGACGCAGTGCTTTTGTATGCATGCCAGCAGGTAAATGCTGCATACGTGTGCCTAGTGTTGGGTTCGCTGCTTTACCAGTAGAAGGGTTAATGTATTCGACCGCGAAGCCGTGATGTGCGTCCGGTTCGAATTCCATTAAGCCTTTAATGCCTTCAACTGTGCGGTCCCACTTGTAATTAGCAAGTGGTGCTACTGTAAATTTATCATCACCAACTGGGCGCATCATACCACCACGGTAACGTTTTTCTGTAAAGTTATCCGGAATGTTTGGCTCTTGTAAGCCACCTTCATACGGATCAAAGAATGTGCCACCAATTGCGTATAATGTTGGAATGTCGAGTGCATCCATCCACATCATAGGCTCTGTTCCTACATGTTCATGACCATGCCATAAGCCCTTTGGTGTAATTAAGAAGTCGCCTTCCTCCATGAAAATACGTTCACCTTGCACAATTGTATAAGCGCCCTCACCTTTTGAAATGAAGCGAAGTGCAGATTGTGAGTGTCGGTGTGACGGTGCTTTTTCACCAGGTAATAACATTTGAACCGCTGCATAAATCGTTTGGGATGTCGATGCCCAGCCCCAAGGTTGACGATATGTTAAACCTGGGTTTTGGAAGTAAATTGCACGGCGCTCACCACCACGCTCAGGTGTGAAAATTTGTGCCGCCTCAGCCATTTTGTTGTCGATTAATTCAGAGGACCAAAGATAGGCTTGCGCCTGTGGCTTTGGCGTACGATTCATAATTTCAGGAATCGCCTCCCAAAGAGGACCTAAGTTGTATTGCTCAATGTCTTTTGTGAAATCCTTCACCGTATCGCTTTTCATAAACTCTTTTACTTCTTGTGATACTTCTGCCATTGTCATCGACTCCTTTATTAGTTAAATAATTAAACGCCTACACCGACACTTGTTGTTGCCACTTTATTTTCTAATGCGCCGACTTTATCAATTTCAATACGCACCACATCGCCGTCTTTTAAGAATGTTGGTGGGTTCATCGCCACACCAACTCCGCCCGGCGTACCTGTTAAAATCACGTCACCTGGCTCGAGTGTCATTAAGTTAGATAGGAATGCGACTAATTTTTGTACAGAGAATACTAAGTTCGCTGTATTCGTCTCTTGGCGTACTTCGCCGTTTACTGTTAACACAACCGATAAACCAGATGGATCTGGTAATTCATCTGTTGTGATTAAGTAAGGACCCATTGGTGCAGAGCCATCGACTGTTTTCCCTTGTAGCCACTGTAGCGTACGACGCTGAATATCGCGGTATGTCACATCGTTTGTAATTGTGTAGCCCGCTACATAATCAAGTGCGTCCTCTTCTGATACATTGCGTGCTTGCTTGCCAATGACAAATGTAAACTCTGCTTCGTAATCAAGCTGCTCTGAAATAGGGTAGAACGGGATATCGTCGTCTGGTCCTAAAATTGTGTTCGCAAATTTTGCGAAAATAACTGGATGCGTTGGTAATTCACGACCCATTTCTAAAATATGCTCACGGTAATTGTGGCCAACACAAATGATTTTGCCTGGGTTAATAACGGGTGCTTCTACCTTAACTTCCTCACGTGCAAACACGGCCTTTGTCGCAGAAGCAGTCGGATTCGCTACGATAAAATCTACTGCCTGCTGTGCAAGCTCAAGTGATTTTTTCCCGCCTTGATACAATTCATCGGTTGTTGCTGGCACGTAAGCGTGTGCGATTTCCTTTGCACGGTATTCACCTGCTGCTTGTAATTGTGCCTCGTAAGCGTGATTTAAATCGATGACTTGATCCTCGACGATTGCCCCCGCACGTGTTACGCCATTTATTGTATAGTTGATTAATTTCATGATGATCCTCCTTTTATCGAAATAGAGCACTAAGTTCTCTAATTAAAGAAAATATAAGCTATAATTTCGGTTTGTGTCAACATTTTTCAGAAAAATCTTTCAAATTTTATTTTTCATTTAAATAGAAACGATAGCTAGGGAAGGATTGTAATTTCTTTCTTGTGTATGAAATCGGCTCGAAATAAAATATCTGTAAATTTAGAATTTTAATTGACAACAGCGTTATTTATGCGGTAAATTTTCATTATAAGTAAACAAAGTTCTCTATTTATAGAATTCAGGAGGAATGACAAATGGAAAATTTAAGTGATGTAATTGTAGTAGGTGGAGGAATCGGTGGTTTAGCGGTAGCGCTTTCAATCGTGCAGCGTACAGAAAAAACAGTAGCAATCCTAGAGCAGGCAACAGAGTTTGGTGAAGTAGGTGCAGGGATTCAATTAGCGCCAAATGCACTATTTGTATTAGATCAATTAGGCGTGAAGCAAGAAATTTTAGATGTTGCTGTATTACCGAAGCGTCTAGTATTGAAGGATGTTTATACAGCGAAAGAGCTAGCAGTTCTTGATTTAACGGATGGTTTCCAGGAGCGCTTTGGTCAACCGTACATTGTATTACACCGTTCGGATTTACATCGTGTGTTATACGAGAAATGTCAAAAATATGACCGCATCACATTTATGAATGATCAGCAAATTCAAACGGTAGCACAAGCGGATGGTACAGTAACAATCGCTAACCAACGTGGTGAAGAGTATACGGCATCAGCGATTATTGGTGCTGACGGAATTAAATCGAATGTACGTAAATTATTCTCAAATGATGAAATGGTATGTTCAGAGTATGTTGCATACCGCGGTACATTACCAATTGAAGAAATTACGTCAAAAGGCGATATTGCGATGGATGATGTCATTATGTGGGTTGGACCAAACTTACACTTAGTACAATATCCAGTACGTCGCGGCGAACTTTACAACCAAGTAGTAGTATTTAAAACATATGATTACAAGCCAGAGGGAGACTGGGGTACACCAGAAGAAATGACAAAAAGATTTGAAGGGGCGCATCCAGATGTACACCGCGCACTTCAATACATTTCGACACAATTCCGCTGGCCGATGTTCCACCGCCTACCAATCGATAACTGGACAGATGGCAATGTAACATTACTTGGCGACGCGGCACACCCAATGCTGCAATATTTAGCACAGGGCGGTGTGCAGGCACTTGAGGATGCATATGTTTTAGGGGAAGCATTAGAAAACGAAGAGACATATAATGCAGCATTCCTGCGCTACCAAGAAGAGCGTCAACCACGTTCAGCAATGGTACAAAACTCAGCACGTCGCTGGGGCGAAATCATTCATGCAGATTCAGAAAGCGATTTAGATCGTGCGTTATTACTTTTACGCGATCATTTATTCAGCAATCACACAGCGACAAATTATGAGGTAGCGGATTTCTTATATAACTACTTCAACACACGTAAAAGTGAAGCGGCAGTGAAATAAAGCTAAATAGTGAAGAGAAAAGAGAAAAGAGAAAAGAGAAAGGTGAAGCTAATTCCCTTTCTCTTTATATCCATATACAGCTGACATTTGTTTGCTGATGGCAATGATTTGCTGAAGTAATTCTGAGCTTTCGTCACTTGGAACATCTTCTTCAAAGCCAACAACAGTAATCGTACCAACAAGCTCATCTTTATAGTTGAGAATTGGGAGGCCAAGTGAGGAGACATGACGTACAAGTGGTTCATGCGCATAAGCAAAGCCATGCTGGCGAATTTTTTTTAACTCGCGCTGGAAGCTTGCCATATCAAACGATTCAGCTTCGTTTTGTTCGGCTTCAATCCAATGCGTAATTTCAAGTGAATTTGCATATGCAGCAAATACTTTTCCTGTTGAGGAATTGAGTGGGAGCTTTGTGCCAACTTGTGCACCAATACTGAGTCCGTAATTGGTGTTCCAAATATTCGTAATGACAGGCCCATCATTCACCCATAGTGCAAGTAACGCTGTCATATTTGTCACATGACTAAGCTCTTTAAAGTACGGTGTGAGGCGCTCGATAAAATCAGCGTTTTGCATTGCAGCTGTGCCGTATTCTAAAAACTTATAGCCAAGCGAATATGACCCGCGCTTTTGATCGCGGTAAAGTAGGTCGAGCTGTGTCAGTGTATTTAAGTATTTGTATAAGTTACTTTTTGAAATACCTGTTAGCTCTTGGATATCGGAAAATTTTAGCGGTGTATCACTTTGTGCAACGACATCAATTACTTGAATTCCTAAAGCAAGCGAGCCGATTGTTGTACTGCTAGACATATTATTCACCCTTTTCTATAGAAATGAAAACTTTAAAAAATAAGGAGAATTATATCATGGGAATACTTGTTATGGAATCGAAGTTTGAAAAATTTAACACGAGCATTGAAGGAATGGTTGCATTAGTCGAGCAAACAGAGGCAGAGGTACTTTATAAAAAACCATCGGATGCAGAGTGGTCTGTTATGCAAATTGCCACGCACATTATTGAGGCAATCGAATTTTGGGTAGCGGATTTAGAGGCGCTGCTTGTTGTGCCGGGTGCAAAATGGGGGCGCAATCATGAGCATGTACGTCGTTTAGCGGCTGTAGAGGAGAACTATGTTGCCGCTGTAACAAAGGAATTAGCGCTAGAGAAACTAAAGGCATTAGTACCACTTGTAAAGGCGAGCTTTGAAAAAGTACAAGAAGCAGATTTAGAAAAAACAGCGCCAAGTTACAATCCAAACTTTGATGGTAAGCCATTAGCATTTTTAATTGACCATTTAATTGTCCTGCACGCGGAGGGACATTTAGGCCAAATGCAGCGTCATTTAGAAAAAGTACAGCTGCAAAATGTAGAGTAGTACAGCTATTAATTGTACTAGAAATACATGAATAAAAGGCAATTTAATATGCGCTTTTCTGTATAAAGATACATGTATTGCTAATGAAAAATAGCATTTCATGTATCTTTTTATAAAGTTGAATGCATGTTCACTTCAAGTTAAATGTTTGTTTTTTCTGTTATAGTAAGGTTTTTTGTTTGTTATTCGTAATTTTTATTTTTGTTTTTTGCTGTGAAATGACATTGAAAGTCAATAGTTTTTTTATTCAAAAAATTCATTTATTTGTTTGACTTTGGTATAACAATATTATAATATTTCCTTGAAAGTTAATAAATTACATCAAACAGTAGAAAAGCGTTTTCAGTTAGCGAAAAACGCTTTAAATATAAGGTGGGAGGAATTGTTATGACACAACAAGTTGTGCGTACAGTGTTAGGACCAGTACCAGCAAATGACTTAGGGCGTGTTCTTATTCATGAAACATTACTTTCTGTTTTTCCAGGAGCAGAACTTGCGCCGGATGTAGTAATGGACAAAAGTAAAATTTTTGACCGATTGAAAGAAAAATTACAGGAGTTCAGTCGTCTTGGTGGTAAAACAATTGTTGATCGTAGTGGCATGTTCCATGGGCGCGACCCTTGGCTTTATCAAACATTATCAAAAACAACAGGTGTACATATTATCGCTTCAACGGGGCTTGGACCTGAAAAAATGTTGAGCGGTTACTTTACGACACCGCAATCACATCCACCAATGCCGTGGCCAGCTGAGAAATTTGCGGGGCTGTTCACAAAAGAGGTGCTTGAAGGTATGGTCGTACCGCGTGTTGAGCGTGCGGGGTTCCCGGGCTTAGTAACATCAATCGCAAATACAAACGGATTGACCGAAATTGAAGCGAATTTATTCCGCGGCTGCGCACAGACAGCGAAAGAGACAGGCGTACCAGTTTCTGTACAATACGGCACGGATGCAGTGAGTGATTTACAAGTGATTACGAATGAAGGGCTTTCAGCGGAGCGTGTCATAATTGGTGGCCTTGACCGCGAGGAAGCGGTTGTAGCAAGAGCGGCATTTGCAATTGCAGAGACAGGTGCTTATGTAGCAATTGACCATATTGGCTGGGGCACGGACGAGGGCTATGTAAGTGATAGCGAGCGTGTAAAGCTAATCACTGAATTACTTGAAGCAGGTCACGGTGAACGCATTTTACTTTCAACGAATGCGGTTGGTGTTGCAAAGGGGCATGTGGCGAAAGATTTGTCATTTGATTATTTATTTACAACATTTATCCCGTTACTCCGTCAGGCAGGCGTAACAGAAGAGCAAATTACATTATTACTTGAAGAAAATCCACAGCGTATTTTAGCGACGGATGCTTCAGCCACACATACAGTAGCAAATAAAGAAAAGGCATGGAATGAGCTATTTTCACCTGTTTTATTCTGAAAATTTAGTAATTAAATGATTGGGAGTGAGGATATGGGCAAAGTAAATACAGTGTTAGGACCAATTCCGACAGAGGATTTAGGCGTAACAGCGATGCATGAGCATATCGGCTTTGGTTTACCGGGCTGTGATTTAGATACACATTGGTGGAAGAAGCCGAATGAGGCGTTTGATGTGACGTATGCAAAGCTGCGTAAATTTAGAGATCATGGTGGCAAAACATTTGTCGATTGTACAGGCATCGGAAATGGCCGCGATATTGAGTATTTCCAAGTGCTATCTCGCCGCACGGGTGTTCATATTATTGCATGTACAGGCTTTGTCGCTGGTGACTCAGCGCTTGCGTACTTTAAAGAAAAATCAGTTGATTATTTAACGAATCTTTTCGTGCATGAAGTGACGGTTGGCATTGACGGCACAAGTGCGAAGGCAGGCGCGATTAAGGTTGGTGTTAGCCGCGGTGGAAATTTGAGCGAACTTGATAAAAAGATTTACCGCGCGGCAGCACGTGCAGCGGTACAAACAGGTGCACCAATTATTACGCATCTTTCAACAGACGCACAAACAGCGGTCAACATTTTTGAAGAGGAAGGCTTGCCGTTGGAGCGTGTGTTAATGGGCCATGCCGATGTTGGGCAAGATGCGGATGATGACCGCGATACAATGCTTGCGACAAATGGGGCGTATGTTGGCTTTGACACAATTGGCTACGATACAGAAATGGACGGTGCGCCGTATTGGTCACGCCCACGACAAGAGCGTGTGGACCATTTTGTGCGCTTCCTTGAAAAAGGTCATTTAAATCGCGCAGTCATTTCAGCAGATGCCAACTGCTGTGCACTTGGCTGGCCAGGCTTAAAGGGACATTCAGTGAACTATTTATTTGAAGAATTTTTACCAGATATTCGTAAAGCGGGTGTAACTGAAGAGGCGATTGAACAGCTACTGATCCATACACCAGCAGACTTTTTAACATTAAGAGCGCCAAATTCAACTGCAAAGACAGAAAAGGCATCTTTAGTAACAGCACGATAGGAGGGCTAGAGTATGACAATTAATGGTGTCGCTTATATCGCAGGTGCGTATGAGCATCCACTTCGAAAAGCACCAGATACATCGGTTGCCGCACTTCATTATGACTGTGCAAAAGGTGCTTTAGCTGATGCAGGGTTAACCTTTGCAGATGTAGATGGCTACTTCTGTGCAGGCGACGCACCAGGTAGTGCGTTATCGATGGTGGACTATTTAGGCTTAACAAATGTTCGTCATATAGATGGTACGGAAATCGGTGGCTCGTCGTATATTGCGCATGTCTCACACGCCGCACAGGCAATTGCGGCAGGCAAATGCAGTGTCGCGCTTATTACAATGGCTGGTCGCCCGCGCTCGGAAGGTCGTAGCGGTGTAAAGCAAAAGCTCGTTGGGGCAAATGTACCGGATACGCCGTTTGAAATGCCGTATGGACCAACTGCAGTCAATGAATATGCGATGGCGGCGATGCGTCATATGCATGAATACGGGACGACAAGTGAACAGCTAGCTTGGGTAAAGGTCGCAGCCTCGCATCATGCACAATATAACGAACATGCGATGTTACGTGATGTAGTGACAGTTGAGGATGTAGTGAATTCACCAATGATTGCTGATCCACTGCACCGTTTAGATTGCTGTGTTGTCAGTGATGGGGGTGGTGCACTTGTTGTGGTGAATCCGGAAATCGCAAAAACATTAAAGCGCCCACTCATACGCGTAAAAGGTGCAGGTGAAGCACCCAAAGGCTTGAACGGTGGCAAGGTCGATTTAACACATAGCGGAGCCATTTGGTCAGGACCAAAAGCATTTGAAGAAGCAAAGGTCACACCACAAGATATTAAATACGCATCCATTTATGATAGCTTCACGATTACGGTTTTAATGCAATTAGAAGATTTAGGCTTCTGTGCAAAAGGTGAGGGCGGCAAGTTTGTCGCAGATGGCAATTTAATTTCAGGTGTCGGTAAGCTACCGATTAATACAGATGGTGGCGGTCTTAATAATAACCACCCAGCGAGCCGTGGCGGCATTGTCAAAGTCATCGAAGCGGTACGTCAGCTGCGCGGTGAGGCACATGAAAAGGTGCAAGTATCAAACTGCGATTTAGCACTTGTACATGGTACAGGTGGCGGACTTTCAAGCCGTCATGGTAGTGCGACATTAATTTTAGAAAGGGTGTAAGGAAATGGCGACAATGTATGAGGAGCGCGTTATGACTGCACCGGAAATTTACCCAGAGCACAAAGAATACTGGGAAGCAGCGAGCACTGGGGAGCTTTTACTCAAGCGCTGCACGTCTTGCGGTGAGCATCATCATTATCCGCGTGTATTTTGTCCGCACTGCCATAGTGAGCAGGTGGAGTGGGTGAGGTCAGCAGGAACAGGACGTATTTATACGTATACAGTGATGCGTGTTGGGAAGCCATATGCAATGGCCTTTGTTGAGTTAGATGAGGGAGTGCGCATGATGACGAATATGGTGGATTGTGATTTTGACGCGTTACATATTGGTCAAAAAGTCCAAGTGGTGTTCAAAGAGAGTGGGACAGAGGAAGCAAAAGGTGCATTCGTTGCCTGCTTTACGCCTGTTAAATAGAGAAGACGAGAGGGGAAAGACAGCGAGATGATTATTTCAAAAAATGTAAAGGTCCAAATGCGTGATGGTATCCATCTTGCAGCGGATATTTATCGCCCTGAAGGTACAGAAAAGGTACCAGCACTTTTAGCCATTAGCCCGTACGGAAAAGAATTACAGGCACAGGCACTAACATTACCACCACAAGCAAGGCCAAGCCATCTATGGAATGGTGCGATTGAGGCAGGAGATATTCATGAGGTTGTCGGTCACGGCTATGCGCATATTATTGCGGATATTCGCGGGACGGGCGGCTCTGAAGGCACGATGAGCGGTAACTACAATACAGCTGGACCAGGTGAGGGGCAAGACATTTACGACCTTGTTGAATGGATTGCTGCACAGGATTGGTGCGATGGCAATGTGGGTATGATTGGGATTTCGTATTTTGCATCCGTACAAATTCTAGGTGCTGCAGCAAAGCCACCTCACTTAAAGGCGATTTTCGCAAACGGTGGACACTTTGATCTGTATGAGCTGTGCTACCACGGCGGCATTATGTGGTTAATGCCACGTGCATCACGTGAGGGGCGCGGCGGTGATAGTGGAAATGCGTTTAATGATGTTGTAAGCAAAAGCTCGCTTGTGTATTCACCAGAGGAGCTAGCGCGCATTACAGAAGAGCGCTTAAAAGACCCAGATATTGCGCATTGGTCAGATTTTGTTCACTTATTAAATTATCCGAATCGCCACGAGCTGTGGATGGATTATTTACTGAACCCCCTTGATGGCCCGTTTTGGCGAGATAATGCACC
Organism: Solibacillus sp.; assembly: GCA_040274725.1. Classification (GTDB taxonomy): domain Bacteria; phylum Bacillota; class Bacilli; order Bacillales_A; family Planococcaceae; genus Solibacillus. The sequence goes on along the minus strand of JBEMAQ010000014.1, from coordinate 67,915 downwards.
GATTGCCGTAGCGCATGAAGTTGATATTCCAGTGTACTTCCAAGCAAAATGGGGGCGCGGCTGGAATGTAGAGGGTACGCTTGAATGCTTCCATGAAGTAAAAGGTGTGAAAAAGCTCGATTTACAAGCATTGCCGCCAATGCTAGAGCGACCGTTCCATGAGTGTCATGACGAAATGTTCCGCTGGTATGACTATTGGCTGAAGGGGATTGATAACGGCATTATGGATGAGCCATCTGTACAGTTTTCTGTTGAAGGGTCATACAAATGGCGTCAGGAGGACCACTGGCCATTACCTTCTGAGGTGAAAAAAGAGTATTACTTACGTCCACGTCACAAAATTAGCGAAAAGCCAGAGCCATTAGCAAAAGAATATGCACATCCAGATGGTTTCTACCAGGCACCGCTGACAGTGACGACGACGTCAGAGTCAATCAAATGGACGAGTGATAAATATTTAGAGCCTGTTGAATATACAGGAACAGGCGCATTTTATTTATTCGCTGAAATTGATACAGATGATACAAACTTTATTGCGAAACTATATGATGTGGCACCAAATGGGCAGCGCACACTTATGACGTCTGGTTATTTAAAAGCGTCGCATCGTGAGCTAGATGAGGCAAAAACAAAGTACGGTGAGCCGTGGCATCCACATAATCGCGCTGTATCAGTAACGCCGGGTGAGATTAACGAATATGCGATTCGCCTGTATCCGTTCTCATTCTTAATTCAGCCAGGTCACCGCATTCAGCTAGAGCTAATGTGTAATGAGCCGCTAGATGGTGAAGATGCAAAACTACTGCCACCAGATAGCTACCATTTACCAAGTGGCCGTGCGACACTACACAAAATTTACCGTGATAAAGACCATCAGTCACGTTTAGTATTACCGCTTATTCCGAAAGAATTTAACGTCTTAAATAAAAAATAAGGGAGTGAAGGTGCGTGACAGACGTACGTATTATTCCAATTGAATGCAAGTTTGGTCCGACATCTGCGTACGCGTATTATATTGACGCACCCGAGCCAGCTTTAATCGATACAGGAATCGCTGCATCGGCTTCACAGGAAATCCGAACGGTGCTTGAAGAAAACGGCTTTCGTATCGAAGACATTCAGTGGATTTTATTAACGCACGGGCATGTGGATCACTTAGGTGGTGCACATGCGGTGTGGGAAAAAACGAATCGCCAAGCAAAAGTTGTTATTCCACAAAAGGAAGCGTACTTATTGAAAAATCGCGAGCTACATATTCGTGATTACGAGAACTTGCAGGGCGTGCATTTAGATGAAGAAACAAAGGTGCGTCATAAAAATATTTTATTAACAGACATTGGTGATAGCTTGGAGCCGGCGCTTGAAGTAGCAGAAGGTGACAAAATCGATTTAGGTGCGGGTATTACATTAACCGTCATTGAAACACCAGGCCATTCACTTGGCTCTGTTACATTTATTTTAGACGGTGCGAATTATGCATTTGCAGCAGACGCGGTACAAGTTTGTGGTGGTGCGCTGAGCGGCATTCCAACGATTGAATCACCAGCGCTTTACCGGAAAAGCATTGAACGCTTAATCGAGTTAAATCCGGTACGCCTGTATTTAGGTCATTATTTCCGAAATGCGGCTGGCAAAGTGTATGACGCGGTTATTGAAGGAGCGGACGTTGAAAGCGCACTACGAGATAGTCTTGCGATGGATGCAAAGCTTGCGCAATTGATGAAGCAGCATGTAGGGCAGCCAGTGGAGGAAAGTGTTTACGGAAAATACGGAGCGGTAGCCGAGGTACTTCAATATAAAGGCGACCCTCGCAATTTACCGTGTGCATTTTTTGTCACGGTGAGTGGTTATGAGAAAGAATTAACATTTGTAGAAGGGGGGACGACTAGATGATTCAAAAGAAATTTGATAATGCGGCGAGTGCGGTTGCAGATATTCAAGACGGCTCGACATTACTTGTTGGTGGCTTTGGTGGCAGTGGTTTACCCTCGCATTTAGTCGCGGCACTTGTAGCACAAGGCGCGAAAGATTTAACAGTTGTTTCGAATAATATAGGGGCAGTGAGTGACGGGGTGGCGGCTTTAATCTCGAATGATCAAGTGAAAAAAATCATTTGCTCATTCCCTGTTGGACCACATGCGGATGATTTAGTTGCGCGTTTAAATGCAGGCACTATTGAGCTAGAAATTGTCCCACAAGGTACACTTGCTGAGCGCATTCGTGCGGGTGGTGCAGGTATTGCCGCATTCTTTACACCGACTGGGGCACATACCGAGCTAGGCGATGGGAAGGAAATGCGCACATACAATGGTCGTGACTATATTTTAGAGGAAGCAATTGTTGGGGATTACGCATTTGTAAAGGCGGAAAAGGCGGATCGCTGGGGCAATTTAATTTACCGTAAAACCCAGCGTAACTTCAATCCTGTTATGGCGACAGCGGCGAAGGTGACGATTGTGGAGGTAGATGAGGTTGTGGAGGTAGGCGACATTGCACCAGAAACGGTTATTACACCGAGTGTTTATGTGCACCGTTTAGTGCAGCTACAAAAGGAGGTTGTAAGCCAATGAGTACTGAAAAACAAGTAATTGGTTGGTCCATGCCACAATTAGCAGCACGCGTCGCACAAGATTTGGAGGACGGCTGGTATGTCAATTTAGGCATCGGCTTACCGACGATGGTGGCAGACTTTATTCCAGAAGGTAAAGAAATTATTTTGCATAGTGAAAATGGTTTACTTGGACTTGGCCCAAAGCCAGCCCCAGGTGAGGAGGATTGGGATTTAGTAAACGCAGGTAAGGAGCCGATTACATTGCTTCCAGGCGGTGCGTACTTCTCACAGTCAGAGTCATTTGCAATGATTCGTGGTGGGCATTTAGATGCGGCAGTACTCGGTGCATTCCAAGTGTCTGCAAAAGGCGATTTAGCAAGCTGGAAACTGCCAAATACCGTACTTGGCCGTGTTGGCGGTGCGATGGATTTAACAGCAGGTAGTAAGCGTGTGTTTTTATTCATGCAGCATACGAGTAAGCAAGGACCGAAAATTGTTGAGGAGTGCACGTATCCGTTAACGACACCCGGTTGTGTAGACCGTATTTATACGAATTTAGCAATTATTGATGTGACAGACACAGGACTTGTTGTACGTGAGCTAGCGCCAGGTATTACGTTTGATTACGTGCAGGAGCATACAGCAGCACCACTTAAATTAGCCGAAAGCGTGGCGGGTGCCTCGTGATTTCTTCTAAAAGAATGATAGATCGTTACTCAGGTATCCCGTTATATAAACAAATTAAACATATTTTAATAGAAGAGCTGCAAGGTAATGAGAGCAGTGAAGGGAAGCCATTTAGCACCGAAGAGGAGCTAACGAAACGATTCCATGTGAGTCGTGCGCCAGTTCGCCAAGCATTGAAGGAGCTAGCGAATGAAGGTTATGTGTACCGTGAGCGCGCGAAAGGGACATTTCCTGTACAGCAACTGCCGGTACGTCCTCCAGGCCTGGAGCTAGGTGGATTAGTGAGCTACTTGCGTGAGCAGGGGATGGATTGTCATTCGAAAGTTTTAGCAGTGAAGCGTGTGATGGCGACGAAGCAGTTAATTGGTATTCTTCGCTTAAAATCAAAGGAAGAGTTACTTAAAATATCGCGTTTAATTTTAGTTGATCAGCAGCCACTCGTTTGGACGACGGCATATTTACAAACACCGAAAACATTTCAGCCAACAGCCAGTCAACTTGAGGAAAAAGAAAGCGTTTTCTCGATTTTAGAATCGGAGCAGGGCATTACGATTTCGCGAGCAGACCATCAGCTTTGGGCAGCAAGTGCGACAAAGGAAGAAGCAAAAATGTTGGAAATTCATGTAGGTGATTCCGTGTTAATAATGGAGACAAAGCTTTTCACGCGCAATGACCAGCTCATCGGCTTTAGACGAGCTGTGCACCGAGCAGAGGATTATAAATTATCGTTTACTGTAAATCGTTAAATAGTTGAGCCGACTTCGTGTTGGCTCAGTCTTTAAATCGATATTTTTACATAGGGCAAACCTATGAAAATAATATATAACAAACATTTTGGGAGGGAAATTTTATGACGGAGAAAAAGGATTTAAGAATTGCTGTAATTGGTTCAGGTATTGCAGGTGCGTCAGTAGCGGTCGCATTAAAGGCAAAAGGAATTCGAGCAGATGTGTATGAGCAAGCAAATGTCTTGGCTGAAGTAGGTGCAGGAATCGGTATTCGTACACCATCTGTAGTGGCACTTAAAAAATGGGGTCTTTGGAATGAGCTAGAGGCTGTAACAGAGGAAAGCCCACGCATGCAAATTGTTGGCGGCGATGACATGATATTTATTGAAGAAACATGGCCGGTATTAGTGGACGACGATTCGTTTTCAATTAATACACGCTTAATCCACCGCGCAGATTTACTAGATTTATTGGCGAATAATATTCCGGCAGACCAAATCCATTTAGATCACCGTTTAGTAGATGTTGTAGACCATGGTACACATGCAGAAGTAACGTTTGCGAATGGGAAAACAATTGAGGCGGATATTGTCATCGCAGCAGATGGCATTCGATCACCGATTCGTGAAAAAGTAATCGGAAATCATGAGCCAGTCTATTCAGGCTACTTAGCGCACCGTGCACTAATTGATTTTGAGGATGCACTAGGGATGGCATTAGAGGATAATACATTGCGTATTTACGTAGATGGGGACAATTCCTTTTATTTGATGCCATTACTGAAAAATCGTCGTCAAGCTTCAGTGGACATTACAATTCCGGGTGAATTTGCGCTACGTCCAGAGCTGACAAAAGAAGATTTACTAGAAGGTATTAAAGGCTTTGGTCCAACATTACAAAAGGTAGTAGAACAAATTCCATTCGAGAAATTTGTATCGCGTCCATTAAGTGACCTTGAGCCGTTCGATAAGTGGAGCACAAATACAGTGACGTTAATTGGCGACGCTGCTCACGCAATGCTTCATAATCAAGGACAAGGTGCAAATATGGCGATTCAAGATGCGGACGTATTAGCGGATGTACTTGCTGAAGCTGTAGCTGGTGCTGTAACACCTGCTGAAGCTTTGAAAAATTACGAGGAGCAACGAAAACCAATTACGAAGCTTTATCAAAATCTATCTCGCCAATTCCCAACGGATCAGGCGAAAACGGCATTCCCAGAAAAAGCTCACCTTTAAATTTTTAGGCTGATTATTTTAGTCTTGGAAAATAATCAGCCTTATTGTATCACATTGCTATAAAACTTCCCAAAAAATCAAGTCGTTTTTTAAGTTTTTTAAAATAATGTGCTACAGCATAAAAACTATAACAAAAGGAGGTTTTCAGATGCCTGTACATCCAGAAATCCAAAATATTTTAAACATTATTCCAAAACACGATCCGAATCACCGAATTGTGCCTGAGGAGCATCGTAAAGTATTCGATGTACCGAGTTTACCTGTTGAAGAGCGTGTGCAAGTGCAGCATGTGGAGGACGTGACGATTTCAACGCCTGAAGCAACGCTAACTTTGCGTATTTATACACCAGATGAGCAGGAGGCGTACCCGGTATTAATGTATTTCCACGGTGGCGCGTTTTTATCAGGTACGCTTGATAGCCATGATGATGTAGCGCGTGCCTTATGCAAGGCGTCAGGTCAAAAGGTCGTGTCAGTGGGCTACCGTCTCGCACCGGAGCATCCGTATCCAGCGGCACTTGTTGATTGCTACGCGGCAACAAAGTGGGTAACGGAAAACAGTGAGACATTAAAGTGGGACGGCGAAAATCTAGCGCTAGCTGGTGATAGCTCAGGTGGTAACTTAGTGGCAGCCGTTACATTAAAGGCGCGCGCGGAAAACGAATTAGCGATTTCAAAGCAGGTGCTACTGTACCCATCGCTCGATTTAGATTTTTCGACGTTCCGCTATCCATCATTAACGGAAAACGGCACGGGCTATTTTGTGGAGAGCGCACAATTAGCGGAAATGAATGGCTTTTATTTAATGGGCGGCGTTGATACGGATGACCCGCTTGTTTCGCCACTGCGTGAGGATAATTTAGCGGATTTACCGGCGGCACTTGTCATTACAGCGGAGTATGATCCGTTCCGTGATGAGGGTGAGTTGTATGCGGAAAAGTTACAAAAAGCAGGGGTATCCGTGACGGTAAAACGTTATGACGGTGTAACGCATGGCTTTTTAGGCAAGTGGACGCATTTACCGGAATATAGCGGAGTTTATGCGTTTATTAGTGAGTTTTTAAATGCAAAAGTAGCATCTACACAGAAATAATTTGAGGTGAGTGCAGGGAAACTTGCATTCATCTCGCTTTCACAAACGTACAGGCGGTAACTGTGAAGTAATCAGCTTAGAAATACAAAAGTAACACCCATTTTGCCTCACCGTATTAAAAATAATATGTGATTAAAGGAAGGTGTTTTGTTGTATGAGCAATAAAAAAGGATGGTCATATGAAAATACGCTTGTCGTTATTTTCTTCTTCGCAATCGGCTTTGTATTCTTTGACCGATTAGCGATTAACTATTTATTCCCGATGATGTCTGAGGATTTGGGCTTAAACTATACGCATCTAGGTTTACTCGGTGCAGCACTGGCACTTACGTGGTCGGTATCGGGTCCACTGGGAGGCTTTATTTCCGATAAAGTCAAAAGTAAAAAAACAATGCTTGCCATACTTGTATTAGCATTCTCATTAATTTCATTACTGCACGGCTTCGCGCAATCATTTGCGATGCTATTTGTACTTCGCTTACTTATGGGGATTGTAGAAGGGCCACTAATCCCACAAACGCAGTCGATTTTAGCGATTGAATCATCAGAGCGTCGTCGCGGCTTTAACTTAGGCTTCACGATGAATACGAGTAACGCGCTATTTGGGAGCATTTTAGCACCAGTAGCAATCGTAGCACTTGCGAATCAGTTTGATTGGCATATGGCATTCTATTTAACAATTATTCCTGGGATTATTATTTCAGCATTTATTTTTATGAAGGTGAAAAATCCAGATTCACAAAAATTCCATTCAATGCATGAAACAAAATCGACTGAAAAGGTGAAGGTAAAGGATGTACTGAAAAATCGGAATATCATTTTATCAATCATTACATTCAGCTTATTCATGACAACATTAATGGCGTTCCAAATTTTTGCGCCAACGTATTTTGTACAAGCAAAAGGTTTATCGAGTACAACAATGAGTTTTGTTATGGCGGCATTTGGTGTTGGATATGCAATTTTCGGCTTTGCGATTCCGATGCTTTCAGAGAAAATCGGACGTAAGCCAGCGTCGATACTTTCGGCATTTGCACTTATTTTAGTACCGATTTCAGTTGTATTTGTAGAGTCCGTGCCACTACTAATGGCACTATTATTTATTGGTGCAGCAGGTTCAGGTGTAATTGGGATGTCGATGTCGGTTATTCCAGTTGAATCAGTACCACTACGCTATTCAGGTCTTGCGGTAGGTTTAACAATTGGTATTGGTGAATTATTCGGTGGTTTCTTAAATCCAATGGTCAACGGTGCACTAGCAGATCAATTTGGTATTCAAACACCCATGTTTGTTGCAGCGGGTGCGGCAGTAATTGCGCTTGTGTTCACATTATTCTTTAAAGAAACGGCTCCTTCAAAAGTTGGGAAGCCAGCAGAACAGGTAGTTGAGCCGGAAGTAACGACTGTACAGGTATAATTATTTGGAGGGATTCTTTATGTGGAATAAACAAAAAAGAACACCAAAGCAAGTGATACACAGCTCTATTTTCCCGGCGAAAGTTAAATAGAAGGCGTGTAAGGCGGCGAACCTTTTCACTGTTTGATGTCCAAATATTACTATAGCACAATTTTACAACAGGAGATAAGGTGAAAACATGAAAAACTGTTGTGAAATAATAATGTGAAAAGAGATGCCTCGAATTGTTTTTCGGGGCATTTTCTTTGTGTTAAGAGGAGTGCTATATTAATAGTAATTGTTGGAAGGAGGTAGGAGATGAATGAAGTAATGAAGCATGGGAATAAGATTGTTTATCCAATCATGATGCCGACTGATTATAACGGTATGGATAGTATCAATTGCTATATGTATCAGCACGGAGAGGATTTGACACTGATTGATGCGGGGATTGACACGCCCGAGTTTGAGCAGTTTTTCTGGGACAAGCTTGCGGAATATGGTCTAGATGCAGCCAGGATTAATCGCATTGTGCTAACACATTTTCACGCGGACCATATTGGGATGGTGAACACACTTGTAGAAAAGTACGGCATGCCGGTGTATGCAAGTGACATTGCGATTCCACGCTTAAAATGTGAAGAGGACTACTTACGTCAAAAGCTAGATTTCTATTATGAGTTGTATGCACAGTATAATGTGATGAAATTTGCATCGGAGCGTATGGCGAGGCTTGAGGCGACGCTAACAAATAAAGAGCGCGTGATGCTACATACGGATCTTTTGACGATTTGTGATGGAGAGCAAATTGCGGGGCTAGACGTACTCGCAGCACCGGGGCATTCGCCGGATTCGGTTTGTTTATATGATAGCGAGACGAATTGGCTATTTGCCGGGGATTTTTTACTTGCAAGCGGTGTGACAAATGCGCTTGTTGACCATGATGATGCAGGGCAACTGATGAATCCGACAATACAGTACATTGATTCTATCCAAAACATGCAAAAAGTTCCGATCAGCACAGTTTTTGCAGGGCATGGAGAGCTGTTTTCAAATGCAACTGAAGTGATGGAAAACAGTATAAAGAAAACCGAGTACAAATTGCAAAAGGTTGTTGCGAAAATTGCAGATGGACATGAGACAGCAACGAGTTTAGGTGAAGCAATTTATGGTCCGCGCTTTGCAAAGTTTTTTGTATTTACGATTTCGGATGTTATTGGGCTGACATTACTAGCTGAACAGCGAGGATTAATAACGCGTGAGTGGTTGAACGATGAATGGCATTTTAGTAAAATGTGAAAAGTTAGAAAATTTAAAACTATCTATTGACTTAGTATTCCGATGTGTTTTATACTATGTAACAACGATGGAACACAAATCACATAACTCTTATCAAGAGCGGCGGAGGGAATAGGCCCTGAGATGCCCGGCAACCAGATAGTGACGAACTATCTAAGGTGCTAAATCCTACAAAGTATTTACTTTGAAAGATAAGGGGAGGAAAACTTGCTCATTTGCAGCCCTCTTCTTAACTGAAGAGGGCTGTTTGTTTTTACGGAAAATTTACTCATCAAAATGGACCGGCAACTCCCTCTTTCTATTACACCGATTTCACCATCGTAATTAGCGAAGCAGGAGGAAGAATGATGTCAAATTTACGTCCAGAAACATTATTATTACACGGAGGCCAAAAGCCAGATCCGGTAACAGGAGCAATTGCGGTACCGATTTATCGTACGACAGCTTACGCATTCCGTGATACAGATCATGCACAAGCATTATTTGCCTTACAAGAAACAGGAAACATTTATTCGCGTATTATGAATCCAACAGTAGGTGCATTTGAGGAGCGTGTTGCACTACTTGAAGGTGGTACAGCAGCAGTAGCCCTTTCTTCAGGGATGGCGGCTATTTCGTTCTCAATTTTAAATATCGCAGGAACGGGTGACCATATCGTATCAGCCGGTTCACTGTACGGCGGTACGTATAACTTATTTGCAACGACTCTGCCACGCTACGGCATTACAACAACATTTGTCGACGAGACGAACCCAGAAAACTTCCGTGCGGCAATTACTGAAAATACAAAGGCCATTTATGCAGAAACAATCGGCAACCCGAGCTTAAACGTGCTAGACATTGAAGCGGTCGCAAAAATCGCGCACGAAGCGGGTATTCCGTTAATTTTAGATAATACATTCCCTTCACCATACGGCTCAAACCCAATTGAATTTGGAGCAGATGTTGTCATTCACTCTGCGACAAAGTGGATTGGTGGTCACGGTACAACAATCGGTGGAATCGTTGTAGACGCGGGTAAATTTGACTGGACGCAAGGGAAGTTCCCAGGCTTCACAGAGCCAGATGCAAGCTACCACGGTTTGCGCTACGGTATTGATGCAGCAGCGGCGGCATTTGCGACAAAGCTACGCGTGCAGTTACTACGAGACTTTGGTCCAACATTATCAGCAGATGCAGCATTCAATTTCTTACAAGGCCTCGAGACGCTTCATTTGCGTGTAGTACGCCATAACGAGAACGCGAAAGCTGTTGCCGAGCACTTAGCAAACCACCCATTCGTGGACTATGTAAATTACAACGGCTTTGAAGATTTCGCATCACACAACTTAGCGAAAAAATATTTGAAAAACGGCTTTGGCTCGATTTTAACGTTCGGCATTAAAGGTGGACGTGAGGCAGGACGCAATGTGATTGACAATGTGGAGTTATTCTCACATGTTGCCAATGTTGGGGATGGCCGTTCACTTATTATCCACCCAGCATCAACTACACATCAGCAATTATCCGCTGAGGAATTAAAAGTGGCAGGCGTGTCTGAGGAGCTCATTCGCTTATCAATCGGACTTGAGGCAGTAGAGGATATTATCGCAGATCTTGACCAAGCTTTAGCAAAAGTAGCTGAAACAGTTGAGACTGCAAAAGCTTAAAAACGCTCATTTGCGTAATTGAAAAAAATAATTAGTCGGCAGTAGCTTGCTTGTTTTCATTTAAAGAAGGAGCTTACAAAGCCTGCTATAACAAGGAAATCACTATCTTTGCTCATTCGCTTTAAGATAGTGATTTTTCTAAAAATTAATCCCTACTATTTGTATAAGTTTTATTGACAACCTTAATCCCTAGTGTTATTATAAGAATATAAATAACCAACCAAAATTAGAAGAAATCTTTACGCGTATTCATGTTGCAGCGTGGGTACTTACATAATAGAGAACTGGAAAAGGAGTTGTAGAACATGGGAAACGTTTATAGCGCACAAAACTTTGCAGCACATTTTATTTATGAACTAAACGACGCAAATATTTTCGTAAACGAAACAGAGATTCAACATTTATTGGCGGACGTCGATGTAATGTGGCAGAAGGTATTTGGTCGCTCAGCGTACCGAGAAGCTACAGCAAACTTTGCAGAAGGCTATTATGTAAAAGAAGTGTTTGATGCGTATAAGGAACTTGGTGAGGCACGTGTTACAGAGCCTGCAAAGGAATGGCATTTACCATACGGTGAGTTCCAATTGATTTTACGCCCATATGGTGTACCAGCATTTACAGCAGTAGAGGAGCGTATTGTGAATCACGTACTACGCCGCTACCAAAACGTAAGCGCGCGCATCGCTGTTTGAACATCGGTATGAATCCCCTTCATATATAGTTTGAAACACGCTAGAAGCCTGAACCACTTCTAACGTGTTTTTTTGTTTTTCAGTAATAATATTATTAGGTCTTAATATACATTCAAAAAAGGCTAAATGAACTAAATTTTTCGACGATAAATAGTGAAAAGATATTATAATGAAAAATAAAATAAAGGATTTGATTGCGAATGGTAAGCTTTTTAAAGCGATTATTTTTTTCGGAACCAGTCCCGGTAGAAGAACAGTTTGATGAGTGTGGGTTCAATCCGTACGGTATGCATAAAAATGGTACAAAATATGATGATGAAGGCTATGATATGCGCGGCTTTGCTGAAAATGGAAAGACTCGTCAGCGGAAGTTTTATGATGCCAATGGGTTTGACGCAAAAGGCATTCATTTGACCGGAAAAAAGTATATAGGTGGCTATGACTGCTTTGGCTATGATGCAATTGGTTTTAATAAGGATGGCTGGAATCGTGAGGGTTTTTATAAGGATGGCTTTAATAAAGAGGGCTATGATCAGGACGGCTTTAACCGAAAAGGAATGAATAAATACGGCTTCAATAAAGAGGGCATGCATAAAAATGGTACGCGCTATGATGCGAAGGGATTTACGGTGAGTGGCTTTAATAAAGATGGGCTAGACCGAGACGGTTATAATCGCGGTGGCTTTGATAAGTACGGCTATGACCGCAAAGGCTTTGGGCAGGATGGTTTTAATAAGGCAGGCTTTGATAAGGAAGGATTTCAACACAGCGGCTTTAATAAAAAGGGCTATGACCGAGAAGGCTTTAATGAACAGGGCTATGATCAACATGGGTATAATCGCGCGGGATTCGATAAAAAGGGATACGACCGAGAAGGCTTTGATGAGCAGGGCTTTGATAAAAAAGGATTTAGCCGAGAAGGTTTAACGCGAGAAGGTTTTCTTGCGACCGGCTTTAATAAGCAGGGCTATGACCGAGATGGATACAACAAAGAAGGATTTAATTCAGAAGGCTATGATCGTGGCGGCTATGATCGCAAGGGCTTTAATAAAGAAGGCATTGACCAGGAAGGTTATGATCAGGAAGGTTATGATTTTGAAGGGCTAGACCGTGATGGATTTAACCGAGAAGGCTATGATGTACAAGGTTATAATCGGATAGGACAATTAAAACAAGCATAATAAAAGCTATGTTAAAGAAAAAACTTTAGCATAGCTTTTTTGTCATTAATAATAGAAGAAACGTTAACAGTGACCGTATAAGGAAAACAAATGTCCGTCTAGGAAAGATTTTTCTTGTTTTCATTGTGTAGATAAGGTACAATTTTTATTAAGTTGTTTTTTATATAATCCACCTAAATGTTGGTGGATTTTGTTTGAAGTTAAATTATCGGAATTATTCGTCTATATAGATAGGTATATTAGTTGGAGGATGAAAAACATGGCAACATTGAAGGCAGCCATCCTAGGATTTGGCACAGTAGGTCAAGGGATTTATCATATTTTAAATGAAAAGAGGCAAGAGCTACGCGAGAAATTAGGTGTAGAACTTGAGGTTTCAAAAATTTTAGTAACAGATGCGAGCCGTGAGCGTGTGCCGGGTACAAAGCATTTAATGACAGAGTCAATTGATGATGTGTTAGCAGAACAAGGCTTACAAGTCGTGTTTGAGGCGATTGTCAATGAGGAGCCTGCATTCACGTATTTAAAGCGCGCGGTTGAGGCGAAATGCCATGTCATTACAGCGAACAAAGTAATGTTCGCAAAGCGCGGGGCAGAGCTTGAAGTGCTAGCAAAAGAAAACGGTGTATTCGTTGGCTTTGAAGCTTCGGTAGCAGGTGGTGTGCCGATTATCAAAACGATGAAAAACATTTTACTTGTCAATGATGTAAGTCGTGTGCAAGGTATTTTAAATGGAACAACGAACTATATTTTAACAAAAATGCGTGCAGAAGGTTGGAGCTTTGATGATGCACTAAAGGAAGCACAGCGCTTAGGTTATGCAGAGGCTGACCCGTTCAATGATGTATCAGGTCAGGATGCATTTAAAAAACTCATGATTTTATCAAGTTTAGCATTTGGTGAGCAGCCAAATTGGTCGGACGTTGAAGTAATCGGCATTGATACAATTTCAGCACAGCAAGTAAAGGAAGCGACAGAACAAGGCTTACGCTATCGTCATGTGGCTGAAGTAGAGCGTTTAGCAGACGGTACGATTCAAGCAAAAGTTGCCCCATTATTAGTGGATAAGGAGCACCCGTTATATCCGGTAGACGACGTATTTAATGCAGTGGCGATGGAGACGAATTATATCGGCACATTATCCATTACAGGACCAGGCGCGGGGATGTATCCGACAGCAAGTGTCATGGTTGAGGATTATGCAGAAATTATTGGTAAGCGTGCAGGGTTTACGGTGACAATTTAAATTAGGAAGGACTTCGGGGGCGCCCCCGAAGTCCTTTTTTTAGCGCAATAATTGCAGTACATTATGCTTAGTAATTACCCGCTTTTACATTGTTTTTAATCCTCGTCTTTAACATCCATATCCTCTGGGATGGGTGTGTTACGCCAAATTTCGATTTCCTCTTTAATGCGCTCTAGCTGATCAAAATACGTGTCGAACTGTCCGCTATTAATTAAAAAGTCCTCGCCGTCCTGCACCGCCTTGATGCGTCCTGCATAAATGTAATGAAGCACCTGATGCTCGGGCATACCAAGGTCCTTCGCTGTTTCCTCAACGGATTTATACATTTTGTCGCCCCCTTTTTAATTGGTTATTATTATTATAATCAATTTTTTGGATGACGGCTAGGAACGCTATATGGGATGTGTTAGCATAGGATTATTATGGAAAAAGGAGTGTGCATCGTGAACATTTTACCGTACATATTTGTATTAATTGCGGCGATGCTCTGGGGTACAGTAGGCACGACGCAAACTTTTTTAACGGATGATATTTCCCCGTTTGCCGTTGCAGGTGTTCGCTCGGCAATTGGTGGGGGTGTACTGCTAATTGCGGTCATTGCTTTGCGCAAAATTAATTTTCGAAAGTGGTCGTGGAAATGGACGATTTTTGCAGCGCTAGCGATTGCACTGTTTCAAAGCTTATTTTTTACGTCAGTACGCTTCACAGGAGTAGCGGTCGGAACGGTTGTAACGATTGGGAGCTCGCCGGTGTTTGCAGGGCTAATTGAATGGATTATTTGGAAGGTACGTCCGACGCGTGTGTGGGCGATTGCAACAGGGCTAGCGGTTATTGGTTGTGTGTTGTTGTTTGTGAATCGCGGTGAGGCGGTCGTAAATCCTTTTGGTATTAGTCTGGCCTTATGTGCAGGGTTTATGTTTGCGCTTTATACGAATGTAAGTAAAAAACTAATGGAGCAAGAAGAAACACTGCCAGCTGTGGCGATGACGTTTACGATTTGTGCGTTATTTTTATTGCCGTTTGCAGCACGTGACGGTTTTACGTGGTTAAGTGCACCGACAAATTTATGGTCGATGCTGTTTATGGCACTTGCAGCAACTACTTTAGCCTACATTTTATTTTTGGCAGGCCTACAAAAAATTAGCTCGTCTGCGGCCGTAACATTAAGCCTTGCAGAGCCATTAACTGCGGCGATGCTCGGTGTGTTTTTGATTGGTGAATATTTAACGGTGACGTCATGGATTGGCGTCGGCATGCTACTGAGCGGGATTATTGTGTTAACGCTTGGTGCGAAAGGGAAAGCGTAGGGAAATCTACGCTTTTTTTTGACGTCCAGGTAAATCTTCAGAATTTCTTAAGATTTATCCTTGCTAGAAGTTAAGAAATGGAAAGTAGTATAAACTTATAACAAAAAGCATTGGGGTGAGCGAATGAGTCAGTTAACGGTGCTTGTCGTGGATGATGATCAGGACATTCGCGATGGGATTGAAATTTATTTGAAAAATGAGGGGTACGCAGTTGTGAAGGCCTCTGACGGTGTGGAGGCACTAGAAAAGCTGTCGCAGCATGAGATTCACTTAATTATTTTAGATATTATGATGCCGAATATGGACGGAATCACCGCGACATTTAAAATTCGTGCCGAGCGCAATATTCCAATACTGATGCTGAGTGCGAAGGCTGAGCACAGCGATAAAATCCATGGCTTGTCAGTCGGGGCGGATGATTACATTACGAAGCCATTTCATCCGCTTGAGCTAATGGCACGTGTGAAAAGTCAGTTGCGCCGCTATGTGGATCTCGGGACATATCAGGAGGTTGCAGAGGTGGAAGGACTCACGCTTGATGCATCGGCACGTGAGATACGCGTCGATGGTGAACCAGTGAAATTGACACCGACCGAATACAAAATTACCGAGCTACTTCTGAAAAATGCGGGACGTGTTTTTAGCATTCGTGAAATTTACGAGCTTGTGTGGAATGAGGAGGCGTATAACGCCGAAAATATCGTTGCCGTGCACATCCGAAAGATTCGTGAAAAAATTGAGGTTGACCCGAAAAATCCGCGTTATTTAAAGGTGGTATGGGGGCTTGGTTATAAAATTGAAAAGTAGATTCGCGACATGGCTCGGAGTTGGTGGTGCAGTCATTGGGATTTATTTATTCGCGCAGGCGTTTTGGGTGTATTACACGACGCGCTTTGGTGATGCGTGGAAGGTATTATTACAGTTAATTTAGGAGGTATATTAGATGAAAAAAGGGAAACTACTCCTCCAGCTTTTTCTTATGTATGTTGTGGTGTTAGCGGCGTTATGCTTAGTAGTTGAGGGACCGAATTATATTGGGAAATCGTATTACCAGACGAACGGGTTTTATTATGAGGAGCAGGAGTTTCGTGAGGGGCTGACGCGTTTTGTATTAGATGAAATGTCGGAGGAGGACTTGCGAAAAAAGCTGCTCATTGTGACTGAGGATGAACGTGTGCATTACCGTGAGTACTACGGCTCGCTACCTGAACAAGTAGAAAATATTATGCTGCAATATGCAGAGCGTTTAGAAGAGACGAGTTCCGAGGAAGTACGCGAGCTAATATTAGTGGAGCGCGATAAAAAAATTGCCGATATTAAAGCGAATTTTGAAGATGATGTGCATGTCGATGCAAAGATAGTTGCTTTAAAGGAGCGCGCTTTAAAAGAGTATATGAAGGAGTATAACGAAGAGAAGCAGGAGTTTTTAAATAATTTCAGCCATTACAATTATGAACTGATCAATGTAGAGACGAATGAAGTGTTCAAAAAGGGCGATGTGACAAAGGACGTACTTAAACGTTTTACGTATACGGAAAAAAATGATTTTTCTGGTCGAAATGTCGTCAAGTACATTTATTTATCGGATTATTTAAATGACGGGGAGGGCTTGGCACCAGGTACGCGCCTGATTGAGAATTCATCGGCACCGGTGACAGGTGACGTGACGATTTCGAAAAATACTGGAGCAGGTATTGTGAAAGATCTGCAGGTATTTCAGTTTACCAAAATTGCATACTACATCTTATATATTCTAGGCGTGATTAGCTTTGTTTTATTATGTACGAAGCTACGACCGGTACAGGCAGATTTTGAAGTTTGGCCAAATGGACGTGAAAAGCTACGTCGTGTGCCAGTCGATATTTTCGTTCTGTTATGGATAGGGCTTGCATGCTTTATGATTCCATTTTTTACATCCACTAATTATTCGATTCAGTCAATCGGCTATTATGTCATGGGGCAAAATAGCTCATTTGGTATACTAGATGTTATCGTGTTTGTCCCGATTAGTTTTGCGATGCTTGCATTATTAGTGGTGAGTGCAGTGTGGCAGTATGAGCAGCTCCTGACAGAAAAGCAGGGCATGCTGAAAGACACGTTCACGTATAAATTATGGCAAGCAAGTGAAACATTGTTTTTAAACCGTAAAATCGGCACGCAGTCTTTATTGATGCTCGTTGTCGTATTCCTTGCAGGGTTTGGTTTAGTCGTTTCATTTATGGATTTTGGCCTATTCCTGTTGTATATTCCATTCTTTATCTTTGTTTTTTTACCGGTATTGTACAGCTTTATTCGCCGTATGGGCTACTTAAATACGATTATGAAGCATACGAAGGAAATGGCAGAAGGGCGTCTGACGGGAGATTTAAAGGTAAAAGGCAAATCACCGCTCGCACATCATGCAGAAAATTTAAATGCGCTGCGTGACGGAGTGAAGAGTTCACTGACGGAGCAGGCGAAAAGTGAGCGCATGAAAACGGAGCTCATTACAAATGTCAGCCATGATTTACGCACACCACTCACGTCGATCATTACGTATACGGATCTCTTGAAGAACCCAGAGTTAACAGAAGAGGAACGTGCGAAATACATTGGCATTTTAGAGGTGAAATCAGCACGCTTAAAAACACTGATTGAGGATTTATTTGAGGTATCGAAAATGGCGAGTGGCAATATGGAGCTTGTGCGTACACAAGTAGACCTCGCGCAGTTACTGCAGCAAACAATTGGCGAGCAGGAGGAGGACTTTGCAGCGGCAGGATTAGACCTACGCGTCACAATTTCTGAGCAGCCAATTTTCGCAGTAGTAGATGGACAGAAATGGTGGCGCGCGATTGATAATTTAATCGTTAATGCGCGTAAGTATTCATTAGAGGGCACGCGTGTTTATGTGCAATTGAAGGTTGATCTAGGTGTTGTAGAGTTCATAGTGAAAAACGTGGCGAAGTATGAGTTAAACGAAGATGCAGGCGAGCTTGTGGAACGTTTTAAACGCGCCGACACATCACGCCACACAGAAGGTTCGGGACTTGGCCTCGCGATTGCACAGTCGATTGTTGATTTGCATGGTGGTACGATGCAAATCGCAGTCGACGGGGATTTATTTAAGGTGACAGTAAAAATTCCAATGAAATAATTAGTAGCTGACTCTAAACGGGTCAGCTATTTTTTTATACTCGAAACATGTAAAATAAAGGTACTTTACAGAGAGAAATGAGGCTGGTATATGGAATTAGACGTAATAGCAATTGTAACACTAGTACTTTTTGGTTTACTTGCAGGCTTTTTAAATGCAATTGTTGGTGGAGGCGGGCTCATTTCACTGCCTGCGCTGCTAATGGTTGGCATGCCACCTGCAGCGGCGATTGCGACGAATAAACTCGCGGGCTCGCTTGGCAACTTTACGAGCATGATGACATTTTTACGCGCGGGTAAAATTAATACCAAAATGCTGCTGCCAATTATCCCGTTTGTCTTTATTAGCTCGGTATGCGGCGCGCTGACTGTTAGTGCCATTTCGCCGAGCATTTTGCGACCACTTGTCATTGTTATGCTAACAGTGGTATTTTTATATACCGTATTTAATAAAGGCTTTGGCCAGGCAAAAACGGCGGTGTACGCGACAGGTAAGAAAAAATGGCTCGGGCTTGGCTTAATGGTGATCATTGGCTTTTACGACGGCTTTTTCGGACCAGGCACAGGCTCATTTATTATATTTGTGTTATTGTTTATGGGCTTTGGCTTTTTAGAGGCATCAGCAAGCTCGAAGTTGCTTAATTTTACGAGCAATATTGCGGCACTACTAACGTATTTATTGTTAGGCATGGTTAATTTTACATATGGGCTTATTTTAGGGGTAGCGATGGTCATTGGTGCGTATACAGGTTCAAAAGTGGCGATGGCCAAGGGGCTTAGCTTTATACGTCTACTATTTATTGTCATGACGTTTGTGCTCATTATAAAAAATTCATATGATTACTGGCTTGAAATAGCAAAAAGGTGAGCACGTGGCTCACCTTTTTTGTGTGCTATTCTGCTGATGGTGCAGCGATGTTTAAGCACCACATGAATTCTTCCCAAGCCATGTTCCAGCCAGAGAAGTACTCTTCTGAATCGTCCCAAGTTACTAAGTAGCCTTGACCCGTTTCAGTTTTGATAATTGATAAAGTTAATACTTCTTCGCAACGACCTTTTACAAGGAGAATGCGACCTTCTTCATTGAATTTTTCCGCAAGATTGTCCTTTTCTGTGAAAGAACGGCTGCTTGCGATTTCGAATAACGTACTATCTAAAACTCGGTATTTGTTTTTTTGCATGTTGTCTCCAACCTTTTATATCAGAATAAAATTTTAGGTGAGGCGCGGCTCACCCGTACAGACACTTCACGTACTGTCTGAAGCATTATAAAATGCCTTTCCGCTAATGTTTATAATACCACTAAACCTTATGTGAGGGTATAAAGAAGTATGTGAAATTTTAGCGAAAATCGCGGATTGCCTATCGTATAAGGCTTTTTATCTTAAAAAAAATATAGAAAAGGCTACCGACTGCACAAATTGCATAAAAAGCAAACGCGAGGCTATCGAATTGTTCGAGCGCAAATGGCAAAACAAGCGTTAATAGACCGGTAAATATTGCATATTTTCCAACAAGCTGTGCGAATTTTTGTGGTTGTGCTCTGTACGCCTCGGGATGAATGCTAGCAACAAAATGATGCCAATCCCTTTTCCAAATTAGAAAGCCAATGCCGACGGATAATAGACCGCTCAGAATACATAAGAAAAAACTAATAGTCAATTGTAGCACCTCAAACTTAAAGTTTAGTAAAATAAATCTATGCTTATGTTATAACATAAGAAGAAAGTGAGGGTACAAAATGCGTGCAGTGCTGATGATACTTCCGCTACTTATTTTTGTGGCGATTACATTTTATATTGGCTGGAATGTAAGGGCTTGGTTAAAGGCCTTACATATTTATCGTTGGCCGCTTCTCTATTGGGTGCTACTTTATGCGATTTCGTTCGGTTATTTTATCGGAAAAATGCACCCATTACTAACGCCGTTGTCGGTGCTTGGTAGTTACTGGTTGTTTGTGATGCAGTACGGAATCTTGCTATGCATCATTGCAAATATACTTGTGAAATTTACGCCGCTGACAACGAAAATGGTTGGCACGGGTGCAGTGAGTATTTTTGCAATTTTATTTATGATTGGAACATACTACGCGTATTCACCTGTAACGCGCTCGCTTGAAATTGAAATCGACAAGCCGGGTGAGGATATGCGTGTTGTCATGGCATCTGATTTTCATTTAGGTGTCTTGTCGAATAAAGGCCATTTAGAAAACTTTGTGAAGCTGTCGAATGAGGCAAAGCCAGATTTAGTATTGCTAGCTGGGGATCTTGTTGATGATAGTCCGGTGCGCTTTATCAATACTGGCATGGGCGAGGTGCTCAGTCAGCTAACGTCGACATACGGTGTGTACGGTGTGCCGGGCAATCACGAGTATTACGGCGGGGAAATCCCTCTATTTATAGAAACGATGAAGGATGCGGGCGTCGAGATTTTAATGGACGAGACGGTGCTTGTGGCGGACAAGTTTTATGTGACCGGGCGCGAGGATTTAACGAATAAAGGACGCACGGAACTTACTGAACTTGTACCAGAAAATCGAGATTTGCCGTGGATTGTCATGGACCACACACCGCAGGATTTACAGACACCTGCTGAGCTAGCGGTTGATTTTCACGTGTCGGGTCATACGCATAAAGGGCAGCTATGGCCGAATCATCTTATTACACAGCGAATTTTCGAGCTGGATTATGGACATGCAGTAAAAGAATCGATGCATGCGCTCGTTTCAAGTGGCTACGGCTTTTGGGGCCCGCCAATGCGTATAGGTAGTCGCGCGGAGCTCTGGATTATTGATGTGAAATTTAAAAAATAAGTGTAGCTTTCTGCTTTCTTCTGAATTAGAAAAGAAAGAATTTTAGAGAAAGTAACAAAGGTGCTCCGATGAATTTTTACAAGTTGGTGGGTAATTCACTAACTCGATTCATCGGAGCACCTTTTTTAGGTAACCAAATAAATTTTATTAAACTGTATTGAATCGCTGTATGTGGTACAAGTTTGGCCTCATGTTCACCTTGTACTAGCGTTTTGCAAAGTTAACTAAGTCTTGGGCCATTGCGTTAATTTCTTCAACTGAAGCATTCATTTGTTCTGTTAATGCTGCCTGTGTTTGAGCAAGTTCGTTTATTTTTGTCATGTATGTAATAATGTGGTCGATAGATTTTTTCATTAGCGTAACGCCTGATTCAATATTACTTGTTGCTTGTTCGGAATTTACAGCTAATTTTCGTACTTCATCTGCTACGACACCGAAGCCTTTTCCGTGTTCTCCTGCACGAGCTGCTTCGATAGCGGCGTTAAGCCCTAAAAGATTCGTTTGATTGGCTATTTCCTTGATGAAATTTGAAATTGTTTGTGTTTCATCGGCTAAGACCTTTGTTTCATTAGCTGCAAGTGTTGTTTTTTCCTGTGTTGTTGCGAGCTCTTGTGCATGCAAAGTAATAGAACTGATACCATTAACCATTTCGTGGATAGAGGCAGATAATTCCTCCATTCTAATCGTGATTTCGGCAACATTTTGTTCTTTATTTTTTTCGAACGTAATGTCGCGAATTGTTCCTGCAATACGTAATGGAATACCACCTTCGCCACGCTGTGTTGTGCCACTAGCGTGAAACCAACAATATTCCCCTGATTTTAATAAAAGTCGATAATCGATTTCAAATGGTGTCTGACCAGAGTAGTCTAGTATATGTTGTGACATTAATTGCATCGTTTTTTCCATATCGTCTGGATGCAACCGGTCTGTCCAAGAACTCATAATATTCGGAAAATCTAATTCATCACGGAATCCTAATGTTTGGCGGAACTGTGCACTCCACCAAAATTCGTTATCAGGATGAAATGGATCTCCATCTATAACCGTCATATCCCACGGTGCCTCTACTAATGCTTGATTAATCAACTCATAACGAGTGAAATATGTTGTTAAATCATGCAAGATTTTTTGTTGCTCATCAATATTTGTAATCGCTATAACTAAGCGATGTGGAATACCTTGTTCATTTCTACGTGCAATTCCATATGTACGAACCCATCGATTTTTCCCATCAGCAAAACGCATTAAATGCGTGATATCAAATTTTTTTCGACCTGTTTTATCGTGTAAATGTGCAAGCAATGACTCCATAAATGGCTTAACATTTTTTTCAGGTATTAGCTGTGTGAAATGTTTGAAATTTGTTAATGGGAAAGTATCGCCGCATCCGAGTGACTTCTTTAATTGAGGATCAATCACAAAAATATTGTCATTATCGGGAAATCTTCCAGACGGTAAAAGCACCTCTAAAAACAATAAATCATTGTTTTCCATAACTCCTTGAGTACGTAGCGACAGGGCCTCCATTTTATCGTACGTCTGACGAATGGATTCATTTAAATTATTTACAATATGTAAGAGCTGTTTATTTTCAGTTTTATACTTAAAGTGCTCGTGGAAATTGTCATTTTTCAAATGCTGTAAATGCATTTCGGTTTGATATTGTAATTCATCTAAATCTAGTGTTTTTTCTTTAACGAAAATCATAATACTTCCTCCAATACAATTAATAACAATTATTATACATTATATTGAAATAATGATGGGTTTAATTGATAAAATTGAGTTACTTTTTTCCTTATATGTTTTAAATAAAAGCACCTAATATCCATCTTCATTCCCGGATTTCTTATTGGATAAAAGAACTACATTTATAAATGTAGGAAAATACTTTCAATTCATATAGGTTCTTTAATTCAAGCTAGCTATAAGTAAAGTTCAAAGAAATGCTAGACAAGCGATTTGAGTAGTGTGACATTATAGTTTAATTTTTCCGAAAGTTTCGATTTCTCCTTGTTTATCAGTAAATAGTTTTCTATTATTAAAGTAAGGTAGTCTAGTTAAATTCTGTAAAAACCCTATCGATATGTGTCGTTAATGAAATGAATCGGTCATTCGAATAAATGGAATGAGGTGTGATGAAATGTTTTTTAAAAAGAAACAACGGCAAGTTATAGAGGTAGTGGATACATCGAATGTTGGGATTTTTATTCATGAACCAGATCGTTTATTGCAAATGGAGATTATCGGCTTAACTATTGAGGATTTAAAGCGCGTTCGCCGAATAAAGTCTTATGTAGAGGTACGTATTAAAGAGGTAGTAGAGGCATTTTATGGTGCTATCGGCAATGCCCAGACGTTTCAAGATATCATAAGTGAGCACAGTACATCAGAGCGTTTACGCCAAACACTGCGCCATCATGTTGTCGAAATGCTAGAAGGTCGAATTGATGAAGCGTATATTGAAAAGCGTAAGGATGTGTCGATGATGCATGTGAAAATCGGCTTAACGACAAAGTGGTATTTAGCGGGCTTTCAAAAGCTAGAGAGTACGTTACGAAGTGTTGTTTTTACACTTGATTTGCCAAAGGATGAGTTAGAGAAAACAATTAATGCAATTAGCAAAATATGTAACTTCGAGCAGCAACTTGTACTAGAAGAATATGAACGGGTTTCAGCAAAAATTCTTGAAGATCAAAGTAATCAAGTAAAAGCCGAGGTCAAAGAAGTAATCGGGGATATTACAAAAACGCTGGAGGCACAGTCACGTGATACGAATGAGGCGGTACTGGAGCTTATGGCGAGCACAAAAAATGTGGACATATATGTGCAAAATAGTGTCGAGGATGCGTCGGATACGAAAGTCGCCTCATCTGAAGGTTATGCGCAAATGGTTCTATTAAGTGAGCAAAATAAAGAAATTAATGAGCGTGCGGTTGACATGACAAAAATGGTTGCAAGGCTCGATACATCGTCATTGGAAATTCAGGCGGTCGTTGAAATTGTTAAGGGCATTGCAGGACAAACGAATTTACTTGCACTCAACTCGGCCATTGAGGCAGCTCGTGCGGGGGATCATGGGAAAGGCTTTGCGGTAGTAGCGGATGAGGTACGAAAATTGGCGGATCAAACGAAAACGTCGGTGGAGCAAATTGCCGATTTGATTAACGTATCGAGTACGGTCACTTCACAAGTAGTGGATTCGATTCATCAAATTCAAGAGCTTGTTCAAGGCGGCTTAGAGCAAAATGAACATTCACTAAAATCATTTGAACGTATTTCGGTGGCAGTTGATACAACGATTAATGATTTTAAATCCGTTGGTGAGCAAGTAAGTGGGTTAACGAAAATTGTTAATACGATTGGCGATTCAACGGAGCGACTAGAAGAGGCTGCGACAAAATTAGAAGAAACCATTACATCATTTTAAATTAGAGCTTCGCGGAGTATTAATCGCGGAGTTTTTATTATTGTTGGCGAAATATTTTAAGGTAAAAAGGGTTTAAAGTAGAAAATGTCGAATTATTAGAGTGTGAAATTGCTTTTTTAGATTAAAAGGAGTGGATAGCATGAAAATAGCGAACTTTATTGACGGTGCTTGGCAAGAGAGTTTGGCGCAGCAAAGTTTGCCTGTAGTCAATCCAGCAAATGGTGAGGTACTTGGCGGGGTGCCACTTTCTACCGCGGATGAGCTAGCGCATGCTGTAGAAAGTGCAAAGCGTGCCCAAAGGTTGTGGGCGCAAGTACCTGCACCGAAACGCGCGGACTATTTATATGCAATTGGCTTTAAGTTGCGTGAGCGCAAGGAAGAAATTGCCGAAATGCTAACACGTGAGATGGGAAAAGTAATAGAAGAAGCGCGCGGCGAGGTGCAGGAAGGGATTGACATGGCGCTTTATATGGCGGGTGAGGGCAGACGTCTTTTTGGCGAAACGGTGCCGTCAGAGCTTCCGAATAAATTTGCACTAAGTGTGCGAGCACCAATTGGTGTTGTCGGTCTTATAACACCATGGAATTTCCCGATTGCAATCGCAACGTGGAAGGCCTTTCCAGCGCTTGTAGCAGGGAATACTGTTGTTTGGAAACCATCGAATGAAACGCCGTTTATGGCAAAAATGCTCGCAGAAATTTGTCAGGAGATTGGTTTGCCAAAAGGTGTGTTTAACGTCGTTTTTGGTGCAGGGCCAACGATTGGTACTGCACTGATAGAACATCCAGATGTGCGCGTAATCTCATTTACAGGCTCTACGACAACAGGCAGTAAGGTGGCGGAGCTTGGTGGGCGACATTTGAAAAAGATTTCGCTTGAGATGGGCGGTAAAAATGCTGTCATTGTAATGGATGATGCCGATTTAGATTTAGCAGTAGATGGTATCTTGTGGAGTGCATTTGGTACAGCAGGACAGCGCTGTACAGCCTGTAGTCGTGTCATTGTTCATAAGGACGTGAAAGCTGAGCTAACAGAGCGTCTCCTCGCGCGGGCCCGTACATTAAAAATAGGTGACGGTTTAGATTCGTCTGTAAAGGTAGGTCCTGTTATTAACCGCGCTGCACTAGAGAAAATTAATCATTATGTGCAGCTTGGCAAGCAGGAAGGAGCTACGTTACTTTTAGGCGGTCGTGCTTTGACAGAGCCTCCATATGACAATGGTTTTTATTTTGAGCCAACAATTTTTACAAATGTTACCTCAGATATGGTCATTGCACAGGAGGAAATTTTTGGTCCAGTGCTGAGCTTGATTGAAGTGTCGAGCTTGGATGAGGCGATTGAGGTCAATAATAGCGTGAAGTTTGGTTTGTCGAGTTCTATTTTTTCACGCGATGTGAATACAATATTTAAAGCGCAGGAGCGTCTTGATACGGGGATTGTCTATGTCAATGCAGGGACGACGGGTGCTGAGATTCACTTGCCGTTTGGTGGGACGAAAGGGACAGGAAATGGACACCGCGATTCAGGGCAGGCCGCGCTTGATGTGTATACAGAATGGAAGAGTGTGTACATTGATTACAGTGGGAAATTGCAGCGCGCACAGATTGATAACGAATAATCATAAGTTAACAAACGAATTTTATTTTCTTTCAGCAAAATTTGTTTTTATTTAATAAAAGTAATGAATATTAGTTTAGCTTTTTCAACAAGTGATGGGAAACTTGCTGAATGAAAATAAGCTTCCGGCGGATATCACAGATTTTTTAAAGGAGGTTTTCGAGTAAACTCGAAAAAAATCTGGACCAATTACGCCGAGGCGCAATTGATAGAGCAAAGGGGATGTTCATATGAAAGTAGTTGTGTTAGGTGCAGGTTTAATGGGGAAAGAGGTTGCACGTGATTTATTGATGAGTGAGGATGTAGCAAAAGTTATTTTAGCAGATATGAATGTAAGTATGGCACAGGCGTTTGTTGATACGCTTGCGACATCAAAAATTGAAGTAGTGGAGCTACATGCAGAATGTGATGATAGCCTACGTGAGGTCATTGCACAGGGGGATGTCGCGGTCAATGCCTTATTTTATTCGTACAATGAGCGCGTCGTAAAAGCAGCGATTGAAGCGGGGGTACACGCTGTCGATTTAGGTGGCCATATTGGTGGTGCGACAGAAAATGTACTTGCCTTGCATGATGCGGCAAAGGCGAAGGGTGTAACGATTGTACCGGATTTAGGTGTGGCACCAGGGATGATTAATATTTTGACAGGCTATGGTGCAACAAAGCTTGATGAGGTGGAGTCGATTAAATTATTTGTTGGCGGTATTCCAACTGAGCCAAAGCCACCGCTGCATTATACGCGCGTGTTCTCACTTGACGGGGTATTTGATCATTATACAGAGCCGTCAAAGATTATCGAGAAGGGCAAGTTAATCGAGGTACCGTCACTGTCAGGCATTGAGCCGATTTATTTTGATGAGTTTGGTGTATTAGAAGCATTTTATACATCAGGTGGTACTTCGACGCTATATAAAACATTCCCAAATGTAAAAACACTGGAGTACAAAACGATTCGCTACAAGGGGCATGCAGAGAAATTTAAGCTACTTGCGGACCTTGGCTTCCTTGATAAGACAAATATAGTAGAAGCAAGCGGGCATGAGGTAAATGTGCGCGAGGTGACACGTGAAGTGCTGAAGAAAAAGCTGGACCTTGGTAAAAAGGTAGATGCGGTGCTACTGCGTGCGATTGTAACGGGTGAAAAGTCCGAGGAACACATTACGTATGAATATGAAATGATTGTGCGCAAAGACATAGAGCAAAATATTACCGCAATGGCGCGTGCAACAGCGAGTACAATTTCGGTCGTGGCTCAAATGATTGGGCGCGGCACGATTGTAGAGCGCGGCGTATTTGCACCGGAAACGGTTGTACCAGGACGCGAGTTTATCAAGGAAATGGCGAAGCGTCATATTGATATTAAGGAAATTTCACATCGTTCAGCAATGATTGTGAAGTGGTGATGGGGAGCATGCAGGAAATTCCTGCATGCTTTTTGAATGGCTACGTGAAAGGAAGTGTCCTGTATGAGCCCTGCTGAAAATATACTCTTTCTGCTCCTTGCCTTTGGAGCATTCGTACTTATTTGCGTGAGCTGGTTTTTGCTACGTAAACGTGAAAAGTGGGCGTGGATTGTGACAGGTGTTGTTATTGTAGTTTATATAGGTTGGTATTTGTACTATCCTACATACCGCGAAGTGACGCATGAAAAGCGCTACGAGCAATTACTAGTGTATTTGGAGGAAACGTATCCGCAGCAGCAGTTTATTATTGAGCCGGAAGTGTATGAGCCAGGATACCAGGTGGGGGAATTTTCAGTTCACCGCAAGGATACAACGCTAGCGGGAGTAATGTTACGTGTGGGAGAAGATGGGGATGTAGCACAAACGTCGTACTGGACGAAGGGTGAGTATCCAATGCAAGACGGTCTTTGGCAAACAATTACGACAAGCTATCAGTCCTATTCGTTAGAGCAACAGTTGCCCTCTGTCGAAAAGAAGGGGGAGTGGATTGACGGGGAATGGACCGTATTTGCGGTGACGATTGACGAACGGCCAGCACTTGCGTTTTATCGTTATGAGCAAGGGGGTTATGGTTTAGAGCCATTAGTTGAGGCTAAGCGCGGCGAGGTTGTATCAGCTGAGTGGCACAATCGATTTTTTGTTTATATGGACGAGGCGTATGCAAAGGAAACGGCGATTGTTAAGTGGCAAGGTGAAGAGGTAGTGCTTAATGCAAAGGATCATAAAGGGAAATTGGTTGTACTAGAATAAATAAACGTCGATTCGAACGCTTGAATCGGCGTTTTTTTCACATTTTTATCAAGAAAATAGTCGATAACACATTGCAAATAATTCATTAGATTGTGCAATTTAGGGGAATATAAAAAAATAGTGTAGAAAACTGAGAGGAAATTGTGTAAAAAATGAAACTGATTCCCTATGTGAAACGTACATAATAGAGAGTCCAATGTAGAACGAATTGGAGTGATGGAGTTATGAAATTAGTGCCACATAATTTAGAGCGTGATATGAGATCGTGGGAAGAAATTATTAGTACGCGGCTACATGCTCGTCCAATTTATTTGCAGAATGGAACGGAACTAACATACACACGTGTCGCAAAGCAAATACTAGGCATTGATGATAGTGAATACGAGATGCAGGAATATCTTTATACCCTTATTGGTAAAGGTGTGGACTGGACGTTACTGTTTCATAATTTGCCAAAAGTCATTGATCCACAAAAGCGTACAGAAATCGTTAATATCTTACAGCTACACCGAGAAAATCCGATTTCACTCAATCGCTTTATGGCATTTTTTGCAGGCAAGCAGCTATTACCGCTCATGAATACACCGTACCGCGACCATTTCATTCAAACGCTTCGTACATGGCTAGAGTTTTTACAAATACGCTACCCGCGTTTAATGAGTAATCAATTGCAGCGTATTTTTTTAGATTTTGTGAAATGGTCGGATCATTTTTTCCCGCAGTGGTTAAAGGCTACACCGTTTGAAATGCAGGTGCCGCGGGTATTATGGTATGGTCCAGCAAAAGAAAGTGAAGTTTATTTTTTATATTTTTTATACTTATTTGGCTGTGATGTTGTCATTTTTGAACCGGACGGGACAGATATTTTTCAGAAATACGGCATTACGGACATACCAACAGAGCGCTTAGCACAAACGACGGAGCTGTTTGATTTCCCGTTTGATAAGCCGATTCATGTGCAGACGATTACATCGCGTGCATCTGAGCAGGTGACCGAGCAGCTCTACAATCATTCGGCACTCAATTACCCATGGAAATACGCTGAGTATGAAACGCGCACACGTATATTAAATACGACATATGATGAGCTATTTATTTTGCATGATGCGCAAGTTTATTTACGTGAGGGCTTTACGGATGAGGAAGGTGTTGTGTATTTGCCGGTGCTATTTGCGAAGGTGGAGGGCGTGCCTTTTAATCAACTTGATTATGCGCAAAAAATCCGTCGCATTTATGAGCAGGAAATGACATACACGGCGACGACATTCCCGCTGTTGCCGTTACAAAAAAGCAATATGCAATTTCATATGCGTGATGCGAGAACGAATGGCCGACTAGATGTAGAGAAGATGCTACAGCTCGCCATTTGGCCATGCAAAAATATGCCGCTTGGTGCACAGCGCAATGTGGCACGGACGATGATTCGTTTGATTGATAGTGATTTTATTTTGCCGACCGCGCAGCAGTCAAAGCAAGAGCATCAGCAATATTTATTTGGCCAGCTTATGCTTGTACCAGAGGAGATTTTCCGTCTGTATCAGCAATTTGACTATAGCTATACGAATCCGACAGTGCTTATTTTCAAGGAAGAGGCGAGTGGACAAATGCAGCGCCAGGATGCGGTACTGCTACTCTTTTTGAGCATGCTTGGCTTTGATGTGATTATTTACAGTCCAGGTGGTTCGCTTAGCATTGAGCATTTCATCACAGGGCAATTACTGAATACACATCGACTAGAAAAAATTAGCTTTAATGAAACATTAGCTGATCTTTTGCATGTGAAGCAGGAGAAGGAACAAGAGCGAAAGTTGGATTTGAAATCAGTATTCAGAAAAATTTCTAAAAAATTAAAATAGTCAGCACCTTAAATTTGCAATAAATAATTAATTCATTATAAAATGTCCTTACAGTGGTATTTATACCAAAAAATGGTTAGTTTTGTTTAGTTAGAGGCGTTTTACTTTGTCAGGAGGAAGATACTTGTGTCTATTAATTTACAAAAGGGTCAACGTATTGATTTAACGAAAGGTAATGCAGGCTTAAATGAGCTATTGATTGGTTTAGGTTGGGACCCAGTGGAGCAGCCTAAATCGGGCGGCGGATTTTTAGGTGGGTTATTTGGTGGAGGCAGTAGTAAAGCCGCTAATGTTGACTGTGATGCCTCAGTTATTTTACTGAAGAATGACCGTTTAGCCTCAAGAGAGGACGTTGTGTATTTCGGGAACTTAAACGTATTAAATGGCGCTGTTGCCCATGCAGGCGATAACTTAACCGGTGCCGGCGAGGGCGATGATGAGCAAATTATCGTCAAGCTAAAGTCGATTCCTGCTGAGTACAATCGCTTAATCTTTGTTGTAAATATTTATGATGCGGCAAACCGTAATCAGCATTTCGGTATGATTCAAAATGCCTTCATTCGTATTGTGGATAACACGACGCGTCAAGAGCTTCTTAAATATAGTTTAACTGATAATTACGCCGATCAGCGCACGCTTATTACTGGCGAAATTTATCGTCACGGTAATGAATGGAAGTTCGCGGCAATTGGAACAGGCACGCAGGACAATTCAATTGGTGAAGTCGTAAAACAATATACATGATAACAAAAGGAGAGATTTGCACATGGTAGTTTCATTATCAAAAGGTCAAAAAGTTGATTTAACAAAATCCAATCCAGGGTTAACAAAGGTAAGTGTAGGTTTAGGTTGGGATACGAATAAATATGATGGCGGCAATGACTTCGATTTAGATGCGTCAATCTTTTTATTAGAGGCGACTGGCAAAGTAACAGGTCCAGAGGGCTTCGTATTTTACAATAATACAACAGGCGGCAATGGCTCAGTCGTCCACTCAGGCGATAACTTAACAGGTGTTGGTGAAGGCGATGATGAGGTTGTACACGTGGATTTAGCGGCTGTACCGGCAAACATCGAAAAAATCACATTTACGGTAACGATTCATGACGCAGAAGGTCGCGGTCAAAACTTCGGGATGGTATCAAATGCTTATATTCGCGTATTTGACGGAGCAAATGAGTTAATTCGCTATGATTTAGGTGAGGATTTCTCAATCGAAACAGCATTAGTTGTAGGTGAGCTGTACCGTCATGGCGGCGAGTGGAAATTCGCAGCGATTGGCTCAGGCTACCAAGGTGGCTTAGCTGCATTATGTAATGACTTTGGTTTACAAGTAGGTTAAGTTGATAAATCCCCCACTCATACAAGTGGGGGATTTCCACTATCATAAAATAGAATACTTACTTAGGGGGAATTTTTGTGGCAATTCAGTTAAGTAAAGGTCAACGCATTGATTTAACAAAGGACAATCCAGCGCTGAAAAATATTATTGTCGGCTTAGGCTGGGACGTGAAAAATTTTGATGGCGGTGCTGAGTTTGATTTAGATGCTTCGGCGTTTTTATTAAATGAGCAGGGCAAATGCCGTCAGGATTCAGATTTCATTTTTTATAATAACTTAGTAAGCCAGGACGGTTCGATTGAGCATACGGGCGATAATCGTACAGGTGAGGGTGACGGGGATGATGAGCAAATCAAAGTTCATCTAAACAAAGTATCTGCTGATGTACATCGTGTTGCGATTACCGTAACGATTCACGATGCAGAAACGCGTCGCCAAAACTTCGGACAAGTAACGAATGCTTTTGTGCGCTTAGTAGATGAAGATTTAGGCTCAGAAATTTTACGCTTTGATTTAGGGGAAGATTTCTCAATCGAAACAGCGGTTGTATTTTGTGAACTATACCGCCACGGCAATGATTGGAAATTCAATGCGGTTGGTTCAGGCTACCAAGGTGGCTTAGGAGCGCTTGTAAATGCATATGGCTTGAGTGTATAACGGTTTTATTTTAATTTAGGCGATTGCTCAGATTCACCAGATAGAAATTAAAAAGCGATCATTATATGAATAGATTAAATAAATGGGAAGGCAAATTATTTGTCTTTCCCTTTTTTTAACTGGATTGCGGGGGTGCGATATGCGATTTTTTGATAGGGAAGTTCAAAGTGGAGGAGACGCTTATTTTTACAAAGAGCCTAGTCCTTTTACAAAATATACGGAGAAAAAACAGCTTCGTTATTGCGTTGGCGCGGCACTTTATATGCCAGCGACGCGAGAGAAGATTGCACGAGAAATTATTACGCGGAAGCATCCATCGTTGACGACAATTGTTTTAGATTTGGAAGATGCACTTGGAGATCATGAAGTAGATGCGGGCTTATGGCAATTAAAAGTAACCATCGAAACGTTGCAGGACGCGATTGATTCAGGTGTGCTTGCTGTAGATTATTTACCGTTATTATTTGTGCGTGTACGCCATGCATTGCAGTTAAAGCAGGTCATTGCGCTGTTAGGTGAAGGACAGCATATATTGACAGGGTATGTGCTACCAAAGTTTACGCATTCTAATGGCCGCGCTCTTTTGGAACAAATTGCTGCGCAAAATGAGGCGGGCTATACATTGTATGCAATGCCAATTTTAGAGTCGTCCGAAATTTTTTTAAAGGAAAATCGTCCCGCACATTTACTTGCAGTGCGTGAGCTTTTGCAGGAATTTTATGACTATATATTAAATGTACGCATCGGTACGACAGATTTTAGTGGCTTGATTGGTGTACGCCGCTCGATTCACCATACAGTTTATGATCTGCAGACCGTACGCGATTGTCTGACGGATATTTTAAATGTATTTTTACGCGCGGAGCCGCATTTTGTGTTATCAGGACCTGTTTGGGAATATTTTGGACAAGCGGGCGATCTAGCTGATACGGCATTACAAGGCTTATTGCGTGAGACAGAGCTAGATTGCTTGAATGGCTTTACTGGTAAAACAATTATTCATCCGACACATATTGAGGCGGTACAGGCTGTTTATGCGGTGTCGCATGAGAATTATATGGATGCGCAAAAAATTTGCCAGCTTCGGGAACAGGTCGGCGTCCAAAAAAGTGACTATGGCAACAAAATGAATGAGATGAAGCCGCATGCCTTATGGGCCGAACGGACTTTACTACGAGCGGAGGCATTTGGTGTATTAATGCCAGGGTGTCAGTATACGGAGTTATTGCAAAGGCAGGTAGTACGATGAAGACATACAATGTGTTAAACAAGCTTGTGACAGAGGTTAAGGTGACGGAAAATCCATACGATTTTGAGCCAGAGCTGTTATTTGATATGGCGATGCGTATTAATAAGAAACGGAGCTTTTTATTTGTTAGTAAAGTGCTTGGTAAGCATTTAGCAGTGGCGCCGCAAATTCCAATTATGACAGGGCATTTGCTTGCGCACCGTTTTCTTGAGATACGACAAGCAGAGCAGCAAAAAACAACAGCACGTATTGTAGAGGCATTAAAACAAAAAACGTGGCTTGGACAGGCGCTGGAGTTTGCGCGTAGTCAGCCACTTCACTCACAGCATCCGCTGCATATTATTGGCTTTGCAGAGACAGCGACTGCGCTTGGTCATGCATTTTTTGATGCATTTACAGGGGACGTGCACTATATTCACACGACGCGTGAGCTACTTGTTGACCGAGAGCCGACTCTTTCGTTTGAGGAGGAGCATTCACATGCCTCAAGTCACCGTTTATATGCGGATGCATCGTTTTTTGAGCAGGCAGAGGAAGTGGTGCTCGTTGATGACGAAATGACGACCGGTCAGACGAATATGAATATTATTCGGCAACTGCATGCGGCGTATCCGCATATTAAACTTTATACGCTCGTATCGATTTTAGATTGGCGAAGTGAGGCGCATGAAGCGGCGATGCACGAGCTTGCGGCGGAGCTTAAGATTAAAATCGGTGCGGTGTCGCTGATGAAGGGGCAGTTCACTGCTCTGACGACAGGTGAGCTACCAACTGCTGAAGCGCAGTCATGGCTAGCAGAGGAAGCAGAGCTACAAATTACGTCACTAGCGCCTGTAAATACTGTGACATACCGCTCGCTCGATACGGAGGAACGTGTATATGAGGCGAGCTACTTTAAAGGGAGTGGGCGCTTTAGTTTGACGACAACGGAGCAGCGTGATTATTACGCGAGCTTGCAGCAAGTAGCCGAGGCGTTAAAGCAGCAACGTGTTGGGCGTAGTAGTCTAGTGCTTGGGACAGGTGAGTTTATGTTTGCCCCGATGTATATCGCATCACATATGGGTGAGGATGTGTTGTATCATTCAACGACGCGTAGCCCCATTTATGCGCATGAAGATTCGTTAATTTATGCGAAGCACATGTTTAAAAGTGCGGAGTATCCAGGCGTGATTAATTATTTGTACAACATTCCTGCGGGTGAATATGACGACATTTTTTTAGTGTTTGAGCGTATTTTAGACAAGCAAGCATTGGTGAGGCTTGTCTCTCAGCTAAAGCCGTTAACGAAGCAGGTACATATTGTAACAGTAGGGGGCGAAGAGCATGCTAAAGTATGAGCCAGATGCAATGGGTAGCTATAACGAACAGGATGTGACATTTTTATTGCGTGATCTAAGCCACATCGAGATGGAGCTTAGTAATGAGGAGCGCGAGCAAAAAATTCAGTCTGGTACGGCGCATTATTCCGAGATGTTGCCAATTGAGTACAGTCCAGGTGAGCCGTATATGAAGTTGTATGAGGACATGCTTGAGCAGTATGCGGAGAAGGTTGCGAAGTGTGTGGCGCTCGTATCAGAAAAGGTCGTTGCACTGCGCGGGGCGGACAATCTCGTACTGGTTAGCTTGGCACGTGCAGGCACACCAATCGGCATTTTGATGAAGCGTTATATTGCCTTTAGTTATGGTGTGGACGTGCCTCATTATTCGATTTCAATTGTACGTGGGCGTGGCATTGACGAGGCGGCATTGCAGTATATTACCGACAAGCATCCAGACGGCGCTGTGCAATTTGTTGATGGCTGGACGGGAAAGGGTGCGATTACGAAGGAGCTAACGGAGGCGGTTGAGGCGTGGAATAAGGCTGATCGCAAGACACTTGATGCGGAGATGGCAGTGTTAGCCGATCCGGGGCATTGTGTGACGCTTTACGGAACGCGTGAGGACTTTTTAATTCCGTCTGCCTGCTTAAATTCAACGGTATCAGGGCTTGTGAGTCGAACGATTTTAAATTATGCCTTTTTGGAGCAGGGTGATTTTC
The DNA here is from genome assembly GCA_040274725.1 of Solibacillus sp. GTDB lineage: Bacteria > Bacillota > Bacilli > Bacillales_A > Planococcaceae > Solibacillus. Next base: position 32,497 of record JBEMAQ010000014.1, on the reverse strand, counting down.
ACGGGGCGAAATATTATAAAGAGCTTATTGATGTGGATGTGTCAAACGCTTATATTGAAGCGATTATTTGTCATTTTAGCGAGCAACTCGTTGCGGAAGTTAAGGACGAGCTACTACACGCAGCACCGGAGCCTGAGCCTACGTGGGAGGGGCTACGTAGCGTGGCGCGGATTGAACAGCAATTTGCGATTACGAACCGTCATCATATAAAGCCAGGTGTTGGTGAAACAACACGCGTGCTTTTGCGTCGTGTGCCGTGGAAAATTCTCGTAAATCCAGCAGCAGAGCAAAACTTAACACATATTTATTTGCTAGCAAAAGAGCGTGGTGTAGAGATTGAGCCGTATGCAGATATGACATATTCGTGCTGTGGGCTAATAAAGGAGCTAAAATAATGAATTTATTCACATCAGATTTAGACCGCACACTTATTTTTTCAGAGCGCACAATTGATAAGGACGAGATTGAGCGAATTTGTATTGAGCAGTTAGATGGGCAAAATATTTCTTATGTGACGCGTGCTATTCAGACGCGTCTTACGGAGATTCACGAGAACATGCAATTTGTGCCTGTCACGACACGCTCACGAGCACAGTTTGAGCGCATTATATTATTCCAACGTGATATTGTACCAGAAATTGCGGTCGTTGCAAACGGTGGGATGATTTTGCGTAATGGTGAGGTCGATGCAGTATGGCAGGCGCATATTGAGCAAACATTGCAAAGTCTACCGTTACAAGTTGACGACTTGCAGCAGCATTTCCATGAGCAGCTTGCAGCACCATATTTTTTACGCCATCAGCGAGTGGACGGTTTGTTTTTTGTTTATATTGTTGACTTGGCGCAACTAGATGAGGCAGCGCTACAAGCATTGCGTGAGCAGCTCGCACAGCTTGGCTGGGATAGTTATTTACACGGGCGTAAATTTTACATTGTGCCACATTCCATTACGAAAGGTGCAGCGGTTCGTTATTTGAAAGAGCAAGCAGAGTATGAGCGTCATTATGCGGCAGGGGATTCGTTGATGGACGTTAGTATGATGTATTTAGCAGACCGTAGCTTTGCGCCACTGCACGGGGAGATTGTCGAGCATCCTGAAAGCTATCGCCAAATTGAAATTATTGAAAAGAAAGGCGCGGCATTTGCGGAGCAGTGTTTGGGAGAAATTTTATCTTCCTTCAGCAGAAAGTCCTCAGTTCTATAGGTATTCAATAGATGTTCAAATACGCGCTCAATTGCTAAAAAATCTAGGATCGGGTTAGAAATTGATAATAACAAAGGGGTGGCTGAAATGGTGAACTTAAAAAAAATTGAGCTAACGAAAAAGGGGCAGTCAATTAATCTCGAAAAGAAAAGCGCGGCATTAGGTGAAATTGTTGTGAATTTAAATTGGAATCAGCAGCAAACAGGCGGCTTTTTGTCGAAGTTAATAGGGAAAAATTCAGGGATTGATTTAGATTTAGGCTGCTTATATGAGTTAACGGATGGCACAAAGGGGTCTGTGCAGGCTTTAGGTAATTCGTTTGGTGCGCTACAAAAGGCACCGTTTATTCAATTAGACGGTGATGACCGCACAGGTGCTGTTTCAGGCGGCGAAAATTTGCGGATTAATGGTAATGAAGTTGCACGTATTAAGCGTTTAGTTGTGTACACATTTATTTATGAGGGCGCGGCGAATTGGGCGCAGGCGGACGGTGTTGTGACACTGAAATATCCAGGTGGACAGGATATCGAGGTACGTCTGAATGAATCACGTTCTAATCTCGGGATGTGTGCGATTGCGATGATTGAAAATGTAAAGAATGAAACATTCAAGGTCGAGCGTTTAGTTGAATATTTCGATGGGCATCAAAGCCTTGACCGTGCGTATGGCTGGGGGATGCAGTGGCGTACAGGCTCAAAATAAGCAATAAAAAAGAAATTTGGAGGCTACATAATGTCAGAAAACCCACTATTTAAAGATTTAGATACAAGAACACAGCAACCGGAGCCGACACCAGAGCCGACGCCAGTAGTGCATGAGGTTGCAGTCGAGCCGCCGAAGCCGCTTGTGTCACAGGAGGAGCTGTCACAAATTCGTCAGCGTCAGCTGGCATTAAAGCAAGATCCGAAAGTGCAAACATTGGCACAAAAAATTGATGTAAAAAATCAAATTGCCGTGCTGGAGTTCGGGAAGGAAACGGCAAATGGCATTTCGACGTTTTCAGACCGCATGCTTGCGACGATTAAATCGAGCAATTTAGAGAAATCGACGACGCTACTCAATAATTTAAATAAAATTATGGACCGCTTTGATCCAAAAGATTTTACCGAGGAGAAAAAGGTAGGTTTACTAAAGCGCCTATTCTCAAGAGGGAAAGAGCAGCTTGAGGGCATTTTATCGAAATATGACACGATGAATAAAGAAGTGGATGTCGTGTATACCGAGATTCAAAAGTATGAGCTTGAGATGAAACGTAATACGGTGCAACTTGAGCAAATGTATGATGAAAACTTGAATTATTTCCATTCACTTAGCGAACATGTGGCGGCAGTGGATATTAAGGTGGAGGAGCTAAATGCGAAGCTACCGGAGTTAAATACACGAGCGGAGCAGGGGGATCAAATGGCGGCGATGGAGCTAGAGTCAACGCGTCGTATGATTGAGTTACTCGAGCAGCGTGGGTATGATTTAGAAATGGCCCAGCAAGTGTCGTTCCAATCTGCACCACAAATTCGTTTAATGCAGCAGGGCAATACGCATTTAATCGGCAAAATTAATTCGGCCTTTGTGACGACGATTCCAATTTTTAAGCAGGGGCTTATTCACGCGGTGACGATTCAGCGTCAAAAGCTTGTGTCAGATTCAATGGCAGAGTTAGATCGTCGCACGAATGAAATGCTTGTGCGTAATGCGGAAAATGTACGCCAAAATTCGGTAGACATTGCGCGTCAGGCGGGCAATCCGAGCATTAAAATCGAAACGATTGAGCAAACATGGCAAACGATTATGTCTGGAATTGAGGAAACGAAGCAAATTCAGGCGGAAACGGTGCGCAATCGCGAAGAGGGTCGCAAGCGTATTGAGCAGTTGCAACTAGAGTATGAAAAATTAAAAAGTATGTAATGTAAAACATCAATCTGGCCTAGCCTAGATTGATGTTTTTTTGACAGTTTCGTCGTTTGATTACGGAATTTTTAAAGTGGATAAAAGAATAAAATTAAGAATATTGGGAAAATAGTGTAACGAAATTAATACTTATGAGTCTAATCTAATAGAACAACTATAGGGAGGTACGGAGTGATGAATAAGAGGCAATTTTATTTATTTGGACTTGTCGGTGCGCTGTTACTTATATTAACAGGCATTTATGTAATGTCACAGCAAAAAATCGAAGCCTATGCCATGTCGGTGATTTATGAAGGTGAGGCGTACCCGATTCAATTTTCTACGACGTTAAAGGCTGACAGTATAACAAATGGTTCCATTATAATTTTTGATGAATTTGGCCAAAAAGTGAATCCGGCGCTTACACTGAGCGAGTCAAAAAAGGAGCTTATTATTACGGGACTTGTAGCGGGCAATTACACGATTGACGTGAAAAAGGATGCCTTTGCGTCTAAAACGAAATTTAAGCGTGATCGCACATTTGACTTACAAGTCGTGCAACCTGTAACAGAGCTAAAAACAGAGGCAGATTTGAAAGCATATTTCGAGCAAATTTTAGCGAGAGATAACGCATCATATGGATTCGCAACGGAGGAATCAGCAGTGACATCCGTATCTAAGAATGAAGTGGCAAGTGATAGCTCGAGCGGTGGCGGTGGTAGCGGACGTGCTTCCACGACGAATAACCAAGTAGCGGGCATTGAAGAGGGCGATATTGTTATAACGGATGGTCAGGCGATTTATTCAATTGTCGATAATGTAATCGTTATTACCGATGCAAAGAAGCCGAGTAGTATGAAGGTAGCGAGCCGCATTAAGCTTGCAGACGGGAAGTCACCTACGCATTTAATGAAGCATGATGATTTATTAATCGTCGCCTATTCAGGCTATGAGGAGCGCTCTTACGGGCAGTACTACGACGGGAAGTCTGTTACGAAGGTCGGGTTTTATGATGTTAGTGATGTTTCGAAGCCACGACTTGTGCGTGAAATTGGGCAGGACGGCTATACAATAGGCGTACGTAAAATGAATGATGTGCTGTACATTGTATCGAACCAAACGCCGAACTACTGGCTATTGCATGAAGATGTAGACATCGAGCTACGCCCAGCAACGTATGACGGTGTGAAAAGTGATGTCATGCCAATTGAGCGAATTCATCCACTACCGGGGAGCACGGAGCCAAATTATTTAATCGTGTCAGCGGTAAATGTCCATGATATTGCCAATGCCAAGGTAACGACAGAGAGCTATTTAGGCAATAGTGGCGAGATGTATATGTCGGAAAAGGCTATTTATATGACGGCAATAAACTACGGCTGGATGCCATTTTTACCAGCAGTAGAGCGTATGACGGTGGATACGGTCATGCCGACCACTAGCAATGAAACGACTATTTATAAAGTCGCAATTTCGGAGACGAATATTGAAATGAAAGCGCAAGGTAAAGTGAAGGGGCATGTATTGAACCAGTTCTCAATGGATGAGCATGACGGTTATTTCCGCATTGCGACAACAGAGGGGAGTGGTTGGGGTGCAAATGCGGATTCAACCAATACACTGTATATTTTAGATGGCAATTTAAAAGAGGTTGGCAAGGTTGATCAGTTAGCGCGCGGTGAACGCATTTATTCGGCGCGATTTATGGGCGATAAGGCGTATATTGTGACATTTAAAGAAACGGATCCGTTATTTGTTATTGATGTCGCAAATCCGAAAGCGCCAAAAGTACTTGGTGAATTGAAAATTCCAGGCTTCAGTAATTACTTACATCCGGTAGGCGAGCATCATTTACTCGGTATTGGCTACGATACGACGGTGACGATGCAGCCGGGTAGCAAGGAGCCACTTGTACTTACACAGGGAATGAAGATGAGCCTGTTTAATGTGGAGGATTTAGCGAATCCAGTAGAGCAGGATGCCGTTACTATTGGTGGGCGCGGCACGTATTCGGATGTCCAGCATGATCATAAGGCATTGTTCCGTGATGTAGAAAATAATTACTACGGCTTCCCTGTGACAATTTATGAGCCAAAAGGGGAGTATGACCTTAACTATAAAGGAACGGGCGCGCAAATATATCAGGTAACGACAAATGGGATTAAGCTAGCAGCAGATTTTGTGAAGCCAGCTGCGAAAAATGAGCAGTATGAGGATTGGGAGTCGGTTGTGCAGCGTTTACTTTATATCGACGACACGCTTTATACAGTGTCACGTAAGGAGATTAAAAGTTATAAGCTAGACGGTTTTACGCCGATTAGCTCGGTGAAGATTCAATAATAAAAACGACCGTGGCAATATGCACGGTCGTTTTTCGCGTTTAACGATATTGTAAAATTTCCGAAACCGTTAAAAACTCATAGCCTTCTTCCTGCATATACTTCAGGACAGATTCAAGGCCGTCTGCTGTCGATTGGTGGATGTCATGCATTAAAATAATCGCGTTATTATGCATGTTCTGCTCGACCATTGGTAGTAGCTTAGTTGCATTACGGTATTTCCAGTCGAGTGTGTCGATCGTCCAGTTAACCGATGTACGTGGAATTAAGTTTTTTACACGTTCATTTGTTGCGCCGTATGGTGGACGGAAAATCTTTGTGTTCTCACCAAGTACAGTGAAAATGGCGTGCTCTGTTTGTTCAAATTCCTTTAATACTTTCGCAGAATCCATTTTTGTGAGCACCGGGTGCGTCCATGTATGGTTACCGATTTCATGACCAGCTGCCGAAACCTCACGCACGATATCTGGATAATATTCAACACGACTACCGAGCATAAAGAATGTCGCTTTCGCATCGTATTTTTTTAGTAAATCTAAAATTTGCTTCGTTACTTTTGGGTGTGGACCATCATCAAATGTTAACGCCACGTGCTTTTTATTTTTATCGGCCTCAGTAGGTGTTGATGGGACGATTGTGTCTGCTTGCATCATTTGAATTTGGAATTCAGGTGCAAGTAACGGATTTAAAAATGACAGTGACGTTGTTAATGTAGGTGTACCCGCTTCTTTTTTAGCGATTTCTAATTCATCGAAATATAGCACTAATGATTCATCGATTAATGCAAAGCGTGAAAATTGGCGCCATTTCGCTTCTGTTGCTTTTGTTAGCTCATCTTCTAATAGTAAGCCCTTTAACTCAGGCTGCTTTTTTAGCTCCGAGCGAACGTGTGCGGCAAATGTTTCTAAGCTTTTTAAATCGCCTGCTAACAGTGTGTGCATATCAAACATTTCTTTTGTTTCAAAGTTATAAAGGAACGTTTGCACAGAAATTTTTTCGTCATTATGCGTCGCTGTTTTGTTTTTTAAGACGAATGAGTAGTAGCGTTCGTCGTATTCGAATGTTTCAAAGCTAATATTTAGCTCGCCGCTTGCGTCCTCGTCAACATTTTGCTTAAGGCGCATCGTATTTATGTAATGGTCTTTTGCTGTAGTAATATATGCTGTGACAGCCTCATTAAACTCTTCAGATTCAGAGAGTGGGTATTGGATCGCGTAAGGAATGCTAGGATCATTTGAAATGTCCGTTGCAATTTTGATGCCTGTAAATGCGGATGCTTCCTCGGTAATTTCTGATCCAAGCTCAGCTGCAATTGAAATGTCGGTTTTTTGGAATTTAAATTCGCCATTAAATACTGTTAAAAATATGATGATTGCGCCTAAAACAAGGATGGATCCGATTAGCGTAACGTCAATCCAAGGTCCGCGTTTTTTTCGGTGTTGGTTCATGTAGCATGCGCCCCTTTCTATGATAAAATAATACTACGAATAAAGGAAAAAAAGATGTTATTTTTATTAAATTTTAAGTGTCGTAAATTACGAAGTGTTACATATAATTAGACGTATTTGTTTTCGAAAAAGTCTAAGAGAGATGCTAAATAACAATAAATTTTTGTTTACTATCCAAAAAGCGATTGAATAGAATAAAACATCTATGAAATAGTAGAAAACTTCGCTATATTAAAAGTTACCTGATAGGAGGTTTCATGTTGATGAATAGTACGGAACGTAACGAAATGGCGATGGACTGCTTCTTACTCGCGGGTCGTATCATGATGGAAAGCGGGGCCGAGACGTATCGTGTAGAAGACACGATGCTGCGAATGGCACGTTCACTTGGGATGAATCATGCACAAAGCTATGTCACGCCAACGGGGATTATTTTTTCACTCGGAAAAACACAACCGACGCGCATTACGTCAATTACAACACGAATTACAGATTTGCATCGAATTGTCCTCGTTAATAATGTGTCACGTAAACTAACTTCTCAAATCATAACATTAGAACAGGCATATGACGAGTTAAATAAGATAGAAAAGACGAACTATTTTTTACCTATTTCAATACAAGTTTTGGCAGCATCTATCGCAAGTAGTTGTTTTCTAATGTTATTTAATGGAATGTGGTTGGATATACCTACAGCATTTGTTGCGGGTGGATTAGGACTTTATATTGTCACGATTATTCATCAAATGACACGCGTTAAATTTTTCTCTGAATTTTTAGCGGCCGTGTCCGTCGGAATTGTGGCGATCATTTCCGTCGGGCTCGGTTGGGGGTCAGAAGTTGATAAAATTATTATCGGCTCAGTAATGCCACTAGTACCAGGTTTACTGATTACAAATGCAGTACGCGACTTGATGGCTGGGCATTTTACAGCAGGGATGGCGAAGGGGGCCGAGGCATTTTTAACGGCGTTTGCCATTGGCTCTGGAATCGCGCTCATTTTATCGTTTTAGGGGGCAATGGTGATGGATTATTTATTACAGGCAATATTTAGCTTTGGTGCAACCGCCTGTTTCGGTGTTATTTTTAATGTGCCAACACGAGCTATTCCTGCGTGCGGCTTCGTTGGGATGATTGGTTGGTTGTTGTATTACGTTGCATTTCAGTACGGTATCGATGAGGTACAGGCATCATTCATTAGTGCATTTGTCGTGTCGATTGTTGCGCATTTACTGTCGCGCAATTTTCGCATGCCGATGATTGTTTTTAGTGTTTCGGGTATTATCCCGCTCGTACCAGGGGGTGTTGCGTACAATACGATGCGTCATGTGATGGAGCTTGATTATATTATGGGTCTACAAAGTGGGATGCGTGCCTTTATGATTTCTGGTGCGATTGCGATGGGACTAGTATTTGCAGAAGTATTAATGCAGCTATTTTTCCGCATGATGCATCGTAGTAAAACGTCGATTGATTCATTCATGCGTGTGAAGAGACCTAGAAAATAAAAGGTGTGGCAGCTCGCCACACCTTTTTAATTTGCTGATTTTACAAGAGCAGCCTCGGCAATGCGCTTTATTGTATGAATTTGCCCAACGTGCATTGATTCATGGTAGGCGCCCATCGCTAAAAATTCGCCAACTGTTTTATTACCGAATTTTGGCTCTTCAAACAGTGTATCAGGATTTGGAACATCCATTTGCTGAAGTGTCTTGGCCTGCTCGGCAAGATGCGCGAGTAGTACCTCAACAGTAGGTACATCATCTGTCCAGTCAGCGGGCTGTGTGCCTGCACCAAAAAAGGACCAATATTGATTTGTAAATTTTTTCTCTGGTAAAAAGAAAAGCTCTGCTGTTACTAAAATGTGACCGAGCTGCCAGTGGATATTGTTGCGCAATCCATCTGGAATAAATGACAATACTTCAGGTGCTAACCCCTCTGTTTGTTTCAGTAAAACTGAGCGTGTACGCGCGAGCTGGTCTTTTAACAATTCTCCCATAAAATCATCCTCCTACCTATTATTTGTATAATATATCCAAAGAATGATGTTTTTGTCTAGAGGGAAACGGTGTGAAAAAGAAAAAACTATCCATTTCGCAAGGAAATGGATAGTTTATGCTAATTGTTGTTCTTAATGTAAAACGATACGACTTCATCACTAGAAATCGGTTTACTTATATAGTATCCCTGTAGCAAATCACAACCATATTCTGAAAGTAATGCGTGCTGTTCTTCTGTTTCAACACCTTCTGCTAAAACCGTTAACTGCATTGTTTTACCAAATTCAATCATACCGTGCATAAGCTGCTTCGTTTTTTCAGATTTCAAGAATGAATTTGTGAAGGTTTGATCGATTTTTAGCAAGCTAATTGGCAGTAGTTGCATATAGCGGAACGACGCATAGCCTGTTCCGAAGTCATCTAGTGCGAATGTGATTCCTTGCTGCTCGAGCTGGCGCATTTGCTTAATAATCGACGTTTCACCCTCTGCTTCAAGGGCAAACTTTTCAGTAATTTCAATTTGAATCAGTTCAGCAGGACAGCCTGTGCGCTCGAGTGTGCTTAGGATGGATTTCGCCATATTTTTATCGCGGAACTCACGCACAGAAGAGTTGATGCTGACCTTTAAATTCAGGCCGGCTGCACGCCAAATCACAGCCTGTTTGCATGCCTCTTCAATCATGAACGAACCGATATTGTTAATCAGGCCTGTTTCCTCTGCAATCGGAATCAGCTCATCTGGTGACACGATGCCGATTTCATCATCTGTCCAGCGTACAAGCGCCTCTACTGCTAGCATTTTACCCGTTTTACGGTCTACTTGTGGCTGGTAAATAACATGTAAGTTTTTCTGGTCCAGTGCCAACAGTAAACGTTTTTCAACGATTGATTTACGGTTTAATGCTTGATGCGTTGATTTGGATAGCGATACAATACTATCACCGCCTGCCCCGCGAACCGAATGAATCGTCGCAAGTGACGCCTTCATTAACTGCGAGAAGCTTGATTGGTCTTCAGGGAAACGCGTAATCCCACCGCTAATAGATAATGGCATCGCAACATTGCCGTTGTAAACCGGGTTTTGCTGCAAGTACGTTAAAAAGCCTTGCGTGAACCATTCAGGAAGTGGTGTTAACACAACGAATTCATTTTCGTTAATACGTGCCATCGTACTGTCTTGGAAATACATTTTCATGCGCTTTGTAAATTCAACGATTAAATTTTCGCCGGCTGTATCATCCTGCAAATCTTTAATTGTATAAAATTTATCGATGCTCATATAAACGAATGAGAAATGACGTCCTTCTTTAATGAAGCCATTGACAACTTGCTGAAGTCGGTGTGCATTCATTAAGCCTGTGTGTGTATCAATATAAGCGATTTTTTCGAGCTGTAATTGAACGACTTTATCCTTTGTAATGTCTTGCTCAATCAACATGAAACGAGAATCATTTGAGTTGTCACTAATGCTCGGAATGGCCGTTAGTTGTACCCAATAATTTTGCTCATGCTTCGTTTTCTTTTCGACTTCACCTTGCCAAATTTGACCAGACTGTAATGTTTTCCAAATAGCGGGTACAATTTTCTCGTTTTCTGGCGTAGTCGCGAATAGCTGCCAAAATGTTTTGCCGATGACGCGCTTTGGTGTCCAGTGGCTTACCTTTAAAAAGTGTTGGTTTGTACTAACGATAAAGCCTTCAAAATCAAGTGTTACCGTCATAAATGATGCTTGGATACCTGCTTGTAAATCTTCAAGTAGCTGATGCTCATTGGCAACAGAGCGCAGTGCGTCTAAAGGAATACATAATACATGGATTGCCTCTTGATGATCGACTGTTACAGGACTCGTATAAATTGCACATGTTAGTAAGGACTCATCCTTCTTTTGCAATTGAATTTGGCTAAAACGTAGTGGTGTTACGCTTTCTAAAATCGTTTGCCAAAGTGCCTTAGGAAGCATAGAAAATAGTGTATGTGTAAGTAATGATTGATCGTTTTGGAAATCAGCTAATGTGTAGCCGAAAATTTTGTCGTTTTGCGCTTGCCAATCTAATACTTCACCAGTACGTGAGAGTAACAACGATGGAAAGGGAGTAACATGAAACATAGTCGAAGAAATGGGTAGGATATGTTCTTTGGTCACGTGTATTTATCTCCTTAAAATTAATAAATATATACTACAATTATAAATAAAATAGGTTAGTAAGTCACTAATTATCCTGTAGTAATGTTTTGATATATATGCTAAATAGTAAAATATTACCCTGGAAAGGGAAAGTGACTTTAAATTTATAGAAAAATAGTATGGGTGATTGAATGCTATCTGAAATAAGTTGCATTGTTTTTTAATCTTATAGTAAAGGTAATATTAACTAATGTAAATTGAAAAGGTTATTATTTTAATGTGATGGAACTAAAGCTATAGATTATATTACCTGTTTTTGAAATGATTTAGTGAAGTTAAACTTACAACATAAGTATCACGGAAGGATAGTAGATTTTTTTGCAGTACATAAAAAGTAAGTAAATACAAAAACGGCGACTAGAGAATGGCTTGCATCCGATTACTATGTTGCCTAAAATGGGAGTACTTGAGTAGAAAAGAAGCGGAGTGGATGAAATGAATTTTTCGGCAATGACAGTATCGTTTCCATTAGATGCGGAGACGTTTGAGGAGATTGAACAGCTATGTGCAGCGGCAACTGAGGTTGATCATGTACAATATGCGGGTGTGATGAACTTGCAACTAGCGACGAGCTATGAGGCAAAAGGTTTCTTCGTACTTATTTATAATGATGTTACGAATGAGCTTGCGGGTGCGGCATCTGCGATTGACTTGATGGGCCTCAATACATACGAATGGTCGCTTGTTGTAGCACCGATGTACCGTAAAATTGGACTGGCGGATGCGCTGTTAAATGTACTGTATGACGGGCTTGAGGCACGCGGAGTGGAAGGGGTGCTTGCACTTGCAGTAGAGAGTGAGACATATGGTCGCAAGTTTTTAGAAAGTCGCGGGTACATGTACAGTTTCTCGGAGGCAACGCTTGAGGTGAAAGCGGAGCCAATGACAGAGAAGAAAATGACGATGCGACAAGTAGCAGCGCATGATACGGAGGCGCTCGTAGAAATTTTTGTCGATGCATTTGGCGATCAGCGTGAGGAAGCACTGGATTTAATTGAATTTAATACACAGTCACCAGAGCTTGTGATGTGGGTTGCAGAGATGAATGGGCAAGTAGTTGGCACGGTGACGACACGTAAAGATAGCGACGCACAGTGGATTACAGCACTTGCAGTAAGTAGTAATACACAGGGGCAAGGGATTGGCACCGAAATCTTACAGTGGGTGAAGGACTATGCATACCGCGGTGGTGAGCAGGTTGTGCTGTTAGATGTAGAAATTGATAACAAGCAGGCGCTCTACGTCTATGAGCATGCAGGTTTTATGAAAAATATGCAAATTGATTATTTTGTAAGAGTGGGAGGGATTGCCGAGTAGGCAATCTCTTTTTTGCTGTATCAGAAAGTATAAAATTTGGCGTTTTTATGTCTAGGCTAAAGCGCCAGCCCCTTGAGGTCGCGGTCTGCTCCCTCGGGTGAAAGTAAAGAGCGCACTTTCACTTCGGGCTCTCCAGCGCTTTTCTTAAGGGAAAATTCAATTCTTCCAAAAGGCCTTTTAGCTAAATAGCAAGAATAGCAGCACTACTTTGTTCATAAATTAGAACTAAGGAGGTGCTCATGTTGCGAATGCCAGCATTACCAGAAACGAAAAAAAGAAAGCCGGGCACATTTCGTGCCTGGCTAAAAAGTTTATTGAGCAAAAGGAAAAACTTCTCGGTGCCAAAGCGCAAAGGTTAAAGTAAAAATGATTTTTTCACAGGGCCGATTAAATAAAGCTCATGCATGGCACGCGTTAAGGCGACGTACAGTAGCTTCCTGTCCGTTGGTGTATCAAAGTACGGCTCGCTGACAATGACCGTAATGACTGCGTCAAATTCGAGTCCCTTTGCTAAATGACATGGCACAATGAGCAGTTTGTCCTGATCGATTTGCGCGTCCTCAGTTAGTAGTTGCACCGGTAATTTGCATTCAAGCAATGCGAGTAATGTCACAGCATCGTCTGTCGTTTTACAAATGAGCGCGATTGCTTTATGTCCGTTTGCTCGAATTTGTTCGTACGCTTTTTTGATTGGTGCGAGCTTTACTTCCTTACTACGCACCATGACCGGCTCTGGACCGTGACGTACAACCGGCTCAACAAGCGGCAGGTCCTCTGTCATCCCCGCAAGAATTTGATTGGCGACGTGCATAATTTCAATCGTCGTACGGTAGCTTTTCTGTAATGTTGCGTAGGTCGCACGCGGGAATAATTCGAGCACAGGCTCCCATGAATCGAGCGCGCGGTAGCTGTGGATGCCTTGTGCGAGGTCACCCACCATCGTGAACATATCGGTCTCAAGCCCCGCTTTTAGTGCGGCTAGCTGCAAATAGCTATAGTCCTGCACCTCGTCTATAAACACAACGCGCACCTTCCACTCGTCCGCCACGCCTTTTATACGTGCATGTAAATAATACAGTGCGGCCAAATCCTCGAGCGCCCACTGTTCTTTTTTATGCGTCGCTAAAAACGCAGTCGTTTGGGCAGGCGTCCATTCAGGTGTAATTTCATTTAGAAGCGTCTGGTCTGTTAGTAGCGTGCGGTAAAAGGCTTTGACGCGTACTTTCTCGAATTTACGCATATAAACAGACGTTGTTGACTTTGCCTCCTGCTGAATTTGCGGAATACGTGCGTCTCGCTCATCAATCAGCTTCGTCACAAACTTTTTGCGCTTGTCTGCATCACGCATACCATTTAGCGCGCGGCCAATCGCATCCTCATAGCGAGTGTTCAGCGCAAGAAGTACCGCCTTCGTTTTACGCTTCACCTCGGTTTGAATGACCTTCTTAATACGTTCAAGCCGTTTTTCAATCGGCATATAGGCGAATTCAATTAAAAATAGCTTTTTCAGGTGCTTGCCAGACAAAATGCGGTATTTTTCGATTAATACATCGTCAAACAATGCGCCAAGATGTTGTTCATGGCGACGAAGATAGCGCTCTAAAATGACTTCATAATGCTTGGAGCCCTTTAATTTGGCGATGTCTACCATCGCCCCAGCTTCACCGCGAATGACCTGCTCCAGCAGTGCGTTTGGATTTTGCAGTTTAAGTTTAATACCGGTCGAATTTTGGACGTATTCGGCATAGGTCGTCTGCACAATTTTACCGACGCCAAGTTCGGGCAGGACGTCACCAATATAATCAATAAACAGCTTACTCGGCGCCAAAATCATCAGCTGCTCCGCTTTGAAGTGCTCACCCATTGTGTAAAGGAAGTAGCTAATGCGGTGCAGCGCAATCGTTGTTTTTCCGGAACCCGCAGCACCTTGTACAAGAATTGGCTGACGCAAGTGCGCGCGGATAATATCGTTTTGTTCTTTTTGAATTGTTGAGACAATCTCCGTTAGGCGCACGTCGGCCTTGCCTGTTAGTGCATCCTGCAACAATTCGTCATTTGTCGTTAAATCAACATCCTGAAAATCGAGGAGTGTGGCATTGTCAATTTTGTATTGGCGTTTCGCGAATAAATGCCCGGTCAGCTCCTCACCGCGCACGTCATAGGACACATCCCCGAGCCGCCCATCATAGTAAACGTTTGCGACAGGGGAGCGCCAGTCGACAATAATCGGCTCATGCGTCTCACCATGGAAAAGAGATGTTTTTCCGATATAAAGTAGTTCTGCCTCTTCGCCTGTACGCTGAAAATGAATACGCGCAAAGTACGGCTTTTTTTGAATGGCCTCTAAGCCTTCCTTTTGGTTGCGCGCCATTTCAAAGAAGCGCGTGTTCATTAAGATATTCATAAAGCTATCACTTGAATCGATATACTCTAAATTGGCCATCGCCGCGTGAATGTTTTCCTGCGCGGTTTCAATATTGCGCTTGGAGCTTTGTAATATGTTTTCCATATAATGAATCGTGTCGTGAAGACGTTGTTTTTCTTGTTCGAATTCTGGGTGCTGCAAATCCCCACCTCCTTAAGTTAGGCTGAAAAAGGTCGCACTAGCCTGTGCTAGAACGACCTAAGTACTACCATTTCGCGATATGCTCGTCGATACAGCCGAGCATTTGCTGGATGTTTAAAATTTGTCCATCAAGCAGAATGCGGCCATTGTAGTAGCCAACCATTTGGTGTACCTCGGAGCGCACAAGTCGTACATTTGACGTCGCGACACGCTCAAAAAAGGGTGTAAAGGTTAGCTCGACGTTGTTACTAAATTTCGTTTTAATATGCCATGGCTTCATAAAGTTTGTCCGGTCGTATGTAAAGAGCACGTCCTCATGAATTTTTGTCATGACACCATCAATAAATACGGCGTTTTCTGTCATACCAGTGCCATCTGTCCAATTGCCGCCAAAGTTCAGTCCGATGCGGCGCCTGCGAATGCGCTGGGATGCCATTGCCCAGTTGCGTGCTGCATCGCGTGGCCACACGCCGCGCCCATAATCAAGCACCGCAAAGCATTCCTCCTCATTAAATAAATAGCGGCGGTCGCCGATTTTGACGATACCTGATGTTGGGAGTATATGTTGCTTCGCTGTGAAGTGGAATGTTTGACGATTCCACGGGACGACAACACTTAGCGAGTCATCGCCAACTGGATGATGAATTGTCAGTTCAGCGTGCAGTGGTTCACCGTCAAAATCAGCGGTCGACACCGATAAATGCGTATCACCATTGAAATAAGTTAGCTGAATGGCTAACTCATTATTGGCGAATTTAATCGTCTCTAGCACCTTTTCGGGCATTTTGACTTTCGCACCGAGTGGAATGGTAATGGCTTTTTCAAAATAACGCTGTGTTTCGTATTCGAGGAAGTA
Source organism: Solibacillus sp. (assembly GCA_040274725.1). Classification (GTDB taxonomy): domain Bacteria; phylum Bacillota; class Bacilli; order Bacillales_A; family Planococcaceae; genus Solibacillus. The sequence continues at coordinate 16,698 of JBEMAQ010000014.1, read as the reverse complement.
CACGGAGCAAACAGCAGCATAATCAAGATGGCTAATCGTCGCTGAGAATAAAATATCCTCACCATATACACACCAATGATTCCACTTCTTCTTGCGCATCAGGTGACCCGTTAAATTACTTTCAATGAGCGGTGTGCGGGCATAGCCAATTGCCTCCGGATTTAAATTGCCCTTTTTGTCGCAAAGAAATGTCGGCGTGGTGATTTCTCTTTCTGCATGCTGCTTCATATATACTCCCTCCAAGTCGTTCAAATTTGCTCCTTCTATTGTAGCAAATTTACAATATAAACGCCTTGTAAACGATGCGAATCCAATGGAAATAGGAAGAAGGGGACATAGTAAAGCTACTTTTCACATAGAGTAGCGTGAGGAGGAATTTTTGTTCGCTATAACAGGCAACTAGCCGTAGATTATGCACGGAAGTGGTGGAACAGCTCAAATCCGCGCTTTCCTGTATTCCAAGATGATTGTACAAACTTTATTTCGCAGTGCCTATATGCTGGTGGTGCACCGATGCGCGGGCAGCCAAATCGAGCGGAAGGCTGGTGGATGGTCGGTGAGGGGGAGCGCTGGAGCTTTAGCTGGAGCGTCGCACATTCACTGCGGTGGTATTTAGAAACGTCGCAGCGTGGGCTACGTGCGACGCGTGTTTATTCGCCGAGTGAGCTGCAAATTGGCGACGTTATTTTTTATGATTTCACAGGGGACGGGCGCATTGATCATAGTGTCATTGTAACGAGTATACGTGCGGGGGTGCCGTATATTCATGCGCACACGTCAAATAGCGCAGACCGGCTGTATACCTACGAGGACTCGACAGCATACACCCCAGCGATGCAATATTTCTTTTTTCATATTGCAGATGTCTTCACATTGTAAAACTCCTTCCAATTATGATATGTTTGAGAAAAGCATAGGAGGAGTGAAATTATGACATTAACAGTACGTGAGGCGATTGTGCAACGTCGCTCAATTAAAAAATTCAACGGTCAACCGGTTGCAAAAGAGGATGTAGTAGCGATTTTAGATGACGCAAAATGGGCACCAAACCACGGGACGCGTGAGCCATGGCGTGTCGTAATGGGCGCGGGTGAGTCTTTACCAAAAATTCATGAGCTACTGCGCGATTTAGCGATTCCAAAATGGCAGGAGCTAGACGAGGCCGCATTACATACACAAATGCAAAAATTTACATTGCCGGGTGCTTATGCATTTATATTAACGACAGAGGATATGCGCCAAAAGGAACGTCTTGAGGATTACGGCGCGGTGGCGAGCTACCTACAAAACGTGCAGCTACTTGCATGGGAAAAAGGCATCGGCACATGCTGGAAAACACCGGGCTTCCTCGACAACCCAAAATTCCGCGAGGCACTAAACGCTGCACCGAATGAGCGCGTTGTCTCGATGTTACAAATTGGTTATTTTGATGAGGCACCAAAGGCAGCGAAGCGTAAGGAAGCGGATGAGTTTATTCGTGAGTTTGGCGTGTAAATAATTTTTCTGACAAGCGGGGATTCTCGCTTGTTTTTTTGTTTGTAAAAACGCCGAAAGCATGAGCTTTCGGCGTTTTTACTAGTTGCGCATCAATATCTGATTCAAATCATTCGTCACGGTAATGGCATCAAAAACAGTCGCGTTCATCGCGCCCGCTCCACCAACGTAAAATTTCACGTCGGGCGTTATTTTCGCAAATGCTTCTATTGCGCGAATATCTTGAAGGCGTTGCTCAAATGGCTCGTTTGTTGACGCTGTTAATAGGACAACGGCAGGCTTTTTCAAGATGACCGTCGATTCAATTGCTTGCGGTGCAGGTGACGGACCGAGCATTAATGTTTGGTAGCCGTGCATCATGCATTTAATAAGTAAAATATGCATCGGAATTTCGTGACGTTCTCCTGGTAGACAGCTACCAACAATAAGCGGCGCGTCGGCTGAGACCGCAATTGTGCGACGAAGACTGACTAAAAAGTCGCGCACAGCAAGACTTGCCATTGCCTCCTGGTATTCTCCCCAAATATTCGTCTCCCAGTAGCTACCGACCTGTCGTAAAAACGGTAAAATGACGTCATCTAAGAGCTGCTCAATGCTCATCGAAAACTGTGCCTGCTGCAAAAGCTTTAAAATATTGGCCTCGTCGCCACCTTGGCCAAATCGCAGGAGCTGCTGTACAAGGTTAGTTGCCTGTGGATGGCTTGTTTGTACGGTACTTGTCTGGAATAACGCTAGCTGCTCGGCCTGCTCACTATCGCGTAGTCTTTTCAAAATTTCCGCCGCATTTTTTGGTGAATTCCCTTCATCAATGAGCTGTTTCATTTGCTGAAGCGCTGTTACGTCACTGTGACTATACACACGATAGCCGTTATCAAGTCGCTCCGGCGTAATAATGTGATAGCGATCCTCCCATTTACGCAGCAGTTGCTTTGAAATCCCGACCATTGTAGCCACTTGTTGAACCGTGTATGTGATCCCCTCTTTTTTCATCGTAATCAACCCCGATTATTTAGTAATAAAAACAACTGTCCTTTATTTATCTTATATTAGCACGTATGACTAAACATGAAAGTACCTTTTGCTTTTAGTTGATATTTCTTGTACTATAGTTGTATAATCTTTGTATAAGGTAAGTTTAAACGAAATAATAAAAATCGTCAAAAAATATTATTTTCCAAATTCATAGTCGATTTTTTTGTTTTGTTTTTCTTGAAATTGGTTATACATAAATTATAGTGTATAACCTTTGTATAATAAAGTGATAGAGTAATGGAGGGAAATAGAATGAAAAAGCATCCATTAGAACGATGGGGAGAGTTGATGGGCGGCAAAACGTCGCGCTGGGTTGTACTTGCACTGTGGATTGTGTTCGCCGCAGTGTTAGCATTTGTGTTCCCACAAGTAAATAGTGTAGAAAATTATGCGGGGGATGATTTACCTGCAGAGATGATGTCCATTCAAGCAAATGCTATTATTGATGAGGAATTTTCTTCTGGCTCGGGTATACCATTGTTAATTGTTTGGTATAAGGAAGCCGGTTTAGAGATGGCTGATATTGAGTCGATTCAAGCATTGTACAAGGAGCTTGGTGAAAATCCACTTGCAGGGCAGGAAATGATTCCGCCACTCGATAAAATTCCAGCACAGGCGATTTTAGGTGCTACATCTGAAAATGGTACGTCGCTTGTTACGCCTGTTTTCTTTAATACAGCAACAACGACGGATGCATTAAAGGAAAACTTAGCAGAGATTACACGCATTACAGAGGACGTGACAGGTGAAAATCCATATGAAACGGATTTAGCGGATGCGGGGCTACATGCTCGTTATTCGGGACCTGTGGGTATTTCAGTTGATGCAACAGAACTCTTTAAATCAGCCGATTTCCAGCTGATGGTCGCAACAGTCATTATTATTTTAGTTATTTTATTGATTATTTACCGTTCGCCAATTTTAGCAATTATTCCACTTGTCGTTGTTGGGATTGCGTTTTTAGTCGTCAGCCCATTGCTCGGTGGGATGGCTGAGGCTGGCTGGATTGATAAGGATGCACAGGCCGTCGCCATTATGATTGTACTGCTGTTTGGTGCAGGAACGGATTACTGTTTATTCCTTATTACGCGCTACAAAGACATTTTACTAACAGAGGAAAACAAATTCGTTGCGCTTGCACAGGCAGTTCGCGAGTCAACAGGTGCCATTGTCATGAGTGGCTTGACGGTAGTTATCGGTCTTGCAACGCTCGCACTTGCAGACTACGGAGCATTCCAGCGCTTTGCTGTACCGTTTAGCTTTGGGGTATTACTGACAGGCTTTGCGGTTATTACATTACTACCTGCAGTACTCGCAATTTTAGGACGCGCGGCATTTTGGCCATTCGTCCCACGCACACCAGAAATGGCGCGCACTTATGCAGAGGAAAAAAATAAACCATACAAAGCACCAAAGGAAAACCATCGCTTCATGCGTGCGATTGGCGACTTTGTCACAACGAAGCCATGGCTTGTTATTATTGTTTCGAGCGTAATTTTAATTGTGCTCGCCTTCGCTTCAACAGGCATTAAATACAATTATGATCTATTGTCATCATTCCCGGAGGATATGTCCTCACGTGAAGGCTTTGCAATAATTGAGGAAAACTTCACACCAGGTGAGCTTGCGCCGGTGAAGGTCGTCATTGATACAGAAGGAAAAGAAATTGATTTAACAGAGGAATTAACGGAATTACCTTATGTTGGCTTAGTCGGTGATGTGCAAACAGGCGAAAACAATACGAATTATCAGCTTTACGATGTAGACTTAGACAAAAATCCGTACTCCAATGAGGCAATGGCGGATGTTGAACAAATGAAGGAAGATATGAAGGGCATACTCGCAGAAGCGGGCATTGCAGAAAATAACTTCTGGCTGGGCGGCGAGACAAGTGCGCAGCTCGATACACGAGATGTCCAGCTTGCTGATGAAAAGCTGATTCAGCCGGTTATGATTGTTATTATTTTCTTAGTTTTAGTATTTTACTTGCGCGCCCTTGTGACGTCGATTCATTTAATGGTGACAGTTGTCGTGTCATTCTTCGCTGCACTTGGCGCGGGCTGGCTTGTTATTCATTACGTGCTCGGTCAAGAGGCAATGGCAAGTGCGATTCCGCTATATAGCTTCGTATTCATTATCGCGCTCGGTAATGACTACAACATCTTTATGATTAGTGATATTTGGAAAAACCGTAAGCGCGGTAAAACGCACCGTGAGTCCATTGCAGGCGGCGTTGCATCAACGGGTGCTGTGATTACATCAGCCGGGCTGATCTTGGCCGGCACATTTGGTGTATTAGCATCCCTACCAATTCAACTGCTTGTACAGTTCGGGATCGTCACGGCGATTGGGGTACTGCTTGATACATTCATCGTACGCCCACTACTCGTACCAGCGCTTATTACAGTGTTTGGGAAGCTTTCTTACTGGCCGGGGAAGCTGTGGAAGAAGGAACTATAAAACAGGAAAAACTGTGCTGAAAATTTTTCAGCACAGTTTTTTTCGTGACAAAATGTAACGCTAGCCAAGGTAAGGTTTTAACGCTTTGTCAGCGTAGCTCATGCTATAATGGCAATCAAATATTTTCCTTTAGACGGAGAGTATCGTTGTCCGTTACCTAGTCCTGTGATCAGCATGAACAAGGCGAGTCAGTAAAACTGTGGGGGGATCACTGATGCGAAAAATTTTAGTAAGTGCTTGTTTAGTCGGCCATCACGTCCGTTATGATGCGGGAGATGTTACGTTAGAGGATCAAATTTTTTTGAAATGGCGCGAGGAAGGTAGACTTGTGCCGCTTTGTCCGGAAGTGTTCGGTGGGCTACCGACGCCTCGACCGGATTCACAGCGTGTTGGCGACAAAGTATTGACCGGTGCTGGTGTGGATGTCACGGCTGAATATGACAAGGGTGCAAATGAAATGGTGAAGCTCGCGAAACGTCATAATGTGGCATTTGTTATGCTAAAAGAAGACAGCCCTTCCTGTGGCAGTAAGTTTATTTACGACGGAACATTCACAGATACAAAAATTCCGGGCCAAGGCTTGGCGACTGAATATTTAAGAAATGAAGGATTTACGGTGTTGAGTGAAGAAGAAATATTAGAGGCGGCAGAGCTTTTAGAAAAAATCGAAGCACAAGGCGCAAATTTATAAAAAGATAAGAAATAATTGGTGGGTGTATTTCCACTGGTTATTTCTTGTTTTCAGTTAGGAGCTCCAAATGGTAAAAGGATTTTATGCGGTAAAAAGCCCGCAGTTTACAGGAATTGTGCGCTCGAATAAAGAATATAAAGCATTAGTAGAAGGCAAGAAAAAGGCGAGTGGCAAGCATTTTGCGGTGCGCGCGGAGGCAGAGGCGTGGCTTAGTGAAAGTGGCAAGTCAAAAAAGACCGGTGCTACGTATTATGCAGTGTACTGCAAGGCGTTTCAAGGCATTGTGACGACCGTAAAAGAGTATAAGCATTATACGAAGCGCTATCCGGATGCGAAGGTAAAGAAGTTTACAACGAAAAAGCTGGCGAATAAATGGCTAAACGCGCAGCATAAAACGCAGAGCCATTCCGAGCTTGCATCGACAATGCTGACGGCGCTTGATTTGCAGCCACCACTACCAACTCCAGAAGCCGTTATTTATGTCGACGGCGGCTTTAAGGACGGGCTTGGCAAATATGGCATCGTTGCCTACTCGTCGCGCAATACTGAGCGCGTGTATCGTAATTTTGGCTATGTATATGACCAAAATTTCAATGACCTGAAAAATGTCGGTGCCGAGCTCATGGCAACACTACGCGCACTAGAATGGGCATATGCAAATGAACTGAAGGCCGTACATATTTTGTATGATTTTGAAGGCATTGCCGACCTCATTGATAAAGCGCCGCAAAAGGTGGCAATCGGTATCTACCAGCAAATAATTGCACGCTTCCAGTCACGCATGAGTATTCACTTTCTACATATTCGCCATGGCAATAAGGCACTTCACCGCGAGGCGCATACATTGACGCAGCTTGTGGTATAACAACTTTAAGGAGGAAATCACATGTTTAAACGAATTGCTGCAGATGCATTAGGCTTATCCGATATTGGTGTGGTTATTTCACGAGAGGATTTCGATAAAACGGATTCCGATGATTTTATTTTTAACGAAATTGACGAAAAAATTTACTTTCTTATTAAGACAAAGGCCGACGAATATTGCTTCACAAACTACGCACTTATTCACGTAGACGGGGCCAATGCGATGAGCAAAAAGCGTCTATTGCGCCGTTATGATTATGAGCATTATACAGTGGATAATGTACTTTTAGAGACGGCTGGTACGATTGATTTAGATGTCGAAATTAAATTTAGCATTGGCAATGTGCCGCTAAGTATTGATATCCACAAAAAATTCTTGACTGAAATTAAGGATTTATACAAGGCACTACACGCCATTTCGCTTGAGCAAAAGGCCAATGTATTTAAGCTAAACGCGGCACGCGAGTCATTAACCTTTGCGGCTACGGCATTAGGAAAAGGCAGCAATACGAACGTCGCACCGGCTACATCGTTTGAGGAGATCACACGCTTTGCGGCGGGCTGGCTTGAGGTGAATAAGGAAGCGTATGTGTGTAAAGATTTTGGTGATGTGTTTGAAAAATACATTAATAATTAACAGTTGGCTCTAGCAATTGCTAGGGCTTTTTTTGCGCAAAAATTTATGATAACACATGGTCTGATTGATAAATTTTTTCTATATAGTGACACGAGGAACTGCTACTTATGTGCTAATAACATTTTTTTATTACATATTATTTTGTCTAATAGTTATTTTATGGGAATTAGGTTATAGTTAAAATGTCGGAATTTTCAATAAAAATAAGTTAGGACGGAGGATGCATATGTTATCGCTTATTAGTGCCATTGTTAAAAGAGAAGAAACGGTATTTCATCCGACAGATTGTACAGAAATTTTTAAGAAGCTTGACGCAGCAATTGCGGGAGATTTGAGCGTCCGTATTGAGCTAGATGTGCATGATCCAAATTATGAAATGACCCAAAAGATGAATAAGATTTTAGATAGCTACGAGCAACGCATGCTACAGCTCTCCCTTGATTTGACGACGATTGTTAGTGCGAGTGTGGATGAAAATAGCTTTATTAGTAAGGTGGAAAAGGATTCGAAGGAAATACAGGGCAATTTAGATACGATTGTGACGGTATCTGAGGAACTAACGGCGTCGTTTCAAAGCGTGACCGAAACGAATAATACAGCAATCCGTAATATCGAAATCGCTGGTGAAAAATCGATGGAAATGCGCGGTGAAATGCGTGGAACAGTTGATGAAATGGCGCAAATTCATAAGCAGTTTATTCATTTAAATGACCAAGTGAAGCGATTAAATGAGCGCGTCGGTTCCATTGGCTCCATGATTCAGCTTATTTCAGAAATTGCCGAGCAAACAAACCTGCTCGCACTCAATGCCTCGATTGAAGCAGCGCGTGCAGGTGAGCAGGGGAAGGGCTTTGCAGTGGTCGCACAGGAAGTGAAAAAGTTGTCTGAACAAACAAAATCAAGCGTTGCCGAAATTCGCCGCAATGTAGGCAGTGTACAAACGGAAACACTAAAAACATCAAACGACATTGTCGATATCACCACACGTATGTCCTCGAGTAACGAAACGCTGCACACATGCTACACGGAAATGACACGAATGATTGAAAACTTAAATCGCAGTATTGCTGATGTATCCGAGGTAGCGCCAGTGATTGAAGAACAGTCGTCGACATTCGAAGAGGTCGTGACGACAATTGCAGATATGAACCAAACGATGGTGCATATGACAGGCGATATTTCATCTAGCACCGAAAACTTATTTGCACTCGGCAAAACAATCGAAAAGCTACGCGCAACAGTCGGTCATTACAAAATTACATACACAACCAATGACATTATTGACCTCGCAAAAACAGACCACCTACTATGGCGCTGGAACATTGAAAGCATGCTGGCCGGCAAAATCAACTTAGAAGCAAGTAAAGTAAAGGACCACACCATTTGCCGACTTGGAAAATGGTATTTCGGTGAGGGGCAAAATCTATTTAAGGGCAACACAACCTTCGCCCAGCTAGACGCTGTGCATGCGGAGTTTCATCACACATGTGCACGGGTGATTGGACTTTATCAGCAGGGGAAATATACAGAGGCGCAAGGGTTGTTTGGCGATATTCAGCGGTTGAGTGACCAGGTGCTGGGGATGTTGGATGGGTTGAAGGGGGAATGATGGAAGAAAGTGAACCTTACATTTTATACGTCTATTTCGATTGTTAATGCTATGATAAGAGAAATAACTATTAAATAAAGGGTGTCATTATGAATTTTTATATCGTCATGCAAGGACGAAATTATATAGAAGAAAAAGAGCATCAAATTATTTGGTCACAGCAACTTGATAAAAGTGGACAAACGCAACATTTTTGGGAACGGATGAAGGAAGTCAAAAGTGGCGATGTCATTTTTCATTATGTGAAGGGTGAAATTGTCGCGATTAGTAAAGCACAGCAAGATTATTATGAAGCACAGAATCCTTATACGAATGAAGAAATGTTAGGTTATGCAGTAAAAACGATGTATGAGGAATTAGAATTTCCGATAAATATAAAGGAAAAATTTCAATTATTGGAGCCTGTATTACCTATAAAATACTCTGCATTCCAAGAAAATGGCGATGGAAATCAAGGGTATTTATATCCTTGTAATGACCTGCTAGCTATCAAATTATTGGAAGTTATTAGCGACCGAAATATTTATGAGGAAGAGCAGGAACAGCTAGAGTTTTCGATTGGCTTAATTGCTGATAAAACGAGAAATACACTTGCTCCATTTCTAATAGAAGTAGAGGCTGAAGCAAAGCGTAAAATTCGGAAGGGGCAGCAAAAATTCACACAGGGTTTGCTAGCAATGGCCGAGAGAAAATGTGTACTTTGTGATATTACGTTATCTAGCTTAGTGTGTGCTACGCATTCAAAGCCGTGGAAAGATAGCACAGAACAAGAACGTTTAGACCCTTATAACGGTTTATTACTATGCCGAAATCATAGTGTACTTTATAAAGAAGGTTATATTGCATTTGATGGGACGGGGAAAATTCATATTTCTCTTGAACTAAATGAGCAAGATTATCTAAAATACGGTTTGCATTCTAAAATGCGCGTGCAGCGTTTAGAGGAAAATAAGCCGTATTTTAAATGGCATAAGCGGAATGTTTTTAAGGGAGATTAATGTATGAGCGTTGTTAAGCATGATTATGAAATTACTCCAGAAATCACTTAAAAAGATTTACCTAAAATTTTGGAATGGATTGAGTATGAGATTTAAGTCAGAAGGGAGCGAATGTGAATGGATGGACCACTCACATTCGCTTTTTTACTCTTCAACTAAGTAATGAAAAATATCGTATTGAACAGATTGTTCTAACACCATATTCATTGTTACGACAGGTAATATTTTTTTATTTTTATCCACCATGGTTTCTTCTTTTTCACTATTTTCAGCTACAGTTGTTTGTCCGAGATAGTAAAAGTCAAAGCCTTCACCATCGTCTTTTTTCACAAATAAATGAATTTCTAGTCCGCTATTTTGAGCGTCTAAAATAGCCTTTACTTCTGAAGATTGGAAGGTTAATTTATTTCGAGTGAACCAGCGGAAAAGTTCAGGTGATAAAAATTCATCTCCATATGCCACACTTGATTCTACCTCATCTTTTTTATGATACGTCACAAAAATAGGGCAAGTACCGTGTTTTACGCGGTAGCCGTATATCGTAGATGAATCATCTTTCGCCCAATTTAAAAGTCGACAGGCATCACGGCGAGAATATTTTTGGAACAGCGTTAATGGACGTGTTCGGTCATATTCTTTATTTTTTTCAAATGCGCATAAAACAATATCCTGTACAAAATTCTTGAAAAAAGTATTTTGCAGGCTTTGTTGAATTTCACAATTGAAGGCATAGTGATTATTTTGCAATTCAATAATAGGCTGCTGCTTATATTTATTTTTATCGTTTGTGACAAAGAAATCTAATGAGAACAGTCGTTCAACGGATTGAATGGTCTCGTCATTAATATACGTGCCGTAATTTTTTAGCACTTCAATATATTTTTCTTTAGTAATAGTTTCCTTGTTTAACAATAAATCTACAAGTACGATTTCATGCAGGCGTTTGCCATTCAATATTTCCTTAGAAAGCATTGATAAAATTGCAATTTCATATTCGCTCAATGATGGAACAGGCTGCTTTGTTTTTAGTAGGAAATTGTAATAGTTATCTGCATAATCAATGATCACTTCTGGATCTAATGAGTTTTGTTCGATAAAATCCTTCATCATCGGCGTTCTTCCTAATCGTTTTTGAATTTCTTCAAATGCTTCTTTTAAGATTTTTAACGTAGATAAATTTGTTTTTGTAATGGCATCAAAAATACGTTTTTTCGCGATTTCTTCAAAGTTAATTGTGGAGATACCTTGAATATAATCTGTATTAACGGTACGACGACGGACATTGTCTTTATTCATTGATTGGTCGCCAGATAGGGCAATCGGAATTAAATAGTTACTTTTGTAATTGCCGATAAAATCAATAATTGTCACATAATCCTTTGAATCATGCTTACGTAAACCGCGACCTAGCTGCTGAATAAAAACAATGCTAGACTTTGTTTGGCGCAGCATAATGATTTGGTTTAGGAATGGAATATCTACACCTTCATTGAAAATATCTACAGTTAAGAGATAATGGAGTGTGCCGTCTTTTAAATCAGAAATAGCCTGTTCACGCTCTTCTTGGCTAGTAGCTCCAGATAGGGCAAGTGTGCGTAGGCCCTTTTGATTTAAAGCTGTAGATAATTGTTTTGCTTCGTCAACACTACTGCAAAACATAAGTCCCTGTACACGTTCGCCGGAATGTCCGTAGTAATTGATTTTTTCTAAAATATGTTCAACACGTTCATCGGATGCAAGAAGTCGTAAATCTGCTGTTTCGCTAATTGTTTCACCATCTTGCTCATAATCCGTCACACCAAAATAGTGGAATGGGCAAAGCATTTCTTCTTCTAGTGCAGCTTGTAATCGGATTTCATATGCAATGTTATAGTCAAATAGCTCATAAATATTATAATCATCTGTACGCTCTGGTGTTGCAGTCATCCCAAGTAAAAATTCAGGTGTAAAATAGTCAATAATTGCTTGGTAGGTTTTAGCACCCACATGGTGAACCTCATCAATTAGTACATAATCAAAATCTTCTTGCTGGAACATTTCTAAGTTTTCTTTTTTAGAAAGTGTTTGAACAGTCGCAAATAAATACTTTACATCATATTTTTTTTGCGTACCGGATAAAATACCGTAATCATCCTCATGACCACCTAAAATTAAACGATAATCTGCCATTGCCTTCTTTAAAATTTGCTCGCGGTGAACAACAAAAAGCATTCGCTTAGGAGCAAAGTTTCGCACATCAAACGCAGAAAGATACGTTTTTCCCGTGCCAGTTGCAGAAATAATAAGTCCCTTTTTAGCACCTGTGCTACGCAACGCCTTTAATTGTTCAAGTGCCGCACTTTGCATTTTATTTGGTTTAATCGCAAGGCTCTCTTTTAATGGATTTGTTACATAGGTAGGTAATGAAGCGACTTGATTTTGTGAAAAGTCGGGACGCGTATAGTTTGCGTTGTAATTCAATACCCAGTCAGTTGTTAGTGGTGTGCCCTGGTCCCATGCTTCATTAAATTGATTTTTGAAGTGCGTTATAACTTCACCTTCTTCAAGAGAAGTCAAAAATACATTCCACTCGAAATTTGCCTTTAGTGCACTGTCCGTTAAATTTGAGCTTCCAACAATCAATGAATAGTAATCTTCATGTTCGAAAATATAACCTTTCGAGTGAAAACCTTTTACATCAGCCAAACGTACTTCAACGTTTTTAAGTTTTAAAAGCTCCTTAAACATTTTAGGTTGATTGAAATTCAAAAATGTAGAAGTTAAAATGCGGCCCTTAATTCCCTTTTTCTCAAGGTCATAAAGCATTGTTTTTAATGTTGCTAAGCCGCCCTCTGTAATAAAGGCAACAGAGAAAGAAAACGTTTTGCAAATTTTTAGTTGTTGTAAAAGGGTACTAAGAACATTTTCATGTGCTTGATTTGTAAGTAATTTAGGTTTGAAGTGTGTTGATACAGGTTTGTTTTTATTAATAAATCCTTTATGTAATGAGTTTTCAAGTTTTTTGACTAACTGCTCCATTCAGATCCCACCTAAGTTAATTTAATTTTTTGTGCAATTTTTCGACAGCTGGTATATCTGCAGGTGCCCAATTTAAAGTCAATAAATTTTCAGGAGCAACCCATCTTGCTTCGGCATGCTCTAAAAGTGTCGGTACACGATTTTGAAGTTTTGCCATATATGTTTCAAGACGAACAATTACCTTTTCATATTCGTATGTCGTATCCTCGACCTTTTCTCCTACAGTAATTTCACAATTAAATTCCTCTAAAATTTCACGGACTAGCGCCTGCTTAGGTGTTTCGTTTTTTTCAATTTTCCCACCAGGAAATTCCCAATAGTTTGGAAGAGACATTTTAGGGCTTCTTAAGGCACAAAAAATTTCATTGTTCTCGTTTTCAATGATTGCGCCAACTACATGTACTTGCTTTTTCATTATAATAATCTCCTGAATTTAATATTTTATATAAAGTAAGTTTAAACGATCTGTAAGAGCCTGGGAAATGATAACTTTTAAAATAAATAAGAATTTAGGCGGTGACCCCATTGAATGGATTTTTAATTGACTAGCAGAGACTGCAAAATTTTTATGGGGCTTTGCAGAAATGACTTAGGAAAGTTAAATCACATTTGAAAATTAAAATGTACTAGCAGATAGAAATTTGAAAAAAGTCCTTCTGATAGGATGCTTTTGTTTATAGTGAGAAAAAAAGATGTTGGAGCCAAACTAAAATGGAAAAAGGTTATTCACAACAATGCCCAGCATTGAAAAGCGCGGGAGTACAGGCGTGTTCCGCTATATTTTTGATGTGAAATATGCACTTCATATTGATAAGCAAGGCAATCTGAGTCCGAAGCATGATGATATTAATGTTATGCACAGATACCGCGACGCGATTGTGGCGAAGACCGGGCAGAGCTATGAACGTGAAATGTTTGGGGCATATGTGCTGTTTCCTGGGAAAAATGACGCGGTTTATGAGCAGCATCCACTCTACAAAAGTATTAGTGAGGTCAATATTGGCGGCCTGCCGTTTTTGCCGAATGAAACGAAGCTGGTCGAGCAAATTATCGACAACCTACTCTATAAAAATGCGGATGAGCTACAGCGTGAGGGGATTTTACCAAAGGGGACACTGTCTTACCTTACTTCTAGGCAGGGAGAGATGTTAGTGCTTCATCATAAGCTGCTGAGGAAGAATAGCTGGGAATCAGAGGAGCTAGGCCCAGAGCTGATGATTGCACGTAGTTTTTTGCCTCAGGAAGCGATTCAAGTGAAAGAAATTGCTGTTGCAAATGATGCAGGTATTTATAAAACTGCGGAGGTGCTAGCGGTACAGGCAACAGTGGATTATGTGACGTTTACGATTTTAAATGAGCAGCAGCATGAATTGCCAGCACGGGCGCATTATGATTGGCAATGCGGCGTTGTGCTACCACTTGCGCAGTTTGATGCGGCGGATTGCTTTGAGGAAATTTTTGCGAAAAGTGAGGCCGAGCAAAAAATAGTGAGGATCTTTAAGCGAGTTTCTGCGGAGGTGCGGTTTGTTTTGGATGATGTGATGGTTACTGAAAATCGCTCTATTGCGCGTATTTTTGTGGGCGATATTTTATTTGAGCTACATAAAAAGGAGCAAATAGTTATAGCAACTAGTTGTTCCTTTTTGGTACTTTTACAGTATCGTGTTATTTCCCCGGTACAAGTGTGAAATTACCAACCTCGGTGTTAAATGAGATGAGGCCGATGTTTTTTACGAAGTAGTATTCTGCCTGCATTGGGTAGTCTGCACCGTCAAAGTAAAATTCGTGCTGGATGACAACGACGTTTGTGTATTTTTTTCCTTCAACTGTTTTTGTTGCGGTTGTTGATTTGGCAGTGAAGACGTGCTTGATTTGTCCGCCGTTTACTGTGTCCTCTGTATATTTTGTTGTTGTCGCGCCTGCTTTAATTGGGTAGTTCATATCGACAAGACCGGACGTGTAGGGCATGTCGATTGTTACTTTAAAGCGTTTTGCGTCCTCGTAGTAAACGATAGAGGACGTTGTTTGCGTTAGCTTGTTGTAGCCGCGCATCGTTACTTTTCTTGATAATTTGTCTGCCGCGGTTTTGTTCGTTAGTTTGTTGAATACGTGTAAATTATTTTCGGATTCATAGCGCTCGCGGAATGTGTATTTGCTATTTAGTGTTGTTGGCACTAAGCCGCCTTTGTAGCCGATTCCGCCTTGGCTAGTGGCTTTAGTTGGTGTAGCTGTTGCTTTGACACGGAAGCTAGGTTCCATTGCGCGCGCTAAAAATGTAGCGAATTGTGCGCGTGTGATTGGTTGGTTGGGATTGAATTTATCGGAAGCGGCTGTGATGCCGTTTGCAACCAATGCCTGAATCGCGCTGTTGTAGCTAGAAGAATCCGAAACGTCCGCAAATTTATGCTTAGACGTTCCTGTTAACTGAAATGCCGCAGCCAGCATATACGCTGTTTCTTCACGTGTGATGTATGCGTCAGGCTGAAACGCTGTTGATTTTTTAAAGAAGCCTTTGTCCGTTGCAATGGCAATATCCTTGTAAAAAAATGTTTTTTCTGTTAGGTCTGTATAGCTAGGGGCAGTAAATTCTGCATAGCGTAGGTTTGCCGCCTTTACGACATAACTAGCCGCTTCGTTTTTATAAAGTGTATCATTTGGTGCAAAAGTTCCGGCTGTATAAAATATTTTATCACCCGTGCCTCCAGCGAACTGTCCATACATAATGTGCTTTTCTGTAATATAGTTAATTGTTTTGTAATGGGAGTTACTTGGGGTGATGTCTGAATACGATTCGGCAGCAAGGCTCTGTGGTGCGAAAAGTAGTAGAGATAGCGCAAGCACCATCGTAGCGATAAGTATTTTCTTCATAAGATCCTCCTTGTTTCATGGAATAAATGCTTGATTAAAACATTTATTGTTTTTATATTTTACCATTTATACTGAATTGTGGTGCGAGTTATTAGAATTCCTACCTTTTTGTATATCTTTACAGCAGCTGCTAACAGTCTTTGTTGATTGAATTGATGATAAAGTATAAATTTTCACACGTTATTAAACATAAAAATTTATTTGAATAATGGGTTCCAACGATTTTGGGGTGAAATTCGTTCATAAATAGATGTGTTAAATTTATATAGAAATAGAAAAGAACCTCTATTCAGTTACGAAATACAGAGTTTTATCTCTCTTTTAAATTGAACAGTATGTTGAATTTTGTTTATTGCTATGATAATAGATTCGTTTTAAACTATAAATATAAATCAACAACATGTTGAATTTTCAGGAGGAAACAATGATGAATAACAAAGCAAAAGTGATGATGTCCATTGCAGCTGCAATTATTATAGCCATGATAGGTAAAGCATTTATTTTCGATGAAGCAGTGAAAGAATATTTAATTGTATTTTTCTTTGTAGGGGCTGGGTTAGCGGCGTTGCGTCTATTTATTAACGGGATGATCAGTAAAATGAAAGGCAAGCATATGGGTGTTAAAGTGGTGTTCTTTGCTGCACTTTTAAGCGTGGGTGTACCGTTCCAAAGCTGGTTCCGTACAGATGTATTATTTGCGATGAGCAAAACATTTATTATTCCTAGTGTGACAGTCATGGTAGCAAGTGTTGTGTTAATGACAGTTGTGTATGGTGTCATTTATCAACGAGTGCGCGTGCCCTATTTAGAAGAAAAACATGTAGCATAAGCGGTGAATAACATGAGTAAAAAAGCGTGCCGAAAAATTTTCGTCGCGTTTTTTTGTGCGTACTTTTTTCAAATGGAAAAACTCCAGTTTTCCGAAACCGATATACAACATATTTATTTATAAGTGCTAAACGTAGTAATTTTTTGTAAGCCCGTAATCAAATAACGCATATAAATCCCTAGGCACCTCCGGTACGAT
>JBEMAQ010000013.1:0-105805 GCA_040274725.1 Solibacillus sp. | reverse complement strand
CAAGGTTTGAATCGCTGAGTCTCTTTTGGTGTTGCACTTAAAGTGTAAATTCAAGCCTAAAAAACTCCCTAAAAGTAAGCTCTTGCTCACTTTTAGGGAGTTTGAATAATTATTTATTTAAGTTATAGAAAGATTTAAGACCTTCAAAGCGTGCAGTGTGACCAAGTTGATCCTCGATGCGTAGTAATTGGTTATACTTCGCTACGCGGTCTGTACGAGATGGTGCACCTGTTTTGATTTGACCAGCATTTGTTGCGATCGCGATATCCGCAATTGTGTTATCCTCAGATTCGCCTGAACGGTGAGAAATAACCGCTGTGTAACCAGCGCGCTGTGCCATTTCGATTGCTTCGAATGTTTCAGTAAGTGTACCGATTTGGTTTACTTTTACTAAAATCGCATTACCAACGCCTTGCTCAATTCCTTGAGACAATTTAGCAGTGTTTGTTACGAACAGGTCGTCACCTACTAATTGTACGCGGTCGCCGATTTTTTCAGTTAATAATTTGTGGCCAGCCCAGTCGTTTTCGTCTAAGCCGTCTTCGATTGAGATGATTGGGTATTTAGAAGTTAACTCCTCGTACCAAGCAACCATTTCTTCAGACGTTTTTTCTACGCCTTCACCAGCTAATACATATTTGCCAGTTTCTTTGTTGTAAATTTCAGAAGATGCTACGTCAAGTGCGATACGGATTTCTTCGCCCATTTTATAGCCAGCTTTTTCAACTGCTTCAATAATGATTGTGATTGCCTCTTCGTTTGATCCTAAGTTCGGTGCGAAACCGCCTTCGTCACCTACAGCTGTATTGTAGCCTTTTGCTTTTAATACCGCTTTTAAGTTATGGAAGATTTCAGTTCCCATACGTAATGCTTCTTTGAATGATTTTGCGCCTACTGGCATAACCATGAATTCTTGAATATCTACGTTGTTGTCAGCATGTGCACCACCGTTGATGATGTTCATCATTGGTACTGGTAATTGCTTCGAGTTGAAACCGCCTAAGTATTGGTATAAAGGAACGTCTAAATAGTCAGCTGCTGCGTGCGCTACGGCCATTGATACACCTAGGATTGCATTTGCACCTAATTTACCTTTGTTGTCTGTACCGTCAAGCTCGATTAACGCTTGGTCTACTACAACTTGGTCTAATACAGAATATTGACCTTCTAATTCTTGAGCGATAATTGTATTTACGTTTTCTACCGCTTTTTCAACACCTTTACCTAAGTAACGGCCTGCATCTCCATCACGTAATTCTACTGCTTCATATTCACCAGTTGATGCACCAGATGGTACGATTGCGCGACCAAATGCGCCTGATTCTGTGAATACTTCAACTTCTACTGTTGGGTTACCGCGAGAGTCTAACACTTCGCGAGCATATACTTGAGTAATGAATGGCATAATATAAAATCTCCTCTGTACTTAATTTTATTAGGTGCTTGCATAGGCAAGCTATATAATCAGTCAGCTTTGCTTGACGTAATTAACGTATTTCCTGTCATCTCGGCAGGTTGTTCAATATCGAGTAGCGTTAGCATCGTTGGCGCAAGATCGGCTAAAATGCCGTCTTCGCGCAGTACTAAGTCTGCTTTTGTCACAATGACTGGCACCGGATTCGTCGTGTGCGCTGTCATTGGCTGGTCATCAAGTGTAATCACTTCATCTGAATTCCCGTGGTCCGCTGTAATAATTGCGTGACCGCCTTTTGCATGAAGTGCGTCTACAACACGACCTAGGCACGCGTCTACTACTTCGATTGCCTTAATCGTTGGCTCTAGCATGCCAGAGTGCCCAACCATATCCGGGTTTGCGAAGTTTAAAATGATACCGTCGAATTTATCCGCTTCAATTGCTGCAACAAGCGCATCCGTTACTTCATATGCACTCATTTCTGGCTGTAAGTCGTATGTCGCCACTTTTGGTGAGTTGATTAAAATACGCTCCTCACCTGGGAATGTTCCCTCACGCCCACCGCTCATAAAGAACGTGACATGCGGATACTTTTCCGTTTCGGCAATACGTAGCTGGGTTTTCCCTGCTTTTGCGATGACCTCACCAATTGTATTTTCTAAGTTTTCTTTATGGAATGCAACCTCTGCAACCACATCATCACTGTAATGTGTGAATGATACGAATTTGACATTTTTCGGATGCTTTTCTGATACTTCAAAGCCTGCAAATTTTTCGTTTGTGAATACCGTTGACAGTTGAATCGCGCGGTCCGGGCGGAAGTTGAAGAAAATGACTGCATCATTCGACTCCACCGTCGCTACTGGACACCCTTCTTCAGTTAGCGTAAACGGAATGACAAACTCATCGGCCACATCACGCTCATAGGAAGACTGAACGCCTGCTGTAGCTGACGCGGCTGTTTGACCAACACCGTCAACTAATGCTTTGTATGTTAATTCCACGCGGTCCCAGCGCTTATCGCGGTCCATTGCATAGTAGCGGCCGTGAATCGATGCGAATTTTCCGACACCAATGTCCGCCATTTGCTTTTCTGTTTCCTCGATATAGCCAAGCGCTGTTGTCGGCCCTACGTCACGGCCATCTAAAAAGCCGTGTACATATACTTCATCTAAGCCATTCGCTTTTGCTAACTTTAGTAGCGCAAACAAATGCTCATAATGGCTATGTACTCCACCGTCAGAAAGTAACCCCATTAAGTGAAGCTTCGAGCCATTTGCTTTCGCATGCTCTACTGCACTTAGGAATGCTTCATTACGGAAAAAATCACCCTCGCGAATTGATTTATGAACACGCGTTAAGCTTTGGTACACAATACGGCCTGCGCCGATATTTAAGTGACCAACTTCAGAGTTCCCCATTTGACCGTCCGGAAGACCTACCGCCTCACCGCTCGCAACGAGTGTTGCGTGCGGATAAGCATTCCAGTAACGATCGAAATTTGGTTTATTTGCTTGTGCTACAGCGTTCCCCTTCACTTCATCACGAAAGGCAAAGCCGTCTAAAATGATTAGTGCTACTGGTTGTTTAGGCATTTGCTGCCGCCTCCAATAATTTTAAGTATGAATCTGGTTGTAAGCTTGCGCCGCCAACTAAGGCGCCGTCAATATGCTCTTTTCCTAATAATTCCACAATATTTTCCGGCTTCACGCTACCGCCGTATTGAATACGAACTGCATTAGCCATTTCACTGCCATATAATTCTGCAACAACCGCGCGAATTGCGCCACAAACCTCGTTGGCATCATCCGCTGTTGCTGTTTTGCCTGTACCAATTGCCCAAATCGGCTCATACGCGATGACCATATGTGCCACCTCTGCTGCATCAAAGCCAGCAAGTGCCGCCTTGATTTGACCTGCAACCTTCGAAACCGTCGCATCTGCCTCGCGCTCTTCTAACGTTTCGCCGCAGCAAATGATTGGTACGATATTATGGTCAAGTGCCGCGCGTACTTTTTTATTCACCGCCTCGTCTGTTTCATTGAACAGCTCACGACGCTCTGAGTGGCCTAAAATGACATAGTCCACGTAAATATTTTCAAGCATGGCCGGGCTTACTTCACCCGTAAATGCACCCTCTTTTTCAAAGTGCATATTTTGTGCGCCGATTGCGAGGTCTGATTCCTCCGCTGCAACGACTAATGTTGGTAAATAAAGTGCTGGTGCACAGATAACTGCATCTACCTTGTCTGCTACCGGAATATTGCCCTGTACCGCTTCAACAAAGTCTACCGCCTCATCAAACGTTTTATACATTTTCCAGTTTCCCGCTACGATTGGTTTACGCATAATGTGTGACCTCCTTATTTATCATGTAACGCTGTAATGCCCGGTAATTCCTTACCCTCCATTAGCTCTAGTGACGCACCGCCACCAGTCGAAACGTGATTCATTTTTTCTGCTACGTCGAACTTTTCAACAGCCGCTGCCGAGTCACCGCCACCGATGACTGTGTAACCTGCTGTTTCAGCCATTGCTTCTGCTACTGTTTTTGTCCCATTGGCGAACTTGTCCATTTCGAATACACCCATTGGTCCGTTCCAAATGATTAATTTTGATGCTTTAATGATTTCCGCATAATTTTCTGCTGTTTTTGGTCCAATATCAAGACCCATCCAGTCAGCTGGAATGGCATCGATATCAACAATTTTTGTCTCCGCATCTTTTGAAAATTCATTTGCTACAACTGCATCGACTGGCATGTGAAGCGCTACGCCTTTTTCTTTTGCTTTTTCGATAAAGCTTTTCGCTAGCTCGATTTTATCCTCTTCAAGTAACGACTTCCCGACATCATGACCTTGTGCCTTACTAAATGTAAATGATAGACCACCACCGATAATTAAGTGATCCACTTGATCAAGTAAGTTTTCAATCACATCGATTTTATCCTTAACCTTTGCGCCACCAATAATCGCAGTGAATGGATGCTCTGGTACTGATAATGCTTTTCCTAATACATCTAGCTCTTTTTGCATTAAGTAACCTGATGCTGCTACATTTACAAACTTCGCAATTCCTTCTGTTGAAGCATGTGCGCGGTGAGCTGCACCGAATGCGTCATTTACATACACATCTGCTAAGCGCGCGAATGCTTTTGAAAGCTCTTCATCATTTTTCTCTTCGCCTTTATGGAAGCGCACATTTTCAAGTAAAGTGATGTCACCATCGTTCATTTCTGCAACGGCTGCTTCTACCGCTTCACCAATGGACTCGTCTAATTTTTTCACTGGACGACCCATTAGCTCTGACAGGCGCTCGCCTACTGCTGTTAGGCGCATGTCCTCGTTTACTTCACCTTTTGGACGACCTAAGTGAGAAGCTAAAATCACTTTTGCACCGTGATCGACTAAATACTGAATTGTTGGAATGGCCGCTTTAATACGTGTTTCGTCTGTAATGCGCCCTTCCTCCATCGGTACGTTGAAATCAACACGCACAAATACGCGTTGTCCTTTTACTTGAATATCTTCCATTGTCTTCTTAACAAACATGAAGAAAACCCTCCTTCAATTTTTTTGCACCACTGTGCTTTATATACAAAACTCGTTCTATCAAATAGTAACAAATGACTGCTCGGTTGTCTTGCTTAAAACCCAATTTTCTACTGTCTTCAGTGTAGAAAATTGAAATTGTTTATATTTTTCTAAAAAAAGAGCGGAGAGGTAATCCCTTCCGCTCTTTACCCTTATATATTATAAATCGTCTGAAACATAAAGGCTATACTTTTTATGCACGTTTCTAATCAATATGTCACACTTTTTCGTATTTTTTATAAAAGTATGTCACATTAAGCATTACGCTTCGTCAATGCCTTGTTTCGCGATGTATAGTGCTAAGTCCATTAAACGTGTAGAATAGCCGATTTCATTGTCATACCAAGAGATAACTTTGACCATTTGGCCTTCCATCACCATTGTTGATAAACCGTCGATTGTCGATGATGCTGAGTTGCCGTTGTAATCAATCGATACAAGTGGTAATTCGTTGTACGCAAGGATGCCTTTTAATTCACCTTCAGCTGCTTCTTTAAATGCGGCGTTGATCGATTCTACCGTTGCTTCCGTATTTAACTCCGCTACTAAGTCTACACATGAAACGTTCGGTGTTGGTACACGCATGGAGAAGCCGTCTAGCTTCCCTTTTAATTGTGGTAATACTTTTGATACCGCTAACGCTGCACCTGTTGTTGTCGGAATCATTGATACTGCGCCTGCACGTGCACGACGTGGATCAGAGTGCGGGAAATCAAGGATGCGCTGATCATTTGTGTAGGAGTGAATCGTTGTCATCATCCCGCGTTTAATGCCGAATTTTTCATCTAATACTTTCGCAAGTGGTGCTAAGCAGTTCGTTGTACACGATGCATTTGAAATAACATCCATTGACGGCTCGTAATCCTCGTGGTTTACGCCCATCACGAATGTTGGCATATCGCCTTTTGCTGGCGCTGAAAGAATTGCTTTTTTCGCACCTGCTTGCACGTGGCGTGATACCTCTTCCATTGAACGCCATTTACCTGTACATTCAAGCACAACATCTACACCTAACTCGCCCCATGGTAAGTTAGCTGGGTCCTTTTCAGAGAACACCTGAATACGCTTGCCGTTTACGATGAATGCATCGCCCTCTGCTTGTACGTCTGCATCATATACACCGTGAACTGAATCATATTTTAAAAGATGCGCTAATTGACCTGCATCTGTTAAATCATTGACTGCAACAATTTCAAATTCCTCATGCTTCATCGCCTCGCGGAATACTAAGCGGCCAATACGACCAAAACCGTTGATTGCTAACTGTAATACCATGAAAAATTCCTCCAATGTATGTTTATTTGTGCTTGTGGCACAACGTTCTAATTACTTAACAATTCATGTGCCGCGCGCTCATCGGTAATTAAAACCGTATGATGTGCGGCGTTTTTAAAGTAAGCGCGAATCGCAGGCGCCTTTTCCTCGCCGGCTGCAATCGCAATCGCTTTTTTGCATTTTTTCACTTGCTCCAGCTGAATGCCAATTGTGCGGATTTGATGAACAACCTGCCCATCTTCGCCAAAGTAATAGCCAAATGCTTCACCGACTGCCCCTTTTTCTTCAAGCAATGTTCTTTCCTCAAGTGAGCTTTTACGACGCGTGGCCATTTCCTGTGCAGCACCAATCCCATGAATGACGATATCTACATCCTCATAAAGCGCCATCATGTCTTCAACAATCGGCTCATTCTTCATTGCCTGGTATGCCTGCTCACTCAAATACTCCGGCATAAACAATGTACGGTACGTACTTTCGGTGCGCTTCGCAAACTTTGAGGCGAGTGTATTTGCCTGCTTCGGCATCTCATCACCCATGCCACCGCGTGCGGCGATAAACTGCACATCGTGAAAATTCGGTGAAGGCGCTAAATAATGCGTGATTGCTGCAACTGAGCTACCACCTGTAACTGCAATTTTACTTGCGGGTTTGGCAAATGTCGCTAAGCGTATCGCTGCCTCTTTTCCGAGTTGCTCTAACACAAACGAATCCTTTGCAACATCCCCTGGCACAATAATCACTTGCTCAATTTGCAATAGCTCTGCTAACTGCTTTTCTTTGTGTGCTAATCCAGATAATTCATGAAATAGCTTACCCAACTGCTCCAATACCTCATACCCTTGCTGCGTACAACTTACACCTTTTGTTTGCACAAAAATTAATTGTTGCTCAGCAAGCAACGTTAACTCATTACGAATATCTCGCTCCGTTAGCTTCACCTGCTCAGCTAATGTGCGACGACCAATTGGACCGTATGTTTGAATCGCCTGCAAAATACGGAAGCGCTTTTGCATAAGTGGATCAAGCTCTGGTACAAGCTGACGCTGCGCTTCAAATAATGCCAAATTGTCCATTGCAACACCTGCTTTACTCGTTATATGGACAAATTCAGTCCCACTAAAATATTAATTGTCCCACTTAGGGTAAAAAAATATTTCTTGCCATCATTATAATACGAATACTATTTCTTTGCAAACAAAA
This sequence comes from Solibacillus sp., assembly GCA_040274725.1. Taxonomy (GTDB): domain Bacteria; phylum Bacillota; class Bacilli; order Bacillales_A; family Planococcaceae; genus Solibacillus. The sequence continues at coordinate 98,320 of JBEMAQ010000013.1, read as the reverse complement.
TACAAGAAGTTCCGAGAAAATGAAGCGATTATTCTCCCATAATCGCTTCAAGTAATGTTGGATAATCTAACTGCCCGTACTGCAAGATTTCGTCATCTAGTACGACAACTGGAATCATCAGCATATATTTCTCGTGTAGCATATCATCATCCTCGATATTAATAGCCTCTATCTCAAACGGCACATCTTCCTGTACAAGCTTTAATGTGCGCAAACCTTCCTCGCAAAGCTCGCAGTGTGGCCGACTGTAAAATTGAATTCGCATATTTACTCCCCCTTCCTTTCCATTATAAGCAACAACAACAAAAATTCCATTTCAGCTCATTGCCAAAATGGAATTTTATCTTTAGAAGTTCCGTCCAGCGCCACCGCCGTCTGAATCTCCTCCCCCAAAGCTGCCGGAATCGTCGGAGGAAGAATTGCTGCCACTATCATAATAGTTATCATCTGATGAGCTAGTACCACTACTGCTACCACTCTCATCATTAATCATAAAAATAAAGATTTTAATAACTGTCCAAATAATCCACAAAGCTATCACAACTATAACTAAAAATACAAGTAGCCATAAAATCAATTCGAAATTTCCCATCTCACCTTCCATTGCTTCTGGGTCCGCATTCTCTATTTCACCGAGCATTTCTTGCTTTATCACATTAAGCACAGCTGAAAATGCCGCTGTAAAATCACATTTGCATAATCAAATACCTGTTCATTTACAGCGGGCGCTGGGGGCACCTATGCAAACCCAATGGCTGAAAATAACAGAAATAACAGACTGAACAATGTGACGCGCATCAGATTCCTCCTAGTTGTTAAAGTCTACAGCTGGTGTTTCACTTGCCCCCTCTACTGCTTCGAAGTAATCTTTCACCTCAAAGCCAAACATCCCTGCAATTAAATTACCTGGGAACGTGCGAACATTGCTATTAAATCCACGTACCGCCTCGTTGTAATCTTGACGTGCAACTGCCAAACGGTTTTCTGTACCTGCTAGCTCATCCATCAACTGTGTAAATTGTTGATTGGCCTTTAAATCTGGATAGTTTTCGACAATCATTAACAGTCGGCTCAGTGCACCTGTTAATTCATCATTCGCTGCCGCTGATTCCTCTACTGTTGAGGCACCGCTATACTGCGCGCGTGCTGCTGCAATATTCGCAAATAGCTCTTCCTCATGCGCCGCATAGCCCTTCACTGTTTCTACTAAATTCGGAATTAAATCAAAGCGACGCTGTAGCTGGTTTTCCACCTGTGCCCACTGTGCATCAATTTGCTCCTCACCTTGTACTAAACCATTGTATTTCCCACCAATGACTAACGCGCCAATTAATATAATCGCAACAATAATTCCACCAATAATTAATCCACTTTTCGCTTTCATCATCTCAGCTCCAATCTGTTTTATCTATTTTTATACGTATTTACTCACAAAGGGTTACGGCAATAATAAGAATTTTCTGCATTCTCAAAAGCTACGTCCTGATCCGCCGCCGTCAGAATCACCGCCGCCATAGCCACTATCAGACGAACCGCTGCTACTGCTATCATACGCACTATAGTAGCTATCGTCGGAACCACCGCCACCGCTGCCGCCACCACGTCCTATAACAAAAATAAAAATAATAATAAGCCCGATAACAATCACGAGCAACCACATTATATCTCCCCAAGTTAAATCTTCTTCTAATTCGGAATCTGTGTATTCCCCTGGGTCGGCATCGTCTATAATCCCAATCATTTCATAGCCAATTTGATCCAGTACATCAACAAAGGCGGTTGTATAGTCACCGTCCTTTAATGAAGGAATCATATACGCATCAATAATACGCCCAAGCTTGCCATCCGGAAATTGACCACTTAGGCCTTGTCCTGTCGCAATCCAGACATCATTTTCCCCTTCACCTTGTTCTGTTGTGGCGAAAATAAACAGGCCATTATTGACGTCTTGCTGCCCAATCCCCCACTGTCGAATCGTTTGCTGTCCAAATTCAAACGGCTCCAACTCACCGATTGTATCAATCGTCATCAAGAGGATTTGATTTGTGGTTTCCTCCTCTATTTGTTCAATAAAGGCACGCATTTCCTCTTCTGCCCCGTCATCTAGTACGTTACTATAATCAATGACATGTGGATTGACATCGGGTCTTGCCGGCACTTCTGCAAATACCGGAACTGAAAATAGCAAAAACAAAATACTGCATAATATTACTCGCATCGACATCCTCCTCCTAATTGAAATACAGAGCGTGACATGCGCTCGCTAAAATAATTAATCCGACAGCACAGCCGCCTCTGTGAACCGTTGTACTCTCTCAATGCGCTATAAATTTATAACGAAATATCCTACAGAACAGACAGGTAAATTATTCCTTATTAATATAATACTTTAAGTAAAAAAAAGAATAAACGTTTTTTCAACAAAAAAAGACTTCTGGCGCAGTATATACTGTCTCCATAAGTCTCTTCTTTACAATTCAATTAAAAACTCCGACCCGCGCCGCCTCCTGCAGAGCCACCACCACCGAAGCCACCAAATCCACCTGATGAGCTGCCACCAAAGCCGCCGCCATAATAACCACCATAACCACCTGCTGTATAAGCACGTCTCGCCGTACGACGTCTGCCACCTGGACCACCGCCACCAAATTTACTCATACTTAAATACAGGATGACTAAAAATACAACAATCGCAAAAACGAAGTCACTGCCGCCCGATACATCCACAGGTGATTCGACCGACTCACCACCGAGCTCTGTATAGATGACATTAAAAATATTTGCGAAGGCATTTGTATAATCACCATTCGCTAAATATCCGAGCATATAGTCGTCAATCATCCGCCCAAGCTTGCCGTCTGGGTACATCCCCTCAAGCCCTTGTCCAACCGAAATCCATACATCATTTTGTCCCGGTCCTTGGTTCGTCGTCGCAAAAATCAGCATGCCATTATTTTTCTCCGCGTCACCAATACCCCATTCACGCATTAGCTGTGTCCCAAATTCAAATGGCTCCATCTCGCCAATCGTATCAATCGTCATTAAGACAACCTCATTGCCCGTCGACTCCTCCAAATCTTGTGCTGCAGTAATTAGCTGCTGCTCAATCTCCTCATCAATCACCTCTGCATAATCATAGACGTAGGAATTAACACTCGGTGTAGCTGGCAATTGTGCGTACACTGTCGATGAAAATAACAGGAACAATACACTTATGATCCACACGCGCATGTACGCCTCTCCTTTCTAGTTACTAAAATCGACAGACGGTGCAGTTTCTGCTCCTGCCGCTGCCTCAAAATACGCTTTCTGCTCAAAATCAAAAATCCCTGCAATTAAATTACCTGGGAATGTGCGCACATTACTATTAAATACGCGTACCTCTTCATTGTAACCTTCACGCGCCGTCGCAATTAAATTTTCAGAGCCCGCTAACTCATCCATAAGCTTCATAAACTGCTCACTTGCCTTTAAATCTGGATAGTTCTCCACAATGACCATTAGTCTACTTAATGCGCCTGTTAATTCATTATTCGCCTCAGCGGCCTGCTCAACGGACGAAGCACCGCCGTATTTTGTCCGCGCCTCCGCAATTTCTGTAAATACTTGCTCCTCATGCGCCGCATAACCTTTCGCTGTTTCCACTAAATTTGGAATCAAATCAAAACGACGTTGCAGCTGCGTTTCAACCTGTGCCCATTTCGCGTCAACCTGCTCCTCACCCTGCACTAAGCTATTATACTTCGGCACAATCATAAGGAGAGAGATGATAATTAACACAATAAGTATTCCAATAATCATGATGCCACTTCCTGCTTTTTTCATGTAATCACCCCAAATTTTAAATTTGTACTTCCTATGCATAACTCTCCACGGTAACTGCCACACTATCTTCGTAACACACTTTAAATTGGAGGTTTTTACTTATGTTTACCCAATCCCAAGAAGGTCAAGACAATAATCAATCATTTTCTACAAATCACGGTGCGCACGAATTACTTGATGTCCATGAAGTGCTTAGCGGCATGATTGCCGGACTGAACCAATGTGTCCTCATGCGTGACCAAATTCAGGATACAGAATTACTGGGCATTTTAGATCGCCAATATGCGTTTATGCTAGACGAATACAATATTACCGTGGAGGCATTCAAAACAGGGCATGATCCGAAGCACCCAACTCGCAGTTATAATATGCAAATGGGCAATGATTATACGTACGGGCTTACACCTGGCCAGCCGAAAAAGCCAATTCAGTCGGCCAATGAAGTAAATGATGAAATCTTGTCAGGCTCACTGCTTAGCATGCATAAAATGGGAGCAACAGGGAAAACAGCAGCTGCACTTGAATCGACAAATCCAGTTGTGCGCCGCGTTTTACAAGATTCTGTACCAAACTGCGTCGAAATGGCCTATGAGGTCGCACTTTATCAAAACAAACACGGCTACTACCAAGTACCAAAACTGTCACCAAACGATATGTCCACAATGCTAAACGCCTTTGGTGAAGCGCAAAAAGCAAAAAATATGCCGAACTAACAGCTCAAAATATGAAAAAGAGTACGTCAACATTACGTTGACGTACTCTTTTTTCGATTCAAACCCATTTAGCTACTCATTTGTTCGAGTAATTTAGAGGAGAAATATTTGCGGGTATTTGCCATCTTGATATGCAAAATGCGTTCATCACTATTTGAAGGATTTATAAAGGTAACATAAGCACCTTCTAAATCCTCTTTTACACTTTTTATTTCATAGCCGTCACTTAATAATTGATCAATTTGTTCAATTTCTTCTGCGACTAATTTATACTCTGCCATGTAAACACCTCATTTTTATTGATTGTGTGCTCATGCTACTTTGCACTAAAGGTTGTTAATAGTGCTTGGCGTTCATTCCATGTCATTGGCGCTTGTGTATGTGGTAATTCCTTCATGATAATTGCCCCTTCCGCAGGGCACACAATCGAACATAAATTACAGCCTACACAGTCCTCCTCACGCACCTTTAACATCGGCTTGCCGTCCTCTGTATACAGCTCGATACATTGATGCGACGTGTCCTCACAGGCGATATGACACTTGTTACAGTTAATGCACACATCATTATTAATTTCTGCGACGACTTTATAATTTAAGTCCAGGTCACCCCAATCCGAATATTTCGGCACGGTTTGTCCAACTAAATCCATAACGGAAACAAGCCCTTTTTCATCTAAGTAATTGCTAAGACCATCAATCATGTCCTCAACAATACTAAAGCCGTGATGCATCGCAGCTGTACATACTTGGACACTTGTCGAGCCCATCAAAATAAATTCAGCGGCATCCTTCCAGTTGGAAATGCCACCAATACCTGAGATTGGTACATTCACATGTGGATTTCTCGCACACTCCCCAACCATATTGAGTGCAATTGGCTTTACAGCTGGACCGCAATAGCCACCATGTGCGCCTTTATTACCAACATGTGGAATTGTATTCCATGAATCTAAATCAACGCCTGCTAAGCTATTAATGGTATTAATCATACTAATGGCATCCGCACCACCGCGCACCGCCGCCTCTGCTGTGACCGTAATGTCTGTAATGTTTGGTGTTAGCTTGACGATGACTGGAACTTCCGCGTATTCCTTTGCCCAGTACGTTTGCTTTTCTACTAAATCTGGCACCTGACCAGATGCTGCACCCATGCCGCGCTCGGCCATGCCGTGTGGACAACCAAAGTTTAGCTCAAAGCCATCAACACCCACATCTTGTACGCGCTTGACGATTTCATGCCATTTTTCTGCTTTTGGCTCCACCATGAGTGATGCAATAATTGTATGGTTTGGAAAGCGTTTTTTCGTTTCGTAAATTTCTTTTAAATTCACTTCAAGCGGACGGTCGGTAATAAGCTCGATATTATTGAAGCCCGCGACACGCTGTCCGTTAAAGCTCACCGCCGCAAAGCGTGATGATACATTTAAAATCGGATCGCCGAGCGTTTTCCACACTGCACCGCCCCAGCCCGCTTCAAATGCGCGCTGCACTTGATAGCCTGAGTTTGTCGGTGGTGCTGATGCGAGCCAAAACGGATTCGGTGACTCGATCCCAGCAAAATTAATACGTAAATCTGCCATAAAAATCCCCCCTATGCACTTTCTGAACTTACTTCAACAAGCTCTTGATGAATCGCATAGGCGACATCTTTTCCTTGCTGAGCAGCCGATACAACTGTTGCCTCGCCGTAGCCATTACCAAAAATCACATCACCGCATGCATAAATTTTTGCGTTCGATGTTTTTAGCGTCGTCAGATCAACATCGACTACACCGCGTGTATTCGCGAGGCCCATATGCGCAATGAGCTCGCTATGCTTCGACTGACCGATTGCTCGGATGACGGCATCTGTCTCGATTATAAATTCAGAATGAGGGATTTCCTCTAGCGTACCTTTACCGTCCGCTAATTGTGTTAACTTCATTTTCACACATTGTAAACCCGTTACTTCCTGCTGCTCATTGCCGAGAATTTTTTTCGGCATCGATAGCCATCTGAACTCGACACCGTCTTGTTTGGCAAAGTCGTATTCAAAATCATAGGCTGTCATCTCTTTTGCTGTACGGCGATAGACAATTTGCACTTTCTCTGCACCTAAGCGAACCGAGCACGTTGCCGCATCAATCGCGGTATTTCCCGCACCAATGACCACAACCTTTTTACCGAGCACAACTTCTGGAATACTTGCTTTAGATTCCTTTACAAACTCAATTGCATCATACACGCCTGACAGCTCTTCACCCTCTACGCCAAGTGTCGGTACTTTACTCATACCAACCGCTAAAATAATACGGTCGTAATTTTCTAGTAACTCATCCATTAATACATCTTCACCAATTTTTGTGCTTGTACGAATCGTAACACCTAAATTTTCAACTTGCTTCACTTCCCACTCCACCACATCTTGCGGCAAGCGGAAGGATACAATGCCGTAATAATTTAGGCCGCCTGCTTTTTCGTCAGCCTCGTAAATGGTTACTGCATAACCAAGCAGTGCTAACTCGCGCGCTGCAGATAAGCCTGCTGGACCACTACCAATGACCGCAACTTTTTTTCCATTTTGCGGCTGTACGTCAAATAGCTTTGTATCTGTTTCACGTAACCAATCCGTTGCATAGCGCTGTAGATGACCAATTTGAATCGGCTTTTCTTCACTATTCAACACACACGCTCCCTCACAAAGCTCGGATGTTGGACAAACTCGAGCACAGCTTGCACCGACAGGGTTTGACTCCATAATGACGCGCGCAGAGCCCTTCATATTACCTGATGCAATCTTTTTAATGAAGCTCGGAATATTAATACTTGTTGGACAAGCTTGAATACATGGTGCGTCATAGCAATAAAGGCAGCGATTCGCCTCTACTGTTGCCGCGTATGTCGTCAGCCCTCCAAAAATCTCTTCGAAGTTTTTCGCTAACTGTTTACTCATTTCATAACAACCCTCTCTCCAGCGTGATTTGTTACTACTTAAGCTTTCTCTCTACATTATGAAGTTACTGTTTCTGAAGCTTTCACTTCACGGCGAATATACTTACCGCTACCTAATGTACCGACGAACTCTTTATCTTTGATCACGTACTCCCCTCGTACAAGTACGCTGACCGGCTCACCCGTCACCTCTAGTCCTTCAAAGGCGTTATAGTCCACATTCATATGATGTGTTTGTGCTGAAATCGTGCGTTTCGCTGCCGGGTCAAATAACACGATATCCGCATCCGAGCCAACTGCAATCGTCCCTTTTTGCGGGAATAGGCCGAAAATTTTTGCGGACTGCGTTGAAATCATATCGACGAATTCATTTTCCGTAATGCGCCCCTTCGCCACTCCTTCTGAATACAGGACAGAGAAGCGATCCTCAATGAACGGGCCACCATTTGGAATTTTTGAGAAGTCGTCCTTGCCAAGTGACTTCTTACCGTCAAAGCTAAACGAGCATTGGTCAGAACCAATTGTTTGTAGCTGCTTTGCCTTTAGTGCATTCCATAATACTTGTTGATGTTCCACTGGTCGAAGTGGTGGTGACCACACGTATTTTGCTCCCTCAAAATTCGGCTTCTCTAGCGCTGTTTGGTCGAGCACTAAATAAGGCGGACATGTTTCTCCAAGCACGTCATAGCCTTTATTGCGCGCGGAGATAATTTCGTCTACCGCCTCTTTGCACGTTACGTGTACAACATAAAGCTTTGCCCCAGCTAAATTCGCTAGCTCAATGGCACGTTTCGTCGCCTCTCCCTCAACCTCAGGCGGACGTGTCAGTGCATGATAAATGGGCTCTGTTTGGCCATTTGCCTTTGCTTCCTCTACTAGCTCATTAATGACCGAGCCGTTTTCACAGTGCACCATGACTGTTGCACCAAGCTTTTTCCCTACTTTAAATGCTTGGAATAATGTGCGGTCTGTCGCCTGAAATTCCTTTGCATAGGCTAAAAATACTTTGATTGAGCTAATGCCACCCTTTTCTAATGCTTCTGGCAATTCCTTCAAACGCGCTTCATTTAAGTCTCCAATCATTAAATGGAAGCCGTAATCAATGACTGCCTTGTCCTTTGATTTACTGTGCCACGTATCAATTGCATCCATTAAAGTCGGTGAGCCAGCACTAATACAAAAATCAAGGATCGTTGTTGTGCCGCCAAATGCCGCTGCAATCGTTCCTGATTCCCAGTCGTCATCTGTTACCGTATTATTAAACGGCATATCAAGATGGGTATGTGGGTCAATACCGCCTGGAAATAGGATTTTACCCGCTGCATCAATCACTTCTGCTCCTTCAACAGACAAGCTCTTCGCAATTTGCGTAATGATCCCGTCTTCAAGCAAAATATCTGCCTGATACGTATCCGTTGCCGTCACAATTGTTCCACCTGTAATGATTTTTTTCATTTGCTTTCCCTCCTACTTTTAACTTTCATCAAAATCCTCTTAAAAGAATTGATAAAAAATCTAGTCTTTCCGCTATAAAATTGATTTTACTTTAGATTTTTTGGTAATTTAATATACAAAAAGTAATGTAGTAGAATTAAACTTGTGGACAGAAAGTAAAAAACGAACCTTTCTATGTTATATTTTTTTACATTAATTGATAATTACTATCATAAAATGTAATAAAATTTAACATCAAACTCCCATATCGTTTTTTCATCGCTACCATTTTTATATGCCCGCGTATGATTTTTATTCAAAAAAAAATCGACCTCACAAGGAAGTCGATTGTTTCAGATTAAGCACGCAATAGCTTTTTGTAATTATGCTGCGTCATGAGCAACATCATCTCTAAACAAAGACGGTTCTCATAGTTCATAAAATCACTGCCAATAATTTGCTCAATTTTTTCGAGGCGATGATACAGTGTTTGGCGCACAATAAATAACTTTTCTGCGGTTTCCTTCTTCAAGCCATTGCATTGAAAATAGATAGTTAATGTTTGCACCAAATTGCCGTTATTTTTGCGGTCATATTGATGTAGCTTATCAATTTTCTCCTTGGCGAGCTTCATTAAGCTATTATTATGCTGTAGGACGCGAATCATATGATGCAATACAAGCTCATCATAAAAATACGAATGCTCCATATCCTTCATACGAATTTGCAGCGACTCCTGCGCGGTCTCGTAGCTTTCCTTCAGTTCATTATAATGACGCACATACTTACCGACCGCAATCAACGTATCCATACGGTACTCTTTAATAATGTCATTCATCGCACGCTTCATACGCTCCTTGTACGAAATCTCAGGTGTGACATCACTCAATATAAAAATCAAATACTGCGACTGCTCAACAATGAATGTATAAAAGCCTTCCTTTTGCAGTGACTGGCGCAAATTAATTTTATAATTCGTCAAATCATTTTTAATATTTTTGCGCTTCAGTTGATGAATCATCACCATCCAGCCACTTTTCTTTAGTTTGCCGTCAATTTCTTCAATGAAATAAAGGATTTCTTCATCATTATTTTCACCATCTAGCCACTTCTCGAAAAATTTACGGCTCTCGTTCTCCAATTTTTCATCAATATATAAATCACGCAGCACAAATTGTGACAACGCAATGACGGTACGGTCCAAAATGAGCGCATCTAGCTCGGTAATGACGCGCTTGTCCGAATAAATATAAACCGTGCCATACGCCGTATCAAACAAATTCATCTCGCTACTGGCCTTATAACGACTGCCCAAGGTATCAATAAAGTTTTTGTAATTTTCCAATTTCTTATTCGGGAAAGCGAGGCTTGCCCCTTTATTTACTTCAAAATAGACATTCACTTTTAAATACTTTTGCATATATTGCAAAACCTTTACTTTGTCACTCACCTTTAAAATATATTGATTCATTTTTTGTGAGTAGTCCTCTAATTGCTTCAGTACATCGTATTGCTGGTGCACAATACATGTGTGCAAATCTTGCGTGATCTCTCTAAACGGCACAATTTCTTCAAACACAATAAGTGGAAATTTCAAGTTATTTGCTAAGTCAATGACTGATTGTGCAACCGAGTCGATATACATCCCAAGCTCAATGCAAAGCCCTGCTACATTTAAATTACTAAGCTGCTGTACAAACTGAAGAAAACCTTGCTCATTATCCTTCAGCACAACACCTGTCGTCAAAATAAGCTCTTTTCCTTGAATAAAATGCTTCACATCATCCACTTCTAAAATATGAATCCATTTAATCGTTCGGTCCAGACCTTCATGTCCAGCAACAACTTTGGCACAAGCAAAATGCTTTCTCTGCAAAACTTCCTTTACACTGATCAAAAAGCAGTCCCCCTCACTTAACATAGTGTCTATATCAATATTGTAACATTTTTACAATAAGTACATGTAATTTCCTTCAATGATGGTGCTAAAGTTAATGTATATTTCTGATGAAGGAGGCTACAAAATGCTTAAAACTAATCGTGAACGACTCCAAAAACAGATTGAGCTTTTTAGTCAGTTTGGTGCGACCGAAAATGGCGGAGTGACACGTCTTAGCTTGTCACAGGAGGATATCGCAGCACGCGATCAGCTAAAGGAAATTTGTACAAATCTCGGCATGACTGTGACAACAGATGATATGGCGACAATGTACGCAACGCTCCCTGCTAAAACGAATAACCTGCCAATCGTTATCGGCTCCCATTTAGATTCTGTTATTAAAGGTGGACGCTTTGACGGTGTGCTCGGCGTGTTGACCGCACTTGAAGCTGTCCAAACGATTATCGACGAAAAAATTGAGCTGCAGCATCCTCTTACAATCGTCAACTTCACAAATGAAGAAGGCGCCCGCTTTGAACCTTCCCTGATGGCCTCCGGTGTATTATGTGGACGCTTTGATAAATCGGCCATGCTTGCGTCTACGGATCCAAACGGCGTCACCTTCGAACAAGCACTTGAAGAGAGTGGCTACAAAGGCGACGAAGCAAATCGGCTAACAGATGCACATGCCTATATCGAACTTCATATTGAGCAAGGTCCTGTTTTAGAACATTACAAAAAAGATATCGGTGTCGTAGAAGGCGTCCTCGGCATGTTATGCTACGATATTACGTTAACGGGTGAGTCGAATCATGCAGGAACAACGCCTATTTCAATGCGTAAAGATAGCATGTTTGCAGCGATGCACATTATTTCAATTTTACAAAGTAAGCTAAAGGAATTACCAGAGGACCTCGTGTATACAATTGGCCGTATTAATGCCTATCCAAATGTGCATACGGTGATTCCAAATCAAGTAACGTTTTCATTCGAATCGCGCCATCAAGATCCTGCCGTAATTCAGCAGGTGGAGCAAATCATTTTTGATTTACCAAAGGAAATCGAAAACTGCGCACTTAGCTATACGAAATTATGGGACCGTGATACGGTGATTTTTGAACCGAGCTTAATTGATGCTGTACTAGAAAGCGCGGAAGGCTTCAATTATTCACATCATAAAATGTACAGTGGTGCGGGTCACGATGCGCAGTTTGTCGCACAGTACATCCCTTCTACAATGATTTTTGTACCGAGTGCAAAAGGCTATAGCCATCGCGAGGATGAATATACGACATATGAGGAATGCTCAAAAGGTGCGGACGTGCTTGTGAATGCCGTAATAAAAGCTGCTTCCATCGACATTCCAAAAACAAAAACAGCGAATATCGTGTGAGTATAAAAAGCTAGTTGAACCACATGTGGTCAACTAGCTTTATTTACTGTTAAGGAAACTATAGATTTTCGCATTTTAGATAACTTAAGGCAAAGTTCACTTTACGTCCAGGCTAAAGCGCCAGCCCCTCGAGGTCGCTTCGATCCCTCGGGTGAAAGTAAAGAGCGTACTTTCACTTCGGGCTCTCCAGCGCTTGTCGGGGCTAGGCAGGCGCTTTAGCGCTTTTGTTCTTAAAGAACCTTCCCTAAGAAAGCCTTCGTTCGCTCATTTTGTGGGTTACCAAACACATCATCTGGATGCCCTTGTTCTACCACATAGCCACCATCCATAAATAACACACGGTCGCCTACTTCGCGTGCAAAGCCCATCTCATGCGTTACGACAACCATCGTCATGCCCTCTTTTGCAAGAGCCTTCATCACGTCAAGCACCTCGTTGACCATTTCTGGATCAAGTGCAGATGTTGGTTCATCAAATAGCATAATTTTCGGCTTCATTGCTAGCGCACGCGCAATGGCGACACGCTGCTGTTGCCCGCCAGATAGTTGCTGCGGATAGCTATCGGCCTTCGCACGTAAACCTACTTTATCAAGTAATTCAAACGCTAATGCTTCTGCATCCTTTTTGTTCAATTTACGAATTTGCATCGGCGCCATCGTAATATTATCAATGACTGACATATGTGGGAATAGGTTAAACTGCTGGAACACCATCCCTACTTCGGTACGAATCGAATTAATATTCGTTTTCGGATCATTAATTTTCACACCTTCAATATAAATCGCACCGTCCGTTACTTCTTCCAATAAGTTAATGCAGCGTAGGAATGTACTTTTCCCCGAACCAGACGGCCCAATCACACAGACTACTTCCTTCTCATGAATCTCGTAATCAATGCCCTTTAATACTTCAAGCTTCCCAAAATGCTTATGCAAATTCTCTACTTTAATCATCGGTCGCGTTCCCCTTTCTTACGTGGGTTGTATTCAATGCTGAAGCGTCGTTCTGTGTACGCGATAATTTTCGTTACAACATATGTAAGGATTAAATACAGTGCAGCAGCTACTAAATACGGCTCCCAGAAACGTTGGTACGCGCCCGCAACAACTTTACTCGCATATAAAATATCGCTTGCGGCAATGACTGTGACAAGTGACGAATCCTTTAAGAGTGCAATGAATTCATTCCCAAGCGGTGGAATCATACGACGGAAGGCTTGTGGTAAAACAACCTTACGCATCGCCTGATTATGTGTTAAACCAAGTGAGCGTGCTGCCTCCATTTGCCCTTTGTCGATTGACTGAATCCCTGCACGGAAAATTTCTGCATTGTATGCCGCACTATTTAAAATAAGTGCCACAATCCCGGATACCATATAGCCAAACGATTGCCCGAATATTGTCGGAATGAGCGCTAAGTGGATAAGTAAAATTTGTACAAGCATCGGTGTACCGCGGAATAAGTCAACATACAGCTTGCATGGCCAATAAATCCATTTTTTATCTGACGTTTTCCCAAGACCTAAAAATACCCCTAATAATAAACCACCAACATAACCACAAATCGTGAGGATAATCGTCACGCCAATTCCTCGGAGATACAGCTCGCGGTAGTTCCAGATTATATCCCAACGCATATCAAAGATGTCCATCTGAAATACCTCCTTTTTTCCTCGGCAAAATGATTTCGGATTTGACTCCTAGGAGTCAAATCCGTTGCATTCTCCGAGGTATTTACTTACATCAATTACGCCTCGACGTAATTGCGTCTGGATTCGGCTTTAGGCCCACACGATGTGGGTCAGTCAACCGTTGTCGCACGAGGCGACGCTTTTAGGTTGACTTCCTCTTTTCGCAAAGAATTCCTTTCCGAATCCATGACATCCGCCGGGGCTTTAACTTCTTTCAGTGCGTGTTTGGACACCCCTAAAATAGTGAACGTTTAGTATGCATCTCACACCTTAAAAGTAGAGAATTCCGCTGAAAGAAGTTAGTCGATTTGTTGGCCTGTAATTTCAGCTAACTTACCGTTTTCTTTAATTTTCGTAAGACCTTCGTTTAGTAAATTAAGTAGCTCTGTGTTACCTTTTTTCACCATGAAGCCGTAGTATTCTTTTTCAAAATCATCCGACTCAATTGTTTTTAAGCCTGAGTTTGGATTGTTTTTTAAGTACTCAAGCACAACCGCATTATCACCCAGTGCAGCATCTGCTGTGCCATTAATTACTTCTTGTAGGGCGATTGGCTGGTTCTCATAAGCTAAAATTTTTGCGCTTGCTATACCTTGAAGCTTTTTAGCAGCCTCATGACCTGTTGTATTAATTTGTACGGCAACTTTTTTGTCTTTTAATTCATCTAATGTCGCAATTGGTGAATCCTCTTTGACAACAATCATTAATGATGCCTCATAGTACGGATCTGTAAAGTCATACGTTTGTTTACGCTCTTCTGTAATCGTAATACCAGAAGCGCCCATTAGTAATTCACCATTCGTTACTTGCTGGAATAACGGCTCCCAGCCAACGTTTTTAAATTCAATTTCTGAGCTGATTTCTGCACCGATTGCATTCATCACATCTACATCAATCCCAACGATTTCGCCCGCATCATTCATTGATTCAAACGGTGCAAATGTTGCCTCTGTCCCAACGACAATTTTTGAGAAATCTGAACCTGACTCGCCTTCAACGCTAGAACCTGCCCCCTCATCAGATGCACCACATGCTGCAAGTACAAGCATTAGTGCCGCAACAAGCGTTAATGTGAACCATTTTTTGTTAGTAAACATATTAAAACCCCTCCTAAATAATGTATTAACTAAAATCAATTTATGTACGTAGTTAAAAATCGATTTGGTATTATTATAGTTTTATGTCATTTTTTTCACAATAGTTTGAATAAAAAAACATTATAATGTCATACTGCTTAACGTATAATTTACGCTCGATTTTACTCACTAACACTACATCTCAACTTCATTCCAACAATATTATGCGTCTACTGTATGTGTGTAAGCACTTACCATTACATAATTATTAATTTTTCAGAACATATGCATCATTATAATAATATAGTTATAAATATACAACTTTTAATTTTCGGAAAAATGACTATTATTTCATTTTTGTGCATTAATATAATTAATAAGGGCATAAAATAGCATATTTTTTAATAATTATTCATAAGAGTGTAAAAAAAATGCTGTATGTTAGCTCCATTAACATACAGCATCATCCGTGATTATTTTAACGATTAAAAATGTGCCTGATGCGGTTTTAAACATTTAAATCAAAACTACTTACTCGTGCAGTGACTTTTTTTATAACCATTGTTAATATATTAGGCATTTCCTCTAATGCACTTTTTAAATGAAGGCGCTCAGAAATTTGGTGCGCGTCTTTCCCAAATGGGCCGATATTCATTACGGGCGCGCTAATCGCTTCCATTGCCTCAAAAGGAATGGTGTACGAGCGTTGCCAAACCGGTGTATTCGCCTCATATGCATGCCAACCATTATTGGATAAGTTTTGACAATAACTCAAGTCACAGATTCCATTAAAATAATGCTTTTGACTCAGTGGGATATCGAGTGCCTGTGCCTGCTCCAGTAACAGCGTAGATAATTCTTCAATGAGTGCCTCTCCCTTTGAACTTGCAGGCGGATAAAAAGGCGGTGCAAATAACAAAACGGCCGCTGGTGCAAGCTCTTGATTATGAATCATGAGCTGATCAGCAATCGTAATACTCTTTTTCCGGTCATCAAGTGCGTCATTATTCATTACCTTTTCAATGATGTCATTTACAACGGTTTGCGTATGCTTTTTTACGCTATACGCATATACCTCTTCATATGACAGCACATTAATTTTTCCAATTGGTGTGACATGTTGCTGTGCACAAACGGCCTCATAGCGCGCCTGGCATTTAGCCATCGCCTGCTCTGCCACTTGCCTAAAAATCGTAAAGATTTCTTCCGCGCTACGCCTCATTAAGAAAACATTGTATAAAGCAAACGCTCGGTACGGTGTTTGTGTAGAGTAAAGCAGCTTTAAATCCTTTTGCTCTAACGCAACAGGAAGCGGTGTATATTCACCCTCTGCCTCTTCTAAAAACGCTTCATTCCATTCCATTTCCGCCGTTAAATAGGAATTAAGAAAACTCGCGGTCATGCCCTTAAGCGGTTCACCCACATGTGTTTCCTTCCCATAAAATAAAGCAGCTGGCATAATCTTACCGATTGTCCCTGTATAAAAATATTCATTCAAATCTGTCGGGTCCTGTGAAAAGGACGGCTCACTATTTAAATGGAGTGCAATCTCAAGCTGCTCTTTTTCTTTTAGCTGTGCAATATGCTCAACCGCTACACGCATCCCAGCAGAATTCACTTCCTCATCCGGTACTGCAATGAGCAGTAAATTAATCGGCCATTCCTCTTCACTCGCTTTTTCGAGTAAATGCATATGAAGTGCCAAACCCATTTTCATATCCATCACACCGCGCCCAAATAAGTAATCTCCCGAAAATAAATCTTTTTGTGCCGATTCATTTAAAAGATGTGGCTGCTGACGAAACTTTTCCGTTAATTGGACTGGGTTTGTCGCAAATGGCTGTAGTGCCCCGTATTCTTCGGTAGACACCGTATCAAAATGGCTAATTAGCACCACTGTCTTTGCCGCATCACTGTGCTTATAAAAGGCCGACATTAACCGCCGCTCTTTATCTACCTGAACGAGCTCTAAATACTCAGGATACTTTTCAAAATATCGAAGCCGTTGAAGTTCTTTTTCTAGCTTGAGCGGGAATTGCTGCTCGCCTACTGAACATGTTTCACTTTCCCATGATACAAGTTGACAGATTAGCTTGTGTAATTGTTCAGATGTTTGCCAGTTCATGTTGTCTTCATCCCTTCTTGAAAAAAGCGTATTCTTGCACGAACAGATAGCGGGAATTACTAAAGATTATTTTAAAGCAAACCTTTATACTTTCTCTTCAACTTTCCGATAAATGGAAAGGTTTTTTTATATTTTCATATAGTAAACTTTAGTTGTCAATATTTTCTGAAAATTTTAATCATAAATATAAAATCTATCTTACACAAACAATTGACAACCTGATGTTACTCATCAAAGTTATGAAATGAAAAATCCAATAGCAATTACATAGCGTTCGCATGCAAATAAATTACGCTAAGCAACATTACATTGTGTTTCGAAAAGTTTAATGGCACACCAGCTACTCGAAATAGGACTAAAAAATGTTTTTTCTACACTAGCGGCTTTATTTATCTAAAAGAAGCTGAACATTTACATTAAAAAATTTTTTCAACCGACGTTTACATTACGATTAATTGGGAATCTTATACAATGTACAGCATTTAACGCAAAAAATCCTTGTGAATATTGGGTACACAACATTCACAAGGATTTTTCAAATCATATAGTATAAGGTTTCTCAATTAGTAAAATGGCGCCCCCGGAGGGAATCGAACCCCCAGTTCAAGAACCGGAATCTTGCGTTTTATCCATTAAACCACGGAGGCGATGTAAAAAACTCAATAAAAAAAGTCGGACTAAATCACGACTTACTTATTATACAAAGATTAGACGAATTTTTCAACTACGAAAATTAGAGTTATCATTTGACCTTCCTTGACTATTCTGTGTATGATAAGATTACAACTGAGATAGATACATATTTCAGGAAAAGTATACGATTTTAACCTTTACTAATGAGGGAGGATTTTCAATGAACTTAATTCCAACAGTTATTGAACAAACAAACCGCGGTGAACGTGCTTATGACATTTATTCACGTCTACTTAAAGACCGCATCATCTTACTAGGAAGCGGCATTGATGACAACGTGGCTAACTCAATCGTTGCACAGCTATTATTCCTAGAGGCGGAAGATCCAGATAAGGATATTTCACTTTACATCAACTCACCAGGTGGCTCTATTACAGCTGGTATGGCGATTTATGACACGATGAACTTCATCAAGCCAAACGTACAAACAATTTGTATCGGTATGGCTGCATCAATGGGTGCATTCTTACTTTCTGCTGGTGCAAAAGGCAAGCGCTTTGCCCTACCAAACGCAGAAGTGATGATTCACCAGCCACTTGGCGGTGCACAAGGGCAAGCGACTGAAATCGAAATCGCTGCAAAACGCATCTTACACTTACGCGAAAAATTAAACAAAATCATGGCTGACAACACAGGTCAAGAGTATGCAACATTAGCTCGTGACACAGATCGTGATAACTTCATGACTGCTGAGCAAGCAAAAGAGTACGGCTTAATCGACAAAATTCTAGAGCGCCACTCACTATAACATCATGTACTCGCTATCCATACTATATGGGTGGCGAGTTTTTATTATGCAAAAACACCTACAAATACATCGATTTGCAGGTGCTCATAATTAGTCTTCTTTTTCAATTTGCTTTGTAAGTGCCTCGATTGCGTTTTCCGCATCGTGCCCATCTGCCAAAAGTGTTACACTAACACCTTTTGCTACAGCTAAGCTCATAATGCCCATAATTGATTTTGCGTTGACCTTTTTATCATCTTTTTGTAAGAAGATATCTGATTTGAAACGATTTGCTTCCTGTACAAAAAGTGCTGCTTGTCTCGCTTGTAAGCCTGATTTCAGCTTTACCTCTACTTGTTTCTCTACCATTCTCGTACGACTCCTCTCCACCAACCGTTCAGCGTGTTTCCTTTATCTTATCGAAATTGTAGGGAAAGAACAATGTTTCTATCACAGTTTTCTGAAAACGTTTTAATTTTTTTCGATTATTTAATAACATCCTCGCCGCGGCGCAGTGCATCCGCGATTTCATCAAGCTTACGTAAGCGGTGATTGACGCCTGATTTGCTCACAACGCCTGTTGACACCATTTCGCCAAGTTCCTTCAATGTCACGTCCCTATATTCCACACGTAAGCGCGCAATTTCCCGTAGCTTTTCTGGAAGTTTATCTAGACCAACTGTGTTATCAATGAATCGAATGTTATCAACCTGACGAAGTGCCGCGCTAATCGTTTTATTCAAATTCGCCGTCTCACAGTTCACGATACGATTGACGCTGTTACGCATATCACGCACGATACGCACGTCCTCAAATTTCAGCATCGCCTGCGTTGCGCCGACTAAATTGAGAAAATCCGAAATTTTTTCGGCCTCCTTTAAATACGTCACAAAGCCCTTTTTACGCTCAATTGTTTTCGCATTTAAATCAAAGAAATTCATCAAATCTGCAAGCGCCTCACCATGCTCCTTATAGAGCGAATACACTTCAAGGTGATACGCGGACGTTTCTGGATTATTGACCGAGCCACCCGCTAAAAAGGCACCACGTAAATAGCTACGACGCTGATTATTTTTCGGAATAAGCTCCTTTGCAATCAAATGATTAAACTGAAAATCATCCGAGATAATACAAAGGTCTGTGAGCAGTTCGCGTGCGCCATCACGTAAACGGCAAATATACACATTGTTCTTTTTTAAACGCATTTTCTTACGTACTAACAACTCAATATTATATGGATAAAGCTTCTTCAGAATCGTATACAGCCTACGAGCAATCGCTGCATTTTCTGTTTGCACATCCAAGCTCAGCTGCCGATTTGCAAAGCTAAGTGATCCATTCATTCGTATGAGGGCTGATATTTCCGCCTTTAAGCTCGCGTCGTCTGTGTCGATTTGCGTCAATTCCTTTTTCGTTTCCGATGCAAATGACATCTACCTCTCCCCCTTTCCTTATGTATGCCTACATCTCAATCTCAACCTTTTCACATACATATTCATTTAACCATTGTGCGACGTTGACAGCCTGATGACGCACTGTACCGTCCTGAATCATCGCAATGTTTTTCGGAATAATTTGCAGTCCCAGCTCGTGCAGACGTTCAATATCGAACTTAACTGGTTCTGCATTTTCCTCTTTATAGTTTTCTTTAATGGCACTCGGTAATTCCGAATCATTAATGATAATCGTTTCGATAAATGGCTGACCGATATGTGCATGAAGCGCCTCCACATGCTGCGAGGCTGTATAATGAATCGTTTCGCCCTTTTGTGTCATTAAATTTGAAATATAAATTTTCTCACCCTTTGCACGTAACAGTGCATCGCCAATTCCTTTGACAAGTAAATTTGGGATAATACTCGTATACAAGCTACCTGGACCGATTAAAATATAATCTGCGCGCTCAATTGCATGAATCGCTGCCGGTAATGGCTTGACGTTTCGCGGCTCTAAATACACACGCTCAATCGGTGCCTGTCCTGATGGGATTTTCGACTCACCACTAATGACTGTCCCGTCTTTTAGCTCTGCATGAAGTGTTACCTTTTTATTGGACGCAGGGATGACTTTCCCATGTACCTTAAATACTTTACTCATTTCTGCAATCGCATGATTAAAGTCGCCTGTAATATCCGTTAGCGCCGTTAGCATTAAATTACCAAGTGAATGGCCATTTAAATCATCCTTACTTGCAAAACGATACTGAAACATCTTTTCAATTAATGGCTCCACGTCCGATAGTGCTGCAATGACATTACGCACATCACCAGGTGGTGGGATGTCATAATCATCACGAAGACGCCCTGATGAACCACCGTCATCTGCAACCGTCACAATCGCTGTAATATCAAAAGGATACAGCTTTAAGCCCCGCACAAGTGTCGACAGTCCTGTGCCACCGCCAATAACAACAACACGTGTTTTTTTCTTCTTCACTACATCAATCCTTTCTATGATTGATATCTCGATGTGTAATGACAACCTGTTCTGTATGGCTAAGTAGCTTACCGAAATACTCAGCAAGCGTTACCGAGCGATGTTGTCCTCCCGTACAGCCAAATGCAATGACAAGCTGTGATTTGCCTTCTTTGCGATACTGCGGAATCATAAATGTAAATAGGTCCGTTAACTTTGTAATGAGCTGCTGCGTCTCCTCTGTGGCTAGCACGTAGGAGGAGACCTCTGTTTGTAAGCCTGTTTTCGGGCGCAACTCTTCTACATAGTACGGATTTTTTAAGAAACGTACATCAAACACTAAATCTGCGTCAATCGGCATCCCGTGCTTAAAGCCAAATGACATCATATTCACCGAAAACGTCGGGCTCGTCAAATTCGTAAACTCTGTTGTAATACGCTCACGAAGCTCCTTTGGTTTCATTTTTGATGTGTTAACAATTGTTTTCGCACGGTCTTTAAGCTCTGATAATAGCTCGCGTTCCTTTTGGATCCCTCCAAGCAATAATCCGTGCGGCGCTAATGGATGCGCGCGGCGTGATTCCTTATAGCGACGAACGAGCGTCGCATCATCTGAATCTAAAAATAAAATTCGTGGGATTAAATCCTCTTCATATTGAAGTGCATCTAGCGACTCAATTAATGCTTCGAAAAATTCACGTCCACGTAAGTCCATTACGACTGCAATACGTGTAATTTTTTTTTCTGAATCGCGCATCAGTGCTAAAAAAGTAGTTAATAACTCGGGTGGTAAATTATCCACACAGTAGTAGCCTAAATCTTCGAAACTTTGAACTGCCACTGTTTTCCCAGCTCCAGACATCCCTGTAATAATGACTAGCTCATGTGTATAGCCTTCACTATGACCCACGAATTTCATCTCCTTCTATTGTTCAATCGATTGTTGGATTTGCTCACTTATAAGCTCAAAATCCTCTGTATATTCAAATGTACCATATTGCATGCCCTTGTGGTTCGTCGCGAATAACAAGTTCGTACGATCTCCCTCAGCCATCGGTAGCTCTTTTAGCTGTTCAATCGGCTGCCAAGTCAGGATGCCTTCACGCGTTTCTTCAAATGGTGTCCCTTCAATGCCGTCTGCGATAAATGTATAAAGCATCCACTCATTCACAACCTCGCCTACTGCATTTTTAATCACCATTGTATAAATGCCCTTTAAATGGACATTTTTTGGCGTCGTATTCGTTTCTTCTTTGAATTCTCGAACAGCAGAATCATAAATTGACTCACCCGGCTCCATCTTCCCACCCGGCGCAACATACCAGCCACGTCTCGGCTTTTGTAAGAGCAGTACCTGGCCATCTTGAACGGCTAATAAGTTTGTTATACGTTGCATGAAAACACCTCTCTTCATTGGAAATATAGCTATTCTATTTCTATTATAACGCGTGTAAAAACTATGCGTCTACGTTTGGTGCTTGGATGTGCTGTTAACATATAGTGAGCAAATCTTCTTCAAATAATTGGTGACCTTTTAAATGAGGGACTGATTTTCGTTGCGGACAGGCGCTTTACTCAACAAAAAAGGCTGCCCCGTGCGCTAAAAAACACCGGAACAACCTGATTAAAAAGGGGGTAATTATCTCTTTAGTATACCGAACCTTTATGACAAACTGATTACAGCTAGATTACGCTAAGCTTAACTTTTCTTTTAACTCTTCGATATAGTGCTGTGCAGATTGTGCCGCGATACTACCATCACCCGTAGCTGTTACGATTTGGCGTAATGTTTTGTCACGCACGTCACCTGCTGCATAAATACCAGGCACTGTTGTTTCCATTTTTTCGTTTGTTAACACATAGCCTGTGCTCGTTAAAATATTCAGTGACGCAAATGGTGCTGTAAGTGGCTGCATACCAACATAAACGAATACGCCGTCCGCCTCAACAACTGATTCTGTGCTGTCTACAGTTGACATTAATGTCACACTGCCTACTTTGCCGCCTTTTTCATTTACTTCTTTTACCGTTGAATTCCAGATGAAATCAACCTTTTCATTGTTGAATGCACGGTCTTGTAAGATTTTTTGTGCACGTAATTGATCACGTCGGTGGACGATTGTTACCTTGTCTGCGAAGCGTGTTAAATACACACCCTCCTCAACTGCTGAGTCACCGCCACCAACAACGATTAAGTTTTTGTTTTTGAAGAATGCCCCATCACAAACTGCACAATAGCTTACACCACGTCCGCCAAGCTCTTGTTCGCCCGGCACGCCCATTTTTTTGTACTCTGCACCTGTTGAGATAATGATTGTACGTGTTTTATATTGTTTTTTACCTGAAATAATTGTTTTATATTCTTCACCGTCGATAATTTCTGATACATCACCGTAAGCATACTCGGCTCCGAATTTTTTCGCGTGCTCGAACATTTTTGTTGAAAGCTCAGGGCCTAAAATATGGCCAAAACCAGGATAGTTTTCTACTTCCTCTGTATTTGCCATTTGACCGCCTGGAATACCGCGCTCAATCATCAGTGTGGAAAGGTTTGCACGTGATGTATAAACAGCTGCAGTCATCCCTGCTGGGCCTGCGCCGATAATTACTACGTCATAAATTTTTTCTTCTGTCATGATAATATCCTCCTCTAACTTCCAAACAAATTCTCTCAATTTAGAGTATGCGATTCGCCTACTGATGGCAAGTATGTTGCTTTATTTCAGTTACTCTACCAAATCAGACGGGACAAATTCATAGAGCACATCACAATATTTTGTCAGTGTTGCAACACTAGTACTGTATTTTTCAGCCACATACTTTTTCGTTACCGCCTCTTCAACGGCTGTATAAAATGTATATTCCATTGCTGCAGCAAGAGCTGTCGGATTTTTGAACGTATAGCCCTTCGTATACGCGATTTCGCTGAGCGAGAACCAGGTGCTTAAAATTTGTGCGATTTCAATCGAAATCGTGTCATTTGCTGCAACAATTTGCTCTGCCACTTCCATTAAACGAACAAAATAGAGCTCTTCTTTAACACGCTCATTAAATGGATGATCGAGCGCATAGGCTAAGCTTAGCTTTTCTAGCTCTTTATAGCCAGATACATCAAGTAATGTAGGGTGTGCAAGTATTTCCTGTTTATGCGCCGAACGCTTTAATAAAAACAGACCAAACATACGGTCCGCTACTTCTTTATCAGAGAGCTTCCGTAAAATAAAATCACGGTGATTTTCTGCTGAATTACGCAAGCCTGCTGACTCTAGATTCGCCCACGGTTCAAAGCCTTCTTTCGACGGATCGAGCTCAAGCAGTGAATTCCATGCCGCCTTCGCAATCTCCTCCTGCCCTGAAAAATACGCAGACTGTGCAAGCCAAAAATAAAATCCTGGGTCGCCCTCATAGCCGCGCTTACTCATTGAGCGCAGCCATTTATATGCTTCCTCATACTCACCAATCAGTGCAAGTGTCGCACCGAGCTTGTGACGGTTTTCCCACTCGTATGGCTGAATTTTTTTCAGCACTTCAAGTAGACTATCAAGCTCGTCTTGATTTTTCTCATAATACGCAAATACCGCTAAATTACATAGTGCATGCAAGTTACCAACATTGTCACGTAACACTGTGTAAAGAAGTGTACGTGCCTGCTCATGATCGCCCAAATAAAAGTATGCTAGCGCTAAATTATTGTACGCATTCCACAGCTCTGGGAAGCGCTCAATCGTTTCTTCTAGCACCTCAATTGCCTGCTCAAACTGCCCTTTTTCCATTAAACGGCGCGCCTTTTCCTGCGCAAGCATTTTGTCCGCATCATCTTCATCGAACTCTTCATAAAGCTCTGGTTCGATGTTCACAAAATCCAAAATATCCAGTGCCTCTGACGCATACATTCCGTCCGGCTCTTGATCTACATACATTTGCGCGTACTTTTGCGCATCATGCATAAGCCCCATGCACCCCGAAACCTCTGCTAGCATAAACAAAATCTCTGACTCGCCAGGCTCCAAGCTATACGCTGTATGAATCAGCTCATATGCGTATTCAAAATTTTGCAGTTCCATCTCAAGTACGCCATATTGTAGTAAAATATGTGCATCATCTGGGCTTAGCTCCGCTGCCCGCTGTATATATTTATATGCTTTTTCGTTTTCACCGCGATCAAGCGCCTTTAACGATTTGTTATAGTAATAGTCGCCATTCGGAATAAACGATACAACATTGCTTTTAGTTTTTAAACGTTTATTTTCCAATAATATTCCTCCGAAACATGAAAATAAGGAACGCATTACACGTCCCTTAAACAATTTGTTTCATTATATCACATTAATTTGTAAAGTCATGAACGAGCCGTTTAAAACCTCGTAAGTGAATTTTACGCTTGTGGCTTTTTGCCTTCATGGCGTTTTTGAAGCACGCCTAATACGTCATAGACATTTACTTTTTGTTCTTGCAGTAACACAAGTACGTGATACATTAAGTCCGCAGATTCCCATTTTACTTCCTCTGCGTCACGGTTTTTCGCGCCGATGACAACCTCCGTTGCTTCTTCGCCGACTTTTTTACAAATTTTATCGATGCCTTTTTCGAATAAGTACGTTGTGTATGCACCTTCTGGCATGTCGATTTCGCGCTTGCGAATCACTTCAGCTAACTGCGGTAGGATGCCTACTGAGCCTGGCTTTTCTTCCGTTTCAAAAATTGTTTCTGTGAAGCAAGACGTTGTGCCATTGTGGCAAGCTGGTCCTGCCGGGATTACTTCCACAACAAGTGCATCTTGGTCGCAATCTGCCTTAATTGATACCACTTTCTGCGTGTTACCGCTCGTTGCACCTTTATGCCATAATTCGTTACGAGAACGTGAGAAGAACCATGTTTCACCTGTTTCAATTGTTTTCGCAAGTGACTCCTCGTTCATATAAG
Source organism: Solibacillus sp. (assembly GCA_040274725.1). Classification (GTDB taxonomy): domain Bacteria; phylum Bacillota; class Bacilli; order Bacillales_A; family Planococcaceae; genus Solibacillus. Next base: position 72,494 of record JBEMAQ010000013.1, on the reverse strand, counting down.
CGACTGTTAATACTTCTTTTGATTGTGCGTCTTGCACAACAGCAGGGATTAGACCTTGCTCATTAAATTTCACATTCATCGTACACGTACCCCTTTTTCTTTAAGGTAGCCTTTTACTTCAGCTACGCTCGTTTCTTTATAGTGGAAAATACTTGCTGCAAGTGCCGCGTCTGTGTCAACATCCTGTAACACCGCACGGAAATGTTCGGCATTTCCTGCGCCGCCACTTGCGATAACTGGCACTGTAACCGCTTCTCGTACAGCCTTTGTTAAGCCTAAATCAAAGCCCGACTTTTCGCCGTCCTGATTCATTGATGTTAGTAGAATTTCGCCTGCGCCAAGCTCGACCGCCTTTTTCGCCCAGTCGACTGCACGCCACTCCGTTTTATTCCGGCCACCATGTGTATATACCATCCACGTGCCGTCCTCATCTGAAAAGCGTGCGTCGATTGCGACAACGATACATTGTGCACCGAAATAATCCGAGCCTTCTTTAATAAGTTCTGGTCGCTCTAACGCAGATGTATTTACCGATACTTTGTCCGCACCTGCACGAAGAATGCGCTTCATATCATCAAGCGTGCGAATCCCGCCGCCAACTGTGAACGGAATCGCTAATGCCGACGCCGTTTGACGCACGACATCAACCATCGTTTCACGGCCTTCGTGTGATGCGGAAATATCTAGAAATACTAATTCATCCGCGCCTTGCTCATCATAAAATTTTGCCAGCTCCACCGGGTCACCCGCATCGCGTAACTCAACAAACTGAATGCCCTTTACAACGCGTCCTTCTTTTACATCGAGACACGGAATAATACGTTTTGTTAGCATACTTTCGCCTCCACTCCTTCAAGCCAGCTTTTCAGTAAAAACACACCGAACGCACCTGATTTTTCTGGGTGGAACTGCATCCCTGTGAAGTTATCCTTCGCGACAATTCCTGGTACATCTACACCCTCATAGTCTGCTGATGCAACAAGCTGCGTATTGTCTAAACCCGTCGCATAAAATGAATGGACGAAATACACGTAGCGGTCAGTCGGTAATTCCTTCTCTGCTAACCAGTACGGTGTCGTAGCGAGCTGTAAATCATTCCAGCCCATATGCGGAATACGTGGCACATTCGTGAAACGCTGAATGCTCCCGTTAAAAATACCTAAGCCCTTCGTTTGTGCTACCTCTTCGCTATCCTCAAACATGAGCTGCATGCCAAGACAAATACCAAGTAGCGGCTTTTTCGTATTTTTAATGAAATCAATGAGCCCTGTTTCCGTTAAACGCTTCATCGCATCCGGAAACGCGCCAACACCTGGAAGCAGTAGTGCATCTACTTTTTCAAGCTCCTGTTGATCGCTCGTTACAACTACCTCTGCATCTAGACGCTTCAACGCCTGCTCCACGCTAAATAAGTTGCCCATTCCATAATCAATTACACCAATTTTCACGTTAACAGCCCCTTCGTCGATGGTACGCCTTTCACACGCGGGTCGATTTGTGTTGCGTCGTCAAGTGCACGTGCTACGGCTTTAAACATGGCCTCAATAATATGATGCGTATTGACACCGTAAGGAACAATAATATGTAAGTTAATACGTGCTTCAAGCGCAAACTTCCAGAAAAACTCATACACAAGCTCTGTATCAAATGTGCCGACTTTTTCAGTTAATTTTGGCTCCACGCGGTACTCAAGGTGTGGGCGGTTTGATAAGTCCACATACACTTGTGCTAGTGCATCATCCATTGGTACAAACGCGCTACCGTAGCGTTTAATTCCCTTTTTGTCGCCTACTGCCTCGCGGAACACCTGCCCAAGCACAATGCCGATATCCTCTGTTGTATGGTGGTCGTCAATCCATGTATCACCATTCGCAACAATTTTGCCGTCAAATAAGCCGTGCTTAATAAATAGGTCGAGCATATGATCCATGAAGCCAACGCCTGATTTAATTTCGGCCTGACCTGAGCCGTCAATATTTAACTCAACTTCGATTTTCGTTTCGTTCGTATTACGTGCAATTTTCGCAAAGCGCTCACTCATACTATTCATCTCCCTTATTCCAACCGCGTGATTCTACCGCGCGCGCGTGTCCCTCTAAGCCTTCAAGACGTGCTAAGCGCGCAATTTTCGGTGCATTTTGTGCCCATGTTTTTTCACTATAATAAACAACGCTCGTGCGTTTAATAAAATCATCGACATTTAAGCCACTTGCAAAGCGTGCGGTTGAGTTTGTCGGTAGGACGTGGTTTGTCCCTGCGAAATAATCCCCAACCGGCTCCGAGCTGTAGCGCCCGATAAAGATCGCGCCTGCATGTGTAATTTTTTCTGCATCCGCTTCTGCATTCGCCGTCACGATTTCTAAATGCTCTGGCGCTAATGAATTGACTGCGCGAATCGCATCGTCCATTGATTCCGTTACATAAATATGCCCGAAATTTTCAACCGATTTACGTGCAATGGCCTCACGTGGCAACTTTTGTAGCTGCTTTTCGACCTCATCACGTACAGCATCTGCTAAATCGTCGCTCGTCGTAATCAGTACTGCACATGCTAATGCATCGTGCTCTGCTTGTGATAACAGGTCTGCCGCGATTTCATCTGCGTACGCTGTTTCGTCCGCTAATACACAAATTTCAGATGGACCGGCAATCATATCAATCGCGACCTCGCCAAATACTTCGCGCTTCGCAAGTGCCACAAAAATATTACCTGGCCCTGTAATTTTATCCACCGCTGCAATTGTTTCTGTACCATAGGCCAGTGCCGCAATCGCCTGCGCACCGCCGATTTTGTAAATTTCATCGACACCTAAAATATGTGCCGCAACTAAAACTGCGGCAGGAAGCTTGCCGTCGCGCCCTGCTGGTGATGTAATAACGATTCGGCCAACACCTGCAACCTGTGCAGGAATCACGTTCATCAGTACAGACGAAGGATACGCCGCCGAGCCACCTGGTACATACAAGCCTACAGCATCAAGTGGAATAATACGCTGCGCTAAATACGAGCCGTCTGCAAGCGGCAATTTGTAGCCGTCACGCTTTTGCTGGTCATGGTATAAGCGGATATTCGCAGCTGCCTCTTCTAAATCAGCAAGTAATTGGGCATCAAATTGTGACACTGCCTGCGCAATTTCTGCTGGTGTCACGCGGAACTCCTCGTGAACGACACCGTCCCACTTTTCTGTATATGCACGTACTGCCGCGTCACCTTGTGTGCGCACTGCCTGTAGCACCTCGCGTACAACAGCTAGCTGCTGCTCATTGCCACCTTCAAGTGGACGCTTTAATGACACATCATTCGTTAATGCTGTAATTTGCATGTTTGTCACTTCCTATTTCACTGTTTTTTTCAGACGCATTACTAAATCACGAATACGCGCGCTCTTCATGCGGTAACTTACTGGATTGGCAATGAGGCGCGATGACACATCTGCAATATGCTCATATTCCACTAGCCCGTTTTCTTTTAATGTACGGCCTGTCGAGACGATATCGACAATGCGGTCTGCTAACCCAATCATCGGCGCAAGCTCGATTGAACCATTCAGCTCAATAATCTCTACTTGCTCGCCAATGCCTTTATAATATTTCATCGCCACGTTTGGATATTTTGTCGCAATACGTGGTGCAATATCATTCATTGTTGTGTTTGGCAGTCCTGCTGACGCGATATAACATTCGCTAATTTTTAAATCTAACAGCTCATGCACAGTGCGTTGCTGCTCTAAAAGTACGTCTTTTCCAGCAATCCCAATATCCGCTACCCCATGCTCCACATAAACTGGCACGTCCATCGGCTTCGCTAAAATAAAGCGAATTTTTTCTTCTGGAATTTCAATCATGAGCTTGCGGCTCATTTCAACCTCTTCCGGTAAATTAAAGCCTGCCTCTAGTAGCATTTCATATGCTTCTTCAAAAATGCGGCCCTTTGGCATCGCAATTGTTAATTCTGTCATTTTGTTGCCTCCTGACCGAAGTACACAACCTCTTTAAATTGTGCTTTGAACGCTTCGATATCATTTAAACCAGCGACACTTTGTAATGTTACGATACGATTTGCTTCGCGCAATACGGTTGCCTGTTCGTGTGCTTCTTTAAAGCTACCTGCTTCAAATAACACAAGCACCGCGTCATTTTCGCACTGCACACGCGGCATTGCTTCTAAAATGCGATCTACACGTAAGCCAAAGCCTGTTGCGCCAATATTTGCACCGAAATACTCAAGTAAGCCATCATAGCGCCCACCATTACCAAGCGGGAAGCCGCTACCTTCTGCGAATACTTCAAATAGCATCCCTGTGTAATAGCTCATATGACTTGAAAGCGTGAAGTCATACGCAATGTATTCTTCAAAACCGGCTACGACAAGCAACTGCCAAAGACTTTGCATATACTCAAGTGCGTCATTTTTGCGCACATATTTTTCAATCATTTCAATTGCTGGACCACTTACCGCCTCTTCAATAAAGGCAAGTAGTGCATCCGATTTTGTTTTCGGTAAATTAAACGCAATAACCGCTTCTTCAAAACCTACATAGTTGCGCTGAACAAGTAACTCGTTTAACTTTTCCGCTTGCTCTTCGCTTTCTGTATAGTCTTTTAAAATGCATTTCAGGACGCCCGCATGACCGATTGTAATTTTGAATTCTTGAATGCCATAGCTTTGGATCAGACCAATTGCTGTCATGATAACCTCTGCATCTGCGTATACAGACGAGTCACCAATAAGCTCAATGCCCATTTGCTCAAACTCAGCAGGGCGTCCGCCTTCTTGCTGCTGCGCGCGGAATACATTTTCGAAATATGCGAGGCGCTGTGGAATTTTTTCCTTTAGTAGCTTCGATGTCACAACACGCGCAATTGGCGTTGTCATATCGGGTCTAAGAACTAATGTGTTACCTTGACTATCTACTAACTTAAATAATGTACGGTCATTAATCGCCGAAGCCTTCCCAACTGTGTCGTAGTACTCAACAGACGGTGTTTTGATAAATTCATAACCTCTCGCACGGAGATATGTACGGCCAATCGTGCGCACTTGCTCTAACTTTTCATATGTTTGCGGGAATGTATCACGCATTCCAAGTGGTTTTTCAAATAATTTAATCGTCGACATGTTCACACATCCTACCTTTTACTTTACTACACTAGAGTATTAGAGAACTGATATATGAAAGTATTGTACTCTTCTCGTATTTATTCGTCAATGCTTTCACGATATTTCAAGCAATCATTTTCGCATTCGAGCGAACATGATGAATATTCACATAATTATACTACAGTAGTGGAAAATATGAAGGTTAGATTTTGAAAAGCATCTAGCTTACTACATTAAATAGAAAATAGTGTAAAAACATCTAGTACTGATGAATTTTAAACAAAAATTTCCATAATAATATTGCAACTTAAAGGATTTTTGTTATGATGAATATATCAATGACGCATCGGCGTCATTGAAAAAAAGCTACATACAACCACAGGAGGGGCCGAGCAAGTCGGCTGAGATTGTGCACACATGCTGCACTGACTCTTTGAACCTGTAAGTTAGTACTTGCGTAGGGATGTGGATAGAAACCGACTCCAAAAGTGATGTCAGGCTCTGTCCTGATGTCGCTTTTTTTCGTTCTATTCCTTCTCTCGTCTACATCATACGAGAAAGGAGCTTTAAAATTATGCAGCAAAAAAAATTAAGAATGCTAGTGGAAATCGCATTATTTGCAAGTATTGGCGTCATTTTTAATATGCTCACCTTTGATTTTATGCCGCAAGGGGGCGGGGTTAGCTTAATGATGATTCCTATTTTTCTTATAGCAATTCGCTGGGGCTTTTTAGCCGGCTTTTCAACGGGCATGCTAATCGGCTTTGTTGATGTTGCGACAGGGGCAACTGTATATCACTGGGCACAGGTCCTCTTAGATCATTGTCTTGCAAGCGCTGTTGTCGGCACGATTGCCCTCGTCAACAAGCTTATTCACGGAGCACTTCGAGACGGTAACAAACGTACGCTTATTCTGGCATTAACGTTTGGTGTTTTGATCGCTAGCTTGTGCAAATATATTGTCCACGTTCTCTCTGGCGTTATTTTTTTCTATATGTACGCCAACGGACAAAATATTTGGCTTTATTCAATCATTTACAACGCAATTCCGATGATTCCCATGACTATCGTTAGCGTACTCGTCATCATACTATTGTTAACATCCGTGCCTAAATTTGCGCAGCCGAAGTTTATTGAATTACGCTAGATAAGAAAAGTGTATTCGCGTCCGCTTGCGAGCCCAAAGTGAAAGTGCGCTTCTCCACTTTCACCCGAGGGAGCAGACCGTGACTTCGAGGGGCTAGCATTTTAGCCTAGACAAAAAAATGCCAAATCTTATACTTGCTTTATCTCTGAACAACAAGAAATCCATCTAAGCGACTACTCGCTCAAATGGATTTCTCGTCATTTATTCATCCAAACCGGCTCATCCGCCGCTTTTCTTTTCACCATTTCCTCTGCCGTAAAAATAACTTGCATCGGATTCCCCCCAACCATTGCGCCAGCCGGAACATCCTTGTGCACGAGCGTCATCGCTGATACAATCGCACCGTCGCCAATCTCAACGCCCGGTAAAATCGTCGAGTTCGCACCAATCATCACATTGCTGCCAATTTTCACATCACCGAGCCGGTATTCTTCTATTAAATACTCATGCGCTAAAATAGTCGTATTAAAGCCGATGACTGTATTCTCGCCGACTGTAATACGCTCCGGGAACATCGTATCAGGCATAACTAAAAGTGCGAGCGACGCCTTATCACCAATTTTCATCCCTAAAAATGTGCGGTACAGCCAATTTTTCAGCGTTAAAAATGGCATGTAACGCCCAATCGTAATGACCGTAAAACATTTCATCACCTTCCAAAACGATACGGTTTTGTAAATATTCCATAGCGAATTGGCCCCCTTTACTTGATAGCGCTCCGTTCTCCTCATTCATTACTCCCCTTTCACAATGTCCAATAAATCCGTCATATGCTGTAGCATAAAGTCTGGATTGCATGCACGAAGGTAGTCCTCTCCTTTAAATGACCACGCTACACCCGCTGTACGCACGCCTGCATTTTTACCGCCCTCAATATCATGTGAGTTATCTCCAATCATGATGGCCTCTTCTTTGGACACGCCTAATTTTTCAAGTGCGAGTAAAACCGGCTCTGGATGCGGCTTTACATGCGTTACGTCATCCGATGTAATACAATGCTCAAAAATACCCTCCGCACCAAGCACGCGCATACCACGCGCAATACCTGCACGGTTTTTCGTCGTTACTAGTGCAAGGCGTATGCCCATTTCCTTTAGCTGCTGCAAAGTTTCTAGCACACCGTCATAGCCTTTTACTAATTCATCGTGATGTGCCGCATTCCACTCACGATAGCGCGCCACCATCTCCTCCGACTCATCCGGCGTTAATTCGTCAAATGTTTCCTTTAATGACGGACCAATGAATTTCAAGCAGTCTTGTGGCGAATATTTCCCGGGAAATTTGTCGTTTAATAGGTGTAAAAATGTTTGAATAATTAAGTCATTTGTATCGAGTAATGTCCCGTCAAAATCAAATAATAATGCTTTAATTGCCATGTCTAGCTACTCCTTTAAAAATACCCAGCAAACTCTGCTGGGTACATGCTTTATTTTTTCTTGTTGTTCTTTTTTGCTGCCTTTTTATCAGACGGCTCTGTATCAAAATAGCGCACAACCGGCTTGACGTTTATGCGGCGGTAGACAAGTACAATGACTGCTGCGACAATCGCAACAATCGACACGACCTGCGCTGAGCGTAAATCACCAATTAAGTACAGACTATCTGTACGCAAGCCTTCGATAAAGAAGCGCCCAATTGAATACCATATTAAATAGAAGAAGAACATTTCCCCGCGGCGCCAGTTGAGCTTACGCGCGACAAGCAAGATTGCGAGTCCAACAACATTCCATAATGACTCATATAAAAATGTCGGGTGATAATATTTGCCTTCAATATACATTTGATTAATGATCCACTCCGGCAGGAACAAACCTTCTAAAAAGCTACGCGTGACCTCACCACCATGTGCTTCCTGGTTGACAAAGTTACCCCAGCGCCCGATAATTTGCCCGACTAAAATACTCGGCGCAGCAATATCTGCAACGCGCAGGAAGCTGACATTGCGCTTTTTCGTAAAAATATACGCGGTAATAAACGCACCAATCAGCGCACCATGAATGGCAATACCACCATTCCAGATTTCAATAATTTTGCCCGGATATTGGCTATAATAATCCCATTTCATCGTCACATAGTAAATGCGCGCACTTAAAATCGAAATCGGCACTGCCCAAATTAATAAATCCGCAATAAATTCTTCATGTAATCCACGCTTCACCGATTCCTTTTGCGCAAGCACATACGCAAGTAAAATGCCCATACCGATAATGAGCCCGTACCAATGTACAGGAATCGGCCCTAAATGAAACGCAATTGGATTAATTGCTAGTAGGTTCATGTTCTGTCTCCTTTAGTTAAAATCAATTACGCCAAGACTTAATTTTGTTCATATTTTTCCGAGTAAACTCGAAAAAATCTTTAACATCTAGCCTAATTTAACTTCTTTCAATTAGAACTCTATTAACAAACATTTCGTTCTAGCTTATTAAATAACAAAAATGTTGCTGAAAGAAGTTTAAAAATCATCCATCTCATCATTTTTCGCAATCATATCGTCTAAACGGCGAGAAAATTCTTCTGCTGCATTGACGCCCATTTTTTTCAGGCGATAATTCATCGCAGCTACTTCAATAATAACGGAAACGTTACGCCCAGGTTGTACTGGAATCGTCAGCTTCGTCAGCTCTGTATCAATAATTTTCATTTTTTCTTCGTCTAGGCCAAGACGGTCATATAGTTTATCCGGGTCCCAGGTTTCAAGTTCAATAATCAATGTTACGCGCTTGTAGGGGCGCACTGCACTTGCGCCAAAAAGTGTCATAATATCAATAATACCGATACCACGGATTTCTAATAAGTTTTCGAGTAGCGGTGGCGGGCTACCAACTAAAAAGTTTTCTGATTCCTGACGAATTTCAACACTGTCATCCGCTACTAAACGGTGACCTTTTTTCACAAGTTCTAGCGCAGTCTCACTTTTCCCGACACCGCTTTTCCCTGTAATAAGTACACCAATTCCGTACACATCAACAAGTACACCATGTACGGCTGTTGTCGGTGCAAGCTTGCCTTCTAAGAAGTTGGTCAAACGTGATGAAAAGCGTGTCGTCGTTTGATTTGTCACAAGTACTGGCACATTGTATTCATTTGATGCTTTGATTAATTCCTTTGGTACATTCAGACCGCGCGAAATAATAATCACCGGTGTCTCATCTGAGCAAAGCTTGACCATACGTTCATGCTTAACATCCTCTGGCAGCATTTCAAAAAATGATAATTCTGTTTTCCCTAAAAGCTGCACTCGATTTGCAGGATAGTGCGTAAAGTAACCAGCCATTTCAAGCCCTGGTCTCGAAATATCACTTGTTGATATGTAACGCCCGATGCCTTCCTGTCCGCTTACAAGCTCTAACTTAAAATTTTCCATTACATCCTTTGTAATGACTTGAATCATTTCTCTCGCCCCTTACTTTTCACGTATTTTATTATTTTACCATTACGTACTGTAATGCCAAATAAAAACAGAGCTAGATCGAAAATTTTTCGACCTAGCTCTCGTTTTATTTTTGTTCAGCTAAATATTTGGCGATTTCGTCAATCTCTGCTGCCTCGAAGTTTTTACCGTATGGCGGCATACCACCTGATGTACCGTTTGTGACGATCTCTTTAATTTCTTCAGCAGAAAGACGTCCACCTACATTATTAAGCGCTGGTGTTTTCCCCATGCCTTGTAGATTACCACCGTGGCAGGTTGAACAGTTTTGTTGCACTAATGTTTCTCCGACAGATTTCTCTGTGTCGCCACTTGGAGACGCACTGTCATCTCCTCCACAAGCAGCTAAAAATAAGGCCGAACCAAGAATCCATGCAAATGCACTTTTCTTCATTTTGAACCCCTCCAAAAATGAATAATACTTACAATTTCACTATATCATTTTTCCTCACACTAAGCGCGTTTAAATCCTTCACCAAGCACCTCATAGGCATCTGAAACAATGACAAACGCAGATGGATCAACGCTTTTTAGTACTTGTTTCAGCTTTGTGAACTCCGTTTGATACACAACGACCATGAGGACTGGGCGTGCCTCACCTGTATAGCCACCGACAGCTGGTAGCTTTGTCACACCGCGATCAATCTGTTGATAAATCGCATCACGCACTGCCGTTTCTTTGTTCGTAATAATATACACCATTTTTGACTGACTGAAACCAAGCTGCACAATATCAATCGTTTTCGTCGTCACATAAAGACCAATCAGTGCATATAGGCCTTTTTCTATATCAAAGACAATGGCTGCGCTTACCGCGATTACACCATCAATAAGTAATACACTCGTGCCAAGTGTCAAACCTGTATACTTTGTAATAATTTGCGCAAGTAAATCTGTACCACCTGTTGAAGCATTCCCTTTAAAAACAAGTCCAACCCCAAAACCGACTGTAATCCCACCAAAAATCGCGCCAAGCAATGGATTCATCGTCCATGCATCAACACCACCCGTTAAAATAACGAAAAACGGTAATGCTAACGTGCCAACAAGCGATTTAATGCCAAATTTTTTCCCTAAAATAAGCAAGCCTGCAATAAACAACGGAATATTAAACGCATATTGCACAAGCCCTGCATTCCAGCCAAATAAGCCGTACAAAATCGTACTAATTCCGCTCACGCCACCTGAGGCAACTTGGTTCGGAAATAAAAAGACGTTAAAGCCAAATGCGATGATGGCCGCACCGACAATTACAAAAAGGTATTCCATAATCGTATCTTTCACAATTGGGCGTTCATTATACGTTAATTTTTTTGTCATAACGACCCTCACATTTCTATTAATTGCTTGTAGCATTATAGCAAATTCCATACAGCTTGAGAACTTCAACAAAATGAAGTTCTACGCGCTAAATCATTGACGTAATAGAGCGCTAGTCAAAAGAAAAACATGCATAAAACATAATATACTTGTTTTGTGCATGCTTACTATTTTTATACATTTAATGCCGTTGCTACCCAATCATAAGCGTCATCATATAACTTTCCTGTCTGCTCCTTTGAAATATGCAGCTGCTTACTAAGCTCATCAATTTTATCAAAATCGACTTGATTAAGCGCAATGCTAAACTCCAAATACGGTGTCATTTCTGTTTTATTCCCTGCAATTGTTTCGAGCACCGTTTCTGATAACGGCAACTGCATTAAAATGACGGGTAATGGGCGACCTAATAACGAATCGATTAATGAAAACAGGCCCACTAAAAAATATTCTGAGAAGTTTTCTTTATAGTTGATGCGCGCCACACTTTCACAAACTTTCGCACGAAACAATGAGGCAAACATAAGCTCCTTAAATACATCGGAATGCTGCTTGCCCGATTCGCGCATCGCTAATAAATAAACCCATTTTCGAAGCTCCGTTAACCCTAATAATAAAATAGCCTGTCGAATTGAGCGCACCTTTGATTTACCACGCTTTGTTGAATAATTAATTAGCTGTAATAATTTATATGTAAGTGCAATATCACGCTCAATATTTTCAGCCAACAGCTCAATATCCGGCTCTTCATCCTTTAACAAGGAAATAACCTGGAAATATTGTAAAACATTCGCTGGAATATCCGTTGATTGAAGGATTTGTGGCTGCTCAAAGAAATAACCTTGAAATAACGTGTAGCCTGAATGCTTCGCGATTTCAAATTGGTTGCGCGTCTCCACCTTCTCCGCAAGCAACTTAATATGAGGAAAATGCATTTTTACCTTATCCTCTATGACCATTCGCTCCAGTAATGGTGACAATAAAAAATCGACCTTTATATAATCAACATAGCGAAATAGCTCATCATAAATTGGTAGGTCATCCTGCATCACAAAGTCATCCAGTGCAATTTTAAACCCGCGCTTTTTTAGTTCTTTTACCTTTAATACAAATTCCTCTGTAATGGCAATATCCTCTAAAATTTCAATGACTAAATTATGCGGCTCTAAATAATCTGTGATAGGACCCAGTAATAAATTTTCAGTGAAATTCACAAAATATGGACGACCTTTCGTCACTTCATCTAACCCAATAGATAATAAAGAGTTTACTAATACATCAACAGTCGCTGTATCTGAATCTGTCTCCGGAAACGCATTCATTTTGTTATTTCGATATAATAATTCGTATGCAACAATTTGCTCCTGTATATTAAATATTGGCTGTCTTCCGATAAATACATCCATACGTTATCACCCACTTATCCGAAAATTAATTACACCTCAACTTCAGTTTTTTCAAGTAAAACCACCCCTAAAATAAAAAGGGAAAATATAGTATATATTGAAATTTTACAATAGTTCGAGGGAATTTTAAACTTCCTTTATTACTATTGTTCATTCTTATTTTTTCACTAGTACTAACCGACTAATAAGTGTTGCGCAAACCAGTTTATAATATAATTCAATCGCTCCTGGCGTAAGCTTGGTATACCTGTGCGCGACATATTATGGTTACTTTTCGGGAAACGAACAAAGCTTACGTCCTTGCCCATACGCTTTAACGTCACATACAGCTGCTCCGCCTGCTCAATTGGACAGCGGAAATCCTCCTCGCTATGCAGTATGAGCAGTGGCGTGTTCATACTTTGCGCATATTTCAGCGGCGAATGCTGCCAAAGCTTATCCACGTCCTGCATATCCGCGCCGATTTGCCATTCTGTAAAGTAATAGCCAATATCTGATACACCGTAAAAGCTCGTCCAATTCGAAATCGAGCGTAGTGTGACCGCCGCTTTAAATCGGTCCGAATGACCAACAATCCAGTTTGTCATAAAACCACCGTAGCTGCCGCCCATCACACCAAGTCGCTCCCGATCAATCCATGGCTCTTGTGCAATTGCTTCGTCTAGCGCCGCTAAAATATCGGCATAATCTCCACCACCGTAATCGCCGCGCACCGCATCAACAAACGCTTGACTATAGCCGTGACTACCGCGCGGATTCATATAAAGCACACCGTAGCCCTCTGCTGCTAATAGCTGCATTTCGTGGAAAAACGTATTGCCATACATCGCATGTGGCCCACCATGAATGTTAACAATTAACGGGTACTTTTCTCCCGTTTCAAATTGCACCGGCTTCAGCAGCCAGCCGTACACAGTAAATCCATCACGTGCAAAAATAATTTGCTCCGGCGTACTAAATGGTAGATTTTGCAGCTCTTCATTAAAATACGTCAGCTGTCTACGCTCGCCTGTTGTAATATCAAGTACAAATAGCTCCCCAATAAACGTCGGATTTGAAATCGTCGCAAGCGCCATATTGCCACTACGAAATACATCATAGCTATACACATGCTCATCCTCTGGGCTCGCTGGATAGACCGCCCCGTCAAGCGTCACATAATAAAGACGCACATCACCCATGACGGACGCTTGGCAATACAAATCATTCAGCTCTGTCCAGTGAATCACAGGTGTCTCGATACATTGTTGCACATCCCCAATGACCGCATCCCCTATATGCATATCCATTGCGATTGTTACATTGTTTGTCCACGCGGTCTCTCTGTCATATACATATAAATCGTTTTGCGTTGCATTTTTATAAGTCGCATCATGACCGACATAAGCAATATAGCGATCATCAAATGAATACGCGACCTGCCCATATGCACCGTCTGCCTGCAAGAAAACCGTCTGCGCTTTCGTTTCTGTATTAATAAACATCAAGATTGTGCTAAAATCATCGGCTTGTTGCTCCGCAATCTGCTTCGCTATCACAAGTTGCGTACCGTCATGAGAAATTGCCTGCAATGTATGATTAACTGCTTCTGTCGTAAACACCTCCACTGCCTTTGTCCCAATAGTCAAACAAGCAATTTGCTTATAAACAGGTTGCTTTAATCCATGCCCACTCAGCCCGTCCTGCTTGTATTTTAAATGGGGCACCTCGTAAGCTTGCGGGAATTTCGCGTCTTGCACCGGCTTTTCCCCAAACAAACAGCCCTCTGCAACCGCAGCCTCTAGCCACAGTTTCGTGCCACATGGATGCCATAAAAACTCGCTCACCCCCGCCGCAAAATCCGTCACTTGCTGCGGTTCTCCGCCTCGGCGACTCATGCTAAATACTTGTTGCACATCTTTTATTTTTTGTAAAAACGCAACAGTCTCCCCGTCCGGTGACCACTGTACGGACTTAACTGACGTATTACCAAACGTCCATTGTGTCACAGCTTCTGTTGCCAAATCTACATGAAATAAATGCGTGTTATACGTATTTTCTTCTTTATTCATCATTGTACGTACAAAAACAGCCTCCGCCTCATTTGGCGACAGCACTGGATTGGCTACAGATTGTATTTGAACTAAATGTTCCTTCGTTAATTTCATCGCATTCCCTACTTTCCTACATTGTGCATTTAGTGTACAACAAAAAAATAGGCGGAGTGCATAATTGTTACGCACACCACCTATTGTTCTAGATCCCAATCGGAATCATATAAACGCCCGCTTCCTCGTCACGCTGCATAAGAACATGCACATCATACACATCCTTAATGACCTCACGCGTCACAACCGTCTCAGGCTCACCCTTTGCTAGCACTTTGCCAGCCTTCATTAAAATAATCTCATCACTATATTTAATCGCCTGATTAATATCATGTAGCACCATGACAATCGTCAAACCATGCTCACGGTTTAGCTGTTTCACAAGCTCTAACAACTCAAGCTGATAATAAATATCCAAATACGTCGTCGGTTCATCTAAGCAAAGAATTTCCGACTTTTGAGCGAGTGCCATCGCAATCCACACACGCTGACGCTCACCACCAGATAACGCCTCAAGCGCGTTCCCACGCTTCCCAAGTAGATTGGTGCAGCCAAGTGCCCAGTCAATCGCCTCCTCGTCCGCCTCTTTATCGCGCTTCATCATTGATTGATGCGGCAGACGACCATAGCCAACAAGCTTTTCGACCGTCAAATCTTGCGGTGTTAAATTTTGCTGATAAACAATCGCGAGTTTTTTCGCAAATTCCTTTGGCTTATATTCGACTAAATCACGATTTTCTAAGCTTACCGTTCCTTCAGACGGTGTATTCGTGCGTGACATGACACTGAGTAATGTCGATTTGCCACAGCCATTCGGTCCAATAATTGTCGTAATTTTACCTGCTGTAATCGTCGTCGTTACCCCATCAAGCTGATTGCGCACTTGGTCATATGATAAAACAACATTTGAAATTTCCATTATTATTTATCCTTTCGAATTAAAAAAATTAAGAACGGACCACCGATAATGGCCATCAACGTCGATGCTGGAATTTCAGACGGATACAGCACAATGCGCCCGAGTGTATCAGCTGTTAAAATGAGCAGTGCCCCTGCAAGCGCTGAAAACGGAATTAAATATTTATGATCTGCACCAACTAAGCGGCGTGAAATATGTGGGACGAGTAAACCAACAAATGAAATAACACCTGCTACCGCTGTCGCCACGCCTGCAAGCAGTACTGCCACCATACCTGCTACAATACGCGCACGATTCACGTTAAAGCCTAAGCTTTTCGCTGTTTTATCTTGCAGTGCTAAAATATTACACCATTTGAAAATAACAACCGCTAAAATGAGGCCAATTGTGCCATAAGTTGTAATCATTGAAACGTCATTCCACGTTTTCATCGAAAGACTCGATGAATTTGTTCCTTGCACCATCACACCCATATAGCCGCATACTGTAATAAATGCCTCGTAAAGCCCTGTAAACATCGCGCTAATTGCGATCCCGACCAAAATAATTTTCAGTGGGTTCAATCCTGATTTCCAAGACAGTGCAAACACAAGTGAACAGGCAATTGCCCCGCCGACAAATGATAGTACCGGCGTAAATAAAATAAGCGCTGGGAACATTGTAATAATGAGCATTTGAATAAATGCTGCACCCGATGAAATCCCGATAATCCCTGCATCTGCCAGTGGATTACGCATCACCGCCTGCAACAGCGCTCCCGCTACAGACAATGCTGCCCCTGCGAAAATAGCAATCAGTATGCGTGGAATTCGTAAATCCTTAATGACAATAAAGTTTTCATTTTCCACGCCAAACGTAGCCTGCACAAATTCCCACGCTGTAATCGGGATACTCCCTGTAATCGCCGCATAAATTGTCATACTGATTAAACCTAGGATGACAACGCTGAAGCTAACTATTCGTTTCGTCATTCCTGCTCACCATACATTGTGTCAATTAGCTGCGTTAGCGCGGTTGTCACGTCCATTGTCGCTGTTGTACCAAATAACGGCTCTTCTAAATCATACACACGGTCATTTTGTACGGCATTGAAGTGCTTCCAAATATCATTCGTTTTAAATTCCTCTTTAAACATTTTCACAACCTCTTCAGGCATCCCATGTGCAAGACGAATGATAATGTCTGGATTACTCTGATGTAGGAACTCTGTATTCGATGGTAAGTATTCCGCTGCTTGGCCCGCTGCGATATTTTCACCACCAGCAAGACGCACTAAGTCACCAATATACGAATTTTCCGTCGCCACTAAATAGCTGCCCGGAATCCCTAGTAAAATAAGTACTTTTGGCTTTTCTTTACCTTCTACAGACTTTTGTAATGCAGCAATTTCCTTATCCATCGTGTCGACAATTTCCTGAGCACGCGCAGCACGGTCATAGCGATTGCCGATATCTAAAATGCTATCCTTCATTTGCTGTAAACCTTGTAAGTTCACATAGGTAGCTGGAATATTTAGTGACTCAAACGATTCCTTTAAATCATACTCAAGCGTCGTTACCGAGAACACCTCTGTCGGTTTAAGTGACGCGATAATTTCAACGTCTGGCCCCATCGGATTCCCGACACGCACTGCATCGTCATAGCGCGCGGCAAGTGTTTGAATTGTCGTTGGTACACCAACTAAATCCAAATCTAGCTCTTCAAAAATTTTCGTTACGGCTGCGGTTGTTGTCACAAGGCGTAGCTCTGATGGTGCCTCGTCAGCTTCCATTACTTCATCTGCTGAGACAGGTGCTGTTTCTTCAGTTTTACCACAACCTACTAGCATTAATATCATCAATAAAAAACCTATTACATATATATACGATTTTGATTGCTTCATTTCATCACTCCTTACTAAGAAAGACACTTTACGAAATGCCTTTCTTTCCATTTTTATAAAATGTGCCCTCTACAAGTGATAGAGGGCAACTTAAAATTATACTGCTTTCTTTGATGAACGCTTGCGTAAAAATACTGCGCCTACACCCGCTAAAATCACTGCAATGACAATATAAATCCATGTACTACTTGTTGATTTTACTTCTGCTGGTGCTGCCGCTGTTTCTGTTTCCTCAGTAAGAGTAACCGTTTCCTTTTGCTCCTCTTCCTTTTCTTCAGCCGTTGCAACAGCTACTTGATGCTCTGCTTTTTCCTCTTCTTTTACTACTTCTTCAGCTTCTTTTGTTGCTAGTTCAGCCGCTTTTTCTTCAACTGCTGGCTGCTCAGTCGCTTTTTCAGTAGTTGTATCCTGCTTGGCTTCTACTAGCTTAGCTTCCTCTTTTTTCGGCTCCTCTACTACTTTCGTTTCGGCCTTCGTCTCCGTTTTCACTGGTGTAGCCGCTGGTTTTTCTTCTACTTTTGCTGGAGCTGTGACGGGTGTTTGAGCTACTGACTTAGCTGGCTCTGTCTTCACTTCTTGTTTTTTCACTTCTTCTACTTTCGGCTCTGGGGCCTTCTCTACAACTTTTGGCTCTTCCTTCACAGGCTCAGGCTTTTTCGCTGCCTCTAATAGCTTTAATGACGCCGCGTCCCATACGAAATCTGTACTATACGTATGATGGTAATTCATTTCTTCAATATCAACCTTCATTTTAATAACGGTCGGACTATTAATCCCCGAAATAGCAAATTCTACTAAACGTGTATCCGCTGTAGGATCCTCACTCACCTTTTTATTGCCACCATGAGGACTCGTAAATTCTGTTACCCAATGACTTTGCTTAATCGTCAACTGCACACGCATTTTGCCATTGTCTACAAATAATTTCGCTGGCTTTACAAAATAATCATTCGCAATCGAAGCAGAAATATCTCCCGCTTTATTTACTTGATAATTTAATGAATAAATACCGTCCTCTACTTGCGCACTAGAATTTGATGGGAACATCCAAACTGCATAAAATAGGACAATCATTGATAAAATAATTTTTTGCATACGATCTATCCTTCCTTTTCTGTTTTATTTGATAACAATTCTCAATTGTAGATAAATGAAAAGGATATTTCGAAAAATATCCTTTACTTAATACTATGCGCGTTTCAATGAGAATGAAATTCACTTTCAACAATACATAGCATAATTGTAGTTGCTACATTTTGTCAATATGCACTCGCTATTATTCAAATTATTTATAATTGCTGTTTTAAGCATCTTTTTACTTTTTTATTGATTGACAATTGTAGGTAATAAATTATAATGAGGTTATTCTCTATTGAGAATGATAATCATTAACGAGCATCTTCGTGAGAAAAAGATGTTCTTTTCTTATATTCAGAATTTCTTTAGGAGGCGTTTTAAAAGTGGCAACACGTAAGAAGAAAAAACAACGTACGATGCAATTAATGGCATCTGCTGCATTACTAAGCACAACGGTCGCACCTTATGTAATCAGTGCTGAGGAGTTAACTGTTGGGCAAGAAGGAAATACAAATGAGACTTTACAAAACTCAGTAAGCAATACAACACAAACATCTGGAGATTCAGCTACTATCGCTCCAGTAATTGAAAATACCATCGACAATGGATCTGAAATCACAAGTTCTGGCGGGAACACGACTACAGAAGCAATTGGCAATGGTATTGTTAATTCTACCATTGTAAATGAGGTAGAAGCAATAAATACTACCCTAGCTGCTCCAACTACATTATCTACAGAAGCAGTACCTGCTACTCAAACAGATATTATTTGGAGACAAACTATTACTCATACGATGAAGGCCGATCCAACTGGTCCAATGGCTGAGTTTATTACAAATTACTTAAATCCTTACTTCTCTAATGCTGAGATAGTTCAAGTTGGTAAGGCACATTACGTTCAGCTTACTTTGACTGGTAAGGCTTACGGCTTCCAAACGCTTCAATATTTAGATGCGGACGGCAATAAGCATGACGTTGAGGTTATTAGCTCGACAGGCGAAAAAATGGAGCAAGTGCGCGTTGTTCGCATTCCATTAATCCAAGATGAAAACGGTGTTTCGAAAATTTTCGTTGACTCGGGTGAATTAGGCTATGGCGCTTATACGCTATTCTTTAACTTTGAGGTTCCTGAGCTACCAGGTCAAACAGTTGAACCCGAGCAGCCAACCGAATCTGCTCGCGTAGACATTACACATACAATGAAGGCCGATCCAACTGGTCCAATGGCTGAGTTTATTACAAATTACTTAAATCCTTATTTCACAAAGCCACAGCTTGTGACAATCGGTGAAAAGCAATTTATCGAAATGACACTTGTTGAAAAAGCTTACGGCTTCCAAACACTTCAGTATTTAGATGCGGACGGCAATAAGCATGACGTTGAGGTCATCAGCTCGACAGGCGAAAAAATGGAGCAAGTGCGCGTTATTCGTATTCCGTTAATCCAAGATGAAAACGGCGTTTCGAAAGTTTTCGTTGACTCGGGTGAGTTAGGCTACGGGGCTTATACATTATTCTTTAACTTTAATACCACAAGTGAAACACCACAGCCTGAAGTAGGAACAGTTGAAGAAAATGTTTGGTTTACAGCGACACATTCTTCCGCAGGGGCTAAAAGTGCCGTAGATGATACACTCGGACAAGCCAATGTAATTACTCGCTCAGATGGTAAATATGCACAAATCCAAGTAACATTTAATAGTAATGCAAAGTTAGATACTAGCAACACTTACAAAATTATCGAGCAAAGTGAAGATGGTAACACCGTAACAATTGAAGTGCTACTTGAAGATGGTTATAAAGCTCAGCTACCATTTAATTATTATCCGATGCCTTCAATGCCTTCTTATGTAATGAAAAATATGGCTACGGTTTTATTCGCATTTGAAAAGCCTGTTGATGGCACTATTGTTTCACAAAATAAGCCATTCGCAATCACAAACTTAAGTGACCCGTTCTATACGAAAAACTACACGAAAGCAACTGAAAATATTACGGTTATTGAAAAGGCAGATGGTAATTATGCACGCATTGCAATTAACTTAAACACACCGATTTTTTCAACCATTTCAAACGGCGAAATTGTTAAAGTAACGGACAGCATTCGTGTAATTGAAGCAAAATTAAATACGGCTAACGAAACGTCATTAAACTTCGTAAGTGCAGGAAATATTGTACACACCGTTACTTACAATGTGAGTGATGATATTGAACATGCTTCATTACCGGCACCATATGAAGGCATTGGCTCTTATTTAGATGTAACAGAAAAAACAGCAATTCAATTTAAATATAAGGAAAATACACCCAATGAATTGATTAAATTATTAAGCAAAACATTCATTGAGAGCCCTTATGTCAATCGTGAAGGCGATTTTATTGGCTTAGGTATGACATTGCAGCCAACTGATGAAGTAACAGCAATCACACTAAAAAATGGAAGATCAACTACTGCTAGCTGGTCAACTGAAGATGCAACGGATATGTACACAAAATACTCTGGTGCATTAACGCAAAACTTCTCATTTGAGCTAACATTAGCAGATGGTTCTACTGAAACAATCTATATTAACGGCTTTATTCCTACTACGGTAGTAACTCAACCCGAGGAGCCAATAATAAACGCGAAGCACATTGAGAAAAATGTTAACTTCCAATTCACGACAGGTGCGGATTTCGAAACAGGCGCTCCAGCTGACAGCTACTTAAAGGCTTTTGTTACACAGGCAGACTTAGTCATTGGTGAGGACGGAAAACCATATGCAGATATTACATTTGGTGGACATTCTTATGCAGGCACTGCGATTAAAGTCGGCTCAGCGGATGGTGTAGATGCAGAAATTATTGCTTCTACCGGCTCAGCTGAAACAAAAGACTTAGTACGTACAGTTCGCGTGGCATTAGATGAAAATTACCGCGCGGATATATTCTTCGGTAGCGATCGCGGGAACTACACATTCAAATTCGACTTAGTGGAAGAAGAAACAAAATTCAACTTCACAAGTGGAACAGCTCAAGACGCTTACTTCTCTCTTTGGGTTCCACGTGCGGATTTAGTTGAAACAGCTACAGGTGAAAAATATGCCTACATCACACTTGCTGGTCACTCCTATGCAGTTGGTGCGATTACAGTAGACGAGCTAGCAGCGGATATTGTTTCTTCTACTGGCTCAGCTGAAACAAAAGATTTAACACGTGTTGTACGCGTTAAATTAGATGCATCAAATAAAGCAGCCGTTGCATTAGATGGTGGCGATAAAGGTGCTTATACGTTTACATTTGATTTTACAAAGCAAGTCGAAACACCATTTGCTGATACATTAACAGCAGATTATCAAGACATTGAATTCGACATTAGTGCGGGTATGCCTGCGATGTTTATCGTGCCGGGTGCAATTGATGTAGCACAAGCGAAAAAAGTAGCTGACGGTATTGCCTTCTCGGTTCAAACAACAAAAGCAGAAAGCGCACGCGGCTCTTACAAAACGTTCATCATCAAACAAAATGGCAATGTGATTAAAGAAGTAGCGGCCGAAAACAATGAACTAACTGAATTTACACTGCCATCACTTGACGGTGTCTCATTTGATGTGGTGTATGTAACACCTACTTCAAGTGATGCAGGAAATGTTGTTTTAAAAGAAACGACATATATTGGAACAGTTACGGGTGCAAATTTAGTAGTGGCAGAGCCTGAACAACCAACAAATCCTAGTGAGCCTATACCAACAACGCCTGATACTTCTGCAGTAAATCCTGGTGACTACACGACAGGCTCTGATTTAGACGAAGCTATTTTCACTGAACAAGCAAAAAAGGTGAAATTCACATTTAAATCATTAGTGGAGGATATCCCATCAGCTACTGCTTTAGCGGTTATTGTTCCTGAAGCAACTGTAACGAAAAAGGATGATAAGTACGAGGTAACATTACAAGTAAACCCAGTTCGTACAGACCGCTTATTCGTAGCACAAAATGGGCAAGAAGTCGCTACTGTTAACACAACAAATGGTGCAGAAACAACACTTACCTTTACAGTAGATAACTTAGATCACCTCTTCTTCTATGTAGACGGTGTTTCAGGTACTGCGACTGGTAGTATTGAAACGGTGATTGGTGCAGAAGTTACTGGATATGAAGTGCTGGACATTACAGAAGAACCTACTAACCCTGTTGATCCTGAGCCTGAACAGCCTACAAATCCTGTAGATCCTAAGCCTGAACAACCTACTGCACCAATTAATGTGACACATAGCTTCACAGCGGTCGAGGTCACTCCTGGTACGTTCGGTTCTGTGCCGGGTAGCTTTATTGAAAACTACTTAAAACCATACTTCACAAACGCGCAGCTTGTGACAGTGAATAATAAAAAGTATATTGAATTAACATTAATCGGCAAAGCATATGGGGTTGTTTCGTTCCAAGGTGCGGAGTGGATTTCATCTACAGGTGAAAAGTTAGACCAGGTACGTGTGATTCGTATCCCAGCGGCAAAAGCAAGTACACACCGTGTCGATGCGGGCGAATATGGTATTTATGATTTAACGTTTACATTTGGCGTGACAGATGAGCAGTTAGTTGTGGAGCAAAAACCTACAACACCAGAAAAGCCTGTTGAAAAACCAGCTGAAAACGTGGTTGTACCACCATCAAAACCAAGCAATAACGCAAATGCGATTATTACAAAACCTACTGACTTAAAAGTAGCGAAAAACACACCAACCACAATTCTCTTTACTTTCGGTACAGCAACACAACCAGAAGTACAAGCGGTCATTAATACCATTAAAGAAATGATTGATAAGCCAACAATTAAAGTAAAAGACAACAATACGTTCGAAGTGCACTTTAAAATTAAACCAAAATCGGGTGTAAAAAAATTACGTGTAATGAAAGATGGCAAGGAATTAGGCATATGGACAGCCTCTTCTCTTACAGCACGTGTCGCATCCTTACTGCCATTCTTTGCATCAAACACAGATGAAATTACGTTTGAAACGGATTCACTCGAAGGTATTACGTTCGAAGCCGTTGATACAAATGACAAAACAGTAGTCGCAACACCAGCTGTTGAGGTAGACAAAACAATCGCCAATACAACAACACCATCCACTCCAGGTACTGGTACAGTAACGGGCGGTGGCGCTGTTGGCGGTTCAGTCGTGACTCCACCAGCAGCGAGTGACGTTGAAAACCGTGAATCAATTAACTACAAAATGGTTTCAGATCCAAATGGTCCAATGGCGGACTTTATGACAAATTATATGACGCCTTATTTCTCTAATGCAGAGCTTGTGACAGTAGGTGGCAAAAACTACATTGAATTAACACTAACAGGGAAAGCTTATGGCTTCCAAAATCTACGTGTCACAGGTGGCTATAAAGTCATTAGCTCTGAAGGCGAGAAAATGGATCAAGTACGTGTCATCCGCTTCCCAGCGACAAAAGACGTGACAATTCACGTAGACTCTGGTGACCTTGGCTATGGTGCGTATGATCTATTATTCACATTTGAATTATCTGAGGAGCAGCTAAAAAATGCCGCTGCTGCAGGAACTGGTGGCATTACAGCGGTTCAAACGATTACACCACAAATCGTATCGGAAGGTGATGTGAAATTCATAATCCCTGCTGAAGCAAGCGCGATTGTCACATATGCGAAAAAGATTTCGGCGAAGCTTGTAAATGGCAAATACAATGTCGATGTCACACTGATGACGGAAACAGATTTAGATACATTTATCGTAAAACAAGGCGAGAAAGAAATTGCGCGTTGGGATAAGAAAAATAAATCCGCTTCCTTAACAACAGTCGCAAATACAAATGTTTTATCATTCACAGTGGAATCACTTGAGAATTTAACACTTATCGCAACGACAAAAACACGTACATTAGAAGCAAAAGTCGGTGCAGAGCTGCCAAAACAAGAAGTGGTTCAAGCAGCTTCTAAAGACGGCCGCGTAACAATGACCTACACAATGACCGCAGATCCGAACGGTCCAATGGCTGACTTTATCGGCAACTATTTAGCGCCGTATTTCTCAGATGCGATTTACGTAACAGAGAATGGGAACGAGTTTGTCGAAATGACGCTTACAGGTAAAGCGTATGGCTTTGCGAAACTACAATTGATCGATGCAGACGGGAAATACGTTGATATTGATGTTGTCAGCTCAACAGGTGAAAAAATGGATCAAGTACGCGTAATCCGCTTCCCTCTTGTGCAGGACAAAGACGGCATTACAAAAATCTTTGTTGACTCAGGTGACCTTGGCTACGGCGCGTATACATTATTCTTCAAATATAATGTACCAGCGAAGTCAGCTAATCCAGTGGCAACAACAACCGCTAATCCGTTTAAGGACATTGGTGGCGTATATAGTAAAGACGACATCCTTGCCCTGCACGCAGCTGGTATTACGACAGGGACAACAGAAAATACATTTAGCCCGAACGCAAGCATGACGCGTGCTCAGTTCGCCGTAATGGTGGCACGTGCACTAGGCATTTCATCGACAACTGAAACGAAATTCAAAGATGTACAAGGCAAATGGTACGCAGCAGAAGTACAAGCATTAGCTGAGCTTGGTATTATTACAGGTGTGAGCGAGACGAATTTCAAGCCAGGTGATAAAATTACACGTCAGCAAGCAGCGGTGATGATTCACCGTATGCTGCAATATAAAGGCTACACAAATAAAACAACAGCCGATGCACTCAACTTCAAAGACAACGCAAAAGTAGCAGACTATGCAAAAGAAGCATTAGCTGAATTACAAGCACAAGGCATCATGACAGGTAGCGACGGGAAAGTGAACCCGAAAGCAAACTTAACACGTGCGCAAATGGCAAAAATCTTGAAAAATGCGGCTGACTTAGTTGGTTTATTAGACTAATTCATCCATACCTCTTTACTCGCAATGAACCGGCATATTCATTGCATACAAAAACGCGGCTCACGGTGACGAGCTGCGTTTTTTCTTTAAGCAAAATTAACGCTGCACAAAATTTCAAATGCAAAATACATCATTTGGCGAAATCCATATACAACTTATCCTAAAATAAGTATCAACTCGTTATTTATCAACCATATCCATTAACCCTGCCCCGAAAATCATCAATTACTATCAAAACAGAAAATAAAAAAGGACTTTTCTCCCACAAAAAAATTGCAATTTCCCTCAAGAAACACATGCTTTTTTAGTAAAAAGTATACTTTCCCTCCAGTTGATCTCCTCTTTTTTCAGCCAGTTAGCAAAAATCTCTAATTTTATCACCTAGCGCATCAAGAGACATTTTCAAGAGTCTTTCCCTTAGATTTTCATCGAAAAAGGCTATTTTTATTGAAAAACACACGTATTCCCTCACTATTTGCAGCCTCTTTTACTAGTAAATAAGATGGGATACCTATTATATTTTTGCTTTTCGAATTCATTTAATCACCTAGTTGCATCATTTCTATCGGTTGTCACTTAATTACAAATATGTTGTATGTCCATTTCCGCCAAATGAGGAATTTTTAAAATAAAATTACCTGAACATCTTTTATCCCCGCATTTTTTTCGGTGCTCTATTTCACTGCACACAAAAACGCAGCTTTTCAGGCTGCGTTTTTTATTGATAAATAACTCGTACTGTATCATAAAATACTTTCCACACATCATCCTCCTGCTCCATTTTAAATGTAAATGGTCGCTTTGACGATGCTTCAAGATGATTGGTTTCTTCATTTAATATCATTTCTTCTGCTAAAATGGCCTCATGAATAAGTTGCTGCTTTGCTTGTTTTGTCGTTAATAAACTAGCGGTCTCAAGCCATTCCTTATAAGTTTTACGCTTGCTCGTCTTTGAATAAAGCGCGTACATTGTTTCGTAGTCACCGATATATTCGGCATAGCGTTGCAGGCGGACGATTTGCTGAGGCGGTACATTTTTTAATTCTTTAGTATCGTGTGCTGCGGCGAATTTTTTGTACAGTGTCTTTTCCTCAACTGTCCATGGCTCTGGTACATCCATCACCGAGTAGCCTAACACCTTCCCACCAATCTGCTCTTTTTTGATTGGCCCTCTCACGCCATCACTCGCCCAGTTATCCGGCATGACGAATACTTCATCCGGTTGTATCATGTCATATTCGGTTTGTTCATTCGTGTAAATCGTATTATCTCCGTTAAAATGTGCCCATGTATATTTGGTATCAAACATGCGATTATTAAATAAAATCGTGCCTTCTCGAATAGATAAATTATAATTTTGCTCGGTAATAATACGTGTCAGCTGTTCCTCTCCGTCCACATTCACAACGACTACATCCCCGTCCGCATAGCGATTTGTCGCATAGTAATATGGATCAATGACCACAGGATATTTTGTATATTCCCCATTGCCTTTTTCCATCGTGTTACTAGAAAAAGACGCGGTATATTCATTACCGATTGCTTCTAAATAGGGAATGGTTAAATCTCCCCACGTAATCGGATAAGAAGCCACACGCTCGCGCTCACTACCGCGGTCGTAAAATACCGGAGAACCTGCTGTCAGTGCCTCTCCAATCCAAAAACGCGCACCGCCCTCTAGCTCATAAAATTCCGCCCGCTGCTGCCCTACATAGACTGTACCCACCGCCTCATCCCGCACAACGCCCGCAAAATACTGGACTATTTCGTCCTCCACATACATCCAGTATTGCGGATACTCTTCTTCTCTAATCGACACTGCCGTACTAGCATCCAAAAAACGCCATTCGTCAGCGACAAACTGCATATGCTGCACACGCACATAGTCTGAATCAATGACGCGTACAATGACAAGTGCATCATTTTTCGTTTTATACGGCAGTTTCACATCGAGCACTTCCATATTGTCCTCTGGCATTAAACCGTACACCGCTTTAAAGGCAGTAAGGACAGACGCCTCAGTGAAGGAAGCCGTTTGTTGCTGCTGAAAATCCTTATTTACAGTCAGTCCAGCAACTACAAGAAAAATTACCGCAAAGCTTACGACAAGCCACATCCATTTCGGTCGTTTGTTGTGCTTATGCACTTGCTTTATTATTTGCTGCTTGTTGTCCTCTGAAAAACGGTACGTACTAAAAAACGCTGCGCGCTCACGCTGAAATTTATTCATCCTGTAACACCTCCCAGTCCTGCTCATTCATTCGTGCCTTTAGTTGCTCACGTGCACGGCGTAGTCTTGTTTTGACCGTATTCTCAGAAATTGTGAGTAGCTCCGCAATTTCAAGTGACGTCATTTCCTCGTAATAAAATAAAATAATGACCTCGCGATATTTTAGCGACAGCGCGAGCACATGCTGCATAAGCTCAGTTTGCTCGAGCTTGTGTTGAAGTGCATCTGCTGGTGTGGCGACAAATGATTTTGGCTCGTGCTGTACAAGCTTTAGCAACATGCGCTTTCTTGCCTGCCAGCTCCTCAAATAATCTAAACTTGTATGTATAACGATGCGTGATAAATAGGTTTTTAACGTTGCACGCCGCTCAAAATTTTCTGGTGCTTTAAAATATTTAATGAATGATTCCTGCACAATATCCTCTGCAAGCTGCACGTCTTTCACGTATAGATAGCTGAGCTGGACAAGATAGCCCGCATACTCATCCATCACTTGCTGCATTTCTTGGTTTGTAAGCATTTGGCACCTCCTTCTCGCGACTTTGACGGACCTGGATTCAAAATAGTTTCAAATTTTTCACAAAATAAAAAGAGAATGCACATTTTGCACTCTCTCACGCTATTATACTGTCGCCGAATCACGCAATGTGCGGCGTAGTATTTTTCCTGTCGTATTTTTTGGCAATTCATCTAACACTTCAATGACTGATGGTACTTTATATTTCACGATATGCTCTGCACAGTATGCTCGTAATGCCTCTACTGTCATCGTCTGGTCCTTCAGTACAACATACGCATGCACCGCCTCGCCAAAGTCCTTGTCCGGGAATCCGACAACTGCTGCCTCCACAACATTTGGATGTGCATACAGTACTTCCTCCACCTCACGTGGATACACATTGAAGCCACCGACGATAATCATATCCTTCTTGCGGTCGACAATATAGAAGTAGCCTTCCTCATCCTGTTTCGCTAGGTCACCTGTGTAAAGCCAGCCATCACGAATCGCATTCGCTGTATCTTCAGGCATTTTGTAATAGCCCTTCATGACATTTGGTCCACGCACAATCAGCTCGCCTACTTCGCCAACCGGTATTTCGTTGCCCTCTAGGTCCACCACTTTATTTTCAACATTGACAATAGATGGACCAATCGAGCCAGCTTTTCGCTTGCGGTCAATTGGATTGAAACATGTTACAGGTGACGCCTCTGATAAGCCGTAGCCTTCTGATAGGCGCACGTTGAATTTTTCCTCGAAATTATAAAGTAATGACACCGGCATCGACGCACCGCCTGAAATCGCGAGGCGCAATGTCGAAAACGCTGCTACATCGCCCTCTTCAAATTGATATAAGAAGTTGAACATTGTTGGTACACCGGCAAAAATCGTCGGCTTTTGCTTGGCCGCCAGATCAAAAATTTCCGCGGGACTAAAGCGTGGTGCAAGTAAAATTGTTGCCCCTTTCATTAAAGGTGCATTCACTACAACCGTTAATGCAAACACATGGAATACCGGCAATGTCGCCACGATGCGGTCATCCGTAGTCATTTGCAGATAATGCCCGATATCACGCGCATTTGAGTATAAATTTTTATGTGTCAGCATCGCGCCTTTTGGATGCCCTGTTGTACCTGATGTATATAAAATAATGGCCGTGTCATCATCTGCCACCACGACTGGCTCTACGCTTGCAGCGGCTGTCGATAACAGTTGCATAAAGAGTGTTGTTTTTTGCTTGGCTGCGTCACTAAGCGCCGCAACCTTTTCACCAATGTCTGGTGTTGTCTCACAAATAATGTAGTGCTCCACCTGTGGCAATCCATGCACCCCTGCTTCCACAAGTGGTAATAATAAATCAAGCGCAATAACAACCTTCACGTCACCGTTTTTCAAAATATACGAAATTTCATCAGCCGTATACATTGGGTTAACTGGAATGGCTGTTGCTCCGATGCGCATCACAGCATAAAGAGAGATTAAATAATGTGGTGTATTACCTAGTAAAAACGCAACATGATCCCCTTTTTGTACGCCTAAGTTTTGGAGTGCCGCTGCAAAGCGACCTACCGTTTGTTCGAACTCGCCATATGACGTGTCCTTTCCTACAAAATGATACGCAATTTTTTCTGGTTGTTCGAAAGCCTGTTGTCTAACTGTTTCAACTAAATTCAATACACCCATCCCCTTTTGCAATCAATTAGCGGCAATCGGCTATAAATTTAGACCCCATTTTCTAAACTTATAGCCTTATCCAATGACTAAAATGAATTAATATTCACTCTAATCAGATTATAAGATAAGTATATTGATAAAACAATTATTTTTTTCGAAAAAACACAATTCTTGTTAGAAATGAATATTTTTCTCTATCTCAATCACTCGCGAATATGTGCTAAATAACGCCAGCGAATTAAATAAAAATAGACGACCTGTATGACAACAAAGACACTAAACGCAACAACGACCTCTTTCACAATCCAAATGTTCAGCACATCACGCAAAATGGATTGCAGCGTGAAAAAGGCAAATGCACTATGCACAAGCGCTAGCCCCCACGGTAAGAAAAATTGTGGCACAAGATAGCGCGTCACTAATTTTTTCATTTCTAAATCTGTTAGCCCAATGCGCTTTAACATATCAAATTGCTTTTTCTCACGTCCCAGATTTGTATACAGCTTAAAGTACACAAAACTACCTGCTGCGAGTAAAAAGACCGCAACTACTAAAATTCCCACAAGTGTAAATAATGAGTATGTGGCTAATATATAAGAATAACTTAATCCGGTATTCTCAAAATAAAATGGCAATGTATACGCATTATTTTCAAGATAGTCTTTTCGGATTTTCTCCTGAATACTCACACCAATATCCTTCGTCTCTACCCAGTTCGGTACATCAAATGTAAACAGATGATAGCCTGACTCAACATATGGATAGTGAATAAAGGGTTGATTGATTAATAAAAAATCCTCATCACTGACAATAATCGAATTTTGACTAACAATCGAGGTCGGGAAAATAATTTCAGGATACACGGTATCAATAAATAAATGAACATGACTCTCCTGTAAGACCGTATCGACGTTTACAGATTTTAGCTCCTTCATCGCATCCTCAGAAAAGGCGATAAACATCCCTTCCCCCTGAGCTAGCTGTACCATTGGATAGCCATAAGAAAATAGCAGATGATTAATATCTGTCTCCCTGAATACTTCTACAGGATTGGATGTAAAGCTCGATGTTTGACGCTTCACGACAAAGCGCGTCATTTGATACGATAATTCCTTTGCCTCAAGCTCTTTGACAAGCGATGTCACATGCTCACTTTCATACGGATTATCCACATGGCCTTTATAAATCATGCCGAGCGGATTAATTTTATCGTATTGTGATGTATACGATGACATTGCCGACAGTACACCGACCGTTAAAAAGGCAAGTGTTGACACAAATGTCACGATGAAAAACATTTTTGCATTGTTGCGCATCATTTGCGTCTGCTCAGCAATCGTTAGCATACGGGACTTTTTCCAATAATAATGTTTTTTACGCTTCAGTAAATCGAGCAAAAATAAAATTGAATCCGTAAAGAAAAAATACGTCCCCAGCACAATCGTAAACGGAATAATGAGCGTCAATACTAACAGCGTTGTTTTCGTTATAATCATCATTAAGCCATAGCTAATGACAATGAGCGCGATACCTAAGATGGCCAAACGCTTAGAATACGCTGCTGAGGCATCGACAAGCTTTGACCCGCGCAA
The DNA here is from genome assembly GCA_040274725.1 of Solibacillus sp. GTDB lineage: Bacteria > Bacillota > Bacilli > Bacillales_A > Planococcaceae > Solibacillus. Next base: position 41,231 of record JBEMAQ010000013.1, on the reverse strand, counting down.
TAAATCAATAATTTTTACATTTGGTATAAAAACCGCACTCACATAAGAAATCACAATAAACGCACTTAAATACACAAAAAGTGTTAGCACAAATGGTTCCCATGAAATATAAAGATTTAATTGCTCTAGTCCTAAAATTTCACGGACAATCATTAAAAAGAATTTCGAAAACGCAAAGCCAAACAAAATACCACTTACACTCGAAAGAAAGCCAATAATCATCGTTTCAATGACGACAAGCTTACCGAGTTGGCGCTGTGCCATTCCTAAATGGAGCAGGATTGCAAATTCCTTTGAGCGTGCAGACAAAAAAGCCCGCAGTGAGTATAAAATAAAAAACCACGAGAACAGCATCAGAATAATAATCGCAAAAACCATACCAGCGACTGGAATTTCACCTAAAAAGCCTTGCTCAATTTCAGGATGAAACATCAAAATCGTGTACAAAAAAAAGACAAAAACGGAAAAAAAGCTCGCCATAAAAAATGCCGCATAATTACGGAAATTACGAAAAACGTTACGGTAAGCGAATTGAAGAAAGGTCACCTACTTGCCCTCCTAATAAGCTCAGCACATTTAAAATACGCTGGAAAAACGTTTGTCGACGCTCATCCTGATAAATTTCATTGAAAAATTCACCGTCTTTAATAAACAGCACACGGTTGCAGTAGCTTGCCGCAATCGGGTCATGCGTTACCATGACAATCGTTGCTCCCTTTTCGCGGTTCATTTGACTAAGCAAATCGAGCACCTCCCGTGATGCATGAGAATCTAGGTTTCCGGTCGGCTCGTCCGCTAAAATAATGGACGGCTCATGAATAAGCGCACGTGCAATGGCTGTGCGCTGTGCCTGACCTCCTGATATTTCGTCCGGGCGCTTGTCTAAAATTTGCGTAATGTTAAGCTTTCTCGCAAGCACATCTAAGCGCTCTTCCATTAATTCGACTGGCTTTTCATCTAATGTCAGCGGCAGCACGATATTTTCCTCGACCGTTAGCATTGGTAGTAAATTAAAGTCCTGAAAGACAAAGCCAAGCTGACGTCTTCTAAAATAAGCAAGCTCATCGTCACTCAAACGGTGCGGCTTGACGTTATCAAAAATAATTTCTCCAGATGTTGGACGATCGATTGTTGAAATCATATTCAGTAGCGTCGATTTGCCACTACCAGAAGGGCCCATAATCGCTAAAAATTCACCGGGCTCCACATCAAAACTGAGTTGGTTAAGCGCGCGATTCGTCACCTTGCCTTCATATACCTTCGTCACATCTTGTATTTGTAAAATCGGCATCGTTGTCTTCCTCTCTATTACACACTTTTTACGCTACTTAGCACCCATGGCAATACGACCTCAAAGCTAATTTCAATAATAGGTTCTAGCATCACGACCGGAATATGTGTAAATTCATCGGTTAATGAAAAGCAATGTTGTCCAACGACTAGATCCCAGCCATTAACATCCCCTTCAATAATTTCACCAACAATATGATATTGCCCTGTATACATGACCAGATTACCGTCTAAACGGTGGCTATTCAACTGACTTGGCTTGGATAAATCAATCCCTAACTTTTCTGCAAACTTCAAGACAACGGGCTCAATGCCTGCACTCGCCTTCACAAAGTTATGGCACTCTTCGCTTCGACAACGAAAATCATTTAACTCAAATGCCATTTTTGTTTCTTCATATTGAATCGCTACTACCCATTGCTCAATTTGAACTGTCTTCACCAAAAAGTCCCCCTATTTTTGAAAAATCACTTGAACTGTTGTCCCACTATTTACTTCTGAATGGATCGCAAGCTCATGACCTAATTTGTCACAAATTTCTTTTGCGATATAAAGCCCCATTCCGGTTGACTCGCCTGTTTTACGGCCATTTTCCCCTGTATAAAAAGCTTTTGTCACACGTGTTAAATCCGCTTTCGGAATGCCAATGCCCTCATCACGCACTGCCAAAACAATCTGTCCATTCTGCTCAGTAGCCGTCACGTAAATTTTTTTCTGCTGCTCAAACGTATACTTCACCGCATTTGTAATAAATTGCTCAAGTAAAAAGCGCAGCCATTTCGAATCGCTCATCACAATGAGTTCATCATCGATTTGCACATCTGGAAAAACGCGATTCGTAATAAATAGGCGCTTATTCTCATTAATGACGGTCGTCACGGTAGACTTTAGCGGTACAGGTGCAATTTGCATATCTCCCTCAAAATTATCAAGCCGTGCATTCATTAACACCATTTCAAGGCCGCGCTTTAAGCGGTCTACTTCCTCCTGCACGCTTTTTTTATCCAGTGCCTCATCCTCTTGTAGCAGTAGCTCAAGCACCGCAATAGGCGTTTTCATTTGGTGAATCCACTGGTTCATAAATTTATGATGGCGCTTTTGCGTCGCGTACAATGTTTGTACCTCATGCTGATACAAATGATACAACTCCTGTAAATAACGCTCCGTTATGAAATACTCGGATGTCTTCGCATTTTTTTGCAGAGCATCATCCATTGCGCTTGGCAGCTGCGTCATTTTCTTTAAATAACGCCGACGTAACATATAGCGCACGACTAAAAACGAGGCAATTAATAATCCGTTAATCACAATCGCATAAATAGCCGTTTCTAAATTGCGAAAGCCGTCGAGCCAAAATAATGCGATTAAAAATAGCGTCATACACACTTGAAAAATGATGTACGAAATATGCTCTCTTATAAATAATTTAAGCGCCATTACTGCTCCTCCGCACTTAGAACAAAGCGGTAACCAGCCCCACGCACTGTCTCGATCGACGATTGAATCCCGTAGTCCGTCAGCTTTTTGCGCACGCGTGTCATATTGACATTAAGTGTGTTCTCGTCAACAAATGCCTGATCGTCCCACAGCTCCTCTAACAACTGGTCACGCGACACGACTTTCGGTGCTTGCCCCATGAGCAAGCCTAAAATAATGCATTCCTTTTTTTGTAGTGGCACTTCTAATTGCCTCGCGTGCAGCTCCATGCGCTCTAAATAAAGCGTCAGTTGTCCCTGCTTAACCGTGCGCTCCTCCTGCTTCGCTGCATATTCACCATATGTACGGCGCAAATGGCTGCGAATTTTGGCGAGCACAATTTCGTAATGAAAAGGCTTTGTAATAAAATCATCGCCACCATTTTCAAGCGCAAAAATTTGGTCCATTTCACCAGAACGCGCCGAAATAAAGACGATTGGACAGGTAGTCTGCTGACGTAATTGCCTGCACCAATAATAGCCATCATAAGTAGGCAAATTTATATCAAGTAAAATCATATGCGGATTAAACGCGGTACACTCTTCAACAATGCACTCAAAGTTTTGAACAACTTCTACATCATATTGATATTTGCGCAATGTTTCTGCGAGTAGTGAGGCGATTTTCACATCGTCCTCTACAATAAAAATTCGGTGCTTCTCCATTTCATCACCTCTCTCACTATCGGAAAGCTTCCCTCTTTAATTTTACACTAAAAAAATAATCACTCAAAGTGTCCCTTACTTTTTACCCCTTCCTTTCACCATAATTATCTCAAGATATAATTATCATAAAATACTAAATATTTTTTATATTTCAGAATAGAAAAGCATATTTACAGTAAAAATTGCAAATATGTTGTTTTTTCTAATTATTCTAATATACTAATTAAGGTATCAAGTACTATTTCACATATACTATATTGAAGGAGTTAAATCAGTGTCTTTTTTTAATAATATGTCATTAAAACGTCGTCTTATCGCTTCATTCTCTTTCGTTCTCTTTGTACCAACGCTCATTATTGTAATCATTTCTTATAACAATACAAAGCAGGCCATCGCAGAGGAACAGCTAGCCGGGGCTCAGGAAAGCTTGAGCCTACTTAATAACAATATGACGACTGTTATTGAGCCAAAGCTTGAACAAACGGACTTTCTTGCCACGTACATAACAACTACTAAATTAACAACGAATGAGCAAATGATTCGCACATTATTTGATGAATATTTAGCGATGAATACCGATGTCGCGATTGCCTATGTCGGTACAGAAGACGGTAAGATGGTGCGTCAGCCATATTTCGAATACGCAGCAGATTACGACCCGCGCGAGCGTCCGTGGTATAAACAAGCTGTCTCACAAAAAGGACAGGTCATTATTACAGATCCTTATATTTCTACAAGCTCGGGTGAGTTAGTTGTGACAATTGCCAAGCAGCTAGAGGACGGCTCGGGCGTTTACGGAATGGATTTATCGATTCAAACGATTGTTGACATTGCGAATTCCATTACAATCGGGGATGACGGCTTTATTACAGTGATCGATAACATCAATCACTACATCTCAAAGCCAAATACAAAGTCAGGTATAGAAGCAAATGAGCCATATGTTGAAACATTAACAACAATAGGAGCCAGCACAGAAACGGATGGGCACGTAATCATTTACACAGAAAACGAATTAACAGGTTGGAAGCTATACGGTAACTTAATCAAAGCGGAGGCCGTAAAAACGGCTCAAGCTTCCTTTAGCACCTATTTAATGATTCTCGTACTTTGTTTCGCAGTAGGTAGCGTGCTCGTCTACTTTATTATCCGTTCGATTATGAAGCCAATTCATCATTTAATCGAGGCCGCTACGCAAATTAGTAACGGCAACTTGTCAAACCCCATTACCATAACGGAAAATAACGAAATTGGTCAACTCGGACAAGCCTTTGAAGAGATGCGTCAGAATTTAGCTACACTTGTATCAGATGTCGATAAAAATGCAAATCACGTAACCATTTCTGCAAAAGACCTTACTGAAAATGCCACTCAAACAATCGCCGCAACAGAGCTTGCAACAGCGGCTGTGCAGACAATTGCGGGCACGCTTGATTTACAAATGGTAGCAAACGAAAAAAATGCACAAACAATTTACGAGATGGAGCAAAACATTGCAACCATTGCGGCCAACAATCAGGAAGTAACAGCCTTGTCTCAAGAAGCGGCTGCGAACGCAGAAATTGGTGGACAGTCTGTTGAAAAAACCGTACAGCAAATGCACGCAATTACGCATTCTGTAACAGCAGCCGATGACACCGTGCAGGCATTGTCTTCACGCATTCACGAAATTGATGCGATTGTTGACGTCATTAATAGCATCGCTGACCAAACGAATTTACTTGCGCTAAATGCAAGTATTGAAGCAGCACGCGCAGGTGTTCACGGGCAAGGCTTTACGGTCGTTGCACAAGAAGTTCGTAAATTAGCCGAAAGTTCTCAGGCATCAACAAAGCAAATTAGTGAGCTCATTACAGGTATTCAGCGTGATACAGATGCCTCTGTCTCCTTTATGAAATCGGTGAAGAGCGATGTAACGGAAGGCCTCTCTTTAACAGAGGAGACGGCAAGCCAGTTTACAAAAATCGTAGAAAGCTTACAACAAATCACACCGATGATGGAGCATATTTCAACGAATACCCAAAGCCTAGCTACTTCAGCTGAGCAAGCGACAATGTCTGCAAACGAGCTCTCTGGTCAATCACAGCAAAACGCAGCGGCACTAGAAGAAATCGCCGCTACAACCGAGCAAATCCATCATTCGATGGAGGAAATCGGTGCTGCATCAGGTACATTACAACAGTTTGCAGCAGACTTACATCAAAAAGTGAGACGCTTTACCGTATAAGAACAAAACCTCTAGCAATGAAAGACGTCCTTTCATCGCTAGAGGTTTATTTGTTAATAAATTAATTGTAAAAACTCTTCCTTCGACACGCCGCCAAAGTATGTTGAAATCTCAATATCTCCAAGTACTTCTCCAATAGCTGTACGGTCGTATTTGACACCTGTTAGTAACTGTTCAATTTCCGCTACATCACCAACACCAAAGAAATCACCGAAAATTTTAATGTCTTCAATAATCCCCTTGTTTACTTCTAAACGAATATCAATGCTGCCTGACGGGAAACGATTTGTTTTTTGGATGTTGAAGCGCGGTGATTTACCGTAGTTCCACTCCCAAAGTTGGTAACGATTTTTCGAAATTTCGTAGATTTGCTCCCAGTCATGATCGGTTAGCTCATAGTACTGAATGTTTTCCTCGCCACCGAAAATCGATTTTAAAATTTCTAGACGGAACTGCTCAACCGTAATTTTTTCATCAAGTAAATCAAGAATATTCGCTACACGTGAGCGCACGGATTTGATGCCCTTTGATTCAATTTTGTCTTGTTTGACCTTTAACGAATTCACGACTGCATCAATGTCTAAGTTGAACATTAACGTCCCGTGGCTAAACATACGACCACGCGTCGCATATTGTGCATTTCCCGATACTTTACGGCCCTCTGCTAAAATATCATTGCGTCCTGACAACTCGGCATTCACACCTAGCTTTGCTAACGCATCCACTACTGGCTGTGTGAATTTTTTGTAGTTGTGGAAGCTGTTGCCGTCATCCTTCGTTAAAAAACTGAAATTCAAATTATTTAAATCATGGTAGACCGCCCCTCCACCTGATAGACGACGTACAACAAGTATATTGTTGTCCTCTACATAATCCGTGTTAATTTCTTCAATCGTATTTTGATTTTTGCCGATGATAATCGACGGCTGATTAATATAAAACAATAAATAATCATCCTTGTCGATATCCATATTTTTTAGCACATACTCTTCAATCGCTAAGTTTACTCGTGGATCTGTAATGCCTTTATTATCGATAAAATACATGTTCCTCACTCCTTCATCAATTACGCCTCGGCGTAATTTTGTCCAGATTTTTTTTCGAGGGCCCACAGGATGTGGGTCAGTCAGCCATTGTCGCACGATGCGACGGTTGTAGGCTGGCATCCTCTTTTTTAAATTCCCTTTAAAAATCTGTGACATCTGCCAGAGGCTTTATCTTCATTCAGCATATTTTTTTACTAATTACTGAAAAAATATAAAATAAGCATTTATCGCTCAACCTTAGATATAAGCCATTTCTGCTGAATGAAGATAAATATCCATAATTATTTTAACTTAATTTTCAGCTTTTGTGTTGACGAACATAATCTGTTATAGTACACTATGAAATATCAAGGCAGTAATATAACAGATTGAACTTAAAGGAGGAGCCCACAATGTTAGAAAACGTAGTCGAATTTTTCAAGAACTTACCTGAGAAAGTTTGTGTTTCATGCGGTGATCGAATCGAAGAGCAAAGCGAGTGCTACAGCAACAATTGTGATAAATGCAACACTCTTTAATTCACCTGTCTTATTGTCATTTAGTTTCATGAATAAAAAACCTTCATCTCTAGACAAAGATGAACCTACAACATTGCTTATACTTCTCTCGCACGCTCAATGCGAAAGATTTTCTTAAGAAACAGCCCTAATTTAAGGGCTGTTTCTTTTTTTATTCCACAAAAAAGGGAGCGCTGAAATTTCAGCACTCCCTCTTTTTTACGCCTGTTGCCCTTTTGAGTAACGACGTTTGTATAATAATGCGAAAAACGCAAATGAAATGATGACCGATACAACACCGATTGTACCAAGTACTGTTAGTGACTGTGTTAATACCGCTGTATCATTTGTTGATAATGCTGCTCTAAACGCATGCACAGAATAGGACATCGGTAAGAAGTGATGCACTGCTTGAAGTGGCGCTGGTAATAGCTCAAGTGGGAATGTCCCTGCACTACCTGCTAGCTGCACGACTAAGAAGATTAGTGCCAAGAAGCGACCAACATCTCCTAATACAACTGTCAGTACTTGTACTAACGCCATAAATGCGAAGCTCGATATACAAATAACTGCAATGAGCCAACCTGTACTTTCAACCTCGACACCTAATACCATAAATAATGTATACGTTAAAATCATTTGGAAGACTGCTACAACAATGATGACCGATGATTTACTCATAAACCAGCTCACTAAACCTGTTGGCTGACCTACTGGCTGTACGTACGGATAAACATTTGTTAATAGTAACGCACCAACGAATAAACCAAGTGAAATAAAGTACGGTGCAAAGCCAACGCCGTAATTATCTACCTCGTTGTAAACCGTTTCCTTTAACTCAACTGGACTCACTGTCATTTCGATTTGCTTATCTGTTGAACTGACCTGTGCTTCTTCACCTGCATCCGCTAAGCTTGTTGCAAGCTTGCCACTACCATCCTTTAACTCATCCGCTCCGTCTACAAGAGATATAGAACCATCTGCTAGCTCATACGATTTGCTCGATAGCTCGCTCGTACCTTCTGTTAATGAATTCGCACCATCACGAATTTCCTGTAAGCCGTTTGTTAAAGAATTAGTACCATCAGCAAGTTTTACTGTACCCGCTGTTAGCTCACCCATTTTATCCGCAATTGTCGCTGTACCTTGCTGTAAGCCTTGCGCACCTTGCTGTAAACTTTCTGTATTTGCTGTTAGCTGACCTAATCCTTGCGCAATTTGTGTATGACCTGCTAATAGCTCACTGCCACTCGCTTCAAGCTGACCTGCACCTTGCTGCAAGCCTGTTGCGCCTGTTGCTAAGTTTTCAGCACCTTGCTGCAAGCCTGTTGTACCTTCTTGTAGGGCATTCAACGTAGCTGTTAACTGTGCGGCCTGCTCCTCTGGCATTGTCGCCTTTAATGCCTCTAGCTGCTGTTGTAACTGGCTAAAGCCTTGTGCCACATTTGTCGCACCTTGCTGTAAGCTAGTGACACCTTCTGCTAGCGAACTACTATTTTCTGCAATCGATGTAATGCCCTGCTGCAATTGCTCCTGACCATTTAATGCCGACTGTTGACCTGTTGCCACGTCCGCTACGCCTGATGTATAAGCAGCTACACCTGATGCTAGCTCACTTGCACCATTTGCTGCATCCTGCATCCCTTGCTGTAAGCTTGTTGCACCATTCGTTAAATTTGCCGCGCCCGCTGCAAGCTCCCCTGCACCATTTGCCGCACTGTTCACGCCTTTTTGCAACGCTGTCGTGCCATCAGATAATGTCACGGTGCCTGCTGCTAAGTCATATAAATAACCTTTTAACTCCTTAGAGCCGTCCGCAACCTTTGTGACACCATCTTCAATTTTTGTCGCTGCATCTGCTGCCTCAACAAAGCCATCACCTAACTTTGTAATCGCCTCATAAAGACCTGTCGCATAGGTTTTCGCGACCTCTTCATTGACTTTCACGCGAATTTTTTCAATCGCATTGCCACCGATTTGTGCACTTAAAAAGTTTGAGCCTTCATTCACTAAATACTCCAGTTCCATCTTTTTCGGCTCATCGTCTAACAATGTTGTCGCATGCTGTGAGAAGTTTTCCGGCACGCGCACGAGTAAATAATACTCCTCGTTTAATAATCCTCGCTCGGCCTCATCCGCTGCAATCTCAATAAAATTCAAGTCCTTATTTCCGAGCAGTTCCTCGGTCAAATCTTCGCCTAACTGAAGCGGCTCACCGTCTAATTCTGCACCAATGTCTTCATTGACAATTGCCACAGGCAGTTTTTCTAAATTATGATACGGATCCCAAAACGCATACAACAGCATTCCTGCATACAGCAGCGGCATGAAAAACATCACAATAATCGATAAGGTAAACTTTTTATCTTGCCAAATCGATTGCCATTCCTTTTTTAACATCATTTATCTCCTTTCTAAAACTCTATGACCAAATTCGTTTTTTAGTCATTATAGTGTAAAAATTTTTATTTTTTTGCTAGCCCATTAAAAATCGTTTGGCTAAATAAGCTTAAAATTGCGTCTTCCTTTATCGGCTCCTCATGTGTCAGCTGCCAATCGACGATAAACGCAATATATGATTTAAATAATAAAAATGCTACATGCTCTGGGTTACAGTTAATAATTTCGCCTTTTTCAATGCCGTTACGAATGCGCATCGACACATACGAAATAATTTCTTGTTCAATTTTTAACAGCATTTGTCTTACTGCGGGTGTGCGCAATGCTTTTTCCTCTTCAATGAGCTTCGCAAATAATAAATGACGCTCCCGAAACTCGAGCATTTTCATCAGCGATGTGTGGGCATTATACATAAAGCTCGCTTTCGTATCGATTGTTTTATTCGTCTCCTGCTTCATTTCTTGAATGAGATGAATCACAACCTCCTCAAAAAGCTGCTCTTTATTCGCGTAAAAGTTGTAAATCGTCCCTTTGCCGACATTCGCAATCTTCGCCACTTGGTCAATCGTCGTCGCCTTATAGCCAAATTGCGTGAATGACGTTGTTGCAGCCTGCAAAATTTCCTGCTGGCGGTCCATTTGTATCCCCCTCATCCAACATGATAATCTTCTCGTCACTATAAACCTATGTTTTTGGCAAAATCAAAAATGACCAAAAACCACTTTCGGTCATCTGGTCATTATTATACGCCTCACAGTTAAAATTGCAACTATTTTAATGCACATGTTGCTGTTAATGATTCATCGAATGATTGCCCTCATCCTCCACTACTGTGCTTAGATCCGGATTGCCAATAATCAATTCGGCTTTCGGCATCACATGCATACCACGCGCCGTTGTATGGGCATACATATAATACACGCCATCATGTGGAAACGTATGCTGAGCTGTATAAATGCCGTCCTCCGTTAACTGGCCTTCAAGCATCACGCCCCCTGCCTGTTTACCCGATTGCCACACTTCAAACTTCACCTCATCCGCGTCATCTACTGATTGACCGCTCTGTGTCACACGCACTGCAAGTTCCACCTCTGTGCTCGGTGCAAGTGCCAATTCATTCACGATTTCCACCTCAACAGCAACGGGTATATTTTCACCGCTATCAAGCGTATCCACTACAGGCTCCTCACTACAGCCAAACAATAACACAGGTACCGCCACTAAACTAAACATCCACTTTTTCATTCTAGCTCCTCCATTAATGGAAGCGTGACCACAACATGCGTCCCTTCCCCTAGTGTACTTGTAATCGTTAATGTACCACCAAACTGCTTGACAAATTGCTCAACAATCGACAAACCAAGTCCGCTACCACCGTCTGCCCGGCTACGTGCCTTATTCACCCTATAAAAGCGCTCCGTTATATGTGCCAAATCCTCTGGCGGAATACCGATACCACTATCCTTCACTCGTAGAATCGCCTGTTTATTTACTTGCTCTGCTTCTATTTCAATCGGCGCATCCGCATCTGAATAGCGAATCGCATTTTCTATTATGTTAATACATACTTGCTTTAGCTTTTCTTCATTTGCTAAAACGATTAAATCCTCGTCAAGTTTAGACGTAAATGTGATGTGCTTTTCCTGTGCTTGCTGTGCTAATAGTGACATGACCTCACGTAATGTTTCCGCCACAATAATCGGGTCTAACTCCTCACACGTAACAATCTCCTTACGTGCCAGTTGTAATAGTTCATTTGTTAGTCGTTCCATCCTGCCTGCCTCGCGCGTAATGAGTGCAATGGTCTCGTCCTGTGCTTCTTTTGGCAATGAACCATTTTGAATCGCCTCACTATAGCCTTTCACATAGCTAATTGGTGTACGTAACTCATGTGAAACAGTTGCTAAAAACGTCTTTTGTGCCTCGTCCTCTTTTTGAATAGCTGTAGCCATTTTGTTAAAAGCATGAGAAAGCTTGCCAATCTCATCCTGCGACTGCACCGCAACTCGCACAGCATAATCCCCGTCCGAAATTTTTTCCGCCGCATGCTGTAATTGCTCGAGTGGCTGTAAAATTTTGCGCATACTGTAGTAGACGAAAAAAGCTGCCACAAGTAAAAACATAACTGCTCCCGTTAGTAAAAGAATCACTTCTTCTTTAGCTAGCTCCGAAATTTTTGCGAGCGGGTAATACACATATAAAATGCCTTCTAGCCGATTTTGATCGGTCATCGGCAAAATGACCGAAATAATTTGCCGTTCAAAACGCTCCTCGTAGCCGATTTTCGTCACCGGCTTTCCTGCGAGAAGCTGCTGGCGTTCCTCTGCACCAATAAGCGTATCGTAATCAATATCAAACGGCACACATGCACTGAGCTCTTTAGGATTGCGCACCGCGAATACATTGATATTTGAGTAGGCATTATAATCCTCTACTTGTGCGACAAGCTCGTCTGTTACCTTTCCACCTCGGTACAGCGTTTGTAGCTTCTGCCCAACCTCAAGCATCATTTCCTCGGTATCATCCACATAAAGCTGCTCATATAAAAAATCTGTAAACAGTAACATAAACAACACTGTCGCTGCTAAAAACGCCAAAATGAGCAGCCAAATTTTTGTACTAAGCTTTTTCATACGCCTGACTCAAAGCGGTAGCCAATTCCCCAAACAGTTTGGATGTAATCACTTGCTTCCTTCGCCTTTTTTCCAAGCTTTATACGGAGCGTTTTTATATGTGTATCAACGGTCCGCGTACCACCTTCATAATCGATGCCCCAAATACGCTCCAAAAGTTGTTCGCGTGAATACACAATATCTGGATTTTTCATAAATAAATGCAGCAATTCAAATTCCTTCAAGGTCAAGGTCACGGACTCCTGATGAATTTGTACCTTACGCGCAATTTCATCTAACTCAATGACACCACGTTGGAGAATCTTTTGCTCCTGCACCATCGTAACACCCGTTCGGCGCAGCACCGCATGAATACGTGCGACAAGCTCACTTGCAGTAAATGGCTTCACGATATAATCGTCGCCGCCAATCATCAAACCGCGCACCTTATCCTCGTTTGCATCACGCGCAGTTAAGAAAATAACCGGCACCGCTGATAATCCGCGAATTGTTTCACATACCACAAAGCCGTCCTCTCCTGGCATCATCACATCGAGCAGCACAAGGTCTATCGGTTCCTTCACTAATAACGTATACGCCTCTGTCCCACTTTCAGCCTGCAACGACTGAAATCCTGCACTAGCTAGCATCAGCTGGATTAAATTTCGCATATCTTGTTCATCATCTACAATTAAAATCTTCCCCACTAGCTAGCCTCCCTTACAAGTAATTGAAATGGTCCCTTTTGCGTAGGCACTGTCTTCACAACATCACCATCTTTTATAAAATAAAGCGACTGGTCATCATAACCTGCGACAATCAAATAATCGGCAAAATGCGTGACCGCAAATGGGTTGGCCGCAATTTCAAGTGACCATTTTGCATGACCTTCTGCATCTGTTATATACAGCATATTTGTGCCGTGGCTAATAATCGCAATCATATCATCCTGTTTGGAGAACGCGATTGGCATGAGCGGGGCGTGAATTTTTTGTACTTGCTGACCATGTAAATCGTAAGCCGTCACATATGCATTCGACGTCTCGCCTTCACCGTGCCCACCAAGCCATAGCTGCTGTTTTTCCTCGTTGTAGAGTAACCCATTTGACGATTTCGCAATTGGCCATTCTTCTAGTACTTCTAGTGTTTCGCTATTCACAACAGATAACACTGTATCCTTATAATTCACTACATAAAGCTTGCCCTGCGCTATTGTCATCGCCATTGGATAATTGCGTAGCTTCACCGATTGCTCAAACTTGCCATCCGCCGCATAACGACTCAGCGCATTCGTTTTACTATTTGTAAGAAATAACTTGTCACTTGCCGCGTCGTAATACGCATTTGTCGTACCAATTTCTACGCGTAGCTCGGTAAGTAATTTTCCAGATGACAACTCATAAAGCCGCGCCTGTTCTAGCTGATGCCCGTACACAATGACGCGGTTGTCCCCAACTAACGCTGCCCCTGTATATGCCTGATCAAATAGCCATTCACTTAAAATTTCGCCGTCTTCATCAAAAAACTGTAAGGACGGCTCTAAAATATTTACTGCCGCTACAAATGATTGCTGTGGGTTCACTGCGGGAAAACGTTCCTCCGTACATCCCGTTAAGACAAAACTTATCACTAATAAAAATAATAGCTGGACTCTTTTCACCATCTCCACCCCACTTTTAGCTTACTAAATAATTGTGAAATTTCAATGAAAGGAATACGGTATTTTTGTGAACAACAAATTCAAAAAAGCTGTGCCACTAGTGAATGTTTCACTAATGGCACAGCTTTTCTTTTAGGAAATAACACTTTCACTAAAAAACTGAATCGCCTGCATTGCGGCTTCCTGGCCTTGTGCTACACAGTTCGGTACACTAATCCCTCGGTATGAACTACCAACGAGCTGTACTTGTGGATATTCCTTTAAAAATTGCTCCTGCAACACCTTCATGCGCTCCTCGTGACCGATTGTATATTGCGGCATTGATTCCTTCCAGCGCGTGACAACTGTATAAAAGGGTTCGTTTTTCAGCTTGATTGCACGCTTTAAATCCTGCATCACGATTTTTTCAATCTCGCTATCAGACAATTCGACGATTGATTCATCCCCAACGCGTCCAATATACACACGTAATAAATCACAATCATCTGGTGCCACATCATTCCACTTATGATTACTCCATGTACATGTCGTAATCGCTAAATCGCTGTTGCGCGATACGAAGAAATTATTCGCATCCTTATATTTGTCGATTTGCCCTTTTTCAAATGCCATCGTCACTGTTGCAATCGTCGCATAATTCATCTTTGGTAAGGTGCGAATTGCCTCTGAATCTTGAAAAACATTTTTTACAACATTAAACGGTGTCGTCATAATCACATGGTCAGCCTTTAGCGCTTCGCTATTATTCGTATAAATAATAACCTGCCCATTTGCTAATTGCTCCACACTTTCCACCTTCATCGCCTTCAAGATCGTTCCCGGCTCCAGCTGCTGTTCTAATGCCTCTATAAGCGTCTCTAAACCGTTGCGGAACGTCTCATAATGCAACTCCCCCGGATGGTCATCAATTGCATAAATACCTTTTCCCGTCTTTTTCATCCCAACAATCAGACTGCGGTATTCCTGCTCTAGCTGATACACCTGTGGAAACATTGATTTCATGCTTAAATGGTCGACATCCCCCGCAAACGTGCCAGCAAGTACCGGTTCTACTAAGTTTTCCACAACTTCAGGGCCAAAACGTCTCTTGAAAAAATCACTAATAGGTTCGTCAATTTCTTGCTTCGCCCTCGGTAAAAATAAATCACCTGCAGCTCGAACTTTACCACTGAGAGAAAATACACTAGATGTCATAAACGAGGAGACTGCAGGTGACCCCCCGAATAATAAATTACTCGGGATAGGATGGAGATCATTACCGACTGCGATGTACGTACGGCCATCATTATTTTGAACTAGCTCATGTTCAATATTTAATTCTTTCGCTAATTTCCGTACACTACTACATGTATCAAAAAACGATTCTGGACCGCGCTCAATAATAAAGCCATTTTTGCGATGCGTATGGATTTTCCCTCCTACACGCAGTGACGATTCAATCAGCTTTATATCAAGTGGCAAGCTTTGCTTCTTTGCATATTGCTGCAAATAAAATGCCGTCGTCAGTCCGGTGATACCACCGCCTACGATAACAACCTTTCGCTTATTTAAAGTCACCTTCATCATCACTCTCTAACTTATTTCGCTAATTTTTTGTGAATCGCATCAACCATTGCGTCAATAAATAAAGGATGCGTATTTGGCATCGTCGGACGGTAATAGTTTGCACCGATTTCATCACATACAACTTTACACTCAATATCATTATCGTAAAGAACTTCTAAATGCTCTGTTACAAAGCCAACCGGTGTATAGATGAATGAAGTATAACCCTTTTGTTCAAATAATTCTTTCGTTAAGTCTTGTACATCTGGTCCAAGCCATGGCTCTGGTGTTTGACCAGCGGATTGCCAGCCTACCTCTACATTGACAATATCCGAAGCTTCCTCGATTAAACGAGCTGTTTCGACTAACTGCTCTTCGTATGGGTCACCCGCTAATTTAATTTTTTCTGGTAATGAATGGTTTGACACGACTAAACATGCTTTTGCGCGCTCTTCATCTGTCATTTTCGCTAATTCACCGTTTACCGCCTGTTTCCAGAACTCAATAAATTTCGGCTCATCATACCAAGCTTCAACCGATGTAATGTTTAATGTACCGCCAAGCTTTTCAGCAGCTTCATTTGCACGCCCGTTGTAAGATTTGATTGAGAATGTTGAGAAGTGAGGCGCTAGTACGATCGATACGGCCTCTGTAATACCTTCAGCTACCATTGCTTCTACTGCATCTTCAACGAATGGTTCGATATGCTTTAAGCCAATAAATAATTTATATTCTACTTCGTCTTGTACTTCATTTAAGCGTGCGCAAAGAGCCTCTGCTTGTGCTTGTGTCATTTTCGCAAGTGGTGAAATCCCACCGATTGCACGGTAGCGCGCTGTCAAGTCATCAATATGCTCTTGACTTGGCTTGCGGCCGTGGCGAATATGCGTGTAATAACGTTCAATATCTTCTTCTTTGTATGGCGTACCGTAAGCCATTACTAATAATCCGCGTACTGGTTTCATGTTGTCACCTCAAAAGTTTTTTGTTTCATTTACCTAATCATTAACGAACGCTCAAACACGTGCTACTGATTGATTATTTCTTCGCAATTTGCTCGCGGCTATAGTCATGTACAAATGTTGTTAAACGTTTTAGTACTGCTGGGTCTACTTCTGGGAACACACCATGACCTAAGTTAAAGATATGACCGCCCCCGTGCGCTAAGCCTTGGTCAACAATCTCTTTTGCACGTGCTTCAATGATAGACCAATCAGCTAAAAGTAGCGTCGGGTCAAGGTTCCCTTGTACGGCCTTCGTAATGCCGCGCGCCCCTGCCTCGCGAATCGGCAAGCGCCAATCAAGGCCTACTACATCAATCGGTAGATCATGCCATTCGTTTGCTAAATGCGATGCACCAACACCGAACTGAATAAGTGGCACATTTAACTTGCGTAATTCACCAAAAATACGCGTCATGCCTGGCTTAATGAAAATACGGTAATCCTCTACGCTTAACGCGCCTACCCATGAATCGAAAATTTGAATCGCTTTTGCACCCGCTTCTACTTGTGCAGTAATGTCAGCAATGATCATATCACCAAGCTTGTCCATTAGCTTGAACCATGCTTGTGGCTCGCTTACCATGAATGCTTTCGTTTTTGCGTAGTTACGACTTGGGCCACCTTCAATCATGTAGCTTGCTAATGTGAATGGTGCACCACCAAAGCCGATTAATGGTACATTTAGTTGCTCTTCTGTTAATAATTTAATTGTATCAAGAACGAATGGTGTATGCTCTCTTGCATTAAATTCA
The DNA here is from genome assembly GCA_040274725.1 of Solibacillus sp. Taxonomy (GTDB): domain Bacteria; phylum Bacillota; class Bacilli; order Bacillales_A; family Planococcaceae; genus Solibacillus. Next base: position 24,057 of record JBEMAQ010000013.1, on the reverse strand, counting down.
CGTAAGTTTTCTACATCCGCTACTGAGCGAATTGGATTTGAAATAACAGGGCCAATACCTGCTTTAATTTTTACGTCTACACCCATACCTGGCAGTGGTGTTACGATATCTTTATAAAGAATCGCTGCGTCTACATTGTATTGCTCGACCGGTAAGCGTGTTACATACGCACAAAGTTCCGGTTGCATTGTAATTTCTTCTAATGAATGGTTCTTTTTAATTTCACGGTATTCTGGCTGTGAACGTCCCGCCTGGCGCATAAACCATACTGGTGTGTGGTCTACCTGCTCGCCGCGCGCAGCACGTAATAATGTATCATTAAACGTTGTCATGATCCTACCTACCTCTTTAGTTTTTTTCATCTTGTTCGTGAAATACACCGAACAAAAAATAAATGATGCCTCAGCTAAGGAATGTCCAGACTTCTTCAAGTTGACTCGAAATACTTTCTGTAGCATTCAGCAGAGGCGCTATCTTTATTTTCCCAAATAAAGATAATTTGTTGCACGTTTTCATGCAACGGTTATTTGTAAGCACTGATATCCGATATCACTATAAACTGTTCCCTCATTATTGTATAGTTTTCTTATGGAAATGTCATAAAATTGTTCTTTCTGTCATGAACTTTTTGACAAAACGCTTGAACTTCCTCTTTAATGGAAATATTACAAATAAGCTTTCTAATTGAAAGGAGTTTTTCTTATGAATTTTTATCTAACATCTGGCACGTCTGATTATATGGAGAAGCTCGTTGCGAAACAAAAAAAAGAGCCACTTATTTTATTGCACGGTCAAGGGAATTCTATTGTGCTGCATGAATCAGAAAAGAAATCTGTGTTCACTGTGCCGCGCAAATTTGAGGTCGTGAGCGGTGCAGGTGAAGTCGAACAGCGCGGCTATTTTGTGTTTTACAATATGCCGATTGTGACGGACGACCGTCCTGTATTTGAGAAAAAAATAAAGGATTTACTCGAAACGTTTGAGCGTGATGTGACATTTATTAGCTATCGTTTCCTACGTCCCGTCAAAGAGGAAACGTATATTTTACTCACACAATGGGTCGGGCCTGCATCGTATGAGGTGTGGACAAATACAAATGCCTATAAAAATACGTGGGCTACAATTGTGAGCGGTACACAATCTTCTATGCAAACGATGTTTAACGCCTCAACCTACGTAACAACCTACACAGCACCATTAGCGGAATAGCGTTAGAAAAGCACATAATGTACCAAGTCGTACATCATACGGACTCTCTTAAAAACGCATCCTTTCTTCATCCACAAAAAAGCTACGCAAGATTTTTTCTCGCGTAGCTTTTTGTTATTTACCGTAAAAGAAAATCCCTACTGTGCCAAGCCCAACATGTGAGCCAATCACCGCACCGATTTTCGTCACATAAAAATCTTTCGGTGACAGGCGTTCTTGTAGTGCCGCCTTTACATCCTCAAGTAATTCGTGGTCATCGCTATGACAAAGTCCGATTGTTTTATTCGAAAAATCACCACCTGCTGCTTCCACATAATCAATCATTTTCGCAATCGCTTTCTTATGTCCGCGCACTTTATCGATTGGCTGCAATTTGCCGTCTGTTACTTTTAAAATCGGCTTAATTTGCAGTAAGCCACCAACAAATGCACTTGTTTTTGACACACGGCCACCCTTTGCTAAATAATCTAAGTCCTTCACTGTAAAGTAATGCTGCATTTTTGGTGCACACTCTGTAATCGTCGCAACAATTTCATCATACGTTTTACCCGCATCACGCAGTGCAACTGCCTCGCGCACAAGCATTCCTTGGCCAAGTGATGCACATTTTGTGTCAAGTATCGTTAGTTTTAAGTTCGGGAAGCGCTCTAATACGTCATTTTTAAGCATCACGGCTGTATTGTATGTACCTGATAGCTCTGATGAAAACGCGATATATAAGCCTTCCTCACCGCTCTCTGCTAGTGCCTCAAACTGTGTTAAAAAGCTTTCTGGTGACACCTGTGATGTTTTTGGCTGCTCACCACTGCGAATCGCGGCATAAATTTCATCCGCCTCAATTTCTTCTACATCCTTATACTGCTTCCCTTGCAAATCAACCGACAATGGGAATAACCCGACATTATTTTCTATATAAAACTGTTTATTTAAATCACAACTACTATCTGTAAAAATTTTCATTGCTACTACCTCCAAGTTTGCTGGTCTTTTTATTAAAACGGATATTGCACGATTTTGTAATTAACATTTGTCATATTTTCTTAACTTTTATGCGATAAATTATGAGAGTAGAACTGTAAATATCCATATTTTACAATCCCCTTTTCTTTATTGTTTTTAAACATGAAAACCTAGCAATTGAATTTGCTAGGTTTTCATTTTAACCTTTTGAAAATCGTAACGTACATTCACTAATCACGAGTATAACAACAGCAATCACATAAAATTGCGGCTGCATCACACCACAGAGCGTAACAATGATTGCCTGTACAACACTCGCACCGCGCAGTAGCTTACGTACAGCCTGTGCTCTCGTGTCGCGTGGTACAGGGTACAGCATATCCATACGAAATTCACCAGCAGACAGCAGTGCATACTTCAATTGCAAAGTCGTCGCAAATGACAACGCCCCTGCCACAATCCACGTCACAAACGGAATATCAACAAATAGTGCAATCACCGCCGAAATCGCCGTCAAGCGCAACCATAAATAAAAATGATCATCCGTACGAATAAATGTGCGGAACACTAAATAATCCTGCGCACGTTCCTTTTTGTATGGAATCATCTTGTACAGTGCATCTAACCATGCACGACGACGAATCGAGCCGCGCAAATGTGGCACGTCTGTAAAGTAATTCGCAAAGCGGTAAAAGCGCATCATACGGTTTTGCTCTAAGCGTACGAAATGCTCATACGGTACTGGCTCAGCCGATACACGCTTTGCCAGTGACATATTATACACAATAAATAATACAACAAATAAAAATGCATACAACACACCTGACGCTAACACAGACTGCACTGCCAAAATTGATAATGCCGCGCGCGCTAAACGGTCGACAATAACTGCTTGCCCGCGATTCGCGTAGCGGTAATTAAATTCAATTTGGACATTGAAATATTTCAAAATGACGATAAACAATAGCCCAATCCAAATTTGTGTGCTAGTGAGCTCCGTCACCGTATTCAAGAGCGGAATCGCCACAATATAAGCGACAGCCGGAAGTAGTACTTGCGACCAAAACGTCCAATTTGTTGCTTTTCTAAAGTAGTCTGGCATTTGTGTTTCAAGCGGCAGTAAATACACTTGGTCCGGCTCACGAATCAGTGTCGTCGGACTGCTGAACGCTAAAATAATGCCGACAATCGCTGCAACGAGCCATTCTGCCGGGAAGTTTGTCGGTGCGACCTTTAACCATTCGCTATATTGATAACCACCTGCACCGACAACAAACACGAGCACAATGGCAATATGGCCTGTAAAGACGAAGCGCATATATTTCATTACTTCTGCGATGTAATGCTCAAAGCGCTTTGCCCACACATCACGCATGTTGTTCATTGTCCTGCTCCTTCGTCATCGCAATATATAAGTCGTCAAGCGTCGCAGTCGGCATGTTAAACGCTGCACGAAGGTCTGTCATCGTCCCCTGTGCACGCACACGGCCGTCATGTAATAGGATAATACGGTCACAATGCTTTTCTGCCGTCGATAAAATATGCGTCGACATTAAAATAGACGCACCCGCGCGTTTTTTCGCGTCCATTTGGTCAAGCAATGACTGTATGCCAAGTGGATCAAGCCCAACAAAAGGCTCATCAATAATATACAGGCTCGGGTTCACTAAGAATGCGCACATAATCATCACCTTTTGGCGCATCCCTTTTGAGAAATGTGACGGGAACCAGTTGAGGCGTTTCTCCATGCGAAACTCCTTTAGTAAAATTTGCGAGCGCTCCTCCAATGTTTTCACATCTAAGCCGTAAGCCATCGCCGTCAACTCTAAATGCTCGCGCAGCGTTAATTCTTCATATAATACAGGCGTCTCTGGAATATATGAAAAGCTTGAACGGTACGTGTCGATATTTTCCTTTAGCGTCACACCGTTCAAACGAATTTCGCCTGCGCGCGGCAGCAGTGTCCCGATAATATGCTTAATCGTCGTACTTTTCCCCGCACCATTTAAACCAATTAGCCCAACAAGCTCACCTTTTTTTATTTCAAATGATAAATCTTTAATGACAGGCTTACGCGTATAGCCACCTGTTACGTTTTCAAGTTGTAAAATCGTCACGAATGTCACTCCTCTTCTATTTTTAGTTTATCAAAATATCCTCAAAGTTTCAGTTCACATATGTTAAAATGAAGGAAATAATTTGAAGGGGGACTACATACAATGAGCGATTGCTTATTTTGTAAAATTATCGACGGTCAAATTCCGAGTACAAAGGTGTATGAGGACGAGCATGTGTATGCGTTCATGGACATTATGCCATTAACACAAGGCCACACGCTACTCATCCCAAAAACACATTGCCAAGATTTATTTGAAATGCCAGAGGACGTGGCAGCAAATCTGTACAAAGCTGCACCAAAAGTGGCGAACGCGATTAAAGCCGCGTTTAACCCTGTCGGCATGAACACAATCAACAACAACGGCGCAGCAGCTGGCCAAACCGTATTCCACTATCACCTGCATTTAGTACCGCGCTACGATGAAACAGATGGTCTAAAAGTAGAATGGAACGGACGTCAATCGGAGTTCCCACTAGAAAAGATTACGGACATTGCAGAGGCCATTAAAAGCAATCTATAGTTTTCAGAATATTCATCTTGGACGGTTGCAATTCACAACACAAACACGTACAATTTAACTAAGTTTTCGCTAATAGCAACGAGTGCATATTAGGAGAACCAAAAATCATGAGCTTAGAAAAGCATAGAGGAGAAGAGAATAATGAATACGAAGAATTTAGTTTTAATGGCGCTTTTAGTCGGTGTAGGTGCAGCACTTTATGTTGTGACGCCAGGATTTGTACAAGGGATGAAGCCAGACTTCATGCTAACAATGATGTTTATCGGTATTCTGCTATTCCCAACGTTCAAAGAGACATTCTTATTATCTTTAGCAACAGGCGTACTGTCTGGTCTATTTACAACATTCCCAGCTGGATTTATTCCAAATGTAATTGATAAATTAGTAACAGGCTTTGTGTTTTTAATTGTCCTTTTAGCTGTACAAAAACTTGCTAAAAACGTAGTCGTACAGGCTGTATTAGTTGGTCTTGGTACCGTATTATCAGGTTCAATTTTCTTATCAGTTGCCTTATTTGTATTTGGCGCAGATGTTGGCGCGACATTTGTTGTATTATTCGTAGGTGTTGTATTGCCTGCAATCGCATTTAATGTCATCGCATTTTTAATCATCTACCCAATCATTACAAATTTAGTGAAGCGCTCAAAATTCGAAACATCTTTATCTCAAGCATAATCTTAAAAGCTAGCTGATGAGTCAGCTAGCTTTTTTCATACACAAATCGTTTCCTACTTCGCTGCTTTCATGGTTTAATAGTAGGAGAATTTGGAAAACGTATTAAATAACTAAAATTGAGCAAAAGTACTTCAAATATTTGGATGAATTTATTATGTGGGAGTTGATTTCCGCTACAGGGGACGCTTTCCGCGGGCACGGCTCCAACTATTTCTTTTGCTGCCATACGGCGCAGCAAAAGAAAGGATTTTCCGCTCGTGCTGTTCCCGCAGGAGTCGCCCCTTCCGCTCCAATCAACAGCCTATTCGTCAAGGTTTTGCTTTTTAATTAAACGATTAAAAGATAGAACTAAGAATAAAACTTTTGCTTTAGATAAAAAGACAAACTGTATAAAAAAGCAATGCACTTATTTCTCCTTCTACTAAAAAATGTACCTTTTCTAATGGAGCGATTCCATCGAGAAAAATGTGCATTGTGTAGGCTTTATTAAAACTCTATTTTTAAATGTAGCGTTGCGCTTTATAGAAAGTACAATAAAGGCTATCTTATAATTTTAGCTAGCTGATTGGCGTGCAGGGCGGGCGACTCCACTGGGAGAGAGCGTGCGCGGAAAATCCAATGTTCCCGGCTCTGTCCGGGAAGGAACAAATGCTAAGAGCGCCACGTCCTGTGGCAACGCATTTGTAACCAGCATCATGCTGGCCTCCATGACCGAGGGAATCAGAGAAGAAAAGCGTCTACCAATTATTTAAAGGAAATTTGCTCATCTTAAATAAATAACTGTATTTTAGCTAAACGAAAGGACGGATACTACATGAAGACAAAGACATTTTTACTTGGCGCCGCAGTTGGCCTAGTCAGCGGAGCTGTAGTAGCACTTACAGCAGCACCCCAATCAGGCGCACAGCTTCGCCAAAATTTAGCGCGCAATACAAACGGGGCAAAATCGGAACTATTCGCCGTAAAATCGGAAGCCGATCAAGTGAGACATGCTATTTCTGCACTAACAAACGAAGCGAAAAATAATATCCCACAAATAATAAACGAATTAAAAGAAAGTTTTACACATTTCAAGCAAGATATCGAGCCAAACGCAGCACATCTCAAACAAGAAATTGAAAATTTACAGAAATCTATAGAGGAAATCGAGAAAAACATTCCAAAAAGCGAAAAAACAGCAGACTGAACAAGCATTCATTAGTAGGTATTTATTCCTTTAAAAATTCAAACAATTACAAGAATACTATTCATTCCCTCGCTTTTTTTAACACATTTTCACCCTGTTTCAATTATTTAATTTTTCTAACTTTAAAGTTTTTTCTTTTATTGCTATAATATTTTTAAAATTGTAATGAAAGAAGAAGGTGATTGCTTTGTCGGAAGAACTATACTCTAAAACAGAGGCTATGCTATATAGTCAAAGAATTGCACAGCTGTCAAAGGCTTTGTGGAAAGCTGTAGAAAAAGATTGGCAAACATGGATTAAACCGTATGATTTAAATATTAATGAGCACCATATTTTATGGATTTCGTTCCACTTAAAAGGCGCCTCTATTTCAGATGTAGCTAAATTCGGCGTTATGCATGTATCAACTGCCTTCAATTTTTCGAAAAAATTAGAGGAACGTGGATTATTAAAATTTTCAAAGCGCGATGATGATAAGCGTAACACATATGTAGAGCTGACACATGAGGGAGCCGAGCTTATTTTACTTATGTACGAGCATTACCATGATACAGAGCATCTTATTTTAGAGGGCTCACTACCACTGAAAAAACTGTACGGTCGTTTCCCCGAGTTTTTAGATGTGATGGCCGTTATTCGTAATATTTACGGAGAAGACTTTATCGAAATTTTTGAGCGGTCATTTCACAATTTTAAAGATGGTCTTGAGGAAGTATCAAAAAGAAATCACGCTGCTATTCAATAACGTAAAGCCACCATTTTGCTTGCAGGATGGTGGCTTTCCTATTTTATTTTGTTAATTTGAAAAGGAAAATGGGTATGATAAAACAGAGACTAGTGTTTTCACTTATTTTCCGCTACAATAGATTTTATTTATCCCGCATTAACGGGCAGTATGACTCCCACAACACGGCTTGAGGAGATCTAGAAGCAGAGGTGGGAGATCAACTGCCCGTAAAAGCCCGATTGGTTCAACTAACAATCAGTGGGGATGAGGAAAACCCTCACTGATTGAAGTTTCACTTTATCGACCGCCTATTTAAAAGGAGATTTTTATGCATTGTTGGAAAACAATTAACGTACAGTATGAATACGGCACGACACGATTATTTTTGTTGTCTGCAATTTGCTTTATTTTAGTATTTTGTTTTTCTTATATTGGGCTAAGCTTTAACTACGCTGAAACACATCATGATCAGCATTTCATGATGACGATACTCATTACACCATTCATTTATCCGCTACATAAAGCGCTCCATTTTATGATGCTGGTTGATTACCGGAAATCGATTGCTTTTCGCTTGAAAATTCGCCATCATTTCGTACCAGTTGTGCATATGCGCCTCTTGCGAACAATCCCAAAATGGCGCTACGTAATCGTCCTATTAACGCCCTTTATTTTATTAAATAGTGTACTCATTATACTAGGTATTTACGTGCAACATTTGGCGCATTATATTAGCTTCTTTTTAGCATTCCATACAAGCATTTGCTTAATCGACTTACTCTATGTCAAACATTTACTACATGCACCAAAAAATGCAGTTGTCGAGGAAACACCGCGCGGCTATGAAATTTTAGTGCCGACCATTTGATGGAAGTCTACCGCTTGTCTTTCCGCTTTATCATTTGTTATGCTTGAAATAGTGAAAGTTTAGAGGGGAGGAATAGATTTGCTACTGTTAATTGTAGTGCTATTCTCTATATTTTATTTATTCCAAATTAATCGTATGACCGCGGCTTTATGCACGCGTCGAGAAATTCCAGAAGAAAAGCAGCCAAAAATATTCCGCACAATAAATGTCTTAATTACGATTTTACTTATTAGTTTTTATGTCGAAGTATTACACGCTATGTAAAAGAAGGTGCAAAATTGCACCTTCTTTTTTTACATACTAATAAATAAACGCTGCACCGACAATAATTAACAAGATGAATAACACGACGATTAACGCAAAACCTGCACCTGCGCCGTATCCACCGCCGCCGTTGTAGCCTCCACCGCCACTCATAACGTCACCCCCCTTCTCAAAACTATCGTATGCAAAGCAAATGGAAGAACTTAGGCTTTTTCGAGAGGGAACCGTTTAGTTTTTTTTTCGTTTGTGTTATAGTAACAATTGCATTATTAATGAATGTTAGGAGAATAAAAATGAAAAAATCAATTCTTGCTTTAACTTTAGCTGCTTCACTTGGCCTTGCTGCATGTAGCGCTGGCAATGAAGTTGTTGTAAAATCTAGCCTTGGTGATTTAACACAAGAAGAGTTTTATAATGAAATTAAATCACTGGCTGGTACTCAATTATTAGAGCAAATTATGATTGAGCGCATTCTCGAAGATAAATATGAAGTAACTGCTGAGGAAGTAACTGCTGAGTTAGACTCAATGAAAGAGCAATACGGCGATAGCTTCAGCATGGTATTAGCTCAAAACGGCTTAACAGAGGATACATTGAAAAACAATATCCGTTTCAGCCTATTACAAGAAAAAGCAACAAATGACGTAAACGTTACAGACGAAGAGATCCAAGCTTACTATGACCAAGCATCGAAAGAATTAAGTGCGCGTCATATTTTAGTGGAAGATGAAGCGACTGCAAACGAAGTTGTTAAAAAATTAAATGACGGTGGCGACTTTGCTGCACTTGCAAAAGAATATTCTTCTGACACAGGTTCTGCTGAAAAAGGTGGCGACTTAGGTTGGTTCACAGTTGGTACAATGGTTCAGCCATTCAACGATGCTGCTTACAAACTGAAAAAAGGTGAAGTAAGCGCGCCTGTACAATCTGATTTCGGTTTCCACATTATCGAGCTACTTGATACGCGTGACGTGGAAGGCTACGGTACATTAGAGGACCAAAAAGAAGAAATTCGTGAAACAATCGCTGCGACAAAAGGCGACTGGAATACAAAAATTGCTGACTTAATTAAAGAGGCAAACATTGAAGTGAAGGATGCTGACTTAAAAGAAGCATTCCAAGGCTACTCAATTACACCAGCTACTGACGATGCAGCAGCTGAAACTGAAGAAAAAGAAGAGAAATAATTTCTTCACAAAAAAATGGAGGCAACCTATGCGAGGTGCCTCCATTTTTTTAATTTTTCTTTACAAATTCAGATTTCAGCTTCATCGCACCGAAGCCGTCAATTTTGCAATCGATATTGTGATCGCCTTCAACAAGACGAATATTTTTTACGCGTGTACCGATTTTTAACGTAGACGAGCTACCTTTTACTTTTAAATCTTTAATCACTGTAACCGCATCACCATCTGTAAGTAAGTTGCCGTTTGCATCACGTACAACTAATCCCTCTTCTACTACTTCCGCGTCCTGCGCTGACCATTCATGCGCACATTCTGGACAAACAAACATCGTGCCGTCCTCATATGTGTATGATGAATTACATTGTGGACAATTTGGGTATTGTTCCATTTTACTACCTCCTCTTTACTCATTCTCTTTATAGTGGCATATTCTTAGAAAGAGTACAACCGATGTCGCGCTTTCCCACTAAAATAAGCGCTATGTTGCTAATTTTTCTGCACGTTTCGCTCACTCAACCAAAACGCTAGACCAATAAAAATCGCGCCGCCTACTGCATTTCCAAATGTTACCGGAATTAAGTTATGTATGAAATGTTGCACCCCTACTTCACCGACTGGAATAAGCGCTGCTAGCGAAAACAATGTAATATTGGCGATACTATGTTCAAAGCCGGATGTAATAAACGGAAAAATACAACAAAAAACGACCAATATTTTCGCAGCTTCATTTTGCACTTTATAAAAGCCCCACACGCCCATACAAACTAAAATATTACACAGTACACCGCGCCAAAATAGCTCGGTAAATGTTGGACTTACTTTATACAAGGCGAGCTTTTCAATATAGTCTGCCGTCGCACCGCTAGCAAGGCCCGCCGCAAAAAACACCGCCGCACAAATAATGGAACCCACCGCATTTCCTGCATAGCTCGCAATCCATGAGCGTACTAAATCAAGCCACGTTGTACGTTTTTCAAGTCTGCCGATCATCATAATTAAATTATTACCGGTATATAAATCCGCACCGCCAACGAGTACCATCGTCAGTGCCACACCAAATACTAAACCTTGCACAATTTTCATACTTGGCACACCAGCCGGGTCAAGTAAGCCACCAATGACCGAAATCAAAATGACACCAAAGCCAATAAATGCACCGCCAAGCATCGTAACAGCTGTGTAGCCTGCTAGATTAAACTGCAATTTATCGCGCTTTAATTCAGCAGATTTTGCTAACTTATCGATTGTTTCACTCATCGTCGTAATCCTCCTAATTTTTTCAAACTCTATTTGTAGACTATCATAAAATAAACCTGTATTTTCTCTCTTTTGTCTGATACGTCTAAATTTTTTATGTATTTTGCCATTTTTGAATTAAAAGAGTATATTATCTACATAGCTAGAAATTTAAAATGAGGAGTGTTTCCATTGACAACAAAACGTGCATATAACTTTAATGCAGGTCCATCAGCTTTACCACTTGAGGTATTACAAAAAGCACAGGCAGAATTAGTAGATTTCCAACAAACAGGTATGTCTGTGATGGAGCTTAGTCACCGTAGCGCTACATTTGAGGCAGTACATAATGATGCAATCGCTCGCTTACGCAAGCTTTATGACATCCCAGAAAACTATGAAGTGTTATTCCTACAAGGTGGGGCAAGCCTTCAATTCACAATGATTCCAATGAACTTCCTTTCAGAAGGTAAAAAGGCTAGCTATGTGCAAACAGGTGCTTGGTCTGAAAAAGCATTCAAAGAAGCAAAACTTTTCGGCACACCAGTAGAAGCAGCGAGCACAAAAGAAAACAACTACAAAAACATTCCTGCTCTTTCTGATATTGCTATTGATGAAAATGCAGCTTACTTACACATTACAACAAACAACACAATTTTCGGTACACAATGGAAAGAGTTCCCTGAAACGAATGTACCACTAATCGCAGACATGTCTTCTGATATTTTATCAAAACGCGTGGACGTTTCTAAATTCGGTATGATTTATGCTGGGGCACAGAAAAACTTAGGTCCTTCAGGTGTAACGGTTGTCATCATCCGTAAAGACTTACTTGAACAAGCAAACACAAATGTACCAACAATCCTGCAATACGGCATTCACGCAAAAAACAACTCACTATACAACACACCACCAACATTCGGTATTTACATGTTAGGTGAAGTATTAAAATGGGTTGAAGAGCAAGGCGGCTTAGAGGCAATCGAAAAACGTAACGAAGAGAAAGCTGCATTAATCTACGACGTAATCGACAACTCAAATGGCTTCTACACAGGTCATGCAACAAAAGAATCTCGTTCACTTATGAACATCACATTCCGCGTAGCTGACGAAGAATTAGAAAAACAATTCTTAGCTGAAGCAAAAGATGCTGGCTTTGTTGGCTTAAACGGTCACCGTTCAGTAGGCGGCTGCCGCGCATCTGCTTACAATGCTGTACCAGTAGACACTTGCCAAGCATTAGCTGAATTCATGATTGAATTCCAAAGTAATAATCAATAATTAAGAAAAGCGCATTTGCGCCCGTTTGCACGCGTAGAGATTTTCGAAACGACCTCGAGCGTGCGGCGCGAATGCCTAGACATAAAAAAAGCCAAATTTTATACTTTTTTATCTCTTAAAATAGGGGCTGCATCGACAATCGATGCAGCCCCGTTTTGTTATTCAATTGTTGGCTTATAGAACGAACGGTTATCCAGTGGGAATAAGCGCTCTGTAAATTCACCTGGCTTTGTTTTATCAAGCGCACGCTTTAGCATGTTCATCTTTGCATCGATGTTATCAATATAGTGAATCATCTCTGCTTCTTGAATCATTGGCTTTTTCGGGCTACCCCATTCTTCCTTGCCGTGGTGAGACAATACTACATGTTGAAGTAGCATCACTTCCTCACCCTCAATACCAAGCTCTTTTGCCGCCTGACCAATTTCATTGACCATAATGGTAATATGGCCTAGTAAATTTCCTTCCACCGTATACAATGTCGCAATTGGACCTGATAGCTCAATTACTTTACCAATATCATGTAAAATAATACCTGAATAAATTAAATCGCGGTTTAGCGTCGGATACAGGTCACAAATCGACTTTCCTAGACGCAGCATTGACACAACATGATCAAGTAAACCTGACACATAATCATGATGATTTTTTGTTGCCGCTGGATAAACAACAAACTCACTTTGATATTTTTTGATAAGATGTTTCGTAATTTGTGCAATGGCCGGATTTTGAATGCCGAAGAAGTATTCCTTCATCTCTTCAAACAACTGCTCTTTTGGCGTTGCTGAAGACGGTACTAAATCTTCAATTTGAATCCCTTCATCTGGTCGTGCCACACGAATTTGCTTCACGCGTAACTGGTTTTTCCCGCGGTAATCATGAATCTCCCCACCAACGCGAATAATCGTTTGTGGCTGATACATTTGCTCATGCTCATCATTTGTATCCCAAAGCTTTGCCTCGATGTCGCCACTTTTATCTTGCAATACGAGCGACATAAACGGCTTTCCTACCGTTGTCACACCTTTTACTGCTTGTTTAATTAATAAAAACTGATCTACCTGTTCCCCTGCTTGGAGCTTCGTAATACCCATCACGAATACACCACTCCTTTTCTACTTTTCATCTACTTAGTTTATTGTACCATGTCGATATTTCACTTTCGATAAAAACCAAAACAAAAATGGATTGTCTAGCACTACTTTAGTGTAGCAACATACGATTCACCAGACTTTTCTGCATTTGCCACGAAATTTATGACGAAATAATAACATTATATAAATAAATTACCATTAAATACAATTCAACAACTACATTTTCATGAATTATCGCAATCTTTCGTGTATAATAAAAACTATATTTTTGTGAAAAGGGTGATATGATGGGGAACTACAGATTTACTGCATTTGAAAAAACAGGGGAAACACTCTTTGATGAATTATGGGCGTTTGAAAGTGATGAAGCGGCTAAAAAAGAAGGGCAAAAACAAATCGAGGAAAAAGGTGTTGCTGAAAAAACACACCGCCTTGTCAATTCTTCAGGTAAGCTAATTTTATTCCATGTGTAAACGTACATAAAGGGAGCTGTCTTATGCGACAGCTCCCTTTTTTTTCGTTGTGCTAAGTGTTTCTAAAACCTCATACATCTCGTGATTAACTGGCACCTGTAAATACATACGTAGCCTTACAATTCGCGTTAATTCACTTTCAATCAACTGTTTCGCAAGTTCTTCAGCATTTGCGCTACTCGCCATTCGCTGAAATTGAGCACGCAGATCATGCAATGTACTAAAATCATGCATGGCTTGCTTCAGCTCTAGCTTACTAAGTAAAAACTCTTCGCTGCTTACATTCAATTGTTGCTTAAATATTTTGAGCATACGTAATGTTTCAGCTGGTATGAACCAAGCTAATATTTTTCGTGAAATCGTTGACGCTAAACGGCTACCACTGATTAGTCCCATAATACCGCCAATAATCGTCATTACCGCTGTACTAACATTCAGAATGAACAAACCGACGCTTACACCGATTAGTATCCCAATCAGACCACCTAGCATACTTGTTGCTGTTTTTGCTGTCGTTTTAAACAGCTGCACAGGGGATAGCTGCTCTTTTACTAAGCAATCAATTTTTTCTGGTGTTAGCATATCGCTAATAAACGCACCTGTTTTAATGCAATTATTCACATATAAACAGCTGTTTTTTACGGTTAGCGTTTTTTGCTTCGTTGTCGTAATTAATTTCTTCAGCTGCGATTGTGACGCCTCATTTTTTAACGATGTCTCCGCTCCGACAACTTCTTGCGCAAATGGCTCCCCAATAATCATCAAGCCTGTATAGACACTATTTTCTACAGCCTCATAGCGCTCTGCCCCATTCCATTTACTTTGTGCAAACGCAATAGCTGTACTCATGCTAATGTCTTCATCCGTAAAATAAATACGCCCCTCATCATTGATATGCAAATGATGAATATTGCCTGCCTCCGCAACATGTCTCACTTGATTATAAGTAAAGGCACCTTGGCGAATAATGGATTGACATGCTATTTCGTGACGCTCTACAGCCCTCACTACCTCCACATACTGCTCGAGTGGGACCTCGATAAAAAACAACTCACACTTACCGATTGCCTGCTCTATATAATCTACGCATAATTGTGCCGTTTGCTCACTTGTAGCGCTGTATATATTTTCAACTAAATGTCGATGTGGCCGACAAAACCTATTCATAATCAAACGTCCTCCATTCAAACTTTTACTATCATAATCATCTGCCAACATTATGTACAGTAATTTGTTTGAACTAGCAAAAAATGCGCTTATTATTAGTGATTATTATAAACAGACTATACTATTATGATGAACTCATTCTTCAAAAAAAATCTGCGAGAAGCATTTAGCTCTCACAGATTTATCGTTATTCACCACTATAGCTAGGTGTTCGCTTGTCGACAAATGCTTGAATTCCTTCTAGGTGATCCTTTGTTGCACGCATTTTTGTTTGACCTGCTGCCTCTCCTGCTAAAATTCCATTTAACTCCTCTAGCCTTGCATTATGCAAAATCAGTTTTGATTCAATCATAGCGCGTGTAGGGGATGCTAAAGTTTTATTGACCAGCTTCTCTACCGTCACACTCGCTGAATGCACAGATACGTGATAGTCAACTAAGCCTAGCTCCGCTGCCTCTTGTCCACTCATGACACGTCCTTCCCAAATAAGCTGCTTTGCCTTCATCGTACCAACGCGCTCCTTCATAAAGAAATGACCACCACCGTCTGGAATAAGACCAATCCCGATAAAATTCATCGCAATTTTGCTCGTTTGTTCTGCTACGACAATATCACTACCGAGCGCCAAGCTAAAGCCTAGCCCTGCAGCTGCCCCGTGAATTTCAGTAATCGTAATCATCGGTAACGTATAATAAGCTCGTACAATTCTTGAAATATAATCCATTATATTTTTAAAGTCATCTGGATCATTTGAGTTAACCATCATTTTTATATCGCCACCCGCTGAGAAAACCTTTCCTGCCCCTTTAATAACGAGCACGTCTACCCCTGTCTCATTATGTAATTCCTCAAAGCAGTGGGCTAGCTCCTTCATCATTGCAAAGTTCATCGCGTTCATTACATCTGGACGATTTAATGTTAACGTTGCTCTACGTCCTGTTTTTTCTACTAAGATTGTTTCATACCCCATATGAATACACCCCATCCTCTTATTATGAATAATCATTCATAACATTTATATTCGACATTAGTAAACAAACTCCTTTTCGGTAGTAATCCACTGTTTTTCAAAACGATGCTGTTATAATTGACAAAATTGTGTCCGCACCATATTTGCCATAAAAAAGAACAATGCATATAATAATTCCCAAAAATCAATTTTCTTTATTTCACTATTCCCAAGCCTTCTAACAATCGATAACGCTTACACAGAAGTCTCTAAACACGAACATTAAGTATAAATAACGACTTTAAAATTCGTAAAATGACGTATATGCGTAATTTTTTTTTCGTTATTTTTCTCTTTTTTCGGAAATAGTGTTGACAGAACATTCAAACGGGATTATGATGATATCAAATTTAATCAACGAATAACTATAACGATAGAGACATGCTTATCGCTTTACGTAGCAAAGAGAGCTAGTGGTTGGTGTAAACTAGTGTACGCAGCGAGCGAGTTCCACTCTTGAATAGATTAGCTGAACTTTTAGTAGGCTAACCCGGCCCATGCACGTTACGCATACAGATAAGGTTGCACATGCATTTTTCAGAAATGTTTGGCAACGAATAAGGGTGGTACCGCGATTCTATTAATAATAGCCTTTCGCCCCTTACAGTATATGTAAGGGACGGAAGGCTTTTTTTCGTAGATTTTTTTCTACAAACACTATTTACTTTAAATTAAGGGAGCGAATTTTTATCATGACAACAGCAACATTACAAAAAACAGGCACAGTTAACGTATTCATCGCAGATCCATTAAGTGAAGATGGTATTTTCCCTCTTCGTCAAGAAACAGAATTAGATTTAAATATTATTGTTGATACAGGTCTTACACAAGAGCAATTAATCGAAAAAATCGCTGACGTACACGTATTACTAGTGCGTTCTCAAACGACAGTAACACGTGAAGTAATCGCAGCTGCGAAAAACTTAAAATTAATCGGCCGCGCTGGTGTTGGTGTAGATAACATCGACTTAACAGCTGCAACTGAGCACGGAATTATCGTAGTAAACGCACCAGATGGTAACACAAACTCTGCTGCTGAACATACAATCGCAATGATGACATCACTTGCGCGTCACATTCCACAAGCATTCAACACACTGAAAAACGGTAAATGGGACCGTAAATCTTACGTAGGTGTTGAGCTAAAAAACAAAACTTTAGGTGTTGTTGGTTTCGGTCGTATCGGTGTTGAAGTAGCATACCGCGCGAAAGGCTCTCGCATGAATGTAATGGCTTACGACCCATTCTTATCTGATGAGCGCGCACAAGAATTAGGTGTTACAAAAGCAACAGTTGAAGAAATTTGCTTAGCTGCTGACTTCATCACAGTACACACACCACTTTTACCAGAAACACGTAACTTAATTAATAAAGAAAAATTCGCTATGATGAAGGACGGCGTTCGCTTAATCAACTGTGCACGCGGCGGTATCATCAACGAGGATGACCTGTATGATGCAATCGTCGAAGGTAAAGTAGCAGGTGCTGCACTTGACGTATTCGTGGAAGAGCCAGCAACTGAGCACAAATTACTGACTTTACCACAAGTAATCGCAACACCACACTTAGGTGCATCTACAGTAGAAGCACAAGAATCTGTAGCGGTTGACGTATCAAACGACATTATCAAATTCTTTAAAACTGGTACTGTAACAAACCCAGTAAACATGCCATCAATTCCAAAAGAAAAGCTTGCTGAAGTTGAGCCATTCTTCGCACTTGCTGACAAGCTTGGTAAATTCTTAATCCAAGTAACAGAAGGCGCTGTAAAAGAATTAAACATCTCTTACGCTGGTGAAGTAGCAAACTATGATGTGCGTCCATTAACGGCAAACGCAATTAAAGGTTTACTATCTACAAACCACGGTACACACGTAAATGACGTAAACGCTCGTTACTTAGCAGAGCGCGTTGGTATCAAAATCAACGAGCACAAAACAACAACTGCTAAAGGCTTCACAAACTTAGTAACAGTAGAAGTAAAAACAGACAAAGAAACACACTCTGTAGCAGGTACATTACTAAACGGTCTTGGCGCACGTATCGTAAAAGTAGAAGGCTTCGTAGTAGACGTGAAACCAGTAGGCAACTACTTATACATCAAAAACCAAGACAAACCAGGCTCAATCGGCCGCGTAGCAACGAAATTAGCTGAAAAAGACATCAATATCGCAACGATGCAAGTAGGCCGCGATGAAATCGGTGGTTCTGCAGTGATGATGTTAGGTATCGACAATAACGTAACAACTGAAGAATTAGCAGTAGTTGCAACTTTAGAAAATATCGATGAAGTAAAAGCAATTTCACTATAATCAGTTGAGCGCCCTAATGTTTTAGGGCGCTTTTTATTTGTTCTAGCCTTAATGATTCATCATCTATTCTCTAGGGAAATAACTAATAGAACCATTGCATTTTTCCTATATCTCCCTATTTAAATTCATGCTATAGTCAAATTAATCGCTAGAACAGGAGGAAATCATCATGAAAAGACTACTTTGGATTGGTGCACTACTTTTATGTACATTTGTTTTCTTTCCACAAAGCCCTGCTTCTGCAAATGAAGGCATTGATGTTCGTGCATTAAAAAATGGTGGCAATCTATATGCGGACGATCAGCAGACTGTTTTAGAAAAATTACCTGCCAATAGCTTTGTTATCGTATTAGAAAAGCAAGAGGTTTGGAGCAAAGTACGTATAAACGATACGGTAGGCTTTGTAAAGAACGCAGCAACGTCAGCTGCACCTTATACACTAATGAAGATTGGATCTAGTAACCACCCTATCATTCGTCAAACAAACGCAAAAAACGCAGCTCAGCTAGCAACCGTCTCGAGCAGTGCCTTTGTATTTGTTTATACACAAACAGATAATGGCTTCTCGCTTATTCGCACAGCAAAAGCAGTGGGTTATGTTTACAGCACGACATTAGTAAAGCCAGCTAGTGCTAAAATGATTGTTAGTCATAAAAACGGCGCAGCAATTCGTCTAGCCCCAAATATGAGTGAACCTATTCAAACAACATTGAAGCAACAAACAACCGTGACAGCCTATAAAATTTCAGCAGATTGGCTTTATGTGACAAGTGGCAATCTAGCAGGCTATGCGCTAAGCTCGAAGTTTGCTACACCTACAGCACCTAAACCAGCGACAACAAAACGCGTAGCACTAACATTTGATGATGGTCCACATCCAACTGTGACAAACCAAATTTTAAAAACACTTGCAAAATATGATGCAAAGGCAACATTTTTCATGACAGGTAGACGGGTTGATTTAAGTCCTACTGTGTTAAAAAAGGTATTTGCGGCCGGACATGAAATTGGCAATCATACGTACAATCATCCGAAGTTAACAACCATTTCTTCAAATGAGGCACGTACACAAATTACATCAACAAACGCTTCGATTAAAAAAGTAATCGGACAGGAAGCAACGGTATTCCGTCCACCATACGGGGCATATAACGATACGGTAAAGGCTTTGACTAGTTTGCCTGTTATTTTATGGTCAGTCGATACGCTTGACTGGCAGCACCATGACCCAGCGAAAATGCTACAAATCGTGAAAAAACAAACGAAAAACGGTAGCATTATTTTAATGCATGATATCCATCAAACAACAGCAGATGGTCTAGACGCTGTGCTAAACTATTTGTCAGACGAAGGCTATGAATTTGTAACGGTATCTGCGTTACAGGAAAAATAAAAAACGGCTGAAGATAGTAATACACTACCTTCAGCCATTTTTATGCTGGATTCACTTGTAAATCCACTTTTATTTTCACCTTTTTATCAACAAGCATGCCAGTTGCTTCAATGGCTGCTCCCCATGTCAGCTTGAAATCTTCTCGAATAATAAATGTCTCTGCTGCAAAGCCATGTACTTCCGTTCCCCAAAGGTTTACGCCCTTTCCCCCGTACTTTACGTTAAACGTAATGGGACGCGTCGTCTCCTTAATCGTTAACTGACCATGTAATAAATAATCTGTACCCTTTTTTTCAATGTTTGTTGATGTAAATGTTATTTTAGGAAATGCATCTGCATTGAAAAACTCAGCCGATTTTAAATGGTTATCACGGTCAGGGCTATATGTATTTACACTCGCTACATCTAACTTAAATTCCACAGTGGCTGTTGTAAAATCATCCATATCTTCCGCTTCGATTGTTGCTGTATAAGAATCAAACTGTCCGTTTACATTTGAAATCATCATATGCTTTACTTCGAAGCCAATTGTTGAATGTAATCGATCAACTATCCATTCCGCCATAAAAATCCCCCTAAAATTCCATTGCATATTTTCGAAAAGAATATCACGGGCAGGCAAAAAATGTCAAATTAAATCTAACTTGAAAGTGTAAAGAACAAGCCGTTAATATTTTGTCATTCTATTTAACGTAGAAAACGATAAACGCTCCTCTTGCTCCGCAAAAACTACAGCTCTCTCACCATTTGTCAACTGGACAACGGCTGCCGCCGCCACAATTGTTATAAATAAAAGACCGATGAAAATAAACTGCGATAACAGTGCATGAATCTTCTTCATTTCATCATTTGCTTGCTTATGAATAGGTCTGCCACATAACGTAAAAAAGCGCTCTGGCTCCCCTTCTTTCACTAAAACATACGCACAAGTTGGGCATAAATAAGCTACATGACCTTGCATCAAATAACGCTCTATTTGACTATCCAAATGTGTGCGTCGACAGTTTTCACAGCAATGTTTTTGTACCATACAATCTACACCCTTTCTTCTATGCATATTATATCAACAATAATCTGATAATTCTATTTGTTTCGTTAATTCAGTTATATCTTGATAATTTAAACAAAAAAAGACCACATTTAACGAAATGTAGTCCTTTCATCACTCTATGATAACTGCTTAATTAACTCAAGTAACGCTGTTAATGACGTTACTTCATACGTTGGCACGACATCCGGATTTTTCGGCTTGTCTTCACGGTTGATCCATACGTTGCGCATATTGACGCGTGATGAGCCTAAAATGTCTGTCATTAAGTTATCGCCAACCATAATCGCCTCGTCCGCCGTAATGCCTGCTTTTTCAATGACATAGTCGAAAATCGATGCATCCGGCTTTCCTTTACCAAAGTCACCTGAAATGATGACATGGTCAAAGTATGGTGCAATTTCTGGTGTGATTTCTAACTTTAAGTTTTGTAAGCTCGGTGCACCGTTTGTCAGTAGCACAAGCTTGTATTTTCCTTTTAACGCATCTAAAACTTCAAATGTATCCTCATATAAAAACGGTGCTTTTTTGCGTTCCGCTACGAAACGTTCACCAAGTTCTGCCCCAAAGTTTGCATCTTCAATACCAAGTGCTGCAAGACCTTGTGTCCACGCTGCTGTACGGTAGCCTGGCACGATTTCT
The DNA here is from genome assembly GCA_040274725.1 of Solibacillus sp. GTDB lineage: Bacteria > Bacillota > Bacilli > Bacillales_A > Planococcaceae > Solibacillus. Next base: position 2,687 of record JBEMAQ010000013.1, on the reverse strand, counting down.
TTCATTTGTTGGAACTGTGGTGTTGGGTCATCAAATGTGCCCCACAAGCCTTCAAATGGGTTGATACCGATTAATACTGTGTAGTCGTATATTGGGTAACCCTCGTATAGAGAACGTGCTGCTGTGCGCACGGCATCCTCTAACTTTGCTGGCTCTAAAGTATGTACCGTTGCCGCATATTCGCATGTTTTTTCGAATGCGGTTTTTACAGATTTTTGATCCCATAAAAGTGTATCATCTAAGTCAAAAATAATCGTTGAAAGTGCCATGTTATCGCTCCTAATACTGTATACTATAGCTTCTATTTTACCATAACTCACACCCAAAACGCGCGAACTTTCGGATTTTTCTTAACAATTATACAGACAAAAAAACCACCTCAACAAGTGAGGTGGTTTTCGTTGATTACATAACCGGCATATCCCAAAGAAGGATAAGTAGTGTACCAATAACTGTGATGATCGCTAAACCAACACCGTAACCAATTTTTGTGAAGATAATCCAAGAATCCTCAGATTCCTTCGCATGCATGAATACAATAAATTGTAGACCGGCTTGGATGAAAGCTGTAACTAAAAGAACAATCATACCTGTTGTGAATGACATATCCATGTAATAAACAAGCATTGCTACAACAGTTAAAACTAATGAGAAGATGAATCCCATTACTTGACCAACTGGGAAGAACTTAGCCATATTACATCATTCCTTTCAGGTAAATGAAACTAAAGATGAAGATCCATACAACATCTAGGAAATGCCAGTAAAGTGAGAAGATAAACGCTTTGTTAGCCGTTACATGGTTTAAACCGCGTGATGCGATTTGATACATGATTGATAATCCCCAGAAGAAACCTACTGTTACGTGGGCACCATGTGTACCTAGAGTTGTTAATAATGCTGAAGTGAAGGCACTTACTGTAATGCCAGCACCAATGTGTACATAGTGAACAAACTCATAAATTTCTACACCTAAGAAGGCTAAACCTAATACAAGTGTAATACCCATGAATGATAATGTACCCTTTTTAGAGCCAAGGCGCATTGCATGGACTGCTAAACCAATTGTGAAACTACTTGTTAAAAGTAAAAATGTTTCAGCTAATACGGGTGTGATTTCAAAAATCTCAGCACCTGTTGGACCGTTACCAGTACGGTCAACTAAAGTGAAGTACGCTGCAAATAATGTCGCGAATAACATAATCTCGGCACCTAGGAAAATCCAGAAACCTAAAATTTTCAGGCGGTTTTCCTCAGTACTATACTCTAGTGGGCGAGAGTGGTCGATGTGAGCCATTATTTGTCACCTCGCTTTTCATATTTTGCTTCTGTTTCTTTAACCTCTTTAGCAGAGATGTAGTAGCCATCATCTTTTTCAAGTGAACGGTATAACATTGAACCGAAGATACCAATTAAACCGATAATCGCTAATGTCCACATGCTGAATACTGCTGCGAATCCTAATACAAATGTGAAGCATGAGAAGATAAATGTTTGACCAGAGTTGTTTGGCATATGAATATCTTTAATTTCGCCTTTGAATACTTGTGCACCATTTTTCTTCATATCCCAGAATGCTTCTGATGTTGCATCAGTAACGTCTGGAGTAAGAGCGAAGTTATAGTGTGGGATTGGCGTATGCGTTGCCCACTCTAAGCCACGTGCGTTCCAAGGATCTGAACCGATATCGCGTGGTGAGTTTTTGAATGAATACCAGATGTTCCAAACAAGCATTAAGAATGAAACTGTCATGATACCAGCACCGATGAATGAAATCATGTTTAATGTTGAATAGCCAGTAGCTTCAGAGTATGTGTACATACGACGAGCTTGACCATCTAAACCTGTAATGTACATTGGGATGAACGCTAATACGAAACCGAATGACATTACCCAAACTGTTGCTTTACCAATACGTTCGTTAAGCATGAAGCCGAACATTTTTGGCCAGTAGAATGTTAAACCTGCTAACATCGCGTAAACAACACCAGGGATGATTACGTTATGGAAGTGGGCTACTAAGAACATTGTGTTGTGGTATTGGTAGTCAGCTGCTGACATCGCAAGCATAACCCCTGTTACACCACCAAGTGTGAATAAAGGAATGAAGTGCATTGAGTATAACATTGGTGTTGTCATCTCAATTTTCCCTTTATACAGTGTGAATAACCAGTTGAAGATTTTAACCCCAGTTGGGATTGCAATCGCCATTGTTGTGATCGAGAAGATCGAGTTCGTGAATGCACCTTGACCCATTGTAAAGAAGTGGTGAGTCCATACAGCGAACGAGAATACAGAAATTAAGATCATTGACCAAACCATTGATGTGTAACCATATAAGTTACGACGTGCAAATGTCGAAATAACTTCAGAGAAAATACCGAATGCCGGTAAGATTAAGATATATACTTCAGGGTGACCCCAAACCCAGAATAGGTTGGCCCAAAGCATGTCCATACCACCGTCGCCGATAGCAAAGAATTTAGTGTCAAATAGACGGTCAAACGTACCCATTGCAAGCGCTACAGTTAATACTGGGAACGCGAATACGATGATTAAGTTTGCAATAAGTGCTGACCAAGTAAAGATTGGCATTTTGAATAATGTCATGCCTGGAGCACGCATTTTCATAATTGTCGTAATGAAGTTAATACCTGTCATTAACGTACCAAGACCTGCAATTTGCA
>JBEMAQ010000012.1:0-106037 GCA_040274725.1 Solibacillus sp. | reverse complement strand
ACACCTTACGAGCTCTTCTTTGGCAAGGCGTTGCGTTTAATTTGACAATTCAAGCTACAAAAAAACCCCTCACAAAATTCGTAAGGGGTACGTCATTATTTCTTCACAATCGACGCGCGGATGAGTGCGCCGTCGCCTTCAATATCAATGCGCGCATTACCGATTGAATAACGGTCAGCACGACTTAAGTTCATCACACGAATTTCTTCCTGTACACCTTTTTCTGTTTCAAGGACAAGCTCATCCGAAACATGGACAACGAGTACGGCAAAAATATGATGTGGATTTGATTTTACTTCTTTGACAATGACATGACCGCGCTTAGCTCGCGCTGACAAATCAATTTCTGCCACACTCATACGCTTCACCGCACCGCGATGGGTCACAACGACAATATCTTGCTCGCCACCTGGTGCAAGCGTAGTTACGGTCACAAGCTGTTCATGCTCTTTTAACAGGATTCCCTTCACGCCGCCTGTACGTAGGCCCGTTGGTGGAATTTCGCTCATCATAAAACGTAGGCCGTAGCCTGTTTTCGTCGTCAGTAGTAACTCTTGCTCCTCTGCGACAAGCCCAGCATAAATCATTACGTCGTCTGCTTTAACATTCATCGTTTTAATCGGCTTCGAATAACGCGTTACTGCGTAATCAGCAAGTGCTGAACGCTTCACCTGTCCGTCCCTTGTTGCCGTTAAAACAAAGGTATTCGCCGTATCAAATTTCTCAAGCCCTATGACCTGAATGACTTCCTCCCCGCTATCTAATGGGACAATACTCGACACGTGCTGGCCAAGGTCCTTCCAGCGGATATCTGGCAATTCGTGCACCGGCTGGTAAATATAATTACCACGACTTGTGAAAATGAGTAGATGATGCTGCGTATTTAAATTCGCCTCATACAGCAAGAAGTCCGATTCCTTCATCGCGAAATCCTTGCCGCCGGACGCATTATAGGAGCGCAGGCTTGTACGCTTCACATAGCCGTCCTTCGTTACCGTCACAACAACTTCTTCACTTGGTACAAGGACATCTAGTGACACTTTAATTTCCTCGACCTCTGCTTGAATGACAGACAGACGTGGTAAGCTGAAGCGTTTTTTCAAGTCTAGTAATTCTGTTTTAATGACGCGAATTAACGCCTTTTCACTATTTAAAATTCTATCGAGCTTTTCAACAAGTGCCTGTAATTCCTCTTGCTCCGCGCGTAGTTCCGTAATATCGGTATTTGTTAAGCGGTATAATTGCAGGCTGACAATCGCCTCTGATTGTGCTTCTGTGAAATCAAATTTCGCTTGAATATTGGCCTTCGCATCGCGCTTATCTTTTGATGCGCGGATGGTTGCGATGACTTCATCTAGTACAGACAATGCCTTCATTAAGCCTTCTACAATATGTAGGCGGTCATTCGCACGCTTTAAGTCAAACTTCGAGCGACGTGTTACGACTTCCTTTTGGTGATCGATATAGGCATCAAGGATTAACGGCAATGTCATCATCATCGGACGACGGTTATGAATCGCAATCATGTTAAAGTTATATGACACTTGTAGGTCTGTTGATTTTAATAAGTAATTTAAGATACCTTGCCCCGGAATGTCCTTTTTCAGCTCAATGACGATGCGCAGTCCTGTACGGTCTGACTCGTCGCGAATTTCGGAAATCCCGTCAAGCTTTTTGTCAAAGCGCTGCTCGTCGATTTTGCGAATCAGGTTCGCTTTATTGACCTCAAAAGGCAGCTCGGTAATGACGATTTGCTCTTTATTGCCCTTTAGCTGCTCAATTTCAGCCTTTGAGCGCACGATAATTTTACCCTTACCTGTTTCGTACGCTTTTTTAATGCCTTCAAGCCCTTGAATCGTGCCGCCTGTTGGGAAATCCGGTCCTTTGAGTACGGTCATGAGCTCGTCTACGGTGCAGTCTTTATTATCAAGACGCATCAGTACCGCGTCGAGTGATTCCGTTAGGTTATGCGGCGGAATGTCTGTCGCATAGCCGGCCGAAATCCCTGTTGAGCCATTCACTAGTAAGTTCGGGAAGCGCGCTGGTAATACAGTTGGCTCCATGTCCTGATCGTCAAAGTTCGGTACAAAGTCTACTGTGTCTTTATTAATATCACGCAGTAGTTCGCCCGCGATCGCTGACAGACGCGCCTCTGTATAACGCATCGCAGCTGGTGGGTCACCGTCAACTGAGCCGTTATTGCCGTGCATTTCTATTAGCATATGACGGCTTTTCCAGTCCTGACTCATACGCACCATCGCCTCGTACACCGAGCTGTCACCGTGCGGATGGAAGTTACCGATTACGTTCCCGACTGTTTTTGCTGATTTACGGAACGGCTTTTCTTGTGTATTGCCCTCGTTGAACATCGCATATAATATACGACGCTGTACAGGTTTCAGGCCATCGCGCGTATCTGGCAGCGCGCGGTCCTGAATAATATATTTTGAATAGCGACCAAAGCGGTCACCAATTACTTCTTCTAATGCTAAATCTTGAATGTGCTCAATCACGTTTAGTCCTCCTCTTGCTGGATGAATTCATTTTCTAAAATATTCGCTTCATCTTCCATCCCGAAGTTGACATTTGATTCAATCCATTTACGGCGCGGCTCTACTTTGTCGCCCATCAGTACGCGCACGCGGTTTTCAGCACGCATGACATCATCAATTTTGACGCGAATCAGCGTACGTGTCTCTGGGTTCATCGTCGTATCCCATAATTGGTCTGCGTTCATCTCACCAAGACCTTTATAGCGCTGAATAATATAGCCTTTGCCAATCTTATCAATTGCTGACTGTAGCTCGTCATCTGTCCACGCATATTCAATAATCGCCTTTTTACCAGCACCCTTCGATACTTTGTAAAGTGGTGGCAAGGCAATATATACTTTGCCTGCTTCAATCAGCGGGCGCATATAGCGGTAGAAGAATGTAAGGAGCAGCACTTGAATGTGCGCGCCGTCCGTATCGGCATCGGTCATAATGACCACTTTGTCATATGCCGCGTCCTCAATCGAGAAGTCGGGACCAGCACCCGCGCCAATTGTATGAATAATCGTCACGATTTCCTCATTTTTCATAATATCCGCAAGCTTAGCTCTTTCGGTGTTAATGACTTTCCCGCGCAGTGGCAAGATTGCCTGGAACGTGCGGTCACGTCCTTGCTTGGCCGAACCACCGGCTGAGTCACCCTCTACTAGGTATAACTCGTTTTTCGCCGCATTTTTTGACTGTGCAGGCGTTAATTTACCTGATAGCAGCGTCGATTTTTTGTTTTTCTTGCCATTACGTGCATCATCACGTGCTTTACGTGCCGCCTCACGAACTTGCTGCGCGCGGATTGCCTTACGTACAAGTGACGCCGATAGCTCCGCATTTTCTTCAAGTACATACATGAGCTTTTCTGTGACACATGTATCAACAGCTGAGCGTGCTTCACTTGTCCCGAGTTTACCCTTTGTTTGTCCTTCAAACTGCAGTAAATGCTCCGGAATACGTACGGATATAATCGCCGCTAAGCCTTCGCGAATGTCTGTACCTTCTAGATTTTTATCTTTTTCCTTTAATAAACCGATTTTGCGCGCGTATTCATTAAATACACGCGTCATAGCCGCCTTAGCGCCCGTCTCATGCGTCCCACCATCTCGTGTGCGGACATTATTCACGAAGGATAAAATTGTCTCTGAGAAGCCGTCATTGAACTGAAACGCAAATTCCACTTCAATATCCTGCTGAATGCCTTCTACATATTTAACCGGATGTAAAACGTCCTTATCTTCATTTAAATAACCAACGAATGCCTCAATCCCGTTTTCATAATAGAAAACTTCATGTGCTCCCTCGCCGCGCTCATCCATTAGCTCGATTTTTAAGCCTTTTAATAAAAACGCCGACTCACGCAGGCGCTCCGCTAATGTGTCATAATTGTACTTCGTCGTAGAGAAAATCGTCGTGTCCGGTAAAAAATGAACGAGTGTCCCTTTTTCCTTCGTTTTGCCGATGACTTCAAGTGTTGTGACTGGCTTACCGCCCGCCTCAAAGCGCTGACGATGAATCTGTCCTTCTCTGTAAATCGTCACTTCTAAAAATGTTGACAGCGCATTTACGACAGATGAACCTACACCGTGCAGACCACCTGACGTCTTATAGCCGCCTTGCCCGAACTTACCGCCCGCGTGAAGAATCGTAAAAATAATTTCCGGCGTCGGCTTGCCCATTTTATGCATCCCCGTCGGCATACCTCGCCCATAGTCACGCACGCTGATTGAGTTGTCCTCATGAATCTTTACGATGATATGGTTCCCGTAACCTGCGAGTGCTTCATCCACTGCATTGTCAACAATTTCATATACTAAGTGATGAAGGCCTCGTGTGTCTGTGGAACCGATATACATCCCTGGTCGCTTACGTACCGCTTCTAATCCTTCTAAAACTTGAATCGCATCATCATTGTATGCGATTCCTGATTGGATTTTTGCCAAATCATTTCCCCTCCAAAAACAAACAAACGTTCTGTTATTTACATTTTAATCGTACTGATTATACCATTGTGTGTCAAATAAAATTTACTACGAAAAAAATCTTTACGGCATTGAAAATTAATTGTATCATCTAACTCGGTGCTTTAAAAGCTTATCATACAGGCATTTTACGAACCTATGTGATTTTATATCACATATTGTCTTAGAAAATTATCATTTCCAGTAGCTATTTGGCAACCTTTTTCACCTTGTTTTAGGCAAAATAACTTCTCTTAGTTAATCATTTTCCTTAAAATAGATGTATTCAATCATAATCTGTAAATATTCCTGCTTTTCTTCACCTAAAAAAACGTGTACAATAACTAATACATACTATTAGTACCAACTAATAATTTTTATTTGAAAGGGGCACATCAATGACGAACGCACTCATTTTGATTTGTGCTTATTTACTTGGCTCAATTCCTTCTGCACTATGGGTTGGCCAGCTATTTTTTAAAATGGATATTCGCCAATTTGGTAGTGGCAACCTAGGAACAACGAATACATTCCGCGTGCTCGGCAAAAAAGCAGGCATTGCTGTATTATTCATGGATATTTTAAAAGGAACAGCTGCCGTGCTACTCGTGCACCTGCCGTTTTTTGCGGACGCGAGCATTCATATTTTAATTTTAGGTGCGGTTGCTGTCATCGGTCATATTTATCCGATATTCGCTAAGTTTAAAGGCGGAAAAGCCGTTGCGACAAGCGCTGGCGTCATGCTTGGCTACTCATGGCCATTCTTTGTTGTATTAATAGCAGCATTTTTAATCTCGCTAAAATTAACAAAAATGGTCAGCTTAACGTCGATGATTGCCTCAACAATTGGCCTCATCTACAGTATCATCAACTGGTTCATAACCGGCGATATTGCACTCGTTGTCATTACATTTATCCTTGTCGCGTTTATCTTTTACCGCCACCGCGAAAATATTCAGCGTATTAAAGATGGCACAGAGCCGAAAATTAAAGGGTTCTAGTAGCAAAACCACTCGCTTATGGGTGGTTTTTTTGTGTCGAAAAATGCATAATAATGGAGAGGTGATGGGAATGAAAATTGTTCTTACAAATGAGGCAATGGATTGGTTTAAGAAAGAGATGGAAGTAGAAATTGGCGACATGATTCGCTTTTACGCACGCTACGGCGGCTCAAGCAAGTTCCACGAAGGCTTTTCACTTGGCATGAATCGTGAGGAACCGCATGAAATCGGCGTGGAAACCGAGATAGAAGGCATACGCTTTTACATCGAAAAAAACGATGAATGGTTTTTCAATGACCATGACCTGCACGTGGCAGTAAACGAGAAGCTTGCTGAACTAGAATATAGCTATATGAAATAAATAGAATTGGGCGATTCCTACTAAAATTTAGTGAGAGTCGCTCTTTTCACTGTTTAGGAAATTATAGATTTTCGCATGATGGATAAGCTAAGGCAAAGTGAACTTTACGTCCAGTTATGCGCGCCAGCCCCTCGAGGTCGCTTCAATCCCTCCGGCGAAAGTAAAAAGAGCACTTTCGCTTCGGGCTTTCCAGCGCTTGTCGGGGCTGAGCAGGCGCTTTAGCGCTTTTGTTCTTTAAAAATGAATCGTTTTTTTCGCTGGCTGCTTCGGTGCTGTAATAATCGTCGCAACACGTTTCCCGCTCGTAAATCGCACTTGGTTTAGCCAATAAACAAAAGCATCCTCCCCGTAGCTTACGCCGTGCACGGGATTCCCCGCCTCGTCGTGATCGTGAATTTCCCAGTACTGGTGCGGGTTTTCGCGGTCATACAGCCAGTCAAAAAAGTCCCACTGCAAGCGTTTAATAGCCCGCCCGACCTTTGCAGGACAACGGATATACGCTGTAGCACATTCATATTCAAATTTCACTGCAATAATCATCTGGCAACTTCCTTTCTATTAATACATATTAATACATTCACCTCCCGCAACAACACTCCTTCCTAACAAAAAAAGATTAAATTTTAAGAATTAATAGAAACCCTTCATTTTGGATAGCTTTCCGCTATAATCAATTACGTTCTATTATCGGAAATTTATAAAGATTGAAGGGTTTATTTTGAAACAGCAGCTTTTTTGGCGCATTAGTTTCTTTTTAGTTGGCGTCATTATTATTTCATTCGGGATTACATTAACGATTAAAGGCTTTATGCTCGGTGTCGGCTCGTGGGACGTGCTGCATATGGGCCTCGCCGATACAGTCGGCTTAACGATTGGCATGTGGTCGATCATTCTCGGACTAACAATTCTAGCAATTGACGGCATGATCCGCAAAACGTGGCCAAAAATCGGCACGTATTTAGATATGTTTTTAACGGGGATTTTTATTGATGTGTTCAATTACTTTTTACCAGCAGTAAACGGCTTCACCAATCAGCTCATCGCATTTCTGCTAGGGCTCATTATATTTAGCTTTGGCTGCGGAATGTATATGGTCGCAAACATCGGGATTGGTCCACGTGACACGCTCATGGTGCTTGTCGTTACTAAACTTGGTTGGTCTGTGACAAAGGCACGTACAATTATGGAAGTATCAGTAGCTATAATTGGCTTTTTCCTAGGCGGTCCAGTAGGTGTCGGTACAGTCATTATGGCTCTTGCATCAGGCCCACTGATCCAAGGCGCACTCACAATCAATCAAAAATTATACTATCGCATTACAGGGCAGCAAAGTGCGATTTTAAACTAAAGAGACTTGTCCGTATATGTCTTTTGACCAGCACTTAAAATGGTCGATCAAATCAACATTGGTTTGGTCGGCCTTTTTTCTTGTTTCCATCATCCTTTATCTTTTGAAACGCCTCTATTTAGCTATTTAGCTATTTAGCTACTTAAAAACGTTTCGTATTGGCATCTATGTATTATTTCATGTATCCAGCATTGCAACAGTCACCAAAGTTTTGTTACTGAATTTGTTTTGAATGTCCTCTGCTAAGTTTTAAAAAACAAATAGTTTATTAAACTCCCAACGATAAAAAGGATTATAAGTATTAAAAATCCTTTGAAAGTAAATCCATGTATCATATTTTTTTCAGGAATCCAATGTAAGTCTTTCCCTCTTTTTCTCGAATCTCGTTTCATCAAATTCACTCCCTCTCTTGGGTTTTATTATAAAATGCATAAGAGAAAATGGTCGTCAACGTCTTATTTGGAAACGTTATTTACATAGGTTATGTAGAGAAAACACGGCATACTGTGCTTAAACTATTATTCACTAGACCTTTGCCATGAACCACTAAGCTGAAAAATATCACCATTTTTTTCTACGCGATACGTAACGCCCCTATTTGGAGTGGATGTATTATTTACTTGAAAATCCCCTAGTTGAATTACTTCATCATAGTTTCTTGAACGTACCTCAAATTCTTCATTTGGGTATGTTCGCTGCAAATATTCTACCAATTGGTCATAGCGTTGTGCGTGAATTTCCAAACGTATAGTAGGATAAAGTGCAAAAAAAGCGATATAACCAACGACAATTGAGCTAACTATAATGCGTGCGACTTTTTTCCTTTCCCTAAAAATCAATGTCATGACGAGCATTACAATTAATCCAATTAGTGCAACGCCAATTACAAAAATTAAATCTTCTGGTTTCAATGAAATTCTCCCCCTCGTTTAGAAACAGATTTATAGCCGTCTACTGCATTTCATTTCAAAAAAGAAATTCCCCTATTTCCCATACAAAAAAGGTACGTGAAATCCACATACCTTTTCGACTAAAAATCGTCTTTTAATATTTCTTTAAAAACTTGTAACGCACAAAAGTACAACTCTTTTTTGATACCTAACCTATGTACGCATTCCCACCCGCGTGTACATGAGTGCAAATGCACAGTTAATCATTAAATCTGAAAATCAATCGGCTGCTCCGCATAATGCCACTCATACGGCGTTTCTTGGTATACATAGTAGTTCAGCCAGTTATAAAACAGTAAGTGTGAATGCGCGCGCCATGTATTTTTCGGCGTTTTTGTCGCGTCGTTCCCCGGGAAATAATTCACCGGCATATCCACGTCAGCCTCGCCTTTTTCTACATCGCGGTGATATTCATCCGCAAGTGTTGTCGCGTCATATTCTAAGTGGCCTGTAATCATAATGTGCTTGTTATTTTTCGACTGCGCGATAAAGACACCCGCCTCATCCGAATAGCTCAGTAGGCGCAGGTCTGGATGTGCACGCACCTCGTCAATCGACACGGACGTATGACGTGAATGCGGTGCCACATACTCGTCGCTAAAACCGCGCACAAGGTCTACCGTTAAATCCGTAATGACGTGGCTATACACACCTGAGCATTTTTTTGGCAATTCGAACTTACCAATACCAAAATGATGATACAGCGCGGCCTGTGCGCCCCAACATATGTACATAATCGACGTCACATGTTCATTTGCCCAGTCCATCACTTGCTGGATCTCCTGCCAGTAGCCGACCTCCTCAAACGCCATTCGCTCAACCGGCGCACCCGTAATAATCATGCCGTCATAGCGGCGATGCTGAATCGTATCAAACGTTTCATAAAATGTATCTAAATGCGATTTTGACACGTTTTTTGATTGGTATGTAGCCGTATTCAGGAACGTTACATTTACTTGTAATGGTGTATTCCCAAGTAAACGCAGTAGCTGTAATTCTGTTTTTTCTTTTTCAGGCATTAAGTTGAACACTAAAATATTCAGTGGACGAATTTGCTGCGTACGTGCGCGCTCCTCCCCCATTACGAAAATCTTCTCTTCTCTCAATCGTTCGCCGGCCGGTAAATTTTGTGGAATATTAATTGGCATGCAAAACTCCCCCATTCATCATTATCTATTCGAAAATAATCTTGTGTTGCAGCATAAATTATTCGTGAATTACAATCATACACTTGTCTTTTCAGGCAAAAAAACCTCTCATCCTAGCAAAGATAGAATGAGAGGTAAGTATACTCGTTCTTATCTGCCAAGGACGTGCCTTGCTGGAATTAGCACCTTTCTAATAATTAGAGGTTGCTGAAGCTTCAACGGGCCATTTCCCCTCGGCTTCTCTGGATAAGACAATATGAAATTGGTATTAGTGTAACATGATTGTGTAAATTTTGCAATAATTTAAAATTGTTAGATTTAATCATTCTGGGATAGCCTCTCTAACAAAAAACACACCCCCTGCAATCCAAAACCCATCAGATTACAAGAAGTGTGCTTCACTATTCATTCATATTCAAAATCTTAAGCCTCCGGAATCTCCACCCCAGACTGATCAAACAGGTTTTGCTGCTGTGTTGTTAAACGGTCATACGTGCGTTCAGCCTGCAAAATTAGCCCCGCGCGTACATTTGTTTCGACATTCTCTATTGATTCTACAAGGCGAATAAGTGGCTCAATGGCCTTCGCATCTCTTTTCGCAATGGTAAAGAATGATTTATGCGTAATTAATCGGCGCTCCTTCATGTCTAGCGCCTTATATTCTTCTTCTAGCTGTGCAATGTATTCAAGGAAGCTCGCTGTAAACTCGAGACCTTCACCGACTACCTCGTCCACTTGATAAACTTCCGCTACGAGTACATTTCCGATACGGTCATTTAAATCGGTTGAATCGTCGTTTAGCTCGTCATCCCATTCCTCTAATAAATCATAGAAATCCGTATACGACACAGCAAGTAGGTCTGACTGTGTTGTTGTCAGCTTTTTATAGTTTAGTAGCGCCGTTTGTCGTTTTGAGTAGCTTGGATTTTCACCGAGTTTATTAATATTTGTGACAAATTTATCGACAATATTTTTTTGCTTTAACGCCTCTTGATAATCTTTATAGTACACAAGATTTTTCAGTTCTTTTGGTGACAAACCTTGAATTAACTCGGTTACGGCTACTATATTTTCAACATTCAACTCATTTTTTAACTCAACCAGTGCTTCGTTGATGGCACTATAGTCAGGCTGCATGCCGCCAAGTGAAACTGTTACTTCTTGAGCGGCAGTCAAGATGAGCTGTTGCTGCGGAATTGATAGCTTTCGGTACGCTGCTAGTGCAGATGTTAGTTTCGCTTCATTGTTTGATGCTTGCGCCGCGCGTAATTTTTTCTGCACAGAACTTGCCTTCGTTGCGATCGAATTGGCCGTTGCTAAAATCGAATAATTGTAGACGTTTTTCTTTTCTGGTGCAGTTAGTGCACGGTAGGCCGCTTTAATTTCAGCAATTTTTGCTTGTACATCCTCAAGCGTCGTCACATTTGTTGTCACATTTGTCTCGAGTGTCTCCAGCAATCCGACAACATTGGCCACTTTCGCTTCGTCGTACTTGTTCGCTGCTGGGCTATCTGCTTCTGGTACATTCACTAAATCAGACAGGCTTGCATAATCATCTAAAAATGCGGCAATGTCATCTTCAAGTGAATTATTGTTATTTAACATCGTGCGCTGTAATGGTGTTAGCTTCACATAGCTTTTGTAGGCTGTGCGGTAGCTTGAATTGGCTTTACGCAATGCGGCTTGTGCGTTTTCGACATTGCCTGCCGCCTCGTACAGTAGCACCGCTTTATTAATATTATTAATCACCTTTGACGCGGCCTTGAAATCTTTTTGGGCCTGCTTTAGTAAATTATAGTTCGCTACACGTTGACGCGTACTAGAATTGAGTGACTTATACGCCTGTGTCAAGTATTCTAATGCACCAGCAAATGTATACACATTGTCGTTAAATGTAAATTCGGAGCCGACATTATACGCACCATTTTCGAGTAACTGGTCAATCCACTTAATGATGTCATCTGTGCGAATTTCTGCTGCTTCCTCTGTTTCAAGTAACGTATTCAGCTCTTCTTCTGTAATGAGCGATTTTTGCAAGACAGATAGCTTATTGTATGCTTGGCGTGCTGCAAGTGCTGCATTCACGCGTTTTGTGCCAGCTGTAATGCTTACTTTATAAATTTTTTCAGCGACACTCGCAGCCTTCTTCACGTCCGTCTTCGCATTTTTTAAGGCAGTCGTATACAATACCGATTGATGCACCTTATCGACTGTTGCTGCCCTTGCCTGTAATGCTTGTACTTTCGCTGCAAATTCCTCGCGCGTCCCGTCGTCTAAGTTATACTCTTTTACAAATGCCTCCGAATCAAGGTATAACGCTAAAATATCGTTGTTAATTTTCTTGATTGTTTCGGCTGTTGTATCGCCATTGTCTTCGATTTCTTTGATGTTTTTCAGGAATTTGAACATTTCCTCCATGTAATTGTTCCCGAAATCTTCTGTCAAATCAAACAATGAGCGCTGTAGACCTGTTAGCTTTTTGTATTGCTTTTCAATTTGCTCAAATTGCTCTAATAGCTTTGCGTGCTTTAATTCCGTTTCCTCTGCATCAAACGCCTGCTTCTCTAAATTAAACGCATCGAGCTGCTTTAAAATCGGCTTTACTACTTGTACATGCATCTGGGCATTTTGCAATTTGTCGTAATTTGTCACGAGCACTTTACTGTTGATAGATAGCGCATTATAGCTTTTTTGCAACGCCGCAATATTCGCTTCAAAGGCATCGAAATCGCCGCCTGCTTGGCTATATTTATACGTGCTTTCGAATAAAGCGTTGATTTCTCTTACTAAGTCTTCCGCTGGCACAATATTTAATGTGATTGGCTGGCTATAATAAGATTTTTTCACACCTGCATCTGGAATGTCGATATCAATGCGTACTTTAAAGCTTTGTAATGTACGATAATAGGCATCTCTAGGAATCGAGAATGACACGTTTGTCGCATCGGTAATTAAGCTCGATGTCGTCGGCTCACCGTCTGCTGTTGTAAAGAACCACTGATAGGAAATATTGGCCTGTGATTTCGACAAAAGCTCGCCATTTTTGCCGACAATTTCAAGGTTTTCTACGGATAACACATCATTTGGTGCAAGCGAAACATCACCTGTTTCTGGAATTTCACGGTTATTCAATAAAATATCCATTGGAATTTCATCGGCAAGCTCTAATTCCTTGACCTTTAAATCCGCTCTGAACTTCTCGTCATTCGCTGTCGTAATAATTAAACGCAGTGTTTTGCCTGACGCAAGCGGTGGAATATCGATAAGCATGTCACGTTCAGACGTCAATAAATAATATTGATTTGTCGCTGCGTTATAAATATACCATTCATATTTCGTGATTGTTGTTGTCTCGATTGGTGGTGGGAAGCCTACGCTAATCGGCGCATTGACAAGTGCTTCCGCTGACGTCACGTCTGTTGGTGGGTCGTCGTTCAAATCATGGAATGTCGCCGCCATTGTTTGAATATCAACGGCTACGACTGCATTAAAACGGTCTCCATTTGCATCGGTCGCAACGAGCTCAATAGAGTGGCCTGTTGCTTCAACAGGTATAATAAGCTCGTTTGATGTAGAGGCTAGTGCTGTTTTAGCATTTGGTCCCGTCACGATAAACCACTCATATTTTGTAATCGCTACATCATTTATACTAGCAATAGCTGTTACTGTGGCGCCGTATGTTGTCGAACTAACGCCAGACAGTAAATCTGCAGCAGTTGGTGCAGGATCTGTTGCCTCTGCAGCAATTGGTATAATGATGGCGGTAGATGCGACAGTTGCTGCTGCAAGTATTTTTTTATAATCCATTGGTACATCCCCTTTTCTACATCTATATCACACCTAATTATACCTTTATTAGCAAAATACTGGTTACTTTTACATTAAGAAGATAAAAAAATATCGTATTATCAGAAAATTATCAAAAA
The DNA here is from genome assembly GCA_040274725.1 of Solibacillus sp. Classification (GTDB taxonomy): domain Bacteria; phylum Bacillota; class Bacilli; order Bacillales_A; family Planococcaceae; genus Solibacillus. The sequence continues at coordinate 92,802 of JBEMAQ010000012.1, read as the reverse complement.
AAGATATATCCTTTGCGTACAAAGAGATATATCTTTTCGTTTATTGTCTATAACTTTTCATAAAGCGACAACCATTTGGCGCGCTCATTTGTCGTAATGAGCTCCTCCATGACCGCGTCCCATTCATTTGTTAAGCTATTCCACACCTTCACAAACAATTTATCACTTTTTTCTTCGTAGCAAATAAATTGCAGGAGCGGAATATCGTTTACTTGGATCGGCGTAAGCTGCTCGATTTCTGTCACAAATGTTTGCGGCTCGTCCTCAAGTGGCAGTGGTTGAAGCTCGGTTAAATAGCTGATTAAAGGCTGTGGATCTATGTCACCAAGCGCCTCACATGCATAGGGGCTAAGCGCTGGAATGTCGGCTAGCTCCGCGAACTCATCGATATCGCCGCCAAAAAACGCTGCATGTGTCGGGCTATAATACAGCTGCTCGGTTTGCATGGGCAGCTGCTCCTCGAAAACGCCCTGTTCCTTTTGCAGACGCCCTTTCGTCGTGAGCTCAATAAGGCCGCCCTCTGATTTTTTTAGCATGCCGAGCTGCATCATCTTATTCGTTAAATCATGAATAAATAGCGGTTCAACCAGTAAAATGTCTGCAAGTAGCTCCGGGTCCTTTAATGCCGCGCGCTCATAGCTAATGAGCATCATCTTCATTAAAATATCCATCACCGTGCGCTGAACCGGATAATAGCTGACCTCGACCGTATGCACAGGGAGGCTATATAGTAGCTCGTCACGAACTACCCAGCCGTTTTGTGTCAGCTGTTTTTTCACGTCTTGCTGTAGTTGCTGTAAGTTCATGTTTTTGACCTACACTTTCTCAAATGTTAAATACCCATTCTGCTCGCTCACCGTCGCTAGTAGACGACTGTACATCTCGCGTGTTTTTTGCTGTTTTGGTCGTTCGGTAAACATACGCGTACTCCCGATTAGCACAAGCAGCTGTCTTGCACGTGATAGGGCAACGTTTAGACGACGGTAATCCTTCGCAAAGCCGATATCGCCGTTCCCATCATTATTACGTACCATACTCACTAAAATAACGTCCATCTCCATCCCTTGGAACTTATCGACAGAGCCTGTACGGATGTGTAAGTGCGGGATGTCAAGTGTTTCAAGCAGGCGATTAATACGCTTCACCTGCTCCGCATAGAACGAAATGACACCGACGGATTTCAGTGTATCCGCTGTGATTGTGCCTTGTTCTTTTGCCTTTGCAGTCGCGTCGTTTATTTCTAAAAGAAGCGTCTTTACCTTTTCAAGCTCGGCCTCATTAAATAAACTCGCGCCCTCTTTCATACGCTGCTCAAAATAGCCTTTTTCATTTGGAATATCGAGCCATAATAAATGATTGTCCGCTTGAATATGTGCAGAATCAATATGGTGCGCGCGCATCGCATCAGAATCTGCTAGGCCGCACTGCAATTCCTCGTTTTCATTTTTATAAAACGGTGCGATTGTTTGCATAATACGCTCGTGCATGCGGTACTGAATCGCCAGCATTGTTTTATTTGTCTCGGGTAAGTTTTTGTATAGACGCTCAAATAGCGATTCCTCGAGTAGTTTTTCGAGCTCACGTTTTTCCTCAAACGTCGTACTTTCCTTCACGACCTGCTCAAGCGTTTCCTCTAATGTCTCATCGCCAATAAGCGGTGGTAGCTGGTGATGGTCCCCAACTAAAATAATTTTCGCGCCCTTTAGCATGGGTAGCAGTAGCTCTGGCGGTGTTGCCTTAGATACCTCATCAATAATCACGACATCAAACGTCGGGTAATTGTCCATAAATTCCTTGTTGGCAGAAGCGACACACGTTGTACCAATCACATTCGCGTGCTTCACATACAGTTTGCGAATCTCATCTAAATCGTGCGCTGTTGCGGCTTCAAGCATTGTATGCCACTCGTTTTGCAAGCTTTGTGTCACAGGTAGTAGCGCGATTTGCGTGTTGAGCTTGTCGATTTTTACCTGCTCCGCAACAAGCGCCTCTTCTACAGTCGCCAGTGCCTGCTCCGGATTCATGCGCGCTAGCTGCTCAAGCTCCTCGCGGCGGCGCTCAAGTGTGAGGCCTTCTGCATGATACGTCTTCACATTCGCTGTTAATTTTTCGAGCAACATACGGCCTGGCTCTAATTGCTCGGCTAGTAAAACAAGCTCGCTTTCTTTTTCGTTAAGCTGCTCGCTTTTTTTCGTGCGTGCGAGACGCTTTAGCTCTAAGTCCTGCTGCTCAAAATCATTGCGTGATACCGCCTGCTTGAGCTCTTCTGCTGTATGCTGCACGGTTACGGTAAACTGCGCGATTTGTGAATTGAAGTCATTTGCACGTATTTGCAGCTGCTGCTTTTCTTGCATAAACTGTGTGCGGCTCGCCTCTTTTTTGGTATGCTGCTCCTTGAATTGAAGGCTAATTTCTTCTTTTAACTTCTCAAAAATAAGCAACGTCTCGCGAATATAGTCCATATATTTATCGTGGATTTGCTGCAAGTACGCCTTGCGCAAATATAGCCCCTGTACCGAGCGCGTGCCGTTTTCCTTTGTGACTTTACGCTCCGCAAACGCGCGGCTCAGCTTTGTTAAAAACTCATCGACCTCATCTAATGAATAGCTATTATTTGGCGGCAAGCTCGGTGCTGCCACACGTATGCCGAGCGTCGTTTCACTATAAAGTATTGCTTTTTCCAGTCGTTCCTGAACAGCCTTTAGTGGCTTATACTTTTCTGCTTGTGGCTGCACACGCTCGAGCGATGTGAGCAAACGGTCCATTGGGAAATTGCGACTAATGCCGTACTCGGTCATAAACGACTCGATTTCATGTACCTTTTTTAGCTCGTTTATTTTCTCCAGCATGAACTGCTCATTGCTCGTCACTGAAAATTGTGTGAGCTCTTGGTCAATTTCCTGCATGCGATTCGTTACGCGTGCGAGCTGCTGCTGTAGTTGAAGGAGCTGCTCTTCCTCTTCAAACGCTTGCTGCTGTTCTACAAGCTTTTGTGCACGTGCGTCCATGTCCTCAGGTGTTTCGAATTTTGCGAGTGCCTGCTGTAATGTATCAACCGTACTTTTCGTCGTGTGATATGTTTGCTGTAGCGTATCAAAAGTCGCCGTCTTTTCTTCAAGCGTGCCTTTTGCCTCAGCCAGTTGTTTTTTAAGCGCCGTCATATTCTCTGCAATGACGTGAAGCTCGGCCTTTGCCGCTTCCTTTTGTGCGATTTGCGCCGTTAATGTGATTTGCTGCTCGGTAAGCGCTTCAATCGCCTCTTCACACGCTGCAATATCCGCGCGCAGTAGCTGTTCTTTTTCCTGTTGCACGGAGATTTCGTAGCGAATCGCCTCATGCGTCACCGTTTGCCAATGCGTGGCAACGTTTTCCTCGATAAATTTTTTGCCCTCTTCCTCAATGCTTTCGGTACGGCCGTAGCGCAAAATACGGATGTCCTTATTCGCGAGCAAGCGACTAAGTGCGTTATCTACGGCAAGATTCGACTGCGAGGCGACGAGTGTTTTGAGACCTGCCTTCGCGTTTTGATAGCAAATTTCCGAAATAACCGTCGTTTTCCCCGTACCAGGTGGCCCTTGGATGACATACAAATCCTCGGCCGTCATCGCACCGGTTACAGCCGCGCGCTGGAACTCATTCAAGTTATTATGAAAATCAAGCGCCAGATTGGCCGTATGCGCGGCGATTTTCGGACGGTCCTCAAATAAAATCGTTTCTAAATTGGCATTCGCGGCTAGCCCCTCTTTTAAACGTTCAAAGCCTTTTAGTAGGCGCTTTAGCTGTGATTTTGTCGCCGCATTCGAAAACTCTACAGTTTCCTTTTGAAAATGCAGCTCGCCTTTACGTGCCAGATTGGCGATATACGGCTTTAATTCAAGATCGACCGTGCTCTCACCGCGGTTGACCTTCACGACTTGACCGACTTCCTGAATGAAGCCCGGCATACGCGCACTTAAGTTTTTTAGTTGCTTCCACTGCTTCGCGTCTAGTGCGACACGCAGCGTCATATGTGTAAAGTCGGCATTAAAGCTCATGCGCGAATACGTCGCGTGGATGTCTTCAATGTCCGCATTTTTATTTAGTACCTTTAAATAGCCTTCCCAGCTAGAGATCCGCTTATTGACATAATCAAAGCGCTCCTGGGCAATCGGCAAGCTTGCCAGTGTTTCGATAAACTTTTCTGGGTATGTATGCCCATTGATGCGCGACGGCACAAATTTCATCGCAAGCGGCGCGCGGCGATTTGTCGCAACCGGCGTGCCAATCCCGCGCGTACGGAAGCTTTTCGCAAGAAGGCCTCCTGCATCAAACACACAATCCATAATGACGATGCGCTCTGGAAATTTTTGTGCAAGCTTTTTATTTTTGCGCCCATCAAAATAAAGCGTCACCTGTAGCTGCGATTCTTCTACCGCAAGCTTCTCAATATACACTAAAAAATGCTGCTGTAAATTAAAAAAGGCGTGTTCATCGGGAACATGCTGCATCATCGCCTCGCGTGCTGTGTTGGTCAATAAAATATGACAGCGCACCGACGCAAAGCTTTCTTTTTTTGTCATGAACACACCCATCCTTCCCATAAATTTCGTTCTTTTTTTGTTAAAGACATAACAACCATTATAACAAGAACTGGCGTTTTCGTGTAGTTTGTTGCTGTGAAAAGTCATTTTATGAATCTTCACTCGTTATCTAGTTATTTTTACATTATTTCTATGTTATAATTTTACATATTTGATTACAAAAGGAGCAATAACACGTGAAAAAAATAGTAAAATCAGTCGCAGGCATTTGTTTAGTGACCACGCTAGCTGGTTGCGGTAATAGTGAGCAGTCACTGGAGACAATTATTGCACAAGCAGAGGACAATCATTTTAGTGTGGGGGTTTTACTACCTGATGTTGGCCTTGGTGACCAATCATTCAATGATTTAGCGGTGAATGGTCTCGTTCGTGCGCGCGATGAGCTCGATATTTTATGGTCGTATCGTGATGCAACAAACAGCGCCTCACTTGAAGCGGGTCTTCATGAACTACTCGAACAACATCATGATTTAATTATCGGTGTTGGCTACACGACGCAGGAAGTCCTTGAAAACGTTGCGGATGACTATCCGGATCAGCAGTTTGTCATTGTCGACTCAGCAAGTGACCTTGAAAACATTGACAGCATTACCTTTAAAGAAGATGAAGGAAGCTTCCTGGCGGGTGCAATTGCTGCGAAAGCATCGAAAACAGGCGTACTTGGCTTTGTTGGCGGGATGGAAGACCCGGTTATTTTGAAGTTTTTAGAGGGCTATCGTCAAGGCGCACAATCAGTGAATCCAGCGATTGAAGTGTTAGTAAGTTATGCAAATACATATTCCGACGATAAAATCGGTGCACAATTAGCACGCGATATGATTGAGCAAAATGCAGATGTTTTATATGCAGCTGCTGGGTATACAGGTGTCGGTCTATTACAAGAGGCGCAGCGCCAGGGCGTCTATGCGATTGGTGTAGATAACGACCAGTATTTCTATGCAGAAAAAGCAGTGATTACGTCGATGACAAAAAACATCGATGTGGCTGTTTATAATTATGTCCAAAACTATATTGAAAATAAGCCAACCACTCAGCAAATAGTAGAATTCGGTATTGCCGATGACGGCGTTGCACTTGCCCCGATTCGCGTACTAGACAATGCCATCGAGCTTGAACAATATGTACAAACCGTTCAAGTAAAGCTGAATAATTAGGAGTGAGCTTATGACGATTAGTAAAAAATTATTAATTAATTCATTAACGATCATTATTTTATCCGTATCATTAATTGGTGTTGTCATTATTAGTATGATGAACATCCAATCATCGAGTAGTAACGTCATGCCGAAGTTTATCGCCATTTCTGAAGTAGAATCTGATTATTTGCAGGTGCAAAATATTTTAAATAATTATGCCAATAGCATTGGTGTTGCCCAGCCACAAAGTGTGACAGATGAGGCAAAAAATGCGGCAGAGTCTTATTTTGCGACGATTAATGAAAATATCGAAGTGATTAAAGCCTCGATTTCAACTGAAAAAGAGCAAGCAGTGCTGCAAAGCTTTTTAGCACAGCACGCACAAATTGAACAAACCGCTATAGCAGCCATAGTCGCAAAGGATTCAACAACTGTTCGTATGCAAGCCGCGCGAATCATTGGGACATTGAACGAGATTCACTTACTTGATTTATATGTCAACGCAGAGTATGACGCGATTCAGCAGCAGTTAAAGGATAGCATTACGAAGGTCATTACGTTTGCGGGTATTGGGATTGTGGTGTTAATAGTCGTTGGTGGTGTGTTCACCCTACTCATTACGCGCCATATTACAGCGCCGCTACGCGCATTAGCGAGCCGCGCGGAAACAATCGCAGCAGGGCAGCTGACAGTAGAGCCTATTACGTATAATGAGAAGGATGAAATCGGTGCACTAAATGATTCATTCACAAAAATGGCCACGCAATTAAAGGATTTACTTTCTTCTATCCAAACGGTAAGTCATGAAGTCGCGCATTTCTCAAGTGATTTAATGCGTGAAAATGAAAAGCTGGAGCAAATTAGTACGCAAGTATCCGATTCAACAGAGGTGCTGTCAACCGGTACACAATCCATTGCCCATTCACTAGAGGATACCGTTCATTTAGTAGAAAAAATGGATTCGGATTTCACGCAAAATGAACAACGCTCGGCCCACTCGGTTCAGCGTAGTGAGCAGGCAGCCAATGCGATTACGAATAGTCAACAGGCAATCGCGACACAGCAGGCACTGATTAAGGAAAATATTGAGACAACAAACACCATTTATGAAGTATCGGCGAAATTTTTAGAGCACACGAGCCAAATCGAAATGATGGCGCGCGTCGTATCAGACATCGCCGATCAAACGAACCTACTCGCACTCAACGCTTCAATTGAAGCAGCACGCGCGGGTGAGCACGGGAAAGGCTTCGCGGTTGTAGCAGAAGAGGTACGTAAGCTTGCCGAGCAGTCCAACGCCTCAACGGCCGAAATTTTTGATATCGTGCAATCGATTAAGGGTGGCATTAATGACATGTCGGATTCGGTGAAAGTCGGCGTAGATATCGCAGAGAAGCAGCAAAGCTCAATGCAGCAGACGACCGAAGCGTTCAACTTAATCGAGCATGAGGTACAGGCAATCATGAAGGAAATTACAGTCGTTGCCGCAAACATGAAGGATTCTCGTTCTGTCGGCTCAAAGGTACTTGAAAACGTTGAAAGCATTAGCTCATTCGTCGAGGAAACTGCCGCGGAAAGCAAAGAAATCTCCAACTCTACTCAATTCCAGTTGGATTCAATTTCAAATGTTGTCACAAAAGCACAGCAACTCCAGCAGCTCGCAACGGATTTAAACGAATCTATGAAACGCTTTAAAATGTAAGCTTGGCCTACCTAGTGAGGAATTTCTAGGTAGGTTTTTTTGTTGCTCTGAGCGCTCTAAACATACAGAAGAAAAGACCTCCAATGACAGGCCTTTTCTAGAAATAATCTGTTAAAATTGACAATAAAAATGCGCCTTAAACACCGAGGAATACGCCTACTAATTTTTTCATAATCATTTTTCCTCTCTTATTAAAAACGGTTTAATGTACTTACGAGTATTTTATTTAAAAGTTTCATTTTTGGAATTAAAATACTTAATTATATTTTAAAATAAAAATAAGGTCTGTACCAAAAGCTTCTCTTCGGGTACAGACCTTTATTTTATTGCTCTTTCGCTACTTCCACATATTTCGCGTGCCATGCTGGGTCTACTTTCGAAAAGGCGACCGGACGGAAATCCTCACGACGTACAAGCGTATGTACGGATTTTGCCGTCACTGCCACTGTGCCGTCTTCATGTACGATTTCGTAGCCGTACACCGTGCGCACCTTTGATTGTGACTCAATCCACGTTTTTACCGTTGCCACTTGACCGTAGCGCATCGGTGTTTTGTATTGGATCGAGAAATCGAGCACCGGAGACATATAGCCCTTTGCTTCTAGCTCGGCGTAGTTAAAGCCAAGATCCTTTGCGATTTGCGTTCGACCTAATTCGCAGTATTGCAGATAGTTGGCATGGTACACAACGCCCATCATGTCTGTTTCAGCGTAGCGGACTTCTATCTCTTTTGTTGATAGGAACATTTTTTTCACCTCTACGGTATTATAGCGTGAAAATGATTGAGCAGGAGAGATTTTGTGAGAATTCTTATGTAGGATTTAAAAAACGTTGTTGCAGGTAGTTCAGTTTTAAAATCAACGGTCATTTAAAAAAAGAAAATCGGCCAACAATTCTATATATGCATTCGCCAAACGTCTGAAAATAGCTCCAAGGCGCTTTTGAAACATGCCTACATATACTATAATGAAATAATATCTTGTCAAATAACAGGAGATTAATAGTTAGAAAAGGAGGATATCTATGTATAAACATCCGATACAATACGTGCGATTTATGGGCATACTTGACGGAATTTCGTTAATAACACTCGTATTTATTGCGATGCCGTTGAAATACTGGGCTGATTTTGGTGTAGCCGTCGCGATTAACGGCGCCGTTCATGGTGGCATCTTTTTAGTCTATTTCGCCACGATTATTTATGCGCAGCTGCGTGTCAGGTGGGCTGTGTATTGGACACTGCTTGCGCTACTCGCCGCATTCATTCCGTTTGCGAATTTTTTCTTAGATTTTCAACTGAAAAAGCTCCCAGCAAAATATCCACCACAGCCAATTAAAAAAGTTTGGCTTGTTTATTTAGCTCTGATTGTCGCATTGATTTCATTGTACAACATCCAACTCTGAATACATAAGCGCCAATAGTTCGGGCAAGGCGAACATGAATTTCCTGCCTGATGTGCTACTGTACTAGAATTTGATACACGCTCTAGTTTACGCGCATACTAAGCACACCTGAAAAAAACCAGATGAAGCCTTCGCTCATCTGGTTTTTCTCTTCGTACAATCAATTAATTACTATACCCGTTTATAATTTAATGTCATAATTCTCCTCAATAAACTTATGCAATTCCACATACGTTGCAAACGCTACACCGATCACAATTTCATTTTCAGTTGATTGTGGCTTTATTTTCGACTCATTTTCACTATATTTATGAAAATCCATCGGCAACTTTTTTATATCTTCATGAATATTATGCGCGGCTTTATTTCGCCAGTGATTGAGCAGCCTTAAATTCTCATACAATTCCTGTTTAATTAATCCCATCGAGAAAACAAAATATAATTTTGTAGAATAGTTTGAATCCAGTATCGGAATGTATGTTTCATCCCGATTCCTTTTTGTAAAATCCTCGACACCAATCGCCTTTGCTTTAATCAAACTGTTTATCGCATTTTCACAAAAAAGATGTACTGTCACAATATTTGATAATGGATCGCTATTGTTCAATAGCCTTTCGACAAATATTTTCCCTACCTCTTTACTCACCGACTCATCTCCTTTTCTTCATTATTTGAAAAAGAGAGGATTTCCATAACAGCATTATGAAAATAATTATAGAAGATTTCATGATAGCTATTGCATAATCAGTAGTGCTGTCCTTCCAACTATTAAGGATTATTTCGAATGTAAAAACCACTCTATCCGTGAATAGAGTGGTTTCTAAGTGTACTTTTATCGTTTTTTTGCTAATAGGCAATCATTTTATATAAGGACCGTTGAGTGATAGTTATATATGTGTTATCACCATATATAACCGAGTGATACATTGCCGTGAAAGATTGGGACGACGATAAATTGCTCAGACTCTTTATTTGAAATATATTTGCTAGGCATTGATTTTAAATAATCGATTCCTTTTGCATAAAGCGCCCGCCTTTGTAGCCCTTTGCTTCTAGCTCGGCGTAGTTAAAGCCAAGGTCCTTCGCGATTTGCGTGCGGCCTAGCTCGCACCAATAGTTAATAATCGTTTAAGTATGAGCGGAATCGGGGCAATTTAACTAGAAAAAGCATTGAGTCCGATAACCTCAACGCCTTTCTATATCAAATTATTAAGTGAGGCCTAATCGCTTTATTTGGGAATAGTAGTTTATGTTTTAATAATAACAAAATCTACGAAAGTTATTATTTTATGTCTATTTTTAACTATTACTGATATTTAAATTTTAATTAACTGCTCAAAATTTACTTGCATGTTAGCTAACCAATCGCCGAAATTATCGATTGTTTCGATTTGTAAAGCCTCATCGTAATAGATGTTACAATTTTCAACTAAACGTTCCGTACGATTATTTGTAGCTTTATTATACTGACTTAAGCAATCTTGCCATTTATCACGCATCTCTTTATCTGTTAATGGACTATTTTGAGACCCTGGTGCATGGAGCACATTTTTTTCATACACGTTACCAGCTATTGTTTTGATTGTAATTTCTACAGGGATTTCTTCAATCTCTTGACTTGTTTTTGTTACACCGGGCATTTGACGAACATCTACAGTCGCCATTTTCCCCTGAATTTCCGGTCTTAGTACTTGTTCATTTTCAAAGCTACTTAACTTCACATAGCCATCTTTTAGCGCTGTTAACGCTGTATATGCCGCGCTAAATTTCCCTTCCAATCCTGTTAGCGGATTTGTTGAGACTAAAGGCATCAATCCACCTGGAGGCGCTACTAACGTTATCTCTTGAATATCCTCCAATTGTAAATGATGTACGGTTATTAACGCTAGCACACCATGAATAAAGCGATGTGTCGCATAGCAACATGGGAATTTTTTTACTGTAAGCCCTGTTTTAAGTAATTCGTAATTTTTACCGAATGTTGCTTTTTCAACTAGTGTTTCTACATTGTCACCACCATTGAAAGCATGTAAAAATCCACGTGTCCCAAAAATATCGTGATTACCGGTAAATCCATTTTTCGCAAGAGCTGCCGCTTGCACACCTTGTGAAGCCGCTAGTCCTACGTGAAAGGATTTTGTCATGGTGCCAAAGTTTTTTTGCAATCCGCCAGCCATCGAACAAGCAATCGCAATTGCATGCTTGGCTTGCTCTTTCGTCAAATCATATAAATAACTACATGCAGCCACTGCACCAATCGTGCCGAGTGTCGCGGTCGAATGCCAACCGAGTTGATAATGTTTTAAATCGACTATTTTCCCGAGTTGAAGCATCACTTCTGTCCCGATAACATACGCGGTAATCACATCTTTACCGGATTTATTTAATTGTTCTGCTACAGGAATCGCCGCCGATAAAACTGGTGCACTTGGATGAATAATAACACTTGGTGCCGCATCATCAAAATCTAAAACATGTGAAGCTGTGCCATTAATCAGTGCAGCCGTTTCAACGGGTACTTTTAAGCGTTGTCCCCATAACGAGCTACTACCAAATGGACTACCACTGTGCAAATAAACCTTTTTTACACCCTCTACAGCTGGCTCATTCCAACCTGCAATGGTCACACCCACTGTGTCGATAATTGCTAACTTTGTTAAGTCTATTAGCTTTTGTGGAATGTCCTCATAATGCGTACCGACAATAAAATCCGTTAATTTTTCTAAAAGTAAGTTCGACAATTCTATTCCCCTTTATCCGCCGATTTTTAAACACCGCTCGTAATAAAAATTTACTAGAGCTTCATCCATTTAGAATGAACGAGGCATACCTAAAACATGTTGACCTACATAACTTAGTACAAGATTATTTGAAATGGGTGCATTACGTGCAAGACGTGCCTCTTTCCATTTTCGTTCAATGTGGTATTCTGTTGCAACGGCATACCCGCCAAATGTCGTCATCGCAGCTTCTCCAGCTTCCCAAGCCGCTTCTGTACTTAAATACTTCGTCATATTCGCCTCTGAACCGCAAGGCAATCCTTGGTCGAACTTTGCTGCTGCTTTATGCATCATTGTTTCCGCTGCCAATACATTTGTAAATGCTTTTGCGATTGGGAACTGAACGCCTTGATTTTTACCAATTGGTCGATCAAATACAACACGGTCTTTAGAATAACGGACTGCTTGCTCAATGAACCATTTTCCATCACCAATTGCTTGAGCGGAAGCTAAAATACGCTCTGCATTTAAGCCATCTAAGATGCAGTATAATCCATTGCCTTCTTCACCAACTAATGCATCTTCAGATACGACTAAATTATCGATAAATAACATATTCGTTTCATGATGTACCATTGTATGAATTGGATTGGCAACGATTGAGTCACCTACTTCACGTGTGTCAATTAAAAATAAGCTTAAGCCTTTTGTCTTTTTCTCTACTTGGTCAATTGGTGTTGTACGCGCTAATAATAGTAATAAATCTGAATGTTGGTAACGTGATGTAAAGATTTTTTGACCATTAATCACGTATTTGTCGCCTTTTTTCTCTGCGAAAGTTTTGATTTTCGTTGTATCTGAACCTGCATCTGGCTCCGTTACACCCATCGACTGTAAACGCAATCTGCCTGCTGCAATTTCTGGTAAATATTTTTGCTTTTGCTCTGGACTTCCGTGACGTAAAATAGCGCCCATCGTATACATTTGTGCGTGACATGCTGTCCCTGCACCGCCTGCTGCATTCACTTCTTCTAAAATAATCGTTGCTTCTGATAAGCCAAGGCCCGCACCACCATATTCTTCTGGAATTAAAGCTGATAACCAACCTGCCTCAACCATTGCATTTACAAATTCTTCAGGATATTCATCTGCCTCATCACATTTACGCCAGTACTCTACATCATATCTTTCACAAATTTCACGAACGCCTCGGCGAATGTCGTTTTGTAACTCTGTATATTCAAAATTCAATTTCCGCACCTCATTCTTTAGTTTAAGTATTCATATATACAAATTTTTTAAATGTAGGGCTAGAAATAACCCTACATTTACTATGTGTACGACCTATTTAGTAGGGATAGCCGCGTGGTTTATCCATGACAGAAATCCATTTCACTGTTGTGAACTCTTCTAAAGCATATTTACCATTGAAGCGACCTAAACCGGAAGCTTTTTCACCGCCGAATGGAATATGTGGCTCGTCATTTACTGTTTGGTCATTAATATGAACCATACCTGTTTCAATTTCTTCTGCTAATAAAGCACCACGTACTTTGTCTTCTGTATAAATCGAGCTACTTAAGCCATAAACAGTATCGTTTGCTAACGCGATAGCCTCTTCTTCTGTATCAAATGGAATAATCACCGCAACTGGACCAAAAATTTCAGTTTGTGCAATTTCCATCTCATTTTTTACATCTGTTAAAATATACGGCGTCATTAAGTTTCCTTCGACTGTACCCTCTAGCTCTAATTTAGCACCAGCTTCTACCGCTCCGTTAATTAAACCAACAATTTGATCTACTTGGCGTTTTTCAATTAATGGGCCGATATCTGTTTCTGGATCAATTGGATTACCTGGCTTTAGTTTCGTCACCTTTTCTTTAAAAATCGAAACAAAATTCGCATACACTTCACGGTCTACTAAAATACGGTTAATCGCCATACAAATTTGGCCTTGGTGTGTGTATTTCCCAAAGACAGCTGCTGAAGCTGCTTGGTTTAAATCTGCATCTTTTAAAACGATAAATGCACAGTTACCACCTAATTCAAGTGCGACTTTCTTTAACTTTCCTCCAGCAATTTGTCCAATTCGTTCGCCGACTTCAGTAGAACCTGTAAATGAAATCATGCGTGGTACTTTATGCTGTACAATATAATCGCCAATTTCACTTCCTGCACCGACAACTACATTTAGTAAACCTTTTGGTAAGCCTGCTTCTTCAAAAATTTCGGCGATGATTAACCCGCCTGAAATGTACGTTAATGTTGCTGGTTTTAGCACAACACCGTTGCCCGTTGCTAATGCAGCAACAACTGAGCGCATTGTTAAATGGAATGGGAAGTTCCATGGTGAAATGACACCTACAACTCCTAACGGATTACGGTGTAAATTATTTGTTTTGCCCGGAATAATAGATGGAACAATTTCGCCGCCCATACGTAATGGATACGTTGCTGCTTCTTTCATGTAGCCTGTCGCTAATCCTAATAACTCCAGTTGACTTTTGAAATGGGTACCACCGCCTTCTGTAATTAAAATATGAACAAATTCATTTTGACGCTTTTCAATAACGGCAATTGCATTTTCAAGAATTTTTACTTTCTCAATTGCTGGTACTTTCGCCCACTCTTTTTGCACCTTTTTCGCAGACTCATAAGCTGCATCTACATCTTCCTTGCTTGCAAAACGAATTTCAGAAATGCTTTCTTGTGTAAATGGATTTACTTGCGTGTATACTTTATCGCTCGCACCTTCTCTCCATTCTCCACCGATATACACCTTGCTCCATTTCGCTAACTCTAATTTGTTTTCATTAACTGTCACTGACATGTATTTTCCTCCTTCATCTCAACAAAATATCAAAAAACTAAATTTTCTTTAGTTTCTGAATTATTTTAATTGTATAATTAATGAAAAATAATTTAAAATTCATTATTTTTTTGCTCACCATAAAAAAATTTTATGGTTTACACAGGGGGATTTTTGATGGATGAGAAAGACTGGTTAATTTTAGAGACACTTTACAACGAAAAAAATATTACACGTGCTGCAGAACAGCTCTATATAACGCAACCTGCATTAACGTATCGACTTCAAGCTTTAGAACAGGAATTCGAAACGAAGATTGTGACACGTGGAAAAAAAGGGATTGAATTTACAATTGAAGGGGAATATGTATATCACTATGCTCAAAAAATGCAATTAGAATTTAAAAAAGTAAAAGAAAAGATTCAAAATGTTCATGATGAAATACAGGGTACGTTACGTTTAGCTGTTTCTGGTAGCTTTGCATACTATCCTTTACCTTCTCTATTGAAAGATTTTTTGTCACTTCACCCGAATTTAGAAATTAACTTAATTTCAGGTGGAAGTAAGGACGTTGTTCATTTAGTTGACAAGGAGGATGTACATATTGGTATTATTCGTGGCGATCATTTTTGGGCAGAATCAAAACATATTATTAGTGAAGAACCATTAGTAATCGCCTCTAAGCAAAAAATTACATTAGAGCAGCTTCCATACATGCCACGTATTCTCTACAGCATCGACTATAGCCTTGAACAGACTATCGATAATTGGTGGAATAGCTACTTTAAAAAGCCACCGCGCATCACGATGAAAGTGAATCAAATGGAAACGTGCAAAAGAATGGTATCTCAAGGATTAGGTTATGCTATTTTTCCCAGCTTAGCGATTATTGAGGATGAAGATTTATTTCAGTTAAAACTTGTGAGCCCTGAAAATAATATCATTCTACGTAAAACCGCTCTTATTTATAAAGATTCGTCCGTTCAATTAAAGGCCGTAAAAGCTTTTGTCGATTTTATTATTTTCAAGATGGATACATTGAAATATTAAATTTAGTTTTTTTCAGTACCGAACCTGCTATTTTACTGTATACAAGAAGGGGGGGATGATCTATTTATCAATTTAACCGTATCAACGTAAAGACTTCACAATTACAATTGTTTATCAACTATTTACAGCAAAAATATGAACAGCAGCTGTCTGAAATCGAACAATTTTATCCAATCAACTGGTATATGGAGATAAATAATCATCAAATCTGGGCACCTTCAACTACTTTAGCCTTTACACATTTAGGGAAACGGCAGCTATCTGTTTGCTTTTTACTCCATCACATTGAAAAAGAAATCAATACAAAGCATTCGATAACAAACCCGCTTCTTTTAAAAAATGTCTCAGAATGCTTCGTTGAATTTTTATTTTTACATGAGCTGAAGCATATGCAGCAATTTTGTAACGGCTTAACGCTGAAACAGTACAAAAAGCTCGGTTCCTATAAAACAAATCCACATGAAGAGCAGGCAACTCAATTTGCTTTGGAGACGATGAAACTAGCGCATCCTGAGAAATTTGAATTGTTGCAATTTATTTTGAACAAAGGAAAAATTAATCACCTGAATGAATCAAAGTGGCAACAGCATTTTATAGATTGCAAATAACTGTGACTAAAAAGAGCCGCTCCCGAAGTAAAATCTCGGTTGCAGCTCTTAACATATTAAAATATAAAGTTACCAAACACTACGAAAATTATCCAAGACACGATTGGTGTTAATACAACGAACAATCCACCAACAAATAAAAGTTGCATGAAGAATGTACGCTGCGGCATACCTTGTACATTCGCTAGGTATAATGCTCCACCTGTTGTGAATGGACAAATATCTACCAAACTTACAGTTAAAGAAATCATCACGACTACACCCATTGTTGAAATCCCTGGGTCTGTTAAAATTGGTGTCACCATTGGGAAAATGATACCTAAGAAACCTGTCGTAGAAGCGAATGCTGAAACAATGGCACCAATATATCCAGCAACTAATGATGTAATGTAAGAGTTACCGAATTTTTCGATAGCTGTCGTTACATACTCGATTGTTCCTACTTTACTTAAAACGCCGATATACGTCACAATCCCTGAGACTAATAAAATAGTCGCCCATGGCATTTTCTTCAATACTTCTGATTGGCTTTTATGATTACCAAATGCTAAAATCGCACCTAATGTCAATGCAACAAAGCCCATATTCAGTTGGAAGCCTAACACTAAAACAATTAATAATCCTAAGAAAACTAATGTAATACCTCGGTAGAAGTTCAAACCGTTAGTTTCAGCTGTATCGTACTTAAGCGCCAGTTCAGACATGTTCATTAAATTGTCTGAGCTACGAACCAGTTTAATGCCGCCAAGCCCCACGAACACACCAACAGCAATTAAGAAGTTAAATAATAAAATGGCCATATACAATGTAACCGGTGAAAATGGAATGTTCTCTGCTGCAAGAGAGCCATTTACGATAATCCCGAAAATATTTAACGGTGAAAAGCTTCCGGCAACAATCCCTGATTGCATCACGATAACCATCATAATTGGATTGATCTTATATTGGAACGCTAATCGTAAGCCAATTGGTGCTAACACGGCACAGACCGGAATTACCGATGTTCCAATACTTGTTAAAATAAGCGCTAAGAAAAACAGTACCCAAGGAATTAATCCCACTTTACCACGCAGTAGACTTAAACCCCATTTTGTAATTAAATCCACTGTACCATTGCTTTCAATGATAGCAAAGAAGTATGTTACACCGACTAGTAAAATGAATAATTCAGCTGGGAAACTACTATAAATGGCTGTAATCTCCAAATCTTTACTTAGTAGAAAAACTAAAAATGATGCAATAAAGCCTAACACACCAATATTAATTGAGTAAAATGTACCAACAACAAACATAATAGCTAGAAAGATGATTGAAATGAATTCAATACCCATAAAGACCCCCCAAAAAGTTTTTTCCCCTTATCCCTTTGTCCAGCATTATTTATCAAAGTCTAGAATTCACATACTTTCCTTGCAGATGGACATATCAAATCGTTTGTAAGCTAGCGGTTTTTCCAATTTGGCTTTCGTTTTTCATTAAATGCTGCGACACCTTCTAAGCGGTCTTCTGTTGGTACTGTGACGTTATACGCTGTAATATCTAACTGATACGCTGTATGAAAATCAACTTCTACACCTCGGCTGACAGCTACTTTTGCAAGCTTTGTCGGAATTGGCGCACTTTCTACAATTTCGTTTGCGATTTGTAGCGCTACCTGTAACGCCTCCCCTTTAGGCACTACACGGTTCACCATTCCCCATTCATAGGCTTGCTGTACATCAAAGAGACGTCCTGTGTAGATGAGTTCCTTCGCCCTTCTAGTCCCCACTGCACGCGCTAAATTTTGCAAGCCACCAGCGCCTGGTAAAATACCACGCTTAATTTCAGCTAGTCCAAATTTCGCCGTTTCAGAGGCAATAATAAAATCGGTCATAAGTGCCATTTCACAACCGCCTCCAATCGCAAAACCTTCTACAGCTGCAATGACTGGCACAGGGAAATCTTTGATTGCAAGAATCTTATCTTCAATCAAATGATGCTGCTTTTTCCACGTGCTATCGCTCATACCATTGCGCTCTTTTAAGTCTCCACCAGCCGAAAATGCTTTTTCACCCGCTCCCGTAATAATGACACAGCGTAATTGGTCATTGTACGCTTGCTCACGGAATAAATTTAATGCCTCTATAATCAGTTGCGTATTCATCGCATTCATTGCCTCCGGACGATTCAATGTTACGACTAAAATTTCATTATGCTCTCCGAAAAATTCTGTTTTTAAAGTTTCTAATGTGCCAATCGTGTTTACTGTTTGCTCTTGGTTCTGCATGTTCACCACTCCTTATTTTATGAATTTTATACTGTATTTTTTTGTAACAATAAGCCACCTGTTTTTAAATGTCCCTGTAATGGTCGAGCTAAAATTGTTTCTGCCAAGTTTACACAGTTCAGTAGCTTTTCTAGATTTAAACCTGTGTCTATCCCTAGATTTTCACAAAGGAATGCTAAATCTTCCGTTGCGACATTTCCTGCAGCTCCTTTTACTGCTGCAAAAGGACAACCACCTAATCCACCAATTGCGGCATCAAACTGATTCACACCTTCTTGTAGCGCACTATATGCATTCGCAATTCCTAAACCGCGCGTATCATGTAAATGTAAAATCAATTCTAATTCAGGCCATTCATTCTTAATCGCAAAAACAGTTCGTTTAATTTGCTCAGGATTTGCCCAGCCCATCGTGTCACAAAGCTTTAATGAGCGAATGGTTTCCCCATGCTCAGCAGCGGAATCAATGCCGTTTTTCAAAACTTTCATTACTTGCGCTAGTTCAATCTCCCCTTCAAAATTACAGCCAAAGGTAGCCATCATGATCAGTTGTTCAACTGGAATATTATAGGCCTTATATGACTCCACCCAAGCTGGAATTGTTTGAATTAGTTCATCTGCGGTTTTATTTGTATTTCTTTTGGCAAACGTCGAACTAGCCGATAGTGAAACACACCCATCTATTTTGACATTCGCTGCAAATGCTCGCTCCAGTCCTTTCAGATTTAAATAAACTGTTCGGTAATCTACATTTAATTCTCGGTTGATTGCTAAAAGTAGCGCCTCTGCATCGGCCATATTTGGCACCCATTTCGGATTCACAAAAGACGTTACTTCAATACTTGTAAGCCCTGTTTCGTTGAGTTCATTGATTAATTTCACTTTACTCGTTGTAGGAATGAGAGCATCTTCTATTTGAAAACCCTCTCGTGGTCCTACTTCATAGATTTTTACATGTTGAGGAAAACTCATTGTTACTGCCTCCCTACTTTTTCAAGTACACCGATTACTTTCTCCGATGTCAGTTGCTCAATTTCTTCACGTGAATACCCAAGCTCATTTAAAATCTCTTCACTATGCTCACCTAATAGCGGTGGAATCGATTGTAACGTACTACGTTCCCCATCAATACTAATTGGAATATCCACCACTTTAAAATCGTCAATCCGGCTATGCTCAATCTCTTTAATTAGCTCTAATGCGTTAACCTGCTCATCTGTCAATAATTGATCCAACGAGTTAATCGGGCTACATGGGATATTAAATTGACGTAAAATAGGCACTAGGTCCGGTACAGCATATTTTAATGTTTCATTTTCAATGAGATCATGTAAGACATAGCGGTTTTTCACACGTTCTGTATTCGTAATAAAGCGTTCGTCTGTTGCAAGCTCTTCTAACTGTAACGAGTTGCATAAATTTTCAAATAAACGATTATTTCCAGCCGCGATCATGACCCAACCGTCGTTCGTTTGGAAAGCCTCATAAGGTGAAATAATTGGCATTGCAGAACCCATTTTTTGTGGTACTTTGCCTGACTCCATATACGTAGATAATTGAAGGCTTCCCCAAGCTACGCCTGTCTCTAATAAACTATTCGATACTTTACTTCCTTTTCCTGTAATAGTACGTTTGTGAAGTGCCGCTAAAATCCCCATCGCTAACCACATACCTGAACCCATATCATTAATCGACACACCTACACGAACCGGATTCTCTCCTGCATTACCTGTTACACTCATAATGCCTGAATACGCTTGAATCAATGGGTCATAACCTGGTAACATTTGCATCGGACCAACTTCACCGAATGCACTAATAGCGCCGTAGATAATCTTTGGGTTTAACTCAATAATTTTTTCAAAGCTAAAACCATTTTTATTCGCTGTTGACGGCTTCATACTATGAACGAAAATATCCGCTTTTTTAACCAGTTCATAGACCATTTCAACACCTTTTGGACTACGTAAATCCACTGCGATACTTTTTTTATTGCGATTCATCGCCATAAATGCTGCAGATTCACCTACGCGTATCCCCTCTCCTCCCCATTGTCTCGTATCATCACCGCTCTCTGGTTTTTCAATTTTAATAACTGTCGCGCCAAAATCCCCTAAAATTTGTGTACAAAATGGACCAGCAATATTTTGGGTTAAATCAACTACTGTAATTCCTGATAGAATACCTGACATGTAAACTCCTCCTAACCATTAATTTTTTTTATGGAAACAACTACTTAAATCATTTGATTTGAAACTTGTGGAATAGCTACATCTAACACAACGGAGCGACCACTACGTACAATCTCTAACGCTTCAATTAATACTTCACGTACTTCACTAGGTTTTTCAACCTTACGTGCATATGCACCACCTGCTGCTTCTGCAACTTTTGCATATTCGACCGTTGAATCAAAATTCACCCAAAACTGATCTGTTGCATTAGCCAAACCATTTGGATGTACGCCTAATGTAGATTGGCGAGGTGCGCCCCACCCTTTATTGTTAAAGACAATCGTTAGGAATGGGGTGTTATATTTTTTTGCCACCCAATGTACAGGTGTTGGATTACTAAACATATATGTTCCGTCACCAGTTAAGCTAATAATCGTCTTTTCTGGCGCTGCTAATTTCGCACCAATCGCGGCGCCACCGTTCCAACCAAGTGAGCTTGCACCACTCGCAAAGTAAGTACCAGGTATGCTGCGTCCTAAATGCTTACAAACATTTTCATAATTCGTAATGGCCTCATTCAAAATAATCGTGTCATCATCAACGACTTCATTTAATGTAGCGATTAAAAATTCCGCGGTAATGACACTTTGCTTTTTGAGTTGCGCCTCTTTTTTCCAACCTTGACGCTGCTTGTCATGAATTATTTTATATTTCGTATAACGTTGTTCAACTACAGTAGCTTTAATAGGTGCTTGTTCAAGCCAGCCGTTTAGCTGTTGCAGCGCTGTATAGGAATCCGCCTGAATAAACCGTTTTGATGGGATATACCAAAGCGGTGTATTTTCCTTCAATGGGTCAATGTCTACATAGTAAATTTTACAATCGCTTGCCGGCTTATTTACAAGCGGAATCCAAGGAACATCACTATCTAAAATTAGAATTAAGTCCGCCTGTGCTAGAAAATCATTTTGCTTTTGAGCATTCCATTGATAGCCGACATGCAGTGGATGATTTGCTGGGAAATTCACGTAGTTTGGCGACGATTCAATGACTGGGATAGCCAATGTTTCACTTAGTTTCACTAGTTCATCGACCGCTTGATTGTTTCTTCCTAAGAAAGACGTCACAATCAGCGGCTTTTTCGCTTGTAGTAAATCTTCACCTAACTCTTTGATTACGTCTGGATGGACAGCCAATGGTGTAATAGTACCCCAACGCTCCACGTCAATCTTTACGGGCTCAACACTTTCTTCAAGAGCCTCTCGTGCAGCCATTAAATAAACAGGTCCCTTTGGCTCGCTTTGAGAGATTTGTAACGAGCGATGCACTAATTGTTTAATATTTTTTCCTGTGCGTACTTCGTTATCATATTTCACATATTCACGAACAATCCCTCGTTGGTCGGAAACATCTTGTAGCCAATGAATAAACTCATTGCGCCCACCAAGCATTTCACCATCTTGTGTAAATGGTGAAGCCCCAGCAAAAATGAATATTGGTACACGTCCCACAGCTGCGTTGTGAATACCACCACCTAAATTTTGTGTTCCACAATCAACATGCACAATGACTGCCTGTGCTTTTCCTGTAACTTGTGCATAGCCATGCGCTGCGCTAATCGCCACAAATTCATGTGGACATATAATGATATTTGGAATCTCTTTATTTTGTAATTTAGCCTGTGCCCAACTTTCGATAATTGCTGGATGGTCACTTCCTAAATTAGCAAATATGTTAGATACACCTGCTTCTGTTAGCGCTTCCATTAATGCGCTAGCGCCAGTATATTTCCCTAAAAGATTTTGTATTTCAGCTTGTTGCTCATCTGTTATTACTTGTTCTTCAATATTCAAATAGAACGCCTCCTATTTATCGTTTTATATCTATTTAAGCTAATAAAAACAATAATTTTCTACTTCGTGTTTTTAAAAGTATATCTAGACTAAACTCTCGGTACAATGCTATATTTTGTATGATAACGATAGATGCTATCTATGATTGAGGAGGAACCCTATGGAACTACGTCTTTTAGAATATTTTTTAGCTGTTTGCGAGTACCAACATTTCACAAAGGCCGCTGAAACATTGAGGATTAGTCAGCCTACATTAAGTCATCAAATTAAATTATTAGAAAGTTACGTAGGTACACCACTCTTTAAACGCGTAGGAAGAAAAACATATATTACGCAAGCAGGGCATATTTTATTGGGGCATAGCCAAAAGGTATTTTATGAATTAGATCAAGCGAATCTTAAGATTAAAGAAATTCAGGGGCTTAAGCGTGGCAAGCTTTCTATTAGCTGCTCTGGTAATCATTTGATTACACCATCTGTTATTTCTTTCAATCAAAAATATCCTGAAATTGAGTTGTCTATTCAGGCGCTAACAACAGAGGAAACCATCACGGGGCTTTTAAATAATGAAGTGAATTTAGGCGTTATTTTTGACGAAATTCAAAATGACCAAATTGATTTTAGCCCACTCTTTATGGAAGAATTTTTTATCGTAGTTTCTGCACAGCATGAGCTTGCACAATTAGAAGCTATTTCTTTTAAAGAATTGAACAGTATCCCTTTAACCTTCCTAACGCAGCGTTATTTGATTCGTCAGTTCATCGACCAGTTGTGTATTCAAGAAGGATTTTCACTTCGCCCTAAAATTGAACTAAACTCGTTAGATTCATTGCTCGAAATGATTCAATTCAATAAATTTGCAACTATTTTACCGCACTCCTATCTTGAAAGTAGAAACAACGTAACAATAAAGAAAATTCCCATCGTCAACCCTAAACCGCAAAAAACAATCGGCCTTGTTTATCGAAAAAACGCTTATAAAGATAGCACGATGGATGCATTTATTAATCACTTGCTTCAAAGCTATAATGTCACATTCAATTGAAATCCATTAAAAAAGGATACGAAGCAGATGTTCATTTCTGCTCTGTATCCCTAAATCAGATATTTATAAAACAATGAATTGTAATATTAAGTGCAACACTTGTAAGTCAAAATAAAAGAAGCCCATAACGACCTCGTGTAAAATGTTAGTTACCACACAAACATTAGAGGAGGAATCGTTATGAGCTATACTCATCTTACCATATCTGAACGTTCGAAAATAGAAACTTATCTTGAATTAGGCTACTCCATTCGTGCCATTGCCAAGCGGATTCATCGGCTAACCCGAGTCCAGCTTTCAGCGAATGTTTGAACGCCCACTGAAATAGCGAACCTGGACATCTATCCCCCATGAGGGACTTCTGTACCTATCGCTTTGCTTATGGTACAAAAGAATTTACTAAAAGAAGTTAAATTTTATTGTTCAACAGCAACGTCTAATTTTAATTCGTCCTCTTCAGTAGCACGACTTGCATCTTCTTTTTCAGTAGCTGTAATTTTTAATTTACGAGTAACTACTAACACGATGGCCGTTACAACATATAAACTAACGATAATTAACACCCCTGCGTTAAAGCCCGCGCGAATATCATCTCCTGCAAGTGTAATTAAGTAACCAGTAATCCATGGACCAATTATACCAGCCATACTTGAAGTAGCTAAATAAATACCTGTGATACTTCCTACCAGTTTTCTGGGAATAATCAATGTTGTAATCGCTGCATTTAACGGTAATAAGCTAGTGTTCATTATTAAGCCTACCCCTAAGAAAAGACATGCTAACACGGGTGAAGATATAACGGTTGTCATGGCATAAGAAACTGCACCTATCAGTAATACTGTAACTAATACACGGTCATACGAGTTGACAAGGCTTTTATTTTTCTTAAATAAGAAATCTGTAAATTTACCTGCACAAATCGCAAATACTGTACCTGTAATCCCCATTGCAGCGAATATTAAGCTCATATTTTGTGACTCCAGACCAACGATTTGCGTTAGGTAAGTAGGTGCCCATGTAAGGACCCACGTAGTGATCCACATGGATACGAAACCTATTACAAAAATTGATATCACATAAGGGTTAATAAATAATTTTAAAATATGCTTAAACGGTACTTCTTTGTTCAAAGCTAAAGATTTTACGTCCTCGACGAGTGGTTGCTTTGGCTCGTCCCGCATAAAGAAGAAGAAGATTGCCCAGACAAGACTTGCGACCCCTAACAATGCGAATGTGTGTTGCCAACCGAAGTTTGTAATCCCCATTACTAATAGTGGTGCAGCTAAATATGTTCCCACTGTTGTACCAGACGTCATAATCGCTGTTGCGGTACCACGTTGTGAACTTGTGAACCATCGTGCAAGATGTACAAGACACATACTGAGCGTACTACCCTCGAAGAAACCTAGAACAACTCGGAGTAAAATTAAGTGTGTTAACGTTTCTACAAAATAAGCACTTGCTAACGAAAGCGTCCATCCAGTAGCAATCATCATTAATAAATATTTTGAATTGAAGCGATACGTTAATGTACCTAAAACAATACCCCCGACAGCGTATGCAGCGAAGAAGCTACTTCCTATTAACCCAAACTGATCGTAGGATAAATTTAGTTCAGACATAATCGGTTCTGCGGCTAATCCTAAAACGGATTTATCCGTATAATTTAAAACAGATAGTAAGAATAGAAACCCTAATACAACCCAACGCATGTAAAATCCCCCTTGTAATCTTGTATTTTTTCATCTTGTGTAAGACAAATATTAGCTCCTGCGAACAATTATTAGTATTATTAACCACCTCACTAATTTGCTTACGATAAATTGGTAATGGGTTCAAAAATGTTTGGAGATAATTGTTAGCGTTTTCAAAACTATTCATACAAAAAGCGAAATTTTTCGCGATAGTATATAGATACATATGAAACTAAATAAAAAAATTCAAAAAGGTTCACTACCGTCGCGTATATTTTAACTGAATTTCCTGTTTTATTTATTTTTCATTTGAGAAGAAAAACAAAGACACTTGAACAGAGGTAGTAATCATCCATTTTTTTACTATAACCTTTGACGAGTGCGATAAAAACGGTAACCCCTTTATGGGACAGCTTTTCCTGCGATTTTTCGAATCCAGAGATGAGCGGATTTCTACGGGTCTGCCTTCAATAAACGACTAATTTTTAAGTACGTTTTTGAGCTGTTCATGTTCAATTGTGCCAACACATGCAGGCAATAGACAATCATCGCAATGTACACTTGATTATGCACGCCTTGTTCACTTTGAGCGTAGAACTTTTTGATGTTCAAGTGCTGCTTCAACCATTTCCCGAACTGCCAATTTTGCTTATCCTACTAAAAATTCCGATAAATATTCACGTTAAATTCCCTTAATAAAACTGTAATCCTATTTATAAACAGAGTTATAATTTCTAAATCCCGCTTTTCTTTTTCGAATTACCTCCTTAAATAATCAAAAATTAAAACGCTTACATTTGAAATCTCATAATCAGTAAAACTGCCGTAAATCAATTTTCAGAATTTACAGTATAATATAAATTATAAAACTATTTCATTTATAATTACAATATCAGTTTATCTATTGTATCTATAGTCGACATCTATGAATAATGTAAACCGTAATCAAGCAACACATATCCCACCTCCCTCTCAAAAAAATGCACATGCCAAATAAACCTCACGATTTTTATTTTTTTCGAAATGTCTGTACTAGACGATTATGAATCCGCATTACCAGCTCAGAAATCGTAATCACCATAATATTGTGTGCTACCTCCAATAATACTTCTGCTTTCACCTCTGCACGCACCAATGAAAGATTTTTTCGTGTATTGGCCTTCAAACGATTTTTAATCACCACTTTCGAATGCGCTAACAGAAGAGCTAGATGCGGATACAATTGGACAATATTTAAGAATAGTGCTGAACTTAGTGTAATGAGTTTCTCGGGTTCTGGAAAACTCAGATGTAAAAGGGCATGCATTCGACTTTTTAGTAAAATAACCTCTTCATTAATTTCATCGTAACAATGCTTTAACGCACGCATTTGTTCATAATAATCGACTTCGACTTGTCTTTTTACCACCATATAGCCCGCAACTAAATTTAATTGAAGGCTTGTGGAAATGGTGGAAAGACAGTGTGATTAATAGAGAATGCTGAAAAACTAATAAATCTTGAAAATCCCTTGTAATTAATTTTGATTTTATAGATTTATGACAAATTAAAAGTGGATTCATACTAAAAAATTTAGTATGAATCCACTTTTTCATTACGCTCTGATTAATATTGTCTTTTTTTAAGTACACAGCAAATTAAACTCGTTGCCCGTCAATTTGTGTGTTATCAAAATCTGAATAAATAAGCTGTAATTGATCGTTTGCGGGTTCGGTTTTAAAGTTCAACTTATATAGTAAAATCAAAAGACGAAGAACAGCTTTTCTTAAATCCACCCCAATTTACAAAGCTTTACAATGGCTTCAACCCGATTTTGCGCCTGCATTTTTTTGATGGCGGCTTTAATATATTGATTCACCGTCAAATCACTTATATGAAGAGCAGCGGCAATTTCTTTTGTACTTTCCCCTAGTGCGACATGTTGCATGACCTCAAGTTCGCGCTTACTTAAAGGGCAATCGTTTAAACCTTGATTTTTTGTCACAAATAGTTCGCCTGTTAAGCGACCAAATGATGTAAACGCTTCCAATAAAGCGTTCGAAATTTGGAAACCTTCGTCAAATTCATCCCCACATATATAACCGAGTGATACATTACCATGGAAGATTGGGACGATGATAAATTGCTCAGACTCTTTATTTGAAATATATTTGCTAGGCATTGATTTTAAATAATCGATTCCTTTTACATAAAGCGCTCGCCGTTCTTGTAGTGCCTGCATAATAATCGGTACGTTCCGGACATCCTCTACATAATGCGTAATAAATTTGTGGTCATTCAATGTAAATGCAATAATCCCCTCCCCAATATGGCCAATTGGTGAATAACGAAGTAAATAAGCACTTCTCACCGGAAAACTGTGTACATATAAATCTAGTAATTTTACAAATAATTCTTCTTGTGATGGAATACTACGCAATGAAAAAAAGTAGTTTGAAAAGGTAGTAGCTAATTGCAAACTCATTCCCCCTTATTTGAGTATAGATTACCCTAATTTAGGAGGATTTTCAATTTTTAGAACATTTATTAAAATGAATGTACACTCAAAGGAGGGATCATGATGCAAACTAAAAAACAAGTAGATGCAGTTGTTGTCGGTGCAGGATTTGCTGGACTTTACATGCTTCATAAGCTTCGAGAATCCAACTTACATGCGATTGTCTATGAGGCAGGTGCAGAAGTTGGTGGTGTATGGTACTGGAATTTGTACCCAGGTGCAAAATGCGATATTGATAGTATTTATTATTGTTATACGTTTTCAGAAGAATTATATAAAAAGTGGAATTGGACTTCTAAATACCCAAAGCAGCAAGAGATTTTAAACTACTTAAATTTCGTAGCGGATGAATTCGATTTACGAAAGGATATCCAATTTAATACACAAGTTATCGGTGCAATATTTGATGAACAGCACAATCTTTGGGACGTAACATTAAAAAATGGCGAGGTTGTAACGACGAAATATTTTATTTCTGCAGTTGGCTGTTTATCCGCAACAAATTTACCAAAAATCGAAGGAATAGAGCAATTTGAGGGCGAATCTTATCATACAGGAAAATGGCCAAGAACCCCTGTCGACCTTACGAATAAAAGAGTCGGTGTGATTGGAACAGGCTCTAGTGGTGTACAACTCATCCCGGAGGTGGCGAAAGTTGCAGCACAGTTAACCGTATTTCAGCGCACAGCACAATACGTTTTACCTGCAAACAATTATGACTATACACAGCAGTTTATTGAGGAATCAAAGGATAGCTATGAAGCGGCGCGTAATTTATTACACTACTCTCCTTCAGGTAGCGCGATAACGATTCGCAATAAATCTGTATTTGAAGATACAGCAGAGGAACGCGCGGCTGTATTTGAAGAGGCATGGGCAACTGGTGGTTTTCATATGACGACTACGTATAATGACTTAATGGTCAATGAACAAGCGAACGCGTTTGTATCAGATTTTATACGCGGCAAAATTAAGTCGACGGTTCAAGACCGTGACACAGCAGAGTCCCTATTACCGAATTATATGTATGGTGTTAAACGCTTAACTTTAGGGACGAACTATTATGAAACGTATAATCGTTCGAATGTTCGTTTAGTTAATTTACGTAAAACACCGATTGAAAAAGTTACCGCTCAAGGTATTCAAACGGCCAAAGAAGAAATACCACTAGATGTCATTATTTACGCAACAGGCTACGACGGTATGACAGGTCCCCTGCTGCGAATGAACATTAAAGGACGAAACGGCGTGTCACTAAATGAAAAATGGGAAGATGGCGGTAAAGTGCGTACCTTCCTAGGTGTAGCGACACATGATTTCCCAAATTTCTTTATGATTACAGGTCCGGAAAGCCCATCCGTTATTGTCGTCATGCCGACCGCAATCGAGCAACATGTTGACTTTATTAGCGACTGTATCAACTATTTGGAAAAGCATGATATTCATGCAATTGAGCCAACAAAAGAAGCTGAGGAGGAATGGAGTAAACATAATCGCGAAGTTGCGGAAATGACGCTGTATACAAAAGGTGACTCTTGGTATACAGGGGCGAACATTGAAGGAAAGCCGCGTAGTTTCCTTATTTATTTAGGTGGCTTTGACCATTACCGTGCGAAATGTGATGCAGTGGCGTTGACAAATTATGCCGACTTTCAACTGTATTCACCTATTTCAGAAAATTAAAGGAGTGTGATTGAGATGTTACTCCAAGAAAAAGTAGCCATTATTACAGGGGCGGCACAAGGAATTGGTAAGGCAACAGCACAGTTATTTGCTCAGCATGGGGCAAAAGTTGTTGTAGCAGATATCCAAATCGAAAAAGCGAATGATACAGTAACGGAAATCATTGCAAACGGCGGCAATGCAATGGCGATAAAAGTTGATATTACCTCCGCAACAGATATTGAGCAGGTCTTTTTGCAAACCGTAAAGGAATACGGAAAAATTGACATTGTTGTCAATAATGCAGGCTTTATGGACAATTTTTCTCCCGTGGGCGATATGCAAGATGATTACTGGACAAAAGTGATTGAGATTAATTTAACCGGCACGATGCGGATGTGTCGTGCTGCGGTGCAGGCATTTTTACCACAACAGCATGGTGTCATTATTAATTTAACCTCAGCAGCGGGGCTGAGCGGTGCACGTGCAGGTGTTGCCTATACAACTGCGAAGCACGGCATCATTGGTTTGACAAAAAATACGGCCTTTATGTATGCGGATCAAGGTATTCGCTGTAACGCACTCGCGCCTGGTGGCGTCAATACCGAAATGGGCACTGTCTTTAAAAATCCAAACGCGTTAGGTCAACAAAAAGTAGGCTCAGGCGCGATGAATGCACCAAAGTTAGCCGAGCCCATTCATATTGCGAACGTTATTTTATTAGCGGCGAGTGAGCAGGCAAGCTTTATTAACGGTGCGGTCATTCCAGTGGATGCAGGATGGTTAGCATATTAATCAGCTTTTTTAAATAAAATGTAAGCGTCATCAAAGGAGGAATTTTTATGAATAAACGTGTTCATCCAGATTTACAAGGTTTGTTAGATGCCTTTCCCCCATTAAATTTCGATTATTTAGATGCGGTACGTGAAGGAATGGCAAACTCACCAACTCCACCGATTGCTGAAGATATGGATGTAGCAGATCAAATGATTGAGGGCCCAGATGGGGATGCATTACGTGTCCGTATTTATAAGCAAAAAGGCGCGACCAATACATTACCAGCCTTATTGTGGATTCACGGTGGTGGTTATGTTATGGGCGTACCTGAAGGGGATGACGGCTTATGTCAGCGCTTTGCAAAGGAAGCTAATTGTATCGTTGTTTCGGTTGATTATCGTTTAGCACCTGAACATCCATACCCAGCACCGTTAGAAGATTGCTATAGTGCATTGAAATGGGTAGCCGACAATAGCGAAACGTTAAATATTGATCCAAACCGTATCGGTATTGCAGGTGCCAGCGCGGGTGGTGGTTTAACCGCAGCGTTAGCATTGCTAGCAAAAGATCGCCAAGGTCCAAGTCTAATATTCCAAATGCCTTTGTATCCGATGATAAACGATTTAAACGATAACTTCTCAAATAAAGAAATTACAGGTAACTATATTTGGAATCACAGCTTAAATGAACGAGGCTGGTCAATGTATTTGGGCAATTTAAAAGATCGTGGAAATATCCCCTACCATGCCGCGCCAGCTCGGGCAACAATTGAAGAATTACAAGGCTTACCGTACACATACACTTGCGTTGGTCAGCTCGACCCATTCCGTGATGAGACGCTACAATACGTGACCAAATTAGCACAGGCAGGCGTCGATGTAGACTTTCATTTATATGCGGGGGCCTACCATGGTTTTGAGTCATTAAATCCTCATGCAGACATGGCGAATAAAGCAATCCAAGAATATATTGATGCCGCAAACTATGGATTGAATCGAACAATTAAAGTAGAAATAAAATAGCTATAAAAGACTGTACTCTTGCGGTGAGTGCAGTCTTTTTTAGAATTAACTTTATAAAAAAAGCCGTGTACAAATAAAATGTAACCCCAATGTACAAGCTGTGAGCGAATCAACTATCACATATAAAGATGAATTTAAACGTCACTTTATCGCAGAAAACAAAAAAGGAAAACTATCACGCGAGACCAAAATGACGCTGTAGTCTAGAGAATACACTTTTCAGCATTTCCTGCATCGCTTTAAGCCAATTTTTAATCTTTTTACAGCTACACCAGCTGCAAGCTTATCCTTATTTGGAGAAGATGAATAGCATACGCATCATCAACGGAAATAGATTCCGCCGATGATGTAAGTGGTGCAATGGCTGTTTTTCACGTTCAGAAAGTAATAATGGATCTGCCGCTTGACGAATATACATATTGACACCCGATTAACTATTTTCTATTACCTCTAACTGTGTTAAACTGCGATATTGTCCTCCGAAAAATAATAGCGGATTACCTTGGACTAGCTTAACTTCTAACACTTCACCAATGAATAAAGTATGATCTCCTTCAACGTGCTCCGCTGTCACCTTACACGCAACTTGAGCAAGTGCTTCATCCACTACTGGTAATCCCGCTAATTCATTAAATGCTACTTGTCCATCTTGCTGACCAGCAAAAATTTTCGAATAATTTTGTTGATGCGCAGCTAAAATATTAACAGCAAAAACACCTGATTTTTTTATTTTTTCTAAAAATTTAGCTTTATGGCCAATAGAAATGACAACAAGCTTCGGTGTTAGTGATACAGACATAAATCCATTTGCTGTCATGCCGTGTGGCTCACCATCATTGATCGTTGTCAAGACAGTCACACCCGTTGCAAATTTGCCCATAGCATCACGGAATACGCGATTATCCATTAAACAATGCCTCCTGTAGGACTTATTTTGTTACCTCTTTAATTGGGTTCCCTGCATTGATAGTTGACTCAACTTGTCCAGGCACGCCAGCTTGTTCACCCCAATAAGTAAAGCCTAAATACATTTCGTCTAAATCCCATGCAATCGGTTCCCAATCTGGCTCGAAAATTTGATAGCCATTGGAGAATAGCTCCAAGCGAATACCACTACCTGGATCCTGCACATACACATATAAAGCTTGAGAAATACCGTGCTTCCCTGGTCCAATAAATGTAAAGCCATTTTCAGATAAAATATCAGCAGCACGTAAAATATCTTGAGAATTATCTGACCAATAAGAGATATGGTGAATTTCATGAGTCGAATTAAATTCCGGATTCGACATCACCGCAATATCATGAACTAATGATGTAACACTGAGCCATGCAGATAAAATTTCATCATTTGGTAAGCGTACATATTCACGGATATTAAAACCTAGCTTCTCTATTAGGAAATCAATCACTTCTTTTGCTGGTTGATTGGTTGCGATATTGACATGATCAAAACGACGAGGAGAAATACCTTTCCGCCAAGCTTTGTACGTTTGGTTTTTTAGAACAGCTTTCCGCTTTGGATCCATAACGGCAGGCTTTTCCATATCAAAATAGATTTCGAAATTATGGCCAGTAGGCAATTGGAAACGAATCGCATCGCCTTGACCTACTTCTGTCCCTGCTTTTACTTCTTCTACTTGGACGCCTGCATCTTGAAGTAAAATAGCGAAATGGCCAACATCTTCACGGCGCTTTGCTTTCCAAGCAATGTGGTCCACTCTCGCTTCTGTCCCTGCTTTTAATGATAAAGTATGATGTTCAAAATCTCCCCATGCACGTAAATAGTGAACACCATCCACTTCCTCTGTTTTTTCTAAACCAACCACTTCTTCAAAAAACCATAATGACTTTTCTAAATCGGTCGTTTCAAGGGCCACATGTCCAAGCTTTGCGATTTCTGGTAAATAATCAAATTTTTTATTTCCCATTTACATTCCTCCATTAACCTAATGATGTATTTTCAATGCCAAATAGGTCTTTTCCGTAATAATCAATCCCATCTTCATATAAAGAAGTAACATGTGTACTAATCGCAATCATGTCACGCGTTAGCATTTCGACCGGATTGCCTTTTGCTAATGCACTTGCGCCCAGTGTTGAAGTGACTTTCACGGCTATTTCTAGACAATAATTCACAATTTTCACTCGAATGGCATTGTACTCTCCTGCTAGATATTGCCCTTCATCATTTTCAAGCATTTCAATATATTCTTTTAATAAACCCTTTGCAGCTTTAAGTTTTAATGAAAGTTCAGCTGCAACGCGCTGTGGTCGTGCCGTATATCCTTCATGTGTGCCATCTAATCGAACGCGTTTTTTTGTTCGTTCAATAAATTCCTCTATCGCTCGTTCAGCTGCCCCAATCGACATCGCTGGGAAACCAACGAAAAATGCTGAGAAAAATGATGTGTTGTAATATAAATAGGACTCGTCCACTAGTTCGTGTATCGATTTCCGATGACAGATCAGTTCATTGAAGTTAAATACCATCTCGTCTGGAACAAATAAATCTTTAGCAACGATTGAATTACTACCTGAACCACGTAAACCTAATGAATCCCAATCTTGTATGAGCTCTAAATCCGATACTTTCACACATAAACCGATCCGTTCTGGTATAGGATTATCTTGTTGAAAAAACAAAGCACCCACTGCAACCCATTGCGAATAATTGATACCGCTTACATAATGCCATTTGCCATTAAGAATATAGCCGTTTGAAACTTTTTCGACTTTTCCCACTGGAGAAAAAATATCTGCCAACAAGCCACCGTCACGGTATACCTCATCCCGACTTACTTTCGGCAAATAGGCTACCCATGAATTGTGTAGCGAGAAAAAGTAAGTAAGCCACGCAGCTGATAAATTATAATAACCTACTTGCTTTATAATATCTGTGAATGTTGTGAAATCAATTTGGGGAAAGCCATATTCTTGCGGGATAATTAATCGGTTAATTCCTGCCTCTTTAATGGCATTAATGACATTGATTGAAACGGTCGCATTTTTATCCGCTTCTACTGCTTCGCCTTCGGCAATTTGACCAATTTTGTGAGCGCTTTCAATTAACTGTTTATATAATTGCTCTGCATTAACTTGTGTAGTCAAAGTTACCCCTCCTTTTATTTAAGTGAAAGCTCTGGGCTTTTATTCTCGATAAATTGATCGACAAGCTGAATAAAACGTTCTGATTTTTCAATCTGAACCCAGTGTCCACATTGCTTTACTAATACAAGTTCAGCATTTGGTAAATATTCTAACAAACTTAAACTACTTTCCTTTGGTACAAACTGATCTTCATATCCATGAATCAATAAAAAAGGCTGTTTCATACGCTTTAATGCACTCGGAGGAATGAGTAACTCGAATGGATTCATCGGGAATAATGATGAATACAGCTCACCTACACCGGGACGCATAATATTGGCGTAACGTGTTTGGACAATTTCTTCAAGCTTATCGCCTAACACCGATTCATCATAGACAAACCACGTAATTAAATTTCGGAAAGACTCAATTGTTGGGTTTTTAAAGAAGTTTGTCATCCGTACAATTTCTGGTGTTGGACCATCCGTCTTTCCTCCACCACTTCCCATTAAAACAACCTTGTCAAAGCGAGATGCATCATGCATAACCGCATGTAAAGAAATGACACCACCCATTGAGTTTCCTACTAAATGAGCTTTTTCAATCTGGTGGTGATCCATAATCGCTAGCACCTGCTTGATGCGTAAAGTAGTCCACTCCCAAAACGAAAGATTTGTATTTTCTGGAATGTCTGTATTACCAAAGCCAACTAAATCAGGCGCAATGACTTGATACTTATCCCCCATTATTTCTAATGTACGTTTCCAATTGGAAATGCCACTCGCACCTGGTCCCGAACCATGTAATAAAATTAACGTTTCGGTATTGCTACTTCCCGCACGATAATAAACGGTATTAAATCCTTCTGTCATCAAATGTCTCTCTTCAAATGTTGCCATGAACTTCTCCTCCATTTCTTGTTACTTAAACTAATCATAGCGAAAATAATTTCGTTAAAAAATAAGTGTTTTTGCTGTATTTCACAAAAAAATAAGTGTTTTCGTTGGTAATATAGTTGTTTTTGTATTTATAATTACAGATAATTACTTTGCTTTTTTGGGGGTGTACTTTTGTATTCAGTATCTAAATATGAACATAGCGATGACAATTTAGTGATGACGTCGAATACTTTTGGATTGTTACGAAAAGTGTTGATTCAACATCTTGGATTCACGAAAGCAAAACGATTTTTACTACAATATGGCATGAACTTAGGAATTGAAAAATCAAAAGATTTCAATATTGAGATGAAAGATATAGACGCTTTAATCAATCTAGCTGTAAATTTACATGTTACATTAGGCCATGTATCCAATGTTACATCTTCAGGAAAAATATTTAGGGAAGACAATCAACTCATTATTCTTGAGGCAGGTGGAATTTGGGTTAATTCTTTTGAAGCAAAGCAACATATCGAACACTTTGGGAAGAACACGGAATGTACATGCTATATATTAAGTGGATTTGCCAGTGGGATTTTAACATCCATTTTAGACCATGAAATCTTTGTAAAGGAAGTAACATGTGTAGCTAAAGGAGATTCTCAATGTACATTTGAAGTAAAGACAAAGGAAAATTGGGAAGCAT
Source organism: Solibacillus sp. (assembly GCA_040274725.1). Classification (GTDB taxonomy): domain Bacteria; phylum Bacillota; class Bacilli; order Bacillales_A; family Planococcaceae; genus Solibacillus. Next base: position 57,124 of record JBEMAQ010000012.1, on the reverse strand, counting down.
CAGGGGAGAAATTAGATATTTTTGATAATCAAACAATCGAAAATGAATTAGAAGTAACATACGAATTGTTATATGAAAAAGAGGCATTACTAAAAAAAATTACCGATTTTCATAGCCAAATTACAGAATGTATTGCGCAGCAAAACGACATTCAAAAATTATTACAGACCGCTTATTCACTAGTTCGAATACCAATTATCGTCACAGATCTATATGGGGAAATTTTGTTTAAGGAAGGAATTGATGATCTCCCGCAAACTTTATTTATGTCGAGTAAAGAGATTAATCACCTTAATAGCATCAATCAAACTATTCCATTATTTAATAAACAACGCCCTTATTTAGTTTCTCCTATTTTCCTGAAATTCAATAAATTTGCATACTGTATGTTCATTTATCCAAAGGACAAGTCCATAGATTCTAACGACCATCTCTATATAGAACGCCTAGCAGTAGCAACTAGCCTTTGCTTTTTAAATGAACACGTCAGTTTTGAAGCGACGGAGCGATTAAAAATAAATTTTTTAGACCGGTTAATTCACAACCAGTTTAAAGATTTTGCTGAAACGAATTTGTATTCGAAATATATTACACCGAAAATCGAACCACCATTTCATACGCTAGCCCTTAAATATCAGACCAACACAATAAGTAAAGAGCCCTTTAATATTTATGAATTATTAATATTATTTGCGAAAAAAATGCAACTCTTTTCAATTAACGGCTTAATTAGTCAAAATTCAGATGAGCTAATTATATTAGTATATAATTTTGACAATACGAATACGTTACATTCGTTGTTTCAAAAAATTATCTGTGACATTGAAAAAAATACTAAAGAACTTCGTATTAGAGCAGGTATCAGCAATAAGTATACTTCCATTCAACAATTTCAACAAAGCCTCAAACAAGCAACTCAAGCCATGAATGCAGCATCCGAAGAAAAGCTATTACAATATAATCAATTAGGTATACTTGGTTCTCTACTAGAAATTTTCAGTGAGGAAATTATTCATCAAACTGCTAAAAATGAACTAAAGGAGCTTTTACAAGATGATGAAAAAAATAGAGAGTTGCTGGCAACGTTATATAATTTTTTAAAAAACAATCAACATTATGAGCAAACAGCACAACAGCTAGCCCTTTCAGTCGGTGGAATTCGTTATCGGATTTCAAAAGCTGAAAAAGTAATGAATAAAGAACTAAAAGATGCATCGACTTCAGCATATATATTACTATTATTGGAGTCGCTATTAGGATTTGGCATTATATCTTTTAATAATAGTTATATAAATTAGCTATTAACCTATGTTAGAAAGTGTTGTTGCTAGATGGACCTTAAAGCCTTGATAACAGCTTGTTTTTCTTGTTCATTAACGATTTCTAATATAAACGGAATCACAGGAAAACGATAAAAATAGGTAAAGCCTCGTATTTTAATCGAAACTTGTTCAAAATACGAGGTTTATTTTTATTAAAAATGGTTCTATAATATTTGTTGGGGTTTAGGAAAAATTCTGCACAAAAAAAAGCACAAGATCACACTTTTTTATATACTTGAATTGCTGAGAAACAAGTAAGTGGAAAGGTGATTTGTGCTGTATGAATTTTAACATGAATATCCCAGGATTAAAAGGTGTAATTGTTCATCAAATGGAGGAGCAGGAGGAGCGTCTTGTGCTGCATGTTTCCATGCCAAAAACGCTTCACACGTGTCCTGCATGTGGGCAAAAAACGAAAAAAGTACATGATTATCGCATGCAAAAAGTGAAGCATTTAAAATGGTTTGAACGCTTAACGATTCTTTTTTATAAACGACGTCGTTATCAATGTGCTTGTGGAAAACGCTTTAATGAAAACGCACCTTTTGTGACGCGCTATCAACGTTTTTCAAAAGAGTGGAATCAAGTCGCACAAATTCGTGCTGTGAAAGCCAAGACATTTAAAGAAGCAGCAGATGTTTTAGGTGCTTCTTCTACAACGATTATTCGCCGATTTAAGGAAGCAATGAAACAGTTACCAGAGGGTGTAACCTTGCCAAAAGCCATTGCGATTGATGAATATAAAGCCGATACCGATGCAGGAAAGTATCAGCTTATTATTGCGAATGCCGAAACCCATGAGCCGATTGATATTTTGCCAAATCGGCGCAAAGAAACGATTAAGCATTATTTGGCGACCTATGGCGCAGAGGTTAAAATCGTTGTCATGGATATGAATCCTGCTTTTAAAGCGGCGGTTAAAAGTGCATTGAATAGCCCTGTCATCGTGGCAGACCGATTCCACTATTGTCGTTATATTCACTGGGCATTAGACGAAATTCGCCGTCAGGTTCAAAAAGAATTCAATTCGTATGACCGAAAGAAACTGAAGAAAATGCGATATGTCTTACATAAAAATAGTGAAAAGTTAACCGAGAAAGATCGGTGGTATTTAGAGCGGTATTTAGCGATGTCACCTGCTTTAAAACAAGGATATGAGTTGAAAGAAAGCTATAAAGCATGGCAAGCAAACGCGAAAAAAGAAACGGATTTAAAAAAAGTGAAAGCTGGATTAGAAGCTTTTTACCGTGAGGTAGAGGAGAGTGGCAATCCTGCCTTTTTAAAAGCCATCAAAACCTTCCGAAATTGGCAAAAAGAAATTTTAAATAGTTATGCCTTTCCGTATTCAAATGGATTTTTAGAAGGCATTAATAATCAATCTAAAGTGTTAAAGCGGAATGCTTTTGGATTTAAAAAATATGAACATTATAAAGCAAAGGTTCTCTTGTATCATGTCTATAAAAAAGTAGGGACACATCTTGGCTAAAAGCGCGTTGATTGGAATGGCGGGGAGGCGACTCCTGCGGGAACAGCACGTGCGGAATATCCAATGTCTTCGGGACCTATCCCGAAGACATTTAGATGGAGCCGTGCCCGCGGAAAGCGTCCGACCCAGAATGGAAATCAACGTAATCTGTGCAAAAAAGGTGCACCTGATTTGATAACTCAAATCGAGTGCACCCCAACATTTGACGGAGAACCTTAAAATGAAGATTATCTAATTTGTTGGGACCCATTTTCAACTAAAACAAAATTCCAACATATTCCCTAAGCATCTCCACATCCAGCGGCCCCGCAAACTGATGCACAATGTCCCCATCACGGTTCAAAATATACGTTGTCGGAATGGTAAAGGCACCGTACATTTCACTGACCTCGCCCGTTTCGTCAAATAAAATTGGGAACGTTAAGTTATGATCACGTGCAAACTGCACAGCCTCATCCCGGTCGTCCTTTTTTGTGTAATTCACCGCGACAATTTCTACGTCGTCTTGATGTGCGTCATAAAATTTCTGGAAATGCGGCATTTCGGTTTGGCATGGGATGCACCACGAAGCCCAGAAGTTCAGGATAACTACCTTGCCGCGCTGGTCATGCAGTGACAGCTCGCCGTCCACAGTCGGCAGCGTAAAATCCGTCGCCTGCATTGTGCGCGGCTCCTGTGCAGGTGCCTTCTTTGGCTCCTCCTGCACGAACTGCACAATTAGTATCACAAGAAGCGCGGCAACAACTAGGCGCGGTAGCCATTTTTTCACGACTGCACCTCCTGCTTCGTCAACTGTAACCACAGTTGCTCCAGCGTCTTACAGTTGTTTGTGGTAAGTAGGTCTACAATTGTGCCGGATGCAATGATTTCACCGTGATGAATCATAATGACCTGGTCGGCAATTTCCTCAGCGAGACTGAGTAAATGCGTCGAGAACAAAATCATTTGCCCGCGCGCACGCTCTGCCTCTAAAAGCGCCTTGAGCTGCGCAATCCAGTACGGATCGAGGCCATTTGTCGGCTCGTCTAAAATAAACAGCTCGCCTGTGCCCATTAAGCTTTGCGCTAAATTCAGACGCTGGCGCATGCCTTTTGAAAACTGTCCGACCTTTAATTTTTTTGCTTCAACTAGCCCGACTTTTTCAAGCATCGCCTGCTGCTCGGCTTGCGGAATTTTTTTTAATTTGCCTAAATACGCAATAATTTCCTCGGCGGTCAATGTATCCGGGAACGCGATATCATCCGGCATAAAACGCACGTCACGCAGCATAATCTCGCCGCTATCTGGCTTGAGTAAGTTCGTTAACAGCTTAATAATCGTACTTTTGCCGGCGCCGTTTGAGCCGACAAGTGCGGTAATGCGGCCCGCCTCGAGCGTAAAGGAGATGTCACGTACACCACGGCCGCCTTTAAAGGTTTTTGTCACGTTTTGCATCGTCATGCGCGTTTCCCCCGAATCGTTAATGTAATCGTTGCGGCTACTAGCGCGAGCACTACCCAGAAACCAGAAATGAGCACGATAAACAGCCCGCCTACTGCTGAGGTGTAAAATGTAGACATGCCGTAAAACGCTGGGCCGAGCACCGCGGTTTGGTCAGAAAATACAAAGAAGCAGTAGCGAATCCATTCAAGTGGGTTCAAATGAATAGACACGATGACAAGCTTTTGCAGCACATTTTCCGACGTGACCGTACCAATCGCCATCATTAAATACGAGAACAGTAGCGTCACAAACGACCACACTCCAAGCCCAAGCGCTAGAGCATGCAGGCGGCTTTTCGCAAGGCTACCAATCAAAATACTGAGCGCGTTAAAAATAAATAGCGCAAATAGCGTAATGTAAATCGCAAAGCCTGGCAATTTCAACCCGCCGACAAAGCTCCCAACGAAAAAGGAAAGAGCAAAGACAAAGGCAACCATGCCACTAAAAATAAATAGTAAGGCTATGTATTTTGCCATGACATATTCTACTAAGCGTAGCGGATACGTGCGCAACAGCCCAAGCCAGCCAGACTCCACGTCACTTGCGATATTCATGCTGCCAATTGTCAGCATAAAAAGCGGTAGTAAAAACAGTAAAATATTAAGCAGGGATGCGGTTTGGCGATTGAAGCCGGTTGCCGGCATCGCCAAATGCTGAATCATTAAAATCGACGTGAACACGACCGCAAATAGCAGTGTCACAATTTGAATCCAGCGACTGCGTAGCAGCTGCTTGCTTTCGAGGAGAATCATTTGAATGCTCATTCGTGTGCGTGCACTCCCCAGTTAAATGTTAGTAAATCCTCATACGCCAGTAGCTCCCCTGGCTGCTCGCTCATATAGCTTTTGGCCGCTTCTGTTGTCGCAAACGCTAAGACGCCGTAGTTCATCGGTGTCCAGTAATCCTTTGCATACACATACACCGCTTCTTTGACGTTCAGCCAGTTTGGAGAATCCGTTTCCATAATATAGCTCGCCCCAATTTCATCTTCGCCGTATTCATGGATGTATTCCATTAAGCAGCCTAAGTCATCAAAAATAAGATGGTCGCCGTTTTTCTTGACGATTTGCGCGGCATAGTCAATATGCGTGACGCTCATATTACACATAATGCACACATCGGTTTCTGAATTGACCTCGCGCGGCTCTAAATCTCCGCCGCACGCTGCGAGTAATAAGGCTGTACAAAATAATAACGTTAATTTTAGTTGCTTCATTTCCATTTCCTCCTTAACATAAGTAAACCAATTAATGCCGCGCCACTCACTGCGAGTTGCACCGGCTGCACGTCAAGCTGTAGAACGCGCGTACTCACTTTCACGACTGGCTCAGCATCCAAGACGAGCTGGTTTTTCGTATCTGTGATGTCCGTTTCCATCAAATTTAACGTCACGACGCTCGGCGACTCCATAAAATATTGGTACACCGGCTTTTTCACCATCCATTGACCGAACGCATTCGCTGCGATATGCGATGTGTCACCAATGCCATTTTTATCAAAATCATCGCCCGTATAGTCATCGTACATATTGCGCACAAGCTGCACACCTTGATGATCCGTGCGCACCGTTAAAATATTAGCATTCAATTCATTATTCGTAATAAGCGCGGTCTCGCTTCGTTTCACCTGAAACACCGTGCCATTTGTCGTAAATACATTGTCCTCAATAATGAGCGCGCGCGCCTGCTGAATGTCCATTGCCGTCGTGTTTTCCGTCATCGCATTGCCGCGAAACGCCACATTTTCCACGTCATATAAATACACACCAAGACTATTTAGCGAACGCTGACGTAGAATTTTGTTGTCTGTCAGCTCGACGTTTTTTGCAATCATAATCATGAGCCCGGTCATATTATTCATCAGTGTATTATTGTGGAGCTTGCTATCGTCGCTATACATCATATGAAAACCATAGCGGCTGTCGGTAATCGTATTGCCGCTACCGGTAATGCCCTTCACACTTTCCAAATAAAAGCCGTCTAGCACATCCCAAATGTCGTTATTTGTCATCGTCACCTGCTTCGACTCGTAAATCGCAACGGCGTTTTCCTTCGTTGAAAAATGCCCACCCGGTCCGCTAATTGTCAGGTGATCAAACGTGATATTTTCACTATTAAAAATTTGAATGCCACCGTTTGCCTCCTCAATACGTACATTGGAGAACGTAAGATTTTTGACATTCGTTGCAATAACAGCGAGTTCGTCCGCCTTTAACGTAACGTTTTCAAGCGTGACATTCTCCGTATCCGTCATACTAAAGATGGTCGACAGCGAATAAATTTGTGTCTCCGCTGTCCCGCGAATCGTAATCGGCTTCGTAATTTGAATCACGCCGCGGTATACTTTATCCTCTAGCTGCAGCACACCTCCAACGGGCGTGTCGTTAATTAATGTTTGCAGCTCGCTTTTTTTATTCGGATCAATTATAACCGGCTTGAAACTAGGCATCTCTCCGTGATCATGCTGCATCGCGCTAACAGGAATAGCAAATTGTAGTGTGAGGAAAAGCGCGATTATCCATCGTAATGGCCTCATTATCAAACCCCCAAAGGTATTAAAATTTACATTTATTGTACGACGCAAATGTGAAATCTAGTTGAAATTCATTTGACAGGTTTGTGAATCACACAAGCAAAAGGCTAAAGCGCCTGCTCAGCCCCGACAAGCGCTGGAAAGCCCGAAGTGAAAGTGTGCTCTTTACTTTCACCCGAGGGATTGAAGCGACCTCGAGGGGCTGGCGCTTTAGCCTGGACGTAAAATAGACTTTGCCTTAAGTTGTTCACAATGCGAAAATGTAAAATTTCTTTAATTCTGAAAAAGCCGTGTATCTACTCGATACACAGCTTTTCTTTTAGTGTGTGTGCCCTTCTTCATCGTGCGCATCACCATGCATGTCGCCGTTTTGGTCGTTATGCTTTGCCTGTTCCGCTAATTTCTTTTCACGACGCTCTTTTGCGGCCTGCTTCACCACGTCAAGCTCTTCAATGACCGCACCGGGATTTTCCGCAATATAAGTCTGTGCATCCTCTTCAAATTTGAAGAAAATATAGCCCCAGTTCATCGGGGATTTTAATTGTGTTTTAACTAATGTCGCTTCTTCTACATTGATCCAGTTCAGCGTCACATAATCGCGTACAAATTTTTCGTTTACTTGATTTTGCGCAAGCTCAGCATTTAGTAAGCAGCCGATATCATCATAAAATGCGGTGCTGCCGTCTGGTTTCACTGCCTGCGCGGAGAACACGCCCATTTCCTCATTCTTCATATACACCTTCATATTACACATTTCACAAACCGTATCCGCTGTCGGCTCTGATAAGCGCTCATCAATTTCCCATTCCGCCGCGGTCGCTACATAAACCGGCTTCATGTCCTTTTCTACGACCTCTGTTGCGGGTGTTGCTGGCTCTACCGGCTCCGCTTGTTGATCACCGCATGCATATAACAGTGCCGCAAGCGGTAAAATCGCTATGATCTTTTTCATCTAAAATTCCTCCTAGTCGTTATGTACACCTTTACTTTACAATCAAATTGTGAAATTTAATGAAAACTCCTATGACAGCTTTGAGACAATTTTGTGAAATTCGTTTGAAATGTCGTGAACGCTGTTAATTTTGCAAAAGCTGTGGGCATATCGCTTATAATGGGTAAAGAATGGAAAAATAGAGAGAATTGAGGTGCGCGTGTGTTTGTCCTTGTTGCATTATTACTATTTTTAGTCATTATTGAGCCGCGCTGGTACAGCAATATTTACGTCGTCATTGCGCTATTGTTGTCGTTTGCATTGAACTTCATCGATGTGTTTATTTTCAATGAAAACTTTAGTGACGATTTGACCTATACATTGTCAATTATTATGATTTTCGCGCTAGTTCCGGCGACCATGCTTACGTTTAGTGTCCTGACGTTTTCAAACAGTAAGTATTTAATGGAAAAAGAGGGCAAGAAGAAGTCCAATTTATTTGTAGCGCTCATTGGACTCGCGACGCTTGCGATGCTGATTTTGTTTACACTTTCGTATAGCTTTACGACAATGAATCATTTTGTTGAGCTACTTTTACTGTATGTAACGGGTATTTTTAGCTATTTTGCGGCATTTTATACGGCGACCGTGCTGTATGCTGGTCTTTATGTGTATCGGCCCATTTTGTATACGCCGGATTATATCATCGTGCTCGGGTCCGGTATTATCGGTGACCGCGTGCCACCACTTCTTGCAAGCCGCCTGAAAAAAGCGGTGCAGCAATACGCGAAATATGGGTGCAGGCCGCTCATTATTGTATCCGGCGGGCAAGGACATGACGAAAATGTGTCCGAGGCATTTGCGATGAAAAAGTATATTCATGATCATTTTAATGTCCCCGACGAGGATGTTTTAATGGAAGATAAATCCACGACGACGCTTGAAAATATGGCTTTCTCGAAGAAGCTAATCGACGTGCGGTTCAATCAGCCAAAGGGGATTTTCGTTACCAATAATTTCCACGTGCTGCGCGGCGGCTTTTATGCCAAAAAAGTCGGGCTCGCAGCACAAGGCGTCGGCTCAACTACTGCGTTTTATTATTTGCCCAATGCCTTTACGCGCGAGTTTATCGGCATGCTTGAAATGTATAAATGGCGTCATGTATTTGCACTTGTGGTGTTTTCGGTCGTTTGGTATGTGATTTTTAATGCGTATACGTGAGGAAAAGCCTGTTAAACATTTGCTGTTTAACAGGCTTTCTTACGTTTCTAGCTTTATTTTTATAGGTACTCTATATCCCCTTCTATTGCTCTAACTGCCAGTCATCCATATACATAAAAAATGACACGCCCGACTTCACCTCACCTGTCACATATGTAGAGCCGCTCCCTTCAAGGAAGGCATCATCGTATGTTGCCCAAAAAGTAAATTCTTCCGGTACTCCTTCCGAAAAGAAGCTAAAATTAGCTGGTGGTGCTGCTGACTTTTTTACGTTTATCATAATCTCGCTCCACTGTTCAGGAAAAGGCAATGCCCCACTTCCTTTTAACAAAAATGAGTGTGTCAACTGAATGCGCGGATAATAAGTAAATGTAAGCGAAAATGAAGACCGTCCTACGAGATAAGCAAGAATGATCTTACCGTGTCTGGCTGCTTTTTGTATGTATACATGATTGCGGCTATCACGAGCCCCCAGCAAAGCACTGCTGCAAGTACCATGATTAAATTTTGTTGCCACATGCTAACACCTCCCTGCTGTTACACTATACAAATTTCCATAAAAAGAACAAATCTCCACCGTCTGTTGACAGAACTTTTCATTAATTTTACAATTTTAATCAATAGTAACATAAGGAGGTTAGCGGATGGTCGGACGTTGGAGAGCACTGTTGTTCATTAGTACTGCTATTTTATGCGCACTCAGCTTGTGGTTTAGTGCGTCTGTTATTGCGGATGAGCTCGTACTGCGTTGGAGGGTAGCGGATTCCATAAAAGCGTGGCTATCGGCGGCGGTACCTGCGGGCTTTGTCATCGGCGCATTTTGTAGTGCACTCTTCGGGCTTGCAGACCGCTTTAATGCGCGTACGATTTTTGCATTGTCCGCACTTCTAGGCGCAGTGATTAACTGCCTGCTACTCTTTACGGATTCCGCTCTAGCTGGCATCACCATCCGCGTCCTCACAGGCATCGTGCTTGCCGGCGTGTACCCGGTTGCCGTCAAGCTACTTGCTGGGTGGTTTCCGCAGCGGCGCGGAACGGCACTGGGCATACTAATCGCGGCACTAACAATTGGCTCGGCCTTCCCACATCTCATTCGAGGATTTACGAGTAACGTTGACTGGCAAATAATCGTCATTAGTAGCTCGGTGCTTGCCTTACTTGCGGCAATGATTATGCAGTTTTTATTAAAGGATGCACCACACACCGCACCAAAAACGCCCTTTTCACTCAGTCATTTAAAGGACGTTGTGAAAAATAAGCGCATAATGCTTGCCAACTACGGCTATTTAGGTCATGTGTGGGAGCTTTACGCCATGTGGACGTGGATTCCGGTATTTTTTGCCGCAAGCCACCCAATCGCCTCGGCGCAGTTTATTGCGATATGGTCATTTATTACCATTGGTATTGCCGGCGCGATTGGCTGTGTAGTAGGTGGCCTTTTATCAGACAAAATCGGACGAGCGAATGTCACGATTCTCTCTATGATTATTAGCGGCATTTGTGCGGTTAGCATTGGCTTTACATTTGGTGGTCAGTGGGCCTTGACAATCGTGTTTGCCATCACTTGGGGCGTCTCCATTATTGCCGATTCCGCGCAGTATTCTGCCGCGGTGGCAGAGGCGGCCGACGAGGCGTATGTCGGTACCGCGCTCACCTTTCAAATGTGCCTCGGCTTTTTATTAACGATTGTGTCAATCAATCTCATTCCATTACTTCAGCAAATCGTCGGCTGGCAGTGGGTGTTTAGCTTTTTAGCGGTTGGTCCGGCGATTGGGATTGTGTATATGGTACGGTTTAAGCGGTTTCAATCGTAAAAAAGAGGTGGTAGCGCACGCGCTACCACCTCTCCCTTAATTGTCCTCCACATCCATCCGATTTTTCTTCAACAGCTTCGATAAAATCTCATACACAATCGGCACAACAATAAGCGTCAAAATCGTCGATGTGAACAAACCACCAATTACCGTAATGGCTAAATCTTTTGAAATCAGGCCGCCACCACCTGCGCCGAACGCCATTGGCAGCATTGCTCCCATTGTCGCAATCGCCGTCATTAAAATCGGGCGTAGCCTTGTTGCACCAGCTTCTAAAATCGCCTCACGCATCGTCAGTCCCGCATGCTCCATTTGAATAATACGGTCAACGAGAACAATAGCATTCGTCACGACAATCCCAATAAGCATGAGTAAGCCCATTAACACCGAAACAGAAATCGTTTGGTTTGTAAGAAATAACCCGACCCACGCGCCAATAACCGCAAACGGTAGTGAGAACAGAATCGCAAACGGTGCTAGACCCTCACCAAATGTCACAACTAAAATAAAGTAAACAATCGCAATCGCCGCAATCATCGCGACACCGAGCTTAGTAAAAGTTTCCTCCATATCAGCTGCGACACCTGATACGCCAGTTGTCACACCTTTTGGTAAATCAAGCTCGGCCATTTTTTCATCTGCGGCAGCAGTAACTTTTGAAATATCCTGCTCGGTAATCTTGCCTTTTACTGTCGTATAATATTCGCCTTCTGAGCGGGCAAGTGAATTGAGCGTTGTGCCTTTTTTTACTTCAACTAACTCACCAATTTCCATCGGGCCGACTGCCGTATCAATTTCAATCGCTAAAATATCATCAATTGACGTCATTGTAGCTCTCACCCCGCGCTCGACAATGACCTCAATCTCGTCACCGTCATGCTGGACCGTCGTTAATACTTCCTTCGCCTGACTTTCCGCGAGCGCCATTAAAATTTGTGCCGTCGTTAAGCCGTACTGCAAGACATTTTGCTGATCGACGACTAAAATATGCTCAACATACGCATCCTCAAAATCAGACGTGACATCCTCTAAGCCTTGAATCGTTTGGAGTACAGCCTCAACGTCCTTTGCTGCACTTGCTAAATCATCTAAATCCTCACTATAAAGCGTGTAGCTAACATCACTGCCACCCATGCCCATGGAGAATTCCTGCGTTTTCCATGTACCGGTTTGGTCAAGTGTCGTAATGTATTCAGTAATGTCATCACGCACCTCTGGGAAGTTCTCCATATCGGGGTCAAAAATTAAATACATCAGCGCCCCATTCGCGCGTCCGCCCATCATCATGGCAGATGGGTCGACATTGTCAGGGTCGTTAATCGACACCTGGACCATATCAATATCCCCACGCGCAAGCATCTCGCTCTCCACCGCTTCAATATTTTTCTCGGTATCCGTCATCAGCTCACCCGTTTTAGGTGTATACGTTAAATACATTGTTTTCTCTTCCATCGAGCCTAAAAATGAGAAGCCAATGAGCGGTGTCAGTGCAAGTGAGCCTGCTAGTAGTACAATCGCAATGAGCGATGTAATCCATTTGCGATTCAAGCATTTTTCGAGGAAGCTGCGGTAGAACTGAGCGAGCTTTCCTACACCCTGATGCTGACTTTCTGGTTTGTCGCCGTAGAGCTTTTTCTTAAATAATGTATGCGACAATGCTGGCACAATCGTAATCGCCACAAGCAGTGACGCACCGAGCGCGAATGTCATTGTCAGCGCGAACGGTAAAAATAATTCGCCAACCATGCCACCTACAAATATAAGTGGTGTAAATACTGCAACCGTTACGAGTGTAGACGACAGAATTGGCTTAAACATTTCAATCGTCGCCTCACGAATAAGCGCGCGGCCCTCCAGCTTCTCGTCTTTTAAATGAATCCGGCGATAAATATTTTCCACAACAACAATCGAGTCATCAATCACGCGCCCAATCGCCACGGTCATCGCGCCGATTGTCATAATGTTGAGTGTAATGTCGAGCCAGTTGAGTAAAATAAGCGCTAAACAAATCGATACTGGAATGGAAATGACGGAAATAATGGTTGATTTGAAATCACGCAGGAAGATTAAAATAATAATGATGGCAATCAAACCACCAAATAATGCCTTTTCCATCATCGTGAAGACAGAATCTTTAATCGGCTGCCCTTGGTCAAGCGTGACGTCAATGTTTAGCCCACTCATTTGCTGTTCCTCGGCAATTAAGTCCTTCACCGCATCAACAACCGTTACCGTATTGGCCTGCTGTCCCTTCACAATTTGAATCGCAATCGCGTCCTTACCATTTGTGCGAGATACCGACTGTACGAGACCTTTCACCTCAATTTGTGCGATGTCACCAAGACGCGCAAATGGGGATGGCTGCGCGGCGGTTGGTGTGACCGGAATGAGCAGTTCGCGCAGTTCTTCTACCGAGCCGAGCTTACCATCAATCGAGACTGCCTCTTTGCCAACAACAAAATCATAAAGCCCGAGTGACACGCCTAAATTACTCGCCTCCACCATTTGCTGCACGTCTTCCTCGGTCAGCCCGAGCTGCTCCATTTTCTCCGCGTCATATGTGAACGTGACCTGTTCAATATGCTGACCGGTAATGGTCGCAGAGGACACACCATCAAGCTTTTCAATTTTCGGTACGAGCACGTCCTCCACCGTTGACGTCAGCTCGACAATATCCTCCTCCGTGCTACTAACAGACAATGCCAAGACCGGCATCATATTGAGGCTAATCGCCATGACAGACGGCTCCGCTACCTCATCAGGCAGTGTCACGCTATCAATAGCCGATTGTAGCTGACGCTTTTTTTCGTCCATATCGACGCCGTATTCATATTCAACCTGCAATTGCGAGACGTTTGGAGATGACGTTGAAAATACCGCCTTCACGTCCTCTAGCCCCTCCACTGCCTTTTCAAGCGGTACGGATAGCTCGTCCATTACCCGCTCCGGCGTCGCACCCGGATAGACCCCCATCACAATTAAATACGGAATCGAAATGTTCGGAATCGACTCCATCTTCATCCGCGTGCCGGAATAAATCCCGAATACTGTAATAATAATCGTGAGTAGCCACACCGCGAGTTTATTTTTTAGTACAAAATTAACTAAGCCGTTCACACATACCACCCCTTTTTTGTTGACGTAACTCGTATATCACTCTACAATATTGACTAATTAGTCAAAAGTCAAACGAGGGGATTTAGCGCGATGACAAAAAAACAAAAAATAATTGATGCGGCAATTGAATTATTTGCAAAACAAGGCATTGAGACGACCACTATCCAGCAAATTACGGCATATAGCGGTATTTCTAAAGGCGCATTTTACTTATCTTTTCCGTCAAAGGATGCCCTCATTTTAGAAATGATTGATTATTTTATGAAATTAATAACGGCAAATATTGACCATTTAGTCAATGAGGCGAAGAAGGAAAAACTAACCGTGTATTTCGAGGCGACATTTACGAGTTTGGCAGAGTATGCGGAATTTGCGCGGATTTTAATGCTTGAAAACTTCTCGCTAACAGGGGAAGATATTTTAAGTAAGATGATGTATTACGAGCAGCTTGCCGATGAATTACTCGGTCAAATTTTGCTTGCGGAATACGGAGAACGCATTGAGCCCATTATTTATGAGCTGATCATGCTGGTGAAGAGCTTTATGAAATCTTATACCATGCTGTTATTTATGCCGCATGAGCAAGTGGATATAAAGAGGCTAAGTGAGAGCTTAGTGGAGAAGACCGAGATTTTGGCGATGTATACGACAAAGGCGTATTTAACACACCCGGTCCATGCAGGGATGAAGACCGACAGCTTTACAAAAGCGCAAATTTGCGAGGAGCTCGTGCAGGTTGCGCAATTAGACTTATCGCCACTTGCAAAGGACAGCGTACAAATTGTACGAGAGGAACTTGCGACGGAGAAGCCGCGCATCGCCCTGTTAACCGGCATGCTAGCAAATCTTGAGGAAGAGCCAAAAATGGGCTGGTGCTGCTATATGCTACGCCGCTATATTAAGGAGCAACAGGCATTGTTGTCTGTTTAACGAGGAAAAGCCAGTCATTCGTTTTGTGAATGACTGGCTTTATACGGCTATACTTTCTTCGCTAATCCTTCAATATCACCTACGACCGCCGTAAAGCTTTCCATCGCCTCTGAAATTTCGTGAATGGACTCAAACTGTTGCTGTGAAATGCCTGACGTTTCATCGACAATTTGCTTCACCTCATCGACGCGCGACCTCAGTTGCAGCATTAACTGACGAATCTCCTCGACGGATTGTGCACTTAAATCCGCTAGCTTTGTAATTTCCTTTGCGACAACCGCAAAGCCGCGCGCATGCTCACCTGAACGTGCCGCCTCAATCCCCGCATTAAAGCCTAAAATACGCGTATTTTTTGCGACGGTATTAATCATATCGAGCATTTTTGCGGAGCTTTCAACTTGCTTGAACATATCCGCCTGTGAAGTAGCTAAATGCCCCATCGTGTTATTAAGTGCGCTGGCCGCATACGTGATTTCTTGAATGGAAGCTTGCATTTCTTCAGACGATAAGCTAAGAACATTCGCGACTTCGATTAAATTTTGCTGATTACTCAATGTTGTATTAATCGAAAGCGTCCCTAATAACTCCCCTGATTTTGAAAAAAGCGGCGAAATCGCGCCTCGAAACGGGACACCGTAAATTTCCTTTGGCACGGTCATCACACGTGAGCGTTTTGAGCGAATAACCTCCACCATTGGATCTTTTGGCTGAAGTGGTTTGTTAATGATCTCGCCAAAATTCAAATCACTCGCAATAATTTGTGAAAGGATTCGTTCTTTATCTGAAATAACAACGGTCACTTCAGAATGAACCAGTTCCGTTAAAGCTGGTGCAAAATTAAGAATTGTTTCGAGTTCAGGATGTAGTGCTACTTGTGCTTGCATCATGTTCTTTTCTCCCTCCACGTATGAAATCATAAAATTATAGCTTTTGGTATATTTTTATACTAATTGAAATTTTCTCCCATACCGAAGTAAATTACAACATTTTTTTGAAAAATCAAAAATAAACCTAATTTCTATTCAAATTATCATCTCCTCTAATTCCCACTTCCCACAATTAAACGATATAATAGATTAAAAGACAAAATTAACGCATTTTGTAGAAGGAGATTTACAGTGAATCATTTCAACACGACATCAAAAAGGCTTTTCATTTACATGATTGGTACATATTTTATTGCGTTAGGTGCTAGCTTTTCGATTCTCGCAAATATCGGTGTATCCCCTGTGACCGCATTTCCTTATGCACTTTCATTAATTACGGGCTTAACGGTCGGCACAATGACGGTTTTTGCGAACATTCTCTTCATTTCAATTCAGGCAATCCTATTGAAAAAAGTTTTATGGAAAGATTTTTTCATCCAGCTTTCGATTGTTTCTATTTTCGGCTTATTTCTCGACATTACCCTTTGGCTCATGCATGTGCTTCCTGAAGCAAACTCCATTTGGCTCATTAGCCTGTATTTAGCGTTAAGTATGATTATTGTGGCGTTTGGTATTATGCTATATGCGACGGTGAAATTTCCGATGATGCCGTATGATACGCTAACAGCTGTCGTCGCAGCCAAATGGCAAATCCCGTTTGGTAAGTCCAAGATTATTTGTGATATGACCGTTGTCGGTGTCTCCCTTATTACATGCTTAGTTTTCATCCATTCATTTGGCTCGATTGGTATTGGCACATTTATCGCGGCGTATGGCCTCGGTAAAATTCTTGGTAGCATTATCCCAGTTATTCAACCAAAGATTAGAAGCTGGGTATTTGCAGCGCAACAGGAAGTCTCGTTATAAACGTGAGGGTGCCATTCAATTTGAGCTACACCCTTTTTGAGAAATTAGTAAAAATAGATTATCATTTGGCGCAGTATTAGTTGAAAAAAGTAGGACTATGCGACAAGCATAACCCTACTTTTTACTTCATCATTTGCTGTAAATACGTAATCTCCTGCTCGGTCACATGATGCGCACTATCTAGTAGCTTCATCGTCACATGCGGAATTGTTCCTGTAGTTGCTTTGTCAGGCGTAGCGTATCCATATGGTGCTAGTTTGTCGCTAGCACCACTTTCTTTAATATTTATACGACTGCCCACCATCAATCGGAATAACCGCACCATTAATAAAGTCTGCCTGGGTTGATAATAAAAACGCCACTAAATAGCCGATTTCCTCTGGTTTACCGAAACGCTTCATGGGATTAGCTTGTACAAAGTCACGACCGACCTCTTCCCAATTATCACCACCCATTTGACGCAGTGAGCCTTCTACCATTGGCGTCATAATCGCGCCGGGTGCAATCGCCTTCACCGAAATACCGAACTGGCCGTATTCCACCGCTGAGTTACGCGTTAAGCCAACGACGCCGTGCTTACTTGCTGAGTAACCAGACTGATTACCTACGCCGCGAATCCCACCTACTGATGCCGTATTCACAATCGAGCCGTAGCCTTGCTCATGCATTACCTTCAGCACATATTTCATACCGTAAAACACACCATTCAGATTAATCGATACAACCTTTTCGAATTCCTCCACCCCGAAGTCCTCCGTTAAGTTTTGCTTGCCTTCCACACCGGCATTATTAAAGAAACCATCAATTTTGCCGAATGTCTCGACGGTTTGCTTCACAAAACCTTCTACGGCCTTTTCATTCGCAACGTTCGCTGTAATAAGTAGCGTCTGTATGCCTGGCGCGGTTTCTTCCACCTTTGTCTTTGTTTCCTCTAGGCCCGCCGGATTTAAATCAACTAACACGAGCCGCGCACCCTCTGCCGCAAGCTGTAATGCCGTCGCTTGTCCTAAACCAGAGCCTGCTCCTGTAATAAGTACAACCTTGTCTTCAAAACGCTTCATCGCCTTCGTCCCCTTTGTGAAAATAAAATAATAGCTATCCTTAGCATACCTTATTCTGTACCATTACAACATTAAAATTCTTAATTTTCAAACAAAAGACCCGCCAATCAAATTGGCAGGCTACTGTTTATAAATCTTCCGGTGATGTCGTATCTTTAAGCGTGTTGATGTCGCTAAAGCGCTCTTCATAGGAATAATGGTCTTGCTCGCCGTCGTTACCTACATAAATATCAATGCTATAGCCGGTAATTGCCTGACCATCAGCGTAAATAACCGCGGCAACTCGGTCTATTTCTGACTCATCCATCGCAAGCTGTTCCTTAATGCTGTCCGTTAACTCTGCCTCCGATACGGCAAAATGAACACCCATGGACAGCCTACTAAACGCCTCTTTTGATTTTTCAGGCAGCACATTTACTGTTAATGTTTGCCCGTCCTCAGACAGCAGGCGCTCCTGTGATAAATCAATCATTGCCTGCAGCATATCCGCACGTGCTGGCGCAATATTTATCGCATAATACTCTACGTCCTCTACTGTTTGCCATTCCTCCATTTGATAACGCTCCACCCCTTCAAGCACACCCGTTTCGGCATTTTCAGCAATATAGCGCTCTGCATGGTTATTCGCAAAGCCTATACTATGTGTGCTTTGAAAGTACTGAAATGGCTGTGTGACAAATTCTGTCTGCTCGTGGTATTCACCGTCGATATTGTTGTCATCATCAAAATAATTATCATAATTATCGAGTACAGCCTTATAACTTTGCCACGTGGCCATTTGACGAATCCAGCCCTCAAACTGCGAGACATCATCATCGAAATCTAAATTTTCATCCGTCGCAAGTGGACTTTCCTCCGCAGTAGCGGGCTCCTCTATTTCTGGTGTCGTCGTTGGTGCTGGATTTACTGGTGATGTCGGCGCTAGTGCCGGCGTTGTCGTAGTCGGTTCGACCGGTGTCGGTTGCTCCGTCGTCTCATTACAGCCAGCGAGTAGTACGAGTAGCGCCATACTTGTCACATATTTTTTCATCGTAAACATACATCCCCTCTCTCATTATTTCTAGTATATACGATATTACTAGCAATTCGTTTCATTTTCAATGCGCGAAATTGAAAAAGCATACTATTTGCTTTCGCAAATAGTATGCTCGTCTTAATGCACGAAAAAATCAAGGACCGCTTTAACAAACGCATTCGGGTCCTCTAGCATACCGAGGTGCCCTGTATTTGTCGTCACCTTTTGTACACGAGTATTCGCCGTGATAATCGGCTTGACCACTTTATCCTGCTCGCCCTCAATAACTAACATCGGCACGGTCATCTGTGCAACAAATGTGCGCTGATCATCGCGCACCGTCATGGCTTCAAGCGCCATGATTAACCCCTCGTCCTCAGCTTCATTTGCAACTTCCTTCGCATATAAAATATTCTCGGTCGCCGCATCCGGTGCTAAAAAATTATGAATAATCCCATCAATAAACGGCCCCGCACCGGTTTCCTGAATTTCCTGCTGCTGCTTTTTGCGCTTCGTAATTGCCTCCGCATCATCCGGTAAATCCGAGGAATACGCAAGCACCGCGGCCTTCACATTAAACAGCTCACCAGCCATTGCCGCAAGCATAATATAACCGCCCATTGAATGACCGAGCCAATACGCCTCGTGTACATCCTCATGTCGGAGCACTTCAATGACCGCATTTGCATAATCTACCATGGAATAGCTCTCCGCCTCCACTGGACTTTCCCCGTGCCCCGGCAAATCAATGGCAATGACGTCAAAGTTTTGCTCTAACGAATCCATTACTTTATCAAAAATTTGAATGCCTCCTAAAAAGCCATGAATTAATACAAGTACCTTACCTTGTCCCGCGCGTTTGTAATGTAGCATACGTACTCCCCCTTAGTTAAAATCCTCCTTTTAAGTTACCCTATTTACTGGTATATAAAACAAAACAGATGAAGAAAAATCTTCATCTGCTCGCTTGCTATAAAGTTGTCCGCTCAACTGTTCTTTTATGAAACGTCGGCTTGACCTCGGCAAAAATAATCGCCACAAAAATTAAAATACAGCCGAAAATCATACGCCCTGTTAACATTTCATGTAGTAAAATAACCGAGAAAATCGTGCCAAATAGTGCCTCTGTCGATAAAATAATCGCAGACTTCGTCGGGTTCGCATATTGCATGCCGACGTTTTGACACGCATAGGCAATGAGTGTACAGAACACAGCTAAATACAATAGGATGTACACGGCTTCTGGTGCAACTTGTGTCGGCACCTCACCAAGCACGACCACGGAAATAACACCAAGCAGTGCCGCGGTCGCAAACTGCACAATCGTCAGTGCCAGCGCATCTTCTGTTTTCACAAATACATTCGTATAAAAAATATCAAATGCAAAAGCAACCGCGCATATAATCGACAGCAAATCCCCGATATTAATCGTCATTGAGCCTTGCAGCGATAAAAAGCCAATCCCAACAACGGCTAGCACCGCGGCAAGTGATTCAAAGCGGTCAATTTTCCGCTTATAAATGAGGTACGCAATAATCGGTACAATAATGACGTTAATTGCCGTTAGAAACGCATTTTTCGATGGTGTTGTATATTCAAGCCCCCACGTTTGCAGGGTGAAGGCGGTAAATAAAATGGCCCCTAGTACCGCACCTTTCCAAAGCACCGTTTTTGTAATGAGCTTTAACTTTTTATAAAATACTAAGCATAATAATACGGTCGCAAGGATGAAGCGCCCCGCCATTAATTGAAATACAGTTAAATACTCAAGGCCCATTGCCATGCCGACAAAGCCACTGCCCCACATAACAGCCGTAATGAGCATTAATATTTCACCCTTATAGTTCTTCAATTTTAACCCTTCTCTCTATCTGTATACATATTGAATAAACTAAGAATAATCAAAATTTATACAAATGGGAAGGGTTTTATTATTTTGTTTGCAGCTGTGCCTCAAACACGGCGCGCGGTAACGGCTTACTGAAATAATAGCCTTGAATGGATTCGCATGCTTGCTTCTTCAAAAAGTCTAGCTCATGGGAATGTTCTACGCCTTCTGCAACAAGGTCTAGATTCAGTGCGTGACCGAGT
The DNA here is from genome assembly GCA_040274725.1 of Solibacillus sp. Lineage (GTDB taxonomy): Bacteria > Bacillota > Bacilli > Bacillales_A > Planococcaceae > Solibacillus. Next base: position 36,329 of record JBEMAQ010000012.1, on the reverse strand, counting down.
GAAATAATCGACGTCACCATTGTTTGCCCGGTATTATTTTTTAGCTGGCGTGTGAAGGAACGGTCGATTTTTAGTGTCGTAATCGGCAGCGTACGCAAATAGCTCAGGCACGAGAAGCCCGTGCCAAAATCATCAATTGCAATAGATATACCCATCGTGCGAATAGCTTGTAGCTTTTCTAATAGTACATTATTCAAATTCATCATGGTCGACTCGGTAATTTCGATTTCAAGCAGGTGCGGCGGGAATTCAACGGCCTTGATGATACTTTTTAGTCGCTTTATAAACGACTTCTCTGCTAAATGCTGCGGTGAAATATTGACCGCGATTTTTAGCGCGCGGCCATACTTTTCGTTCCAATGCTTTGTTTGCTGCATCGCCGTCCGTAGCACCCACTCATCAATTTTCGCAATGAGCCCGTACTCCTCCGCAAACGGAATAAACTGATCCGGCGCAATAAAGCCCTGCTCTGCGTCAGGCCAGCGAATAAGCGCCTCCATGCCGTCAAATTCATTTTTATGTACATTAAAATCAGGAGCAAAAGCGCACACCAAACCCGCAAAGAAGCGCCCTTTCTACAATGAGCTGGAAGGAAACAGTTATCCTTATTGTCATTGCGATTACAGGCTATATCATTTATAAACTATTCACATAGAAAGGTGGCCATTATGAAGCATACAACATTACTATATATCATCATTTGCCTGATGCAATTTGCCATTTTAACGAATTTCACTGTGCTAAATAGCGAGTGGAACGGCATTACGATGATGATTTGCACCGGGCTATTTATTGTCGCCTCCGCTGTTTTCGGTGTGAGCAGGCAGAAGAAACAATGATCATGCAAAGGTTTGGAAAAGTTGATAAATAGGTTCCTAAACAAGGGTTGAAGTAACCCCTAAAAGTTAGACTCGGTTATTTCACAAAGTAGCTTGTGAAAAATAGTTATTAGTAAAAATTTGATATATTATTATGCTGAAATAATTAGTGAAATTGAATTCAAGAGAGGATGCCATTGTATATGATTCTAGAGGCGATTTATCATCGGAACGTGATTGGGTAGCACTTCAGGCTGAATTTTTAAAAAACTGTTCTTCGTATATTCAGCAGTTAAATGACAAATTTCTAACGTGGTATGAGCCAGATTTTGATTCTCGCTATGCCCATGTGGAAATTGAGAGAAGAGAGTTTTATATTTTTCACACACGATGTATGACTATATCGCTTTTCAACGAATAGGTAAGTATAAAGTAGGAGAAACAGCTGATAATTACAGTCATTCCTAAAGTTAAATTTAGGAATGACTGTATTATTAGCTTTCTAAATTGCTACTAGTTGTTGCGATTGCGATTGTTGTTTCGTTCATTATTATTATTGTTGTTGTGGTTATTTAGATTTTGCTCATTTAAATTGTCAAAGTTGAGATCTTCACCGAACTCAGTTACATTATTTTGGTTGTTGTTATTGCGATTGCGGTTGTTGTTTCGCTCATTATTATTATTGTTGTTGTGATTATTTAGATTTTTCTCATTTAAATTGTCAAAGTTGAGGTCTTCGCCGAACTCAGTTGCATTATTTTGGTTGTTGTTATTGCGATTAAGATTGTTGTTTCGATTATTATTATTGTTGTTGTTATTTGCCATAACTGCTCACCTCCTTCGCCAAATTAGAATGCCCAAACGGTTAAGGGAAATACTCGATATTTATCAATTACTACTCTTAATATTTGTGTAATTGGCGATATCTTGGTCAGCTTACCTACATCAATCCTTAATTTCCGTAATTAAGGATTTGACTTTTTTCTTTCGATATACTTACTTGAACACGATAATATTATCGAGTAATATATAATTAAAGCTGCGTTGTACGTAATAATATTTAGTTTCAACCTTTAAGCTGTAACAGGGAGTTTTATATCGAAGATGGAATGGCGGGCGTCACACTATGGTGAATGACGATATACAGGAAATTTTTTGCGAACACCCACTTTTAGGAGTGGTGGTTTGAAACTTTCTATAATAATTACGGCAAGGTGGCTTTCTATACATATTATTAAAAAGCACTCTTATATAAGGGTGTCATCAGAAAAATGTGGATTTACAACAATAAGAAATATGCACAATTAGCTTAGGAACATTTCAAACAGCGACAAACATTGATTTAACAATGTTTGTCGCTGTTTTTTATAGAAAATAACGCGCTGAGACGCTGTGAGAAATTATTTTAAAGAGGACTGTTTAATCCGCTTGTTCTGAATGGCTGTAACATCTAAATAGAACCTCAATGAAAGGTTACCAAATGAGGGTTTGGGGGCTATCTTAGGTGGAAAAAACAGAATATACAAATTTTATATTGCAAATAAATTTAACACCCTTTATTATTAAGCTAACTTAACAATAAAGGGTGGTTTTATGTCGTCAAAACTTATTGAAGATATTAATATTTTTCAGAATCAACTCAATGTATTATTAGCTAGCAAATATGAAAACTTTATTGATAATCAATTAACAGCCAAACAAGTATTTATTCTCGAATTGATTCGAACTGGAATTACTTCATCAACTGACCTCGCGCAGCATTTGCAAGTTTCAACAAGTGCAGTTAGTCAATTACTTAATAAGCTGGATAATCAAGGTTATATAGAGCGAACAATTAACCCAAAAAATCGAAGAAAAATTGACATTACATTAGCAAAGAAAAGTATTCATTATTTTGAACAAATCACACTTCTCGAAAAAGAAATCAACGAAAACATTTATGGTCAATTGCCTAAAGAGGATTTAGAAGCTTTATCGACAATTCTTAAAAAATTAATTCGAATTGCAGGAGGTGAGTAACTTGTTTATCATAGAAAAGTTAAAGCCTATCTGGTTAATCCTGATTTTTGGTATTATAATCAGTAATTTTATGCTTTATCAAACGACAATGGGTGCTGCAATTTTACCGGAACAATCACAATACGTCGTTCTAGGTTCCATGCTAGATTTAATAATTATATTACCTCTAAGTATTATGTTGTATCGTAATAATTTTTCGGTGAAAACGACTATTGTTTTAGCAGCACTTGGATGTATTGCTGCTCGATTTTTAATCCCAACTTCCCTATTAGAACCTTATGAAGCAATTACTTGGATTGGTATAATTATCGAAGGTTTTATATTCCTATTTGAACTATTATTAATTATTACTTTTGTTCGATATATGCCTAAAATTATTAAAGAAGTTAAGCAAAGTCAGTTACCTGTACTATTTTCTTTTGCACAATCGTTGGCTCGTTATGTTAAAAATAATCTAATTATTCAAATTATTTGCGCCGAATTATTAATGTTTTATTATGCACTAGCGAGTTGGAGATCACCAATGCCTAATGGAATTACAATGTATAAAAAGTCTAATTTTATTGCACTTCAAGTTATGCTGATTCATGCAATAATTGTTGAAACACTTGGGGTACATTATTGGTTACACGATAAAGCACCACTATTGTCCATCATATTGTTAGTGCTAAACATATACTCAATTCTCTTTTTCTTAGGCGATATGCAAGCTTTACGTTTAAATCCGATTTATGCTACGAATAATTCTATATACATTTCATTGGGTTTAATGAAGCGTACAGAAATCAATTATACGAACATTGAGGCCATCATTGAAGAACCTGAAATCCTACAGAAAAAGTTATCGAAAAACACGGTTGATTTTATCATTCGTGACTTTGAAAAAGTATATCCCGATATCATTTTAAAAATGAAAAAACCACAAAAAGTAACATTATTCATGGGTAGAGAGAAAGAGTTCGATTTTGTCGCCATAAAATCTGATCATCCTGAGCAATTGAAACAACTTATAGAAGTAAACACAATGAAATAAACTTATTTGTATTTCTTTAGTAATTTTTACGGAGGCCTCCTCACATGCATGCGGATTTACAACGTTAAGTGAATAAGGTTACCAACCTGAACTGCACCCCATTTGTTAGACACATACTAACAAATGGGATGCAGTTTTTCTATGACCAAAATGAGCCCAGAACAAAAATTAGCAGCGGTTCAACGCTATATAAATGGCAAGGAAAGCTCTAGGACAGCCGCTGCGGATTTCGGGATTTCCCACCGCTATTTATTAAGCTTAGTGAAACAACACGAACACAACGGCGTAGAAACGTTTGTCAGACGATATACAAACTATACAAAAGCATTTAAACTAGACGTACTTAACTATATGGCTGAACATGGTACGTCCTTTAATGAAACAGCTGCGATTTTTAACATTGCAGGTGCTTCATCAATACAGAATTGGAAAAAACAATTCGACACTCAAGGAGAGGATGCCCTTCAGCCAAAGAAAAAGGGGCGTCCATCCATGAAAAAAAGAATCGACTAAACAACCTAAAAACGTACTAGCAGAAGGCTTTACAGAAGCACTTCAAGCGCGTATTCAGCAGCTTGAAATGGAAAACGAGTATTTAAAAAAGTTGAATGCCTTAGTTCAAGCCAAGGAAAAATCACCACGAAAGACAAAGTAAAGGTCATTTGTGAATTAAGGCATAAATATTCGGTGAAGGCACTTGTGGCGTATGCGGACATTCCACGTAGCACATATGAATACGATATAAATTTCAAATTTCAATAACGTTCCCAAATAAAAGTTAGGAAATCACTCCCCCATTCAATTGAGTGGGAGGATTTGCTACTTATGAACAGTATATTTAGTGCAATAAGGATTTTCTATAGTGTATAATACTGTTACTAAATAATCTGTAAAAATAGGTAAATATGGTTTGGGTTATAAAATTTATTATTTGAAGAAAGGTGAGGAGGATGAGGAAAAAGTTAGAGAAGCGGCTTTCCTATTTATATACAGGTGAGTCATTTGCAATAGTTATGTTTGTTTTTCTAAGTTATCTACTTAATATAACTTATCCTGAATTACGGTTATACTCACTTTATTCTTTTTGGGTATCTTTTTTTCTTTTGGAGTTTCTATTACTACAAGGGACTGTTTACTGGTATGCAAAATGGAAACGGTTAAAAAGAGAAAATACACCTAGAACTCCTATTCATGTTGTACGGAAATTAAAGAGTTTAGAGAAAATAAATATTGGCTTGATTATCGTCTCACTTATTATGTTTGGTATAGATTTTTTAAAATGGTATCCTTCATTACCATTAGGTGGATTGTTAATTGCTGGTTTTATTTATGTTTTTGCAGTTCTTGAGTATGTTAATTACTTTTATATCCAAATCTCTTACGATAATATTTCTGATATTAAAAGTCTTCTGAAGTCAAAAAGATTAAAACAATCTTGTATAAACAAAGATTTTAGCCGAATCTCGCATATGAAGAAATGAAAAAGTAATAATATATTTTTTAACTAACGGGGTTCTTTAAGAGCAGCAAGAATTTATAACGTATACATAAATAAACCTAATAAACGTTCACAAATTAAAGTTTAGGAATACCTAATAAAACGACAAACGTTGATTTAACAGCGTTTGTCGTTTTTAATATGGAACATTATCTATACAGCTTTTTATGCACAGTTGTTAAAAACCAGTAACAGCAAGGTTTTAAGCGTATTTTTGAAACTTTTACACTCTCAGGTCAACGAATAAAACGATCTATACCGCTAACCCTCACGCGTTTTGACTGCTAAATTAATGACAAACATTTAAGATTCATAACAAACAGCCGATCAAACCACTATCGATTTGAACGGCTGTTTTTACATCTGATGCCATAAAGTGTGATGCATAAGAGAACCGCTCACAGTAAAATGCGTCTTCATTTTAACGACTCGCAAGCGCCTCAAGCTGGGGTGCTACATCCGGCCAATCCTCCCATGTGACACTAAACATCGCGGTATTACGCGCCGTGCCGTCCTTCTTTGTCATATGCTGACGCAAAATCCCCTCAAACTGCGCGCCAATACGTTCAATAGCCGCGCGTGAACGAGCGTTTTGTGCGTCGGTTTTAATTTGTACACGTCGTACTTCTAAGATGTCAAAGCAGTGCGTCAGCAGCAGTAGTTTGCAATTTGTATTAATATGCGTACGCCAAACAGCTGGTGTATGCCACGTCGTCCCGATTTCTAATCGACGATGAAATAAATCAATATCCATAAAGCGCGTACTGCCTACAATTTTATTCGTCTGTTTATCGATTATGACAAATGGATATTCCGTGCCGCTCTCCTTTTGCTGTAGTGCCTTTTCAATAAACGCTACAACGTCAGCTCGCGTCTCAAGTGCCTGGGACATATACATCCAAATCTCAGGATAAAACGCCACCTCACAAAGTGCGTCTACATCATCCATCGTTAACGCGCGTAAACAAACTACCTCATTTTCTAATTGAATCATCATGTCATCCCACCATCTACATGTAATGTATGTCCCATAATATATTTCGCCTCATCGGATGCTAAAAATACATAGGTATTTGCCACATCCACTGCCGTACCTAGCTGACCAAGCGAGATCATTTGTAGCATGTGCGCGATTATTTCCTTTGGCATTTTTTCCGTCATCGCTGTTTGAATAAAACCTGGTGTGACGACGTTCACCGTAATGCCTTTCCGTCCAAGTTCCTTCGCCCATGTTTTCGCCATACCAATCACCGCCGCTTTAGACGCTGCATAATTCGTTTGCCCAATATTGCCGTAAACACCCACAACCGAGGCTGTATTAATTATGTGTCCACCCCCTGCTGCGATCATTGCTGGTACGACCGCCTGTGTGCAATGAAATACGCTCTTCACATTAACGTCCTTCACCTCGTCAAACTGCTCGCTTGTGACATTCATTAGCATCGCATCACGTGTAATACCCGCATTATTTACTAAAATATCAATGCGACTAAACGTATGTAGCACTTCTCTCATTACCGCCTGTACCTGCTGTTCGTCTGCTACGTTTACCGTATAAAATTTAACAAGTGGAAACTGCTGTAGTAACGATTCAGCTAATGTTTCATTTGTATCCAGAATAATTGCCTGTGCACCTTCCCCTGTAAATCGCTGTACTACCGCAAGCCCAATGCCATTTGCACCGCCTGTAATGATTGCTACCTTATTTTGTAAACGCATAAGCCCCCCATTTAATGACTATTCGTCGATTATTTTTGTTTTTAAATTGTTTTTGGTGCGAGTGATAGGATTTTGTTTAATAAATTATAGAGTCGGATAATATGAATTATAAAATTTGTTAAACATAGCTATTATTCAAGTAGTAAACAGAAAAATCCTCCATTTTTCACTAAATTATATAGTTGTGGGTAGAAAGATAGCATTTTCCCGGAAAATGATGTACAATTAGTTTTTACTTAAGTTAAGGGACGTGAATTATTTTGATTAAAATTGAATTTCCAAAACCAGCTACTGTGATTCGTCAACGTGAACAAAATGTAAAGCCAGGTGAGGTTGTTATTGCACCGTACCACGGCTTTATCGATTTCCACCAAATTACACGTGAAAAAGGCGGTCTTTTCTTCTTCTATAACGAAGCAAACGAACTTTTATTCGTTGGGAAAGCGCGTAAAATTCGTCAACGTATTAAAAAATTCTTCGATGGTAATGTTGCACCAATCAACAACCACCGTGACGAAATCTTCAAAATCGAAGTATACGAAATTGAAGATCCAATGGAACGTGAAATTTACGAAACATATGCAATTAACACATTTAAAGCAAAGTACAATGTAGACAAAGTGTTCTTCGAGCGCGAATAAAAAAGTCGCACCTTTATCGGTGCGACTTTTTTATTTATTATAGAGTAGCATTTGATCAATTTTGCTCATATCGCTCAGCACGAGACTGCGCTGCTTGTCGATATTGGCATACCACTGCTCCACTAAATCAATCATTTGCTGTGGAATGTCTTCGTTCTTTTCTACATTATGTACCATAATATCCATTGCACGTGTACGATCCTTATAAAACTGGACGCGCGCCTCAAAATCGCCCTTTACCTCCTCACCGTACAGCTTGAACATACGCAGGATTCCGTCATTCATCGCCTGCTCACCGTACAGTGACGCGGCAACAAGTGTTAACTTATTCGCAAACGTCGCCTCGCCTGCTGGGAAAAAGTCATTCATATAAAGCTTTACTTTTTCAGACATCGCTAAAAGCTTCGTCTGCTGCGTATCGGTTAAAGCTTGTGTTTGCTCATACATCGTGCGCATGAGTCCTACATCATCAAGCATCGTCTTGACTTCCTCTAAACGCCCTTTATCTTTCTTATGTAAAACATGTTGAATTTGTTCTGAAACATACACACGGTGTAAATACGATGTTAATAATAATATGCCGTTATAGTTTATTTTTACTTTTTGTTGTGTCATTGCTGTGGCCCCCTGTTCTTATAACACACGATACCACAATTTGCTGTATTGTTGTAGTTAGTAAATTCTCAACAACTAAAGAATATTTTTTATAATTGCCTAGTATATTCTCTGTCCAAAAATCTGTATTTAAATATACTATATTATTAGAAAATAATATGCTGCATTCTGTGTTTCTATTTACATTTTTGCCAATATACCAACCTCAAAAAATGATGCTCATTTTTCACTGCAAAAAAATAAACATCCTTGATAAAAAACACGATATAATCATGTCATACAACAATTTTTTATAGGATGCGCATTTTTTTGTTATATAGCGTTATTCCATAGGTAGATAATCTCGTTTTTTAAATTTTTGCCGTCATCAACCAAAAGGACGTGATTTTTATAGGGACTGAAATGATTTATTTCCACTCGCAGACGGATTTCCGGCATCCGTTTTTAAATAAGACGATTGTCTTTACTGGTGCACTTGCTACAATGACACGCAGGGCAGCTGCCAAATTAGCGATTGATTGCGGCGCTGTGATACACGGGGCTGTGACGGAGCACACAGATTTTGTTGTGCTAGGCGATAAGCGCCGCGGTATTAGTACAAAGCAGCAGCGCGCAGAAAAGCTGATTCATGACGGAGCCGCGATTCAGCTGCTTGTGGAAGATGATTTTTTATGGATTCTTTCCATGCAAAAAGGAATGCAGTAAGCCTGCATTCCTTTTTGTGTTATTTAATGAGTTCATGAAACTGCGACCAAGCCGTCAGTCTCGGTAAATCAACTTGCTGATTGTAGGACTGGTCAGCCACAATGACCTTTATTTTTAGGCCCGCTAATGTTTTAAGTACAGCCGGCTTATCGTCGACATACACATCCAGATCTAGTGCTTGAATTGTCGCGATTTTCTCATCATCCTGCATCCCACAGAAAAAGTGGCCGTCCGTTACAGGGAAGCCCTTGTCAATCATCCACTCCCGCGTGCGTGCACAATGTGCTTTCGGGCGAGACGTAATATAATACACCTCGTGTCCCTCGTCTACTAGAGCTTGCAGTACGTCACGTGCACCCGGATAAGACGGGCAGTTTGTAAAATAAATCTCTTCCATTGAGCGCTTCCACATCGCACGTCCTTCTTCGTTTGTTAAACCAAACGGTACGTGAATCTCGACGGTTGGAATCGCATGAAAAACATCCATTCCGTGTGACTGCCCTAATTTTTTGTTGTAAAGCTCAAATGCATACCCGCGTAAATGAATCAGCGTGTCGTCAATATCAAAACCAAACTTCATCTTTTCACCTACTGATAAACGACAAAATGATCCGCAAAGCTTTGCTCTTTTTCGCGCTGCACTGCTTGCAATTTTGCCATCTCTTTTTTTCTTGTTGTTGCACAAATATTAAAATTAATATGCCCAATCTTCTCAAAATCTAGCAAACTCGCTAAAATGTCCGCATCCTCTAACGCGGCATTGAGGCCAAATGCCCCGGTCGGCGTCATCGTGTGCACCGCGTCGCCAATGAGCACGACACCATTTTTCGCCCACTGCTCGCTTGTTGAACTAAAGACGTCGAGCGGCATAAAGTCTTGCCATGAGCGAATCGATGCGCGTACGCTTCCTTCAAGCTCTGGGAAGGCGGTAATAAACTTGGCAATAAACGGCTCAAACGGCTGCTTGCGAAGTGCTGGGAAGCTACCTTTTTCAATATTCCAGCCAATTTGAATAAAGCCGAGTGCCTGTGTGAAAAGCGAAATTTGCATCCCGTCAATGAGCGTCATTTTAATCGACGGCTTCCACGCGCTTGGTGCTTGTATTTTTGCCCACAATACATCATAACCATGGCTATGTACCGTCGTATCAATGGCTGCTTTTTTACGCACCGTTGAATAGCGGCCGTCTGCACCAATAATCATATTCGCCTCAACATGCACGTCCACACCGTTTTGCACCGCCTTGACCGCTGTAAAATGTCCGCGTTCATCTGCGACTAAATCTTTGACCGTCGTATTTAGTAAACAATCAAATTTCTCGTGCATCTCTGCTTGTTCAAAGATTGCCTGCAACAGATGTGCTTGCGGGACATGAATGCCTAAATGACCAATCTGCTTATCTGGCGTAATCGTCTTTATCACCTTACCGCGCTCGCAGTATTCAAGCGTCTCCATGCGTAGTAAACCAAACTCCTCGACACGTTCAAATAAGTCGTGGTGTTTTAAAATACGTTCACCCACCTCGTTCAAATGCTCGCCGCGAAATGCTTTTGCGAGTGTATTTGTGCGCTCAACCAACACAACAGACAGGCCCTTTTTCACGAGTAATAAACTTAATAGTGCGCCCGCCGGACCTGCACCAACAACGCAAATATCTACTTTTTTATGCACGAACCTCACCTTTTTTCGGATAAGCTGTAATGCGTAAATCATCACCGAATGAATCTACTCCTGCAAAATCAACTGCAAGTGCCGCGTCCATCATTTCAACATCCGAGCCACCAAATGGCGTAATCGAATGCGCACCACCTAAAATTTTCGGCGCGATATAAATGAAGTATTTATCAATGAGCCCCGCGCGTAAAAACGACGCATTGACCTCACCGCCGCCCTCTACTAACAGATCCGTAATGCCTTCTGCGTAAAGGATGCGTAGTACCGCTTCAAGCTCAAGACCTGTTTCAAGACGCGCGACGCGAATAATCTTTACGCCTTGAGCTTCTAGTGCCTGTGCCTTGCGTTCCTGTGCCTCCATCGACGTGACGATAATTGTCGGTGCGATTTCTGTATTCGCGACGTGACTAAAGAGCGGTGTTTGCAATTTCGAGTCTAAAACAATGCGTGTCGGATGTTTGCCGATGCGCCCATCCGCGAGGCGCGTTGTCAGCATCGGATTATCCTTTAACACCGTACCAACACCAACTAAAATACCGTCCATATCATGACGTAGCTCATGTACATCTGCGCGTGCTACCTCACCTGTCACCCACTGTGAGTGACCGCTCGCTGTGGCAATTTTTCCATCTAGCGTCATCGCAAATTTCGAAACGATAAACGGACGGTTCGTTAGCATATTATGAATAAAGCGCTCATTCACACGATACGCCTCTTCACGCATTACGCCCACTTCTACCTCAATTCCTGCATCACGCAGTAGCTTAATCCCGCGGCCTGCAACATTCGGATTTGGGTCCTCCATCGCCACTACAACACGCGCGACACCAGAATCCTTTACTAAATTCGCACAAGGCGGTGTTTTGCCAAAGTGTGAGCACGGCTCGAGTGTCACATAAAGTGTCGCACCCTTTGCATGCTCCCCTGCCATGTTAAACGCATGCACCTCCGCATGTGGCTCACCTGCTTTACGGTGAAGCCCTGTACCAACAATGACACCGTTTTTGACGAGTACGGCACCTACAAGTGGATTCGGATTTGTGTTTCCTTTTGCACTGCTTGCTAAATTTAATGCTAGCTGCATGTATTCTTTATCTGTCTGCATATGTTCTCCCCCTAGCTACGCGCGAATATGACCTGATTTTTCAATCTTTGTTTGTAAATAAAAGCGATTCGTGTCCGTTACCCCGCCCCAAATTGGCACATGACCATCTGCCAGTAAGCCGTGACTTTGCAGTGCCGCGAGCTTTTTCGGGTTGTTTGTAATGAGCGTCACCCGTTTTGTTCGCAGTGCCGCAAGTACAGTTATCGCTTCCTCGTACGAACGTGTATCATCCTCAAAGCCGAGCGCGTGGTTTGCTTCTACTGTATCAAAGCCTTCCTCTTGAAGTAAATAGGCCATTGATTTTGAAAATAGTCCAATGCCGCGCCCTTCGTGATTTGCTAAATAAAAAATCGCGCCACAGCCGTGCTCCGCAATCATTTTCATCGATTCATGTAATTGGTAGCCACAATCACAGCGCTGCGAGCCGAAAATATCGCCCGTATGGCAAATACTATGCATGCGAATAAGGGCATCCTCTGCATGCTCAAAGTCACCATATACGAGGACTGAGGATTGCTGACCAAATGCTAAATTCGATTGATTGAGTGAAGCAACAACTTGTGCCTTCGTTTGGTCCTTGTCTACAATATGCCAGCTATACCATTGAAATGTCGCTTCAAAGCCCGACTGCTTAATCGGCATCTTCACCGGTCCCACTATTGCGATCTTCGAAAAGTCGTTATGCGCGACAAGCGTTAATTTATCGCGTAAAATTGTCATAATATCTCTCATCTATATTACACCCATTCTCTATTTAAGTTACTTTATGTAACTAACTATACAAGAATAACCTTTATGCGTCAATGACAAACGCTTTTCTAATAGTATTTTTTAATACAAAGCGGATCACGTGCAAATCCCGCTTAAAATAATAGATAACTATATAATAAGAGCTGATTTCCGTTTCGGTCGGGCGCTTTCCTCAGGGATTTAAAAGGTGACCTATTATTTCAAGAGTATTTGCTCATCTTAAATACATAACAAAAAACGTAGTCACTGTATATTCGTGACTACGTTTTTTTCGTTTAAAAATGATATTCTGGAATATTTTTCACCTTTTTTGCGATTAAGCTTGCGACGATAAACACAACAAATGATGTGAGAATTGGAATCGTCACCGTGTGCATACCGAATAGGTGCGGCGATAGACGGTCAATGGAGATGTAGAGCGTCAGCCCGACAACCATGGACGCAATCGCACCGTATTTGTTGGCATTTTTCCAGTACAGACCGAATACAACGCTCCATAAAAACGCCGATTCTAAGCCGCCAAATGCAAATAAGTTGAGCCAAATTAAAAACTCTGGCGGGTTTAGTGCGAATATGACAACCGACAAGCCAATAATCGTTGTCACCCAGAAGCTGCGCGTTTTAATTTGCTTCTCGCTCGCCTTTGGGTTCACAAAATTTAAGTAAATATCTTTGACAACGGTTGAGCTGACTAAGATTAGGAGTGCGTTTACAGTTGACATAATCGCCGCCATTGGAGCGGCAAGTACGACACCCGCAAGTACTGGTGGCAACACCTGCATTGTGAGTAGTGGCATGACCGTATCAGCCACCTCCACACCTGGAAGTACAGGTCGTGCGAATACACCAATTAGGTGCATACCGAACATAATCGTCCCAATACCGATTGTGCCGATCAAGATCGCGCGGTGTAAGCTTTTAGAATCTTTATAGCTCATCGCACGCACCGCGATTTGCGGTAGACCAATCACGCCTAGCCCGATTAAAATCCAAAACGTCGATACATACAGCGGTGTCAGCGAGCCGTCTGCACCAAATGGCGACACAAACTGCGGATTTTCCGCGACAAGTGACTGCATAATATTGTCGACGCCGCCTCCTGCAATGATTGTCCCGATGAGTAAAATAATCGTACCGATGATCATGACCGTGCCTTGTAGTGCGTCTGTTAGTGCGACCGCGCGGAAACCACCGATGACAACGTATATAAGAACCGTCGCTGCGAAAATAAGTAGTGATGTCGTGTAAGTAAGTCCCGTAAGCGACTCAATTAAACGCGCACCGCCGACCCATTGTGCGGTCATCGAGGCGAATAAAAACACGATAATACTAATCGCGGATAAAATAATCACGGTATTACTGTCATAGCGCTTCTTTAAAAAGTCGATTAATGTAATTGCCTGAATACGGCGCGCGACAATCGCGAACTTCTTCCCAAGCACCATCAGCACAAAATAACCTGCTGGCAGTTGTGCCATCGCAAGCAGCACCCAGCCAAGCCCTTTATTGTACGCGACACCTGGACCACCGATAAAGCTCGACGCACTACCATATGTGGCCATCATCGTCATCGCGAGCAGGAAGCCGCCCATTTCACGACCGCCTAAAAAATACTCCTGTAAAAAGGAATCACTTGTACGCACCTGTTTATTTGCCCATATGCCAATCCCGAAGATGGCTACAAGGAAAACGAGTAGCGGTACAATCACTTGCCAGTGCATCATTTCTCTTCCTCCTCATCAAACGAAACATCTTTGAAAAAGAGCTTCATCACAAGCGCTAGCAGGACAATCATAAAGATTGTGCCAGCAATACAGCTATAGAAAAACCATGCAGGGAAGCCAAAGACATACGTATATTCATTCGGATCACCTGAGCCAAGCCCGTAAGCAAATCCGTACCAAATCGCAAAGTTAATGATGACGAGTGCGACACCAATTAAAGCTTCGCGGTGTGCAATTTGAAAGCGTTTATCTTGCACAATATCAAATCCTTTCCAACAAATTAGACCCTATCTATCATACGTGGTGTGGCGCTGTATGAAAAGTATTATTTCAGATCTAGCGGTATCGTTTTAAAAAGTGGAAAAAAATGCTCTACTAGCTTTGCGATGTCTGTCTTCATCACATGGGATGTTACAGACAACTTTATACTATTTTCTAGTATTTAACTATTGTGTTATAAAAATTCCAATTATATAATAAAACTACTTTATTCTTATTTTTATTTAAGGTGACCTATGAGAATTGATTTAGTTATTCGAATCGAAACACCGCCTATTGTCGGCATTTATTTTTTTAGGATTTGACGATTTTCAAATCCTATCAGCCAGCTAAGCAGCACATGGAACATGCATCGTAGTGAATAGCTAAATTACTTTCAAGCTAATTAAGCGAGGTATTTTATGAACATTGAAGTAGCTTTACAATCTTTTTCTTCACTGATTTTACCGACTATTTACTTATTCATAATTGCGACTTTTATTTTTACACGCTCCTATCAAAAACCTTATACAGACCACGAGGAATCACCTAAAATTGCTTAAATTTGCGGGCGCATCTTATCGCTAGGATGCGCCCGGTATACGCTTTTCATCGCCATTCAATAATCTTTAATGAAAAATACATTCATTTCCATTACAAATCAGTTAATTATTTTACTAAGTTATCCATTATACTTAAACTAATTTACACAGAGGAGGAAACAATCAATGGGAACAAAGCTAGTACGTTTTAAACATCAAAACGCCATTTCATGGGGTGTATTAGAAGACGAACTTCGCGTAGTTGAAGGGACATACACTTCATTACGCGATCTTTTAACGAGCGGACAACAAGCGATTTCAAACGCTAAACAGCAAGGGGCAATTATCGCGCAGCAGGACATTGAGCTACTGTCACCTGTAACAGAGCAGGAACGCATTTATTGCCAAGGGACAAACTACGGTCTACACCGCGTAGAGGCAGGCTTTACGCAGCAAAAGCCGCCGTACAATCTACTATTCACAAAAGCGGCGAGCACATTAACATCGGCAACAGCTGACATTGTTTGCCCACCAAATGTGCGTCTCCTTGACTACGAAATTGAGCTTGGGTTAATTATGAAACAGGATATTACCGAGGCGACGAGCGTGACGAATCGTAATTTAGCAGATTACGTAGCAGGCTTTGTCATTACAAATGATGTTTCTGCGCGTGATGTTCAAATTTGTGAGCAGCAATGGTTTAAAGGAAAAAGCTATCGCGGCTTTTGCCCAGTCGGTCCATTTATTTACTTATTAGAAGGGAATGAAATCGACTATTTAGATAAGCTTGATTTGCATTTACTTGTGAATGGCGAGACGAGACAGCGCGTACTGACAGACCAACTGTTATTTAAGCCGACCGAAACATTGACGGAAATGTCTAGCATTTTCAACCTGTATACAGGCGATCTTATTTTAACTGGTACGCCAAGTGGGGTTGGCTTACGCTTAAATGCGGATATTATTAATACAATTTATGATAATTCGATTCCATTTGAGGAGAAGGTTTCTTATTTCTATGAAACGCAAAAGGACAATGGTTATTTACAAGCCGGGGATGTGATGCGTCTTGAAATTAAAAGTGTAGACGGTATGATGGATCTCGGTGTACAGGAAAATAAAATTGTGCAAGCAGTAGCTGTTAAATAATCACATTACCTTTTTCCTTTACAGCAATAAAAACTAGCTACCGGTAATGTCGTAGCTAGTTTTCTATTCGTTAGCGAAAAAATGCGGTACAAATTGTGCCAATATAATAAAACACCTCCCGCATTAGAAAAGGAATTTTTGTCTTATAGGTCGTGTAGGCAGTCGTTTGTGTTGGCGACGAATATGCCGTTAAGCCTTCATACTCCGCTAGTAACATCGCGCGCTTCATATGTAATGGGTCACTGACAATTGTAACTGTCTCCGCGCCTACCTCTTCGGCAAGTATTTTCGCATTGCGTAAGTTTTCTTCCGTAATACGTGACGACGTTTCAATGAAAATCGCATCCGCTGGCACCCCTAGCTTGATTGCGTAGTCCCTCGCTACCTCCGATTCCGCTAATATGTCCCCGTCGCCTTTCCCACCCGTAAAAATGATGCTCTCCACCATTTGATTCGTATAAAGCTGTACCGCATGATGAATCCGCTCGCGTAATACAGGTGACGGCTCCGATTCCCAAATAGCTGCGCCTAATACAATTGCCGCATCGGTTTTTACATGTTCAGATGTGTGACCATACTGCCAAATTGTTATTGCGCAATAGATAGTAGTGACTATCACTGCGCCAACTATGAATAAAAAGAATCGTTTCATCTTTACTCCCCCTCTTATTTCTGTATAAACGCTTTATTTCTAGGAAAAGTTCATACAAAAAAGCTACATCCTCCAAAATCCGAGAGATGTAGCTTGCTTTCTTTATAATAATTCTTTACGTAGCTCAGCTGGTGATTTTGGTGACAGTAAACCGTACGGAATATCAAATACTGTCTTCGCACCTTTATCGCCTTTTGCAGCTAACTTGTGTGCCGCGCGTGCATATGCCACAAGTACACTTGATGTGAACATCGGGTTTGACTCTAACTTCAGAGAGAATTCTAAAATTTGCTTGTCGCCAGCGCCTGATTCACCTGAGCGAATAACAAATCCACCGTGTGGCATGCCTGTGTGGTTTGCTTTGAACTCGTCTTCAGAGATGAAGTTCACGGTTGTATCATAATCTGCGAAGTAGTTCGGCATTTCTTTAATTTCGGTTTCGATTGCCGCAGCATCTGCGCCCTCTGCTAGCACAACGAAGCATTCACGTGCATGCTTTTCGCGCGTCGTAAGCTCTGGGTTTTCGCCAGCACGTACGCGATTTACTGCTGATTCAATCGGTAAAGTATATTGCACTGCATTTTTTACGCCTGCAATGCGACGCACTGCATCCGAGTGACCTTGGCTTAGCCCGTCGCCCCAGAATGTGTATGTATTCCCTACTGGTAACACAGTCTCGCCTAATAAACGATTTAACGAGAATAAGCCTGGATCCCAACCAACTGAAATGATGGACACTGTGCCGTTTTCTGTTGCTACCTTATCTGCTGCATCAAAAAACGCTGGAATTTTTGCATGTGTATCAAATGAATCGACCGTGTTGAACCACTGTGCAAAATGAGGCACCTGCTCTGGTAAGTCTGTTGCTGAACCGCCGCATAGCACCATTACATCAATTTGGTCCTTATAATTTGGCGCGTCGTCTACGTGATACACCGCCACACCCTCTGTTGCAATCGTGACAGACTGCGGATCGCGACGTGAGAAAACCGCCACTAATTCCATATCATCATTTTGTGAGATGGCCGCTTCTACACCGCGACCTAAATTGCCGTAGCCGACAATGCCAATACGTGTTTTTGTCATTTTATTTCCTCCACCCTACACGAAACTCACACAAAAATGTGAAGTTTGCGAATTTATTTTTCTATCATACATTTCCGTATAAAAATACACAACTATTTTTAGAGTAAATATTCATATTATTTAAAAATCCCCCTTTTTCGAGCGACATCCATTCAAAAAATGCTATTCTCCATTAATAAAGCATGGCTCTAAAATCGCTATATATAAGTACTTCATTATATGTATGCGCTTACAAATCATTTTTGCGCGATAATACTTTTCATTTCCTTTAACGGTCGGAATTTGCTATACTATGCATAGAGACAGATAGAATATTGGAGGAAAATCATGAAAAAATTAGCAGCAGTATTCCTTGCTTTTACACTTGTATTCTCAAGTGTCGGCACAACGGTGTTATTTTCGGGTGACAACGTAGCGGAAGCAAAATCGTACAAATCAGGGAAAAAGAATTACAACAACTCAAGCACGAACAATTCAAACTCAAACAATTCAGTAGACAACAACGCAACAAATAACAATTCAAGCAGCGTGAATAACAACCAAACACAAACACCTGCTGCAGCGACAACAAACAATAATAACAACACAACAAATAAAAACAACACGACAGCACCTGAGCAAAAGAAAGGCGGCTTTAGTGCAGGCGGTCTGATGAAAGGCTTAATGATCGGTGGTTTAGCGGGTCTATTATTCGGTAGCCTTTTCGGTGATATGGGGATGCTTGGTAGTATTTTAGGTACATTAATTAACGTATTAGCCATTGGTGCGGTGATTGTATTAATCGTAAAAATCGTGCAAATGATCATGCGTAAGAAGAAAAAAGAAGAGGTAGTAACAGAGTGGAAAAAATAACACTGTTTGAGCAAGATTTAATTAACGTAGTATGCGAGTTTCACGCACGTTTCCGTCACGTGAACCCTGCTGACGTAGAAGTAGAACTGACTTATGAGGACGAGACAGGCTACGGCGCAGAAGCGTACGTAAATGGTCAAATGGATGCGTACAATCAAGTGAACTTCATTACAGCCATTCGCCTCTACATCGACGAAAACTTGCAGCGTGACTCAATGGCCGCGCGCATTCAGTTCGATATCGATGATGAGCATGGTATGGTTGCTTATTTAGAATTTTAATCAAGTAGGACCGTTCAGGATAATCTGAACGGCCCTTTTTCTTTGAACGAAAACAAACAGCTTTGGAAAACGAGTCGTTTTCCAAAGCTGTTTTCCATTTAATCGCTAATACTTCACAGGTGCTGGGTACGCAACACCAAATGTTTCAACGCGCATTTGCGAAATGACCTGATCTACATGCGGCTTGTCTGATGAATCCCTCTTTGCCTGCACAATGTGATCCACTGTCGCCATGCCGTCTACAACAATCCCAAATGCTGCATACTGCCCGTCAAGATGCGGTGAATCCTCGACCATAATAAAAAACTGTGAACCGGCTGAGTTCGGATCATTTGTGCGTGCCATTGATAGTACACCGCGTGTATGCGCAACCAGATTCGTAAAACCGTTCGCTAAAAATTCTCCGGCAATCATATAATTTGGCCCACCTGAACCGTTACCTGACGGGTCACCGCCTTGAATCATAAATTCAGGAATGACGCGGTGGAACGTCAGCCCATTATAGTAGCCTGACTGAATGAGTGAGATAAAGTTATTCACTGTATTTGGTACAGCTTGCGGCAATAACTCAATCAACACCGTTTGCTCCGTATCCATCGTCATGATTGCAAGCGGATTTTTTGTTGCTGAATACAATGTCCCCGTTTTTAACTGCGCATCCACCTGCACTAATCCCACATTCGCTTTTGCAACTAATGTTTCAAGCCCAGCTACTTTTTTCGTCGCAACTACACTCACTGCATCCTTTTGCTGCTGCTCGAGGCGATACAAGAATGTCACGGCTTGTGCGCGTGTTAAGGAATTGGTTGTACCAAAATAACGCAGTACATCCCCTGCATACTCCGGATTTTGTCCTGTCGAAATACCTTCTTCCATTAAAAATGTTACGGCTTCTTGCAAACTCGCTGTATCACCCACTGTATAACCAATCGCCTGTGCCACCATGCCGCGCTTCACCTCACGATTGCGAAGCGTTTGATCAAAATAACCATTTACCGGCACAGCGTACGTTGCAAGCGCATCATAATATGTATCTGACCAAGCACTTGCTCCCGTGTATTTCGGTAAATCCCCGCCCGTATCCTTTAGCTTTAAATAGCTTGCCAGCATTTTCACAAATTGCGCCTCTGTCACCGTATCACTTGGACCAAAGTACCCTGTCGCCTTGCCCTTTTCATCGACGTAACCGCTAATGATTTGATTATTCTTTGCCCAGTTCACCGCATCATATGCATAATGCGACGGCTTGACATCCACAAATTGCTCCGAGGCAGCCTTTGATGACGGGGCACCTCCAGCAAATACACCGGCAGCAAGTACGCCAACCGCAACGTATTGCATCCATTTCTTCAACCCATTTTTTCTCACACAACATTCCTCCGATACCTATTCTAAAGCTATATTATATCGTGCATGACGTGTGAAAAGTAGCCTAATTTCCCCAAACATTCCCTTCTCACTTCCCTCATTCTATGGTACGATAACAGCGAAAAAGGAGGTATTTACATGATTCATTTGAACAAACTCGTACGTGATAAAGTCCCATCACTCGTTACAAAGGACGGCGGTAGTTATAGCTTGAAGCTGTTATCCCCTTTAGAGCATCAAACGGAGCTAACAAAAAAGCTTTTTGAGGAAATCAAAGAATATAGCATGGTCAGCGAAAAGGTGGGTGCGGTTGATGAATTAATTGATATCGTTGAGCTTGCATACGCGGCTGCGAAATTACATGGTTACACGCCAGAGCAATTCGAGGAGTTACGTCATGCAAAGCGTAAGCACAAGGGCGGCTTTGAAAAGGGCATTTATTTACATACAATTTCGAAATGATGGTGGACGCGGTTTGCATTGAGATGTGACGTGAATTGCGTTTTTCTAGTCACTACAATCTCATGATGATAAAAACGCTCGAATTTATGGTCCATCTCACTTCATTCGCCCTCACCAAGTAGAAAAGCTCCCTTCCCCCTAGAAGAGAGAAAGGAGCTTTTTCATTTTGTTATGACTCGCTCATCATTGAGTCGGACTTGCTAGCCGAGCCAATAGACTTAAAGCTTACTAAGAAGACGAGTAACGCTAACACCGAAGCTACGACGAAGTAAATCGCTAGCACGAGTGCATTGGAATAGAGGAAGCCTAGGTCACCTAGCGAAATGGTCGATTTGAACCCTGCATTTGAGTACGTTAACGGCAAGAATTGGCTCACTGTACGTAAGTTTGCAGGTAACATATCAATCGGTAAATTCGAGCCTGTGATTGATAATTGTAATACGATGAACGCGAGTCCAATGAAGCGGCCGATGTTGCCACCAACTGCTACTAGGAAGAAGATAATTGACATGAATGTTAAGCTTACGAAAATCGTAAATAATATGAAAAACAATACATTCGTTACATCTAAGCCTAAAACGATTAATACGAATAATGATAAGACAAGCGCCTGAGCTACTGCAAATGTTGCTAGCTTTAACCACTTGCTTACATACCAGCTAAATGCTGAGCTTGGGTTTGAAGCTGGCTTTTTGAAATCGATGAAGAAACTTAATACTAATAAACTCACGAACAACGCTAATGATAAAACATATGGCGCTGTTGAATCGCGGTAGTACGAGTAAGCGTTTACTTCTTCACCCACTAGCGTAACTGGTGATGCGAACATGCTAATGTTGTCTTGACCCGCATTCACCGCTGCTACTTGCGCGTAGCCACCCTCTAGGCCCGTTGCTAACTGTTCGCTACCGTCGCGCAATTGGATGGCACCTGCGTTTAACTGTGTTGTTCCGTCGATTAACGTAGACCAACCCGTCGCAACAGCCCTGTTACCGTCTGCGATTTGAGCAGTCCCCGCTTTTAATTGCTTCACGCCGTCCGTTAATCCCCGCCATGAAACCGTTAATTTTTGATTGCCATCTGCTACTTGGCCTGCACCTGCTGCTAATGTCGTTGCGCCTGCGTTTAATTCGCCTGCACCTGCATCAACCTGGCCAATCCCTGCCTTTAATGCGGATACACCTGTTTGTAAGTTCGTTGCTCCTGCATCCACTTGACCAATCCCCGCTTTTAATGCGGTTGCACCTGCGTTTAATTCACCTGCACCTGTACCTAACTGTCCAACACCAGCTACCAACGTTGCTGCGCCTGTATTTAAGTCCGTTGCTCCCGTTGCTAAACGATTTGAACCTGCTACTAATTGCTCTGTACCACCGACAATGGATGTTTGCCCACCAATTAATTCCGTTAACCCTGCATTCAAACGGGTCTGTCCTGCGATTAATTGGTCGACGCCGCTTGCTAGCTGGCCTTGACTCGATGTACCAGCTACTAGTTGACTTGCACCTGTTTTAAGCTGCTCTGCTCCGCCCGTTAATTGCTGCAAAGATTCGACTAATTGTTGAATCTTCTGACCCAATTCCGGGTTTGTAGCTGCTAAAGGTTGTAATTGGGCTGCTAAACCTGATACTTCCGTAGACAATTGGGCTAAGCCACCATGTACCTGCGTTGCACCTGCTTCAAGTTCAGTAAGACGACTATTTACTACCGTTACACCTGATTTCACATCACCGAGTCCAGTTAAAACCTGCTGAGAACCCGTCTCGGAATCTTGTAGACCCGTTAAAACTCGGCTTGCCCCATCCTTCAGATCCGTTGCACCTGTCGCAAGTGCATGCGCGCCATTTGAAACTTCCGTTGTCCCTTGCGCTAAACGATCTGCTCCTGCTGCTACTTGTGATGTACCACCTTTTAAGCTCGCTGCTCCTGCCGCTAAACGGTCTGCTCCGTCTGCAACTTGCGATGTACCACCTTTTAAGCTTTGTGTACCTGCTGCTAAACGATCTGCTCCGTCCGCAACCTGCGATGTACCGCCTTTTAAGCTCGCTGCTCCTGTCGCTAAGCGCTTTGCTCCGTCCGCTACTTGATTCGCACCGTTCGCTAAAAGGTTAATATCCCCTGTCCCATTCGTAACCGAAGAAAGTAACGTCGTTGCACCAATATCCGCTTGCTTTGCACCATCTGCTAAACGCGCAATATCTGGTGCCTTTTGTTGCAAGGATGCAAGCATCGTGTTCGTTCCGTCCGCTAATTGAATCGTACCGTTCTTAATTTGCTTCGCACCATCTGCACCGCTTAAAAATCCATCCGCGATATTTGGGAACTTTTCGAATACAGTCGTCGCAAATGTCGCGGTAATCTTGTCCCCTAACTGCTCGCGAATGCGCTCCACTGCACTATTTGTCACCTGTGCCGCCATGAAGTTCATGCCTTCATTTTTCGTATAGTGAATTTCTGGCACTTGTGGCGTTGCATCGAGTACAGTCGTCACCTTTTGTGAAAAATCTTCTGGGACTTCAATCACCATGTAATAGTCGTTACTTTCAAGTCCCTTCGCTGCTTCCTCACTTGTAACAAAATTCCAACCTAATGACGGACTAGCCTTTAACGTCTCCTCTAAATCAATGCCGACATTGATTGGCGATCCCCCAGAGATTGCTCCGGCATCATTATTGACGAAAGCTACTGGCAAGTTATCCATATTGTCATATGGACCCCACTTGGAAGACAATAAAACGGCTACATAGATAATGGGAATAAGAAGTATGCCTAATAGCGTAAACAGTAGCGCCTTATTGTCTAGCAGTTTTCTGAATTCCAATTTGAGTAAATCAATCGCCCCCATACAAAACCCCCTTTTCATTTTAATTTCCCTTTGATGAGACGAATTTATATTCACCCCATGACTACAATATATTCTATTACCGACGACAATATATTCTGTTATTCTGGAATCATCTAATATTCGAATCTAGATTTTCTGTTTTATGTAGCAAATTACTTTCAATGAATAACAATTCATGCTTTTTACTGCATGTGAAATAACATACAAGATTGGTATTTCAGTATTCGTTATTCATTTATATATTGTGAAATAATAGTAGCAATAGGAATTTTAGAAAAAAATTTTTATATTGATTCTGCGTCAATTTTTGAGTGAAATAAATTTATCCCACATGAGACATTTTTATATTTTAAAAGGAAAAAGCGCATTCCCTATTCCCTGAATGCGCCCTTTAAAGTATCTTATTTCACAACTTTTACTTTCATAATAAAAAATAGTTACCGAAGTAACCGTTAATTGTTCAGAAAAGATCCAAAGTCAGTTAAAAACTATATATGAGTTGGTTCCTCAATAATAGTATCTAAACGGTTCAATCCTTTTTCTGCCGTGAGAATCATCTCATCAAATAACTCCTGAACTGTTGGAATATCGTTGATAAGACCGATTACTTGTCCAGCCCATCCGAAACCATTTTCTTCATTCCCCTCATAGATATACTTGCGATTAGCTCTTCCACTGATAACATTTTGGAGATCTTCATAGGTTGCTCCTGCTTTTTCACGCTTGATTATATCCAGAGTAAATTCTGATTTCAAAACTCGTCCTGGTGAGCCTAATGTTTTCTTAATAATTACTGTATCCGTTTCTTTTGCATGAAGAATTGCTTGCTTATATTTCTCGTTTGCATGAACGCACTCTTGGGTAGCAATAAAACGCGTCCCCATTTCAATTCCCTCTGCGCCTAAAGCTAATGCTGCTAATAAACCTCGTCCATCTCCAATGCCACCACTTGCTAATACTGGAATGGATACAGAATCGACCACACGAGGAGTAAGAACCATTGTGCTAATATCTTCACGCCCCAAATGCCCTCCTCCTTCCTGACCAACTACCATTACCATATCAGCACCGAGTTCTTCCGCTTTTTGTGCTTGTCTAACACCGGCTACAAGAACAAGTGTTTTAATATTTCCCCCGCTAATTCGTTCGAAAACAGGTTGCGGGTTTGCGCCAGTAATTGAAATTGCTGGTACTTTCTCTTTAATGGCCACTTCGAGTAATTCTTTATATTGTCCATCATGACGTGCAATAGCAAAGTTCACGGCGAAGGGCTTATTCGTAAGTGTACGTACTTTACGAATTTCATCTCTAAGTTTTTCAGGAGTACCTAACGTTGCTGCAGTAATTTGTCCAAGTCCACCTGCATTCGAGACCGCAGCAGCCAGCTCAGCATAAGCAAGATAAGCAAGTCCACCTTGTACAATTGGATATTTAATTCCTAAAATCTCCGTTACTCGTGTTTTCAAAGTTTCTCCCACTCCTTTTTAATGTTCTATTTTATATATTCAATACAAAACATTATTAATCCTGTCATAGTGAAAGTTAAGTACTCTACTATATGGCCCATTTGTACCGTTTTCTGAGATTTCTAAGAAAACGAAAAAACGCCTCAAAACCTCGATATGAAAGGATTTGAAGCGCTTTTCGATTAGCTCAAACTTATTCTATCTGAACCTTGATACTACAGCTGAAACCCGTACAACAAACAAACTTAGTTCTATTCCCCTTCAGCTTGGTCAGCTACTTTATTGATTCTTTCTAACATTGGCGGATGGGAGTAGCGGAACCATTTGACAAGGGCTGATGGGTTTACTTCGCCAAGTCCAGCTTTGGTCAACTGTTGAAACGTCGAGACCGCTGCCTCGGGATTTTCCACTAGTTCCATTGCATATTCATCGGCGCGGACCTCCTGATACCGTGAAATTGCATTTGACAATGGGCTTGAGAAGAATAATAAAAAAGATGACATCAATAAAAACAAAGGCAATGAATGAATATTGCTCATTTGTTTAACTTTTACTATCGTTCCATAACGACTGATCATCCAAGGCATAATTTTTGCAATTAACCAAAGTCCAATAAGCATCATCAACAAATAGACAGCTATGTTTAAATAAATATCCTTCACCACGTAGTGACCCATCTCATGTGCCATAATGAATAGTATTTCTTCATCCGTTAATCGGTTTAATGTCGTATCCCACAGCACAATCCTAGAATTTTCACCAATTCCTGTCACATAGGCATTTAAAGCATTCGTCTTCTCCGACATATTCACTTCATACACATGCTCAGAAGGAATATTCGCTTGTTCTGCGAGTGAAAGAATCTTCGTCTCTAATACTTTATCTTTTAGTGGAGAAAAATCATTATAGATTGGGTCAATCACGACTGGTTGGATGAACATAAGGAAAAGTGAAAATGGAATAGTTAATGCCCATGCATATAACCACCATCGCTTCGGACTTTGTTTGATAAGCCAATAGAGAACGGTGACCATCATAACGGACACCCCAAAATCCATCCAAAAATCTATCACATTATCCCTCATCCATGAGGAAAAAGGCTGCGTACTTATGCCATAGCCTTTACTCAGTGTATACTTGTAGTAACCTAGCGGAAATTGGAGGACAAATAATAATAAAGATAGTAAAAATACATACACTGTATTTCTCCAAATGGCCCATTTTTGTTGTTCGGGGCTCCATCTTTCGAACAAACGTGAAATTCCCGTAATCAAAATAACAAAGTAAAGCAACCATTCTAACGGCGTTGCTAAAAAAAATAGGAAATTTCTTATCTTTGATAACTCTTCACTTAACAGTAATTCCTGCGCTGTTAGAAAAGTACTTGGATCGGCTACTGTTCCTTTAAGAGAAGCTGGAATTCCGCTATTTTGGCTATGAAAAAAATAGATATACATCAATACAACATACAAGCCAAATGTAAGAACAGCTATTAAACCCCATTTTTTCTTCATTCCTTCTCCACCCCAATTCATTCGATTATCCTATCTTATTATTGAAAAGTGGAAACTATTTTTCCAATTTTTTTAATCCCCTTTTCAGACGGTTCTATACGCCCAGGAATCATCATAAATTGAAAAAAATTCACTCAATCTTCTATTTGAGTTTACAAGGAGCGTGTTAAAATGTTTGCGATTCATTATTTTGAAAAAAACACCTCTGTACTAAGTCAATATTTACAACGTATACCTCAAGTCGATGAAAGCATCAAAATTAAAGGTCGTAAAGGGAAAGTTGTAAATGTCATCCAACTTGAAGCTAACAAATATCACGTCTATGTAGCGTTAGAAAAAATAATTAAGAAGGAACTATTATTAAAAGACGATAAAAAGAAAAGACGTTAATGCGTAGAAGGAAAGCGTGAAAATCCAATTTTAAAAATAACATAAAAAGTAAAATAATTGGTTTTTTGTTTACTACTTCCCTGTTAAATGCTATAATGATATATAAGAACAAGTTATTTTTGTATCTTATCACGGTCTTGTAGCTCAGTTGGGAGAGCACCACCTCGACAAGGTGGGGGTCGCTGGTTCGAGACCAGTCGGGACCATTATTTAAAGTGCCCATAAACGTTGTTATATCAACGTTTATGGGCTTTTCTTTTTTAATGACTTTCTGCTGTTGCAGCTACAGATAAAAAGAAACGTAGTTAATATAAAACCCACAATGGATAATTTTCTACTGTGGGTTATTTCTTATTATTTTTAATATCACGAATAATCCAATGTGCTGCCTCTTTTAAATTCGGACACACTGCATCTGCTAATGGATCACTCTCACCAATAAAGACGGTTCTTGTACCTGCTTTTTTACCTGCCTGAATATCCGTATCAGTATCTCCAACCATATATGATTTTTCAAGGTCAATTTTGTATTTTTCTCCTAAATCTAAAATCATTTTGCTATTTGGTTTTCTACATTCACACCCAGCCTTTGGTTTATGCGGACAATAGGCAACTTCATGAATCATTGCTCCCTTTTTCTCCAGTTCAGCTACCATATAGTCATGAATTTTATGTAACTGCTTTTCCTTCATATAACCTAATCCAATTCCACCTTGATTTGTTACGACAAACACATAATCAAAATACTCATTTAAACTTTTAATTGCTTCTTCTACACCAGGTAAAAAATAAAATTGATTCGGTTCGTTTACAAATTTCACTCGATCAGTTAGTACTTCATTTATTACTCCATCTCGATCTAAAAAAACTGCCCTTTTCAATCCCATCACACCTTTAATTTTTAACATTGCTTTTATTATGTTAAAAATTATCGGCTTTATGCAGTCTTATTTCAGATGTCTAATAATTCCGATAATGAAATCTATCAGCTAAAAAAATTCAATGACAATTGTTTCAAAAAGTGCAACTAACCATACAAGTAGAAGAACTATTGTAATAGCAATATCTGCTAACCTTTCAATTGTATTTCTGGTCTCAAAGAAAATCATTTTCCCTAAGAAAAAAATTACCCCTACTCCAAATAATTTTATGAATAGTTGCATTTTTATCCATATTAATCTAGCCCTATTGCTGAAAAAGGCACAATTCCTCTTCAAGAATTGCACCCGATTGTTGAACATCACATTTCAGTTGGTTTAGTTTTTGTTTCTTTGACTTTTTGGTTACTAAGGACAAAACTCAAAATTGCTGAAATGCTACAAACATATGGAAGTAAAGTGTAGCCCCAATTAGAGATGACAAAACCACCAAGCATTGAACCAAAAGTAATTCCAACATACAAAGCAGTCATATTCCACGCCATCACACTTCCTCTATCGTTTGGATATTCAACCGCTAACCTTGCTGTGTATGATGTAAATCCTGCATATCCAACTAAAGCCCATAAGAACAAGTAGAAATAGACCCAAATACCTGATGTAAAGAATACACCTAAACAAACGAGTATTAGCGTCAAGAAAATGAGTGTAACTGTTGAAATTTTCTTTTCTCCAAATCGATCTGCTAACTGACCACCCATAAGGCTTCCTATAACAGCACCGATACCATAAAACGTAATAGCTGCAGCGATTTCAGATGATGAGAATCTATTCTCGGAATAAAGGGCCGCACCTAAGTAAACATATAGAGCATACATTGAAATCGCCCAACTAGTTGTAACACATACTGAACCAAATATTCTTAGTAAATTTCCCCCGAGTAGATTCCTTGTTGAATTGCTTTTCAAATTATTTTTCCAAGTTTTAAAATTTACTACTGCCAATATAGCTCCCATAATAGCCAGTGCAACAAATACTGAACGCCAACCAAGAAAATGCTCTAACAATGTACCGAATGGGGCTCCTGCCCAAAGAGCTGTTAAGTGACCTGAGGCAAGAATTGAAAGCCATGTCCCTGTCCGATTTCGTGGTGCAATATCGCCAATAATTGCATAAAGCAACGGAGCAATTGAAGCAACTGATAAACCAACTAAAATACGACTAACAATTAACCAAAAAAATGAAGGAGCGAAAGCAGTTAGTATGTTAGAAATGACGAACAATACTAACCCAAATGTAATGTATGCTCCCCGTCCATTTTTATCTGACAGCCACCCAAAGAAAGGAGTGAAAATAGCATATGTGATTGCAAAAACGGTTACCATCCATCCAGTCATTGCCGAACTTGTATTATACGCTTCCGAAATAAACGGCAGTAAAGGAGATACTACAAATAAGTCAATGCCTATTAAAAACAAAGTCATCCAACCAACAATTAAACTGACTCTCCCTTGCATCTTCAATATTACAACCCCATCTACATTTAATATTAAATGTATATTATTCAGAGCTGTAAAAAATGGACTTCTTGTTCAAGTAAACTGTTCCTTTGTTTGCAAGCGGTACCACCTTTGAAGATGAAATAAAAAAAGCCACAGCTCCTTTCTACACCACTTCATCCATGTTTTAATTGGATCACATTACGGATATTTAAGGCTGCTAATATCTCTTTATTTGGAACACCGGCTAATTTCATTTCGATTGCTTTCATTTTCACTTCTATAAATTATTCTCACAATGCTTTGACCAAAATATTGGCTAAGAGAAATTATTAGCCATAATAGGTTAACCTTGCAGTAGAAGAAACGCCACCAAATTTAAAAGCGGTCAGACAATTTTTACAACGAGTTGATGGGTATTCCCTTGACTCGATTTGTCTGAGCGCTTTTTTGATACGATTTATTCAGATTTAGCTGTGTATTTTCTGATAGCTGGTAAAATTTCGTTGCCAATGAGTTCAATATTTTTCATAAGTTTTTCAAATGGAACGCCACCAAAATCCATTTGCCCGATGTATCGCTGATGTTCAAACACTTCATGCTGATATAGGATTTTTTCTATAATTTGCTGGGGACTTCCGATATTCATGACGTTGTGGGGGTCTGCTCCTAAAGCAAATGCTGCTTTAGGATACCCACGACCATTCGATAATTTCATTCCTTCGTTGATATAAGGATAGTATTCGCTTTGTGCCTGCTGCGTCGTTTCGGCTGCATAAAAGAAACCGGCTGTTGCCACGGGCAGCTCGGCAGGATTAAAGCCACTGCTTTTAGCTGCATCTCGATAGGCATCGATAGAGTGTTCGAACGATGATACCGGTCCTCCTAAAGTTGCTAAGAACATCGGTACACCAGCATGACCTGCTTTGATCGCACTTTCAGGATGCCCACCGACTGCGCGCCATATAGGCATCATTCCATCTTGAGGGCGTGGTATGACCGTTGCATCTTTTAATGACGCGCGGAATCGTCCACTCCAATTGACCTTATTTTCTTGATTGATCTTTAGTAATAGCTCGAACTTCTCTTCGAATAACTCTTCGTAATGTCGAACATCGTATCCTAATAATTCAAAAAGTCCTATACGCGAGGCCCGTCCAGCTACAATTTCTGCACGTCCTTGAGACAGCAAATCGATTGTCGCAAAGTCTTCATATACGCGAACTGGATCTGATGTACTTATGATCGATGATGAACTGGCAATTTTTATCGTATTTGTTGCTTGTGCAATTGCTGCTAACACAACTGTGTGCGCTTGTGTCGCAAAATATTCCTGATGACTTTCTCCAACGCTGAAGAAATCAATTCCTGCCTGCTCTGCTAACTTTGCTAACTCGATGATTTCCTGTATGCGCTGCGCTGTAGAAATTCGTTCTCCTGTATGCGGGTTCGGCATATGATCCCCTAATGTATATAACCCAAATTCCAAACCTTTGTTTTGATTGATACGATACTTTTCCATTTACCTCACCCTTCTGGTAAAAAAGATTCTCCATAAAATTATTACTTTCATTATAGCCTAGTATTGAATTGACTTTCAGTTAGTACGCACTATAAAGTAAAATAGTAGATACAACGATACTACTTGCGCTATTAGAAAGATAACTACTCGATGGGAGGACATGTCGATGAAGAATTTTCGCACGCTCGACCAAACAAAAAAAGATCTTCAAGTTTATTTGGATTATATCAATCTAATCGAACAGTATGAACCTCAAAGCTTTATGCAACGTGTCATTCAGGAATATGTACGGGAGTGTAGCCCCAGCTATTAAGTTTATATTTCTTAAAAGAATGTTGTTCCACAATCTATATATTATAGTGAAAACTTATCTGCTCTTGGTTCTCAAATAGTTGTAATTAAACCATTTATAGAATCTTTTCTTCGTGGTTTTTGAGAAGTTGTGCTATATTCAAATTGTCAGGAGTGATTTGATGAAAAATTTTTTAACAATTACCACAATGATTCTTGTTTTACTCGGAGCAGCTGGCTATGCTGTGTGGCATTTTGGGACAAATATCGCTTCCGAAAAAATAATCGAAAAAGTGGAATCTACGTTAGATGACGATAATCTAGAAGAAGTAAAATCCTATATCGAGAACGATCCGAAGATTCAAGAAATTGTAAGCGAGGCAGCAACTACAAATCCGGATACTCTTCCCTTCCAAACTAAGGAAGAAGCAACGCGTGTGTTAATAAAAAAAGTGGGCGTTAATCGTTTACTTGAGATTCAGGAACAAGCGCAAAACGGTTCAATTAGTAAGGATGAAATATTATCCGAAATGGAAGGTAAACTGTCTGAAGATGAAATTTCTGCTTTAAAATATGTTTTATATAAGGAATTGAATAAATAAAACTAACCATTTAAAAGTTTAAATTATAAAAGCAATGCCATAGAAATTTGTGAAATACGAAAGCCTAATTTCTCACTTATAACACTGAGAAATTAGGCTTTTTTATTTTACGCCAAATTCTATTATTATTGATCATTCTATCATTAAAAAATGGTTGCGAATTATACAATCTTGAATACGGATGTACAGATTAAGTTAACTAGATGTTCCCCTAATCACCGGTGTTTAAGATATGCAACATATAGGGTTGAGTAGTTCATATGATTATATTCTTCCAAACTATTATTCTTGAAAGAAATAAAGTGCTAGACACTCGAGGAGCCTAGCACCAACATTTAATTTTATAAAATTCTTAATTACTTTGCAAATGCACGCTTTAACGCATCTGCCGCTTGATTCACGGCTTGCATACCTTGTTCTAAAGCACCTGGCATCCAGAAAAAGCCATGAATCATCCCATTATATCGAGTTTCTTCTACTTGTACTCCCGCTTCTTTTAGACGTTGCGCATAGGCCTCTCCCTCATCACGTAATGGATCGAATTCTGCTGTAATAACTAGTGTAGGAGGTAAGCTGCTTAAATCCTCTGTGCGTAGTGGAGAAGCATACGGATTTTTTCCATCTTCTGAATCACGTAAATAATGATCCCAAAACCAAACCATGCTATCCTTCGTTAACAAATAGCCATCTGCATTATCCCTATAAGACACCGTTTCATAGGAATAGTTCGTAACAGGATAAATTAACAATTGGTACGCTAAATCAATTTCATTTTTATCACGAGCCAATAAAGAAACGACCGCTGCTAGATTACCGCCAGCACTGTCACCGCCTACCGCAACACGGCTAGAGTCAACCTGAATGGATGGACCATTTTCAACTACCCATTTTGCAGCAGCGTATGCATCATCAGCAGCCGCTGGGAATTTATGCTCGGGCGCTAATCGATAATCAACGGATACGACAACACAATTCGCACGATTAGTCAAAAGTCGACATGGAACGTCGACAGTATCAAGGTCTCCAATTACCCAGCCACCACCGTGGTAAAAAACTAGTGATGGAAAAGGCCCTTCACCCTCAGGTGTATAAATGCGAACAGGTATTTCACCACCTGGTCCAGGAATTGTACGATTCTCTACCTTTCCAACTTCTTCAGGAATTCCTGCTAATGCACTAAAATCCGTTGTTGATCTTGCTTCCTCTGGGCTAAGAGAACTCATCGGTGGTGCACCCGCTGCATCCATTTGTTCTAAAAGAAACTGTGCTTGAGAATCAAGTTTCATATTTATAATTCCTCCCTAAATAGAATAATAGATTTATATTTATAAATGTTAACGCTTTCAAATCGCTTTATTTGATTTACTATTTATTAGATACTAAAGTAAACCCTTCGTAGCCATTTGTTGCTACTTCATCGCAGATTTTACGATATCCATCATATCCGCCTACATAGATTTGGAAACCTTTTGCCTTACCTTCAATATTTGCACCTGTATACCAAGATTCTGTCTTCGTATAAAGTGTTGTATCTGCTAGCTCTCTACAATGCTGACTCCACTTTTCTTCTGCTTCTAGTTTTGCTTCAAATACTTCTATCTCATTCTTACGAAGATGTTCGATACAATCCATTACCCACTCAACATGCTGTTCAATTGCTGCTGGCATGTTCCCTAAAACAGAAGGACTTTCTGGGCCAGTAAGCATAAACAAGTTTGGAAATCCTGCTGTCGTTAATCCAAGATATGTTTTCGTCTTCGCACCATTTCCCCACTTTTCTTTTAATGCAACACCATTTCTACCTCTAATATCAATTTTAAATAATGACCCTGTCATTCCATCAAAGCCTGTTGCAAACACAATCACATCTAATTCATACTCACCATCTTCTGTACGAATTCCATTCGATGTAATTTCCTCAATTGGTGCCTTCTTTACATCTACTAAACTAACATTTTCGCGGTTGTATGTTTCAAAGTATTCCGTATCAATAATAGCTCGCTTTGTACCGTAATAATGGTCTGGTACTAGCTTTTCAGCTGTTTCTGGATCCTTCACAATCTCTCGAATTTTCGAGCGCACAAATTCCGCAACAAGCTCGTTTCCTTCCTCATTAATAAGGAGATCATTATACGCGAATAGAATAGCCCATCCTCCCTTTTCCCAAGCCGCCTCTAGTACTTTATGGCGTTGTTCAGGAGTGTGATCTAATACGGAATTCTCTCCATAGTACATCGCCATACCACCCACGGAATTACGCATTATATGTCTCATGTCGTGATAGTTTTCTTTTGATTTTTCAAGAAACTCTGACGTATATGGGTGATTTTTTGCTGGTACACTAAATTGTGGTGTACGTTGAAAAACCGTAAGATGTTTTGCCTCTTTAGCAATAACTGGTATAGACTGAATACCACTCGAACCAGTTCCAATCACACCAACTCGTTTACCAGTG
The DNA here is from genome assembly GCA_040274725.1 of Solibacillus sp. Classification (GTDB taxonomy): domain Bacteria; phylum Bacillota; class Bacilli; order Bacillales_A; family Planococcaceae; genus Solibacillus. The sequence goes on along the minus strand of JBEMAQ010000012.1, from coordinate 1,916 downwards.
AAATCTACCTTTTCATGTGGCCAATGACCAGTGTGATACTGCTCACCTTCAAAGTGATCTAACCCTTTAATATTAGGTATGTTAGTCGTCGATATACAACCTACTCCTGTGATGAAGTATTTAGCTGATACTTGGTCGCCTTGGTCTGTTTGAATTTCCCATCTATTACTCCCCTCATCGAAGCTTGCTGAGTTAACACGCGTGTTAAATTGAATACTAGGACGCAGGTCAAACTTATCAGCCACGAAATTTAAGTATTTCAATATTTCAGGCTGCTCAGGAAATCGAGAAGACCATGACCATTCCTTATATAGCTCCTCCGAGAAGGTATAGTTATAACAGATGCTTTCTGAGTCACAACGTGCACCAGGATATCGATTCCAATACCATACACCGCCAACTCCGCCTCCCGTCTCGTATACTCTTGTAGACAATCCTGCCTCCCTTAATCGATAAAGCATGTACAAACCTGAAAAGCCTGCACCAATTACAACCGCATCAACATTAACAATTTCACCTTGATGTTTTTTCGCGACTTCCATATGTTACCCCTTTCATTTATGAACTCAACTTTTATTAGCTATAATAGACACGCAATTCTACTAATTTTAGATATTTTATTATCGCTATCCATAATAGTAATGCTTGGTTACTATCTCTTTGAACCAATTTATGAATACGCTTACATACTTAGACCTCTAAAATTCTTGACTTTTTAAAAGAGATTATGTAATGAAGAATACATCAACTAATACCCTAAAACACTTATTAGAATACGCCATGAATTAAATAAACGATATTATTAGCACATTTCCATAATAAACATGAACAGCGTCCGATAATGGTTTGCCATTTTCAAGTGTGATTATTTCAGCTAAATGAAATTTAGTTAATCAACACGTGTGTAAACTATCATTTTTTATAATAGTGCTTCTAAAATTTAACGGTTATATTCTGCTATTAACGTATCAAAAACTTCCGCTAAATTCCGCTAATAAAAATAGTTCACTTAGATTTTCATTTTCAAGTCCAATTTCATGTACTATTTCAGAATTTTTACCTCTATGAATCGTAAAAGAATAGTATGTAGTGCTTTCAGGAAAACCCACTTCTCCACCCCATTTATATTTAAACTCACAAATTATAAAGACATAGCTTTCTTCATTAATTGTTTTTTTAAAACCATAAGCATTAGCAAATTCAAAATCATTTATTTTGTCTGTAGCTAATTTATATGATAATTGCAAAGCAGATTCCCAATCAATTTTTCGTTCTTTAGTTCCTTTAATCAAAGACTGAATAAGTTGATTTTGTTTCTCAATCATCCTCTTACCTCCATAAATAAATTATTTTTTTGTTTCTAACAAAAAACTTTATTGTAGTTTGCCACACTTTACTAAACTATCAATAACTTTATTTATAAAGCTATGCAAAAAGTTGATGAGCATATGCTAATAAGCCTTCCTTTATCCCTTTAAAATCTTGCTTTAAATCAAGAGATACAACAAAAATTTGATTACCTTTAATGTGATAAATATGGTTAGGTTGTTTTCGCATAAAGTAACATACCTGCACCCGTTTCATCCGGCTCTTTTTTCCAATTATTTATATATGTAAATATTTGATAAAGGTTACCGAATTTTTGCTTTTCAGCCCACCTTCAAACCTTGCTACCATATTCTCAGAATAAAATTTCGCATCCACAATCAATGTTTTTTTATCTTTTTGAAGTACAAGGTCTGTTTGCATAATCGGTAATGCATCTGTGAATTCATCATCAACACTCCACTGAATTTTAGGAAGGGATACATCATTAGTTAAATAGTAATAACGGAAAAAGGGGGGGTTTAGCTTTGATTACTTCTCTTGTATAAACACAACTTGATCACGGCCACATTCATTACAAACCATTAGGT
>JBEMAQ010000011.1:0-112860 GCA_040274725.1 Solibacillus sp. | reverse complement strand
CATAGTCGCCCGGTGCTAAGCCTGTTACTTCTGCTCCTGTCACCTTTGTCCATGTTGCTTCGCCTACTAAACGGTATTCCTGACTGGCTTTGACGCCCTTCAGCTTCCCGTCTTTCGCTCCCTTGACACTTTCTGCTTCCGCTGTAATGCCTGTTGGTGCTGCTGGGCCTGGCTGTAACGGTGCTGGGTTCCCCTCTTCTACTGTTACGGTCGCAGTCGCGCCTGCTTCATGTGTAGCCGTTTCTGCCTCGCGTACTTCATAGTCGCCCGGTGCTAAGCCTGTTACTTCTGCTCCTGTCACCTTTGTCCATGTAGATTCTCCTGCTAGACGATATTCCTGACTGGCTGTAACGCCTATCAGCTTCCCGTCTTTCGCTCCCTTGACACTTTCTGCTTCCGATGTAATGTCTGTTGGCGCTGATGGACCTGGTTGTAACGAAGCCTGGTTCCCTTCTTCTACCGTTACTGTCGCAATCTCACCCGCTTCATGTGTTGCTGTTTCTGCTTCACGTACTTCATAGTCGCCCGGTGCTAAGCCTGTTACTTCTGCTCCTGTCACCTTTGTCCATGTAGATTCTCCTGCTAGACGATATTCCTGACTGGCTGTAACGCCTATCAGCTTCCCGTCTTTCGCTCCCTTGACACTTTCTGCTTCCGATGTAATGTCTGTTGGCGCTGATGGACCTGGTTGTAACGAAGCCTGGTTCCCTTCTTCTACCGTTACTGTCGCAATCTCACCCGCTTCATGTGTTGCTGTTTCTGCTTCACGTACTTCATAGTCGCCCGGTGCTAAGCCTGTTACTTCTGCTCCTGTCACCTTTGTCCATGTAGATTCTCCTGCTAGACGGTATTCCTGACTGGCTGTAACACCCTTCAGCTTCCCGTCTTTCGCTCCCTCTACACTTTCTGGTTCTGCTGTAATTCCTACTGGCGCGGATGGACCTGCTGCGAGTGGACCTTCTTCTATTACTAACTCCACTACAGTTCCTGCTAAATGCGTTGCGGTTGCCATTTCACGCACCTCATATTTACCTGGAGTTAAACCTGTCACTTCACTTCCGGTAATTGGTATCCATAAAATCGAACCTTCTTGACGATATTCTTGACTTGGTGTAACACCGATCAATTTACCGTCATTTGCTCCTCCAATGCTTTCTGGTTCTGCTGTAATGCCTGTTGGTGCTGCTGGACCTGGCTGTAACGTAGAAGGTAATCCCTCTATCACCGTTACTGTCGCAATCTCGCCCGCTTCATGTGTCGCTGTTTCTGCTTCACGTACTTCATAATCGCCTGGGGCTAAATTTGCAACCTCCACACCTGTAATTGTTGTCCATGTCGTCTCTCCTACTAAACGATATTCCTGACTACTTGTGACACCAATTAACTTGCCATCCTTCGATCCCTCTACACTTTCTGCTACGACTATAATGCCTGTCGGTGCAGATGGACCTGATGCGAGTGGACCTTCTTCTATTACTAGTTCCGTTATGGCACCTGCTAAATGCGTTGCGGTTGCCATTTCACGTACCTCATACTTACCTGGGGCTAAGCCTGTCACTTCACTTCCTGTCATTGGTACCCATAAAATTGAGTCTTCTTGACGGTATTCTTGACTTACTGTAACACCGATTAACTTCCCGTCATTTGCTCCCTTGACGCTTTCTGGTTCTGCCGCAATACCTATTGGTGCTGCTGGACCTGGCTGCAATGGAGAAGGCAGTCCCTCCATAATAGTTACTATCGCAATAGCGCCTGCTTCATGTGTCGCCGTTTCTGCTTCACGTATTTCATAGTCGCCCGGTGCTAAGCCTGTTACTTCTGCTCCTGTCACCTTTGTCCATGTCGTCTCGCCTACTAAACGGTATTCCTGACTGGCTGTAACACCTATCAGTTTCCCATCTTTCGCTCCCTTGATGCTTTCTGGTTCTGCTGCAATACCTGTTGGTGCTGCTGGACCTGGCTGCAATGGAGATGGCAGTCCTTCCATAATCGTTACGGTCACAATCGCGCCTGCTAAATGTGTTGCTGTTGCCTTTTCACGTACCTCATATTTACCTGGAGCTAAGTCTGTTACTTCGCTTCCTGTAATTGGTACCCATAAAATTGAGCCTTCTTGACGGTATTCTTGACTTGGTGTAACACCGATTAACTTCCCGTCATTTGCTCCCTTGACGCTTTCTGCTTCTGCCGCAATACCTATTGGTGCTGCTGGACCTGGCTGTAATGGAGAAGGCAGTCCCTCCATAATAGTTACTATCGCAATAGCGCCTGCTTCATGTGTCGCCGTTTCTGCTTCACGTATTTCATAGTCGCCCGGTGCTAAGCCTGTTACTTCTGCTCCTGTCACCTTTGTCCATGTCGCCTCGCCTACTAAACGGTATTCCTGACTGGCTGTAATGCCCTTCAATTTCCCATCTTTCGCTCCCTTGACGCTTTCTGCTTCTGCCGCAATACCTACTGGTGCCGCTGGGCCTGGCTGTAACGCAGAAGGCAGTCCCTCCATAACAGTTACTATCGCAATAGCGCTCGCTTCATATGTAGCCGTTTCTGCTTCACGTACTTCATAATCGCCCGGTGCTAAGCCTGTTACTTCTGCTCCTGTCACCTTTGTCCATGTCGTCTCGCCTACTAAACGGTATTCCTGACTGGCTGTAACACCTATCAGTTTCCCGTCTTTCGCTCCCTTGACGCTTTCTGGTTCCGCTGTAATGCCTGTCGGTGCGGATGAACCTGGTGCAAGTGGTCCTGAGGCGATCGTCACTTCTACGGTTACGCCTGCTAAATGCGTTGCGGTTGCCATTTCACGCACCTCATACTTACTTGGTGCTAAATTTGTTATTTCACTTCCTGTAATTGGTACCCATAAAATCGAACCTACTAGACGGTATTCTTGACTTGGTGTAACACCTGTTAATTTACCGTCATTTGCTCCTCGAACACTTTCATCCTCTGCTGTAATACCTGTTGGTGCAGATGGACCTGGCTGCAATGGAGATGGCAGTCCTTCCATAACCGTTACGGTCGCAATCGCGCCCGCTTCATGTGTCGCTGTTTCTGCTTCACGAATCTCATAGTTACCCGGTGCTAAGCCTGTTATTTCTGCTCCTGTCACCTTTGTCCATGTCGTCTCGCCTACTAAACGGTATTCCTGACTGGCTGTGACACCCTTCAGTTTCCCATCTTTCGCTCCCTTGACGCTTTCTGGTTCCGCTGTAATACCTGTTGGTGCTACTGGACCTGACGCAAGTGGCCCCTCTTCTACTGTTAATTCTGTTACAGGTCCTGCTTCATAAAGATTATTTTCACTATAACGAACTTCATAAATCCCAGGTTGTAAGAAATAGGAAGTCGCAGACCAATGTGTCGTACCCTTTAATCGTAATTCTACTGGAAATCTTGCACTAGTAATATCAATCTGCCCATCGTTTGCCCCTTTAACACTTTCAGCAATTGCTTGAATTCCTGCTGGAATAGCCTGTCCAGGCATTTTTTGGTCAAATCCAATTTTTACGTTTTTAATATATATAGAATTGTTATTTTCGTCTAAAGATTCTATAAGATTCTCGTTTCCGTCTAAAATTGCCACACTGTATTCCCCAGACGATAACCCTGTAATCTCGGTTTGGTTCTCTTTTACAGCTATCCACGTTGTCGTATAGGCTTTTTTGTACGACTGTCCAAATTCTACACCGGTGATTTTTCCATCATTCGCTCCATATACGGTTTCATTGACAGCACGTATATTACTAAGCTTCAATTTACCTGGTGCTACCGTTACCCAAGCCGGGTCACTTGGAAGATGAGTGCTCGTTTCAGCAAAACGCACCTCATATTGCCCAGGTGCTAACCCTGTTACTTCTTCACTCGTAATTGGAATCCAATTATTTGTACCTCGTACACTATATTCTTGTCCGACCTGTACCCCTAAAATCTTCCCGTCCGCTTGATTCGGTTTTGTTTCAGCTTCCGCTTTTATCCCAGTTGGTGGATATGGCCACTTTGCTAATCCGCCTGGTAAAATTGTTACTTTCGCAATTTCACCTGCCAATTGCACGTCTGTTTCTGCCGTACGCACCTCATAATCACCTGGTGCTAACCACCTTGCTTCAACACTATATGCAATCCATGATGTCGTTCCTACTAAGCGATGCTCCGTTCCAAAACCAGCACCTATGATGGCACCATCATTTGCCCCTTTAATGGTTTCATTTTTAGCAGTTAGTTCCAATGGTCCTGGGCCTGGTGCTTTTACTGTACTTTCCACAATATACACATCTACCTGAGGACTTGAAAGATGTGTATCTGTTTGAGCAAATCGAATACTGTATCGTCCAGGAAGTAAATTATTTAGCTCTGTTCCTTCAATTGGCTTCCAGTTATAGGTCGTATCGAATGGTGATACATATTCCATTTCTGACGTAACGCCTGTAATCTTCCCATACTTAACTAATTTATTAGGCGCCGATTCTCCTACAATACCAGTAGGACTCATTCTTGACGCTCGTGGACCTTCCTTAACCGTATATTGAGCAATTGCGCTAGCCTCATAGTATGCATTCTCTGCAAAGCGCACCTCATAAATACCCGGCGCTAAGTTTGAAATGGTGTTATCTGTTATTGGTATCCATGTCATACTATCCACCATTTTGTATTCCTGCTCTTCGGTTACGCCTAATAATTTACCATCTTTAGCTAAACGATTTGATTCATTTATAACTGTAATCATAGAAGGTGCCTTTAGACCGTTCATACGCCCACCTTCATCCACTCGAACACTTGTTGGATTACTTGCTAAGTGGCTTCTTGTTTCCATATAGCGTACTTCGTAATCGCCTGGTGGTACGACTACATCCTCCTCTGTTATGACAGTTATCCATTCCGTATCTGAAATTAAGCGATATTCCTGTCCAATTTTCAGCCCGATAATTTTCCCGTCCTGTCGCCCTTTAAACGTTTCTGGAACAGTCGTAATATTTGTCGGGGCCGCTAGACCAGCTGCAAGTGGTCCTTCCTGTATTGTCACCTTTACAATTGAACTTGCCTGATGTGTTTGCGTTTCCATCACACGTATTTCATATGTTGCCGGGGCTAAATTTTGAATTGGATTGCTTAAAACAGGTAGCCAATTTGTCGTATCAATTAAACGATATTCCTGCCCAACCTGTACGCCTTCTATCTGACCATCCGCCGCGCCAATGACCGATTCATTAACAGCTCTAATACCAACTGGTGCATCAGCAAGTGGCAAACGCTTTAGCGTCACCTGTTCTTTTGGTAACTGATACTCTAGGCCCGATAAGAGTGCTACTTTTACTTCGATTGTGAAAGTATCCTCAGTCGTTAATGTTGTTAATGGCACCTGCTGTGAACCATCATAGGCAACAGCTTGCCAACTATTCTCATTTACACGAATTAAAGCTTCCGAAATATTAAAATCTTGGAGCATATATGGTGCCATTGAAACCTGCACATCACTTGAGTACACCCCATTCTCTTCTAGCGTACCATCTAGCACGAGATTAAATTGTGGATTACTCGTCCCTGTATTTCGGATTGTAAATGTATACGTTGACTCTGTTCCACCTGACGCTACGGGTGTTACTTTAATTTTGAAAATATTTTCAGTACCCTCAGGCGTTTTGTCAAGCAATTGCCTATTCGATAAAACACCTGTCCCTATCGATAAAACATTATTGTCTTCATCGAGTAAAGTAAGCTTCGAATGGCGATTAGAAGCGACCGCTAATACCTTTGTTTCCTTCAAATCCTGCACATCCGCTGTATACGTATAATTCGCACTATCAAACGGAATACCTACACCTTCAAATGTAAGACCATCTAGTGTATTACTTAAATCAGAAGCATTTTCAATAAAGAATCGTGCTTCTACCGAATGTCCTCCTTGAGAAAAGGCAACCGTGAATTTTTTTATTTCTTCTGCCGCAAAGCTTAAGAGCTGCGCCGCATCTGTTGCAATATATTTTGTTTCAAGTACATTTCGATTTTCATCCAGTAGGTTAACGACAACATTTCCTGAAGTGATCGGTTCCATTTGTGTACTTTGTACTTCAATATTTGCTGTAGATGCTGTTGTTGCTGCAGCCTTTGTTAATTCCGTACTAATAAATACAGGTGCCGCATCATACTTTTCGGCTAAGTTTTCTACTGTATAGGACACCATATTATTTATGCTGTTAAATTCCGTCACTTTTTGACCGGTTGAATCTTCCACCCAGGCATGGATAAATAATGGATAGCCCTGTTTTGGAATTTCCGTGTCACCATTTCTACTTAACAGCGCATTAATATCAATCGTATGGGATGTAGTAAATCCACCCATTTCCATCAAGCGGAAGGCATCGTCATTTGAAATGGACTGTACACTGCCTAACAAATTCGCTTCATCAAAAGTCGTATTTGTATAAACACCATATTTTATGGTATGACCTTTTCCGATTAATGTCGCATGTGATTGATTGAAAATCGGAATCGCTATTTCACGAAGGGCATCCTGCTCTTTCGTCAGAATTACTGGTGATACGCCGACATCTGGGATATCGAGCTCAAGCGTACCTACTTCTGTTTTAATAGAGTTATCACTAAACGTGACAATTACCTGATAAGGCACATTCGCAATTTTTTCTGGAACCGTATATGTTGCTAAATAACGTTCCAGTTCATTTGGTTTTTGTGTCAAATTATTATATAGCTTCGAATTACCTGCTATTTTAATTTCCACCGTTTTAATTGGTAGCATTCCTTGATTGACTACCTCAAATTGTACAGGCAAATCAAAGGTAGGAATGATTTCTGACGGATTATAGATGACATCCTCAAGCGTTATTTTATTCTCATAATACGCATCAAGCATATACATCCCACTGACTGTTTTAGAAATATTAATCGGTATTTCTTCTCCAGTGCCACTAGATTGCATAGTACCTACTGTTTGTGCATCCGTTGTATAGGTTGTCCCTAACACAAGCGCTGTAACATTTTTCGTCGAACCAGACTTTAAATATGCACTGTATTGATCTGCCATCGTATAAGCTGGCATTACACCAACTGGAAGTGCACCAGACATAAAGACACCAGACTCATCTGCCCCAAATTGGACTGCATAAAGTGCATCTCTTACAGTCGTTGTCACACCTGACACATCCGTTTGTGCCTCTTTCCAAAGAATAGAAAAATGATCTATTTTATTATAAATATTTGTTTTACTGCTGAACATCGATGTCTTTACAAACGAAAAGTTAGGGTTTATTTTGACGTCATTGGCCCCTTTAACCTCTGCTAAACTACCAACAAAGTCATTTTTTATATTCCCATCACGATCTAATGCTTCAAAGCGAATATCACCTGTTACTGCTCCTGAAGCATTTAATTTTTCGTTATACCAACCAATAATAAAACGCTCACTTCCATCAATTCGCATAATTGTTAATTGAGGATTTTCATTTAGCTCATTCTCATCTGCTAATTGAATATAATTTGTACTCCCTTTTGTTAACCAGCCGTTAGCGAGATTTTGGTCTGGGTCTTTCACAATATCAATTGTTTCAAAGACCATTTTATTATTATCGCTACTTGGCGCTTTCACCGAGTATAAAATACCCGCCTTACTAAACGCTGATAGTGCTACCTTTAAACCCGTAACTGTTCCATGCTCTCCATTATAAAGAACCTGTTCCTCACCCCAACCATCCGTCTCATTATAAGCACGATACACAATATAATCTCGCTCAAATGTAAATGGATCACTTTCATTTGTTAATACGTTTCGATAGACGACAATTGCTTCACCGCGCGAATTCACCGCTACAACTGGTGCAACGTCTGGCGTTTCATTGTTTGTCAATTGAATCTCTTTCCATGTAGCCCCATTATAAACAGCCGCCATTATTTCGGCGCTATTATTCATTTCAACAATTTCTTCATTTGTTAAAGACTCTCCGGAACCTTTGACAATATCCTTTGTTTGTCGAATCCATGTAGCAACCATAAAGCCTGTTTCACCAGAAATTGTTAAATTAGAATCTCCATAACCTTTTGACTTTACGATTGGACCTTTGTCTACATATTGGCCATTTTCCTGTTTCATCCAAGAGGCAACTGTATCCTGAATATTAGCACTATTACTATCTGATAAATAAACAGCAAGAGATCCATCATTGGATACATCTGGATTTGAGTAAGGATAGGCATTAGATTGTAGCACTGTTGCTTGATTTGCGGCTGTTGATAAAGTAACTGTTTGCATCGCAAGACGCTCATTTAATAGCGGTAATGATTGTCCAGCAGCATGCCATTCACGTTTATAGGCGTCTAAATAATCACGGCTTTCCACCGTTTGACTTTCGATTACTTCCATCGGCTCTACACCAATCGAACGCATATAAGCAAGTGTTGCCTCCTCCATATTTGCACTTGTTAATGCCTCATGAGAGTTTTCTTTCCAATATTTTTCGATAGCATTCCAATGCTTCATTCGCCACGAATGGGTATAACGTAAAGATGCAAAGTCATGTGTAATGGAAACAAATAAAAACTTCAATGTTGCACGTATACCTGTAACACCTGACAAAGTCAATTGATTACCAAACTTATTCCGTTGACTTGCTGTTGCAAAATATTGCTGATTTAACCATTTACTCGTATTATCCATTGATATACGACCAAATACACCGATTTTTGCAGCAATAATAGAGTAGTCAAATCCAACACCACCAAATGCTTCTATATAAGCATATAGACGTAAAGATGTTAAATAATCGTTTGCTCTTTGTAGCGTTGGATCAGTCCATGCTTGACTCGCATTCGCTTGATAAGCTGCATTTGTTGCAAATTCAATATCTCCACCGCCGCCTATTCCTATAGAAAACGTAGCTGGTATTGGTCCAACCTGTACATTCATACTCTGACTATAAGAGAATCCTGCGCCTGCTCGTACCCTACCTGTAAGCAGTACATTTTCCCATCGACCTGTTTCTTCATTAAAAATAATTTCACCTAAATAAAATCCAGCAAAGCCAAAATCCTCTCCAGAATTGGAATGACCATCTTTATTTTGTGAAATGGCCGCTCTTTTATCTTCTACATAATTTGAAAACAAAAGATCCTCTACATCATCAGGCCCCGGATTAAAATTAGCACTTTTCTTCTGAAATAGTTGGGTATCTAGCCCTTCCTGGTCTGTTTTCGGGAAACTTCCGACATTCACCTTAACAAGTGTTCTATAAACACTTGGATTGTCAGTCGGTATTACACTCATTGACATTGGGCCTGCATTTACATTTAAATTACCTAGTAATTGCAATGTTTCTAAAACTACTCGGTCATTATTACTCGGTCCACTAAAGTTTGTATTTGTGCTTGTCAGCTCATTTTTCATTTCACGTAACTTATTTTTCAGTTCTGCTGCTGTTACTTCATCTTCGTCAATCATATTGATTAAACGCGCCTCGCTCGTTACGTTTTTTGTAAACGTATCTGGCTGTTCATATAAATTAAACGTTAATGGACCTTTTTCTGTATTGTTTAGCCAAATCGTCTCACGATTAATAAGCTGACGATGTGTCGTCGTATAATATTGTGAGAATGGATATTGCTTTGTGACATAAGATTGCCCTTTTGGAAATGTTCCTACATTATCAAGTAACTTCACTTGAGCTGCCTTATCTACATTTTTGCCCCACCACATCATTTCCGAAATAATCTCAATCGACGGCATCGATTTTCGAATTCCAAATTCATCGGCATAACGCGTTAAATCAAACGCACCTGCTGCATTTGTTGATTGATAAAATTGATTGACTAAAAATGGTGTTTTCTCCGCTGATTCATTAGCTTTTAACATAGAAATTTTTGATCCAACGGCAACCATGTCAACTGGTTTTGTATCACCACTCACACGATAAATTTGTGGATAATACTTATTATCCGCAAAATGTGTTTCAACAATGAACTGTAATTTATCCTTTGCAGATAACGTACTTGCATTCGTCTCACCTAACTCAGATGAATAAAAGTCCGTTGTATCAAAAATAATTTCAAGCCTACCATCACTGCCTAATGTTTTTGTCACACCGGTTCCACCAATTTCTGTTGGCTCAGCATAGGCATCGTTTTTATAAACACCTGCAAAATACGTCACGTCGCCTGTATACGGTGTGCCATCTGGCTTTTTATAAAAGACCTCAACCTTTGCAAGCTGACGGAGCTGTAAACTATTAAGCGGATAAAGCTCTTTTTTAACTGCATTTCGTTCTTTCGTTTTTAAGGATTCTTGATTAATTACTCCTGTATACACACTATTGTTAAACTGCGATTTTACATATACATCGCTTTTGATGCCCTTCTCCTCATAAATAGCTAAAGCTCCATTCGCATCTGAATGTGCAACCCGCTCCACATTATCCCCATTTGTATAGGTAATTTCTGTTTGCGTTTTCGGATAGAACTGGAATAAATAAAGTTTATCTTGTAGCGTTTCAACGGTTAAATCAAGCGTTGCTTCAATCCCTGTATTCATGTGTGTCGCTTTAATCGTCGTTTGGCCATCGACCTCTCCAACAAGTGTGAATTGTGTACGCGCCTGATACGATTTATTTGAAAAATTATCTACACTGTCTATCACTTCATTTGAGCGATAATACACGTCTGCGGCTATAGGGTTACTCGATTTCCATGCAAATTGATCAAGTAGTGTCCCTAGCTCATTGTAATCTTTGTAATTAATATTCAACTGATTTTTCAAGAAAATTTGACGGTTTAAATTGACGATTTGTCCGCTATTCATTTGACTAATCTCATCAATATTTGTCAGCGTATGCGCTTGTTTTGCTTGCTCATCCACTTGAATGGCAAAAGCATCTGTTCGATAAACATGGATATACATCGAATCTTGAGACCATGCGTCATCACCATCATTTTTTGCCTTGGCACGAATCAAATAAATATATTTTGCGCGACTGTTATTTGCAACAGGTTCTACATTTACCTTTAATGTACCACCAGTTGCTGTGATACCCTGTGGTGTAAATTTCTTCGTTTCTGGGTCATATTTAGCTGTTTGAACCGTTACAGGATTTTTCCCTTCCTCCTGGCGAATAACTTCTATTGAAAATTCACTGCTACTTTTCCCTTCAAAATTTTTCAATGTAAACGGAACATTTAGTGTCCCAACATCATCTTTTAGAAACTGAATCGTTTCACCTTCAAACGCTACTTTTGTAGGCGCACGCTTTACAACAAGCTGTACAACATCTACTAATTGCAGGTCCGCTGAAGTAGGATTTTCAATACTTATTTTTGCCGTATAGGTTGGTATATCCCGTTCAGACACTTTCGTTAAATTACTACCTGGAATCACAAAGCTACTTGCATTAACAAGTGTACTTGCAGCAGGTGCCTCCCATGCTTTTATCGGCGTTTCTTCCTTTAGGCTAGCTAACGTATGAATTCCTTCAAATAGCTCTACTTTAAAATCAGCCTGTTTAATAGCTTGCCCACTTTCCTCTGCTAATTTCTTTAATACTTGCTGCATATTTGAAGACCATGTAATCGTCGTATCCTCGCTTTGCGCAGTTCGGATAAGCTTTAAGCTCTTTGGTACACGTAAAAATGGAACGTCTGTTGTGAAAATCTCCATCGTTTTTGACATAACAAAAGTTTCCGGCTCCAATGTATCATTATTTTTAGCCGTCAGCTTAAAACTAACTTTCCCCTCTGCCTTCGGTACAATCGTTCCATCCTGTAAAATATCTGCTATTGCTGGGTTATTACTCGTCCACTCAAATTGATCCTCTGTCACAAAAGTCGCCTGTTCTGGATACGTGAATGTTAGTTGCGTTTCTTCTTGGTCTTCCATTGTAATCGTATTTTCTTTTCCGGAAAGCCACGTACTCGGATAATGAATCGTTAAATCCTCAGGATAAATATACGAAACATCCTTTAAAACAAACTCGGCTTTTTTATCTAAATACATGACAAAGCGGCTTAAGCTCGTATCTGTTCCTGTACCTTCCTGTAAATAATAGATTTTTGCTCTTAAGTTTCCTGTATTCTCATGCTCCTGAGAAATATAGCTCACCATTTTTTGCGTTAATTTAATAGAACCCTCTAACGTAAGCGGTAGTACCTCTGAGCCATCTGGATTACGTTTCCAATCTAAATTTTGTATGACACCATTTTCTCGGTCGCCAATCGACACTAAGATACGTGTTTTTAAATCCTCAATTGTCGTGCCACCATCTAAAATCCAATTCGCAGGGGAGGCTTTGTCCTTATCATGGTCCACCTCAACAGTTACCTTTAATGTATCACCAACGCGGTACACATCTTGATCGACCGAAATAGACGTAAAGGCATCTGCACGATTTGGTACTATTTCTATTTCTGGTTCATTAGTGAACCCCTGTTTCCATTCAATACTATTTTTTGTATGTTCTGATATTCTTTGGTGAGACACTATGTTTTCTCGACTATATTCAAATGCATAGCCATCTGTCATATTTCGGGCGCTTTTTACTTCATAATCTGTCATGTCCGTTTCTTTTTCAACAACGGCGCTATAGCCTAGTATTGTTGAAATCGAAGCTTGACCAAGCTTTAGTTTCATTGACTCCTGTTGATAAGCAGGCATAAAAGAACGATCTAACGCATAAGAACCTAATAATTCTGGTACCGCTACCTCGCCATTTGCTAAAGTAAGGTGTGAACTGTTCTTAAATATCGCCATATATTGATTAGGCTGTGAAAGGTAGGTATAATCATTCAACCATCCAGCTGCCATCGGTTTGTTATATTCCACAACTATCGGTATCAATTGACCGGTTTTATATGTACCTGGTTTGGCATAAACACCGTCAATTCCAGGTTCTGTCTCTCTTGTATAAAAATTTTCCTGCACGAAATGCCCTGGTGTCCATTTTCCAAATTTATTACCTACCGAACCACTTTCAAATTGGGCAGACGTATTTTTAAATGCTGTGAACGTTAAATAAGCGCCGCCCTCATAAGTATGCATATTTCGGTAATGATCCGCCCAAGCCTTTTCGTATAACTTCCTTGCATCAAAACGAATGGAATCTAAGTTTTTATAATCATAAAAATGTAAGTAATCTCCTTTGGCATAATTCGTCCATAACCTCTGAAGAATACTATCTTTATACTTTGCTTCACGATTTTGTGGTAGATAGGTAAGCATTCCTGTTGAATAGCCCAGCTTCAACATATCTATCGAAACAGTATACGTAACCGATGTTTGATTTGGCTGAAATGTAATTCGATTATCGCTAGCCGTATCAGTCAAAATATCACCTAGCCCACTTTTTTCGGGCATCTGCATCAACTCTTTTGAAACAATTTTATTATAGCTAAAAGGAATTTCAGGATCTTTTAATTCTAGTGTCACATAAGCACCGTATGCTCCCCCTATAAATTCATAGGCAAATGATACTTCCTTTTCAACTGGCTTATTTAATTCGAATGTAATTTCCGTTTTAGTATCATCTGAGGTATGTGGATAGAAATATTTATCAAGAGATTTTGTCACAGTGCGAGTAGGCCACGTCTTAGCATCTGTAACCGAAACAACGATTTCATCATCATACCCATCGAGCGGAATTTCATATTTCCCACGTGGATCTTTCTTTTCCTCATTCGTCGCCATTAATGTATTTGCATTTATTGCGCTTGCGGGTGCTTCGGTAGTCTGAAGACCCTCTTTAGAAGCTTGCTCAACCAATGATTCTAACTTCGTCAAATGCTCCTCTGTAATCTCAACATTTGATGTATCCTGATACGCTGCAGTTTCTTCAATTTCAGTTTCAATATCAATAATTTTCTTTATAGATTCCAAGCTAATCGGCTGCCCATCTACCTCAGCCATTTGCGATAAATCCGTTGCTGGATCATTCAAAATGGGCTGTAGTTCGTCTATGGTATATGTTTCCCCATTAAAATGAACCGGCATTTGTACAATGCCTCCGCTCCCATCTAATACACCTAGCTTTTGCAATGTACTGTATGCAGCATCTGCCTGCTCAGCACCATATTCCTCTTCCAAAAACGCTAAAATCTCCTCGTTCGGCTTTGCAGGTGTGGTCGTAGCACTAAATACTGTAGCTGGCGTGATTGTATTCACTACTAGCATCAATACGACGAACCATGAAATAATCTTTTTCATAAGTTTCCCCCTAGAATAAAACGAATAATTATATATATCTCAGATTTACACTATTAAGGTTAAAATTGAGTTAAATTATAAATATTTTAAAAAAACATTTTTATTAAAATATTCATAATTTCATACATCATCCGTATGCAATACAAAAAAGCCTTTTCAATTTGTAATGTTTTCATAACATCCAAATTGAAAAGGCTTGGTATTTATAATACTAAATACATTGTGTTTACACATTTGCAGGATTGTGTATATTCTATTTACAATCCTAATAACGTTTTCATTTATTCACAACTTTGCGGTTCTGCTGGTCGTGCCGCAGCTTTAAAGCTCGTGCCACATCCACACGAAGCAAGGGCATTTGGATTATCAATTGTAAACCCGCCGCCCATAAGTGATTGTTTAAAATCAATTTTCGTATTCACTAAAATCGCCGCATCCTCTTTTGACACAACAATTCGAATACCGTGCTGCTCATCTACAAAATCATCGTCGTTTACTGTTTGGTCAAATGCCATGCCGTATGATAAGCCACTACAGCCACCGCCTTTTACAGCGACACGTAAGCTTGCATGCTCTTCTTCGTTTTGTGCCATCATTTCTTTGACTTGAAATGATGCCGCCTCTGTTAAAATGATTACCTGTTTATTCATTGTCATTTCAGTCACCGTCCTTTACATGATTATCATATCAAGCACAAGACAATCGTTACAACAAAACTGCCTACAAAAAATTTTATTAAAAATTCCACATTCTCATTTTTCGATGTATAATTACCTAAGCAATACATTTTTTTAATTTAATTGAACTACGTATCTCACCTTTATTTATTAGTTATTTTTTACTATATATTTGGATTTTACACTTATTTTATACAAAGAAAGGGACGATATTCAAATGGAAGTATCACCATTTTATGAAAAGTCTACGGACTGTCTGCACTGCAAAAAAAAATTCCCCACATTAAAGGTCCGCACAAAAGCCATTAAAGTATTACACTCTGAAAGCGATTTTCAACCGGTTTATGCCGATGATGTCAACGCATTATACTACAATGTATTCGTCTGCCAGCATTGCGGCTTCTCCTTTACAGAGGACTTCTCAAAATACTTTGCACCCGGTGTGCAAGATGAGATTAATAAACAAATTTCTAACAATTGGGTTCCACACAATTTCAAAGGAGAACGCACCGTTTTCCAAGCACTACAAGCGTATAAGCTGGCTTTTCTTTGCGCGACAATCAAAAAAGAAAAGTTCGTCATTACAGCCGGTCTTGCGCTAAGACTTGCCTGGTTATACCGTTCGCTAAAAAATAGCGGGCAAGAACTCCGCTTTTTAAAAATCTCACGGGATCATTATATGGAGTCGTTCTCAACAGACGATTATGCCAATACGCAAATGTCTAGTGTGCGCATTATGTATATGATTGCCGAGCTTTCTCGTCGCTTAGAGGATTATGAAAATGCGACACGCTTCTTCTCGCGTGTTATTGAAAACCAGCGTGTTGGCGGTGAGGCCAAGCTTGTTGATATGGCCAAGGAACAGTGGGAACTTGTACGCGCTGCAAAAGAGCAAATGGCGACAAACTAAAAAAACTTGTGAAATGAATGCTCATTTCACAAGTTTTTACTATTAAAATACTTGCTCTACTTCAATAATACCAGGTACTTCTTCTAATAACGCACGTTCAATACCTGCTTTTAATGTAATGGTTGATGATGGGCAGCTACCGCATGCACCTAATAAACGTAATTTTACGATACCATCTTCAATGTCTACTAGTTCGCAGTCGCCACCATCGCGTAATAGGAATGGACGTAATTTATTTAATACTTCTTGTACTTGATCTCGTTGTTCTGTTTCTGTCATTTCTCTCGACTCCTTTCACTAAAATCAATTATAATGTGAACAACTGAAAAAATCCAATATTGAATGACGAAAGGTCGGAAGAATATGCAACAGACAAACCCAGTAATTGAAGTTTTCGGAGCAGACATCATGTGTGCAAGCTGTGTAAACGCACCCTCATCAAAGGATACATATGAATGGCTACAAGCAGCAATTTCGCGCAAGTATAAAAACCAACCCTTTACAATTCGTTATATTGATATTGAAAACACACTCGGTAACGACCGTGATCAAGCTTATGCGGACCGTATTGCAGAAGATGAATTTTTCTATCCACTCGTACTTATTAATGATGAGGTTGTGGGTGAAGGCTATATACAAATTAAGCCCGTATATGCCGCGCTTGAAAAGCTAGGCTTTACAGAGGCTGAATAATAGAAAAATCCCGTTCGCATTTGAGTGCGCACGGGATTTTTTCTAATTAATTATCATTTTGGCGCTTATACATCCAAAGTAAGCCTGATTTCATTAAGCGTGCGATACGGCCTGTTACTGTCGTATCTGCTAAATGTACGAAGCCTTGCTTTTTACCAAGTGAGCCCATGAAGCCCTTCATCTTGATGTCGCTAAGCTCTGGTGCTGCCTCGCCGCTCCAGCGTGCACGTACTACTTTTACGACGCGCTCTGCTTGTTCTTCAGCAAGCTGTGCAGTTGGTGGTAATGTAGATGACGCACAGTCACCGATAACAAATACATTTTCGTCGTCTGTTACGTGGAAATGCTTCGTCACAACAGGACGGTTAAATTTATCTTTTTCTACGTCTAATTCACGTACGATTTTTACCGGCTGTACACCCGCAGTCCATACGATGGCATCCACGTCGATTATTTCATCATGATTGTAAAGTTGTTTATCTCCAACCTTTGTAATGTTTGAGTTCGCAATGACCTCAACATTATTCTTTTCAAACCATGATTTTACGTAGTGACTTAACTTTTCTGGGAAGTCGCGTAAAATACGGTTTGAGCGGTCAAATAATTTAATATTTAAATCTGAACGGCTCTCGCGCAGCTCACTTGCAAGCTCGATACCAGATAGACCAGCACCGACAATCCCAACTGTAGAGCCTGGCGCTAAACCGCAAAGCTTTTCAAATGTAACGCGTGATTTGGCGATTGTCTGAATACTGTATGTGTACTCATCTGCTCCTGGCACGCCGTGATACTTATCCTCACAGCCTAGACCGATAACTAATTGATCATAATCTACTTCTTGACCGTCCTCTAGGAAGACTTTTTTGTCTTCACGGTCAATACGCACGATTTCTCCAAATACGCGCTTTAAGCGATCATGCTCTGGGAAATCAACACGAATTTCTTTATCTGTTGATGTACCTGCTGCAAGTGCATAAAATTCTGTTTTTAAGCTGTGAAACGGCGTACGATCCACAAGCGTAATTTCTACATCTGCCGGAACGTTTGGAAGTAAGCGTAATAACATACGCATATTACCGTAGCCCCCGCCTAATAATACTAGCTTTTGCATAAAATTCTCCTCTTAAACAAGTGATATATTGTTCACAAACTCTTCAAATTCATTATAAGATATTGTGATAACTTTCACAATATCTACGAATCAATTTTTTGTGAAATTTTTCACAAGGCATTTGCGTTTGACGAAAACCTGAAAACAACGTAGCATAATGAGCGTGAGGTGACAAACTGTGAATCCAATGGTTGAATTTTGCATGAGCAATTTAGCAAACGGTGCCCAAGAAACATATGAGGCACTTGAAAAAGATCCGAATATTGATTTGATGGAATATGGCTGTTTGAGTTTTTGTACAAAATGTGCACAGTCGTTTTATGCAGTCGTTAATGGCGATGTTGTCGAAGCCGATACACCTGCTGAACTGACAAAACGCATTTATGAATACATTGAAGAAAATCCGATGTGGTAATCTATTCCCGAAAATTTAAATCTTAAAAGCACGTGCCTCGCCTAAGGTTCGTGCTATTTATTTACATAAATTTCTGTACCGTTACTGCTAAACGTTACATGACCTGCGCGTGTTGTATAAATGTCTGCACCAATCTCCTCAAGTACATTTACAGTTTCCACTGCCTCTGGATTTTTATCTGAGCTTGTAATGAGCGCAATTTTCGGCTGTACCACTTTTGTAAAGCTTGCGGTTTGCTCATTAAAGCGGCCGTGGTGTGGTACTTTTAAAAATGTATACGTGTCAATCGATTGCGCTAGCATGTCGTGAATACGCTCCGCCTCAATATCACCCGCAAATAAAAAGCTTGTCTCACCATAGCTTAAACTAATCACTAATGAATTATTATTATCCCCCGCATATAACGCTTGTGGTGGATAAATTTTGCCATTTACCTCCTGCATCGAGAAAGCTGTTTCCATCGTTAATTTAGTTAATTTATAGCCCTGCCCTTCTATCGCCTGTAAAAACTCCGCCGTTTGCTTACTATCACTTTCATAGTCCGGCACATAAATCGTCTCAACCGCTACAGCCTCCACAATATAATCTGCCCCGCCGACATGGTCTTTATCAAAATGTGTAATGATGAGGGCGGCTAACTGCGTAATACCTTGCTTTTGTAAATAGCTGACAATCTTTTCCCCGTCATCCTCTTCACCAGCATCAATTAGTACATACTCATCGTTATACGAAATTAAAAAGCTATCGGCCTTGCCTACTTTGAAAGCATGAACAGTAAACTGCGGCTCATGTTGCTCATTTGCGCCACATGCTGTAAGTAATAACATGCTGAGTAACATATATATATACTTCACTTAAAAATCCCCCCTAATCAAAAAAATCGTAAACAAACCTTTAAAGTTCGCTTACGATTTTTATTATTATTCGTTAAATTCCGCTAGTGTCTCCACTAAATAGGTCGGCTGCTGCGCTTGCTCATTTACAATAGCGGTCGGTGTCACACCCGTATTCACGTGAATGGTATGACAGCCAAAGTTAATGCCACATAAAATATCCGTCGCATAATTGTCGCCTATCATGACCATATCTTCGCGCGAAAAGCCGTGCTCTGCTTGAATGACCTCTAACATCACTGGCGATGGTTTACCGATAAATAACGGCTCCACGCCTGCGACATTCGCCACTAAGCGCACAAATGAACCATTACCTGGTACAAAGCCGTCCTCAGTGGGAAATTTCACATCTTCATTTGTGCCAATTAATTTGGCCCCTTTTTGTATTGCAAGACTTGCCTCGGCAAGCTTTGCATAGGTCATCTCGCGGTCAATCCCCATGACAAGTACGTCCGGCTGTTCCTTGCTAACATGAACGCCTTCAGCATCCAGTGCTGCTCGAATACCGTCAGTGCCAATGACCTGCACAGTAGCATTCGGATAGTGCTGCGCAATATACTTCGCCGTTGCAAGTGCACTTGAATAAATATGTGTCAGTGGTGCTGTGATACCGATTGCAAGAAGCCCTTCCTGCAATTGCTCGCGCGTTTTGGATGAGTTATTCGTCACATAAAACGGCTCGACACCACTTCCTTGCAACCCGTGAATAAATGCAACCGCACTCGGAATCCCCGTCTTGCCGCGCAAAACCGTACCATCTAAATCAAAACAGTACGCCTTGTACATTATTTCTTGTCCTCAGGTAAGAATGCTGACACAGGGCCAAGCTCGTTTGTTAAGTAATTTTCTACTGCCGTAGAGAACTCCTTCATTGCGGATAAGCTCGTTGTAAATACAGCTAATACTTTGTCGTTATCTACTGCAATAAATTCACGTACAAGCATTTTACGTAAGCCGACTACCTCATATAAAGGTGCTTTCATCTCTGCTGGGATTACCTTTTCATCCACAAAAATATCTAAAATATCCTCATAGCTGCCTGGGTCGCGCATAATGAAGCCGTCAATAATTAAATTGCCCACATCCATCATTGCTTCCATTGCATTATGGCTAATACGTTGCAGGGCAAGCTTTGAAATATCATCCTGTAACCAATTGTCATTGCCTTCAAAAATAGCTAATAGCTCATTTAAATGGGCTAAGTTTAATGTAATTTTGTTTCTATCTACGAAATACATAGATAAAGCCTCCATTTCGGTAATAAGTGTTGATAGTGATTTCTCTTCTATAGTACCATATTCTTGAGGTTCGGAAGGAGCATTTGCAAAATGGAACGATTTTTCTTATATGATGATGTAGAAGACACAAAAACGCGCTTCGTCAGCTTTGCTGGTAAAACGCAGCGCTACGATTTAGCGATTGTGCAAAGCAGCCGCTTTTTTGGTAAGGTGCTTGTACTTGATATTCAGTTCGGGCGCTTTGCGATTATCGGCTCAGATGATATCGAGGAGCCTGGTTATTTAGAGCATGTGTATAACCGTACAGAAGAAGAAGCGATTGACTTGCGTGAATATTTACGCGAATTGCTAAGCTAAAAAAAGAAGTGCCCAGAAAATATGTGGGCACTTCTTTTACTCTTCTATTAGTTGTTCTACCGGCTCTTCTATCGTAATCGGCTGCGGCTCCTGAGCGCGTCCTACTTTGTGCAAAATAAAATAGGCACAGCCAAAATTACAGTATTCATATAAATAATCTTCAAACGTACTAATTTTCGTATCGAATGTTGATTTGTTGTTTTTGTCATCAAAAAAGCCTTTTAAACGAAGCTGACCGTAGCCCCAATCACCTACGATATAATCGTATTTCGTTAAAATATCCGCATAGCGCCCTAAAAAATCCTCTTCATTAAAGCCTTCGCGAACATTTTCAATCAACTCGTAGGCATAGCCTTCTGCAATAATCATTCAAGGAACACCTCCGCTACTTATTATACCTTCAAAACGTCTCATAAAGTGAAATTATTTATTCACTAACTAGGCTTGCTGCTGCATTTACTTGTTCATCTGCATGATAGCTACTGCGTACAAGCGGACCTGCCTCACAATGCTTAAAGCCTTTCTCCATCGCAATTTTGCGTAGCTTACCGAACTCAATCGGAGAGTAATATTTTTTTACAGGTAAATGCTTTTTCGTCGGTTGTAAATATTGACCAATTGTCATAATATCCACATTGTTTGCACGCAAGTCATCCATTACCTCATAAATCTCTTCCACCGTCTCCCCAAGCCCAATCATCAGTGACGATTTTGTCGGGATATTCGGCTGCATTTCCTTTGCACGACGTAAAAACGCAAGCGAGCGCTCGTATTTTGCCTTTGCGCGTACTCTTGGCGTTAGTCGACGCACTGTTTCGATATTGTGATTTAAAATATCAGGACGCGCCTCCATTAACAGTTGCAAGTTTTCCTCCGTCCCACCTAAATCTGATGGTAGCACTTCAATCGATGTGAGTGGGCTTTTTCGACGAATCGCACGCACTGTTTCAGCTAATACCTCTGCCCCTCCGTCCTTTAAATCGTCACGCGCGACCATTGTAATGACGACATGCTTCAGATTCATAATTGCAACAGAATCTGCCACGCGCTCTGGCTCCGCTAAATCAAGCTCTGTCGGCAGCCCTGTTTTAATCGCACAAAAGCGACAGGCGCGCGTACATACACTCCCTAAAATCATCATTGTCGCTGTACGGCGCTCGCCCCAGCATTCATGAATATTTGGGCAACGCGCTTCCTCACAAACCGTATGCAAATTATTTTCGCGCATCAGTTTTTTCAAGCTTTTATATTCATCATTCGTATTTAATTTAATTTTTAACCAATCTGGTTTTCGAATATGTTCTTCCTTATTACTCGTCGGTTTACAAGATGTCATCGCTCTCACCCTTTCGATTTTCTTAATTAAAACATGTTTAAAAATACTAAAATTAACTCTCTTGACAATGTAACATATTCCCAATCCTTCAACAACTGCTCATTCATTTATCATAAGGAATAGGTACCTCGATTGAAGGCTGCGCACCTTCACCGTTACTATAAATATGTGGCACAGAGCCCCTTACTAAACCAATTGCTACAGGAATTCTTTGCTCAACAGATGCAGATTTACTCGCAAATGGCACGATGATTTGCACATTCACTTCTAGTAATACCGTCACTTCCACAATGGCATTATTAATACCAAACTCCCGCACAGACGATTCCACATTACTATGGACATTCCCGATAATATGAAAACGAATCGGGATTTTCGGTCCTAAATTACCGATAATCGGAACATTCGCTGCTTGCCCGAGCGGTACGAAAAATACGATGCCATCCCCCGCCTCCATGCGACCAACATCATATTCAACATTGTCTAAATTCGGTAAATGCGTGAGGTCCCCATTTTCCGCTTGCTCTAAATATTCTTTGACAAGCGTCGTCGTTTCCGCACGCACCTGATTAATAATTTCCGTATTAAATTTTGTCGTAATCATATTGTCTACCTCACTGGGCAGGTCGACAATAATATCATTGACATCAAGCACGCTAGATGTGCGTGAATTCACCGCTTTATTAACAACATAGGACGCAATTTTATCCGTTTGTACTTCGGCATATTGTAAATACGTCGGCATTAAACGCATATTTAAAAAATAAATCATCACGAAAATCATTCCAATCAAGCTTACGACTAATAGAACGAGCCAATTCGATTTTTTCGGCTTATTGCGCGCGAAAATCATCTTGTTTTTTCGACGAGAAAACAAAAAAATCCCCCTCATCGTATTTTATGATAAGGGGAATTTATCTATTCAGCGTATACAATGTAATCTGTATCGACTTTTTCAATTACAATTTCTGGATGATCCACGAGGTTAATTTCATATGTCGCCTTTAAAATGCTTCCTTCGACTTCTTCAAATACACGAATCCAAGGGCGTTCAGGGGCCTTCACATTTTGTCGTGACACAATCCCACGTCGACCATCTGTTAGTTTTAAAATGCTTCCATTTGTATAGATGGCAATACTGCGCTTTAGTGCCTCAACAACGCGCGGGTCAAATATCTTCCCGCTACCTTGTTCGATAATCGCGATTCCTTCAGATGGCAACATTTTGGCACGGTACACACGATTCGACGTCACCGCATCAAATACATCAGCAACACCAATAATTTTCGCAAATGGGTGAATCTCATAATCGACAAGCCCGCGCGGATAACCGCTGCCATCTATACGCTCATGATGCTGGAACGCACAATGTGCAACAAGTAGTGAGACTGAATGTAAATTACGCAAAATATCAAAGCCGTGACGTGCATGGTCCTTCATCACTTCATATTCACTATCCGTTAATTTACCAGGCTTCATTAAAATCTCTGTTGGCACGATTAATTTTCCAATGTCATGCAGCATAGCGCCAATGCCAATTAAACGTAAATCTTCATAGGAATAACCCATTTCTTTCGCAATAGCAATGGAATAAAGCGTCACTTGAAACGAATGCTGGTACAAATATTCATCATAAAGATAAGCATCACCTAAAACCGTTAATACTTCTTCACTACCTAAAATTGCATCCATCAAATCTTCTACAATCGAGCCAATCACTTTTGATTGCTGATCGAGAATGTATGAAGCTTGTGCTGATTTTGCCTGCCTCACCTCTTTAAAGGAGTTCGTAATATGCTTCACAGCTTTATGACGTTTTTCAGCCGTTACCGTTTCCTCCACCTGAATACCGCTGGAAATCCCATCCTCAATATACAGATAACGAATATTCAGTTCTTTTAAACGTTCCAAAATACGCTCTGTAACAATGACATCTTTTTGCAAAAGTGGGTGCCCAGCCTCATTCCAGATTGTACGCCCAATCCTCATACCTACCTTTAAAACATGAATTGATATTAATCGCATTCCATTCTTTAGCTCCGTTTCTTGAAAAATACGTTATTTACATTATAAGTGCTAAAGAAAAAATAGGAAAGCGGACAAAAGATGTCATTCAAACTTTTTTTTGCAATACTCACGTAAAATATCGCGTAAAAAAGATGGCAATAAATAATGCTTTTTGGCATACTTAAAGTTTGGAAAAAAATAGCCAAATGTAAATGTATCGAGCGTTGCTAACTTGTAGGTTTTATCCGGTTCCACTAGCTTATTATTTATGAATAACTTTCGCTTTTTATCCATTGTGAGCCCGTAATGCAGTACCTTTCCAAAAATAATACCGCGGAAACCAAGCCCCTTTAATTCAAGTCGTGGCCACTCTTCATTTTGGGACTGCATATAAATCTCCTTCAGCTCGCGCCCCGTACATTCGATGACACATAGGTTAATCGGATGCGGTAGCGTTTTGTGAATCGCATACGCTGATACATTGCCCTTTGCAAGATGATCAACAAAAATCCCCGCATTAAACATTGCACAATCAGCATCTGCATAATCAAACAACGCTGCTGCAAATAAATCGGATAACTGCGAACGATGAAACCATTCCTTATGGTACGTTTTCGTTAATTGAAATAGCGGTGTCTGTAATTGTTGCTTCGCTTCCTCATGCAACGCGTGTAGCCGTTCCATCTCATTCCCTACTTCGGATAGTAACGCATTTTCAATAAGACGATCTCGCTTTTGTAGTTGCATCGTTTCACGGTCAAATTGCAACGTTAAATGCCCTGTATATTGACCGAACTTACCGCCACCTGTCAACAGCACCCCGTTCACAAGCTCACCGTCAGGCAAAATATGATGCGTATGCGCACCAAAAATGACGTCAATGATTGGACATTCCTCTGCGAGCAGTCGGTCCTCATTAATCCCTAAATGCGACAAGCATAGTAAAATATCGACCTCTCCGCGCATGCGATAAGCCGTTTCTACTAAATTCAGACGTGGCTCTGACACATGCCAACCAAGCTCTTCGTAAAACGCATTAAATTGTGCCGTTGCGGCAATCATGCCAATTTTTGTCCCATATTTTGTTGTGATAATTGTATACGGCTTCATCCAATCTGGATTTGGCACAGCCGTCGCCTGTAAATTACCGACAATGACTTCAAATTGTGCTTCCGCATACAGCTCGACTAGCTCGTCAAATGACAACGTAATCCCCTCATTATTGCCGAGCGTCACCACATCATATTGTGCCTCATTTAATAGCTCAACATTGCCACGCCCAAGCGTCGCCTCTGTATAAATATTCGAACGATCCATATGATCTCCGAGATCGATCAGTAGGCTCGATTCACCGCGCGCCGCAAAAAGCGTGCGCTGTGCCTTGACAAACGCTTGACTTCTAAACCAATAATTAAAATGACTGTGTACGTCATTCGTATGAAAAATATGAATTGTCTCTTTCATCTAGCCACCTCATTTTTCCGAAAAAACCTATAGTAATGCATCTAAAATTGAACGCACACCTAGTAATAATAAAACGATTCTTAGCGCGACAACGAGTGCCTTAAAATCAAGCTTTTTGCTAACTTTCGCGCCTAATTTTGCGCCTAAAAACGCGCCGATAATAACGGGAACCGTATAAATCCACGGCACATTCCCCAAATAGATATGACTCGCTGAATTGACGATGGACGTTAAAAGTACTAAAAACATCGATGTTGCGACTGCCACATGCGGTGGGAATAAAAATAAAATAATCATCGCCGGTACAATCATCGAACCGCCACCAATACCAAACAGCCCCGACATGCAGCCAACAAAAAATGACAGCAGTACAGCAAACCAAATTGGATAGCCGTATACATGTGCGTTGCCACTGTCGTCCTCATATGTTCGCTTCGTTCCGTGCGCCACAAACCATTTCACAGGCTTTATATAGTCACGAACAAGCAAAATAATCGCCAACACAACGAGTAAAATACCAAAGTATAAATTAAACGATGGTAAATCTAAGCCTTTATTCAGCCACGCCCCAAGCATTGTCCCAGGAATACTGCCAATAAATAAAATAAAGCCCGATTTAAAATCAACCATGCCTGATTTCATATAGGAAAGCGTTGAAGCGAGTCCCGTAAAAATCATCATAATGACCGACAAACCAACAACCGTTTGTGGTGTAATATCTGGAATATAGCCTAAATTAATGCCGACAAAGAGCGTCGCCGGTATTAAAATCGCGCCACCACCAAGACCGACGAGTGCACCAACAATGCCGGAGCACATCGCGATGGCGAATAGAAGAAAGTACGTCATCAAAGCTCCCCTTCAAACATATTTAATTGTTTCGGCGCAAGCCCGTCAAATGTGACACCGACTAATTGTTGAAATAGCTTCGCATTCGCCGCCGCGTGTCCGCCCGAATTATTATTAAACAATACAAACACGTCACGTGTCTGCTTGTGTAAAAATTGAATGTCCGCGCTCATTTTTCGCAGCTCGTCCTCCGTGTAATCATATAAAAAACGTACTTTACGCCAGTTTTCATTGTGTCCGATATTGCGCCAACCGTGCACATTGCGCCCATGAATACGCACAAGTGCCATATCACTTGTCGCAATTGGTACAAACGGCACCGAGCCACTGCCTGCTTGCGGTTCATCGCAAACTGTATGAATGAGCTCCTGCTCTTTTAAAAAAGTAATCGTCTTCTCTTTCATATGAGTAGCGTACCATGTTTGATTCCGAAATTCGATGGCGACTGGAAATTTTGCTAATTGCTGTTTTATATAACAAATGTATTGTACATGTTTCCCCTGGCAATCAAACCACGGCGGGAATTGTACAAGTACCATCGCGAGCTTACCATGCTTCCTAAAAGTCTCCACGCAGTCACGAAATGCGTTAAACATATCATTACGTGATTCATATGGCAGCTCATCACGCAAATGCCCGGTCATGCCCTGGTACGCCTTGACGACAAACTTGAAGTTATCCGGCGTGTCCTTACACCACTTCTCAACATTTTCTACAGAGGGAATCGCATAAAAGGACGTATCAAGCTCCACTACTGGAAAATGCCCACTATAATCAAATAATTTATCACGTGCGGCTGTTGCGCTACTATAGACAGTTGGGTGGTCGCCCCAGCCTGTTAAGCCAATATAAATCATCGTCCTCACCTCAAAAATATTGTACAAGAAATCGCGCCCTTAATACAAATCCACTACATTTCTCTAGTTAGAAAAACACATGGCGCGTCATGATGTCTTTTCTTATGTGAACTCCCCCGAAAACCTTTACTTTCTTATCCCAAAAAAAGAGGCGTATTCGGATAATCCGAACACGCCAAATGACAAATACTTACTCTCTATTTAGTTGTTGCAAAAATACGTGGCGTGCTTCTAGCGAATGATAATATTCATCCTGCTGACTTTGCCTAATCAGCTCTTTTCGCTGCTTAGGTGCGAGCGAACGAGTGAGTATTTGCTTTCTTGCACTGGATAAAAATGCGATGTAGTCGGCATAATCTTCCGGGTACTGCACTGCAATGTCATCGCGAATTTTTTTTGCGAGGAGCGGACTCGCACCGCCTGTTGATACCGTAATGACAAGCTCACCGCGCTGCACCTTCGCTGGGACATGAAATGTGCTGCGCGCTGGATCATCCACAATATTGACGAGTTGGTAAGACTGACAACAGCTTGCAATCTGTGCATTTACGTTGCGGCAATTCGTTGCGGCAATGACGAGAAATGCACCAAATACATCGGTCGCCTCAAACTTTCGAGCAGTCCACTGAACACGCTTTTGCTCAATCAGCGTCTCAATTTCCTTTGTAACGTCTGGACTAATGACCAGAATGATCGCACCCTCCGCCAGTAAACCGACGATTTTCCTGTACGCAACAGAGCCACCACCGACAACAACAGCCCGTTTCTTTTCAATATTTAACGTGACTGAATACATCAAATCAATCCTTTAGCTGTGGAAGTTGCGTCCATCTGTTACTGCCTCTACGTAACCTGCACGAATGACGAAATCACCGAAATGTTCGCCTTCCTCGCGCTCTTTTGCATACTGCGCAAACAGTGGTGCTAGCACCGCTAAAATTTCCTCTTCGCCGATATTTTCACGGTACAATTTATTTAAGCGCTCACCTTTAAAGTCGCCACCTAAATATAAATTGTATTTGCCTGGCCCTTTACCAATAAAGCCAATCTCACCCATCGCCGCACGTGAGCAACCGTTCGGACAACCCGACATACGAATGCCGATTTCTGTTTCAAGCAAGCCGATTTCCGCTAATGTTTTATCAATTTTCGTAATTAATGACGGCAGGTAGCGCTCCGCTTCGGCCATTGCAAGACCACATGTTGGTAGTGATACACACGCAATCGAATTACGACGTAACGCCGAATAATGCGCACCGTCTGTAATATTGTAGTCTGTTAATAGCTTATCAATCGCACGTTTCTTTTGCGGTGTCACATCGGCAATTAATAAGTTCTGGTTTGGCGTTAAACGGAATAAACCTGTATGGATTTTCGCGATTTCGCGTAAGCCTGTTTTTAATTTATAGTCTTCGAAGTCACGAATACGACCGTTTTGGATGAATAATGTAAAGTGCCATTTACCATCTGCACCTTTAATCCAGCCGTACTCATCGCCCGTACGCTTGAATGAATACGTACGTAGCTCGCCTAGCTCCCAGCCTAGACGGCGGTGTAATTCTTCTTTGAACCAATCCACACCACGCGCATCGACTGTATATTTGAAGCGGGCATTTTTACGTACTGCACGGTTCCCATAATCACGCTGAATCGTTAAAATTTTCTCCGCCGTTTCAAGCAGGCGCTCTTTCGGAATGAAGCCGATCAAGCGGCCAAGCTGTGGATACGTCGCTGTATCACCATGTGTCATCCCCATACCACCGCCAACTGCTACGTTAAAGCCCACTAGCTCGTCGTTTTCAACAATAGCAATAAAGCCGATATCCTGCGAGAAGACGTCTACATCATTACTCGGTGGAATCGCAATCCCAATTTTAAATTTACGTGGTAAGTACAGGGCACCGTAAATTGGCTCAAGCTCTGTCTCTGTATCCTGGCCATCATAAATTTTTTCACCGTCTAACCACAGCTCATGATAGGCACGTGTGCGCGGTAATAAATGCTCACTTAGTTTTGTTGACCATTCGTATACCTCATCATGCAAAGCTGATTGATTTGGG
The DNA here is from genome assembly GCA_040274725.1 of Solibacillus sp. GTDB lineage: Bacteria > Bacillota > Bacilli > Bacillales_A > Planococcaceae > Solibacillus. The sequence continues at coordinate 83,802 of JBEMAQ010000011.1, read as the reverse complement.
TTGACATTACACATAACGTTACGGTTTACGTCACCACACGCCGCGATACAATCTAGTAACACATCATGAATTTCCTGCATATATTTTTTCACATTCCACTTTAAAATACCGTGCACTTGGAATGCTTGACGCGTCGTTAATTTTAATGAGCCGTTGCCGTATTTATCGCCCATCTCATCCATCACAAGCCATTGTGCTGGTGTTGCCGTACCGCCCGGAGTTCGTACACGCACCATAAATTGATACGCTGGCTCTAGCTTTTGCTTTTCGCGCTCTGTACGAATATCACGGTCATCCTGTAAATAGCTGCCGTGGAATTTCATTAAGCGGTTATCATCATCTGGAATACCTGAGCTTAGCGGATACTGCATCGTACGCTCAAGCGTGCCTCGTAAATAATTACTTTCATTTTTAATGCGCTCCACATCGCTCGGATTACCCGGCTGTGGTGGTAAAACAATTTTCTTTGACATCTTGTTCTCTCCATTCATTCCTACTTAATAAACATCTCGCTGATAACGCTGCTCGGCACGTAAATTTCGAATAAATTCTTGCGCCTCTTGCTGCGTTTTGCCCCCCACTTGCTCAACAATCGTTTGTAATGCTTCGTCTACACTTACTGCTAATGTTTTCTCATCGCCGCACACGTAGATCACTGCGCCTTGCTCTAACCATTCATATACTTGTTGTGCATTTTCTTTTAGACGATGCTGTACATATACTTTGTGCTCCGTATCACGTGAGAAGGCAACCGACATTTCTGTTAATGAGCCGTCTTGTAACCAACGCTGCCATTCTGTTTGATAAAGGAAGTCCGTCACAAAATGCTGATCGCCGAAAAATAACCATGCCTTCCCCGCGTCACCGCGCTCAGCACGCTCCTCAACAAACGAGCGGAACGGTGCAATGCCTGTACCTGCACCAATCATAAGTATTGGCGTGTCTGGGTTTTGCGGTAATTTAAAGTTCGGATTTTTATGTACATAAACTGGTACACGGTCACCTTCCTCTAGACGCTCTGCTACCTGTGTCGAACACACACCACCACGTACACGACCATCTTGCTCATAGCTTACCTTTCCAATCGTTACATGTACTTCCTCCTCATTCGCTAGCTGACTGCTTGCAATTGAATAAAGGCGTACAGGAATTTTGCGCAGTAGCTCAACAAACTGTTGCGCCGTCCATGTGAATGGTCCAAACTTCTCTACAACATCTACAAGGTCGCGTCCATAAACGAAATACTTCCACGCTTCACCGCTCGTTACAAGTGCCTGAAACTCCTCATTCGCTGTATATGCCGCAATTTTTTGTAGTAACGGCTTTGATAACACCGTAATTTCAAGCTTGCTCACCAGTGCCTCACCTAAAGCAATACGCTCTTCCTGCACAAGCACCTCTTCACTTGCGTCAAATCCAAGTGCCGCAAGTAATTGCTCCACTAATTCAGGTGCATTTTGCGGGAAAATCCCAAGGCTATCACCTGGCTCATATGTTAAACCTGAGCCTTCTAATGACAATTCAACATGGCGCGTTTCTTTATTTGAGCCGCGGGCATTTAAATTAAAATTCGCGAGCACCTCTGCGTAAAACGGATTTTTCTTTGAATAGTTTGATTCTACTGCTGTCCCTGGTACTGCTGCTTCCTGCTGTGCAGACTCACTTGTTCCTGCTAACGCTGTTAGTGCTGCCGTTACTTCATTTGACCAGCCTTCTACTAGCTCGTCATAATCTAAGTCGCAGTCCACGCGCGGCACAATGCGCTGTGCACCTAATTTTTCAAGCTGCTCATCAAAATCGATGCCTGTTTTACAGAAAAACTCATAGGATGAATCGCCAAGTGCTAACACAGAGAACTTCACGTGCTCTAGCTTCGGCGCGCGCTTGCCATATAAAAACTCATGCAGTTGAATCGCATTATCCGGTGGCTCACCCTCACCGTGCGTGCTCGTTACTATGAATAAGTTCGTTAATTTTTTCAGCGCGTTCGTTTTAAATGCTGACATCGACGAAATTGTCACGTCTACGCCCGCCTCGTGCAGTTTTGCTGCAAGCTTTTCTGCCACGCTCTGTGCATTCCCTGTTTGCGAGCCATATAAAATCGTTGCTGCTTGCGGCTCAGCCTTCACCGCTACCGCTACCGCTTCTCCTTGCTGTACGACAGCTTGCGCGGCACTTAAATAACCTGTTAGCCACACCTTTTGATAATCTGTCACGCCTGCTAATAATTCATTAATTTGTTTTACCTGTTCCTCATTAAAAGGACTGTTTGCTACCTGTAAAGCCAATGTCTCCACCTCACCAATTATTTCAAACGAATTTTTTCGTTTTTCTCAATTTGAATCACTACACCGTCCTGTACGACGAGTGTAATTGTTCCGTACTTCAACGTTTCAAGCGATGCCTTAATATTTTCTAGCACCACATCCGTATTATTCTCCTTTTTCGACATAACGCTTCCCTCCTAGCGTAGTACTTCGTGTACACGTTCAATTAACACGTCGCGAACACTGTCACTGTAGCCTAAGCTGTCGCATAAAATAATGCGCGACTGATCAAAGTCTTGCAGCTTTTTTTGAATGCCGTTTCGCAGTAAGCCCGCAAACAATAAATACGGCACGATAAACAGTTGCTTTACATTACGCTGCTCTAGTTCGGCAATCGTCTCCTCAAATGACGGACTCGCACCGTATAAAAAGCATGTGCGAACGCGTGTGAACGTATAGTGTTGCTGCAGTCGCTCCGCAATAAGACCCATATCCCGTGCAACATCCGGATCACTACTGCCACGCCCAACTAACAGCACTTCTGCCTCCGGTAAAATATCCACCTGTTGCTCACGGATACGCGCATACAGTGTGTCAATGAGCTTGTCGTGGATGCCAAACGGCTGACCAACCGTAATCGGCAGCTGCGGATATTTTTCACGTGCCTGCGCGAGAATTTCTGGAATATCCTCCTTCGCATGCTGTGCTGCTAATAGTAAAATCGGCACGACTACAACCTTTGTCGCACCGCGTGCTACACACTGCGCAATCCCTTGCAAAATATCCGGTGACGCTAACTCTAGAAAGGCGATTTCTTGAATGTCTGCTGGTACGTAACTTTTCACGCCTTCTATAAACATGCGCGCTTCTATAATGCCCTGCTCGACCCGCGTGCCGTGCGCAACATATAATACTGCCTGCATTACCTCACCACCTACACAATGCCTTCACTTAACACAGTCGGCTGTTGTAATCGCTCAAACCACTGAATTTTTTCGCGCAGCTTTACAACCTCACCAACAATAATCATGCTTGGATTTTTAATTTTCTGCTCTGTGACGATATCAACAATTGTCTCAAGCGTCCCGACAACCGTTTGCTGCTCTGCGTATGTGCCCATATGGACAACTGCAACCGGCGTCGTAGCAGCGCGGCCATTCGTTAACAGCTGCTGACAAATGTATGGCAAGTTGCCAACACCCATATAAATGGCCAGCGTATCAATGCCTTTCGCTAAGCTTTCCCATTTAATTGAGTCATCCTTGCCCTCACGCATATGGCCTGTCACAATCGCAAAGCTTGAACCTAAATCACGGTGTGTCACCGGAATGCCCGCATACGCAGCAGCCGCAATCCCCGACGTTACACCCGGTACAATTTCAAACGCAATGCCGCGGTCTGCGAGCACCTCTGCCTCCTCAGCGCCGCGCCCGAATACGAACGGATCGCCACCCTTTAAGCGTGTCACTGTCAAGCCCTGCTCAGCATACTGGACAAGCGAATGATTAATATTTTCCTGAATCATTGCATGACGATTTGGCAGCTTGCCGCAAAAAATTAGCTTCGCAGTCGGCTTCGCATAATCCAGTAAATCCTGATTAATTAGGCGGTCATACAAAATAACGTCCGCCTCCTTAATACAGCGTAATCCTTTTAATGTAATAAGCTCCTCATCCCCAGGCCCAGCTCCTACTATATAAACTTTCCCCATTAAATTACTCTCCTTTAATACAATAAATATCCCTTTAATCTCTTTCCTTATTCACTCATGTATTAATTTTACTAGCTTTTACACAAATACAAACTAAATAACTAGGTTTAGTATTTTTTCTATTGAAACCACTTTACTAAATATCCAGTAATTAGTAAAATAACAATTAATAATCAGTTCCATTATGAAAAATAATCGTTCGCGAGGTGACGTAGAGTGAATCTTGAGGAACTACAAACATTTATTAAACTTTGTGAGATTAAAAATTTCACAAAGACGGCAGAACTACTTACAATGTCCCAACCAACTGTCAGCCTACATATTAAAAATTTGGAGCAGCAATTTCAAACACAGTTAATCCAACGCTCCCCAAAACAAATTAGCATTACTCCAACTGGCGAAATTTTACTCGACCAAGCGAAACAGATCATTCAATTGTATGACCAAACAAAACTGCAAATACTTGAGCATCATCATACAATTCAAGGCGAGCTGACAATTGGCGCGAGCTTTACGATTGGCGAGTATATTTTGCCCACGCTGCTCGTGGAACTACGTGCACTTCATCCGGATTTGAGTTTGCAAATTTCCATTGGCAATACCGAGGAAATTGTCGAGGCAGTGAAGAAATTCCAAGTGGATCTTGGTTTAATTGAGGGCACGACAAATGAAAAGTCACTCATTATTCACCCATTTATGAAGGATGAATTAGTCGTTGTCGCGCCAAAAAATCATCCGCTTGCAGTCAAAACGCAGCTTCGTGTAACCGAGCTACAAAATGAGCATTGGATTTCACGTGAAGCAGGCTCTGGCACTCAAGCAAATTTAAATCATTTCCTGCATTCAAATGGGCTAAGGGTCGCATCTATTTTGACGATTAGCAGCAATCAAGGCATTAAGCAATCGGTTATAAATGGGCTCGGTCTATCCTTACTTTCGAAACACGTTGTAAAAAAGGACTGCGCAGTAGGTGACCTAACCATTCTGCAGCTAGACAGCCCGCCTCTTTTCCGCACATTATCGTATATTTACTCCCCGATTATGCTGAAAAAGGGCAATGTCAAAACCTTTTTAGACCTATTACCGACGACAATTTAATTTCAAACAGAAATGAGGTACATACATGCTTAAAACAATTCAAATCCACGACATCGTAAAAATTGCCTTCGAAGCAGGGCAGAAAATTTTACCGATTTACAAAATGGATCATTTAAAAGTCGATGTCAAAAGTGACGATTCTCCTGTGACGCTTGCCGATAAAACGGCGCATTACTATATTTATGAGCAGCTGTCCATGCGTTACCCGGACATTCCAGTTATTAGTGAGGAAGGTGACATCGCTGATTTCACGGTACGCAAGGAGTGGCGCTATGCGTGGCTAGTTGATCCGCTCGATGGTACGAAGGAGTTTATAAAGAAAAACGGTGAGTTTACGATTAACATTGGTCTTCTTCAAGAGGGCGTCCCGGTTTTAGGTGTGATTTATATTCCTGCACAGGACATTATGTATTTTGCGAGCAGTGATATAGGCTCATATAAACTAGCAAATTGTGCGCAAGCTTTAGCAGAGCAGGACGTAACGGGGGCAGCACAAAAACTACCGCTACCGAAGCAGCACGAGGGGATTCGCGTTGTCGTGAGTCGCTCGCATTCTTCCGCTGAAACAGAGGCTTATTTAAATGTGCTCGCACAGCAACACGCATCCGTCGAAACAATCGCTTCAGGCAGCTCGATTAAAATGTGCCTCATTGCAGAGGGTGCGGCGGACATTTATCCTCGACTTAGCTATTCAATGGAATGGGATACCGCGGCTGGTGAGGCAATTGCACGCTATAGTGGTGCGCATGTTGAGGTGTACCCGACAAAATTCCCAATGCAGTACAACAAGGAGAACTTAAAAAATCCGTTCCACATCGTTTATCGCGATTAAAAAACAGGCTTGCGCGGAATATGCGCAAGCCTGTTTCGTTTATAATCGTTTCGCAATCTCTTTTACTAAGTAATCCGTCGCTTCCTCAAGCGTAATATCCGTCGTATCAATCACGATTGCTGGATTTTGCGGTGGCTCATACGGGCTAGAAATGCCGGTAAAGTCACGAATTTCCTCGGCACGCGCCTTCTCGTACAGACCCTTCACATCGCGCTCCTCACATACGTGCAGCGGTGTACTGACATAAATGTCGATAAATGCATCACCAATAATTTGCTTCGCATTTTGACGCTCCTGCTCAAATGGTGAAATGAATGATGTTAATGTAATAAGTCCCGCATCATTCATCAGCTTCGACACCTCAGCAATACGGCGAATGTTTTCCACGCGGTCTGCATCGCTAAAGCTTAAATCTTTATTTAAGCCAAGGCGCACATTATCACCATCTAGTAGCATCGTATGATAGCCAAGCAGCACGAGACGTTTCTCCACCGCATTAGCAAGTGTTGATTTGCCTGAACCCGATAGCCCTGTGAACCATAATGTCAGCGGGCGCTGATTTTTTTGTTCCGCGCGCACCTCGCGTGTAATGTCTGTCTGCTGGAAATGCACGTGCTCCTGCGGCGAAATTTCGCGTTCGACAACACCACATGCAGACGTCATATTCGTCACACGGTTAATTAAAATAAATCCACCAAGCTCCTCATTTTGCGTAAATGTATCAAAAACAACCTTCTCAGCAAGCGCAATATGGCATGTGGCAAGCTCATTTTTTTCGATTTGTGCTGTCGCAATTTCCTCGCCTGTATTAATATCAACCTTATGCTCAATTGATACAACTGTACCTGGGATTAATTTTGTCCCGATTTTCACTAAATAGTTTTGACCCTGTGTCAGATTCGCATCGTCCATCCATAAAATTTGGGCGCTGAACAGATCTGCTACCTTCACATCCTTCGACGTCGTCAACACACAGCCGCGCGACACATCTACCTCACGATCAAGCTGAATCGTTACCGGACTACCATCGTAAGCCGTTTCTACCTCTTTGTCTGTTACTAAAATACTCTTTACCTTCGCGCTCTCGTTACTCGGCAATGAAATGATTTCGTCACCCACTGCAACCGAGCCGCGCACCTGCCCTTGAAAACCTCGGAATGTATGGTCTGGACGGCTTACACGCTGTACCGCCATTAAAAATTCCTGCTGTGCGCTTTCTTTTTCTGTATCAATCGCCTCTAAATAAGGTAACAGTGCAAGCCCGTCGTACCACGGTGTATTTGGTGAAGATGCTGTCACATTGTCCCCATTTGTCGCCGATACCGGAATCGCTTGAATGCTCACGTATGAAAATCCTTGTGCAAATTGCTCAAAACCTTCTTTAATCGCTGTAAAGCGTTGCTCATCAAAATCGATTAAATCCATTTTATTAATCGCAAGCACAATATGCTTGACGCCCATTAACGCACAAATACGCGCGTGACGCTTCGTTTGCGTAATGATGCCTTTACGTGCATCGACTAAAAGTATGGCTAAATCGGCAAATGACGCACCGACCGCCATGTTGCGCGTATATTCCTCATGCCCCGGTGTGTCTGCTACAATAAATGAACGCTCATTCGTCGTAAAATAGCGGTATGCTACGTCGATTGTAATCCCCTGCTCACGCTCAGCAAGTAGCCCGTCAAGTAATAGTGAATAGTCAATCTCACCATTGCGGCTACCGACTTTACTATCAAGCTCTAGCGCCTTTTCCTGATCGGCAAATAACAACTTGGCATTATAAAGCATATGGCCGATTAGCGTCGACTTGCCGTCATCCACACTGCCACATGTAATAAATTTCAATAAACTCTTTCCCATTAGAAATACCCCTCTCGCTTACGTCTTTCCATACTGCCTGCCGCCTCTTGGTCAATGACGCGCGTTGTACGCTCTGATGTCACAGCACCAAGTGTTTCGTCGATAATCTCATCCAATGTCACCGCATCAGATTCAACACCGCCTGTTAGCGGATAGCAACCGAGTGTACGGAAGCGAACCTTTTTCATTTCAATTTTTTCGCCTGGCTCTAGTCGCAAGCGGTCATCATCGACCATCACATAGTTCCCGTGACGATAAATAACCGGGCGCTCCTTCGCGAAATAAAGTGGCACAATGTCGATATTTTCCTGGCGAATGTACTGCCAAATATCCTTTTCTGTCCAGTTCGACAGTGGGAAGACGCGGATGCTCTCGCCTTTATTAATTTTTGTATTGTATAACTTCCACATTTCAGGACGCTGATTTTTTGGGTCCCATGCGTGGTTTTTGTTACGGAATGAGAAGACACGCTCCTTCGCACGCGACTTCTCCTCGTCACGACGACCACCACCAAAGGCTGCTGTAAATCCGTATTTATCAAGCCCCTGCTTTAAGCTTTGCGTTTTCATAATGTCGGTATATGCCGCACCGTGGTCCTGCGGGTTGATGTTTTGCGCGATGCCCTCTTCATTTTGATGCACAAGCATCTCAATGCCAAGTTCCTTCGCACGACGATCACGGAATTCAATCATCTCTTTAAATTTCCATGTCGTATCAATATGCATAAATGGGAACGGTGGCTTTTCTGGATAAAAGGCCTTCATCGCTAAATGCAACATAACCGAGCTATCCTTCCCGATTGAATACAGCATTACTGGGTTTTCACATTCTGCTGCTACTTCTCGAATAATATAAATGGCCTCCGCCTCCAGCTGGCGCAGGTGTGAGCTTTCTGACATAGTGTATAATCCCCTATCATTTGAATTTCGTAGTAAAAAGAGCTTGTCATCGGCACAAGCCCTTATCCGTTATTTATCCGTGCAAGCCGCACTCTGTTTTCCCTTGCCCTTGCCATCTACCTGCACGCAAATCCTCTGCGGTAAACGCTGGCTTCGTGCAATGAGCACAGCCAATGCTCGGGTAACCCTGGTCATGCAACACATTGTATGTCAATTCATGCTTTGACACGTAGCGCCATACATCCTTCCACGTCCAGTGAATAAGTGGGCAAATTTTGATCGACTGAAAGCGGTGATCCTGATTAATATACTGCACATGCTGACGCGTTTCAGATTGTTCGCGGCGCAGTCCTGAAATCCACGCCTTTGCACCTGACAGCACTTCATTTAACGGGTCAAGCTTACGAATTTGACAGCATTTATTCGGCTCTGTTTCCCATAATTTCTCACCAAACTGCTCCGCCTGCGCCTCAAGCGTCAGTTCAGGCTTCTTTAACGTAATATTTAATGTCGGATATTTTTCGCGTACGCGCTCAATCGTTTCGTACGTTTCCTTAAAATGGACGTCCGTATCTAAAAATACGATTTGTGCGTCTGGCTGCACCTTCGCGATTAAATCGATTAGCACAATTCCCTCAATACCAAAGCTACACGCGTATACAACATCCTTGCCATATGTTTGATAGCTCCAGTCTAATACTTGCAGTGCGCCCTTAAATTCATCGGTTTCATCGAATGTAGCCGATTCCTCCGACCAAGTTTCATATGTTAACAACGAAAACACCTCCTAAATAATAAAATCCTCGGGAATAAACACTTTCATTTCTTTCGGACTAACAAACACGCGCTCATTTAGCTGAAGATTTAACTGCGCAAAATCCTCGCGACTGAGCTCGACCTCAACGTAACTCTCACTGTCCTCGCGCTTCATTTCGATAAACCACATCGGTCCAATGGCGTGCATAAACGTTACGTTTGCCGCAATGGTCTCTTCACTATATTTCTCACGTTCAATTTTTAAATGATGCGGGCGCACATAACCAACCGCCTGCACATCTGTGGCCTCTAAATGCTCTGGTGCATTAAGCTCGGTCGTGCCAAATGCTAATTTCCCTTTATGCAAACGTCCGTGAAATAAATTCACATTGCCTAAAAAATCATAAACAAATGGCGTCGCGGGCTCGTCATACACCTCTGATGGCGTGCCAAGCTGCTCGATTTTACCTTTGTTCATAATGACAATGCGGTCGGCCACGTCAAGCGCCTCCTCCTGGTCATGCGTCACAAACACACTTGTCACGTGGATTTCGTTGTGCAATTTACGTAACCAGCGACGAAGCTCTTTTCGCACCTTCGCGTCAAGTGCACCAAACGGCTCATCTAATAATAAAATCTTCGGCTCAACAGCTAGTGCGCGTGCTAGAGCAACACGCTGACGCTGCCCACCTGAAAGCTGTGCTGGGTAGCGTTTTGCAAAGCCACTCAGCTTTACTAAATCCAGCAGTTCATGCACCTTTTTGTCGATGTCCTTCTTTGACGGGCGCAGACTTCTTTTACGTACATTGAGGCCAAACGCAATATTATCAAACACGGTCATATGCTTAAATAGCGCGTAATGTTGGAATACAAAACCGACATTGCGCTGATTGACTAACACATCGCTTAAATCCTGCCCGTCAAATAAAATCGCCCCTTGATCAATTGACTCCAGTCCCGCAATCGTACGAAGCAGTGTCGTTTTGCCTGAACCAGACGGACCAAGTAGTGCGACAAGCTCCCCCTTTGGAATCGTCAAATTAATATTTGTTAATGCTTGAAAGGAGCCGTAATGCTTTGTTACATTGCGAATTTCAATCGACATACACTCTCACCCAACCTTATGCTTGTTCTTCTTTTTCGGATTTCCATTCAATCCACGTTTTCACGAGTAGCGTCACAAGCGCTAATAGTGACATCAGTGACGCCACAGCAAACGCGGCCGCAAACTGATATTCGTTATACAAAATTTCCACATGTAGCGGCATTGTATTGGTCATGCCACGAATTCGTCCAGATACAACGGAAACAGCCCCAAACTCACCAATCGCACGCGCATTACATAAAATCATGCCGTAAATGAGTCCCCACTTAATGGCTGGTAATGTCACATGACGGAACATTTGCCAACCGTTTGCACCAAGCGAAATCGCCGCCTCCTCCTCCGCGCTGCCCTGTGCCTGCATGACCGGAATCAGTTCACGCGCGATAAACGGTAGCGTAATAAAAATAGTCGCGATAATAATACCTGGCACCGAGAAAATAATTTTGACGCCCCAATCTGTCAGCCATGGTCCAAGTGCCCCGCTCGGGCTAAATAATAAAATAAACACAAGCCCTGCAATAACAGGTGATACCGCAAATGGTAATTCAATAATCGATAACAGGATTTGCTTTCCTCTAAATTGGAATTTCGTAATACACCACGCGGCCGCAACACCAAAAATCGTATTGATTGGCACCGTAATGACCGCTACAAGCAATGTTAGCTTAATGGCGGATAATGCATCACTTTCTGTAATAGCAGCAAAATAAACGGCAGCCCCCTGCTCAAATGCCTTTACAAAAATAAATAAAAGTGGCACGAGAAGAAACAGGATTAAATACAAAAACATAATCGACATTAATACAAGCTTCGTCCAGTTCACCGGCTCCTTACTTTTAGCAGCGGCCGGTACTAGCTCCTGCTCATATTTCGCTGTATTAGTACTCACACAGTTTCCTCCCTACTCACTTTGAAATTCATGGCGTCTGCTCCATTTTTGAAGCAGGTTAATGATGATTAAACAAATAAACGAAACAATTAGCATAACAGATGCAATTGCCGTCGCCCCCGCATAATCAAATTGCTCCAGCTTTGTCATAATCATTAATGGTGCAATTTCCGTTTTCATCGGCATATTTCCTGCAATAAATACGACCGATCCGTACTCACCTAAACCACGCGCAAATGCGAGTGAGAAGCCTGCAAGCAGCGCCGGCAGGACTTCTGGAAAAATAACCTTCGTAAATGTCAGGCGTTTGGAGGCGCCTAAACTTGTTGCTGCCTCCTCCACCTCACGCTCTAGATTTTCAAGCACCGGTTGCACCATTCGGACAACGAACGGTAAACCGATAAACATTAACGCAATTGTAATCCCAATCGGCGTAAACGAAATCTTCATGCCCAGTGCGGCGAAAAATTGACCAAACCAACCATTTGGTGCATACAGCGTCGTTAGCGCAATCCCCGCAACCGCTGTCGGCAATGCAAACGGTAAATCAATAATGCCATCAATAATACGTTTACCTGGGAATGTATAGCGCACGAGCACCCATGCAATAATAAAGCCAAAAATCGCATTGAAGAATGCAGCTGAAAATGCCGTTAGAAACGATATTTTATACGCATGCAGCATGCGCGCACTCGTGACGACCTTCCAAAACTCACCCCAGCTCAGCTTAGATGTCTCGATAAAAATCATTGATAATGGAATAAAAATGAGTAGGCTAATATAGAGTGTCGTAATGCCCATCGACAGCCCAAAGCCTGGCAGGACATTTTTCTTTTTACGCTTTTTCATTACTTAACCACCTTATTCATAGATGGAATCAAACACACCGTCATCTGCAAAGTGTTTTTGCTGTGCCTCTTTCCAGCTACCAAATTTCTCATCAATTGTGAACAGCTTAATGTCTGGGAATTGGTCTTTAAATTTCGCTGCTACTTCCTCTGAGCGTGGGCGGTAATAGTTTTCAGCCGCAATTTCCTGACCAACATCTGTGTACAAGTAATCTAAGTACGCCTCTGCGACTTCGCGTGTGCCTTTTTTATCAACAACACTGTCCACAACAGCAATTGACGGCTCGGCTAAAATACTAATCGATGGTGCAACAATTTCAAATTTGTCCTCACCTAACTCGTTAATCGCTAAAAACGCCTCATTTTCCCAAGCAATCAATACGTCCCCAATCTCTTTTTCAACAAATGTCGTCGTTGAACCACGTGCACCTGAATCAAGCACTTCTACACGCTTATAAATATCCGCCACAAATTCCTGTGCCTTTGCCTCATCATTGCCGTACTGCTCAAGTGCATAGCCCCACGCCGCTAAATAGTTCCAACGCGCGCCGCCTGATGTTTTCGGATTCGGTGTAATGACTGACACATCGTCCTTCACTAAATCATCCCAGTCCTGAATGTCTTTTGGATTGCCTTTACGTACTAGGAATACAATTGTTGACGTATACGGTGCTGAGTTATTTTCTAAACGATTAATCCAGCCCTCGTCTAATAGCTGTCTTTCTGCAACGGCGTCAATATCATATGCCAGTGCAAGTGTAACAACATCCGCATCTAGCCCGTCAATAACTGAGCGTGCCTGGCTACCAGAGCCGCCGTGTGATTGATTAATTGTTACCGACTGTCCTTTTTCCTCTTGCCAATAACTCGCAAATTCCTCGTTAAATTCTTGGTACAACTCACGTGTCGGATCGTACGACACGTTTAAAATTTCGATTGAGTCCTTTGATTTTGCCTCACCTGTTGCAGCCTCTTCTGCACCACAAGCTGTTAAAAATGCCACCGAGCTTAAAATAATCGCTGCTCGACTAAAAATTGTACGTTTTTTCATCATAAATTCCTCCTTCGTTTCCTTCAAAAGTGTATTTATGCCTTTAGTTGTTCTAATCAGCAAGTTTCAATTATCCTCACTAGCTACGTATGAATTAATAACGTAAAAAGGCTGCTCAATTTATCCCGCAAATTTGTTGCGTTACTAAACTGAACAGCCTCTAGTTTTCTAGTGAGCTTTTAATCCATAGTATTCTAATAAACATTATCTTATTTCATTCCCCTTTAATTGTCAATATTGTTTTTCAGATTTTTCTGATACGAATAAAAGTTATTTGCAAATCCCTGCTCTGTCAAGCATAATTACTACTAACAATCGGAGAGAGTGATTGTCTACATACAACGAGATTAGAGGAGGATTTTCATGCAAGCATTACAATCTATTGAGCAATTTCATGAGCTAAAAAACGGAGCAGCAGTCATTTTCGAATTCACAGCTGCTTGGTGCAAGGACTGCCACTTTATCGACCCATTTATGCCTGAGGTAGAAGAAAAGTTCTCAAACTTTACATTTATCAAGGTGGACCGTGACCAATTTATCGACCTATGCATCGAGCTTGATATATTCGGTATTCCAAGCTTCCTAGCATTCGAAAATGGCACAGAACTTGGTCGTTTCGTTAACAAGGACCGCAAAACACAGGAGCAAATTGAAGACTTTATTCAAGGCTTAAAATAATAAAAACGAGGCTGCCCTATTCGGGACAGCCTCATTTTTATTAATGTGATGAATGTGCACGACGAATCGTTTTACCTGATTTTTGTAATTCTTGAATTACACCGTCATGTTGATCCATTTTATCAAGCTTGCCTTGCTTTTTCTGACCAAGTGCGAAGAAAATTACGATTACCGCTACAACAACTACGACAGCTGGTACACCTAATGTAATCGGCCAAAATAAATGTGCCATTTTCATCTCTCCCTCTAATTATGAATAAAAGCAATACTCCATACAATTATTCCATTTAATTTTCTTTTTGTAAACATTTTCAATATTTTACACAACGAAATCCGTGAAGAACAATCATTTTCTTCACGGATTCATCACAATTGCTTATACAGTTACTAAAAGTTCTGCTTCTTCCTTCTGCTTTACAAGCGGAATTACCTGCTCACCAAATGCCTGCAGGTCCTCCTCGTAATGTAGAAAGCCTGTTAATACAATATTGACACCAATTTTTTTCAACTCAAGTATGCGGTCTGCCACTTGCTCCGCTGTACCGATTAAGCCTGTTTTAAAACCTTCATTGTACTGCACTAAATCCTCAAAATCAGCATCAACCCACATACCTTTACCATCTTCAGAAGACTGACCTGCTTGCTCGACTGATTTTTTAAAGCCCTTTACTGCCTCAACATCAGCCTGCGCCACGATATCACGTAGTACTTGCTTTGCCTCTTCCTCTGTATCACGTACAATCGCAAAGCCGTTCACACCAAACTCAATCGGGTCATTCCCATTCTTCTCACGCAGCGCACGTACCTCGTCAATTTGCTCTTTAATTTGCTCAAGCGTACCGCCATTCATAAAGTACACATCTGACACACGACCCGCCATTTCCTTTGCGTCCTTTGAGTTACCACCTTGGAATACTTTCGGTGTTTTGTACGGCTTTGGCTTGAGTGGTGCCTCGTTTACACGATAAAAATCACCTTTGTACGTAAATGTTTCCTCACGCCATAAGCCTTTCAATACTTCAATGAACTCCTCAGCACGACGATAGCGTTCCCCATGCTCAAGCCAAGGCTCACCATAGCTCGTAAATTCCCCCTTAAACCAGCCGCTCACAATATTGACAGACGCACGGCCTTTACTCACTTGATCAATCGTCGCTAACATTTTCGCCATCACCGCTGGATGCCAAAGTCCTGGCAGTACCGCCGTAATAATATTTAGGCGCTCAGTTGACGCAGCAAGTGCCGCTGCAAGTGTCGCCGCCTCTAATTGATTTTCAGCACCATAACTTGCCATAAAGCGCGTTTGTAATAACACATAGTCAAAACCATTATTTTCTGCAATTTGTGCATAGCGTTTATTATCTTCAAAATTCCAACCTGTTTTTTGTTCAATTTTCGAAACAACTAAGCCACCACTCACATTCGGTGCCCAATAAGCAAATTGTAATGTCATGTAAAAATCCCCCTGAAATTTATCTGAATTTTCCATCTATAAATACACTATACCATTTTATTCCTACTACACAACTATGTTTTGAAGGTTTTGTAATAGAAAAATTCTATTGAACGATACGAACTCACTATTTCTTATAACATGTTGGTTATTAGCATATGTTTTAACGTAATATGATCTTTTTAACTCACCAAAAAAGGTAGCGCCAAAAGAATTCACTTTTGAGGCTGCCTTTGCTGTTGTAAAGTTTGATTAGTTAGTTGCTTCGATTTCGTACAAGTTAAACGCTGTTTTTTTGTAATATCTAACTGTGTTATCTCATCATTATGAACAGTTATAAGTAATGTTCCGTAATGGAGATCCTTTAAGTTTTCTAGAATTAATTTATAAACTTCTTCATTTATAGTATCCATGTAATCACTTCTCCACCTATATAATGATTTTTTGTTCAAAGCTTCTAGTAAATAAAAAACACTTACTCAAAATTATACAGACGTGTACAATTTTTTGAATAAGTGCCTCTATTTGCGTAGTTGGCTCTATTATTTATGCTTACTTCAGTGGAAATCCTACCATCTTGTAAGTATACACATCTAGTTGTCTAGTAAATTACTTACATTTCTAATGTAAATTCATCATAAATGATGTCCATTTCAAAGTCAACTACACCAGTAGGAATTATAGGGATTTTCTATCAGAATGAAATTATTTAGTTTTGCTCAGCCGCTTAAATATAATGGGTTCACAAAATCACACAACTCAGTAGGTGTGACCGACTTTATGTATCTTTAAGATATTAAGGCAGCGCTAAAGACGAAAAAGAGGCTGTACTTGTAAGTAAACACTTACAGCACAGCCTCTTTTAAAAACGGTTCTCAGAATTATCCGATAGACCCTTCCATCTCGAATTTGATTAAACGGTTCATTTCTACCGCATATTCCATTGGAAGTTCTTTTGTGAATGGCTCGATGAAGCCCATTACGATCATTTCTGTCGCTTCTTGCTCAGAAATACCACGAGACATTAAGTAGAATAATTGCTCTTCAGATACTTTTGAAACTTTTGCTTCATGCTCTAAAGATACGTTATCATTTAAGATTTCGTTGTATGGAATTGTGTCTGAAGTCGACTCGTTATCCATGATTAATGTATCACATTCGATGTTTGCACGTGCGCCAGTAGCGTTTTTACCAAATTTAACTTGGCCCATGTACGTTACTTTACCACCTTGCTTACCAATCGATTTTGACACGATTGTTGAAGATGTGTTTGGTGCTAAGTGAATCATTTTCGCGCCAGCATGTTGGTGTTGACCTTTACCTGCGATAGCGATTGATAACGTCATACCACGAGCGCCTTCACCTTTAAGGATACACGCTGGGTATTTCATTGTTAATTTAGAACCGATGTTACCGTCGATCCATTCCATTGTACCGTTTTCTTCAACAACTGTACGCTTTGTAACAAGGTTATACACATTGTTTGCCCAGTTTTGAATCGTTGTATAACGGCAGTATGCATCTTTTTTAACGATAATTTCTACTACAGCCGAGTGTAGAGAGTTTGTTGTGTAAACTGGTGCTGTACAGCCTTCAACATAGTGTACAGAAGCGCCTTCGTCTACGATAATTAGCGTACGCTCGAATTGACCCATGTTTTCAGAGTTAATACGGAAGTAAGCTTGTAAAGGTGTATCCAGTTTCACGTTTGGCGGCATGTAGATGAATGAACCACCTGACCATACTGCTGAGTTTAATGCTGAGAACTTGTTGTCTGTGTAAGGAATTACCGTACCCCAGTGCTTTTTGAAAATTTCTTCATTTTCACGAAGTGCTGAATCTGTATCTTTGAAAATAATGCCCATATCTTGAAGGTCTTGCTTCATGTTATGGTAAACTACCTCTGATTCATACTGAGCAGATACACCCGCTAAGTATTTTTGTTCTGCTTCAGGAATACCTAATTTATCAAATGTTGCTTTGATTTCTTCAGGTACTTCATCCCAAGATTTTTGCGTCATTTCAGATGGTTTTACGTAGTACGTAATTTCATCGAAGTTTAATGAGCCAAGGTCGCCACCCCATTGTGGCATTGGCATTTCGTAGAATTTTTCAAGAGCTTTTAAGCGGTAGTCAAGCATCCACTGTGGCTCGTCTTTCATGTTTGAGATTTCACGAACGATTTCTTCTGTTAAACCACGCTCAGAACGGAAAATAGATACGTCCTTGTCGTGGAAGCCATACTTGTAATCGCCGATATCAGGCATTTTTTTAGCCATGTTGTCTCCTCCGTTCGGTTTGTATTCCCTAGAAAACTGTATACCACTTGTGTAGACAGCCTTCTCGTACATCTATAATCAAATCTTACTTATTATCTTCTTTAACGCCTTTTTCCATTGCCTTCCATGCTAAAGTAGCACATTTAATACGCGCTGGGAATTTGGCTACGCCTTGAAGTGCTTCAACATCACCAAGGTCGTATTTTTCGTCGTCGTACGCTTCGCCCATCATCATCTTCGAAAAGATTTCTGCAAGCTCTAGTGCTTCGTCGAGTTTTTTGCCTTTGACAAGCTGTGTCATCATAGATGCAGAAGACATTGAAATTGAGCAGCCCTCGCCGTCAAATTTCGCCTCTTCTACAATGCCGTCAGCAAGCTTGAGTGTTAAATGAATACGGTCACCACAAGTTGGGTTATTCATATCGATTGTCACACTGTTTTCTTCTAGAGAACCCTTATTACGCGGGTTTTTATAGTGATCCATAATTACCGAGCGGTATAATTGATCTAAGTTATTAAAAGACATCGCCAAAATACTCCTTCGCTGAACGTAATCCTGCAACTAATGCATCAATATCTGCTTCGTCATTGTACATGTAGAAGCTTGCACGAGCTGTTGCTGTTACTTGTAGCCATTTCATTAATGGCTGCGCACAATGATGCCCTGCACGTACGGCAATTCCGCTCATATCTAGTACTGTTGCGACATCATGTGGATGCACATCATCTAGATTGAACGTCACAAGACCGCAACGCTTCATCGGGTCACGTGGACCGAAAATTGTTAAGCCGTCGATTGTAGAAAGCTGATCCATCGCATAGCCCGCAAGCTGGTGCTCATGTGCTGCGATGTTATCTAAGCCGATTTCTGTTAAAAAGTCGATTGCGGCACCAAGACCTACTGCGCCTGCAATAATTGGTGTACCACCCTCAAACTTCCACGGCAGTTCTTTCCACGTTGACTCCTCTAGCCCAACAAAATCAATCATTTCACCACCAAATTCAATTGGTTCCATGTTTTCAAGAAGTGCTTTTTTACCATATAGTACACCAATACCAGTCGGTGCACACATTTTATGCCCTGAGAAGCCTAAGAAATCACAGTCTAAGTCCTGCACGTCAATTGTCATATGCGGTGCACCTTGTGCTGCATCGACAACCATAATTGCACCATGTTCATGCGCAATTTTTGCTACTTCTTTTACTGGATTAATCGAGCCCATTACGTTTGAACACATTGCCATTGAGACAATTTTCGTCTTCGGTGTAATCGCTGCGCGTACATTTTCAAGTGTAATCGTTCCATCCGCCTCAAGCTCAATATACTTTAGGACAGCCTTCTTCTCTTTTGCAAGCTGTTGCCAAGGGATAATGTTTGAGTGGTGCTCCATGTACGTAATGACAATTTCGTCACCTTCTCCAACATTTTGGCGTCCCCAGCCACCTGAAACAGTGTTGAGTGCTGTTGTTGTACCGCGTACGAAAATAACCTCTTCTGTTGAAGATGCATTAATGAATTTACGCACTTTTTCACGCGCACCCTCATAAAGATCCGTCGCACGGTTTCCTAATGTATGCACACCGCGATGTACGTTTGAGTTGGACAAGTTATAGTAGCTTGATAATGCTTCAATAACTTGCACAGGCTTTTGTGATGTTGCAGCGCTATCAAGATAAACGAGCGGGTGCCCGTTTACCTCTTGGTTTAAAATCGGAAAATAGCTTTTAATGTCTTTTGGTATCATTATCGAACTTTCCTTTCGATAACCTCCGTCAGCTGCTTTTTAACGCCTTCGATTGGCAGATTAGATACAACTGGCGCAAGGAATCCGTGAATTACAAGGCGCTCTGCTTCTGTTTTAGAAACACCACGGCTCATTAAATAATAAAGCTGAGCTGGGTCTACACGTCCAACAGATGCTGCGTGTCCTGCTGTTACATCGTCTTCATCAATTAATAGAATTGGGTTTGCATCACCACGTGCTTTTTCAGAAAGCATAAGAACGCGAGACTCTTGCTCTGCATTTGCTTTCGTACCACCGTGCATAATGTGACCAATACCGTTAAAGATTGATTGTGCCGATTCCTTCATTACACCATGCTTTAGGATTTGACCATCAGTGTTTTTACCCCATTGACGAATAAGTGTTGTGAAGTTTAGTTTTTGCTCACCGCGACCGACTGTTACCATCTTGAAATCAGATGTTGAGTTATCACCGATTAAGTTTGTTGTATTTTCATAAATTGTATCTGAATCTGTCATTAAGCCTAATGCCCAGTCGATTTTTGCATCGCGCAGCGCGTGACCACGACGGTTTACATAAGCTGTAAAGCCAACTGTTAATGCATCAACTGCACCGAATGTTACTTGTGCATTGTCTTTTGCGATGACTTCTGTGACAACGTTAATTTGACCTTTTGCTGCTGCAACCGTTGAAATGTATGTTTCAACATATGTTACCGCTGAAGATTCTTCTGCCACTAGTAATACGTGGTTGAATAATGACGCTTCCTCGTTGTCGTGTACAAATACAACTTGAAGTGGCGCTTCAACGATGACATTACGTGGTACATAAACGAATACACCACCATTAACAAGTGCTGCGTGGTAAGCTGTTAATTTTTGCTCGTCCACTTTGACAGCTGTTGTCATGAAGTATTTTTCCACAAGGTCCGCATGCTCACGAATTGCTGTTTGGATATCTGTTACGATGACACCTTTATTTGTCAGCTCTTGTGAAACTTGAATAAATGCTGGTGTGTTATTGCGTTGGATATAAAGCGTTTCTTGACCTTCTGTATCAATAACAGCCTTTACTTCTGCTGGTAACTCTTCTAATGAAGCGTATACTTCGCTTTCCACTGTGTGAACAGGGAAATCTAAGAAGTTCCATTTTGTAATATTAGTACGATCTGGTTTCGGCATCGCAAGCTCTTCAGCTTGTTCAAGTGCCTTCACGCGGAAATCAGCGAATGCTGCTGGTTCATTGTTTTTTTCAGAGAACGAGCGTACTTCTTGTGCTGATAACGCTAATTTAGTTTCAACCGTCATCTCATTCGTCCTCCTTAATTATGCTTCTTCAGTTACTGCGTCTGTGTCTTCGATGCCTAACTCAGCTTTAACCCACTCGTAACCTTCTGCTTCTAAACGTTGTGCAAGCTCTGCACCACCAGATTTAACTACGCGACCTTGCATCATTACGTGTACGTGATCCGGTGTGATGTAGTTAAGTAAGCGTTGGTAGTGAGTGATCATTAAGCAGCCGAAGCCTTCGCCGCGCATTTGGTTAATTCCTTTAGAAACAACTTTAAGTGCGTCGATATCTAAACCTGAGTCGATTTCGTCTAAAATACCGAAAGTTGGTTTGATCATCATCATTTGTAGAATTTCGTTACGTTTTTTCTCACCACCAGAGAAGCCTTCGTTTAAGTAACGTTGACCCATTTCTTCTGGCATTTCTAAAAATTCCATTGTTTTATCTAATTCACGGATGAATTTCATTAATGAAATTTCATCGCCTTCTTCGCGACGAGCATTAATTGCTGAACGTAAAAAGTCTGCGTTTGTTACGCCTGCGATTTCAGATGGGTATTGCATCGCTAGGAAAAGACCTGCTTTCGCGCGCTCATCTACTTCCATTTCTAATACATTTTCGCCATCGATTAACACTTCACCTTGTGTTACTTCGTATTTAGGGTGACCCATGATTGCTGATGCTAGTGTAGATTTACCAGTACCGTTTGGACCCATGATTGCGTGTACTTCGTTTGTGTTAATAGTAAGGTTTAAACCTTTTAAAATCTCTTTACCGTCGATTTCAACGTGAAGATCTTTAATTTCTAAAGTTGCCATTTAGATACCCTCCATAAGTTCATTGCTCGGAATGCCCGTAGCTAATTTATTGTCATACATCATCTTACCCGAAACACAAAATAGTTGCAAATAGTTTAGAATGATTTTAATTAAATAATTAGCTAAAATTATTCTTTTAACAGTTTCTGTACCATGAAGTCTCTTAAAATACTGTTTTTTCTCGTTTGAAAGCATTTTCAATTCCCCAAACTAAATGAGAATTTATTTCACTTACTTTATTTTGATGAATCTTTTCTTTTTGTCGTCTCTCTGCCAAATCAAATTAGATCTTTATAACTAAATAAAAACAAATAAAAAAGGAAACCAAAATGAAATCAATCAAAAATACCTGTTAATATTACAAAAAATCTCATTTTAATATATAATAATTTGTAGTAATTTCATTTTAGAAAGGTGGATATGTATGACTCAAAAAATTTTAATTATAGAAGATGATCCAAAAATTTTTGAGCTATTAGACCCTTTTTTAACGAGAAACGGTTTTAAAACAATATTCGCTCAGGACAACTTTGAAGGCCTTTTACAATTCGAGAAAGAGCATCCACATCTCGTCCTGCTTAATTTAATACAAACGTGTCGAGAAATACGAAAAATTTCGAACGTCCCGATTATTTTTATTAGCTGCAAGAACGACGCTAAAGACATGATTGAAGGCTTAGATGCTGGTGGTGATGATTATGTAGTGAAGCCATTTAAACTAGATGAATTACTTGCACGGATTCGTTCAAATTTGCGGCGAGCTCCTATTTATCATCACGTTAATTTACATTTCTCCTATAGTACACAGACATTACCTTTGCTTGAATTGGACCAATTAAAAATAGATGAACGAAATCAAAAAGTTTTTTTACGGGATAAGGAAGTGTTATTCTCCGCTAAAGAATATCGTTTATTTCTATTCCTTGCACAAAACCCAAATAAAATATGGAGCCCTACTGACCTCTATACAAAAATTTGGGGAAATAATAGCATCGGTGATACGCGAACAATCAACGTTCACATTAGTAATATCCGAAAAAAAATCGAAGCAGATGTGACAAATCCACGCTTCATTTTAACGATTCGTGGGGGCGGCTTTCTGTTCAATAACTAAGAAGCCAGCTACTTTTGACAATTGGATTCTTTTTTACGAGCCTTCAGAAATTTGGCATGACCTTCACAAGCCATTTATCCATTAAACATGACTAAAACCCGCCACAAACACGTGGCGGGTTTCTTTTATGCTGTCACTGCTTTTTCTTGTAAGTAATAATGTACGCTCGCCGCAACGCCGCGTCCCTCTTTAATCGCCCAAACGATTAAGCTTTGCCCACGACGTGCATCACCTGCTGCGAAAACACCTGGTACATTTGTTTCGTAGTCTTTAATCGATGCACGAATACGGTTGTTTGCTACATCGATACCAAGTGCTGCTGGTAATTCTTGCTCCGTGCCTTCAAAGCCAATCGCCACAAACACATGCTGTGCTGGCCAGACGCGCTCTGTACCTGGTAGTTCTTTAAAGTAATGGAAACCATCCTCACCAAGTAACTTTTCCATTTGGATTGTGTGTAACGCCTTTACATTGCCCTTCGCATCTTTTTCGATAAATTTCGTTTGGATACAGTATTCACGCGGATCTCGACCATGCTTTGCGTCAACCTCTGCATATGCATAATCTAATTTATAGACATTCGGATCTTTCGGCCACATTGTATCGTCTGTACGCGTCAACGCCTGCTGTGGATGCTTACCAAATTGGAACACCGATTTACATTTTTGACGAATCGCTGTTGCGACACAGTCAGCTCCTGTATCACCACCACCAATGACAATGACATCCTTCCCTTCCACATTTAATGCATTTCCGTCCTCAAAATTTGAATCAAGCAAACTTTTCGTCACGTCTGTTAAATAATCCATCGCTAAATGAATATTATTCGCGTCACTGCCCTCTAAACGTAATTCACGCTGCTTTTGCGCACCTGTACATAAAATAACCGCATCATATTGTGCTTGTAACTGCTCTTTTGTAATGTCCTTACCAACTTCCGTATTCGTCACAAATCCTATCCCCTCAAGGCTTAGTAGATTCACACGACGGTCAATGATTTCCTTTTCAAGCTTCATGTTTGGAATACCGTACATGAGTAAGCCGCCAAGTCGATCTGAGCGCTCGTATACCGTCACAGAATGACCGTACTGATTCAGTTGGTCTGCTGCGGCTAATCCTGCTGGACCTGAGCCAACAACAGCTACTTTAAAGCCTGTGCGCGTTTTCGGGGTACGAGGCTTCACCCAGCCATTTTCAAAGCCTTTGTCGATAATTGTACGCTCGATTGATTTAATCGCAACAGCCGGATCTGTAATCGCAAGCGTACAAGAACCTTCACAAGGCGCTGGACAAACGCGCCCTGTGAATTCTGGGAAGTTGTTCGTCATATGCAGACGGTCTAGTGCTTCCTGCCACTTTCCTTTGTATACTAAATCATTCCACTCCGGGATGACATTGTTAATCGGACAACCAGCTGCCGTGCCACGGATTTCGATACCCATATGACAAAACGGTGTACCGCAGTCCATACAGCGTGCGCCTTGCGTTTGTAGTGACTCATCTGATAGCTTCTCCGCGTATTCATTGAAGCTTGAAATACGCGCTAGTGGCGGCTGTTCCTTTGTTTTTTCACGCTTATATTCCATAAATCCTGTAGGCTTACCCATTAGAACTCCTCCTCCTATTTCGTTGCTACCAGCTCGCCACCTGTTACTTCTGTAAAGGCACGCAATGCTGCTTCCTCATTCGATAATCCGCCGACTTTATGCAGCTCAATTTTATCAAGCATTACTTGATAATCAGTCGGCACCACTTTCACAAATTTCGGTACAAATTGCTCCCACTTCGCTAAAATATCCAGCGCGTATGAGCTATCTGTTTCCTCTAAATGTTTAATAATTAATTGACGCACTGATTCAATTTCAACTGCATTTTCTAAGCTTCTAAATTCAATCATTTCCATATTGCATTGTGCTTTAAATGCAGCCTCATCTGTTGGTAGGATATAGCCGATACCCCCCGACATCCCCGCACCGAAGTTTTGGCCAACATCACCAAGCACAATAATACGTCCGCCTGTCATATACTCGCAGCCGTGGTCGCCGATTCCTTCTACAACAATATCTGCACCTGAGTTACGTACGCCGAAACGGTGACCTGCGCGTCCATTAATAAACGCCTGACCACTTGTCGCGCCGTATAAACATACGTTACCTGCAATGACGTTTTTCTCTTGCGCCCCTTTAATTGGTGCAATCGCCACAACCTTACCACCTGATAAGCCTTTACCGAAGTAGTCATTCACGTCGCCGACACAGCTCATATTCATGCCGCGTGGTGTAAAGGCACCGAAACTTTGACCCGCATGACCTGTGAAGCGTAGATTAATTGTGTTCTCTGCTAAGCCACGCTCGCCGTATTTTTTCGAAATTTCACTGCCAACAATTGTCCCCATCACACGGTCTGTATTTTTAATCGGGTAGTGCAGCGTAATTTGCTCTTTATCTGCAATTGCCTTTTCCACTTTCGGTAATAGGTGCACGATATCAAAGCTTTCTGCAATTTTATGATCTTGCTCTTTTTGCTTCGTACGCACGCCTTGCATTTGATGAAGCAGTGCGGACAGGTCAAGCTGACTTGCTTTCCAGTGCTGTTTTGCACGCGCTGATACTTCAAGTACATCTGTACGGCCAACCATCTCTTCTACTGTGCGGAAGCCAAGTACACTCATATATTCGCGCATTTCCTCTGCGATAAAGCGCATATAGTTTACTACATGGTCAGCATTCCCCATAAATTTCGCACGAAGCTCTGGGTTTTGTGTCGCGACACCGACTGGGCACGTATCTAGGTGACACGCACGCATCATCACACAACCTAAAACAATGAGTGGTGCTGTCGCAAAGCCATATTCCTCTGCGCCAAGTAGTGCTGCCATGACAACATCTTTACCTGTCATCAGCTTACCGTCTGTTTCTAGTACAACACGGTCACGCAGGCCATTTAACATCAGTGTTTGATGTGCCTCTGCAAGACCTAGCTCCCACGGCAAGCCTGTATGCTGAATTGACGTTTTTGGTGATGCACCTGTACCGCCGTCATAGCCCGATACAACAATGACGTCCGCTGCACCTTTTGCTACACCTGCTGCGATTGTACCGACACCTGCTTTTGCAACAAGCTTCACCGAAATACGTGCACCGCGGTTGGCATTTTTAAGGTCGTGAATGAGCTCAGCCATATCCTCAATTGAGTAAATATCATGATGCGGTGGTGGTGAAATTAAGCCGACACCTGGTGTTGAACCACGAACATCTGCTACCCAAGGGTATACTTTATTACCTGGTAATTGGCCACCTTCACCTGGCTTTGCGCCCTGTGCCATTTTGATTTGCAATTCGTCTGCATTCACTAAATAATGCGACTTCACACCGAAGCGACCTGATGCGATTTGTTTGATGGCACTGCGTTTATTATCGCCATTTGGCTCGAGTGTAAAGCGTGCTGGATTCTCGCCACCCTCACCCGAGTTTGAACGAGCACCTAGCTTGTTCATCGCGATTGCTAATGTTTCGTGTGCTTCCTGTGATAATGAACCGAATGACATCGCGCCTGATTTGAAGCGTTTAACGATTGAATCAACCGGCTCTACATCTTCAAGCGGAATTTTGCGCTCTGCTTTTTTGAAGTCAAATAAGTTACGTAAGAAGCCGATGCGCTCCTCATTTGCCATTTCGGCAAACATACGATACAGCCCGAAATCATTTTTGCGCGTTGCCCACTGCAATGTGTGGATTGTTTTCGGATTAAACGCATGGTGCTCGCCGTCTGCACGCCACTGGAATACCGAGCCCGATGGTAGCTCCTCACCCATTTCGTGCAGTGCAGCGTAGTGGCGACGCTTCGTTTCCTCACCAATTGTTTCAAGGTCAATGCCATCAATTTGAGAAGCTGTCCCTGTGAAGTAGGCATCAATCACTTCTTTGGAAATACCGACCGCCTCAAATACTTGTGCACCGCGGTAAGACTGCACTGTCGAAATACCCATCTTTGACATGACTTTGACAACGCCGTCTGCTGCACCTTTGCGGAATTTTTTCACCGCTGTTTCGTAATCATAAGAAAGATGACCATCTTCAATTGCTTGCTGAATTGTCGCATAAGCTAAATACGGGTTGACTGCATCTGCACCGAAGCCGACAAGTGCTGCAAAGTGATGCACCTCTTTTACCTCTGCACTATGCACAACAAGGCTGACCTTTGTACGAAGACCAATCTTCACTAAATATTGGTGAAGCGCGCTCGTTGCGAGTAGTACGGGCATCATTAACTGTTTCGCATCATCCATATAATCCGTTAATACTAAAATCGTTTTATCTGTGAAGATTGCTGCCTCTGCCGCTAACGTTAATTGATTCAAACTATTTTCCAAATCTTCAGTAAACAGAAGCGGGATTTCAGCAACTTGAAAATCTTCCTCTGTGTTGTTCACTAATTTTTCATACTCTGCATTTGTTAGTACTGGCGTATCTAAAAGGATACGTCGTGCATTATTTTCGTTTGGATGAAGAAGGTCCCCCTCTGCCCCAAGCATCGTCATTGTTGATGTCACGACATGCTCACGAATAGAGTCAATCGGCGGATTTGTTACTTGCGCAAATAATTGCTTGAAGTAATTAAACAGTGACTGCGGGCGCTCTGAGAGTACTGCGAGCGGTGAGTCAAAGCCCATTGAACCAAGTGGATCCTTGCCGTCCTTTGCAAGCGGTACAATATATTTTTGTACATCCTCATATGTGTAGCCAACGATTTTTTGACGTAATGTTAAATCCGTTACTTGCTGTGGCTCTTCACGCTCCACCTCAAGCTTTAACATATTATCCTCAATCCACTGCGCATACGGTTTTGCTGCAGCGAATTGCGCCTTCAATTCATCATCTGAAATCATGCGGCCCGCCTCTAAATCAATGAGTAGCATGCGGCCTGGGCTTAAACGCTCCTTATATAATACGTCCTCTTCCTCGACGTCAACTACACCAACCTCAGATGAAAAAATAACATGGTCGTCTTTTGTCACATAGTAGCGACCTGGACGTAAGCCGTTACGGTCTAAAATCGCACCGACTTGCTTGCCATCTGTGAAACATACCGCTGTCGGGCCATCCCACGGTTCCATCAAGCTTGCATGGTATTGATAAAGGGCACGACGTTCATCTGAAATGCGTGGGTTTTCTGTCCACGGCTCAGGAATCAGCATCATCGCCGTTTCTGCTGGTGTACGGCCTGCTAATACAAAAAACTCAAACGCATTATCTAGCATGGATGAGTCAGAGCCTGTTGTATCAATGATTGGTAGGATTTTTTCTAAATCCTCACCAAATGCTTCTGAAACAAACTGTTGCTCACGTGCACGCATCCAGTTAATATTGCCGCGCAGTGTGTTAATTTCACCATTATGGATAATGTAACGATTCGGGTGTGCACGCTTCCAAGACGGGAACGTGTTTGTTGAATAGCGTGAGTGTACAAGTGCAATCGCTGAGATGAAGCTTTCATCTTGTAGGTCAATGTAAAACTCACTTACTTCCTCAGGTGATAATAAGCCCTTGAAAACCATCGTTTGACTTGACATACTCGGGCAGTAAAACTCATAGCCTTGTGCAGTTGCCCAGTGCTCTGCTTGCTTGCGAATTAAATAGAGTTTACGTTCAAATGCTAATGTGTCTTGTGCGTTCGCACGAATAAATACTTGGCGCACAACCGGTGCTGAAGATTTTGCAATGTCACTTAAATTTTCTTTATTTGTCGGAGCCAAGCGCCAGCCAATTAACTCTTGCCCTTCCTGCTCGATTAATTCATTAATTTTTTGCTCGATTGCTAGACGCTGTTCCGCATTGTCTGTGAAAAATAGTTGACCAACGCCGTACGCGCCTTTTTCAGGTAATGCGAATTCCGTACAATTTAACTTGAAAAATGCATCTGGAATTTGAACCATTAACCCGGCACCATCGCCTGTTTTACCGTCCCCTCCACGGCCTGCACGGTGTTCTAAACGACATAACATTTCAAGTCCATTTTTTACGATTTGATGTGAAGCTTTACCTTTCATATTTGCATAAAGACCAATTCCACATGCATCGTGTTCAAACTCTGGTGAATAAAGGCCTTGTGCTTCCGGTAATTGATGAAAACTCATAATAATTCCCCCCAAATCTTTCGATAACGTATTTACATTTTAAAGTTATCAGAATAATATAAACAATATATAGTTTGGATGGAATCAATCTAAAAAATAGATATATGGGGTGAGAACATTGGAACTACGCCAATTACGTTACTTTGTTGAAGTAGCAGAACGTGAACATATTTCAGAGGCGGCAGAGCATTTACACGTCGCGCAATCCGCGATTAGTCGCCAAATTGCCAATTTAGAGGATGAGCTCGGCGCACCATTATTCGAGCGAATCGGACGTAACGTCAAGCTCACACCAGTTGGCAAGACATTCCTTGACCACAGCATCGTTGCGTTAAAGGCCATTGACTTTGCGGTGAAACAAGTCGAGGAATATTTAGACCCAGCAAAAGGAACAATCAAGGTTGGCTTTCCAACAAGTCTCGCAAGCTATGTATTACCTACTGTTATTTCCGCGTTCAAAAAGGAATATCCTGATGTTTCCTTTCACCTACGACAAGGCTCATACAAATATTTAATCGAGGCGGTCAAAAATCGCGAGCTCAATTTAGCATTTTTGGGCCCGTTACCACCAAAAGATGAAGCGATTGATACGACCGTGCTATTTAGTGAAAGCATTCATGCACTGTTACCATCTACACATCCGTTAGCAAAAAAAGAATCCATTAATTTAATCGATTTGCGCAACGACCAGTTCGTTCTATTCCCAGAGGGCTATATTTTACAAAAGGTGGCTGTTGACGCGTGTAAATCGGCAGGCTTCATTCCGCAAGTAACAACGGAAGGAGAAGATATGGATGCGCTCAAGGGATTAGTCGCAGCAGGGATCGGTGTCACGCTGTTACCAGATAGCTCGATGTACGATTCTACACCGCGTATGACAGTCAAGGTGCCCATCTCGATTCCAACAATTCGCCGTACAGTCGGCGTCATTGCACCGAAAAATCGCGAGCTTGCACCGAGTGAACAGGTATTTATGCAGTTTATTAATAACTTCTTCTCGAGGCTTTCGCAGTTCCAATAAATACAAAAAATCCTGTGCAATTGCCTGCACAGGATTTTTCTCTGTTCGCTTATTCGTTCACAGGAACTACAGCGCCGCCCCACTCAGAAAGAATGAAGTCTTGCACTTCTTTTGAACGTAATACGTCTAATAATTTTGTAATCGCTTCTGAATTTTCTTCACCAGCGCGTGTTGCAATAACGTTCACATATGGAGATTCAGAACCTTCAATTGCGATTGAATCTTCAAGTGGGTTAATGCCTGCATCGATTGCGAAGTTTGAGTTGATGACAACTGCATCGCCTTCACCTTGCTCATAGTATTGTACTAACATTTCTGGAGCCGAGTTTGCATCGATTACTAAGTTTTTCGGGTTGTCTACGATATCCGCTACTGTTGCAGCTGTTTTATCAATACCTTCAGTTAATGTAATTAACTTTAAGTTTTCAAGTAATGTTAAAATACGACCTTGGTCAGAAACAGAGTTTGAAATGATGATTGTTGCACCATCTGGTAACTCGTCGATTGCTTTATATTTTTGAGAATAAATACCGATTGGCTCGATATGTACGCCACCTGCATTTACGAAGTCATAGCCTTTTTCTGCAATTTCAAGATTTAAGTAAGGAATGTGTTGGAAATAGTTAGCATCTAAATCACCAGACTCTAAATCTTGGTTTGGCATTACGTAATCTTGGTACGGCTTGATTTCTAACTCAACGCCTTGCTCAGCTAAAATTGGCTTTGCTTGTTCTAAAATTAAATCGTGTAAACCATTTGATGCACCTACAACTAATTTTGTCTGTTCAGCCGTTTCTGACCCGCCTGCGTCTGTTGCAGGAGCATCTGTAGCTGGCTCTTCTTTACTACCACATGCAGCTAATACAAGCACAAGTGCTGAAAATAGTAAAAATGATAAATACTTTTTCATAATATTTCTCTCCTCTTCTTATTCTTTCTCTATGCAAACGGCTATTGCCGGGTACATCCTGTTCATCTAGCTAATTAACGCTTGTCTGTCTTGGTTGTGAAAAAATCACCAATCCACTGAATGACAAAGACAATGAGTAAAATAATAATTGTTGCCATTAAAGTTACGTCATCACGGCTACGTTGGAAGCCTTCGATAAATGCTAGGTTCCCTAAGCCCCCTGCACCAATGACACCTGCCATTGCCGTATAGCCTACAAGTGCAACAGCTGTCACCGTAATCCCCGAAATCAGGGCTGGCATACTTTCTGGAATTAATACTTTAAAAATAATTGTCGATGTTTTCGCACCCATTGAGCGTGCGGCCTCGATGACACCTTTATCAATTTCACGCAAAGCGATTAATACCATGCGTGCATAAAACGGTGCTGAACCGATAATTAGTGCTGGTAAGGCAGCATTTGTCCCGCGAATTGTCCCCATTAAAAACTTCGTAAATGGAATGAGTAAAATAATAAGAACGATAAACGGAATCGAACGGAAAATATTGACGATTGACCCCGTTAAGAAGTTGACGATTTTATTTGCCCATACTTGGTTTGGACTCGTTAAAAATAATAAAATCCCGATTGCTAAACCGAAAACAGCAGTCGCAACTGTCGAAATGAGCGTCATATATATCGTTTGGTACAGCGCCTCGTTCATCGTTTCCCAGTTGACGTTTGGAAAAAGCTCATTAAGCATGGCTGATCACCTCCGTTTGAATAGCATGCTGCGCTAAAAACGCTAACGCCGCGTCCACGGCTTGTGTATTGCCATCAATATGTACAAATAATGTACCGTATGGACCGTTCACTGTATGCGAAATTTCTCCCTGTACAATATTGACATGTACGTCGTATTGTTTAATCATTTCTGAAATGACCGGTTGCGCCGTTGTTTGGCCAACAAATGATAACTTTACGATTTTACCTGATTGATAGTTTACTAAAATTTGCTCAAGTGACACTTGTGTTTCCTGTGTCGCGCCTGATACCTGTGACACAAACTTTTGTGTAATGGGTGCTTGCGGATTTTGGAACACGTCTAATACTTCGCCCTCTTCCACAACTTGACCAGCTTCCATTACCGCCACGCGATGGCAAATCTTTTGAATAACATGCATCTCATGCGTAATGAGAACAATCGTTAAATTTAGCTGCTTGTTAATTGCAAGTAGTAAATCTAAAATCGCATCTGTTGTTTCCGGGTCTAGTGCCGACGTCGCCTCGTCACATAACAATACCTCTGGGTTATTCGCAAGCGCTCGCGCAATACCGACACGCTGTTTTTGACCACCAGATAATTGTGACGGGTATGCCTGATTACGCCCAGTAAGTCCTACAAGCTCAATTAGCTCTGCCACACGCTTCGCACGCTCTGCTTTTGGTACACCGGCAATTTCAAGTGGAAACGCGATATTCTCTTCAACCGTACGCGACCAAAGTAAATTAAAATGTTGGAAAATCATGCTAATCTTTTGACGCGCCGCGCGTAGCTTGCCGCCAGAAATCGCTGAAATTTCGTTGCCATTCACCGTTACAGAGCCTATCGTCGGCTTCTCAAGACCATTGAGTAAACGAATCATCGTACTTTTCCCAGCACCACTATAGCCGATAATCCCGTATATTTCTCCCTGCTTGATAGAAAGGTTGACGTTATCAACGGCCTTTAATTCGCCGTTTTTCGTCTTATACACTTTCGTTATATTTTTTAACTCAATCATCACGAAAACTCCTTTATGTGAACTAACCATCTTGTTATATTCAAATATTTCTTTTGTTTTACTACATCCTCAGTAATAAAGACAAAATTGCAAATAACATCAAAACTTTACCAAAAATCTGATAATTAAAGCGATGCGTATGTGTTTCTTTCATTCCCTAGCTTTTCCCATGAAAAAAACCTTCCTACTTAGACAAGTAGAAAGGTTTTCTCGCATTTATACGTTGAACCGTTCTCTCATCTCCCAAAGCTTTCACTTTGTGTGACTTGGCACCTTTTCATCATCTATGCTGGTTGCCGGGCTTCATAGGGCACGTCCCTCCGCCTCTCTGTATAAGAGTAACGCTATTAAATTTAATTTATGTTTGTTACTTTAACACGCGTCAACTACAGCGTCAATTATTTTTTCAATATTTCGTACAAATAGGGTACGGATTGAAATGCATAAATTTTATCCACTACCTTACCTGCCCGCGTCACAATTAAACATGGCACACTTTCAATTTGTAAATCATATGCGAGCTGCTCGGTATAATTCAAATTCGCCTTGCCCATCGCCACATTAGGTAGTAGTTGCTCCACGACGTCCATCATTTTCGACGCCACCGCACACGTGCCGCACATCGGCGTGTATAAATAAAAGGCAGTAAGTGGCTTACGCTCCGCACACTCCTCCCACTGCTCCCTCGTCCATTCGTTCATTCATTGTCATCCTTCTCTATGTTACGGAAAGATCCGTCTGCTTTAATAATTTTTTAATCGTTTCTGTTGGGGTTTCGGCTACCTCGATATATTCGGCCGGAATAACAAGTTGGGTCGCTTCTGGATAACAGCGGCGCATCAGTTTACGCAATTTCTCTCCATTTTTATCTGCATCAAACAGCGTGATGAAATTTAAGTGCTCATAAGACTCAAGTAACGCAAGCAGTGCATCCTCACTAATCGTACCATTCGTACAAATAATCGTCGCTTGTTCCCCAACTAAAGGCTGTACATGCAGCTTATCCGAACGCCCCTCTACAATTATACAAAAATTCACTGAAAACGCCCCCTTAAATGCTTATAAAAAAACGCCTCATATATTTGAGGCGTCCTAAAAATTATTGCTCAATCAATTCATCGTATTGTTCAGCTGTTAATAAAGCGTCAACTTGTGCCGCATCAGAAAGCTCCACAACAATCATCCATGCTTGTTCGTATGCTGATTCGTTTACTAGCTCTGGGCTATCAGATAACGCTTCATTCACTTCTACAACTGTACCTGTCACAGGTGCGTAAAGCTCAGAAACTGTTTTTACTGACTCAACGCTACCGAATGGTTGATCGATTGTTACTGCGTCGCCTACTTCTGGAAGCTCAACGAAAACGATGTCGCCTAATTCATTTTGTGCGAAGTGTGTAATACCGATACGTACTTTGCCGTCTTCAATTTTTACCCACTCGTGTTCTTTCGTATAACGTAAATCTTTAGGTGTGCTCATGAAAACCCCTCCAACGTAATATGTAGTATATTCTTGTTCAGTTTGCCACATTTCGTTCGGAATTTCAATACAATCGGTGCTTTATTTCCACATTTCAGTAAATTCAGACTCCTTAAATCCTAATGTTATTTTTTTACCATCTGTCACGATTGGTCGTTTAATTAACATGCCCTCTGATGCAAGTAATGCGAATTGCTCATCCTCTGTCATGTCCGCTAGTTTGTCCTTTAAACCAAGCTCTTTATACTTATTTCCTGATGTATTAAAAAATTTCTTTAGTGGTAAGCCGCTAAGTTCATAAAAGGCTTGCAACTCTTCCTTTGATGGTGTTTGTTCCACAATATGTACGGATTCAAATTCCACCTCGTTATCTGTTAGCCATTTCTGTGCTTTTTTACATGTCGTGCATTTTGGGTATTGGATTAGTTGTAGTGTCATGAAATAATCCCCTTAACAGTTATTTCTTTCATTGTATAAGCGACAGCCGCAAAAGTAAAACGATTAATGCAAAGATGCTCGCTACTTCGCGTCATTTATTCTACCGAGATGCACATGTTTTTCTATCGTTTCCCTATGGTACACTAGCACTATCTAAAACAGTTGGTGGTGAAATGAATGCCAGATTGGTCCTATCTTCCTTTAAAAAATGTTGTTTTATCAAAGCTCGAGGCAAAACACAGTCGTCTATTTATTCATCAAAGTATGCGAACAATTGCCAAAATACCCGGTGGCAAATACGTGATCGAGTTTTTAGGGCATACCAAAACAAGTCCACTTTTACAGCAAACGATTCATCATACGCACTTTCCATCACCCATTGGACTGTGTGGCACCATTGACCCAAAATTAACGGCGATGCCCGCTTTTCAGGAGCTTGGCTTTGGGTTTTTAGAAATTGGACCGATTGTTTTTACAGCACCTCTCGAGCAAATTCCTCCTATTTGGTTACAGGAGCAAATTGCATTTTCCGATTTAGATGAGAAGGTTTCGTTAAAAAATGCCTTACAATTACTTATGACAAACGATTTTCACGTGCCCATATTCGCTCGGCTACATACAAGTTTAAATCCGCAAGACTTACGCAGGTGTCTCGAACAATTAGCACCGTTTGTTCACGGTTTTTTCCTACATGCACAGCAAATCGAGCTACTTCCCCTAGATGTTGGCGTCCCAGTTTATCAAATCCTGCCAGCAGAACTTGTAACAAAGGAGACTCAGCTCGTTACAGCTGTTCACGGTGTCGTGCTCGATGCGCCCTATCAACTAGCAGAAGGACGCAAGGTTGAACACCAAAATAGCCTCCTCGTCTTACAGCAAGCTGTAAAAACCTTGAAAGAGAGTTCCCCATACATACCAGTCATTACAAATGGCGGAATCTATTCCCCCGCGGATGGTGTGCTAATGAAAGAAGTCGGTGCAGATTTGTTCATGCTGACAGAGGGCTATGTAAAAACCGGACCAGGATTACCAAAACGAATTCACGAAAGGCTATTACACGATGTAAACCCTAACCCTCCACTTCGCCAATGGTATTGGTCATTTTTATTTGGATTTGCTATTTTTATTGGTGGTTTCATTGCTCTGTTCTTTGCACTCAATACCGTCATCTTACACTATGACGAACAATTTATCGGTCTCACACGTGAGCAGCTAAATATCCTCAACCCGAAAATTTTAGCTTTTATGGCACATGACCGGATGTCGCTTGCTGGTACGATGATTTCAGCAAGTATGATGTATATGGCACTCGCCTATTTTGGATTACGGTGCGGGCTCCACTGGGCAAAAATTGCCTTCCATAGTGCTGCTATTAGCGGCTTTTTAGGGATTTTATTATTCATTGGTTATGGGTATTTTGATTGGCTTCACGGATTATTTTGGTTATTACTATTTCCTCTTTATCTACTTAGTTGGCGCGAAAGTAAACACCTTCAAGCAAGCCCGCAAAGCTGGCATGAGACAAATGACCGCGCTTGGAAACATGCACTTTATGGTCAATTATTATTTGTTATTTTAGGTTTTTCACTCGTCACTGGTGGCTTTGTCATTTCATTTATTGGCATTACAAACGTTTTCGTTACAACCGATATTCACTTTTTATGTATGGATGTGGCAACACTACAAGCAATTAGTGAGCATTTAGTTCCTGTCATTGCCCATGACCGTGCCGGCTTTGGTAGCGCACTCATCAGCATAGGCATTCTCGTTTTATGTCTTTCTCTCTGGGGATTCCGTGCAGGAGAACGATGGCTTTGGTATACGCTACTCCTCGGGGCACTCCCTGCATTTGTCTCAGGCATTGGTACCCATTTTGCGATTGGCTATACGAGCTTTATTCATCTCTTACCGCTTTATTTTTTAGCGCTGCTGTACCTAATTGGTTTAGTACTTTCTTATTGTTATTTAACGAAACAACCGCATTAAAAAAACCAACACTTCACAGTTAATCGTGTGAAGTGTTGGTTTTTATTTGAATCACTTTAACACGAGATTAAACCACAAACTTCTCTGCCTCGATTAATTTCGCCGCAGCCTCGCGTTTTTTCGGAATTAAGTTGTACGGGTTGTTACGTGTTAATTTACGTAGCGCTGATAACGTCATACGGCCTGCATCGCCCTCTACTGACGCTAAAATTGTGTCCTTCGCTTCCTTCTCGATTTCTGCAAATGCTTCTTGGCAGAAAATTTGCGTGTACATTAATTTTTGCGCTGATTTTTCTACGCCATCACGTTCAATTGCTTTTTGTGTACGGATTACTGCAGACTCCATTGCATATAATTGGTTCGCGATGTTGGCGATATTGACTAGCACCTCTTGCTCTTGGTCAAGCTTCACACCAAAGGCTTGTGCTGCTGCACCCGCTGCAAGCACACCAATTTTCTTCGCATTTTTCACTAGGTATTGCTCCTGTGCTAACGGCTCATCACCAATCTCCTCTGGCATCATCATTAACAGCTCACCTTGCAGGCTTTGTGCTACTTGTAAAAGTGGCAGCTCACCTTTTAACGCCTTCTTCATAAATGTCCCTGGTACAATCATGCGGTTAATTTCGTTTGTCCCCTCGAAAATACGGTTAATACGTGAATCGCGGTAAATACGTTCTACCTCATACTCCGCCATAAAGCCGTACCCACCATGCAGTTGCACTGCCTCGTCTGCTACATAATCGAGCACCTCGGAGCCGAATACTTTTGCGATTGAGCACTCAATTGCGTACTCCGCAATCGCACCTGCAATTAACTTACCATCCTTTTGTTCCTCGTCAGACATTTGACTTAAACGGTCCTCGAAGTATCCCACTGTACGGTAATTCAGTGACTCTGACGCATAAATTTGTGCTGCCATTGTCGCTAGCTTTTCCTTCGTTAAGTTGAAGTCAGATAGCTTTGTTTTAAACTGCTGACGCTGATTTGTATATGCCACCGCAAGCTCAAACGCACGCTTTGACGCACCGACTGTCCCGACACCCAATTTGTAGCGACCAATGTTTAAGATGTTGAACGCGATAATATGACCGCGACCAATTTCACCTAACACATTTTCGACCGGTACTTGTGCATCCTCTAAAACTAATGTACGTGTAGACGAAGATTTAATGCCCATCTTCTTCTCTTCTGGCCCAACAGACACGCCTTCGAATGTACGCTCAACGATGAAGCCTGTGAACTTCTCGCCGTCAATTTTTGCATACACGACGAATACATCCGCAAAACCTGCGTTTGTAATCCATTGCTTTTCACCGTTTAAAATGTAATGCGTGCCTGCCTCGTTTAATTTCGCTGTCGTTTTCGCACCAAGCGCATCCGACCCTGAGCCTGGCTCTGTTAACGCGTAGGCCGCGATGAACTCACCTGATGCAAGCTTCGGTAAATATTGTTTCTTTTGCGCCTCGTTTCCGAATAACACGATCGGCAATGAACCAATCCCTACATGTGCACCATGTGTAATCGAGAAGCCGCCTGCTGGTGACATTTTTTCTGCGATTAATGCAGAAGAGATTTTATCTAATCCAAGACCCTCATACTCCTCTGGCACATCGGCTGCAAGTAAGCCAAGCTCGCCTGCTTGCTTTAATAAGCGTACTGAATGCTCAAACTCATGATTCTCTAAGTTTTCAATCACTGGCACGACTTCATTTTGCACATAATCCTCTGTCGTTTTCGCAATCATTTTTTGCTCATCTGTGAAATCCTCTGGTGTGATAACGCGTGTGATTTCCACGTCCTCTACTAAAAAGCTACCGCCTTTAATAATATTTGTTGTTTGTTCCATGAAAAATTCCTCCCTTTGTGATTGCTTATTTTGACGAAAGCCCCTGTTTGGAGCTTTCGCAATCATTGAAATTAAAGTACTTCAAATACGCCCGCTGCGCCCATTCCGCCGCCAATACACATGGTTACGACACCGTATTTGCCGCCGCGTCGTTTTAATTCGTGAATTAATTTGAGTGAAAGAATCGTGCCTGTTGCACCAAGTGGATGACCGAGTGCAATCGCACCACCGTTGACATTGACCTTCTCCTCATCAATGCCTAGCTCGCGTACAACTTGCAGTGATTGTGATGCAAATGCCTCGTTAATTTCCCAGAGGTCAATGTCTTCTTTCGTTAAGCCAGCAATTTCTAACGCTTTCGGTACCGCCACAATTGGTCCAATACCCATTACTTCAGGTGGCACGCCGCCAACTGCAAAGCCTAGGAATTTTGCTAAAGGTGTCATCCCTTGCTTCTCTGCTTCTTCACGGTCCATCACAAGTACTGCTGCTGCACCGTCTGATGTTTGTGACGAATTGCCTGCTGTAACAGAGCCCTTTACATGGAATGCCGGACGAAGCTTACCTAACGTCTCCACCGATGTGCCCGGACGTACACCCTCATCCGTATCAAACACCTTTTTCGTTTCCTGCAACTTGTTGTTGTCATCGACGTAATATTCAATGACCTCAACCGGTACAATCTCGTCCTTGAACTTGCCCTCTTTAATCGCCTTTTCTGCCAAAGCATGCGAGCGTACCGCAAATGCGTCCTGATCAGCGCGCGACACGTTGTAGCGATTCGCTACCTCTTCTGCTGTATGTCCCATCCCAATATAGTATTGCGGTGCATCCTCAGCTAATTTTGGATTTAAGCGCACCGTGTTACCCGTCATCGGAATCATACTCATAGATTCTGTCCCACCTGCGACAATCGCCTTCGCGTGCCCGAGCATAATGCGCTCTGCTGCATAGGCAATCGTTTGTAGGCCTGACGAACAGAAACGATTTACAGTTAGCGCTGGCGTCGTGTCTGGAAGTCCTGCAAGTGCGCCAACTAAGCGCGCGACATTCATCCCCTGCTCTGCTTCTGGCATCGCACAGCCCATGATTAAATCATCAATTGGTCCCTCATACCCTGCACGCTTCAATGTTTCCTTTACAACCACTGCCCCGAAATCATCCGGACGTGTATTCGCAAGCGAGCCCTTTTTCGCTCGACCAATTGGTGTTCTAGCTCCTGCCACAATAACGGCTTCACGCATAATGATGTATCCCCCTTAGTTCACATTTAGTTAACAAGGTGCGGCCGAAGCCGACACCTTTAATTACGTAATGGCTTCCCCTTCACAAGCATATGCTGCATACGCATTTGTGATTTTTGGTCTGCTACTAGCTGCAGGAATGCGTCCTTCTCAAGGCCAAGTAAATATTCCTCTGACACCTCTGTTCCGTATGGGACAAGACCACCCGCAATCACGTACGCGAGCTTTTTCGCAATTTTTAAATCATGGTCTGTAATATAACCCGAGTTGTACATCCCCTGTGCGCCGAGTAGTAGCGTCGCGTAGCCCGGTGCGCCAACTACCTTAATTGGCTTTTTCACAGGTGGCGTGTAGCCCGCCGCGTGCAAGGCAAGTGCCGCCTGCTTCGCGTCATAAATTAAGTGATCTGCATTCACTGAAATACCATCTACAAAGTTCAGGAAGTTATTTTCACGTGCCTCTTCCCCTGAAGTTGATACTTTCGCTGTCGCAACCGTTTCAAATACTTTGTTGGCAATATGCTGATAGTCAACCTCCACGCCGTTCGGTAAGCCTTTTAGGAATTTCTCATAAAGAGCGAGATTCCCGCCACCGCCTGGGATTAAGCCAACACCTACTTCAACAAGTCCCATATACGTTTCTGCTGAGGCTTGAACGTGTGCCGCTGGTAAACATACCTCCGCACCTCCGCCAAGCGTCATTTGGAACGGTGCAGCAACAACTGGCTTCGACGAATATTTAATACGACGCATCGCCTGCTGGAATGCTTTAATAATGAAATCAAGTTCGAAAATATTGTCGTCCTGTGCCTCCATTAAAATCATGCCAAGGTTAGCGCCGACACAGAAATTTTTGCCTTGATTACCGATGACAAGCCCCTTGTAATTTTTCTCTACCTCGTCAATTGCGAAGTTTAGCATTTGGATAATATCAAGCCCAATCGCATTGGATTGGGAGTGGAATTCAAGTAGCGCAATGCCGTCACCTAAATCAATGAGGCTCGCCCCTGTATTGGATTTAATGACACCATGCTTTTTCTTGTAGCGGCGCAGGTCAATTGCTTTGTCATTGACTGGCACCTTCACATATTCCATACCATTGTAATAAGCAACATCACCGTCTACCTCGCTATAAAAAGTCTGTTTGCCGCTTGCTAGTAAATCCTTCACAAACGCTGGTACAGTAAGACCTTCCTCTTCCATTTTGGCAACCGATTTTTCCACACCGATTGCATCCCACATTTCAAACGGTCCCTGAGCCCAGCCAAAGCCCCATTTCATCGCATTGTCAATCGCCACGATATCGTCAGCAATGTCACCAAGTAGCTGTGCAGAATAAATAAGTGTCGGTACAAATGAATGCCATAAAAGCTCACCTACACGGTCCTTCGCATAAATAAGCGTTTTTAATTTTGCACCTGGACCCTTTGCTTGCTTGGCCATTTCAAGTGACGGTGCTACAAGCTTTTTCGAAGGCTCGTATTGGAATGTCGATAAGTTTAACTCTAAAATTGCCTTACCTTCTTTTTTGAAGAAGCCTTGCCCTGATTTCGCACCAAGCCAGCCATTACCAATCATTTTCTTTAAAATTGGTGACTCGTCAAATACCGCCTGTTCCTCGCCTGTTGTATGGTCATATACATTTTTTGCTACGTGCGTGAATGTATCGAGGCCGACTACATCCAGTGTGCGGAATGTTGCTGATTTCGGACGGCCAATAATCGGACCTGTCACGGAATCTACTTCACCAACCGAGTAGTTACGTGCAATCATCTCGTTCATCGTCACAATTAATCCATACGTTCCGATACGGTTTGCGATAAAGTTTGGTGTATCTTTGGCAATCACGACACCCTTACCGAGTACGTCCTCACCGAAGTCTTTCATAAACGCTACAACTTCTGGCTTTGTCGTCTCTGCTGGAATCACTTCTAGTAATTTTAAATAGCGCGGTGGGTTAAAGAAGTGCGTCCCTAAGAAATGTGCCTGGAAATCTTCTGAGCGACCCGCTGCCATCGCATTAATGCTCACACCTGATGTATTGGATGAAATAATCGTCCCCGGCGT
Organism: Solibacillus sp.; assembly: GCA_040274725.1. Lineage (GTDB taxonomy): Bacteria > Bacillota > Bacilli > Bacillales_A > Planococcaceae > Solibacillus. The sequence continues at coordinate 42,212 of JBEMAQ010000011.1, read as the reverse complement.
ACGCACCGCGTCAATTTTTTCAAATAAGTTCTTTTTAATGTCTAAATTTTCAACGATAACCTCGATAATCCAGTCTACGTCTTTTAATTTGTCTAAATCGTCCTCGAAGTTCCCTGCTGTAATAAGTGCTAAATTTTTCTTTGCTGAAAGTGGTGCTGGTTTTTGCTTTAGTAACTTTTGCAGTGCACCTGCTACAAAGCGATTGCGCACCGCCTTTGATTCAAGCGTCAACCCTTTTGCCTCTTCGTCACTCGTTAACTCTCTCGGTACGATATCTAATAATAGTGTAGGAATTCCGATATTCGCTAAATGTGCAGCGATACCCGATCCCATAACACCAGAGCCTAAAACGGCTGCTTTTTTAATTTTGTACGACACAAGCAATTCCCCTTTCGCCTATTGAATGAATAGCCATTCATTTTATGACCAAAAAAAATTTCCAGCAATTACGCGACAGCACAACGTAAACTTATTTTTGTAGGAAAATGATTCACGTTTCACTGCATGAGCAATTATTCTAACTTCAGTTTAGATTATTTTGACAATTTCCGCAATGTTTTTTCACTTTATTTCAAATAATTTATTCGTTTACGTTAAACATTCGCGCGCTTATACGTTTTTTCGCTCTCAAATCATCCCGAACATCCGAATAAGTCAATTTCCTTTTCGTTATTGCCTAAAATGTGTAAAATAGGCATGAGGAGTGTGATTAATCATGCAAGAAATTACTACACTAGAACAATTTAACGAGATTACAGGAACAGATAAAAAAGTTCTTCTAAAATTTTTCGCAGGCTGGTGCCCAGACTGCACACGTATGGACATGTTCATCGATCCAATCATCGAAGAATATTCGCAGTACGACTGGTACTCGATTAACCGAGACAACTTCCCTGAATTAGCAGAGAAGTATCAAGTAATGGGGATTCCTTCACTACTAATTTTCCAAAATGGTGAAAAGCTAGCTCACTTACACAGTGCAAACGCTAAATCACCAGCGCAAGTGGAAGAGTTTTTACAAGCGCAAGCGTAATCCAGAACAGCCTTTAGCAAATCGCTAAGGCTGTTTTTTCATGTCTTCAGTTTTAATTATCACTTCTAAAAAGTTTATTTTTATCATATATGGGTATAATACTACTTTAAGAACTACGGGGGTGATTTCGTATGCGCGTCTTACTAAATGTCAATGGTATGTCGCAATATAGCGACATTGTACGTCCTGAATTCCAAAATTCTGCGTGCGGGCCAACAACTGCTCATGTTATTTTAAATTATTTAGGCAATGATCAAGCGATTGTTTCAAAGGATGTCAATGAACTGTACTCATTTTTAGGTGGCACGAAAATTGGGTTATTCAAATGGCGAATGATTCGCAACTTACGTAAATTACTAGGAGACGCTTGGTGTATCGAGGAGTGCACGCTATCCGAGGCCATCACGCAGCTACGTGCTGGCAATCCGGTTGCAATGCGATTCGATATTTATTTTTCAGGACAATTTTTGAAAAAAGCGCAGCCGCTTTATAAATATCACTGGGTACCCCTCATCGGCTACGAAATTAAAAACGACGAGCTGTATTTAACGATTCATGATAACGGCGGGCGCAATCGGGATAGCCAGGTGCGTTCGTTCCGTTATGAGGATAGTCGCAAGGTGCTTAGCTTTGTGAAAATCGAAAAGAAAAAATAAGGCTGGGACAAAAGAAAAATGTTAGACCAAATTTGTAAATGGTCTAACATTTTTTGCGTTATAGAAAAATAATCGAATTTATAAATCAGAAAATTAATGCCCGTTTTTTAGATTCCCTCAAAAATTCGAGTTATGTCCCGGCCTCGTTTAAAGTTCTGGATAAAGCGTTCTTGCATGCTTCATAATCAGTCGGTAGCCTTTACCATCTAATTGTTGAAGCGTATTTGTTGTATATTGTGGTGCAAGCAGCTGCCCTAGCTCAGCCTCAATCGGCGCGTCACATTGAATTTTCGCCAACTGATGTGATAATTTAAGCATCTCCACATTTTCACTAATTTTAATGCGCTGCCCTGGCTTTAATGTAGGTACCGCTTCAAGCACACCATCAATTGAGCCATAATTTTGAATGAGCTGCAATGCTGTTTTCGGGCCGATACCACGCACGCCAGGATAACCGTCGCTCGCATCGCCCATAAACGCCTTCACTTCTGCAAATTGCTGCGGTGCGATGCCGTATTCCTTCACGAAGCGCGCCTCTGTATACACATCGTATTCAGAATAGCCCTTTTTCGTAAACGCAATGGTTGTGGCAGGATTGAGTAGCTGTAATAAGTCTTTATCGCCACTAATAATCGTCATCTCGGCATCGTGCTGCCATTTTTTCACCATTGAGCCGATTAAATCATCTGCCTCAAGCCCCTTCACGCCAAAGCTTTGCCAGCCAAGTAAATTGGCGACATCCTTTGCCATATCAAACTGCGGTAGCATCTCCTCTGGTGGTGCCGGGCGACCTGCCTTATAGCCATCGAACAGGTCATTACGGAATGTATGTGCCCCCATATCCCAGCAAATCGCAATATGCGTCGGCTTCATTAAATTTTGTGCAGTTAAGACGTGACGTGCAAAGCCTTGTACGCCGTTCGATGGTGTGCCGTCCTCTAAACGGATAAACTGATTCATCGCTGCTGATGCAAAAAACGAACGAAACAGTAGTGCCATCCCATCAACGATAAGTAAATGTGGTTTTGTCATTTCTTTATTCCTCTCCAGTAAAATCGCTTTATTCTTCCTGTACCTCAAGCCCTCACTCGTTGTCACAGTAAAATAAAGCTTCTGACAGATGCTTTGATTTTTAATTTTACGCATCATTATGCCTATTCATCATTTATTATAGCAAACTATCATTCAATCAATGCGACGAAACGCTTACGGATAGAGTAATTGCCGAATATTCCCCAAATCCTCTCCCATAAAACGGTCCTGTACCAAACTCGGTACGACTGATCGAATTTCCTGCCACTTCTCTCTCGTTTTCTGTGCCATCTTCTCCACACCGCGGTATTCTACAGCCTGCGCGGCGCAAAATGCTTCAATAGCTAATACATGACGCACATTTTGAATAATCCCGTATGCATGACGAGCTGCCGTCGTACCCATGCTCACATGGTCCTCCTGGTTGGCAGATGACGGAATCGAATCCACAGATGCTGGATGCGCGAGCGTTTTATTTTCCGAAACGAGACTCGCCGCGCTATATTGCAAGATCATCGCACCTGATTCAAGCCCCGGCTTCGCACTTAAAAAAGGCGGGAGACCTTCATTTAATTGTGGATTCACTAAACGTTCAATACGGCGCTCTGACACACTTGCAAGCTCCGCCATCCCAATTTTCAAAAAATCCATCGCAAATGCAATCGGCTGCCCGTGAAAATTACCACCCGAAATAACGAGTGCCCCACCGTCAAATAGCAGTGGATTATCTGTAGCGGCATTCATTTCAAGCTCCAGCTTTTCCTTTACATAACCGAGCACCTGCCAGCTCGCACCGTGAATTTGCGCGATGCAGCGCAGTGAATACGCGTCCTGCACACGGAGCTCACCTTGCGTGGTCATAAGCTGACTCCCTTCAAACCAGTCGCGCATCCGAGAAGCAACGTCCATTTGCTCCTGCATGCCGCGCACTTCGTGTACAGCCGGATGAAACGCATCACGAATCCCGCGCAAGGCCTCTAGCGTCATCGCGGCAATCCACTCACTGGCATATGCAAGCGCCTCCCCCTCTATATAAGCTACCACGCCTTGTGCAGTCATTGCCTGCGTGCCATTAATGAGGGCTAAGCCCTCCTTTGCGCGTAAATCTAGTGGGACAATACCACACTCTGCTAATAACTCGACTGTCTGGCGGCGCTCACCGTTATGCATAACCTCACCCTCCCCAACAATCGTCAATGCCAAATGGGAAAGCGGCGCTAAATCACCGGATGCACCTAGCGAGCCTTGTTGCGGGATAATGGGATGAATTCGCTCATTAATATACAGCGCTAGCCGCTCTAGTACATCTAAGCGAATACCTGAATGCCCCTTCAATAACGCATTCAGTCTCAGCACAAGCATTGCACGTACCACGACCTCTGGATAAGGCTCCCCAATGCCACACGCATGTGAACGAATTAAATTGAGCTGTAAGGTGTTAACCTCATCCTCTGCAATCACGACATCACAAAACTTCCCGAATCCTGTATTAATGCCGTACACAATACGCCCCTCTTCCACAATTTGTTCCACTGTTTCTCGGCTTTTTATGACCGCTTGCTTTGCCTGCTCATCAATTGCTACATGCTCCCCTTCAAATAAAATACGCTTCATTTGCTGTAAAGTTAATGCGCTGCCCGTTAAATAAATCATACACGCTCTTCCTTTCTGAATTTCCATGTTGATTCAATTTACCCTCATTTCACCAGGAAAATGCGAAAAAGCGCATGCCTGAATTTCAGACACACGCTTCTTTACGACGTTCGTTTTATATCACGGATTGCTTGAATCGATAGACGTACGAGTAAAATCGCACATAAAAATAACCCTAAATACGACGCGGTATTTAAATAAATCGCATAAGCTGTATGCATAAATTGCGAAATGGCGAGTAAGGCTACTGAAATAATGCCAAATGTAATACCGACAAATAACAGGACAAAACGTGAGAATAGCTGCGTGACGAACATCGTATTGGCCCGATCAGAAAAAATATCGTGATGCAAAATAATCTTGCCGCCCTCCACCTTTTTAAACAGTTGGTCCATCCGTCTCGGTAGCTTACGCATGGCAGGCAGCATGAGTGCGAGCTCCTCTTCAAGTCGCTCCTTCATTTCAAGCGGCTCTTTAAATGGCTTTTTCAATGTTGATTTGACATACGCATTGGAGTACTCCTTTGCTTCACCGAAAATATCAAAATTCGAATCAATCGCGGTTAATGTCCCATCAAGTGTCACAATCGCCCGCAGTGCCACACTAACAGACGGATAAAAATGCAGGCCAAATTCGCGGACAACGGAAAATAAGGAATAAATTAAGTCATCGGTCGGAATACGCTCCACATAGGAGATACGCAAAATAATTTGGCTAATCGCCTGCTCAATTTCCGCGCGTTCGCCTTCATCTGCATTTTCAACGAGTAGCGTCACCCCGTCAAAAATAAGCCCTGCATGATGTTGGTCAATGCCCGCTAAAAACAATTTCAAGCCTTCCTGTTGTTGCGCAGCAAGTCGGCCAACAGCTCCTAAATCAAGTAATGTAATTTTACCGGTATGCTTTTCAATATAAATATTACCAGGATGCGGGTCGGCGTGGAAAATGCCTGACACTAATAGCTGCTCTAAAAAAATAGACAGTAGCTGCTTAGCAAAATGATGACGGTCTACGTCGCATGCGGTAAACACTTCATCTGCAAACGCTACAGACTGCCCGTCTACATACTCCATTACGAGCAAATTTTCATTGCTATACGCCGTATACACACGAGGTACTTTAATTTCAATCCCTGAATTTTTAGAAATGGTCGTTACTTGAATCATATTGCGCGCTTCAATATTAAAGTCGATTTCCTCACGCAGCGATTGCGCAAAGCCTGTTGCAAGCTCACGGAAGCCTAAACTATCCGCCCACTGTGACTTACTCGAAACCCAGTTCGCAAACTCGACTAAAATCATTAAATCCTCGCGCATAATATTTTTCACATCTGGGCGGAGTAGCTTTACAACAACCGGCTCATTTGTGTCGCGTAAAATCGCCTTATGCACCTGACCAATCGAGGCAGCAGCGAGCGGCTTATGATTAAAATAAGAAAACACCGTAGAGACATCTGCCTTTAAATTTTCCTGCAATAATGTATTCACTTGCTCTGCTGATAAGCGCGCTACGTTTTGCTGTAGCTTTTGCAACTCATCAATAAAAATCGGTGAAAATAATTCATTGCGTGTCGAGAGCACCTGCCCAAACTTCACAAAAATCCCACCGCACTGCTCAAGCGTCATACGTAGTGCAATCGCTAGCTCCTGCTCATTATCACGATGGCGCGCATAATGCACAGTGCGCGTCACCCCGTTTTTCATTGCGATGCTCACCACTTCACGTAAACGCTTTTGACGTTTCCAATAACTAATGATTTTGCGAATAAACGACTGCTTCTCTACACCGCCATCAATAAAATCAACGGTGCTAAAAAGCTCAAAAATTAAAAATAGTAGCATCGAAATGAGCAGCATGCTACCAAACCAGAGTAGTGTCGCCGTATTCACGACGTTCTCTACAAAATTTTCCTCTGCAATCGGTAAATCACGTAAATACGAATACCAAAAAACAAACGTCGTAAACGCCACACTCAGCACAACAGCCAATACACGTTTGATTAAACTAATTTCTGAGCCAATGAGTCGGCCACTAATGATAAAGATTAATACTGACGCCACAAGTATTTGCACAATAAATAGTAAATTGCCCATCCCACTCACGCCCCTTTAGCTTAAAGTAAGGTGTACCTGAACTTTTACATTCCCTTTTATTGCCTTACTAATCATACATGTATCCTCTGCCTTATATGCATAGCGCTCAGCTAAATGTAAATTACGCTCTGAGGCGTCTTGTAATTCGATCGTTATATAATGATGAATTTCCTTATATGTAAAAATACCATTTGCGACATCCACAATGCCCTCAGAAACTAAATCAAACGCTGCCTCAATCTGACTGCGTTCAAGCATTGCCGCGACCGTAATCAGATAACACGTCGCCGCCGCCCCAAGCAGCATCTCATCCGGATTGGTCCCGACATTCGGCCCGTCCATTTCTTTTGGAATAGAAATGGCTGTCTGAAATTGCGTCGTCGCTAAATGACCGACCGCATTCCGACCACCTGACCACTCGATATTTACTTTAAATGTATGTTCCGCCATAAAAATCCCACCTTTTTTCTATTAGTATAGCGGAACGTGTGAAACTCTCCAAATCAATTATACCGGGGCAACATCTGTGATCAAATTCGCCGATTGCTCTATTTAGCACTAGATGCCTTCTAAAAAATTTAAAACGCGCCCCGAAATTCGGAGCGCGCACACATTACCACACGTTATTTTTATATTTTTTATAGTAATTCACTTGGCGCGCTACTAAATACAATTTACGCTTTAAGTGCTTGTCCTTTTTATAAAACAGCGGATTCACTAACTTTTTCTCGCGAATCAGGCGCTCAATATCCTTTTTCACAGCAGGGTCTGCCACGAATTTTTTCAGGACAATTTTTGGTACGACTGAAAAGAGTACATCACCCTGTAAATACGCACACGGCTTGTCGATTTTTTTAATTAAATCATCGACGAAATAGCGTGCCATATTGTGACCCATCGCCGTAATATAGTAACTTGAGCGACCTTGGCGAATATTTACTTCAAACACTTTAAACTTGCCATCGCGTTCGTCAAACTTCAAATCAAAATTCGCAAAACCGCGGTAGCCAACTGCCTCAAGGAAACTACGCAGCTTCTCCATCAACGGCTCATTGTAGCGCGTAATAAGTGCCGTGTAGTTGCCGATTGCTGTTACCGTATGCTCCTGTAAGACTACTTGCGCAAATGATACAAGCTGTGATTGACCTTTAGAGCTCACATATACAACCGAATCCCACATCGCTGTATCCTCACCGGGAATGTAATCTTGGATAATGAGCTGATCACGGTAGCCACTTGCGCTAATCATTGCAATAACCGATTGCAATTCTTCCTCTGTTTGCACTTTGAACACTTTTTGCTGCCCGTCAAACGGGTTACGCGAATATTCAATGCCATTACTTGGCTTAATAATTGCTGGATACATTAACTCGCCGTTAAAAGGCATTGTTTCATTACAGTCATAAAAATATGTAGCGGGAATATCAATACCATGCTCAACACAAAGCTTGTAGAAGTTTGCTTTATACTGTAAGTCATTCATTAAATCTTCTTCAATGTAATTGAATAAAAAATAATCCTTTAAGATTGCGCTGTTTTCAATAATAAGGCGCACGTATAAATCGTTTGTGCCGACAAGAATTAATTTGCCCGCTTCACGCTCGTACTTTTTCGCTACGCTAATTAAAATTTTTGCAAACTGTGTCGGATCTGCTAGCTTTTTATCGTACTCAATCGCACGCGGAATTGTACTTAAATTTGTAAATGGCAACACACCTTTTCCGACTAATACCGGCTGAATCCCGTACTCCTCGTGGAAGGAAATGGCCATATTATAGGCGTTAATATCTGTACCGACAATAATCGGTAAAAACTTTTGCTGAATCATGAAATTCTTCCTCTCAACTAAATCAAATGGTTTGCCCTTCATTATAATACTTTCTCACACCATGCGCGATACAAAAGTCGCGTGCGGTATTGCCTTTAATATGTGACGAAACTTTCTGAAAATACATCCGTATAATCATTTGAGGTGATAATGATGAACGACAAACTTGTACTCTATTTACAAAATGTCGAAAAAATTAAGCTCTATTTCGGAACGGATGCGGATAAGTTTAGCTATAGCCTTGCGCTCCGCTATACAGTAAAAGGAATGGTGTTTCATTATGTCGATTACGAAAATATTGCGCAGGAAATAAAAAAACAGACGAAATGGTATAGCTTTGCTGGTGTAAATTTCAACATTTTAACAAGCTATGCCGCGCATTTTGGCAAGGATTATGAAAAAGTAGCACAGGCACTACACTACCAAAAAATACTGACAAGCTATTTTACAGGCGGTGAACATAGCTATATCGCCGCGATGTACGGCTCGACAATTGAAGATGCACAGCGAGTTAATAAACTAACCCAGGCTTTAGCTAACACACCAAATTCACAATTTTTCACGCTGCCTTTGCAATCTCGCGCGTTACTCGCCACACGTGCGGAGGAGGTAGCTATACTTGCTATGAGCTTACAGCAATATTACGAAGCTCTTATTCAGTTTGGCTTCGCGCGTCATTCGTTAACCTATGAATCGGCATTTATCCTTACTGTACATAGTGGGCCCTTTGATGCGCAGCTAATTGAACAGCTACGTGCGGTACTCGCTATTTTAAATCAGGCCGAAACAACGCTGAAAAAGCGCCACTATTTCGTCGTCGTTTTACTAGCGATTGCTCAATGTGGCGCGGAGGATTTTATAAAGCTTTATGAATTGCATGATGCGCTTTGCTTGCAGACAAAGCTCCGACCAAAATACCACCCAACGCCCCTTATTGCAACGCAGCTTTATACACTGAATAAAACACCATTTGAATTTTCTACGTCGGATTTTGCACTAACTGAGGTTATCCATTTATTTGACTCCGCAAGTAATCTTGACGGCGGGACTGATAGTGGTGGTGGAGAGTAAAAAAATGGCTTGCCAGTTAAGGCAAGCCATTTTTTATTTTGCTAATTTACGCTTTTTCGCCTTGTCGGCTGCTGCTGTAAATAAAATATCTGTTGATGAGTTAATTGCTGTTTCACAAGAATCTTGAATGACCCCAATAATGAAACCAACCGCTACGACCTGCATCGCGATATCGTTTGGAATGCCGAATAAGCTACAAGCAAGTGGAATCAGTAGTAATGAGCCACCTGCAACGCCTGATGCACCACATGCTGACACAGCTGCTACAACCGATAATAAAATGGCTGTTGCTAAATCAACCTCAATGCCCATTGTATGAACAGCTGTCATTGTTAGTACAGAAATCGTTACCGCTGCACCTGACATGTTGATCGTTGCCCCAAGTGGGATGGATACTGTGTACGTATCCGGATCAAGATTTAACTTTTTACAAATTTCCATGTTGACCGGAATATTTGCTGCCGAGCTTCGTGTGAAGAAGGCTGTAATCCCACTTTCGCGTAATGATAAAAGCGTTAATGGGTACGGATTTTGACGTGTTACTAAAAATACGAGTAACGGATTGGCTACAAGCGCAACAAATGCCATTGCACCCAGTAGTACGCCTAAAAGACTAGCATACTCACCTAACGCGTCGACCCCTGTTGTCACAACTGCATCAAATACTAAGCCCATAATACCAAATGGCGCTAAGCTGATTACCCAAGTAACAATCTTTGTAACGGCATCTGAAAGATTCGCTAATACCGATTTTGTTGCCTCATTTGCACCCTTTAATGCAATCCCAAGTGCTAAAGCCCAAGCTAAAATACCAATATAGTTTGCATCCATAATTGCTGTTACTGGATTTGTTACAACATTAAATAGTAGCTTTTCTAATACTTCAACAATATTGCTTGGCGGTGTTAAACCTTCCGCACTTCCCTTTAACGTAATCGTCGTTGGGAAAATAAACGACATAATTACCGCAACGGCTCCAGCTAATACTGTACTTAGTGCATACAGTGTAATAATTGATTTCATATTTGTCGCCTTACCAGGTTGATGCCCTGCAATGGCGTGAATAACTAAAAATAATACAAGTACTGGCGCTACTGCCTTCAGTGCACTAACAAACAGTGAACCAAAAATTGACACCCAGCTCATTGCCTCTGGTGCAAGCAGTGCAAGGGCAATACCGACGATAATACCGACAATAATGCGCTTCACTAAGCTGATGTCACTCCATTTTTTCCATGCTGCTTTCATTTAAAATGACTCCCTTATATATCGAATTGTGTTTTTACAGCAAACAAATGTCTTCCTGATAAAAACTATTGTAGCATCATTACGGACAAAAATGAACTATTTTATTATATTCATATAATTTAGAATAAAAAAACTATTCAGAACAAAAATCTGAATAGCTCTACTTATATACTCTCCTTTAGACGAACAGGATATGCGCTATCTTTTTGGTTAATTAAGGAATGAAACACTTTATAGTGCTTTTGTTCAATTGTAACAGGATACTTTTTATCAATAACCTCTTCCACGACCTTTAATAATTTTTTATTTTGATATAACAATTCATCTTCTAACTTTAATTGCCACGTCTTTTTTTCAAAGACGACCTCCACCGGCTCCTCGAATACGTCATGAGTAAATGGTGCACGCTGCTGGACTATTTTCTCCGGCACGTTTTTTTCAACGAATGGACTAAAATTCGCTTGGTCTAAGCGTCCCTTTTCATAAAATGGCTCAACAAAATCAGTCATTTTCTGTGTGCGTGTCGTATATTTTGTTCTCATTGTTGGCAGTTTGATTTTTGTTATTTTTTGCTGAATGTCAATAAGTACTGGCTGCACCTCATTTGACGTCTGCAAATTACGCTTAATGACGCGACGCCTTGTCCGCGAGTTGTGCCAGGCTTTAAATAACTTTGCACTTTCAGCAGCATTCATGGAGAGCTGCTCTAATAAATGCAAGGCGTCCTGATCATATTTATCAAGCTCTGATAATTCTACTATCTCCTCTTGTACCTGCTCGCGGTAGATTGTAATTAGTTCCTCCGTCTCGGCTAAATGCTGCATAATTTGCTGTAATGTTTCGGCACTGCTCATGTAATGATGCCCCCTTTTGTTTCATTAAGAAAACCTTGCTCGAATCGTCGAGAACATTTTAATAAAAATAACCATAAATACAATAACAAGTATAACAGCAACAATTGGAAAAATGATGCTGACAATTGACATCATCCATGCACCGATTTCCTCAATGATTGCTACAACAGGATTCACAATTCCTGCTGTTGTAACCGTCGATGTCCCGCGCACTGCCGTTGACGTTAACTGCGCAGACGTCGCGGCCCCTCCACCTGCAATGAGTGCTAGTGCCCATGATAAAAATGGTGAATCGTCTACACCAATGACCGATACTGTTAATAATGTTCCTGCCATTAATGCAAACGGAGCAGCGATCATTTTCATAAAATTATCAACAACCGGTATATAGTTGCATACGAGCTCAATGACAACCGCGACCCCAAAACCTATCAGTGCAGGTGTTGAGGACAGCCACTCAAATCCTGCACCGAGTTCCATCCAGCCGAGTTTCGTTGTTAAACTTAAAACAAAAAGTGGTGTAAATAATCGAAAGCCTGCGCTAATACTCAGCCCAATCCCAACAAATATCGCTAATATATAATCCAAACGTTTAGCCTCCTTTTTGTTTTTATACCCATTGCTACAAATGATTTCTGTCAAAAGAAAGTAAATATAATAGTATTTTTCACTCGGTCAAATATACGCATATTTTATGTATTTATTTTATCATTTAATAGAATATTCCGATATACACTCCATTTACTCACGATAGCTCGTACAGATTATTTTTATAAAGCATTGTATATTTAAAAATAGTATCCGATGGCGAATTGTTAGGCAGAACATTAGCGGTGTTATCGTGTATCCTTGTCGGTTTTTCCAGCTCTCCTGCCCTTCGTTAATTTAAAGACGTCACTTTCAACAAAAATAAATTATTTAGTGGAACAACAGATTATCGATGGCTACCTAAACGGGACATTTAGTCTAGCATTGTAACACGTCCAGTCCTTCGCTATACTTAAGTGTCGAATAGTTTACTATAAAACAAATTTTATGTACTAGGAAGAAGGTTATTTATGCAAGATATAAAAAAAGCACCGATTTTAGCCTCATTTTTAATTGCGGGATTCGTCGGGTTGTTTAGTGAAACTGCGCTAAACATGGCACTCGCACAACTCATTACAGACCTTGGTGTGGAGCCAACTACGATTCAGTGGCTCACAACAGGTTACCTATTAACACTCGGTGTACTCGTACCCATTTCAGGACTACTCGTTCAAAAATTTACGACGCGCCAACTCTTTTTAACATCACTAATATTTTCAATTCTCGGGACAATTATTGCTGCGCTTGCGCCAACATTTGCGGTGCTTCTGATTGCGCGTATTGTGCAAGCAATCGGGACAGCCATTTTATTACCGGTTATGTTTAATACTGTATTGCTTATTTTCCCAATCGAAAAACGCGGCTCAGCGATGGGCTTAATGGGTCTTGTCATTATGTTTGCCCCTGCCATCTCACCAACCGCTTCAGGTATTATTTTACAATACTTTACGTGGCATTACATTTTCTGGATTACATTGCCGCCGCTTGTTTTTGCACTTATTTTTGGTTACCTCTACATGCAAAACGTTGGCGAATTAACACACCCGAAAATTGATTTCCCGTCTGTTTTATTATCAACAATCGGCTTTGGCGGCATTGTGTATGGCTTTAGTATTGCCGGGGAAAAAGGCTGGACAAATCCGGTCGTTGTTGCCGTACTTGTTGCAGGTGTTGTGGGTCTTGCACTCTTTACATGGCGTCAAAACCGTTTAGAAAAACCGATGATTAACTTGAGTATTTTAAAATACCCAATGTTTGTGCTCGGTTTATTGTCTGTCTTCATCGCATTCATGTGTATTTTATCGACAATGATTTTACTACCAATGTACTTACAAACAACATTAGCACTGGCAACATTCGCTGCGGGGCTACTGCTGTTACCAGGCGGGTTAATCAACGGCTTCTTCGCTCCGGTTGTCGGCAAATTATTTGATAACTACGGTGCGCGCGTACTTGTGATTCCAGGCTTTGTTATTATTGTCATTACGTATATTTTCTTTATTCAGATTGATGAAACAACGTCGCAATTGCAAATCGTGCTGTTGCATAGTGTACTGATGATTGGTGTCTCACTTGTTATGGCACCGTCTCAAACAAACGGCTTAAACCAATTACCGCGCGAGCTTTATCCAGATGGTACGGCTCTAATGAACACATTAACACAAGTGTCAGGCGCCATTGGTACAGCAATCGCGATTACCATTATGGCTTCTGCACAGGAAAGCTTTTTAAGCGCAAACACTGGTGCTACGCCACTAGACGGCTTTATTCACGGTGTACAAAGCTCATTCAAATTCGGGCTCATTATGGCGATTCTTGGCCTTGTGTTGTCACTGTTTATTAAGAGTAAGAAGCATTTAAATTCTAAAGCATAACCAAAAACGCCAGCAGTCGCTGGCGTTTTATTTTTTGATAGATAAGAAAGTATAATTTTTTAAGGAAATCCACATAAGAAAAAACATCATAACGCGCTATTTGGCGCGTCATATGTTTTTCAAATCCTGCTTAACTGACACGATTTTCACCGCATCCTCATACTGCAAACGTACTGCCTTTCGTGCCAGTACGGATGTTCTTGCCGTTACAGGAAAACTCTTTTTCTCCCCGTCTAGCTCAACCTCTACAATGAAGCATTTCGCACCACACTGCATCGTTATCACTTCCTTTGTCGCTATTATATAAGTCTATGTTACCTATTCACAAACATTTGCGTAAAAAATAGTCGTGTCATTTATATCCATTTGGTACTATTACAATATCGAGAAGCCGATACTATATTTGAGGTGGGAGTAAATGAATAAAAGGAAACGAGCTTTATGGGGGTTTATACTTGGTGATGCGTACGGTGTGCCGATGGAATTTATGGAACGTGATTCCTTCAATGTGCGCGATATGATTGGCTATGGCTGCTGGGACGTTCCGGCGGGTACATGGTCAGATGATAGTGCCATGACGCTCATTACAATTGAACACTTAATTCACGACACATCTATCGCGGATTTAAAGCGCGCATTTTGCAATTGGATGTACCGCGGGCATTGGTCCTATAATGATGCACCGGCCTTTGATGTTGGCTTGACGATTGCGGAGGTAATTGGTCGCTGGGAAAATAATGGTGTTTATGAAGTCGCCAAAACAGACGAGCGCAGTAATGGCAACGGAGCGCTCATGCGCATTTTACCGATTGCTCTTTATACATATAAGCGTGGCATTGAAGAGCATTATGTAAAAGATTACAGCACGCTGACACACGGACATATCCGCTCAATGCTTTGTTGTCTGCATTATGTCTATACGGTTCACGCATTAATGGACGGTCTATCAATAAAGGATAGCTTGAAGCAGGCAAATGACCATTTACAGCCTTTACTAAAGCGACATCCTGAGGAAGTTCCGCATTTGGAGCGCATTTTCAATATGGAAACACTACAGCGTGATGATATTAAAAGCAATGGCTACGTCGTACATACATTAGAGGCTGTCTATTGGAGTTTACTCAATAGCCAAAGCTATTTTGATACCATTTATAATGCGGTTCATCTTGGCGATGATACCGATACGATTGCGGCTATTGCCGGAGGACTTGCAGGGATTTATTATGAGGAACTTGCTATCCCGGACGACTGGATGGAGCTCATTCCGAAGCGCGAGGAAATTGATGCATTACTTGACCGCTTCGTAAAGGTCATTTTCTAAAAAGCAGCATTACTCGAAATCACGACACGTTTATGATACCTTGAGTACTAAGGTAGGTGGTTCGATGAAAAAATGGTTCGTAATTGGTGCGGCGACACTGTTTTTAGCTGCATGCAGTACGGGTGAGGCTACGCCAACAATCAAGATTGAAACGAATGTCAATGCGGACGTCCAATCACTCGTTGATCAAACAACGGACGAAAAATTTGCATCGCTTATATATAGCGAGCAAGGGATGAGCTATTTATTGTTAAATGCAACCGGTACAGTTGAATCAACACTTGAAGAAGATGGGGACAACCTTGTCATTCATGTTACAGAAACAGAGGATGGTTCACCTGAAGTCACCGAGGACATTGTTTATACGATTGAGTTAAC
This sequence comes from Solibacillus sp., assembly GCA_040274725.1. GTDB lineage: Bacteria > Bacillota > Bacilli > Bacillales_A > Planococcaceae > Solibacillus. The sequence goes on along the minus strand of JBEMAQ010000011.1, from coordinate 26,583 downwards.
GAAACAGTATGACACGATTCACCTTTATTTAAACGGCGAGGAAATTGCCTTTGAGGTTTGGTACGGATAAAACAAAAGCTCTGTTAAACGAAATTCGTCTAACAGAGCTTTTCCTATGTTGAAAATACTAACCCGTCGTTCTCGTCTTCATCCTCCATCTCACCAACAATTTCAGATAAAATATCTTCCATTGTCACAAGACCGATTGTCGTGCCGTTCTTGTCTGTTACAAGCGTCATATGTGTACGTGTATGCTGCATCTTTAAAAATGCCTCTTTAATCGACATCGTTTCCTTATAGCGCGGAATATCATGGATAAACGTTTCGACTGGATTTGTACGCCCTGCTGCGATATCTGTCAGCATTTCTTTTGTATTAATAAAGCCGACAATCGTTTTTTCGGTGCGTGTATGATCCTTGATTGGGTAGCGTGTATATTCGTGCTCATCAACAATTGCGAGCATTTCTTGTAACGTTTGATGCTTTTCTAAAATCACAACGTCCTTGCGCTCAATCATAATTTCACTTAATTTACGCTCATCAAACGCGAAAATATTTTCTAAGTACCCGAGCTCTGTTTCGTTAATCTCGCCGCCCTCATAGCTTTGCGTGACGATTAACTTCAGCTCTTCCTCCGAATACACACTATCATGTCCCGCTGGCTTTACACCAAACAGCTTCAGTAGCAGCTGTGCTGAACCGTTTAGTACTTTAATAAACGGTCCAGCGATTTTACCAAACCAGTACAGTGGCGGTGCTAGCAGTAACGTCATTTTTTCAGCATATTGAATCGCCAGTGTCTTCGGTGCTAATTCGCCAAGTACAACGTGTAGAAATGTCACAATCGCAAGGGCAATCGCATAGGACAGGGCAACAGCGACTGCCTCTGGTACATTTAGCGCATCAAATACAGGCGCAAGCATTTTCTCAACAGTCGGCTCACCAAGTGCTCCGAGTACGAGCGCCGTTACCGTAATCCCTAGCTGACACGCGGATAAATAATAATCTAGCTCCCCTGCAACCTTCTTCGCCGTCACCGCACGCTTATTTCCTTCTGCAATCAGCTGGTCAATGCGCGACATCCGCACCTTTAAAATCGCAAACTCTGCCCCAACGAAAAATGCCGTTAGTAAAATAAAAAGTGCTATTAACACTAAATTAATGATAATGATACTATCCAATTAGCTCCCTCTATTTATGAGGGATTCACCTCGCTTTTATTGCTATATTGGTGAAACACAACTTCTTTAATTTGATAATGCTCCATCTCAGCAATGCGCCACGAATGCTCAGCATGCTGGACAACTTGACCTTCTTCTGCGTCACTAGCCCGGTATTGTATCCAGCCGCCAATTGTGTCAATTTCCTTGCTATTTTGAAACGCTAAACCAAAGCGGTCCTCCAAATCATCCAGTAGCACACGACCGCTAATAATATATTCATGCTTGCCTGTTTGGCGGATTTCATCAACCTCATCTGCATCGAACTCGTCGCGAATCTCACCGACAAGTTCCTCAAGTACATCCTCCATCGTCAATATGCCCGCTGTGCCGCCGTATTCGTCAATCACGACCGTCATATGCACCTTCATTTGCTGCATTTTCAGTAGCGCATCTTGAATGTGCGTCGTCTCAGCTACAAACGGCACCTCTCGTACATATTTTTCCAATGGATTTTCTTTATTCGAAACGATGTGAGTCAGTAACTTTTTCGCATTCATCACACCGATAATACGGTCCTTGTCGCCATCCTCTACAATCGGATAACGCGTATAATTATGCTCATCTAAAATTTGAATAATGTCTTCATAGCTCATATTTTTATCAATGACGACTAAATCGGTACGCGGCACCAGAATATCCTTTGCCACGCGCTCATCAAACGAGAACACATTCTCTAAGTATTGCAGCTCAACCTGATCAATCGCACCACCACGGAAGCTTTGCGCCATAATGATTTTTAGCTCTTCTTCTGAATAGGCCTGCTCATGACCAGCTGGCTGGACACCAAAGCCACGCAAAAGTAGACGAGATGTTCTATTTAACGCTTGAACGAATGGATACATTACTTTACCGAACCAGTAAAGCGCTGGCGCAAGCAGGAGTGTCACCTTCTCCGAAAATTCAATCGCTAATGTTTTCGGTGCCATCTCACCAATGACAACATGCAGGTAACTAACCACGGCAAGCGCAATCCCGTACGATAAGACAGACGCAACAACATCTGACACATTCAGCCAATCAAATACTGGATACATGAGCTGCTTGACATACGGCTTTGTAAATGCGCCGAGTCCAATCGCTGTTACTGTAATCCCTAGCTGACACGCGGATAAATAATAATCTAAATCCTTCGCAACCTTTTTCGACGTCACCGCACGCTTATTACCTTCAGCGATTAACTGATCGAGCCTCGAAATCCGCACTTTTACAACGGCAAATTCGACCGCTACGAAAAAGGCAGTTAAACCTAAAAAGATGATTAATAAAATAATATTCACAAGCGTATTTATGTCCAATTAATTCCCTCTTACATGAGGGATTCACCTCCAGCATTTTTTGTTTCTATCCCCAGTTTCAAATCGAAATTAGCTTTTATGTATGGACGACACACAAAAGTGTAACGTTACAGTTTCACTTCCATTTAAACTACCAATTAGAACCGTAACGTTACGGTTCTAATTAGTATATAATTTTCCTGTTACATACGCAATAAAATGCTCTATTCCCATTAAATGAACAAAAGCGCTAAAGCGCCTGCTCAGCCCCGACAAGCGCTGGAGAGCCCGAAGTGAAAGTGCGTTCTTTACTTTCACCCGAGGGATCGAAGCGACCTCGAGGGGCTGGCGCTTTAGCCTGGACGTAAAGCATACTTTGCCTTAAGTTATCCACAATGCGAAAATCTAAAGTTTCCTTAACACTGAAATAAACACCCCACTTATGAAGCGCGGTGTTTATTTCTCGTTGATAGCATCTCAAAGCTTTCAAATGTAATGAGCGTGGCGATTGGCAAAAGCCATGAATAGCTATTAATTGTTTGTAAAAAGACAAACTGAATAACGAGCACAATAATAAAATTAACGACAACAACTAAAATAAAATAGTAATAAATCGTCTCTTCCTCTTTCCCCTCATACTGCTGTTTTAACCACTTCTTTACCGTGTACATAACTGCTGTAATGAGGGTAATGAATGGTAAAAAAATAATAAACAAGGCAATAAAATCTTCAAACCAATCGCTTTGAAACGGAACAATATAGCTTCCTTCAAAAACACCCGTTTCATTTAACAATAGAAAGATTAATGTTGCCATCGTTGTTGTCACTACTATTTGAACGATTTTCATTGGCCATATTGTACGCACGTTTAATCCTCCTAATATTATTTAACAATACTATTCCCATTACTAATAGTTTCCCTTTTTAACTGCTCTTAAACGGTGTATTTGTCTATTGTAAACTAATAGTTGATTTTCATCCTAAAAGTAAACAATACTTCGCTCGCTGTTTTTGCTGAAATTCCATACAATCAATATAGGAGGGAAAAATGATGAACTTACAATTCGCTCAAAATTTTGCCGCACGACGCAGAGAGCTCGGCTATACACAAGAACAAATCGCCAACTATATCGGCGTATCACGTGCAGCTGTTTCAAAATGGGAAAAAGGTCAAAGCTATCCTGATATTACGATTTTACCAAAACTAGCCACTTATTTTAATTGGACGATTGACCAGCTATTAGGTTACAAGCCGCAGCTAACAAACGAAAAAATTATTGAACTCTATAAGGAACTGGCCATTCGCCTACATAAGGAGCCCTTTTCTGATGTAGAGCTGACAATTGAAGCACTCATCGAAGAATACTATGCCTGCTTTCCGTTTCTACTTAAAATGGCACAGCTTTATTTGAACTATGCACAAAGCGCGCAAGACCCACAACAAATTGCCGTGCGCATTGAGACGCTTTGCGAGCGAGTCCAACAATTCAGTGAGGACTTTGCACTTGTAAACGAAGCGCGGATAATTGGCGCCGTTTCTTTATTAATGCAGCAGCGTCCTGACGAGCTACTCGATAAAATTGGTCATAGCGTGCAAATTCAGCTTGGTGAGGACCAATTAATTTCCCAGGCGTATGGACTTCTCGGCCAGCCGAAAAAAGCGCAAGAAATATTACAAGCGAGCTTGTATCAGTATTTACTCTCTACCGTCTCGACATGTACTTCCTCCCTACTACTCCTAGTAACGGATACAAGAAAATTCGACCAAACAATCGAGCGCGCAGAAGCACTTATTACTAACTGGCAACTTGACGTGCTCCACCCAAATAGTGCACTTAGCTTTTATACGCTCGCTGCGACAGGCTATATGCAAATGCAGCAAACAGAAAACGCGATGACGATGCTTAAGCGCTACGTGAAAGTTTGTGAAAAGCTAACATTCCCATTGCAATTACGAGGCGATGATTATTTTTCACTCATTGACGACTGGCTCGCAACAACGATGCAGCTTGCGACTGTCACACCGCGCGACACCGCCTCCATTAAGCACGATCTCATTACAACAATTACACAAAGCCCTAGTTTTACACCGCTCCACAAAAATAAGGATTTTCAGCTGTTAGTGACAAACTTACAGCATCTAATAGAAAGGAATGATTCATAATGGAAAATGTCAACTGGCTACTTATTACGCCACTCTTCATCCTGCAAATTGTCTTGCTCATCTGGGCACTGATTGATTTACGGAAAATCACCACAACAAACGGCCCGAAATGGATTTGGGCGATTATTATTCTATTCATTAACACAATTGGCCCGATTCTTTACTTTATTTTCGGTCGCAAAAAAGGATATTAAATGACTATCAAAGCAGCTTGCCGTTTAAAACGCGCGCTGCTTTTTATTTATCTCAAAATACAAAGTCAGACTCACTACAAAAATTCAAAAAGAAGGAAATATTTGAATATATTACATTTTAAAAGTAAAATAGAGAAGAATATTAATATTTATAATATTCAAAAAGAAATTGCTATAAAGAAGGAGGAAACTTACATGAAAAAAAGTACATGGCTCACTCTTTTACTCGCATCTCTTTTATTGATTTTGGCAGCATGTAGCGACTCAGAAGAGAATAACGATCAATCTACTGAAGGTGATGGCGGTGCGGCACCTGACACGACAGCACCTGCTGAAGAAAATCCATCTGGTAAACTCGTCATTTATACAGGGCGTGATGAAGGTTTAGTAGAAGGTGTTATTGAAAAATTCAATGCCGAGTATCCAGAGATCGAGGTTGAATTTATGACGATGGGCGCGCAGCAAATTTTAGAGCGTGTGCGTGGTGAAAAAGCAAACCCACAAGGTGATTTTTGGTGGGGTGGCACGCAATCTGCGATGATGGTTGCAGCAAATGAAGATTTATTATTGCCATGGGAGCCTTCATTTACAAGCAATGTTGACGCACTGCACCGAGATGCACAAAATCGCTGGGTTGGTGAAATGTTACTGCCAGAAGTGATTATGATCAACAGTGACGTTATCAAACCAGAGGAAGGTCCACAAGATTGGGATGAGCTGCTTGACCCAAAATGGAAGGACCAACTTTTAATCCGTGGCGTCCTTGCTTCAGGCACGATGCGTACGATTTATTCTTCAATGATTTATCGTCAAGGTCCAGATACACCTGAAAAGGGCTATGACTGGCTCATGAAGCTCGATGCCAATACAAAAGAATATACGCAAGATCCGAATGCGCTTTACTTAAAATTAGCGCGTCAGGAAGGCTCGCTTTCTTTATGGAACTTACAAGATATTTTACTGAAAAAATATACGACAGATTACACATTTGACTATATTTATCCAAAGAGTGGCGCACCGATTTTAGTAGACGCAGTTGGGATTGTCAACAACGCGAAAAACGAAGCAAACGCCAAGCTATTCATGGAATTCCTATTTGATAAGGACAATATGATTGCCCTATCAAATGAGTACTACCAAATTCCAACACGTACAGATATCGATAAAGCGTTAATGCCAGATTGGTACCAAGCACTTGACCTGAAAACAATGGATATCGACTGGCAAGTAATGTCTGAAAAAGAAGCGGAGTGGATGGAGTACTGGGATACAAACGTTAAGGGGAAAGGGAAATAATTTTTTCACATTAGAAAAACACATTACGCGCCAAACAGCGCGTAATGATGTCCTTTCTTATGTGGATTTTCTTGAAAGCTTAGATTTCCCGATCCACCAAATTAAGACCTCAGCATTTGTTTGAGGTCTTTCTTTATTCTATCTCACAAGTCGAAAGGAGTTTTGCATAATGAAGGCTGTTCGCATCGAGGATGTTTCGAAAAAATTCGGCGACGTGCTTAGTGTCAGTGATTTGCATCTGGACATTCAATCCGGCGAGTTTTTTACATTTTTAGGGCCAAGTGGCTGCGGGAAGACGACGACGCTACGTATGGTCGCAGGGTTTTATTATCCAACGACTGGTAAAATTTTTTTTGACAATCAAGACGTCACAACACTGCAACCAAATAAGCGCAATATCGGCATGGTGTTTCAAAACTATGCACTATTCCCACATATGACAGTAGACGAAAATATTGCATTTGGCTTAGAAGTACGCAAATTGAGTAAAGAGCAAATTCGTGAAAAGATTGATCGCATGCGCGGGCTTGTCCATTTAGGTCCGTACGGCGCTCGTAAAATTAATGAGCTTTCTGGCGGACAGCAACAACGTGTTGCCCTAGCACGTGCACTCGTCATTGAGCCCGATATTTTGCTATTAGATGAGCCACTGTCCAATCTTGACGCAAAGCTACGCGAGGAAACACGCATTGAAATTAAACGCATTCAATCTGAGCTTGGTGTGACAACAATTTATGTGACGCATGACCAAACGGAGGCAATGGCGATGTCTGACCGGATTATGGTGATGGAGAATGGTGTCGTCAAGCAAATTGGCACACCGCAAGAAATTTATCATCGCCCAAACAATCGCTTCGTCGCTACATTTATCGGCGAGACAAATATGCTCACGATGACTGTACAACATATACAGGGTGACATTGTAACCGTCCGCGACAAACATGGCTTAATCCTACAAGGCCTTACTAAAAATTTTGCGAAAGGTTTATCGCTAAAGCCTGGGGATGAGGTGTATGTATCGGTTCGTCCTGAGGCGTTTGAAAGTGGGCCAGGTGAAAATACCATCACTGGAACAGTTGAGATCATTGAGTTTACGGGTCTTAGCGTCAATTATATTCTTAACGTCAACGGCTCGACCTTAAAGGCGATGATTTTAAGTCGCGGCTCGACGATGAAGCAGGCTGGTGACACAATTGAGCTACATATCCCATCTGAGAATCTTTATTTTCTTGGGGAATAGGAGGTCGCCATGACAAATAAACCGACGGATACCTATCACACAACGTGGTGGTCACGCTTAACAAGATCACCTTATTTTGTTTATGTACTCGTTTCACCATTATTTTTAATTTTACTTGCCTACGTTATTTATCCATTTTATACAACATTCATCCAAAGCTTTGCCGGTGATGATAAACTGGCAAACTATCAAAAGTTTTTTAGTCTTTCGAGCACTGCCAATTTAGAAGCACTGTGGAACAGCTTTTATATTTCAGTCATTAGTGTCATTACGTGTGCAATTGTTGGCGTGACGATGGCGTTTTTACTCGAGCGCTATGACTTTCCAGGTCGCCGTCTGCTCGCTGTTCTTGTTCTTGTTCCAATGGCGCTTCCACCACTTGTAGGTGTCTTATCCTTTACATTTTTATACGGGGAAAGTGGCATTTTCCCGCGCGCCTTTCAGCAATTATTTGGCTTAGAAAAGGTGCCGTTCTCATTAAAAGGCATTTGGGGCGTAATCGTCGTACATACATTTACGATGTACACGTACTTTTACTTAACGGCGTCCGCTGCCATTAAAGGGCTTGACCCGTCACTTGAGGAGGCCGCTACTAGCCTCGGTGCAAGTCGTATTCGCGTGTGGCGCAAGGTTATTTTGCCGATGCTCACACCATCACTCATCGCCTCATCACTGCTCGTATTCATGGTGTCAATGGCGTCGTACACGGCACCGCTCATGTTCGGCGTGGAGCGCACAATGACGATGCAAATTTATTTATCACGTACAAATGGGAATTTAGATATGGCCGCTACACAGTCGACGATTTTATCAATTGTGTCCATCACCTTCCTACTCATTATGCGCTGGTATCAAAATAGACGAAATTACCAAAATTTAAGTAAGGGCGTTAGTGTACATCGCTCAGAGGTGACATCCAAGCCACTCAAATATGTGGCTGTATTTTTATCATTTTTAGGCACACTTATTTTAATTTTACCGATTTTAGTACTCGTCCTCATTTCATTTTCGAAGGACGGCGCATGGACGATTCAAATTTTGCCGACCGAGTATACACTCGACCATTATAAAGCGCTATTTACCGATGAAAAAACGTGGCGCCCGATTTGGAATTCGCTTCAAATGGGCTTCATTGCAACGATTGGTAATATCATCTTTGGGGTCGCAGCAGCCTATGCAATGGTACGCCTAAATTTCAAAGGGAAAACCGCGCTTGATGTACTTATTACGATTCCATGGGCACTACCAGGCACAGTTGTCGCAGTCAACTTAATCGCAGCATTTAGCGTAGAAAGTGCCTTTACGGCCAACCAAGTGTTGATTGGAACGTTTTGGATTTTGCCGCTTGCTTACTTTATTCGCCACTTGCCGCTCGTATTCCGTTCGACGTCTGCTTCACTCATGCAGCTCGATGTCTCAGTGGAGGAGGCATCACGTAGCTTAGGCGCTTCGTGGTGGTATACATTTAGAAAAATTGTCATTCCGCTCACACTTTCTGGTGTCCTTGCAGGTACACTACTTGCCTTTGTGCAAAGTATCGGGGAGTTCGTGGCGTCGATTTTACTGTATAGCACATCGACCATTCCGTTATCGGTTGCTATTTTCCAAAAGCTTTACGCGTTCAAATTTGGAACAGCCTGCGCTTACGGTGTACTGCAAATTATTTTAATTTTAGTCGTACTACTTATTTCTGAACGCCTATCAAAGGGCTCTGCGGGTTCAGCTATTTAATAAAAACCACCTAAAACTAGAGTATGCTAGTTTTAGGTAGTCCTATTCAACAAAAAATTCAATATTTTTAGTCTATTAACGGAATTATTTAATGAAATTATTTACATAAATAACTTTAGATGTTATATTTCCTTACATAAATAGTCTTCACTACTCTAATTGAAGGAGTTTGATCATCATGAAAAAACAAAAAAGTGTCGTAGCAAAGTTAGCCCTTATTACAATTAGCTTATTTATCGTGCTATTCGCCATTTTTAATGTCATTTCAACTAGTATTTTACATACGGAAAGCAAGACGACAGGTGAAGAATTAATTACGCTTGCAACGAATAAAACCGCCTCGGAAATCGGCGCGTATTTGAATCCAGCTATTGCCACACTTGAAGCAGACAATCATTTAATCCTTTCTTTAATTGAACGTGAACAACTGATTTCATCAACACTAATCGATTACAAAAAACGTGCACTCGAAAAAGATCCAAACGTACTCGGCTACTCCATTATTTTAAAAGCAAGTGAGCTCGCAAACATTTTGCCCGAGCATACACAATATATAGACCAAGATGGCTATTTTGCTATTTATGTCGTCAATTCAAATGGGCAAATCATTATCGAACCGGTGCCCGATTCAACGAAGAGCGATTGGTATACTGAGGCAGCGGCTACAAAAAAACTTGCCATTACCGAGCCCTATGAATATGCAATTGACGGTGTAGCGACATCGATGATCACTATTTCTTTCCCTCTTTTGAAAAATAGTGAAGTAATCGGCATGACAATTGTTGATTTTCCATTGGATTTTTTAGATGACATTATTGCACTAAATAGTCCAGCGACATCAGTTCAACGTGTTGCCTCTGCTACCGGTATTCTCATTTCAGACTCTGGTAATCCCGACAATGTTAACGAATCATTAAAGTCATTCGTCCCAAATTGGGAGGAAGTGTTCACTGCTGTACAAGCTGGGCAAAATATCAATTTTTATGCTGATTCCATTACATTTGGCGAGGAAGCTTACGCTGTCTTAGCACCGGTAGAAATAAAGAATTATGACCGCCATTTTATCGTCGAAACCTTTATCCCTAAGTCGACTGTTCTGGCAATGTATAATCGAATTTTGGGTATTTCGATTATCGCAGCTATCGCTATTGCACTGATTTTAGCTGGGGCTACGTACTTCTTTATTTATCGAGCACTAAAACCGTTACAACAAGTACAGCGTGCACTAACTACTGCCTCAACTGGTGAGCTAACAATACATGTGGAGGAAAAATCTTTAGCAAACGATGAAATCGGTGCTGTTGGCCAGGCCTACAATACGATGCGTCACCAAGTTGCAAACGTGATTCAGCACGTTGCCGAGCAGGCGAACACGCTCGAAAATACGTCTCAATCTGCTAATCGTGGCATCGAGGAAATTTCACAATCTAGTCAGGATATGACGAAAGCAATCAATGATATCGCAACAGGTGCACAGTCTCAAGCGAGTGAAATTGATGCTGCTAACCGGGAACTAGCGCATCTCGACTCAAAAATCGACGAAATTTCTACAATGGCCACGCAGATGTTAAACAATGTCGAGCAGTCAAACGTACAAGCACAAAAAGGACGTACAGAGCTCCATAAGCTTCATATACAAAGTGAGCATACAAGCCAAGGCAATGAAGAGCTAGAATTACAAATGGAGATGCTCGCTAAGCAAATTTCACAAATCAATGCAGTTATGCACTCCATTCAAGGCATTACAGAGCAAACAAACTTACTGGCATTGAATGCTTCAATCGAGGCTGCACGTGCGGGCGAATACGGGAAAGGCTTTGCCGTCGTAGCCGATGAGGTGCGGAAATTAGCGGAGCAGTCGAAGCGTGAAACGGATCATGTGCAAACGATTGTTTCAAATATTTTGCATGAATCCGAGCAAACAAAGCAGCTCACTGCACGTAATTCGAGTATTTTTAAAGAGCAAATGCTCGCTGTTACAAGTACAGAACAAGCTTTCACTACACAATTAATGCACGCCGAACAAATGGAGTCCCATATTAAAGCACTCCTTCACGAACTAGAACAAATGATGCAAGAAAAGGAGCTTGTCATTACAAGCATGCAAAGCATTGCAGCCATTTCTGAGCAATCTGCTGCAAGTGCAGAGGAAATTTCAGCAAGCTCGGAGGAACAATATAATGAGATGTTAAAAATTGTTACATTAATGAATGAGTTAGCAGATATTTCTACTGCACTCAAACAAAAAACAGCATTCTTTCATGTTTCTTAATTATCAAAAACCGCCACTTCAATAAAAAGTGGCGGTTTTTTAATTTCTTCATATGAATCAGAGACAAGTAAATGACTTTCATCCGTAATGCTTTTTCGGTATAAAATTAAAAACTCAATTCCTGTGGCTCACCATCATTCATCAGCTTAATGCTAATCGGATTTAACTGTAGTGTAATCATATTGGATGCATCGGACTTGAATACATCAATAAAAAAGTTCGTAATTTTTAATTTCAACGTGTCGTCTTTAATTTCACTAAGCTTTGCGACAATTTCTACGTAAGGCGCATCCATACTGTCATTTGTATAGCCAAGTAAAATATGCGTGTACGGATTACCTTCTAAATCCTGCACCTTTTGAGAGTCTTCCGTTGTCGTTGTATACAGGACAAATTCTTCATTTGTAAAAGTCATATAACGTGCATATGGTTTGTCCCCGTGTAATGTCGTCATCGAGCCCACTTTACTGCTATTAATAATATCAAGTACTCTTTCCTTCAACGTTTCCATCATTACGCCCCCTTAAAGATGTACATCCTCTTGTTGCTCACCACTTTTGTTCATGATACGCGCTCTTGTCGGTGTCACCTGAATCACAACAAGTTCCTCTGCAGCTACAGCTGGATATTTTTTGAGTAGTTGGTTTTTCACAACATCATTTTTCGTAACGACCGCATGCCCTTCAATTTCTAAAAAGGTTTTAAGTACATCCTCGCCCTCATAGCCAAGTAAAATATGCGTTGCCGGATTCGCTTCAATTTCTGTTACAGCTGTTGAATCCTTTTTAGCTACCGTATAAAGCTTTGATTCTACAAACGTAAACGTCATATAACGTGAGTTTGGTGTGCCGTTATTATTTGTTGCCATTACACCAATTGAATTTTTCTGCAAAATTTGCAGCGCTGTTTCTGTTGCACTCATGTAATTCCTCCTTTAGATTTACTACATACAAAGTAGTTATTCCCTATTTTTAATGGAAAAAACTTTATTTTAACAACAAAAAAGCTAAGCCCTTTACAAGCTTAGCTCCCTAACGTTATAACTCTGGAATTGTACACTTTAAATGACGATGCGTTGTGCTATCCGTTTCTAGCGGCTCAAGTATAACAAGCTTCGAACCATGCGATGTACTGACCGTGAACATGCCGCCTTTTGTTGTATAAAGCCCCTTCTGATGAATGGGTGCTGTACAAATGTTATTTACTGCGTGATACATTTTATATGTATACATGTAAGAAAAGATCGTCATACTCATCACGCCTACTACAGCAGCCGTTAAAATAATGAATTTCCACCAGTTAAGCTCGAGCACCCACACATTTGGATCTCGCTCTTCGTCATCCTCTAGTTCAAAAAAATGATTCATCACTTTTTCCTTCCAGCTCACTTGCTCCATCGCACGCACCCTCTCTCTAATCGTTATCTTTCTATGCTACTGCAAGCCGCTAACATTATCCATATTGTCCCCAAAACAACAAAGAAATACGCTATGAAATAGAAATAAATCCTATTCCATAGCGCTCTTCTTTACTTATTAAATAAATTAAATAACCCACCAATACCGCCTTCATCTGAGCTTCGGCCACCGCCCCCTTGTGAAACGGGTGCGGCTGCGAACACACGACTTGCTAAGCGGCTAAATGGTAACGACTGCACCCAAACAGTACCTGGTCCTGTCAACGTTGCAAAGAATAAGCCCTCACCACCAAATAATGCCGTCTTCACGCCACTCACCATTTGAATATCATAATTAACATCTTGTGTCATCGCGACTAAGCAGCCTGTATCAACCTTTAATACTTCACCAGGATTTAGCTTATATTCACAAATCGCGCCACCCGCATGAATAAATGCCATCCCGTCGCCCTCAAGCTTTTGCATAATAAAGCCCTCACCACCGAAGAAACCTGCGCCTAATTTGCGCTGCAATTCGATTCCAATCGAAACACCCTTTGCCGCAGCTAGAAAAGCATCCTTTTGGCAAATAATTTTGCCATTATAATAACTTAAATCCATTGGAAGAATTTTCCCTGGATACGGTGCGGCAAAATACACCTTGCGCTTGCCTGAGCCAACGTTTGTAAACGTCGTCATAAATAAGCTCTCACCTGTTACTAAGCGCTTGCCTGCTCCGAGTAGCTTGCCCATAATCCCTGAGCCTTGACTACTCGAGCCGTCCCCAAAAATCGTTTCCATCTTAATGTGCTCATCCATCATCATTAAGCTACCCGCCTCGGCGATTGCCGTTTCCTGCGGGTCTAGCTCTACCTCAACAAACTGCATATCATCACCGTGCAACACATAATCAATTTCATGATTTTTCATTTTTTCCGCTCCTTTACAATTCATTATTTACTATACGTACTAGCTTACCAAAAGTTCCACTCTTTCTATTCCCCGTCTACCAAAAAAATCCCTCCACAATTTTGGAGGGATTTACATTAAATTTTACCATTCACAAGCCACGGCAAGAAACCATCTAAAAAACGCTCCGTTGCTGGCATGAAGTACGAGCCGTAATGATAGTCTGGATCAAGCGTTGTCACAATCCATGTCCCATTTGTGCTCACCTTATCGATGTACAGCACTGCCCCGCCGTCTGTTGTCGAAATAAGCTTCTCTGCACCTTCTACTGGCCAGTACACACCGTGCTGATGCCATGTCGCATCTTTCAGTGTAATATAGTTAAATAAATCATTGTCTGGTGACGTAAGACGTAAACCGCTATCTGCATCCTTCTCAAGCCACCACCAAAAGTTCGTTTCGCGTTCCTCCCATTTTTGGTTCGGAAGCCATTCCCAAGGCTGTGGGCCGAATGCGACGACAATCCCACCGCGGTCTGCAAACGCACGAATTTTTTCTTTATTTTGCATCAGCAAACCTTCATTTAACTGTGACGGCGCAAATAATACGTCGACATCCGATAAATCCGCCTCTGCAAAATCAGGGAAATAAATTAGGCGGTCGATATACTGCGCGTACTTTGGCTCGTTAAACGTACGGTGATGCGGTCCATTCCCACTAAAAATAACGGCTAGCTTTCTCATTATTTTGCCTCCTCCAGTCGCTTTGCCTCGTCATGAATCCATGTAAGGAGTTGCGTACTAATCGCGTCCGTCGTTTTCCCTTGTCCACGCTGCGCAAAAAGGTCACGCCCTGCATGAGCAAAAATCGTCCCTTTTGTAGTCACGCGGTCAATATACGTAGTTACTTTATCATTTGGCAATGTTAAAAGTGCTTCTGCACCATCTGGAATCGGTGTATGTGAGCCACGCGCAAAGAAACCGGCTACTCCTTTGTTATACGTCATATCATTTGTATCGACACCTATAAAAACCGGATGCTCACTAACAAACGTCAACTCATAATCAGTGTGACTCTTCACTTCTTTCGGCGTAAAAATGGCACAACCCGGCAGCCACTCTTTCACTAAATGCCCTGCCCATACGACGATGCCACCCGCATTTAAATACGCCGCCAATTTCTCGCGCTGACGGTACATATATTCCTGGTCGATAAAATCATGGACAACAATCGCTTTAAACGGCGATAGGTCAAGCGCGCCAAAAGCATATTGGTCCACCATCGCAAAATTTTCTACCATAAATGCATCCGTACGATTTTCAAGACCGAATGCATGTCCTGGATCTAAAAATAAAATATCATTCATTTCTATAACCTCCTACAAAACTTAGTTCCATTATAAACTGTATATCAAATAATTGTTATAACCCCTAAACGTATTTTAAAATAAAAAAAGTACCGTTCATAAAAATGACGCTTTTTAATTTGGAATATATTGTTTTTACTGAATTTTATACAAAAATACGATTATTTAAATTTTAAATAAATCAATTGACTGTAATATTTTTTTGATATAAAGTTGGAAGTAACTTTGAAAATCATTCTCAATAAACAAAATTTGGATGGAGTGTTATGTAATGAAGGGCAAATATAAGTTTTTAGCTGTGACAGCTATGTCGATGTTATTGCTTGCTGCATGTGGCGGCAATGACGAAGCAAACGTTAGCAACGAACTTGAATTATCTCAAGAATCTAAGCTAATCGTGGATGAATTAAATCGCGAGGTTGAAATTCCAGCACAGCTTGACCGTGTTGTAATGGGTAGCATTTTACCGTACTTCTCAACGTGGTACATCGCAACAAACTCAACGGATGAAATTGTGGGGATTCACCCGAACTCATACAACGCAGCATCATTCTCAATCTTAAAAGACATTTCTCCTTCTATTTTAGAGGCGAAAACGAACTTTATCGAAAATGGTGAAGTAAACATCGAGCAATTATTAACATTAGAGCCAGATGTATACTTTGAAATCGCCAACCAAGAAAAAACGGTTCAAAAGCTTGAAGAAACGGGTATTACTACTGTAGCACTTGATACAAATACAACGTCGCTAAACCCGCTTGATACAATAAATCGTTGGTTAACACTTACGGGTGAAGTAACAGGTACAACAGAGCGTCCTGATGCAATTATTGCTGAAGGTGCTGCTAACCAAAAACTAATCGATGACACATTAGCTACGGCTGGTGTGACAGAAGAAAATATGCCACGTGTCATGATTCTTCAATATCATTCGGATGGCGAAATTTCAACAGCTGGTACAGGCATGCACGGCAATCGTTGGTTAAACTCAACTGGTGGTATTGACGTTGCAGCTGAAGCTGGTATTGAAGGCATTAAAGCAATCAACATGGAGCAAGTGTATGAGATGAACCCAGATTACATCTTTATCACGAACTTCACGGAAACACAACCAGAAGACTTAAAGAACAATATCTTTAAAGGGCAAGACTGGAGCCAAGTAAAGGCCGTTCAAGAGGGCAATGTTTACAAAATGCCACTGGGAATTTATCGCTGGTATCCACCAAGTGGTGACGCGCCGCTCATGCTTAAATGGATGGCACAAAAGCTGCACCCTGAACTATTCACATATGATATGAACGACGAAGTGAAAGATTATTACAACCGCTTCTACAACTATGAATTATCAGATGAGCAAGTTCACGGTATTTTCAACCCTTCTTCTGAAGCAGCGAAGTACTAATTAAGAAAAGCGCAGGTGCTGCCGTAGCCACGATTGAGCAGACTGCGAAATCAAGGGCTAACGGTACCATAATATACACGCTATCAACAATTTGGAGACGGTTTGATAGCACACTTTACAGCCTACTCTTTCATTAGAGTAGGCTATCTCTTTCAAAATACAAAAAAGGTGGCTTTTTCTAATGAAGTCAAAATTCGTCAAAATTTTGCTTTTCGTCCTGCCACTACTAGTTGCACTCATTTCGATTAGCGTCGGTCGCTACCAAGTTGACTTTATTGTGCAAATGAAGATTTTACTCTCACAGGTCATTCCAATGGAGCAAACGTGGACAAATATGGAGGAGACTGTCGTGATGAACGTCCGTCTGCCACGCATCATTTTAGCGATGTTAATCGGTGGCGGATTATCAATCGCTGGTGCTGCGTTCCAAGGCATGTTTGCCAACCCACTTGTCAGCCCTGATATTTTAGGTGTATCTGCAGGAGCTGGTTTTGGTGCGTCTATCGGGATTTTACTATTCGGGACAGGCTTTACGATGCAAATGTTCGCGCTAGTAATGGGGATGCTCGCAATTGGCTTTACATTTTTAATTGGCGGCGTGAAGCGCAATATGCCAATCTTTATGCTCGTTCTTGCAGGGACGGTGACGAGTGCCCTATTCCAAGCACTCATTTCGCTAGTGAAGTTTTTAGCGGACCCTGAAGAAAAGCTTCCGTCGATTACGTACTGGCTCATGGGTAGCTTAGGTACGGCAAGTTACTCTGATTTAATGATTGCAGGACCACTTATTTTAATAGGAATTATTATTTTATATACACTTCGCTGGCGCTTAAATATTTTATCGCTAACAGAAGAAGAAGCACGTTCACTCGGTATTTCGGTAACGAAGCTAAAATGGCTTGTTATTGTAGGAGCGACACTTATTACCGCTTCTGCTGTTGCTGTAGCAGGTATTATCGGCTGGGTTGGTTTAATCATTCCACATATTGCCCGCATGCTTGTCGGTAGTAATAACCAGTACGTACTTCCTGCTTCGGTATCAATCGGGGCGATGTACTTACTGCTGATTGACAACTTAGCACGCAGTCTGACAGCGGCAGAAATTCCGTTATCTATTTTAACTGCCATTATTGGCGCACCATTCTTTGCGTACTTACTACGTAAAACAGGAGGTGGCTGGGGCTAATGCTACGCGTTGAAAATGCAAACTACTTTTACAAGAAAAAAGGTCGTCATGCAGAGCAAAAGTTTTTATACAATAACGATATTAACTTTGAATTACAGTCTGGCGAAATTTTATCGATTCTCGGTCCAAACGGTGCAGGGAAAACAACGATGCTCAAATGTATGATGGGACTTTTTAAATGGGAGAAGGGCGAGACGCTACTCAATGGTCAGCCACTTTCTAAAATGCCACAAAAGGAAGTTTGGAAAACAATCGGCTATGTGCCGCAAGCTTCAAGAATGACATTTAGCTATTCAATTTTAGATTTAGTGACGATGGGACGCGCTGTTTATATTAGTGCGTTTGCGCAGCCGACTGAAAAGGACCGCCAAGCCGCGATTGAATGTTTAGAGCTTGTTGGCATTGCACATTTAGCCGACCAGCCTTGTACAGCAGTCAGCGGCGGTGAGTTGCAGCTTGCACTCATTGCGCGCACGCTTGTAGCGGATCCGAAAATTTTAGTACTAGACGAGCCGGAGTCACACCTTGATATCCACAAGCAAAAAATTATTTTACAAACGATTAAACGACTTGTGAAAGAGCGCGGCCTTGCATGTGTGATTAATACACACTACGCCAATCATGCATTTTACTTCGGTGATAAGGTGCTGATGGTCGCAAAGGATCAGCCTGTTATTACAGGACCTGTGTCGGACATTATGACCGAGCAGAATATTCTCGATTACTTCCACATTGAAGTAAAACGCCTGCGCCATGAGATTGACGGGCAAGTGTTTGAAACGATGGTACCGAAATATTTTGGAATGGATTATGATGTGAATTTTTAATGGATAAAAGCTGCGCTACGAATTGGTAGCGCGGCTTTTTGTTATACTTCTAACGGATAATGCCCAAGCACCGTCACATTGTCATATTGTGCCTCGTCCGTATCCCCTTCTGTCGAGATCACAAGGACACGTGATTGCTCATTGAGATTTAACTGCTCGCGAATTTCTTTGTCAGCAAAGCGCTGTAAATACACCACGAGCCCAAGCGTCACCGCACCTGACTCACCTGAAATAATTTTTGCATCTGTGCCTACTGGATTGGCATACTGGCGCATACCCGTCGCCGCAATTTCATTTGTACACGCAAAAGTCGCTGTCGCGTAATGACGTAAAATTTCGTACGCATCCGTGTTTGGCTCCCCGCATGCAAGCCCTGCCATAATCGTTGGCATATCGCCGTCCACAATGTGAATCTCACCCGTTTCTGACGTGAATGATTTGTAGTAGCACGCCGCTTCCACCGCTTCTGCTACAACAATCACAGGCGGATTGTCCTGATAAAGCTGACTAAAGTACGCCGCGATTGATGCCGCAAATGAGCCAACTCCCGCTTGCAGGAAAATGTGCGTTGGTCGCTCCGCCTCTACCTGTGCTAACTGCTCCGTAATTTCATACGCAATCGATGCATAGCCCTGCATAATCCAAAGCGGAATTTCCTGATACCCCGGCCATGCAGTATCCTGCACGACAATATAACCGTGCTCATCGGCAAGCTTTGCGCACTCGCGCACACATTCATCATAATTGACCTCACGAATACTTGCGTCAGCTCCTTCTGCACGAATCGCCTCAAGACGCTGCTGTGAAGAACCCTTTGGCATATAAATAATCGACTCATGCCCAAGCTCACGCGCCGCCCATGCCACACCACGCCCATGATTGCCATCTGTTGCAGAAATGAATGTTAATGTACCTAGCTGTTTCTTTACCTCTGGCGTGCGCAGTTGCTCAAAGGATAAATTTTCGAATGGCATGTTTAGGCGATTGGCGATATATTTAGCAATTGCATAAATCCCACCTAGTACCTTAAAGGCATTTAGGCCAAAACGCTTTGACTCATCCTTTGCATAAATAGATGCCACACCTAATGTCGCCGCAAGTGCATCAAGTGTATGAAGCGGTGTTTTCGTATACGTTGCATGTGTTTGCTGAAATGCGAGGACTTCACGAATTAAGTGCAGCTCAAAATGCGCAGCCATTTTCTCGTAAACACCCTGCTGTTTAAATGGATTCATCCTCCATTGTATGTAGTTGTCGTTTGTCATTTGACATCCTCCTTTAGCGTTATCTACAAGCATCGTACCATATTCCTTGCAGTGAAAATAGGCGATGTATTCCAGTTCCTTAGAACACACCGCCCTCTTTTTATCGCAATGGCTCATTCAGCAAAATCAGCAAATTATAAATCCCTTTAAAAAATCTATAAATTTAGATTATCAGACAATCAAATTCACTTATTAGTTGATTCACAAACAGACGTATCATTAAACTGAGAAGCGGCTAATATCACCTTCTAATTGCTGGGCGATTGTATTCAGTTGCCCCGAAGCTACTGTAACACTTTGCATTGCGCGTAATTGCCTTTGTGCAAAATCAAACAGCTCTGTCGTTTGATCAGCAGATTTCATCGTAATGGCCTGCATCTCACTAATTTTTTCGTTAATCATCGTCGACGCATTCGATAGCTGCTGTGCCGATTCACGAATGGTCACTGTTTGCGTCGTTACATTGTGTGCACTCACTAAAATTTCCTCAAAAGACTGCCCAGCGAGGCGTACAATACTCATGCCTTGCATTACCTCCTCCACGCCTTTTTCCATTACTACGACGGCAGAGGACGTATCGGCTAGCACTTCAGAAATCAAACTGCGAATTTGCGTAGCACTTTGCGCGGACAATTCTGCTAGCTTACGAACTTCCTGCGCAACAACGGCAAAGCCCTTGCCATGATCGCCCGCGCGTGCCGCTTCAATAGAGGCATTGAGCGCTAGTAAATTCGTCTGCTCACTGATTTCCTCCATCGTCCGTACAATCATATTAATATGCTTCGAGCGCTCTCCTAACGTTTGAATCGTGTCAGACGCATGTTCAAATGTTGCTTGAATCATTGTAATTTGCCCGATTACCTGCTGAAGTAGTTCATTGCCCTGTCTCGAAACATTCGTATTTTCCACTGAGGAATCCGAAACAGCTGCTGTTGTACTCGCAATTTCATCGATACGCTGCACAATCTCCTCCATGGCCGCCGCACTATCATTTGTCGCATGAAGCTGCTTTTGCATCCCCGTTGAAAACAACTCAATATTTTCCGTTACCTGATGCGTAATGCCGCTCGTCTCATGTGCATGATGCAACAGCTCATGCGAATTCGTCGTCAAATGCTGAACCGTTTGATGATTGGCCTCAATAATCGCACGGAACGACTGAATAATATGATTAAATGACTGCGCAACGACCGCAAATTCATCCTGCGATGTCAAATGCGCAACAGCTGTTAATTCCCCGTGCTCTACAAGCTTCGCTACCTGCTGTAAATGACGTACTGCATGGTGAATCGACAAATAAAAACCAATAATAAAATAAAACGCAATTAAGCCTAAAATCGATATCGCGCTTAAGCTAACATATTTCACCTGCTTATAGTCGGCCACTCGAATACCAATCAAATAATCTAGTGCCGCCGCATGTTCCCGATGATAGCTATGTGCGCCTTCATATAAATCATGAATAATGTACTCTGTTTCGCTCAACATATCCGCATTAATCTGTCCCGACTGGAAAATTAAGCGCCTTTCAATTTGACCGAGCAGACGATTTGACTGCTCGGCAATTGCGCTAAGCTGTTCGGCCATCTCGGCAAAAATTGTCTCATCCTTTGTGTGCTTCGCCTGTGTTATAAAATTGCTATCCATTTTGTTAATGGTACCTTCAAGCTGTTCATATAGCGCAACTAACTCCATCTTTTGCTGCATCGATAAAATTCGTCCTTTGTAGCTATCAATTTTGATTTCTAGCTCATTTAAACTTTGCACAAAATCTGGGACTAAAAATAAATACGAATTCATCAAATAATACGTATCCAAATCAGGGTCCAAAATTAAATTCGAATTGTTCGCCACTTCATTTTGATAAATCGACACGATACTCGCAATCCATTGCTCGTAAAGCGCCAACTCACGACTCGCCTTCACCTGCTGCCAAGTCGCATCGATTTCTGCAATTTTAGCCGAGACACTGCTTTCTGCTGTATTCAAAATCGGACCAAGCTGCGCATCTACTGCATACAGCTCTTCAAAATGTGCATCAATTGCCTGCTCAAGCTCCGCATCGCCCATCGCTAAGCCATCACGGTACGTAATCGCATCCTCAAAAACAAGCTGAATCGGCTCCAAATACTCCACACCCAGCATTTCAAACGTATTAAATTCAATTTGTGCATTCAGCTGTCGAAACAGCGCAAAAATTAGAACCGCACCCGCAACCGCGGTAATTGCCATAATGATTAAAAACTTCATCGAAAATCGGAGCTTATCTAATAAGATCATTGCTGGCTGAAAAAAACGCATAGGCTGCACCTCTTTTATGTTATTTTATATTACACATTAAAAGTAATTATTTACATTTTATACTATTTTGATAAAACCCGGTACTTTTATGTTATAAAAGTTAACATTAAGTGCTTCTTCCGACTTAAAATATACACCAAAAACCAAATATTGTGATTTACCTATATTGCTTTATCATGGACATTATGAAATTACACAGATTTCCCTTCACTATACAAAGAAGGGTTTAACACAACTCGATATTCTTTCCTTGAATAAATATTCAGTTCTGTCGCATATTCATAAATAATCACGACAAAAAATCTACCAGCCATAAGAGGTTGGTAGATTTTCGTATGCTATATTTTGGCATTCCAGCAGTATCTAGGCTAATTCGTTAGCCTTTTGAGATTGCCTTAACGTTTTTGTTATGCACGATATTTTTTTAACTCCTCATCAAATTTCGCTACGGTAGCTGTTAACTGTGCACATGTATTTTTTAGCATTGCTACCGTCTCCTCCTGAGTTTTAGAGGTTTTTTGCACATGATCAATACTTTCTACAACCTGTCCACTCGAGACAGTTTTAGCATTTGTTCCTTTGTTTCTGCAAGCACGGCTTCAATCAACAGCCTATTCGTCAAGGTTTTAGGAACCATTTAGTTGGAGTCACGCCCGCAGGAAAGCGCCCGACCGGAACAGAAATCATCCCTTATGAAAGAACTACCAATTATTCAAAGGAGATTTGCTTGCTTTAAGTAATGAAAAAGGAACTGCCACAATCTAGCAGTTCCTTTTCAACGTTTAATAATTTGCTACAGCTACTGGGTACTCTACTTGAATCCACGCATGATCCTTACCAATTTTCTTGTCAGAAATTAAATAATAATCATAATGCACCTTATTCCCTTGGTCCGGCATCGGATCATTCCAGGTAATATCTAAATGATACCACTGACCATCTAACTTCACTAAATTCCACGCATGCGCCCCACCTGGTACCGCATTACCCGTAATATACCTCGCCTCAATACCTAGTGCATCAAACAGTAATAATGCCGTAAGCGCATAGCCCTCGCACACCCCTTCACCGTTCAATAAAATAGAATACGGTGTATACGGGCTTTCCTTACTATTTAAATTGTATTTCGTATTAACAACGATATAATCATTTACATATTTCACCTTTTCGGCATCCGTTAAACCTTTTGGCATCGCCTGTACAATTTGCTCGACCTTCCCTAGTGCAAGTGCATTTTGCTCCTTAGTCATATCGTAGTCCATGTCAACCACTAGCTCTACATATGACCCGTAATCCGTATATTGCCACGATATTTCTAAAAACATTCGTGATAAATACACTTCGTTTTTCTCAAGCCAGCTCCATGCCTCGTCGAGCGTTTTTTCAAAATTAGCGGTCGGCCCTTTATAATAAATCGTATACCCCTCTTCAAAGTGCGCCATATAATACGCGATTGCTTGCCCGAGCTGCTCCGCATTCGTCACAGCCTCTGGTGGCGTGCGCTCCATATACTTTGGCACAGGTTGCTCCGACACAACTTCCGTAAAATCATACGCTGACTCACTCGCCAAATCAGCAAATAACTTTTCCCAAAACTGGCCAAAACTATCCTCAACATCACTCTCTAGCTTCACCTCTACATCCGGGTCCACAGTCGGCAATGTCAGCTCCACTGCATTATATTCATCCACAACAATGAGCCAAAAAACAAGCACCCAAAAAGACAAAAATACACTCCAAATTGCCTTCCACCACATAAGTAACCATGCAAACAATGCCGTCAATGGATTTGTGATGATACGCTTTAATTCCTTATGTACTCGTCGCTCATAATTTCGCTTCCTTTTAGATGTCCAAAAGCGAGGTCTTTTCACCAGCGTCTCCTCATACACACGCTCAAAAATAGCTGAACGCTCCAAGTCGCCATTCTTTAGTTGGTTTTTATAAGGCTTCAGCCCACGCTTCAATCTTTTCCGAATCAACAGCTGTCGAAAAAGTGTTCGCAGCGATTTCAAAAACAGGCTAGAAACAATTAAAAATAGCACAGTAAAAATAATAAAGTTACTCATAGCGCCTCCCTAAGTTTTTATAGTACTTTTATTATATATTTGAATATAAAAATTATCGGCAATGGTGTTTTATGTAGTCAAATCGTATTTCAATCTGCATTTTTCGGCTTTAACGTTAGCATTTATAGTACGGCAGAGGCATCTGTAGAGAAAACAAAAGGACGCCTACAAGCTTTAGTTAATGTATATGGTCCGTATTTCTATGACCAACCTCGTGCACAGCAAGCACTAGAAAGCTTTACTTATTTCACTGATTTAGCACAGGCTGTGGCAGACCCTGATCTTGTCATTGAATCCGTACCAGAGCGTATTGATATTAAGCAGGAGCTTTACACAAAGCTTGCCGCTGTAGCACCAGAAAAAACAATTTTTGCAACAAACTCGTCTACACTATTACCGAGCCAGTTTGCGGCATCTACAGGTCGCCCTGACAAGTTTTTAGCGCTGCATTTTGCGAATTCTATTTGGCAGAAAAATACCGCTGAAGTCATGTATCATGCAGAAACAAATGAACAAACGCTTCATGCTGTAACGGACTTCGCACGCGCAATCAATATGATTCCGTTCGTGTTAAAAAAGGAACAACCTGGCTATATTTTAAATACATTACTCGTGCCGTTTTTATCGTCAGCAATCGAGCTGGGGGTAAAAGACATCGCAGATTCCGAAACAATCGATAAAAACTGGATGCTTTCAACAGGTAAAGGCTTCTACAGTTATCCGAATCCTGCTTATAAGGATGCTGGGTTTTTGAAGAACAGCTAAAACAAACGATTCATATGTTTGCTGCTCACCAAGAATGTGCTCAAACTCGGCTAATGCAATAAAGGGTTCCTTAAATTGCATTAACTGATCCTTCATTCGCCCATCTCCTGTTCACTTTTAGTATAGCAAATTGTAATGAATGTATTTTATGTTTACCTTAAACAAGCCCAAAGTTTTAACACATAAAAACTATAAAATTTCTCATTTAGGGTATCCTTTATCTAAAAGGATGTGTCATCTATATGAAAGAAATTTACGCAGACTTACATATACATATCGGCCGTACAAAAAGTGGACGCGCAGTGAAAATAACAGGCAGTAACGATTTAACGCTTCAAAATATATTAGAAACCGCAACAGCTAAAAAAGGGTTAGATTTAATTGGCGTTATCGACTGCCACTCTCCTGAAGTAATCGAGGAAATCGAGCAATTAATTCAGGACGGCGTCGCAAAGGAGCTAGAAAAGGGTGGTATACATTTTAAAAATACCACGCTTATTTTAGGCTCAGAAATTGAAATTTACGACGAACATTGCCAAGGTCCGATTCATGTACTTTGCTATCTACCCACAATTGAAAAGATGAAAGCATTTTCAAGCTGGATGCGCTCTCGAATGAAAAATATTCACTTAAGCTCCCAGCGCATTTATTGCGACGGAAGAACGTTACAGCAGAAGGTACATCAGCTTGGTGGATTATTTATCCCTGCCCATGTATTCACGCCGTTTAAAAGTCTCTTTGGTAAAGGTGTACAGAACAGTTTAAGTGAAGTGTTTGACCCAAATCTAATTGATGCTATTGAGCTTGGCCTAAGCTCCGACACGAACATGGTAAAAGGCATTAGCGAATTATTTCCCTATAGCTTCGTCACGAATTCAGACGCACACTCTCTCGGTAAACTAGCTCGCGAGTATCAAAAGATTTACGTGGCAGATGTAAGTTTTAAAGAATTAAAAAAGGCGCTCCATCAGCAAGATGAAAGAGCTATTCTAGCCAATTATGGGTTAAACCCACTGCTCGGCAAATATTACAAAACGGTCTGTGCAAATTGCGGCGAACAAATTATAGAGGAAGATCAAATCCGTTGCCCTTCCTGTGGCAAGCAACATTTCATTAAAGGCGTCGCAAAAAGAATATGTGAATTATCCGATTCAGCATTGCACGAAATAGAAAGACCGCCTTATATTCATCAGGTGCCACTCGATTTTATTCCTGGTATTGGCCCTAAAACAATCGATAAATTAATAAATGCTTTCGGTACGGAAATGAATGTATTGCACAAAACATCTTTAGATAAACTAAAAGAAATTCTTCCTGAAAAGTTGGCAACTGCAATTGATTTAGCAAGGAAAGGAAACTTACACATTACAGTAGGTGGTGGAGGAGTTTACGGGAAAATTGATGTGAAGCCTTAAAACAGAAAAAAGTCTATAGCAAAATGCTACAGACTTTTTTCTTCTTCATAGGATGGGCCTAAATGGACTCGAACCATCGACCTCACGCTTATCAGGCGTGCGCTCTAACCAGCTGAGCTATAGGCCCATATTTGGTTGCGGGGACAGGACTTGAACCTGTGACCTTCGGGTTATGAGCCCGACGAGCTACCACTGCTCCACCCCGCGACAATAACTATTCGATTATAAAACAAAAAAATGGAGGAGGTAGAGGGATTCGAACCCCCGCGCGGTGTTACCCGCCTGTCG
>JBEMAQ010000010.1:0-120288 GCA_040274725.1 Solibacillus sp. | reverse complement strand
ACTTCAAAGGACAATGGTCAGTAGTATGCTTCTACCCAGCAGACTTCACATTCGTGTGCCCAACTGAACTTGGCGACTTACAAAATGAATACGCAACACTTAAATCTTTAGGCGTTGAAGTATACTCAGTATCAACTGACACACACTTCACACACAAAGCATGGCACGACACTTCTGATGTAATCGGTACAATTGAATACATCATGATTGGTGACCCATCTCACACAATCTCTAAAGCATTCGATGTATTAAATGAAGAAGACGGCTTAGCAGAGCGCGGTACATTCATCATCGATCCAGACGGCGTTGTACAAGCAGTAGAAATTAACGCAGGTGGCATTGGCCGTGACGCGTCTATATTAGTAAACAAAATTAAAGCAGCACAATACGTGCGCAACAATCCAGGTGAAGTTTGCCCAGCGAAATGGCAAGAAGGTGGCGAAACGTTAACACCAAGCTTAGACTTAGTAGGCAAAATCTAAGTTTTCATTAAAATGCAATAAAGAATGAAGCGGGCGGCAAAGAACAATCTAACTTAGGTTGATTTTTGTCGCTCTGTTTTTAGTTACTCAAGAGGAGCGAATAAATATGTTAGATACACAAATTAAAGCACAATTACAGCAATATTTAACGATGCTTGAAGGCGATTTAGTCATTCAAGTGAGCGTTGGGGAAGATAAAACATCAAAGGATATGCTTGAGCTTGTAACAGAGCTTACGAACATGTCACCGCGCATTACAATGGAAGAAACAACTTTAGAGCGTACACCGAGCTTTAGCATTAACAAAGTGGGTGATGCGTCAGGTGTGACGTTTGCTGGTCTGCCACTAGGTCACGAATTTACGTCTCTAGTACTAGCGCTCCTGCAAGTATCGGGCCGCGCGCCGAAAGTAGATGAGGCGGTCGTTAAACGGATTCAAGCGATTAAAACACCGCTCAAATTTGAAACATATGTGAGCTTAACATGTCATAACTGCCCGGATGTTGTACAAGCACTAAACATTATGTCTGTACTCAACCCGAACATTTCAAATGTGATGATTGAGGGCGGTGCGTTCCAGGACGAGATTAAACAACGTGATATTATGGCAGTGCCAACTGTTTATGTAAACGGTGAAAACTTCGGTGGCGGTCGTATGGAACTTGAGGAGATTTTAACGAAGCTGGGTGAAGTTTCAGACGGCTCGGAATTTGCGGACGTAGAACCTTTTGACGTATTAGTTGTTGGTGGTGGTCCTGCAGGTGCAGCGGCTGCGATTTATGCAGCGCGTAAAGGGATTCGCACAGGGATTGTGGCAGAGCGCTTTGGTGGTCAAGTGAACGACACATTAGCCATTGAAAATATTATCGGAACAAAAGCGACAGAAGGCCCGGCATTCGTTTCAAGCTTAGAAGCACACGTGGCGGATTATGCGATTGACGTGATGAAGTCACAGCGCGCAGCGAAAATCGAGAAAAAAGAGTTCGTGGAAGTAACGCTTGAAAACGGTGCCGTGTTACAAGGGAAAACAGTCATTCTTTCAACAGGTGCACGCTACCGTCACCTCGGTGTACCAGGCGAGGAGCAGTTCAAAAATAAAGGGGTCGCGTATTGCCCACACTGTGATGGCCCAATATTCAAAGGGAAGAACGTCGCAGTAATCGGTGGCGGTAACTCTGGTGTTGAAGCAGCGATTGACTTAGCGGGTGTCGTAAATCACGTAACGTTAATTCAGCGTAGCGCGGAGTTAAAAGCGGATCAAGTACTACAAGAACGCGTACGTAGTTTGAAAAATGTGACGGTCATTACAAATGCCCTAACGCAAGAAATTACAGGTACCGATAAAGTAAACGGCTTAACGTATATTGACGCGGTATCAGGTGAAGAGAAGCATGTTGCGCTTGAAGGGGTATTCATTCAAATTGGTTTATTACCGAATACGGAATTCCTGCAAGGTGCGGTGGGAATGAATGAGCGTGGTGAAATCATCGTTAATAAGCACGGTGCAACGAATATCCCGGGTGTATTTGCAGCGGGTGACTGCACGGACGCAGTATACAAGCAAATCATCATCTCAATGGGCTCAGGTGCAACGGCAGCACTTGGCGCATTTGATTATATGATTCGCAATACGGCGGTACATGCATAATCATTAAGCTAGAGTCCTCCTATAATGGAGGGCTCTTTTTTGTCAAATCGGACGTCTTAATTGGTTATTAAATGGAAAAATGATATATTGAAGTAGTGATGCAAGAGGAGCGAAACGCAAAGTTTTGTTCACATATGTGTAGAAAAGGGTATAGGAGCATATATTACACGTTGGAGGGGTTTAATTATGAAAATGAAAAAATGGCTATATCGAGCATCTTTACCGGCAGCTATATTCGTACTTGCAGCTTGTAGCAGTACGGGCGAGCCGACAGACGGAACAGTCGATACGTCAGATTTAACGCTAGAAGAGGTTTACAATAAAGCGATTGAGCGCCAAACAGAGCTGAAAAGTGTGACCGCAAATGTAACGGCTGATCAAAATATTCTGTTTGATGTTGATGGTGAGACGATGGAGGTGCTGTCTAAAACGGAGATGAAGATGGATACGCAAATGGAGCCGCTCGCATTTTTTGCAGATGGTACGGTTGCGATGGAGTCTAATGGTGAGTCAATGGATATGCCGCTGCAAATGTATATGACAGCAACAGACGGCTTTTTTGTACATGACGGCGCGGCTAACACGTGGATGAAGCTGCCTGCGGAGATGACGGACGAAATGCTTGCACAAATTGGGACGCAAGGAGATGCGTCACAGCAGCTTAAACAACTGAAAGAGTATATTAGTGATTTTACATTTGAGCAATCAGATACTGAATATATTTTAACGTTGAATGCGGATGGTGAGAAGTTTAATGAGCTTGTTTTAGCGAATGCGGGTTCAGCACTTGAGGGGCTATCTATGGATGAGCAACAGATGCTTGAGACGATGAGTTTTGAGGACGCGGTGTATACCCTCACAATCGACAAAGAAACATTTGATACGACAAAGGTAGATATGGATTTTGTGATGAAAATGGAGATGGAAGGCCAAGTGTCTACGATTGATACAACATCTTCTTCCGTATTTTCTAATTTCAATGCAGTAGAGCCAATTAGCGTACCGAAAGAGGTAATTGAGCAAGCGGTAGACGCACAAGAAATAGGAAACTAAACTCCGAACCGACATTTGTTCGGAGTTTTTTTATAATTTTACGATAAAAATCGACGAGCATTTTTCCAAATAACAGAGTGGTACTTGAAAAGTTAGCGAGACGAAAAAACTTGTGCAACCTCATAAAATTTTTTTCGTCTTTGCTTTTCGAATGACGTGAATACTGCTATTATGGAAGTAGTGTGACATGCTGTCACTTGGAAAAACGAGAGTGGTGAAGAGAATGGATGAACAAAAACATGAGGCAGAAGAGCAACCAGTAAAGCCGGCCGGTAAATATATTCAACTAAAGCCGTTTACGTTTATTATGGTGTTGTTCTTAATGATTGTCATCACAGCAGGCTTGACAATTTTTGCGCTAACATTTGGCGATGAGCGCGTAGTGGAAGTAAAAGTACCTGTGGAGCGATCAGAATTTACGCACCTTTATGATGCGTATGATGAACTGAAAACGAAATATTATAAAGAAATTGATAGTGACGCGGTTGTGAACGGTGCGATTAACGGCATGTTTGATGCGTTAGGTGACCCGTACACAGATTATATGAACAAAGATGAGGCACAGTCATTTAATGAAAGCTTATCATCAAGCTTCCAAGGGATTGGTGCTGAGATTCAGGAGCGTAACGGCTATATTATGGTCGTATCGCCAATCAAAAACTCACCAGCTGAAGCAGCAGGATTACAGCCGAGAGATTTAATTTTATCGGTAGATGGTGAAAGTATTAAAGGCTTGAATGCGTCAGAGGCTGTTTTGTTAATTCGCGGTGAAAAAGGAACGAAAGTAGTACTTGAAGTACAGCGCGGCGACAATCCAGAGCCGCTCGCCTTCACGATTGTTCGTGATGATATTCCGGTAGAAACGGTGTACGGAGAGTTGGATGAGGACAATATTGCACATGTGCAAATTACGTCATTTAGTGAAAATACAGCCAAAGAGCTAAAAACAATTTTAGCAGACCTTGATCAGCAAGGGATGACAGCGCTTGTATTAGACGTTCGTCAAAATCCAGGTGGCTATTTAGAGGCAGCGATTGAAATTTCCAACCTTTTTGTAGAAGAGGGGAAGAATATTTTACAACTGCAAGGTCGTGAAGGGGAAGCGCAAGTGTTAGTAGCGGATGGTGGCGATAAGTATACAGTGCCAGTGACAGTACTAATTGATGAAGGTAGTGCGTCGGCTTCAGAAATTTTAGCGGCAGCATTAAGTGAATCGTATGGTGCGAAAATTATCGGCGTGACATCGTTTGGTAAAGGTACGATGCAAGAGGTGAGCTATTTTGATGATGGCTCAAACTTGAAGTTTACGACCGGTAAATGGTTGACACCAAATGGTAGCTGGATTAATGAGACAGGGATCAAACCAGATGTAGAAGTACAGTATCCACCGTACGCGCAGCTAACTTATGTTGACCCGTCAACAGAGTTAGGCGTTGGTACTGAACTAGAGGTGGTTGCGTCAGCTGAAGGGATGCTGGAGGCACTTGGCTATAACCCAGGGGATGTGGATCATGTGTACACAGCGCAAACAGCATCTGCGGTGAAGGCATTCCAAGCGGATCGTGCGTTAGAACAGACAGGTGTAGTAGTAAATGAAACGACGTATGCGTTAATGGATGCGATTCGTGAGAAAATGCAAAAAGAAGACCCGCAATTAGTAGAAGCGAAAAAACTATTAACAGCGGAATAAATTAGAAGGCTGGCGCCCGCGCGTCAGCCTTTTCATTAGGAGTGAACGAAATGAAGGATGTTTATTTATTTAGTGGGTTTTTAGGAAGCGGTAAAACATCGATGTTAACCGATGTCATTCGTCAGTTAAAGGAAGCGGGATTAAAGCCAGCTGTTATTATGAATGAGCTTGGCAAATTACCATTTGATTCGCAAGCGGTAGAAGAAGATGTACCGCTAAAAGAAATGCTAGAAGGCTGTATTTGCTGTTCGGGTGCAGAAAAAACAGAGGCGCAAATTCAGTCGCTGCTGCATGACCAGCAATTTGATGTGCTACTGATTGAGACAACAGGCGCGGCCCATCCTGTGGAGGCACTCGATGCCGTCTATTCACCGCTATTTGCTGAGCAATTAAACATTAAGGGCATCGTCACAGTAGCAGATAGCAAGCTATGGCTTGACCGCAGTACGCTGTCGCCACAAACGCGCTCGCTCTTTATGGAACAAATTCGTCATGCGCATCTATTACTTGCCAATAAAACAGATTTACTGACAGAATCTGAGCAAGCACAAGTGGTGTTTGAACTACAAGGCTTTAATTCAAATGCGTTCATTCTGCAAACGACAAATGGTCGTGTGCCACTAAAACTGTTGCAAAACATGCAATCAACAGCGCGTATTTCAAAGGATGACATTGTGTCTGCGCGCATTGGGAAAAGCTTTAATTTAGGTTCGCGTTTAATTGAATTTGAGGAAAGCTTTACGCAGGAAGAATTTGAGGATTGGGTGCGTAATTTGCCTGATACCGTATACCGCATGAAAGGTTACGTGCCGATTGAAGGTGTTAAAAATCCGATGCTATTCCAATATGCATACGGGATGGTACAGTGGCTACCCGAATTTATCAACATGCCGGCGAAGCTTGTGATGATTGGTGAGGATATTAGTGCAGTTTCGGTCATTCGTCAATAGCTTTCGATATGTAAGTGCCACCTCTATCGGTAATTACTGGGCAATAAAATTGTGCTGAAACATGAGTAAAAAGGCTTTTAACGTGGTTGTTGGACAAACTACCATTTTATAGGCCTTTTTTTCGTAGAAAGCTATTTTATGATAGTTATGCGAAAGGAGATGTAACAGAATGAAAAAATCAATTATTGCATTTTGTGCAGCAGCAAGCTTTGCAGTATTACCGACCGTATCACATGCGGCACAAACATCAAACGAGGGCCATTTCGAGCGAGGTATTTATATGAAGTGCTTTATGCCACAGTTTGAATTAAAGTTCATGCAAAATAGCGAGCAAACGGTTGTCGTGAAAAAACATTCGTTCGTAGATAAAAAGAAAGCAAACAAACCGTCTACAGTAGAAAAAGAGGCGAAGGTATCTACACCTAAGGAACAACCAGTAGTAGAGAAAAAGAAAGTTGTCAAACAGCCTGTAACAGTAGAGAAAGAAGAAGCTGTCAAAGAATCTACTAAAGAACAGCCAACTACAACGAAAGAACAAGCATCACCAGTAGTGGTAGAAAAAGAGCAAGTTGTCAAACAGCCTGTAACAGTAGAGAAAGAGGAAGTTGTCAAAGAACCTACTAAAGAACAGCCAATTCCGACAAAAGAACAAGCATCACCGGCAGTGGTAGAAAAAGAGGAATCTGTCAAGCAGCCTACTACGGAACAACCGGAGTCAAACGATGATTCAGTAGAAAATCCAGCACAAGTAACAGCGCAACAAACAAACGAATCAAAGCCTGCGCAGCAGAGTTTATCTGAAGTAGACCAAATCGAGGCAGCAGTTGTTCAGTTAACAAATAACGAGCGCGCGAAGGCTGGACTTGCACCGCTTGAAATGGATAACGCGTTAATGGCAGCAGCACGTGAGAAATCACAAGATATGAAGGTGAATAATTATTTCTCTCATACGAGCCCAACATTCGGCAGCCCATTTGACCGTTTAAAAGCACTGGGTATTAGCTATCAGGCAGCTGGCGAAAATATCGCAAAAGGACAAAGAACAGCTGAGGAGGTCGTGACGGCCTGGATGAACTCAGAAGGACACCGTGCGAATATTTTAGATGGGAAGTTCACACATATTGGCGTTGGTTTTGTGAAAGATGGTTCTATTTGGACGCAACAATTTATTAAGAAATAACGAAAAAAAGACTGTCGCGAATGAAAGAAGCGCGACAGTCTTTTTTTCGTTATTTGATTAAAATTAATTTTAAGAAATTTTTTTTGTACCGCGTAGTATGATACAATAAAAGGTACGAGCGTTAGTTAGAATGCGGAGAGTATAGTATGCATGTCTATAGAAAATGAAACATATAATGTAAACTAGAGAGAAAAGATCGTGTTAGGAGTAATCTGAAAATGAAACAAAAAACCATTATTTTAACCGGTGGGGGAACTGCGGGTCATGTGTCACTGAATGAGGCAATTATTCCTTCGTTACTAGAGGCTGGCTACGAGGTGCATTATATCGGTTCTCATACGGGGATTGAAAAGGAATTAATTACGACGGCGTTTCCGAGTCTGCCGTATTACAGTATTTCAAGTGGAAAGTTACGTCGTTATTTTTCGATGCAAAATTTCACAGATCCGTTCCGTGTGTTAGCAGGGGTCGCACAGGCGTTTAAAATTATACGTAAAGTGAAACCGTCTGTTATTTTTTCAAAAGGCGGCTTTGTATCAGTACCTGTCGTCATTGCAGCAAAAATGGCCAATGTACCAGTCGTTTCACATGAATCGGACGTTACACCAGGGCTTGCGAATAAAATCGCACTACCATTTGCATCACATGTATTTACAGTATTCAAAGAAACGATGCAGCATTTGCCAAGTGATAAGGCGACATGTACGGGATCGATTATTCGTGAGCAACTGTATACAGGGAATCGTGCGCGTGGATTAGTACGCTGTGGTTTTACCGCAGATAAAAAGGTCCTGCTTGTGATGGGGGGGAGCCTGGGCTCGGTCGTATTAAATGATGCACTACGTGAAAATTTACAAACGCTACTTGCGAATTATCAAATTATTCATTTATGTGGGAAGGGGAATTTAGACCCTTCATTAGAAAATGTAGCCGGTTATAAGCAATATGATTATGTGACAACAGAGTTACCTGACCTGTTGTATGCCTGTGACTTTGTCGTGTCGCGCGCGGGTTCTAACTCGATTTTTGAGTTTTTAGCGTTGCATAAGCCGATGTTACTCATTCCGTTATCAGCAGCGAAAAGTCGCGGTGACCAAATTTTAAATGCACGTCTTTTTAAGCGTCAAGGCTTTGCACATGTGCTTGAAGAGGAACAATTGTCACCAAAGAGTTTCATGCAGGCAATTCAGGAGCTAGCTACGCATGCCGATGCGATGATTGATCGCATGGTTGACGTGGAAAGCCCAAAAACACCAGCAAAAATGGTACAGTTAATTACCCAATATGAAAAATAAAAGGAAGGAAAATGCGAGGTGCATTTTCCTTCCCTTTTACATTGCCTGTTCTTCTTCGTCGCCACGCGCATGCGCCATTGTTAAGTAGAATAAGTCTTTTGGAATTTTAAAAAGGTGGAACTTTGTTTCACCTTGATTGATCTCTTCATATAAAGCAGCATTTGTCTCGCGTGCATCTACTACATAAGGTAGCTTGAGTGCCGCAGTTTTTGAACGTTCATTTTGCTTGCGAATACGTAAAAAAACTGTATGAAAATCATGAACGAAAAATAATTCAGACAAAAAGTCCTTTTTCGCTTTTTGATTGTAGCCAAGACCATGGTACGGCTTACCGATCCATGTCCCGAGGAAACCGGCGCCTTCCTGTACATCAAAAATACTAATGGTACCGATTGGGCAGCCCCATTCATCCGTAATGGTACGTGAGATAGCTGTACCGTTTTGTTCTTCTTCCATCAACTGTTTCGTCATAAACATATATTCTTCAGCAGATGTAGCCTTTTGGCGAACATAAGGAAAAACAGCTGGGTCTTTTAATAATTCATATAATGGTGCTGTATCATGTAAATCACGGTGTTTTAACATGAAAAACGCCTCCTTTTAAGGGAAATGGTAGAGCCTAGAATAGGCAGT
Organism: Solibacillus sp.; assembly: GCA_040274725.1. Classification (GTDB taxonomy): domain Bacteria; phylum Bacillota; class Bacilli; order Bacillales_A; family Planococcaceae; genus Solibacillus. The sequence goes on along the minus strand of JBEMAQ010000010.1, from coordinate 111,357 downwards.
GGTCATTTCGAGCTTGTATAACCTAAAAAGAATTAGACGTTAAACTATGGTGTTCCCTTAGCCTTCCCTAATCTTGCTGATGAATACGTTTGCCGAAATTAAATTGTAATACCATAATATAATAAAATCATCTCAGTCGGCAAGTTATTTACTCGAAAAAACTTATTTTTTCTAGAAAAAGTTAGAAAAAACTGAAAAATGTAAATTGTCGAAATAATGTTTATTGAATGTATTGGTAAGAACGATTAATATAAGAAATATATGGGGTTGGAGGCGGAAAGATGAACGAAACAATGTTAAAGGTACATGGCTCTGGAAATACATTTTATTTATACGAGGCGCAGGAAGACGCATATGACTGGGTACAGCTTGCAAAATGGCTATGTGACTCGAAAAACGAACAAGGTGCAGATGGTCTACTTTTAGTCTTGCCTTCAACTATGGCAGATGCGAAAATGCGTGTCATCAATGCGGACGGTTCTGAGGCTTCGATGTGTGGCAACGGCTTACGCTGCGTTGCGCGTTATGTGTGTGACAAGTTAGGGAAAGACGCAGCGATTATCGAAACGATGCACGCGAATTTATTTGTACAACGAGAGAGGTCAATATTTGGAAATTTACCAACATTTTCTGTTGAAATTTCACCTATTTCATTTGAATTAAAATCGCTACCAATGTACTATAAAACTAAAGATAAAATTTTACATGAATTGGTGAAAGAGTTTTCTCCTGACATTCATTTCACCGCAATTTCTGTTCCAAATCCACATTTAATTGGTATTGTCGATGCGCACTATATACAAAGCTCATCGCATCAACAGCTGCTTGCACAGTTTTTAAATGGTGAAAATGAATTTTGTCCAGATGGCGTTAATGTTAGTTATGTTTATCCGATGCGTGACGATACAATTTTTGTACGTACGTATGAGCGTGGTGTTGGGTTTACAAATGCATGTGGTACAGCAATGACCGCCTCTGCTTTAGTCGCTTATAGAAATAAGCTCGTGAATGATCAGAAGGTAACGGTATTTAATCCAGGTGGTTTTGTACAGTGTCATGTAAAGCAATTAGATGAGAATTATGCGTTGACGTTAGTAGGGAATGCAACAGTTATTGCGATATATACGCTACAGCACGTGGCGAATGACTGGACGTTTGTAGCGAGTGAACAAACGGGTGAAGTAGCAGATTATGAAAAATGTATGGAATATGCCGAGGAGCAGACGCGTCTTTTTTTAGTGAAAAACTAATGATAAGTGCAATTAAAATAACAAATACGTATGACGTTGCTCATACGTATTTTACGTTAATTTAGCAATAAATCAGCCTCATGCGGAGATGCTAACGGTTTTTGATAAGTATTACAGTGCACATTGCATGAAAAATGCTGCAAGCAGGTGTAACAAATTAGTGGATAACAACGTAAAAGTGTTTGAGGCTATCCACAAAAAACTGAGCACGTCATTTGACGTGAAATGTATTTTTCTAAAGGTGTAGGGGGTAAAGTAATGGCACCATCAGTGTATTCCGTTCAACAGTTAAATGTGCTATTTGAAAATAGCCGAGATGCTGTTTTTTTTATGAGGAAATTTGAAAAGGATTACGAATATATTTATATAAACACAGCAGCACAAAAATTACTGCCGCAGCATGTAATAGGAAAAACGTTAAAGCACACTGTTTCAGCTACACAATTCAAAACAATTAGCCATTATTACGGCGTAGCAGTAGAAAAAGGGCAACAAGTTGTTTTTGAAGATTATATTTATGCGAAACATGCCATTATGAAACATGAATCGACAGCAATTCCTGTTTTTGATCAAGGTGAAAACTATTTATTAGTCATTACAAGAGAGATTGCATTTGATCGTGAATTACAAGATAAATATTTGTTTATGCGCTCGATCTTTTTTAAAACGTTTCTTTCGACGGTGCTAATTTCGAAAGATGCGCAATTTTTAGAGGCAAACCCACGATTTATTGATGAATTTGATATTACGATGGATGATGTACGAGGACAAAATTTCTTTGATTTACCCTTTATCGATGTGGAGACACAGGATACCGTAAAGGAATATTTAAAACAGGCACAAACAGGCATTAGTACTGAATCTAAAGTGATTTCCTTTGTCGACCGCTTCGGGAGGAAACGAACGTTTACAGCGACGTTTTCACCGCTCACCGCCAATCAGGAAGTTGTTGCTGTCTTTATGATGATGCAGGAGATTACGAAGTACTTGCAGCAACGACAACAATTGAAGTCGGCCTATTACGGTTTGGACATGTTTAAAAAGGCAGTTGGCTCAGCCGCGGATGTGACGTTTACCGATTTAAATGGCAGGATTACGGATATGAATGCACGTTTTATCGACCGAACCGGCTATAGTCGCGAGGAGCTAATGGGCAAAACACATAGTGTCGTCAATTCCGGCTATCATTCAAAGGCGTTTTTCCTTAATTTATGGGCCACATTACAGCGTGGCGACGTTTGGCATGGGGAAGTGTGCAATAAAAAGAAAAACGGAGAAAAGTATTGGATCGACTCTACGATTATTCCACTAACAAATGAAGCGGGTGAAGTGTATCAATATTTAACGGTGCAGTTCAATGTTTCTGACAAAAAGGAAATGATGATTGAACTACGTAATATTGAGCGTACTTTCCGGGCTATTACAGAAAACACAAATGATTTTATCGCGGTAACCGATATTGACGGGATGATTACGTATGCTTCACCAGCCTTTATTCGAAAGCTTGGCTACAAGGAACATGAATTACTTGATCAGCCGTACGCTTCAATCATTGCGCCAGAAAGTCAAGCTGTATGGGAAGCGCTGCTCACACAACAAGAGTTAGAGCATAAAGTCGAATTGCAGTTGAAAAAGGCGACAGGTGAGATTATTTGGACAGAGGCAAATTATACAGTGGCACCTGATTTTAAAGAAAATACGGTGAGTGAAATTATTATCGTCTCGCGTGAAATTACGGAACGCAAGGAGCTAGAAAATGAACTCATTTTTATGGCTTACCATGATAGTTTGACACAGCTTGCGAACCGTCGCTATTTGGAGCGTGAATTCCCACATTTAATTGAAGCAGCGAATGTGAATTTTGAATCGCTTGCACTCCTTTATATTGATGGGGATAATTTTAAACAGGTGAATGATGTATATGGGCATGATGTTGGGGATAAGTTTTTGAAAAATTTCAGTCATGCGCTAAAATCTAGCGTTCGTCCAGATGATTTAGTTGTGAGAATCGGCGGAGATGAATTTGTCGTTGTGTTAACGAATTTATCGCGAAATGAGACGGAGCTACTACGTGCAATTGAACAGACAATTTCCAATATTCGTCAAACATTAAAGTGCGGTTGGGTCATTCAAGGACATACGTTTTCGCCAACTTCGTCGATAGGGATTTCGATTTATCCAAAAAATGGATATCAGTTAGCCGAGCTAATTGATTTAGCGGATCGTGCATTATATGAAGCGAAGGAGCATTCGAAAGATAATTTTAAAATTAGTGAACCATAATAGCCCGCCTTCTCTTTTGTAGAGGAGGTGGTTTTTGTTTGGTACAATACAAAGACGGATCTCTTTGGATAATTGGTAGTTTTTCTGAATGTTAATTTCCGTTCGCGTAGCGGAAATTATCCCAGCATTATAAAGAAAGTCACGTACTTAAAGGATTTCGACTCAATTTAACGACAAAAATGAATAATCGAGGTAAGCTTATGTCACAATATATTTTAATTGTAGAGGATGAAAAAAATATCGCCCGCTTTTTAGAGCTTGAGCTAGCACACGAGCAGTTTCAAGTAATTGTTGCAGCAGATGGGCGCACAGGGCTTGAGCTTGCGCTTAGTGAGCCGGTGGACTGTGTGCTCCTTGATGTCATGCTACCGGAGCTAAACGGCATTGAAGTGTGTCGCCGCATTCGCAGGCATAGCGATGTACCGATTTTGCTACTGACGGCACGTGATGCAGTAATGGACCGTGTGGCAGGGCTTGATGCGGGGGCAGATGATTATATTGTCAAGCCATTTGCAATTGAGGAGCTGCTTGCACGTATTCGCTCTATTTTGCGCAGAACGACGAAGTTTATGCAGTCGGACGTATTAGTCGTACGAGATTTACAAATTGACATCGGCGCGTATGAAGTGCTATTAAAAGGCCAAAAATTAGAGCTCACGCGCACCGAGTTTGATTTACTGAAGTTACTCGCCCAAAATGTCAACCGTGTTTGTTCAAGAGAGCTTATTTTAGAGACGGTGTGGGGCTTTGATACGCATGTTGAGACAAATGTTGTCGATGTATATATTCGTCATTTACGCGCGAAGCTGAAAGAGTCATACATTGAAACGGTGCGCGGTGTTGGGTATGTGATCCGCACATGAAGCAGTGGCTACTTAATTTATCGCTGAAGAAAAAATGGACTGTCGCCGTCGGTTGCACGATTTTTATTAGCTATACGATTATTGCATGTGTGCTCTATGTTGCCTTGCAAACATGGCTTCTTAATAATGAAGAAAAAAATGCACAGCGGACTGTAGATGACATTACGATGTTTTTAGCCGCGCAAGGTGGTGTTACAATACAGCAACTGCAAAACAATTCGCCGCTTATGAAGGCCATCTTGACGCAAGAGCAGACGGTGCGGATTTTTAATTTAGATGGTGTGGAAGTATTGCGCATTAATGACGTAACGGACGCCGCCTCTATTCCAGCGCAATTGCCCGCTCTTACGAAAGAAACGATTCATGGAACGAATGCATATGTCTATCATACAGTTGTTCAAATCGGTCCGTTTCAAGGGATTTTGCAGCTCATTCATCCGCTCACAACGTTTCAAGCGATGATGAATTATATGATGACAACACTTGTCATTATTGGTCTTGGTGCGCTACTACTCGCGCTGACACTTAGCTATTATTTAGCGAATTTACTAATGAAGCCGCTTGTGGAACTGCGCGAGTCGATGGTACTTGTACGGGATCACGGTTTTGAAGAAAAGGTGGATTTTAAGTATGCGGCGGATGACGAGATTGGCGAGCTCCTTCATATGTATGAGGCAATGTTACGCGAGCTTGAACTGTCGTTTACACAGCAGCAGCAATTTGTCGCGGATGCGTCGCATGAGCTGAGGACGCCGATTCAGGTCATTGAAGGGCATTTGTCGATGCTTCAGCGTTGGGGAAAGCATGAAACGGATGTATTAGAAGAGGGCCTCGCGACGTCACTTGAAGAAATTGCGCGCATGAAAAAAATGATTGAAGAATTACTTGAACTCGCGCGGCGTGAAACATTAGACCAGTATGCAACGACGAATGTAATAGAAGATATGCAACTTGTACAAAGTGATTTGCAACATATTTATCCACATGTACAGTTTCTGAATGATGTTGTAGAACAGCCTGTGTTATTGCCGATTTCTTCAAACGCGTTGATGCAAATTTTGCGCAATCTTTATGAAAATGCGATACGATATAATGAGCGCGAGCCAATTGTTAAAACGACGATTTCTTCTGAAAATGGTGGCATAACCGTCACTATTGCAGATAATGGAATGGGCATTAGACCGGAACATCTAACAAAAATTTTTGATCGTTTTTACCGTGTGGACGAGGCACGCACGCAAAAAATAGCGGGAACAGGTCTTGGTCTTAGCATTACAAAAATGCTTGTAGAAAAATACCGAGCAAAAATTACTGTCAAAAGCGAACTAGGAAAAGGTACGAAATTTATACTACATTTCCTCGAAAAGTAGAAAAATTACAGCGTTTCTAATTTGTTTTTCTATTGTTCACGAAAAAAAATGCTGAATTTGAGAAAAATAGTTGTATTTTTTGTGAAGAGTAGTAAGATTGAGATGGAAAAAATGTTCTTCACTGAACAACAGTTAGCACCCTTTGTTGTAAGAAGAATACAAAAATAATGATTAAGTTTATTTTGTCAATTAATCGGAACTGTCATTAGGCAAAATATGGAGGTTATTTTCATGTCGAACAATGTATATGTTGCAGGTAACCCGTGGTCAGCATTCGCTGGTCCAAACTTAGGTTATATCGAAGAGCAATATGACTTATACCTGCAATCACCAGAAGATGTTGAAGCTGAACTAGTAGAATTGTTCCAAGCATATGGAGCACCAATCGTAGTTGAAGGCGGCCAAGTAGCACCACAAGCGGCAGTAGCATCAGTAAGCGATTATAAAAAAGTATTAGCAGCTGTAAAATTAGCAGAAGAAATCCGTGCATTCGGTCATTTAGCTGCTGATTTATACCCACTAAAAAATCGTCAATTAGATACAGCTCGTATCGAAGAAAGCGCATTCAATCTAACAGCAGCAGATTTAGTAGCGATTCCAGCTTCAGTATTCTTTAAAGAAGTGCCAGCTGGCGTAACAAACGGTAAAGAAGCAATCGACTTCTTAAAAGCTGTTTATACAAATAAAGTAGGTGTTGAGTTCGGTCACGTTACTTCTGTAGAAGAACGCGAGTGGATTCAAGCGCAAGTTGAGTCAGGTGCATTAAATGCAGCGCTTAACGCGGATGAGAAAAAAACATTACTTGACCGTTTAACACGCGTTGAGAACTTTGAAAAATTCATCCACAAAACATTCGTTGGTCAAAAACGCTTCTCTGGAGAAGGTTTAGATACACAAATCGTTTTATTCGATGAGATTTTAAAAACTTCTGAAACAAACAATGTGAAAAACGTACGTATTGGGATGGCACACCGTGGTCGCTTAAACGTATTAACACACATTTTAAACAAGCCTTATGACATGATGTTCTCTGACTTTGCACATGTGTCTAATGACTTATTCTTACCAAAAGATGGCCGCTTAGAAATTACGAAAGGCTGGACAGGCGACGTGAAGTACCACATGGGTGCATCATACAACCGCGATTCTGGCATGAACGTAAAATTAGCATACAACCCATCTCACTTAGAAGTTGGTAACCCAATCGTAGTTGGTGGCGTACGTGCTGCTCAAGATGATACTTCAGTTGCTGGCGTGGCGAAAAACGACCCATCAAAAGCATTTGGTATTTTAGTACATGGTGACGCTGCGTTCGCTGGTCAAGGGATCGTAACAGAAGGCTTCAACTTCTCAAATGTAGAAGGTTTCACAACAGGTGGTACAGTTCACGTTATCGCGAACAATATGATCGGTTTCACAACGGAATTACATGATTCTCGTTCAACAACTTACTCTTCTGACGCTGCAAAAGGTTACGGTATCCCAGTGGTACACGTAAATGCAGATAGCCCAGAAGCAGTAGCGCAAGTAGGTCGCTTCGCAGCGAAATTCCGCGCGAAGTTCAAAAAGGACATCGTAGTAGACTTAATCGGTTACCGCCGCTACGGTCACAACGAAACAGATGATCCAACAGTAACAAACCCAGAAACGTATAAAATCGTTTCGAAACACCAGCCAATCCGTGCATTATACGGTGCAGAGCTTGCAGCAGCTGGTGTTGTATCAGCTGACGAAGTAGCAGCACTTGATAAAGCAATCTACGGTGAAATGCAAGCTGCGTACGACCATGTAAAATCAATGGAAGCACAAGATGAGCACAAACACCCAGAAATGCCAGAAGAGCTTAAAATCGAGTTCCCTGAAATTGACACAACAGTTGATGCAGCGCGCTTAAATAAAGTGAACGAAGACTTATTAGTATTCACTGATGGTTTCGAGCCACAAAACAAATTAGGTAAAATTTTAGAAAAACGCCGTGAAGCATTCGCTTCTGCGAAAATTGACTGGGGTCATGCTGAAACATTAGCATACGCGACAATTACGCAAGACGGTACACCAGTTCGTTTCACTGGTCAAGATGCACAACGTGGTACGTTCTCTCAACGTCACTTAGTGTTACATGACAAAAACAACGGTGCAGAGTTTACGCCATTACACCATGTAGAAGGCGTAAAAGCATCATTCACAGTATACAACTCTCCACTTACTGAAGCGGGTGTAGTTGGTTACGAGTATGGGTACAACTTAGAAAACGGAAACGTATTATCTGTATGGGAAGCACAATTTGGTGACTTTGCAAACATGGCGCAAGTAATGTTTGATAACTTCATCTCAGGCGCTCGCTCTAAATGGGGTCAAAAATCTGGTTTCGTCATCCTTCTACCACATGGTTATGAAGGTCAAGGTCCAGAGCACTCATCTAGCCGTATGGAACGTTTCTTACAAATGTCAGCTGAAAACAACTGGTTCGTAGCAAACTGTTCGAACGCAGGTAACTACTACCATTTATTACGTCGTCAAGCAGCGTTACTTGGTACTGAGGGCGTACGTCCATTAGTAGTTGTTTCACCAAAATCTTTACTACGTCACCCACTTGCAGCAGCATCAGCTGAGCAATTAGCATCTGGTCGTTTCCAAGAAGTAATCGAGCAACCAGGCTTAGGCGGCAACGTAAAAGCGGTTGAAAAAGTATTACTTGCATCTGGTAAAGTGGCGATCGATCTTGCAGAGCGCGTGAAAGACGGCGAAGGCTTCGACCACTTACACATCGTTCGCGTAGAGCAATTATATCCATTCCCAGCAACTCAAATTTCGGACATTATCGCTCGTTTCCCAAATGCGAAAGAAATCGTATGGGTACAAGAAGAGCCGAAAAACCAAGGTTCTTGGAATTATGTTCTTGAAAAACTATATGACTTATCAGAAGATAAAAAAGTTCGCTATGTAGGTCGTCCTGCAATGAGCTCAACTTCTGAAGGTGATATGGATTCACATAAAGAAGCACAAGCACAATTAGTGGCACAAGCTTTAGAAAAATAATCGTATCATTATGAATAGTCCGGCTATCTCTTTAAGAGATAGCCGCGCCTAGTGCGAAAAGCGCAGGCATATTTAAAGGAGGATATTTACCGTGGCTGAAATTAAAGTCCCTGAATTAGCAGAATCAATTACTGAAGGTACAATTGCCCAGTGGGTGAAAAAAGTTGGAGATCGCGTAGAAAAAGGCGAATTCATCATGGAATTAGAAACAGATAAAGTAAACGCTGAAATCATCTCTGAAGAAGCAGGCGTACTTACTCAAATCTTAGCTGAAGAGGGCGACACAGTTCTTGTAGGTCAAGTAGTAGCAGTAGTAGAAGCAGGCGAAGGCGCAGCACCAGCTCCAGTGGCTGAAGCACCAGCACCAGCAGCGGCTCCAGCACCAGCACAAGAAGCGCCAAAAGCAGCAGCACCAGCTCCTGTAGTAGAAACTTCTGGTGAGCGCGTAGTAGCATCTCCAGCAGCACGTAAATTAGCGCGTGAAAAAGGGATCGACCTTGCAGCAATCTCTCCAGTAGATCCACAAGGCCGCGTACGTGTACAAGACGTAGCAGCTCATGGTACAGCGCCAGTTGCAGCAGCACCTGTAGCAGTAGCAGCTCAAGCTGGTCCAATGATCTTCACACCAGCAGGTGAATCTAACCGCGTAACAGTTGAGAAAATGTCTCGCCGTCGTCAAACAATTGCAAAACGTTTACTAGAAGTTAAACAATCAACTGCAATGTTAACAACATTCAACGAAATCGACATGACAAACATCATGGCATTACGTAAACGTAAACAAGAAGAGTTCGTGAAATCTAACAACATCAAATTAGGCTTCATGTCATTCTTCACAAAAGCAGTAGTTGCTGCACTGAAGAAATACCCATACGTGAACGCTCAAATTAACGGTGACGAAGTTCACTTAAACAACTTCTTCGATATCGGTATCGCTGTATCAACTGAAGAAGGCTTAGTTGTACCAATCGTACGTGACGCTAACGCTAAAAACTTCGCTGAAATCGAAAAAGATATCGCGGATTTAGCTGGTAAAGCACGTGAGAAAAAATTAGGCTTAAACGACATGGCTGGTGGTTCATTCACAATCACTAACGGTGGTGTATTCGGTTCATTAATGTCTACACCAATCATGAACGGTACTCAAGCTGGTATTTTAGGTATGCACTCAATCGTTAACCGTCCAGTAGCAGTAAACGGTGAAGTACAAATCCGTCCAATGATGTACGTGGCATTATCTTATGACCACCGTATCATCGATGGTAAAGATTCTGTAGGCTTCTTAAAAACAGTTAAAGAAATGATCGAAAACCCAGAAGATTTATTATTAAATTCTTAATTTAAACGCTTGATGCGTGAGCCCTCACTGAATTTCGGTGAGGGCTTTTTACATTGTAAAATGAAAGCGTAGCCAATTAAAAAATAGGCAAAGCTTCGATTAGAAACTTAGCCTATTTTTACTATTGAACTATGACTTTACCAAATCATATCCGTCAAAACAAACAGCAGTGTCGGGCAAAGTAAGCAACCTAATCCTGTGTAGAACGTTGCCGTTACAGCGCCGTATGGTACAAGGCGTACATCTGTTGCGGCTAAACCACCTGTAACACCTGAAGTCGTCCCCATTAAGCCACCGTATACCATTGCAGATAATGGGTTGTTTAGACCAATATATTTCGCAATAAAAGGTGTACCAACCATTACTAAAACTGCTTTTACAAGACCGGCTGCAATACTAATTGCAATAACTTCTGAGCTTGCATTCAGTGCCGTTCCCGTTACAGGTCCAACAATATACGTAACAGTCCCTGCACCGATTGTTGCAAGACTGACAGCATCTGTATAACCGAAACCAAAGGCAAATGCTACACCAACAACGAATGAAAGTACAATACCGATAAATAGTGAGAGTACGCCTTGAAGTCCGGCCTTTTTGATTTCATCAAAATTTGCACCAAATGAAGTGGAAACGATGGCAAAATCACGTAGCATACTACCACCTAAAAAGCCAATCCCTGCAAATAAGCTAACGTCAGCTAAACCTTTAGAGCCGTCTGAGTAAACGCCACCAAAATAAGCCATTACTAATCCTAAAATAATTGCGATAGCAGAGCCATGAATCAAACCTTTTGTTAATTTGTCAGAAATTAAATAGGCAACATACATCGTAATCCCAACAATAATAAAGCCTGTTATTAAGCCATTGCCCTCTAAAACGGTCTTAATCGCCTCTAACATATTAGTTCACCTCTTCAACTGGCGTATTTTTATTAAATTCAATAGCTGATTGCTTTGCCCTTTTACCAGTTAAAAGAGGGACAAACAAGGCACTAATGATAACAACTGCAATTCCCGCAACAATCGCTAATGGTCCACCTGTTAATGCGCCTAAAACGTTTTGACTAGCTGCCATGGCAATTACGATTGGGATATACATGGCATTCCAAAAGGCTAAACCACTTTCCGCTGGTTTACTAATTTTACCGGACTTTTGTAGTTTATCTACAAAGACAATAAGAAGTAACATTGCAATTCCTACACCACCAACATTTGAATCAATCCCCATAAGCATACCGAGTAATTCGCCACAAAACATTCCGACTAAAAAACAACCTGCTAGTATTGCTACACCGTAAATGACCATTTTTCCCATCCCTTCATCCTTTGTATACAGTCGACTGTATTTGTAAATATAGAATAAACAAGAAAAGTAACATAATAAAGTAAAAAATGTTATTTAGGAGAATTTTTGTGAAAAAGTAATTGAAAAAAATTGAAGTACCCATTATGATTATAGTACACAGTCGACTAAATACTTGTGGGGGAGATAGTATGGATTACTTCGTAGATACACTAGATAATGCTTTATCAAGAAACATCGCAAATAAACTTTTAGAGCAAATTTTAAATGGTGATTTAAGGCCGGGTGATCAAGTTGTTGAAGCGAACTATGCGGAACAATTTCATACGAGTCGTTCACCTGTACGTGAGGCAATCTATATGCTCACGACAGAAGGGATTATTGAGCGAGTCCCACGTAAAGGTGCCTATATTAAGGGGTATACACTAGATGATATGCGCGATCTACTCGATGTACGAAATTACTTAGAGTTATCCGCCGTTCAAAAATTGAAGCAACCAAGTCAAGAAACAGAAGTACTGAAAGAAATGCAACAGGTTATTAAACAAATGACGAAAGCAGCAGATTACACAGAGTACACGCATTTAAACTATCAATTTCACTTTTTATTACTGAAATTAAGTGATCGGAAAGTGTTAATTGATATGTACAGTAAAATTGCGTTGCCGCTTCTACGTATACAGGTCATTCACTTTTCGGATAAAAAAATCATCAAAAAGTCGATTGAGGAGCATCGCCGCATTTATGAATGCCTATGTGAGGATGATATTGAACAATTAACGAGTATTTTACGTAAGCACACAGAAGATGTGATTTATAGTGTACGCAATAAAATTTTATAGGGGGTAATGATGAAAACGGCATGGACTTTTCCAGGGCAAGGTTCGCAGTATGATCGATTTTTACATCATCTTCCACATCACGAAAAGGTGTCAGAAACGATTGACGAGGCGTCAAAGCTTTTAGGTGAGGATATTCTTTCGTTAAGTGAAGAACGTCATTTAGCGAGTACGCGCAATGTGCAGCTAACGATGCTTACAGCTGGTGTAGCTGTAGCAAGAGCACTGCTTTATGAAGGTGTCAAGCCAGACTATGTTGCAGGGCATTCAGTTGGTGCTTTTGGCGCAGCCGTCGTAAGTAATGTCATGACGTTCGAACAGGCACTTTTGACGGTTAAATTGCGAGGGGAATTAATGGAATCGTTGCAAGATGAGCGATACGGTATGGCTGTTGTCATTGGACTACGGGAAGAACAGCTCTTGGCGGTAGTGGAAACGATTCATTCGGAAGAGCAGCCGGTCTATGTGTCGAACCGTAATGCACCTAAACAGCTTACCTTATCGGGGCATAAGGAGGCGATGGAGCATGTGCTTGATTATGTGAGGCAACGGGGCGCAACAACAGCGAAGCTTTTAAATGTCTCTACACCATCACATTCATCACTTTTTCTCCCTGTGCAACGAGCGCTTGAAGAAAGGTTAAACAGTTATACGTTAAATAGACCGAATTTTCCGTTTATCGCAAACCGCCATGCACGCGTACTACGTAATGTAGAGGCGATTAAACAGGATTTAGCGGAAAGTATTGCACTGCCTGTACGCTGGCATGATGCGACGACGGTTTTATATGAAAATGGTGTGCGTTTGTTTGTGGAAATGCCGCCAGGGGATGTGCTGAAGAAATTAGCGAGCAGTGCTTTTCCAGATGCAGCAAGCTATTCGATTGAGAAAAACGGATTTAGTGATTGTTTATATGTATTACAACACAAAGGGGTGTATTAAATGGTTATAATTCAACAGCGCAATTGGCACACACGACTTGAGGCGAAAAAGGAAAAATTACGGGATGTACAGCATTTAGTAAATGGCGTAATCGTACCAACGGATAAAATTGTTGATTTATTAGAATCGGTGATCAAGCCGGGAGATCGTGTCGTTTTAGAAGGGAACAATCAAAAGCAAGCATCATTTTTATCACAGGCATTAGTAAAGGTAGATCCAGGGCGAGTGCATGATTTGCATATGATCATGTCGAGTGTTTCACGTCCAGAGCATTTAGACATTTTTGACGAGGGGATTGCGAAACGGATTGATTTGAGCTATGCAGGGCCACAGAGCTTACGTATCGCACAAATGATTGAGGATGGTCGCATTGAATTAGGCGACTTGCATACGTATGTAGAATTGTATGGTCGCTTATTTATTGATTTAATCCCGAACGTTGCCCTGATTGCGGCGGATAAAGCGGACCGACACGGCAATCTTTATACGGGACCTAATACAGAAGAGACACCAACCATTGTTGAAGCCACAGCGTTTAGAGACGGAATTGTTATTGCACAGGTCAATGAAATTGTCGATGAACTGCCACGTGTAGATATTCCAGCTTCGTGGATTGATTTTATTGTTGAAGCGGATGAGCCATACGAGCTAGAACCCCTGTTCACGCGTGACCCACGTCACATTACAGACCTCCAAATTTTACAGGCGATGATGTGTATTCGCGGTATTTATGAAAAACACGGTGTTCAATCACTCAATCACGGGATAGGCTTTAATACAGCAGCGATTGAGTTACTTCTACCTTCTTACGGAGAGTCACTTGGTCTAAAGGGAAAGATTTGTAGGAATTGGGTGTTAAATCCACATCCAACACTGATCCCTGCTATTGAATCAGGCTGGGTAGAGAGTGTGCACTGTTTCGGTGGAGAGCTTGGTATGGAGAAATATGTAGAGGCACGCCGTGATATTTTCTTTACAGGAAAAGATGGTAGCCTTCGCTCGAATCGTACGCTCGCACAGCTAGCAGGACAATATGCTGTTGACTTGTTTATCGGTTCAACGCTCCAAATGGATGCATACGGCAACTCATCGACAGTAACGAAGGGGCGTGTAGCTGGCTATGGTGGAGCCCCGAATATGGGTCATGATCCAGGAGGTCGTCGTCACTCGACAGAGGCTTGGTACAACATGATGACAAGTAAGGATGAGCTAGCGCGTGGTAAAAAATTAGTCGTACAAGTAGCTGAAACTTATCAGGACGCCAATACACCTGTATTCGTAGAGCGTTTAGATGCGATTGAGGTGAAACATCAAGCAAAACTAGCTGTTGCACCAGTCATGATTTATGCAGAGGATATTACGCATATTGTGACAGAGGAAGGGATTGCGTACTTGTATATGACGGATAGCCCGGCGGAAAGACGTGAGATGATCGCCTCGATTGCAGGGGTAACGCCACTTGGTATGGAAGCAACAAAGCAGCGCACACAGGCGTTACGTGACAGAGGATTAATTGCTTTACCAGAGGATTTAAATATTATGCGCGGTCAGGCGAATCGCTCGTTACTGGCTGCGAAAAATATTGATGAGCTTGTGCAGTGGTCAGGTGGACTCTATGTGCCACCTGCGAAATTTAAAAGCTGGTAAGGAGGAGGAAAAATGAAGCGTGAGGCATTAGCAAAGAAATTGGCGAATCTGGCCGTACAAAGTTTACTAGATGAAGTGAATTTAACACCAAAACCAGGATTAGTTGATACACAAAATAACGGTTCTCATACAGATTTACATTTAGCACTTATGCATGCCTCAGCTTCTAGTTTATACGATACCTTTTATGAGATGGCACGGCTAAGCTATGATGCGCAGCCAACCGTTGCATTGCGTGAGTCGTTCGGTGCAATTGGTCGTGAAGGGGAAGCGGTAATGTTACAAGTAACGAATGGTGTGAATACACATAAAGGAGCAATTTGGTCATTGGGGTTACTTATTTCTGCCATTGCACGTAGAAAGGGGCGCGTGCGACTAGCGAACGTATTTAATGATGCGGCGGAATTAGCGAAATTGCCCGACTGTTTTATTCCGAATGTACAAACAAATGGCTTATCCATTAAAGAGCGTTATGGCATAAGCGGGGCGAGAGAAGAAGCGCAGCAAGCATTCCCGCATATTCGTGTCCTTGCATATCCAACATACGTAAAGGCGCTTCAATCAATGGATGAACGTCGGGCTAAATTATATACATTGCTGTCATTAATCGCATATGTGAATGACACATGCATTGTTCACCGCGGCGGACTAGAGGGCTTACACTATGCAAAAAAAATTGCACAACAAACTTTAGTAAACTTTACAGAGCATCAACTTCAAATGATGGATCAGCAATTTCAACAACGAAATTTATCGCCAGGTGGGAGTGCCGATTTGTTAGCGGCAACATTATTTGTTTACGAATTTAATCAATCAGTAAGGGGTGTAAGAGATGGAGAGACTAACGTATACATTTCAAGCTAATCAGCCTGTGAAAAAGCGTGCACAAGTAGGTGTGGTAGGCTCAGGCGATTTAGAAGTATTAATTGAGCCAATTCAGGAAGGGGAAACAATAGTAGAAGTGCGTACAGGGATTACAGGTTATAGTGACGCCTGGAAAAAGGTTATTGAGCGCTTTATGGAAAACCAAAATATTTTAGCAACGATTCGTATTAATGATTTCGGTGCGACACCAGGTGTTGTATCGATTCGTTTAGCACAAGCGGCGGAGGTGGCGCTTCATGATTAGTCAATTAAATTTACCGGTCAGCCTTGTTGAGAGCTTTGCACGTGACCGAGCACGTATCCTTCTTGATGAAGGAAGTGCAAAGGAATTATTAGGCCCGTTTGATCAATTTGAATCACCGCACTTAGAGGCGCAAAATATCGTTCCGCAAAGTGATGACGGCATGGTTATTATGCAAGGAACAATCAAGGGACGTAAAGTGCTGATTATTTCGATTGAGGGGAGCTTCCAAGGGGGAGGCATCGGTGAGGTATCCGGTGCAAAGTTTGCTGGCGCGCTTGAAAAGGCACTTGAAAGCTGTCAAAATGGCGAATTTGTCTACCCAGTCATTATTTATGATACGGGCGGGGTACGTTTACAAGAAGCGAATTATGGTCTGCTGTCAATCGCTGAAATTAGCTCGGCGATTGTGGCGCTAAAGCAATATGTGCCGGTAATTGGTATCATTCCAGGGAAAATCGGTTCTTTTGGTGGGATGTCATTAACGGCAGGCTTATGCTCACGCTTAATTATGACGCGTGAGGGCCGTTTAGGGATGAACGGTCCGGAAGTAGTGGAGCAAGAAGCGGGCGTAAAAGAACTGAATGCGAAGCAAAAGCCGCTTATTTGGCAAATGATTGGGGGGCATGCAAGAAAGACAGCCGATTTAGTTGATCTTGTTGTGGAGGACGATGCAGTCTTATATATTGGTGCGCTAGAGCAGCTATGGAATAGCGACAATCATGCGACAAGGACAATGGAATATGACGCCTTTTTACAAACCTTTTTACAGCTCGATGTATCATCTAAAATTGCACCAACTGATGCATGCGGTATTTTAACAGACCGTCACCAAGCAGAAGCAGATACTTCAATAATAGAAGATAGTAAAACGGCGAGTCGTGGGCGTACATGGTTTGAACAACTAACAAATGGTACATCATCAATTTCAGACGTACCATCCGTTTTAGTGGCAGATGCGCCATTAGGCAATAAAACGGCACGCTTTATTGCGGTTGTCCCAAATGAAGCAAATCCATTTTACCGTGCACGAAATGGTGAATTTGGTCTACTTGAGGCGTGGACTGTTGCAAAATATGTACGTGAAGCGATTCAAGAGGATGCAGACGCAGATGAAAAGCGTATAATTGTACCAATTGTAGATGTTCCAGGCCAGGCTTTTGGTTATCATGAAGAGCTTTTTGGTATTTATTTAGCATGCGCGGCAAGTGTTGAAGCATACGCGGTTGCACGCCAATCTGGGCACCCCGTTGTTACATGTATTGTTGGAAAAGCGATTTCCGGTGCCTTTTTATCACACGGCATGCAAGCGAATCGAATTATTGCTTTAAACGATGAGGCAATCCAGGTGCATGTCATGTCGAAAAAATCAGCTGCACTTGTTACAATGCGTACAGTAGAGGAATTGGATGAATTCGCAAAGGCGGTGCCATCAATGGCTTATGATATTGATTCATTTAACTCACTAGGTGCTGTTGCGAGCTTGATTGATGGCGTACAGGCAGATGCACCGACAGCAGAAGATGTGCAAAAAGTTGTCGATGTGCTCATAGATCAAGTTAATCAAGTCATTACATCAAATGACGTCACACTAAAAACTCGCCTAGACTCACCTTTAGCTAAAACAACAGGTCGCGTTGCATCAATTGCAGTACGTGAAAAGATTACTGAGCAATGGAAATAAATGTACATGATATTCTTCTATTAAAATCAATGGAGCAAATCCAATATGTAACGCCAGCACCACAATGGTTATTTGAAGAGGCACAGGCAAAAAACCTTTGTGTCGTACGTAGAATGAAAACGATGGATGATATCATTCCAATTGGATTTCGCGGTAATAATCGGTCAAAGCGCTATGCGAGCTTTACTACAAGACAAAATATAGAAAAGATCATTAAGCCAGTGGATGTGTTAGCCTCTGAACCACCAGCGAGTCATGCGAAAACGATTTCTGTCCTAAAGTACATTCTTCGTCAACAACAATGGGGAATTGGTGGGAGTGTTGGGTTTACAATGGCGACATCGATTCTAACTTGTCATAAAGCAAGTGATGTGGATGTTATTCTCTATAAGAAGTCCCTTCAAGAGCTGGATGCATTACAATCAGTCTATGAAGAAATTAAAGAATTAGGTGAAGAAATCGATGTGCAAGTGGAAATCGATCGTGTCGGCTCTGTCTCATTGGAAGAATATTTAATGAACGATGAATTTTTAATAAAATCAGCGACAGGTCCTCAATTACAATGTAAGCAAAAGTGAAAGAATGAAGCGACGTGTGTGTATAAAATAAAACGGAGAATGTGTTATCCCAACACATTCTCCGTTTTATTTTATTAGCTAACAATCAACACATCACATGTCGCATGACGCACAATAGCCTCTGTTGTCGAGCCGATAAAGAACTGCTCGATTTCGCCAACGCCTGTCTTGCCGCAAACGATTAAATCTGCATTGGCGATTTCGCCAAGCTGCTTTGTTAATACAACTTTTGGCGTGCCTTTCACGATAATCGTTTCGACAAATTCCACGCCTGCTTCTTTTGCGACTAATTCATAGCCGTCTACTAATACTTTTGCATGCTCATGCACAAGGTCGTACATATTTTGATACAGCATATCGAACATTTTCACGGAACTTGTATCAATGACGTGAACGATGAATAATGTCGTTCCTGCGTTGCGTTTTGCGACATCGATTGCTTTATGAAAAGCTTTCTCCGCCGTCTTAGAACCGTCTACAGCTAAGACGATTCGCTCATATTTGTATGCCATAAAAATTTCCCCCTCAAAATAAAACTATATTGCTACTATATCCCCAAAATTATACAGTAAATTATTTGTAATTGCATTAGGGAGCTACCATTTTTTATGCTAGTAATTAAGGGGATACCTAACATGGACTTTACGTAACTGTGTCATATCTTCTAAGAAAATTAAAAAACTTGTTAAAAAAGGAGGATTTTTCTATTCTTATATTGTATAAATAAAGAGTACACATCTTATCAAGGCGGTGGAGAAAATGTTTAAACCTTATGATTCAGCAACCTTTTTCGACGAAATGCTTCACAGAGACACACCAAAAAAACATTATATTCCGTTTTATGAGCAATTGCAGCAGTTTTCAAATGAACAATTACTTGAAAAGCACAATACGGCACAATCTGCCTTTCTTCGACAAGGTATTACCTTTACGGTATACGGTGCAGATGGTGGGACAGAGCGTACAATGCCGTTTGACTTTATTCCAATTATTATTCCAAATGAAGCGTGGCAGGAAATTGAAGAAGGTATGAAACAGCGTGTGAGTGCTTTAAATCATTTCCTACGCGATGTATATAGTGAGCGGAAAATTATTGAAGCGGGTATCGTCCCCGCGCATTTAGTAGATAATAATCCATATTATTATAAGCAAGTAATTGGCACGAACATTGCGCTAAATAATCATATTTTCTTAGCTGGCATTGATTTGATTCGTGATGAGAACGGTACATACCGTGTATTAGAGGATAATTTGCGTAACCCTTCAGGAATGAGCTATGTATTCCAAAATCGCTACGTAATGCGTAAAACATACCCTGAATTCTTTGGGGATTATGCCATTGAGTCATTGGAGGCACAAATGGTTGCGATGCAGCAGGCACTGCTTTCTCACCGCCCGCCAAATGTTTCAGAGGATGCAGAGCTACGTGCTGTTTTGTTAACGGCAGGTGTATATAATTCGGCATACTATGACCATGTGTTTCTTGCAAAAGAGATGAATATTCCACTTGTAGAAGGTCGTGATTTACTTGTAAAGGATGAAATCGTCTATTTAAAGACCATTCACGGGCTGAAGCGTGTCGATATTGTTTATCGCCGAATTGATGATGACTTTTTAGATCCAGAAGCATTTAGGGAGGATTCAATGATTGGTGTAGCGGGTATCTTACAGGCGTATAAGGCAGGCAACGTATCGATTGTAAATGCGATAGGAAACGGTGTAGCGGACGATAAAGCGATGTATGCCTATGTGCCAGAGATGATTCGTTTCTATTTAGATGAGGAGCCAATCATTCAAAACGTGGAGACGTATTTACTTGAAGACGAAAAGCAGCGTGATTGGGTGCTTGAGCGTCTTGATCAGCTTGTTGTAAAAAATGTAGGCGCATCAGGCGGCTATGATATGCTCATTGGCCCACATGCAACAGAGGAAGAACGCCAAATTTTCCGCGAAAAGATTTTAGAGGAGCCGCATCAGTATATTGCACAGCCAACAATAAAGCTGTCGCGTGCACCAGCTTATCAGGACGGGCGCTTTTATCCGTGTCATATCGACCTGCGCGTATATATAATGCAAGGTGAGGAAACGCATGTTTTACCAGGAGGCTTGTCACGCGTGGCATTAAAGGAAGGCTCACTTGTCGTCAATTCCTCGCAAGGTGGCGGCGGTAAAGATACATGGGTCATGAAGGAGGCGAAAGTACATGCTTAGTCGTGTAGCAGATTCTTTATATTGGCTTGGTCGTTATGGTGAGCGCGTAGAAACAAATGCGCATATTATGAATATGCAAATGGATCAAATGTTAGAGCAGGGAAGCACAGAGCGCCACTATAAGCAACAGTGGAGTGAGGTGTTAGATATTTGTGGTTATATGGAAGACTACGAAACTCGAATTAATAGTTATCAATTAGAGCACATACTTCGTTATTTATTAACGGATACAAAAAATTTTAATTCGATTAATGCACTGCTTGAGAGCATCCGCACGAATGCAAAAAATACACGTGATTGCATTCCAAATGAATTGTTTGAAGAGTGGAATAGCTTATATTTAACGACTAAAAATGCACCACTAGAGGATTATAATGTCCTATCAACGACAAACTATTTACAACAAGTACGCAAAACATCGTTAACGGCTGCAGGGATTATTGATTCACTCATGACGCGCGATGAAAGTTTTTTATTTTTGAAAATTGGGAAATGGTTAGAGCGTTCGGAAAAAACGGCACTCATCACGATAAAAATGATGGAGATGGAAAATGATGCGTCACGCCATTTTGCTGCCACAACATGCTTGCAATTGACCAATTCATTTGAAGAATATACACGCCGTACACGTAACAGAGAAAGTGATAGCATACTAAACTTTTTAGTTGGGGATACAAAATGCTCACGCTCTGTTGCGTACGGCCTTCGAAAGATTAAACGAACACTCCTTGATATTGAAGCGGAAAAAGTGCATTCTTATGCAGTGCAGTTATTTGAAGCACTTGATGAGCTCGAGGAATTAGTAAAGCTTGATGCAGGACGTATGACCTTAGAGGAACGTAAGGAATGGATTCGCCTTATACACGCGCGCTGCATCCAATTCGGGCCTATTTTCTCGAAAACGTATTATTTAACACCGCCTATTTTAGTAAAATGAATCCCCAGAAACAGCTTAAGTCAATAATGAAATGAAGGGGAAATCTACATGAAATATCGCATAAAGCATATGAATATTTTTCGTTATGAAACAGAGGTCGAGCAGTCACTCAATACAATTCGTCTAAAGCCACGTAATAACGAGCGACAGCGATTAATTTCACATCATGTGAAAATCAATCCGGTGTCGATGACGAGGGAAAATGTCGATATTTGGCGTAATATGATTGCGACATTTTTCATTGCCGAGAAGCATAAGGAATTAGAAGTCACCTCTTATTCGCATGTGAGTGTACAACGCGCGCCGTATATTTATCAAATCCAGTTTTCTGAAGAAATGCGTAATATTTTCTATTCGCAGCTGTTTAGGGAGCATTACTTACCATATTTGACGACGTCGCAATTTACAACAATGTTGCCGATGCAGCTCGAAAGTATTGTTGGCGCGATTGGGGAACCGGATAACCCGGTGAAGTTTGCCTGTGATTTGATGACATACTTATATAATTCAATCACATACGATCCATATGCAACAACGGTGGAGACGACGGCGAATGAGGCTTGGATTTTAAAGCGTGGCGTGTGCCAGGATTATACGCATATTATGCTCGGTGTATTGCGTCACTTTGGCATTCCAGCGCGTTATATTAGTGGCTATTTATATGTTGGGGAAGATGATAATTTAGTTGGCGACACGGCGACACATGCTTGGGTAGAAGTGATGCTACCCGGCATTGGCTGGATTGGCCTCGATCCAACAAACAATGTAGAGGTGCTCGAAAACCATATTAATTTATGCGTGGGCCGCGATTTCCGTGATGTATCGCCAATAGAAGGTGTCTATCAGGGCGGCGAGCATACACTCGAAGTGAAAGTACAAGTAGAGAAAATCGCACATTTATAATAATTCTTCCGATGAAACTAGTACTTTACTAATAATTGACGTAGCATTCAATGCACCATAAGTTTAGAAAAGATTATGATTTTAGTTAACTTTCAGAAAAATGAGTATTGACTGAATCATTTGAATGATGTACGATGAGTTTAATAATTTCATAACAAAACCTCACAGCTTTTGTGGGGTAGAGGCGCGGTATTTATTAGTTTTTCAACGAGCTAGAGCAAGCAACGACATGAAAAAGAAGGAACTATCGCCGAAGTGTGTAACTGGCTCACAGCTACATGCTGGGTCTGTAGTGAACAACTACAGGACTGTCTTATATATCATATATAAGTTGTGCTATCTCATAATGGGAACTGTAGAGGATTTGGGCTAATTTTAAAGTATACGACCTGAAATTCTTTTAGGTCGTTTTTTCTGTTTTAGAATTATCCGAAAATTTTAAAAAAGGGGAGATAATTACTATGAGAAAACGTTTACTTTTAGTATTGGCGGCCATGGCGATGCTTGTACTTGCAGCATGTGGCGCGAGCGAGGAGCCAGCTGAGTCAACAGGTGGTGAAGGAGAGTCAGGCGGTCAGTTTAAAGTCGGGATGGAAGCAGGTTATGCTCCGTTCAACTGGACACAGCAAGATGACGCGAACGGCGCAGTAAAAATTAGCGGTGCAGCAGAATATGCAGGCGGCTATGATGTAGAAATCGCGAAAAAAATCGCGGAAGGCTTAGGCAAGGAATTAGTGATTGTGAAAACAGAGTGGGATGGTTTAGTACCAGCCCTGCAATCAGGTGTAGTGGATGCCATCATCGCAGGTATGAGCCCAACAGAAGAGCGTAAACAATCAATTGACTTCACAGAAAGCTACTACACATCTGACTTTGTCATTGTCACAAAGGCAGGCGGTGCGTATGCGGATGCAAAAACATTAGCAGACTTTGCCGGTGCAAAAATTACTGCCCAACTAAATACAACAAACTATAAAGTAATCGACCAAATTCCAGATGTGAAAATGCAACCAGCCATGGATAACTTCCCAGCAATGCGTGTAGCAGTGGAATCAGGCGTTATTGATGGCTATGTGGCGGAGCGTCCAGAGGCCATTTCAGCAGCAGCAGCGAACGAAAACTTCACGTATACAGTGCTTGAAAAAGGCTTTAAAACAGAAATTGCAGACGTATCTGTAGCGGTAGGAATCCGTAAAGATTACGAAGAAAAAGCGAAAATTGACGAAACGTTAAAAGCAATTTCTGAAGACGATCGCCAAAAGCTAATGGAAGCGGCAATCGCTAACCAACCAGCAGCACAATAATTAAAGCACGTCATAGGTATTCATGCGATTAGCATGAATACCTATTCTTACATACAATAGCAGCATCTGCTGTTAGGAGGATTTTTTATGAGTTTAGATGTCATTATGACCATACTACAAAACAACTGGCCGATGTTTTTACGCGGCGCCTATATCACACTAGCAATTGCGATTATTAGTACAATTATTGGTGCTCTAATCGGATTTTTCATCGGTGTCATGCATACGATTCCGATGCGCAAAAAATCGTTCAAAAGCGCGGTTTTAAAGGTTTTCAACTTTATTTTAACTGTCTATGTTGAAGTATTCCGTGGAACACCAATGATTGTACAGGCGATGGTCGTATTCTACGGACTCGCTTCGTACGGACTAGAGCTTGACCGCTTCGTCGCAGCACTCGTCATCGTTGGCTTAAATACAGGCTCATACATGGCGGAAATCGTGCGCGGTGGTATTGTCTCAGTGGATAAAGGGCAATACGAGGCAGCGCAAGCAGTCGGCATGAACCACTTACAAATTATGATTTACGTTGTACTACCGCAAGTAGCACGCAATATTTTACCGGCAACAGGCAACCAATTAGTGATGAACATTAAAGATAGTGCCGTCCTGAACGTCATTAGTGTAACGGAGCTATTTTATCAAACAAAATCAGTGGCAGGGGCGAACTTTAAGTTTGCGGAAAGCTTCTTTATCGCATGTATTATATATTTAGTCATGACATTCACGGCAACGCGCCTCCTACGCATGATGGAGCGTAAATTAGACGGGCCGGATGCATATAGCATGGCTGCAGAGGCAAAACCAAAGAATGTCATGTAAGGGGTCATAACAATGGAAAATATTATTGAAATCAAGCATTTAAGCAAATCGTTCGGCAATCATGAAGTACTGCGCGACGTCAATTTTAACGTCCAAAAGGGTGAGGTAGTCTGTCTAATCGGCTCATCTGGTTCAGGAAAATCAACACTGCTACGCTGTGTCAATTTACTCGAACGTCCAAGCGGGGGCGACATTATTTATAAAGGCGATAATATTTTAGCCGATAGCCATAACATCGAAAAATACCGCACGCACTTAGGCATGGTATTCCAGCAGTTTAACTTATTTAATAACTTAGACGTCTTATCAAACTGTACAGTCGGCCAAATTAAAGTATTAAAACGCTCAAAAGAAGAGGCAAAAGAAAAGGCGTTGAAATATTTAGAGGTCGTCGGCATGGCCAAATACCAAAATGCCAAGCCGCGCCAATTATCAGGCGGTCAAAAGCAACGTGTGGCAATCGCGCGCGCACTAGCGATGGACCCGGATGTAATGCTGTTTGACGAGCCAACGAGCGCACTCGACCCAGAAATGGTTGGGGAAGTACTAAAAATTATGCGTATGCTCGCCGATCAGGGCAACACGATGCTCATCGTGACGCATGAGATGGAGTTCGCAAAAGAAGTGTCAGATCGCGTTGTGTTTATGGATAAAGGTGTGATTGTGGAGGATGGGCATCCGGATGTGGTGCTAGTGAATCCGCAGCAGGAGCGGACGAAGGCTTTCTTGGCTAGGACTTTAAAATAAGGGAATATGAAAAATTGAGAGCAGCTGTCCTTTGGGGTGGCTGTTTTTTTGTGGAAAGTTAAACTTTCACGCAATTTTATTTAGAAAATTTTTAAAAACGAAAAAACCTCGATTTTCCGAATTTGACATACAACATATTAAAAAATAAGTGTAATTTGTTACATATAAGGTATCTAACGAGCAAGTATATAGTTAATCCAGTTTTTTTATTAGCAGGAGGGGTGCTGCTAAGTCTATTTTCTTATGAAAATCTATTATGTTTTAGCCAAAAAATGCGGATTTTGAATGAAAAAATGCAGTTTTTTTAGTTGTTGATAGCTGTTGGAATAGATTTGGGAGAATAGGTTGCTAGGGTGAGGCTAGCGGAAAATTTTTCGGCGCTTTTATGAGGCGTTTTACGTGAAAACACGATGATTTTCCATTAAAATAGGCAATTTCCGCGCGATTTGTTGCGTTAATTTTCTAGTAAAAAGGTTCGTATATTTGATAGGTTTATGTTATTTCCCTTCCTTTTGTATAGGATATGAAGGGAATTTAACACGTGGCACTTAACTGAAAATATGTTGTATGTCGATTTTGTTAAATCGTTTATTTTGCGCGCTGCTACTGGTTACAAAAATAAATGAATGTCCAATTATTTTTGAGCGACTATAAATATTCCATGAAAAAGTTTAGACGGATTTCTATGCGAAATTGGGTAATGATGGTCATCTCGTATATTGTCATGGTTGTACTGAATGCATTATGGAGTACAGGCAACATTAACGGTCAATCACAGGAGGAAATTTCGAATAAACTAAACGTGTTGTTTACATCAGACGGCTATGTATTTTCGATTTGGGGCCTCATTTATTTACTTGTGGCGGTGTGGCTAGTGATTCAGTATAAACGAATTGGGACAGAACAGGGAGCGTCAAATGCCGTGGTGTTTTTATTTATTGGTATTTGTGTGTTGAATGTTTTATGGTTACTCATGTGGTATTATGAAATTTTTGTACTTGCACAAGTAATGATGTTTGCACTGCTTATTAATTTAATCGTTCTTTACATGAGATATCCAATAGGGGACAAAAGCTTTGGTGGTCGTTTACCTTTCCCGTTTTATATGGGTGGATTTCTGTCGCGACGATTGCGAATATATGCTATACATTGAAGCATTATGAGATTACGCTTGGGATTGCCGAGGTACCGGGTACAATTGGCTTAGTTATGATTGCAACTTTACTTGCGGTAACACTGTTATTTACACAGTGAGATCCATTCTGTGCATTTGTCTTTGTGTGGGCAATCATTGGCATTGGTACGGTCAATACGGCGACTTCGCTCGTGACAACAGCCTTCGTTTGCGCCGCGCTAATTGCAATTGCCATTGTTGCGTCGTTTTTTGTGAAAAGGAAGCCTGTTACAGTGTGAAAGTAGTGCAATAAGCGAAAGCTAAAAGGGATTTTTCTTGAACAGGCAAAGGGCGTGACAGGACAGGTCGTTATAGTAGATGGGGGTATACAGTTCAGTAACAATTTAGTCCAAATAGTTGAAAGGTTTTGCTCAAGTTGAGTCAGAGTATGATTTTAATATAGAGGCTTTATACATGTCCGTATCAAAAAAACGCCAAAACCAAAGTCTTAGCGTCTCGAATTCCATTCTGAATACAGTATAAATAAAATAACAAATGCAAATGCTACGATGAAAAAGCCCATCGGTACGCTGCCAAAAGCCATGTAATCACCTCTTTTTTTAGTGTACCACATAGAAAACACCGTTCAAATAGTGTTTACGACAAATTTTTGCGCAACCTTTGTACATTTACTACCAATGCGCGGCAAAATCGTATAAAATAAATAAGAAAATAATCTGCTTGAAAAAGAGAGGGAAACAAATGTTACATTTAACATGGAAAGATGCACCGACAATTCGCACAGTAAAATGCGTACATACAAATGCATCGAAATATTTAGTATCAAACGTTTTAACAGTGGGCAAAGAGTACGAAGTGAAAAACGAGACGGAAGAGTTCGTGTTCGTCATCGATAACACAGGCAACGTAGGCGGCTATTACAAAGAGTACTTCGCATAAAACTGGAGCTGATTTCAATCGACAATTGAGATCAGCTTTTTCTTTTGCAGAAAACACTTGCATCTTCCTCGTTTTTCCATTACACTAACAGCAATTAAATGATTTTGCAGGGGGACACGTATGTGTTGAGAAGGTAAAACCTGACCCTTAGAACCTGACCGTTAACACGGACGTAGGGAGCAAGTGTACAGCGATCAATATGTACTTAGCAGCTCTCCATCTTTTTTTGGAGAGCTTTTCTTTTGCAAACAATTTAAGTGCGGGGGGACACACATGTGTTGAGAAGGTTAAAACCTGACCCTTAGAACCTGATCAGTTAATACTGGCGTAGGGAGCAATCAATGGGTGTAGTCTACACTTTTTTGGGGGCGTCTCTATACGAGGCGTCCCTTTTTTGCGCTTACGTCCTACCACGAGGAGGACTAACAATGGATTTTTGTGAAAAGGTAAGGCAAGAGACGAATTTTTACTGGGAGGCGAGCTTTGAACATCCATTTGTGCGCGGCATTGCAGACGGCACGCTGCCACTGGAGAAATTTAAAATGTATATGCTACAGGATGCGTATTATTTGAAGCATTATACGAAGGTGCTAGCACTTGCGGCGGCAAAGGCCGAGCGTGATGCGGATATTCAGTATTTTTTAAAGGCGGCGCAGTTTATTCATGAGGCGGAGCTTGAGCTTCACCGTACGACGTTTTGTGCACTCGCTGTGACAGAAGAGGAGCTTGCAAGTTTTGAGCCAGCACCAGCTGCGTACAATTATGTGAGCCATATGTATAGTGCGGTGTATAACGGCGATGTGGCAGAGGCGTTTGCGGCGATTTTACCGTGTCCGTGGCTGTATCAGGAGATTGGCCAATGCTATAAGGAGGCAAAGCCAGGTGTTGCACTATATGAGCAGTGGATTGCGCTTTATTCTTCGGATGAGATGGTGGAGTCTATTGCGATTCAAAAGGCGATGATGAACCATTTTGCGAATGAGCAGCCGGCAAAGGAACATGTGCTACGTGAGCATTTTAAAAAGAGCTGCTACTACGAGTGGATGTTTTGGGAAATGCCGTGGACGTTGCAAAATTGGGAGCAGGGGGTGTATGTGCATGAGCCTACAGCAAATTACTAAACGCAAACCACTTGTACATTGCATCACCAATTATGTGGTCGCGAATTTCACCGCAAATGGCTTACTTGCGGTTGGTGCATCACCTGTGATGGCCGATGCAAAAGAAGAGGCCGTGCAAATGGCGAGTATTGCGGATGCACTGCTGCTTAATATCGGAACGTTGAATACGGAAACAGTCGTGGCGATGAAGCTTGCGGGGGCGGCGGCGAATGCGAAAGGGATCCCAGTTGTACTTGATCCAGTCGGTGTAGGCGCGACTGGCTACCGTTTACAGACAGCAAAGCAGTTGCTAGAGGAGCTAGACGTTCAGCTTATCCGTTGTAACGCAGGCGAGTTAGCGGCACTTGCGGGTGTAGCATGGCAGGCAAAGGGGGTTGATTGCGGCGAAGGGCAGCTTCCTGTCGCAGAAGCCGCAAAGGCACTTGCCAACAACTATGCGTGCCTTGTCATTGTGACAGGTGAAGTAGACTGTGTAACAGACGGCGAGCAGGTGGCCTATGTGGCAGGAGGCAATGCGCGTATTACGCAGATTACAGGTACCGGCTGCTTGCTTAGTGCTTTATGCGCGGCAGTACTGAGTGCGTCCGAGGATGCATTTCGTAGCCTTACTGCGTTACTTCAGGAATATAAAGATATTGCCGCGCGTACGGTTGGTCCAGTAGGTAGCTATCAAACAGCGCTACTCAATGCGCTGGAGCAAGTTGCGGAGGTGGCGAAATGATTGCACTCACGATTGCAGGCTCAGATAGCGGGGGCGGTGCGGGGATTCAGGCAGATTTGAAAACATTTCAGGAGCTTGGTGTTTTTGGCACAACAGCGATTACGGCATTAACCGCACAAAATACATGTGGTGTACATGATGTTTACCCAGCGACAGCACACTTTGTTACAGCACAAATCGAGGCTGTGCTGACGGATTTTGAGGTGAAGGCGATTAAAACAGGGATGTTGTTTGATAGCACAATTATTGAGGCGGTCGCACAAGCATTAAAATTGCACAAAATTCCCCTTGTTATTGACCCAGTGATGATTGCAAAGGGCGGGCAAAGCTTACTGCAAAGCCGCGCTGTACAGTCTTTAAAGACGGAGCTTTTGCCACTTGCAACGGTGTGCACGCCAAATATTCCAGAAGCAGAAATGTTAACAGGTGTAAACATTCAAACAGCACGCGACCTAGAAACTGCAGCACAACTGCTACTTGATTTAGGTGTGACATGCGTTGTGATGAAGGGTGGGCATTTAGTAGGGAGTACAGCTGTAGACACGGTATTTATTGCAGGTGAACCAGCCTTTAAGCTAGAAACGCCGCGCGTTGAAACAAAGCATACGCACGGTACAGGCTGTACATTTTCAGCAGCACTGACAGCGGAGCTTGCAAAGGGGCAAAGCTTGCAGGAGGCGATCCTCACAGCCAAACAGTTTGTTCAGCTAGCGATTAGTTATCCACTAGAAATTGGTCATGGCTTTGGTCCGACGAATCATTTCGCCTACCGTGCGCATGAGGGAGCGTGCAAAGTCCATGTTTTTTCGTGTCAATAAATATTTCGTCATGGGCACAATTAATTGCAAGCGTGACCCACTCCTAGTTTTAGAGGAAGCACTACAAGCAGGTATTACGATGTTTCAACTGCGAGAGAAGGGGACAGGCGCGTTAACAGGAGAAGCTTACGTTCACTTTGCCGAGCAGTGTCAAAAGCTTTGTCACGCTTATGAGGTGCCGTTTATTGTCAATGATGACGTTGCGCTCGCATTAAAATTGCAGGCAGACGGCATTCATGTAGGACAGGATGACCAAAATATTCAGCAGTTTCGTGAGCAAATGGATGGCAAAATAATCGGCGTCTCGGTGCATACAGAGCGACAATTGCACGAGGCAGTAAAGTCCGGTGCAGATTACGTCGGGATTGGACCGATTTTTGAAACAAAGTCCAAAACAGACGGCCAGCGCGCGGAGTTAGCCTTTTTACAGCGTGCAAAGGTCCTTTATTCAAAGGTGCCGGTCGTGGCGATTGGTGGCATTACGTGCGAAACGAGTGCGAGCTTACGTGAAATGGGTGCAGACGGGATTGCGGTTATTTCAGCGATTAGCCACAGTATGAACATTCAGAACACAGTGAACGGTTTATGATGCGAAAACCTTGAAATTATATCAGATTACTATATGATATAATCTGTATTTAGAAATAATAAAAAGGTAGGGTTCATCATGACAGTAGCAACACAGACAGCAAACGACATTATGCACGCACGTAAATCGGTACGTAAATATAAAGAGGGCGTTGTAATCCCGCGCGAGGAATTACTTGAACTTATTAGCGACGCGACGAGCGCACCATCAGCGAGTAATTTACAGCCTTGGCGCTTTTTAATTATTGATGATGCAGAGGTTAAAAAGGAACTATTTGCGATTGCATATAATCAAGAGCAGGTACAAACAGCTTCAGCAGTAATTGCTGTGTTAGCAGACGTTGATATGTACGAAAAATCAGCGGACATTTACAATCAAAATGTTGAAGAGGGCTTTATGCCACGCGATGTAGCGGATTCAATGATTACAAATAGCACAAAAACGTACGGTGGTTTGCCACTTGAAGTACGCAAAAATCTTGTACATTTTGATACAGGCTTAATTTCGATGCAACTCATGCTACTTGCAAAGGAGCGCGGCTATGATACAGTACCAATGGCTGGCTTTGATAAAGTGAAATTTGCAGCACGCTTCGAGTTAGCGGCAAATGAAATGCCGGTCTTATTATTACCAATCGGTGAGGCAGCAGCGCCAGCGCATGGTTCATCGCGTCTAAAAGCAGAGCAGCTGACACGCTTTATTTAATGAAAAAGTCGCCCTTAAATTAATTTAAGGGCGATTTTTTTGACGACTTTTCTCTAGCGTTTGCTCGGCGGCTAATGTATCACTTAGTGCCGCTAAAAGCTGTTGCTGTGTTTGCTTTAGGCTGTCGATTTGCTGCTTTGTTGACACGCTGGCTTGTTTGAAGGTCGCACGATTTTTATCCTGCATTTGCTGTTGTGCCTGTAGCATCCGCTCTTCCGTCTGCATCGTGCGCTGCTGTCTATGTAAGCTCAGTAGCATCGCAATTTGTGATTGCCAAAGCGGAATCGTCGTTAGGAGCGATGTTTGAATTTTATCGACGAGCAGCTGGTTTGTTTGCTCAGTCAGACGAATTTGCGGGGCAAACTGAATCGCAATTTCGCGTGACAGCTCGAGGTCATAAATGCGACGGTCAAGCCACTCCATTTGCATTTGCCAGTCGTGCACAGCTTGGCCAAATACATCGTCTTTGAGTGTAAAGTTTTCCTCCATATGCTGCTTTTTTATTTCAAGCGCAGCAATCAATACATTAATGTCGTGAAAATACGTCTCGTTATGCTCGTAAAGCTTGCCAAGAAACGTTAGATCCTTTAGCAAATCCTGCTGTGCATGTGTCAGTTGAATACCGAGGCGGTCAATGCGCTTACTGAGTTTATTGTAATGCGTCATTGTTTCCTGCATTGACTGCTTTTTACGCGCAAAGAGCCGCTTCAAAAGACCGCGTTCCTCCGATTGAAAATCATCTGGTTCAATTTGTCCTAACTGTTCGATTAAATCATGCAAAACCGTGCGGACAGTACCAGTATCACGTAGCTGCATTTGGTACAGTAGGTCTGTGCTAAACTTTTTCAGTTGCTCCTGCTCCTGTTGGCCAAAAGCGAGTATAGACGCGTAGTCCGTCGCCGCGAGCTCACTTGCTAAGCTGAGCGCGCGACTTTGTTGGAATTTACTAAGCGACAAAAATAGCGGTGTTGCACTCTCGGCATGCACCGCAAATTGCTCGTAGGCTGTACTTGCCTCTTGCCGGTTAGTTGCTTTAAATGCTGTATAAGGATTGTGCATCACTATTCACCACCAAGCTTTACTCGTTCCTTGCGTTTATCATTCGCGAGCTTCGCAAAATCAAGCTCAATTTTTAAGCCCTCAATATCTGAAGCAAGCGCCTGCTTTAAGTCGTCCTCCATCGTTTCATACAAGTCCTTTAACGTACGGCGTGTATCCTCAAGTGCTAAATGAATCGCTGGGTCCGAAATTTGCTCCTTTGTCAGCAGTGTATATTTATCCGTCAATTCAACCGCAGACGGTAAATGCGCATAAAAGAAATCCTCCACCGCATAAAACTTTTGCGGGTTTGTTTGCACAATATTTAAAATGCGTTTTGCGAGCTTGTTCATATCGTTAATTAATTTAAACGATTTCACCGAGCGTACGCGAATGTACTGCTGCGTTAAATTCGCAAGCTGTGTGCGCGCTTGTTTTAGCTGCGACTCAATATGCTCAAATTCAGAGCGTGTCAGCCCGAACTGCTTACTTTGCTTTGATCTTTGGTACAGCAGGATTAGCTTATTACTAATAAAGTAAGTAGCAATGGCCAGTGGGATGGATAGTAGTGAAAATAGTGTATTAAATTGAGCGATTGCTATAACAAATATAGCAAATCCGAAAAATGCGTTGAATACATGTCTAGTTGTAAAATGTAATGCATTAAGCATTGGCTCTACCTCCTTTAAAAATCGTTACTATTACATACGAAGAAGCCCTATAAAAAGTTTCATCAGATATTACTATCCTACACCTTTTTATAGGGCACATTCAAAAACTATGCTTTTAGACGATTTCTGAGGAAAGGGACGTGTAGCCAACTAATGTGTCGAAGTAATCTACGGTATACTCCTGCCAGTTCGCTTGCATGCTGACGCCATTTTCGATAAAGCGGACATACTCATGAATGGATTGCTCTTTGCCTTCCACGACCGCCTCGATTTTGCCAGCCTCTGTTTTTTTTATATAACCTTTTAAGCCAAGTTCCTGTCCTTTTTGCTGGAGGAAAAAGCGGTAGCCTGTACCGTCTACGTCTCCTGAAAAAAGTATATGTGCTCGTTTGTTCATCATTGTTCACTCCTTTGTAAAAGAAATGTATTTGACTGTATGTAATTAGTGCATTAAACGCTCTTTTGAAATCACATCGATTAAATCATTAATATAACTAATTACTTTTAGTGAAGCGGCTTCGATTTGCTTTAAATGATGCTCTGCCGCTAGAATATCGCCTGCATTGAATTTCTCGACCGCCGCTTTTGCTTCAAGGTGTACTTGCTCATGATAGTTGTCGAGCTCGCGGTAAGAAGGGTGAGAGCCAAAGCGTGTTTTCGTTTTATCCGATAAATACCATTTCCCAAGGCGACAAGCTTTATGTGATGATACATCTTCAGGCTTTAGTTTTTCTAAGCCGAGGAACATATTATACACGCGCCATTTCCATAAAATATGGTCGGCCTTTGATAAATGGAGCAGTGAAATACTAGAGAGCTGGACGTTATTATTTACCGTCACATCATTGCGGAAGCGTGTAATTTCGCGTCCTAATTCGTAAATATCGCGTGATGTGTTTTCGCTGTAATCGCGAATATCTTCTTGCAAGTTCGAAATTTCCACCATACGTGTTGAGATTTCTTCGATTGACGCGGCCTGCTGCTCTGAAGCGGCTGCTGTACTTGTTACATCTATATTAATGCTTTCAATCGTTTTGACAATGGAATTAAGTAACGGGAGCGACTCTTTTGCTTCTGTTGTTGCCGCACGAATAATGTCTGTTGTTTCTGTAATCGATTTTGCTACGGTATTCGAGTATGTTTTTAATGAGTGCACATTTGTTGTGACATCACTAAGCGCCTCTACCGTACCTTCTGCTAGTTTGCGAACTTCCTGTGCAACAACCGCGAAGCCTTTCCCATGATCGCCTGCACGCGCGGCTTCAATGGAAGCATTCAGTGCAAGTAAATTCGTTTGGTCCGCAATTTGTTTAATAATGACCACAACATCCTCAATATCATGCACATGCTTTTGCAACTGTGTAAAGCTTTCGACAATCGATGTAAATGTTTCCTCTGTTGTGAAAATTTCCTGTAGGGCGTGCTCAATTGATTCTTTCCCTTTAACGGCATTATCTACAGAGTCATTCGTTTTTTCTGCGATATTTGAACTTGAGCGTGCAATTTCTGCGATGGAAGCAGACAACTCTTGCGACGCCGCAGTAGAGCTTGAAATGTCTTCAGATTGACGATCAAGACTTGATACTAAATCCTTCATGTACATAATTTTTGCATTTGCGTCCGTTAATGAAGATAGTTCTGCTACGACACCTTCGAGCATACGCTCTGTCATAACCTCGATCAATAGCTCCTGGTCAATATTAATGGCTGCGGAAACACTTTTCATATAATTAAATGCAGTTTGGGGTTTTATCCCAAAGTTATGCAAAATAGCTGTCGTTAAATAAAAGGAGAACTGATTGAAAATGACGATAAGCTTACCAGGTTCAAATTTACTTTCTCGTAATGTACTGAAAAATTTAATCGTTGAATCGACATATGTATCATCACGTTCAGCAAGGAAAAATTGCTTTAAATAGCGGTCAATTTGTTTACTCGTAATTGGTTGCTGTCCATTTGGTGCAATCTCTTCTAAATACTTTGAAAATATTTCGTTCATTGTAGGAGTCACATTTTTAATACGATCATAAACTACTCGTAAATTATCTTGATCTTGCTGTTGAAAGTTATTGAATACTAATGTTTCATGAAAGCGGCCTGTTGCCTTTAGATTTGTACCGCGAGCAAAGATATCCGATAACTCGGCTTTTGGTTTTAATGCTGAAAACATCGTAGAGGTTCCTCCTTTAATAATAAATTCAATCTCCCTTATTTTAACATAGCAAAGTAGTCTTTAATAGACAGAAACAATTGAGAGGGCTAAAATAAGTGCAAGAAAAGAAGGGGTTTTGCGATGTGTTTAAATTAATTTATATGAAGGCAGACTATGAGCCGTGGTGGCAGTTTGAAGGCTGGGAAGCATTTGTTGAAGAGGAGCTACTCTTTGAAACAGAGCAGGCGCTAGATGAAGCTTTACATGAAAAGTTACGCTCTTTCCGTTCGAAATACGAGCATGAGCAGCAAAAAGAGGCACGATTTTTTGCGTTTTGGTCAGAGGACGAACGTGAATATTGCGAGGCATGTGACGATGAGTCGCAAATTTTTCATGGATTAATCATCATCAAACCAATCTCAGTAGCAATTGACAGAAAGTAAAGAAATTTTTATCAAAAACACACAATTTAAATTGACAGATAACAAATAGGTGATATACTTATATTAACAATTGTGGTACATAGGTGCCTAGTTGTTAACTTTATTTTTTGGAGGTTTTTTCAAATGACACAAGGTACAGTAAAATGGTTTAACTCAGAAAAAGGTTTTGGTTTTATTGAAGTAGAAGGCGGAAACGATGTATTCGTACACTTCTCAGCAATCCAAGGTGAAGGATTCAAAACGTTAGACGAAGGTCAACAAGTTGAATTTGAAGTTGAAGACGGTAACCGTGGCCCTCAAGCGACTAACGTAGTAAAACTTTAATTCTTAGAATTATCCAAACCTAACAATCCAGGCAACCTTACTTTATGTAAGGTTGCTTTTTAATTATTTAAAAATCCTCGGCCTAGGGTGAACTGCACCCCTAGGCCGAGGATTTTTGTTAGTTGTAGTCGATTGACATTAAAGTAGAGCGGATTATTTCTTGCTGGCCTTCAAACGTGGTGATAAATTCATTTTTCACGATGCCGAATCCAAGTGCGAGATAAATTTTGTTTGTTTCATTGATTGTTTGTTTTTCGAGTATGGTCACATTTGTAAACGTTTGTAGTGCTGTTGTGACGGTCGCATCCGTTTGTGTGATACGCCATTCGCCAACTTGTGTATCCATTTTGAAGGGTACAGTGATGATTGGCTCACCAAGCGGTAGGGAAGTAAGCTGCTCTAATGTAAGAGCAGGTTCCTCGTCTGAGAGTTCCTTTACTAAATAAACAGCATCATCATGCACATAAAAGTATCTGCTAATCATCGTACCACCGTTATCAATAACGACTTCAACGTATTGATTCGATAACCAATGCGTTGTTTCTGTGAATGCTGCATATTCATTGCCTTCACCTGCAAAATAAGCCACGGATTGATCCTCTTTAAATAAAAGCTGCGCCTCACTCGCACTCAAAAAAGCTTCATCGTATTCTGATTGAACCCCTGTATTTGCAGGCTTCGTAGTTATGTCAATATGTGCCTCCCGCTGTGAACAGGCGACCAAAAGTACGATAAGAAATAGCGGATAGATGATTTTTTTCATAGCATATCACTCATTTCTTTGTAGTATGTATGCGAAAGGTCTTAGTAATATATTTCCACTATCTACGTGTTGTTGAACCTGAAATACCTACTTCCTCTATTAATAATGATATATATTCTCGAAAAAAACATTTTTTAATAAATTCAGACGTTTTTTCGTTCGACTCCTTCTTCTTCCTCACTCTGTTTTTCCATTTTACTGCGTTTATCGAACATTTTATTTAATATTCTTTAAATTATAAAAATAGAAGTATATCCACAATTTTCTGTAATTTAAAATAAAAAATATTGCGACTATTTACTTCCTCACTCGGCCAAACCGTTTTACTGCGTTTGTGGCACTTTTCCAAAAAATAAGAATCTCCTCTTAAAAATAGGGGAGATTCTTATTGTGAAATATTATTTTAAGCCTTCTCTTTCTTTCTACTCCAAAGATTTCTATCTTCGAAACTTTAC
Organism: Solibacillus sp.; assembly: GCA_040274725.1. Lineage (GTDB taxonomy): Bacteria > Bacillota > Bacilli > Bacillales_A > Planococcaceae > Solibacillus. The sequence continues at coordinate 74,297 of JBEMAQ010000010.1, read as the reverse complement.
TTATACCAAGCCATTTCAACGCTCTTTTTTCACATAATCCCCAAAAAAGTACTCGAAATTTATAAAGTCTCCATCGATTGTTCAATGATATTTGTTGCCTTTGCCATTTGATTTTCAAGCGCATGTGCGTACACTTTGTAAACCATTGTAGCGGTGTTTCCTGAAATTTTTGCCACGGTCACGGCATCTATACCCTCGCTAATTAAAATCGTCGCGAACATATGCCTGAACGTGTGTAGCTTAACGTCTAAGCCAATTTCTTTATTAACCCGAACATAAAGCGTCACGGTATACTACAGAGCCGTATGGACGCGCGGAATTAGGGGGAATCAATATACGAATCCTCTTTTAGCTTCATCCCATGAGATAACAATAGTTTTTTACAATAAATACGGTATGTTAGCAGCTCCTAAATAACAGCGTCTGGTAGGTTGATTGTGCGTACACTATTCGGTGTACGCGTGCCGTAATTATCGCGTGTTTTTGTAATGGACGTTGTTTGATTTTCGAAATCAATGTCAGTCCATTGAAGTGCTATGCCAATACAACTCGCTTTGAGCAGTATGTGGAGATTTTGAAAATGCATTGGCACGAGTAGCAGAAGCGCGCGGTATTAGCACAGGCACATGAGCATTATATCGAGCGCTACGAGCCGAGGCAGGGGCAGGTGAGAAAGAGTGGCTAAGCTTTCAAACAAGAGAGAAACGAGATCATTACAGTGCTTTCAATGCGTCACAATTATTCGTTAGAGTTTCTGGATAGTTGTTCGGATGAAGTGTTAATAAAGATGTATGAGCGTGAGGTTTAATTTTTTTGATTATTTTACTCAAAAAAACAGTGTTTAGAATCCAAGGAAACTAAACACTATTACAGGATAATTTTAAGATGGATTAATCACATCAGAACTATTTTCTTGCTGAGATTGTTCTTCAGTTGCAAAGTGGTCGTAAGCAAGTAAAGTTACCTCTAATTTTTCTTCAAGATTTTTTAACTCTTTAAGTTGTTCAGGTTCAAGGTTGGCGAATTTTGTTTTGACCAAATAAATCACATCCTTACTCAGTTATAAAAGTTAGTATGGGTAATTGTTAGGTGTTTATTCCCAAAAAAAATTTAGAGAAGCGGAATCTAAAAGTAATCACAATTAGACAATCTGAACGTTTAAAGGAGCTAATATGGCTGAGTATTGGAAGAAGTATTGAACGATGATTATGCGATATGAGGAAGAAATTGATAGATTCGGCCATGGTTATATTAAGTCCGGTGCGGCTCATAGAAATAATATTAAAGGTCGAATTCACTTCCTTTATATCAATTTAAACTTCCAAAAGGAGGAATAATCAATATGAGTAATATAGCAGATGCACCGGTTAAACAGGAATCAAAGTGTAAAAGGCTTTTAGCAAAATACCGAGAGGAAAAGCAAGTTGTAAAAGAGCAGTTATCCAAAATACTTTCTAAGGCGAGCCTATGAGAAATTTTAAATTTATGGAATCGCAAGGACAGCTGACGATATTTGATTGCATGAGTGAGGACCAGTTATTGCAGGTTGGCGATAAAGTGAAGTGCATTATATAAAATCAAATAAAATCCTACCAGCCATCTGGAGGACAACAACGGATAGCAGCATAAAGCTACCATCTTTTGTTGTCCTCTTTTTTATTTCACAAAAAGAAAGGAGCAGATTTATGAATTTTGTTCAGCCAATACGTGATCCACAAAAGATTGAGGCGATGAAGGCTTATTTAAAGCAGAAGCGAGAGCGTGATTACATGCTATTCCTAGTTGGCATATCTATTGGCCTTCGTATTTCGGATATTTTACTGCTGCAAAAGGAGCATGTGTTGAAATTGCACATTGATATTAAGGAGAAGAAAATGCGTAAGCATAAGCGGGTGAAGGTGCCGCCATTTATTAAGCGAGAGCTCGTTGCCTATGCGAATGCATTGCATGACGGTGATTATTTTTTTCTAACCGTCAGGGAGGAATCGCTCGACAGCGTACCGAATATTGCGAGAGGCGGCAGATGCATGCGATGCGAAGGAGATTGGCACGCATACGCTGCGTAAAACATTCGACTACATTTCTACCAGCAAACAAACGATATCGCGATACTACAGGAGTTGTTCAATCATACAGACCAGGAAACAACACTACAATACATTGGAATTAATCGGGACTCTTTAGACAAGGCCATGAGTAAATTCCGTATTTAATTTTTTTATTTGATTACAGTACACCATAAAAAAATGAAGCGTGCACTCGTTACTGGACAGGCCTTCAAGTATTAATATTACAGTATTTTGAGTAAAGAGCGCGTGCAACACTCTATGTTTTGAAGTGTACTGAAAGGGTGATTTTCGGTGAGCATTGATGAAGCGAAGGAAAAGATTGAGGAGCTAGAGCAAGTTGTTCATTTGTATGTAATCCATGAAAACGTCACGACGGTGATGGGCATTGTAAATGAGCGCGGTTATCACGTAGGCAAGCGGAATGTATTAACAACGGACATATCAGACATATTAAGAGCGCGGCCAACTGATGCCATGCAAGAATTAGCAGGAAAGCTATTCAGAAAAATAAGCGGAGAGGAGCGAGCAGACGATGAAAGTAATATTTGAAACATATAAAGATCTTCTAGCAACGATTGAGATTATTAAAGCGGAAATAGAGGCGCTACAGCTTGATTTAAACTACTGGGTAGGGAAGCATAGTTCGCACCCTTTATGGGGCAAAGGAGCCACTAAATACGGCTTAGATGTTGCGTCAGATCGCGCGGACTTTCTGTATGAGCGTATAGGTAAGCTAGAGGACCGTTTGAGGGCGTATGAAGAGATTGAGCAGGAGATTCGTGAAAACATCGATAAGCTTCAAGGGCTTGAACATAAAATCGCTAAATTACGTTTTATCGAAGGGTTGTCATATCAAGAGATTGCTGACAAGCTCGGCTATTCATATGGCCATATTCGCAATATCATTTTAAAAGATGACAATGATATGACAAAGCGAATTGCACAATAGTAATATATTAACAGATGAAATGAACCGCATACACTTTGAAAATTGAATGTTTGAAAATGATAATATTTTGAAACTATTCAAATATCTACTCGTAAATAAAGTTATTAAAGTTTTACGGGGGTGAGATGAGGATGATGAAATTATGGTGGGTAACAAGTTTGATATGGTTAGTGTTATTTGGTGCCACTGCAACATTTCTCGCTATTAGGGAGATAGATGGTGCTGGAATAGAGCAAACTCCAGAAATAAGATTAGTTAATTTTGTAGTATTAGGTGTGGCTTTTGTTTTTGTTTTATTATGTCAATTAGTATTTCTCTTTTTTGCAAGAAAAACAAAATCGGTTTCAAGTCATTAAAAGTTAGAGATTTTAATATCGATTAGTACCAATTTTTTAATGACATTATTCATTAATAATGATATCTCTGGTGAGCTACAATTTAATTATTGTGGCTCTTATTTTGTATAGAGGTGAATAGAATAAAGCTTAATAAACAAAAACAAGCTCACCCCGAAAATATCGGTGGTGAGCTTATTTCAATGCTTTATCTATCATGCACCTGTCATGCAAGAAGTACCCAAAAAGTACCCCAATTGAATGGGGGACAACGGTTTTAAACGGAAAGAGTTAATAACCATTCATTTTAAAAACGTTGATTTATCAGTACTTCGACAGATTAACGACTTATTTCAAGCCTTCTTTTTCTTTCCACTCCAGATACTCATCATACGTAAGTGGCTTGTCTAAAATCGAGCCATCTTCACGAATTTCAATCACACGGTTCGCGATTGTTTGGATGAATTGGTGGTCATGAGATGTGAAAATCATCGCACCTTTAAAGCGGATTAAGCCTTCATTTAGCGCTTGAATTGACTCAAGGTCTAAGTGGTTTGTAGGCTCATCTAGTAAGATTACATTTGAGTTGTTAAGCATCATTTTTGATAGCATACAACGTACTTTTTCGCCCCCTGAAAGAACACCAGGAGATTTCTTTACTTCCTCACCAGAGAACAGCATACGACCTAAGAAACCGCGTAAGAATGACTCTGTTTCGTCATCTGGAGAGTACGGGCGTAACCAATCAACTAATGATCTTTCGCCGCCACCGAAGTATTGGTCGTGGTCCATTTCAAAGTAGCTTTGAGACGTTGTTACGCCCCATTTGAACGTACCAGCATCTGCTTGTTTGCGATCCATTAGGATATCCATCAGAGCAGATTTCGCGATTGTGTTGCCAAGTAAGATGATTTTATCTTCCTTGTTCATTGAGAAGCGAATATCTTTGAATAATGTTGCGCCTTCGTTTGTTGCTGTTAAACCATCCACTGTTAACACATCATTCCCGATTTCACGGCCAATTTGGAAGTTGATGAATGGGTATTTACGGCTTGATGGTTGGATATCGTCTAACTCGATTTTGTCTAACATCTTTTTACGAGATGTTGCTTGAGAAGATTTCGATGCGTTCGCTGAGAAGCGCGCGATGAAGTCTTTTAACTCTTTAATTTTCTCTTCTTTTTTCGAGTTTTGGTCTGCCATTAACTTTTGAGCAAGTTGTGAAGACTCATACCAGAAGTCATAGTTACCAACATAAAGCTTGATTTTACCAAAGTCTAAGTCTGCGATATGTGTACATACTTTGTTCAAGAAGTGACGGTCATGCGATACAACGATTACTGTGTTCTCAAAGTTAATTAAGAACTCTTCTAACCATTTGATTGCTTTAATGTCTAAGTGGTTGGTAGGCTCATCTAGTAATAGAACATCTGGCTTACCGAATAGAGCTTGTGCAAGTAATACTTTGACTTTATCCGAACCTTCAAGGTCAGCCATCATCATGTAGTGAAGATCATCACCAATACCAAGACCGCTAAGTAGTTGTGCAGCATCTGATTCTGCTTCCCAACCATTCATGTCAGCGAATTCGCCTTCTAATTCAGCAGCACGCATGCCGTCTTCATCAGAAAACTCTTCCTTCATGTAAATCGCGTCTTTTTCTGCTTTTACTTCCCATAAGCGTTTGTTACCCATAACAACTGTATCTAGTACGTTGAACTCGTCGTACTCGAAGTGGTTTTGGCGTAGTACAGATAAACGCTCGTCTTTACCCATTGATACGTTGCCTTCTTGCGCCTCGATATCACCAGCTAAAATTTTTAAGAATGTTGATTTACCAGCACCGTTTGCCCCGATTAGGCCGTAACAGTTTCCTGGTGTGAATTTGATGTTTACATCGTCAAATAGTTTACGGTCGCCATAGCGAAGACCTACACCTGATACTTGAATCATGTAAGTTCCTCCTTGAATTTATCAATTTTTAATTAGATTGCTTCTGAAAAGATTCACCTCGTACAATTTGTACGAGGTGAATTCTTTCTAATACACAATGTTTCGATTATAGCATAATACTGCCACATTGGAAACTAAGGAAACCGCAAATTTAGTTATGAGTTTTACGCCCTTCTAGATAAAACGTAAGCGCTGTCAGTTGTCAGACATCCATTTCTATGTTTTACTAGCATAATGAATTGATTGAAAAGTGAGGAAATTCCATGAATCAAGATAAAGGATGGAAATTGTGGATTACATTTATTGCGATTTTCTTCGTATCACTTAATTTACGTCCATCTGTTACATCAGTAGGACCACTGCTTGATACGATTGCAGCAGACTTAGGTGTATCGAGTACGCAAATGAGCTTACTAACGTCAATTCCTGTTTTCTGTATGGGGCTATTTGCACCACTTGCTGTGCCACTACAAAAGAAATTGGGCTACCGCACGGCGGTTAATATCCTAATGCTGTTAATCGGTGTAGCGACACTAATCCGTATCGAATTTGTCAGCTATGCGGGACTGCTTTTAACAAGCTTTTTAACGGGTTTTGCGATTGCGATTATTAGTCCAATGATTAACGCGTACATTAAGGAGCGCTTCGGTGATAAGATGGCGCCGGTTATTGGTGTCTATTCATTCGCAATCGGTGGTGGTGCGACACTGAGTGCAGCGTTTACCGGTGTCTTTTACGAAACATTCGGTAAGAACTGGGCATTGGCACTAGGAATTTGGGGCTTACTTGCAATCTTTGCACTCATCACTTGGACAATGGCTGTTGAGCGCACGCCAGCGAGTACAGAACAAACGGACAAGGAGTCAGCGCGTAACCCGTGGAAGACAACGCGTGCGTGGATTATACTGCTGTACTTTGGTTTGCAAACATCGTTATTTTTCGGCTTAACAACATGGCTTGTGTCAATGGCACTTGAGCAGGGGATGCCGCTCCTAACAGCAGGCTCGGTATTAACGACGATGACAATCGTGCAGTTAGTCGGAAATATCGTCATTCCGTCCATGCTAAGCAAATACCCAAACCGCATTACGTGGCTATACGGATTAATCGCATTCGGTATGATTGGTGCAATTGTTTTATTCATTGATGCAGGCTGGTCAATCTGGGTAGGCGCAATGATGCTAGGGGCAGCACTAAGTGGCCTGTTCCCAATTGGTTTATTATTACCGCTTGATGAGGCGAAAAACAATCGTGAAGCGAACGAATGGAGCTCAATGGTCTTATCAGGAGGCTTTATGATGAGTGCGATTATTCCACTTGTGATTGGCATCGTCTACGATCAGCTAGGTTCACATTTTTATACAAAGGTCATTTTTGCAGTGTTATTTATTTTTATGGCATTATCAATTTACTGGCTACAACGCAACAAACGTCATGTATAATGAGGAGCAGCTTCTTTTTTAGAAGCTGCTTTTTTTAGTGGATAGGAAAATATAAATTTTCAAGAAAATCCACATAAGAAAAAACAGCATGACACGTTATTTGGCGCGTCATGTGTTTTTTTAATGGAGGGAAACAAATGACAAAAAAGATACTTAGTTTAGCCGCGTTACTATTGTTAGCAGGCTGCCAAGACGAGGAAAATCGCTTTATTACATATACGATGCCACCATCGATTGAACAAGAAGAGACGACTGTGGAAACAGTGCGTCCAAGCGTTATTGTGTACGGGATGAAATCGGTGACAAATGGTTTTATTATTGAGGTAGACGAACGTGATAAATGGCTCGTAACGATTGCAAGTGCAGTGAGCCATCATCCGAATGCGCTTATTGAAACGGCAGAAGGACAGCTTTTGCGCGCGACCGTAGAGGCGATTGATCCAGAGCATAATATCGCAATTGTCAAGTTTCGCAATAGCGCGGTAGTTGAACCATTTATTTTAGCCAAGCAACCGACAATGGACATTGGAAAGGTCGGCGTTGCGGCACTAACAAAGGATATGCAACTTACTAACTTAACGTCAATCGTGCGACAAGGAGAGCAGGAAGTGCCGATTGCAGTCGAACCGGCAATTATTCAGTCATTGTTAAATAAGGCGCTCAAAAAGCCATTAGTGTGGCAGGAGCGCGTGGAGCTGTCGCAAAGCTTACAACAGTTTACACCGATTGGAAGTGAGCGTGTAAACAAAATCGATACTTATGAAAAAGACAGCTTTTACTACAATCCAGATGCACTAATGCTAACGGTACAGCAATTTCATGCGCAGATTAGAGCCTATATGAAAACGAAAGACCGCACGCAAATTGAGCCGTTTATTTATTCAGATGACTTAATTCGAAAGCTAGAGGAAGTAGAAGCTGTAACCAATCTTTCGTCGCTTAAAATAAATACCGTTACATTACAGGATACGATTTATGAGGTATCAGGTGAAGTGGAAGAAGGCACCGGCGATTCAATAAAAACGCATCAGCTAACCTATCAATTAATTAAACACGCAGATAAATGGTATATTATTGCACTTAAATTTTCATAATTATAAAACGTATTATCCGACACTATTATGTATAAATTCAAAATCAAAACAAGCCATTAAGAAAAATTGCTACCATGTGGTGCATCCTTTAGCAACAAAATACGCAAAAAAACATTTTGATATTGCAGAAAAAAGTAATTTTATTATGTCAACTTGATTAAGTTATTATGGAGAGATAAGGAGAGATATTTGTAATGTGGACGATAACGCAAACTAGACGAGAACAATTTGAACAAGCACATGTATTAGTTATTCGTGAGTCGAACGAAGAATGGGCACAAGCAATTGAAGAGGGAGATACAGAATATGAAGCGTTTCGTGCACAATATTTTGAGAAAGTGAAAGAGCAACTTTTTATGATTTTGCCGGAATATTTTCATCCTTATATTACGAATGGCTCAATTAATCGGCGCGATATTCCACCAGTTATTCGTACAGCGTATTTGCAATGGCAACGTGAACAGGACGAAGTATTTCGCACATTATTAGACACAGCCTTCATGAATAAGCAGTATGCCATTAGCTATATGCCAGAACATGTTCAACAAGTGTTTTTAGATAGCCTTCATGACTGTCGCGTCATGCACGCCATTTACGGTGATGATTCACTACAAATTAATTTTGATACAAGCGGCGGGTTTTCAGCGAAGTCGTTTATATCGGTGACATTAACCGATATACTTTCCGAGCAGTGTCGTATTGAAGCAGGTGATAACTATGTATATGATGAACTATTAAAAACAGCGGATGGGATTGCGTGGCGAGTATTGCTAAATACAGAGAAGGAATGGACAATTGAAGCAGCTAAGTGGAATGCGCAGTTTTACTTTGCACCGAAAGCATATTTTGATTTTCATGGAAGTGACGATTTTGATGAATACATAAAGACGCTTGATATAACACATGGTCTGCATTTTATTGCGCCAGCTGTGCAAACAAAAATCACTTCGCTAACACCGTTTTGTACAGAGGCTGGCATTTTAACGGTAAGTGATGCGGTGTATATTGGCGACGTGCGTGTAGCGGATACACTTGCTGCGTGCATACCGTTTATACATAGCGAATTATACGAGGATCCACAGGCGATTTTTTCAGAGCCAGTAGCAAAAGCAGATTTACTTGATTATGCGCTCGGCGCTGATTTAGAGAAAAAGGTGCGCGCTTGGAATACGATGTATGCAAACCCGCAGGAGCTCGCGCCAATTATTAATCAGATTTTATTGCAAATGGACCGTGAGAAAGAGGATGAGATGCTGCAAACTGCCTATGTGAATCATTTTTCTAAAGAAGGTATTTTAACGTTAGCTGTTTGGCAAAAATTTAGTGACTTATTGAAATAAATATATTATGTGAACTAGCGTGCTTTTTCAAAAATAGAAAAACACGTTATAATAAATGAACTATTGTTTAAAGGTGTGAATGAAATGCTTATACAAGCACAACAGCAATTAACAAAATACTTTGGCTATGACTCGTTTCGACCGGGGCAGGAAGAGGTCATTACGAGCGTTCTTAACGGACAGGATACGCTTGTAGTTATGCCAACAGGCGGTGGGAAATCGCTCTGTTATCAGGTGCCGGCACTTTGCTTAGAGGGGACGACGGTTGTGATTTCGCCGCTTATCTCACTGATGAAGGATCAGGTCGATATGCTCGTGGCAAGTGGGGTGCGCGCGGCGTTTATTAATAGCTCGCTGTCACTTGATGAGGTGCAGGATGTGATGTACCAGGTGCGTAACGGCGAGATTAAACTGCTGTATATTGCGCCAGAGCGATTAGAGAATGATTATTTTTGTCGTGATCTCTCACAAGTGCGTGTGCCGCTGCTTGCGATTGATGAGGCGCACTGTATTTCGCAGTGGGGTCATGATTTCCGTCCAAGCTACCGCAATATTCAAAAGGTGCTCGGGTTATGGGCAGAGAAGCCGACTGTCGTTGCACTAACAGCGACGGCTACTGAAGATGTGAGTACAGATATATGCGCGACGCTCGCAATTTCGCGTGACAATACATTTATTACAGGCTTTGCGCGTGATAATTTAAAGTTTTCAGTGCTGTCTGGCGAGTCGAAAGATGCATTTATTAAAAACTTCGTGAAAAATTCGCCGAATGAGGCGGGCATTATTTATGCAGCAACACGTAAATCGGTGGAAGCCGTTTATGAAATGCTCCGTAAGACAGGTGCGTCGGTTGCGAAATACCATGGTGGCATGTACGAGGAAGAGCGCACACATGAGCAAAATCGCTTTTTAAAGGATGAGGCGAGCGTAATGGTCGCGACGAATGCGTTTGGGATGGGTATCAACAAAACCAATGTGCGTTTTGTATTGCATTACAATATGCCGCGCAATATGGAGAGCTATTATCAGGAGGCCGGGCGCGCGGGGCGTGACGGTCTGATGAGTGAGTGTGTGTTACTTTATGCGTCAGGCGATGAGCAGACGCAGCGCTTTTTAATCGACCAGGCGCAGGATCGGAGCCGTATCCCGTTTGAGCTGACAAAGCTTCAGCAAATGATTGATTACTGTCATACCGAGCAATGCTTGCAGCAGTACATTGTCGAGTATTTCGGCGAGACGGATAGCACAGTGTGTGGCCGCTGTGCAAGCTGTGTGGATGAGCGCCCGCAGCAGGACGTGACGCAGGACGCGCAAAAAGTGCTGTCGTGCATTGTACGTATGGGGCAAAAATGGGGCAAGCAAATGACGGCTTCTGTGCTTGCAGGCTCGCGCAATCAAAAGGTGCTGGAATTCGGCTTTCAAAAGCTACCAACTTACGGCATCCTAAAGCCGATGAATGCAAAGGAAATTGCGAACTTTATTGAATTTTTAATCGCGGAGCGCGCGGTTACGGTGAGCAATGGGCAGTTCCCGACGATTTTTTTAACGGATATTGGAAAAGAAGTATTAATGAATGGGCGAACGGTCATGCGTAAAATGGCGCGTCCAGTGAAAACGGTTGTGGAGGCAAATGATCCGCTATTTGAAAAGCTACGCGCGGTGCGTAAAGACATTGCGGATCAGGAAGGTGTGCCGCCGTTTGTTGTATTTTCAGACAAAACGTTGCGTGATATGTGCATGCGTCGCCCGAAAAATAGCGCGCAGTTTTTAGAGGTGAGCGGTGTCGGTGAGGCGAAGCTTGAGAAGTATGGTCGCACATTTATCCAGGCGATTCTAGCTGATGAAGTTTAAAAAATAGGAAAAACGAGGTACTTGTGAACTGTACCTCGTTTTTTTGTCGCGAAAAATGGGGAAACTATTTTTTCCAGTGCGTATTGATGAATTCATCGCGGCCGCTAATGGCACGGTCTTCTTTGTAATGGTCAGGCTCTTTTTTGTAGTAGTCCTGATGGTAATCCTCCGCTGGCCAAAAAATATGCGCCTCGCGGATTTCTGTAACGATTGGCTTTTTGAAGCGTCCACTTGCGGCAAGTACTTGCTTTGAGCTTTCCGCAAGGCGCTTTTGTTCGTCTGTATGCGTGAAAATCACCGTTTTATACGATTCGCCGCGGTCGTGGAATTGGCCACCTGCGTCCGTTGGGTCAATTTGCATCCAGTAAATGTCGAGTAGGCGTTCATAGCTAAATACCTGTTCATCGTACTCGATTTCTACAACCTCAATATGACCAGACGTGCCGGATTTTACGTCCTCATAGGTTGGATGTTCAACATGCCCACCCATATAGCCAGACGTGACACGCTTAATGCCGTCCCACTGGTCGAACGGCTTGATCATGCACCAAAAACAGCCACCTGCAAATGTTGCGATTGCCATATAAATCACTCCTTTTGTTCTATGTAAGTATTCGCTGTCATATAGGACTTGGAATAGATAGTCTATTATAGCATGAACAAGCTCAGAAGTAGGTACAATTTTACAGGAAACGATATAATAGGGTGGAAAGATGAAACATTTTAATAACTATATCGTCAGGAGTTAAGTCTCAGCTACCTCGAGTTTTGCATAGACTCGAAAAAGCTGTAGTAAATACTAAACAAGCATTCATCGTACACTAGAGAGGCTCGTGCCTTCTGTTATCGTACAACTTGAAAGGAAGTTGACACATGGAGCAAAAAACACGTTATAAGAAAAAACGCGTGCGAAAAGGACGCGTCATTGTAACAGCGCTGTTTTTGGTAATCGTCGCTTTAATAGGCTATTCGTATGTCGAGTACCAAAATGGGCTGAAGCTAGCAAGTGAAACGAAAGTACCCGCAGAGGATTTTATAGCAGATGAAACAACGCATAAAGTTGAGACATTTTTAATACTCGGTGTTGATAGCCGTGGTGAGGAAAAATCGCGTACCGATACGATGATGCTGCTGACATGGGACCGCGAAACGAATGATATGCGGCTCGTATCCTTTATGCGCGATATTTATGCTGAAATTCCGGGCTACCAGTCGTATAAATTAAACACTGCTTATTATTTAGGCGGAGTGCAGCTACTAAAAGAGACACTGAATAATATGTTTGACCTCCCGATTCATCATTATGCCATCATTGATTTTAAAAGCTTTGAGTCGCTCATTGATATTTTAGCGCCGAACGGCATTGAGGTGGATGTGGAGAAGCGCATGTCAGGGTTGATTTATATGACGATTGAGCCAGGTGTGCAGCAGTTAAATGGCTCGCAGCTACTTGGTTATGCGCGTTACCGCGGGGATGCAGAAGGTGATTTTGGCCGCGTTGAACGTCAGCAAAAGGTCATTGAGCTACTAAAAGAGGAGCTACTATCTCCAACAAATATGAAAAACATTCCGAAATTCGTCGGTGCGGCACAAGGCTATGTGACGAGCGATATGTCGAGCGCGGCACAGTTAAAAATGGCACTTAACATGATAACAAGTGGGGCAGCGAACTTGCAAAAAATGACCATTCCAGCGGAGCATACGTATTCGTTCCAAACTTATAGTCATGCAGGCTCGGTTATTGAAATGGATATCGAGCAAAATAAAGAGATGTTGCACACATTTTTGAAATTAGATAAATAAGTCCTTATACATGGAAGTTGTAGACATGTTATGATGAAATTAGAAAAGCACATTGCGCGCTAAATAGCGTATAATGATGGCTTTTCTGATGTGAATTCCCTTGAAAATTTGGTGACTTGTTGGGGTGGTTTTGTGGAAGAAGAGAAAAATAAAAATTTACCGCAGGAGCAATCGACGTTTTTCTCAACGCGTTTTATTCGCTTTTTAGGCGGGAAAAACTTATTGTTCCTGCTCATTATTGCATTGCTTATTGGCTGTATTATTTTTGTTTACGACAAAATTTCATTTGTTTTTGAGCCGTTGTCAGTGCTTATTGAAATGATTATTTTACCGGGGGTGCTCGGGGTCATTTTGTATTATTTGCTACGCCCAACACTGAAATTACTCATGCGCTGGAAAATACCGAAAGCGTGGGCTATCTTGCTTATTTATATTGGCTTAATCGGTATTTTGACAACATCAGTCGTGCTTGTATTTCCGTTTTTACGCGATCAATTTACAAAGCTTTTAAATGAATTTCCGATTTATTTTATCGCCGTTGTAGAAAGATTCGTGTCCTTTTTAAATAATTCACGTTTCCATGAATTTTTCGAGACGTTTGATTTTGATTACAATACGATGCTGACTAATTTTACCGCGAATACGGTAACGACGCTAAAAGATACAATTACAAATTTTGCAACGTCTATCGCATCGGGTATTACAGGCTTTGTCACAACACTAACAGGCATTGTGCTATCACTTGTCATCGTGCCGTTTATTTTGTTTTATTTACTGTACGAGGGCGAGAAGATGCCAACGTTTATTTTAAATATTTGCCCGCCGCGCGCGCGCAAAGTTGTGGGTGAAGTGCTGCATGATATGGACAAGCAAATTAGCTCGTACATTCAAGGACAAATTTTAGTGTCATTTTGTATCGGGGTTATGATGACGATTGGCTTCTTAATTATTGGCTTAGACTATGCTTTCCTACTTGGCTTTATCGCGATGGTCACAAGTGTTGTCCCGTATTTAGGTCCAGCCATTGCCGCAACACCTGCTGCGATTATTGCTATTGTCACAAGTCCGTTTATGGTGCTAAAGCTGATCATCGTTTGGACGATTGTACAGTTGATTGAAGGGAAGTTTATTTCCCCACAAATTATGGGGAAATCACTGAGTATTCACCCAATCACGATTATCTTCGTGTTATTGACGTCTGGCGCGTTGTTTGGCGTGCCTGGGATCATTTTAGGGCTTCCGGGTTATGCGCTCATTAAAGTGCTTATAACGCACGCCTATCGCTTATTTAAACAACGCTATAATCGCTTTGAAACAGATCCTAAAAAAGGCTATGAAGAACAGTAAAACCAAATCGTTAGCATGCGCGCTAACGATTTTTTGAAATAGGGGGATGGACATGAATAAATGGTTAATAAAAATGGAGCATAATGGGGTAAAGGTAGAGACGGTCATTGAGAAAACCGATATTTTGGAAGGGGAAACATTGACCGGCTCACTTTATATTAACTTCGTTGAAGAGGAAATGATTGATGTCATTTCTCTGCAAGTATACCGCGCGTCAAGTACAGGCCATGTGTTAATCGACAAGCATTCTGTTGAACCAATCGGCAATATTCATTCAAAGGATACCGAAATTATTTCATTTGAGCTAATCCCGGACGAGCGCTGGGTTTGTCAGCCCGATGAACGCCTCGTATTTAAAACACTTGTACAGTTTTTAGATGGCAGTGAATGCGATGATGAAGGGATTATTTCATACGAGCCAGCATCTTATACTTGAGTAAGCGAGCACTATCTATGAAGGTAGTGCTTTTTTTATTTGTAAAATTCCAATATTTATGTTTTAATAATGATAATCATTTTCAATTATATTTTAAAAGGAGCGTTTCTACATGATTGCAGTTATTCATTATGCGTACGGGGCACCCGTATCCATCGACAATGTTTCCGATTATTTTAGCCATATTTTAAAGGGCAAACAGGTGCCACCACCGATGCTCGCAAAAATTCATGCATCCTTTTTAACACCAGGTTTTGCAGACTTCATTCGCACAGCAACGGAGGATATTGCAGAAGGTTTAGAAAGCGTGTTAAACGAGCAATTAGACGTGGAAGTAAAGGTGTACACGGCGTATAAACATACTACGCCATTTTTAGTGGATGCGATTGAAAAGGCAAAAGCAGACGGAGCAACGACGGTCGTGACCTTACCGATTAATCCAATTCACTCGGCTTCAGGCGGCGGCTCTGTGCATGCGGAAACAGCCGCGCTGCTTGAAGGAACAGTCATTGAACACATTGTGTTAAATAACTGGCATGTAAACGAAGGTGTTGTCGCTGTTTACGCAAAACGCGTGAAGCGTGCAGTCGAGTGGCTACCAGTAGCCGCGCAAGGTGACGCACATGTACTGTTTACCGTACATAGCCAGCCAGAGGACCCAGAACGTAATGCACCGTACGTACAGCAGTTTGCAGAGCTTGCTGCAGCAATTGCGAAAAAAGCAGGTGTGGCGAACTTCCATGCGGTGTACCGTTCATCAGGCGGCAAGGCAAACTGGCTCGCACCCGATGTAAAAGCGAAAATCAAAGCATTACACGAAGCTGGAGCGACAGGGTTTGTGACGTGCGAGCTACTAAGCTTAGCATCAGACGTGGAGTCTTACGCAGAAATTGGTGTCGAGTGCCAAGAAGTATGTAAAGAGTTAAACGTACCATTTGCGGTGTCTGATTTCCCAGGGGCGAGCTTTGATGTTGTACAAGCACTGAGTGCACTAGTCGTAGAGAATATAAAAGTAGTGGTAAAATAATAAAAATGAGCCGATGTCTTCGTGACAAAGGCTCATTTGTTAAATCATTGTAAGCAAAGGCGTATTTGCCAATGATTTTGACGTTAATCGTAATATTGAATAGTCGTATGCCAACTCACATACAATGTCGTGCGTGCAGGTAGAACTTGATTCCATTTCGCCCACGGTTGTGTAAACTGAGCATCAGTTGCAAGGTGGTGCACCTTATCACCTACATAGAAGGAGCTGTTTTGGTGTGATTTATAAACACCCATATAATTCAGGAGCTTCGTCTCCGCGCCTTGGAATTTGATCGTTTGCAGCGGGTTGTCTAGCACCGCATTCATCGGCATTTGTTTGACGTTACTTGGCACGTTAAACGCTGTGAGTTTATTTTGAACGAACGCCCCGTCGCCGATTGTATGTACATTGGCTAAACTGACGCTCGTTAAGTCATTATATGCGAAGGCAACGTCATCAATCGAATCGACTTTACCTGGTAATACAAGGCGTGGCAGCTGGTTGTACATAAAGGCCTCTGCGCCAATGGACATTAAATTTTTAGGTAGCGTTAAGCTTGTAATGTCATTTGAGAGAAAGGCACCAGCTGGAATCGACGTTACACCATTACCAAACGTTACCTTTGTTAAATTATTGTTAGCAAAGGCATATTTGCCAATAGTTTTAACGTTAATCGGAATCGTGATCGATTTAAAACTGTTAAACTGAAACGCGCCGTTGCCAATGCTTCTTAATTTTGGTGGAAGCTTTACTTCATTGCCACGGTTTGTGAGATCATTGTTCGCAAACGCATAATCCCCGATGACCTCTAAATTTTGAGGTAGGGAAAAGGCACGTTTGTCGTTATTTGCGTAAGTTACCCCTGCTAGTGCATAGTCACCAATTTTGCGAATTGTTGACGGGAGAGTGACCTCTTTAATAAGTGGCTTATTTTCGTCCATACCGAGTAAACTTGCTCTACTTGTAAAAGCATAGTCGCCAATTTCTGTTACCAGTAGTTTGTTAATTGTTTTTGGTACGACAATTTTTGTTTGCGTAGCTTTGTACGTATGGCCGGTAATGCGCACTTCTTTTTTCCCGTTGCGTGTAAACGTTACATAAAGTAGTTTGCCGGATTGCTTTGGTTTTGGCTGTTTAAACTGCGCCGGTAGCGAATGCGTTTTAATTGGGTTGCCAGCAACGATGTTACCGCCAATTTTTTGGACCGATTTTGGAATTGTAATGTGCGTTAAATGGTTCATCGCAAACGCGCTAGTGCCGATTTCTTTTAAGTTTGAAGGAAGCGTAATTTTACGAATATGGTGATTGTAAAATGCCTCATCCCCGATGCGCTTTAGTGTACTAGGAAGTGTGACCGATTGGATAAATAAATCAGAATAGCCAGTTGGTTCGAACGTGCCATCTAACCCATAAGCCGAACGGTCAAAGTAAAAGGCACGGTCGGCAATTTCTGTCACCGGTAGGCCTTCAATTTTGGCTGGGATGACAATGTTGTTTTTCATCGTCACATAGTCGGTAATATGTACTTCGCGTGCGCCGTTGCTTTTCGTAATGATTTTGTACTTCACATCACCGAACGATTTTAGCTCTGCCGCTTGTGTGGGCAATTGGAGCGTTATAAAGGCGAGTACGGCAATTAATAATGTAAAAATGAATTGTTTCATGAAATAAATCTCCTTTCGATATCTTGCTGTACTGACGGAACAATCGGCAAAAAGTTTCATAATAAGAAAACCCGAAACAACCTCCCTCAAGGTTATTTCGGGTTTTCATCCTGATTATTTCACTGTCGCTAAACGATCCACCGCTTTTTGTAGTGTCTCAACCGATTGGACAAGCGCTAAACGCACGTAGCCTTCTCCTGCTGTGCCAAAAGCTATTCCTGGTACCGTAACTACTCCTACGTCTTCAATCAGCTTAAACGCGAAGTCTACGCTATTTAACGTTGAAGGGTATTTGGCCCACACGAACATCCCGCCGTCGCTTGGTGCTACTTCCCAGCCGATTGATACAAGACCGTCCATTAATGTACGATGGCGCTCAGCGAAAGTTTTACGTAGGTTCGCTGTTACTTCCTCGGCATTATCTAACGCAAGGGCTGCCACTTGCTGAATTGGCTCAAAAATACCGAAGTCTAAGTTTGATTTTAATTGTTTAATGATGTTGAGCATTTCTGCATTACCAACAATGTAGGCAATGCGTGTACCGGCTAGGCTGAAGCTTTTCGATAACGAGTTAATCTCCATACCCACTTCCTTCGCACCCGGTGTCGCAAGGAAGCTAATTGGTGCGTCGCCTGTGAAGTAAAACTCTGAATAGGCCGCGTCGTGCAATACAATAACATTGTATTTTTTCGCGAAGGCCACTACTTTTTCAAAGTATTCGAGTGATGGCATCGCAGGTACTGGGTTCCCCGGTAAGTTTAAAATAAGCAGCTTTGCTTTTTCGGCAATATCTGCCGGTACTGCGTCTAAATCGGGTAGATAGTTGTTTTCTTTTGTTAGTGGCATGTAGTAAGGTTCTGCGCCTGCTAATGAAATCCCCGCATCATATGCAACATATGCTGGGTTTGTTGTTAGCACGATGTCACCTGGGTCACAAAATGCGACAGGTAAGTGTACTAAGCCTTCTTGAGAGCCCATCGTTTGGACAACTTCAGTTGCTGCGTCTAAATCAACATTGTTTACACGTTTGTAATAGCGCGCTACTGCCTCATTAAATGTTTGAATCCCTGTTAATGTATAGCCATATGATGAAGACAGAGCCGTTAACTCTGACATTTTTTGACGTAAATTTTCAGCTGGTGGAATGTCTGGGCTACCAAGACTCAGATCAATGAGCTCCATGCCTTTTTGCTGTTGCAAGATTGCGAATTTTTTTAGATCCCCGAAAATAGCTGGCGCAAAGCGAGCCATTCGGTTTGATGGTTTGATAATCAATGTATTGCACTCCTAACGTTACTTTTCAATGTAAGGTTCATTTTAACATAGCATGCGCGGGATAGGGCATTGTAGTCAGAAAAAAGAATAAATTCATTAAATATAGCGAATCTCTGTTATACAATAGAAAAAACTGTGTTACACTTTACTGTAATAAAGTGGGGGGAAGTGCGTGATGCGGGTTGTTTCGTTAAGCGGCGCGAGTGGTACAGGCAAAAGTACGAGCGCGATTGAGTTTGCATTTGGGCAAAAAATTGATGCGATTATTGATGATGGGATTTTAATTGTGCGCGGTGAAAAAGTGGCCGGCACATCGGCAAAATTTGAAAAAAATGCACTGAAGGCGGTACGCCGCGCGATTTTTGAGGATGATGTACATAAAGAAGAGGTACGAAAGGCAATTCAGGCGGCCGATATTGAGGCAATACTTATTATTGGCACATCAGAGAAAATGACGAAGAGAATAGCGAATCGTCTTGAACTTGGCGAGGTGACAGACTTTTACCGCGTCGAGGATATTCGCACCGAAAAGGAAATTCAGCTTGCACGCTTTGTCAGACAAACGCGCGGTCAGCATATTATGCCGATTCCTTACAAGCAGGTGGAGCAAAACTTTTTCAAACGTCTGATTCAGCGCGGCAAGGAGATTTTCACACATAACCGCGTAAAGCTTGGGGAGACGACGATTGTACACCCCGATTTTCATCAGGAGACGATTACGATTGCACCAAAAGTATATTTGGATTTGATTCGTGAGGTGGCGATGCGTCACGCGTATGTGACAAAGGTACATCATTACGGTTTTTCACTTCAGCAGCAAATGGTGGTCACACTTGAGGTGAATTTGCTAGCGCCCGTGCATTATGATGTGGTGGAGAAAATCACCGACATGCAACAATCGGTCTCGCAGGCATTTCTCACACATTTTTTAGTGGAGCCGGAGAAAATCAATGTTGTGGTGCGGAGTATTGAAACAACAAGAGGGATGGCCAAATGACCATCCCTCTTGTTTTATTTTTGACGTGTAAACACCGGCTGACGCTTCTCTACAAACGCACGTACACCTTCTGAGAAATCCGTTTGGGATACGAATGGTGTCGAGCCTTCCCATAATGCTGGTGTTGAGTTAATGCACTCATTTACCGAACGCTTCACCGCAAGAAGTGAGTCTGGTGACATCCCCGCGACAAGCTTGCCCATACGGATGGCAAAGCGATTTAAATCCTTTTCCGCAACTAAATAGTTGAGCATCCCTGCTTTATACGCTTCCTCTGCCTTATACATGCGCCCTGTGAAGACGAAATCTTTCGTTGCAGAAGGACCGACTAAGTCAACTAAGCGCTTGGCGAACTTATTATTGAGTGTAATACCAAGTTTGCCAACTGGAATGCCCATGCGCGCTTTGTCTGAGCCGATGCGAATATCACAAGCTAGTGCTAATTCTAGCCCCGCGCCCATTGCAGGACCATTAATGACACCGATAACGGGAATCGGTAAGCTTTCGATTGTTGAAATCGTTTTTTCCATATGAAGAAATGCTTCCTCGGCCTTTTCAAGCGAAATCGAGTTGAATTCCTTAATATCTGAGCCCGCTGTGAAGTTTTCCCCTGAACCGCGCAGCAGTAGCACTTTGTTTTTTGGGTTTTCTAACGTCTGTAGGGCAATTTGCGCTAAGCGATCCCACATGTTTGCTGTTAAGGCATTTTTAAGCTGTGGGCGGTGGATAGTAATGATCGCAAGCCCTGCTGTTTCCTGATAAATAATTTTTGCTTCCTCAGCTTCGAGGCGAGTTGTACGTACTTGCATGAATAGAAATCCCCTTTGTAATCGTTTTCGTCATTATATCCTACAAAAACATTGAAACCTATTATTTTTGGAATATTCAAGTAAAAAAAGGTGCAGTGTAGAAATTAACGTAGTGATGGGTAGTAGGTGCGTCTCTATTCAATATGGTAAAATAGGAAAAAGAGGTGAGTTTGATGGACCGAAAAGACTATCCACTTGCATTCAAAACATATTTACAGGCATTATCAAAATCGCCGCATACAATTAAGCAATATGTGCTGGATGCTGAGCAGTTTGTAGCACATGCAGCGGATGCGGTCATTGACGCGGCGCTTGTTGCGTCCTATGCGGATATGCTACGCGCGACGTATACATCGGCTAATAGCATTAACCGCAAGCTCGCGGCGAGTCGGCAGTTTTTGTTGTTTTTGCATTCGCGCGGCTATGTAGGTGCTGGGCTCATTGATTTGTTGCAGCCACTACCCAAAAATAAAAGTGAGCTAACCGTCTATACCCCGGCACAGGTGAAAAAAATCCGCGCGGTGTTTCCGCATGCGCGCATGGTGGCTGAAACCGAGGAGCATGCGTGGCTTGCACTACGCAACGGACTCATTGTCGAGCTGATCGCCCTCTATGGTTTGAAGCCTGCGGAAATTACCGAAATGCGCTGGCCACATGTGCTATTAGACAACAAGCTACTGCGCATTCGCTACAAAAATGCCGAGCGAGATATCGAGATGAGCGAGGCCATGGTAGAGGCGTTTCGCTATTACTGGGAGGAAACAAAGCGTTTTATGCCCATTGCAGAAGAGGTACCACATATTTGGCTTGGTATTGGCAATCAACAGGGCGCACCGATTACAGTGAAGACGACAGAGCGCATTTTTCACTTTGTCACAAACACGGTTGGCTTTAAGGTAACAGCAACAAACCTACGCTACGCCGCCATCAAAAGTGCCGAGGAGGACGCGGTATTATACAAGCAATTTGGCTATGCTAGAAAGGACATTTTGCTCGAGCGTAAAGGCCGTATGAAATAAAGTGAAACTTCAATCCGTGGGGGGTGTTCCTCATCCCCCACGGATTGTTAGTTGAACTAATCTGGCTTTTACGGGCAGTTGATCGCCCACCTCTGCTTATTGGTCTCCTCAAGCTCTAAGGTAGGCGTCTTACTGCCCGTTAATGCAGGATAAAGAGGAGTTTAGGAATGGAACTATTATTATTTGGTTTAATCGCACTTTTTGTTGCATCATTATTTTTGAAAGTGCTGCGTAAAGTGGTGAAATTTGCGCTGTTTATCTTCGTGTTATTATGGGTGTACAATACATTTTTTGCTGACGCACAGGCAGTATCTATTGAAATCGCAAGCGTGCTGTGCTAGAGTGTAATGAATTAGTTTTCTAGGGTTCCGTAGCCATGAGCTAGCCTGGTCCGAGAGAAAACACGTGCAGTAATATGTGCACGGACACGGAGGGAGAAAAGCCTGGGAGATTGCAGTTGCTGCATTCTCCCAGGCTTTTTTATTTTGGTTGGAATGTACAACTGTAAAAACACAACACGGAGGAAATCATATGAAGAACAAAATGTGGGCAATTGTCGTTATTGCGGCCGTTTTTGAAGTGTGCTGGGTCATCGGCTTGAAGCATGCGGGAACAACGTTAGAATGGGTGGGGACCGTGATTGCAATCATCGTCAGTTTTGCTGGATTGATCTATGCAAGTAGCCATTTGCCAGTAGGTACGGTATACGCGGTATTCGTCGGCCTTGGTACAGCGGGGACGGTTATAGTAGATATGCTCGTATTCGGCCAGCCATTTCAGTTAATAAAAGTCGCGCTAATCGCGGTCTTATTAGTCGGTGTTTTAGGACTGAAGCTATTAACACATGACAAGGAGGCAGATGCATAATGGCTTGGATTGCATTAATTAGTGCAGGGCTATTTGAAATGCTCGGGGTTGCGATGATGAACGAAATGTACCGCAGAAAAAGCTGGATTCCCGCCCTGTTGCTTGTCGTATTTTTTAGTATGAGCTTCTGGCTACTATCCGTTGCATTGGAAACAATCGCCATGGGGACAGCGTATGCGATTTGGACAGGAATCGGCGCATCAGGCGGGGCGATTTTAGGAATGGTTATTTACGGTGAGTCAAAGGACTCGAAACGTATTTTCTGTATCGCACTCATTATTGGTGCAGTGATTGGATTGAAATTGATTAGTTAGGAGAGGCGCGTACTAGATTTTCTAGTGCGCGTTTTTACATTTCTACTAAAAAAAATATGGCATAATAATCAAATGAGAGGAGTGTTTTGTTGAAAAAACGATTTGTAGTAGGGAGTGTGCTTAGTTTAGGCATGGTGCTAGTAGCCTGTCAGGAGGAAGCCGCGCAGCCAAAGCAAGAAAATGTAGAAGCACCGGTTGAAAAGGAGCCGTTACAGGAGCAAATAAGGGATTATCGCCAAGGCTATGTGGACATTCTTGCAAATTATACGAGTGAATACGGCTTACTTGGCTATCAAGAGGTTGCCTCTTATGATGAATATCGGGCAGGCTTACTGTATGCAAAGCTACTCGATTTTAATCAGGACGGCTTTGAGGAGCTGTACATCGTCTACAAAGATGCACCTTATAAAGGGGGGATGAATGCTTATGTTCAGGAAATCTGGTCAACAACAGATGCCGCGCAACCTGCAAAACAGCTTCATCTAAGCGAGGTTGCATTTCATGAAGACTATGACGTAGAAATTGCTCCAGATGGGATTGGTTATGTGACATTACCGGACGGACAAATCGCGATTCGTGCGACGGCACTCGATTTAGTTAGCCAAATGCCACATGAGAATCATGCAGTCTTTACACTACAAAACGGCCAATTTGAGCTAGCGGAGCGCTATACACTAAATACATTTAAAGATTGGACATATAAAAAGAACGGCACGGTCATAACGGAAGAAGACTATACCGCACAGCTAGAAATACTAGATGCAAAGACAACGTGGGTTGTAAAAGATGTCTACAATGCCGATTTCATTGAGACGATTCAACTTGCGGATGAAATCAACAAGATCAACAACTTGCAGCAGCAAGTAACAGATACACTTGGTGCTCAGTTAATGGACTCGGCAACTGTGCTCGATCAAACGGCAGAAAGTGCGCTGCATACGTTGCTTGAAAAATACGTGTACTTATGGCAATTAACACAGTCGAAAGAAACAGCATCTGCGCTTGCCGTGTATTATATTTTTTCAAATCAAGTTGAATATCGTCAAAATAAAGATTATTTACTCGTGTATGATGTGGCACCAATGATTGAAAAGGCGAAGGTAGAGTTTAACCTGGAGCTTGTCGCCGCTGATTTTGAAGCGATGAATACACCTCAAAATGATTCGATGTCTTATGAGGACGGTACGATCATTTCCTCTATTTATGACGGGTTTATGATGGGGGAAAAGAATGAAATAAAACGTGCGAAACAGCTTCATGACAGCGTATATTACATTGAATATGAAAATATTTCCGTTGATGCTTACGGCGACTTTATAACAGAGCAGGACTTACAAACACCGATTGCTGAGTGGAACAGTGAAAAACTACAGGCCGTTACAAACCGTGGCTTGCAGTATATCGTGGTGGATCTTGCGGGAGAAGGCAAGCTTTACTATAAATCCAGCCAGCCACTTCACGCGGATGAGCTTACTGATAACTCCCACCCCTAAAGGAATGGGGTTCTAGGGAATGAAACCATTCTTTCTCCTTCTTCCTCGCAAGCTCACACTGGATAGGTCGTGTGAAGCTGCTACGAGGACACTGAGAGAATGCGCCTAGAACTTCATGGAACTAACGCGCGAATGGCGTGGCACTTCTCCAATTAGCCGTTTATCTGGTCGATTCACGACAGGTTGTGTGCTTTCGTTTCCACGTTTTATGTCGGTGCTATCAATCCGACAGGTCTGTTTTTTTAGGCAAAATACCAACCTAGATGCGACTGTTTCGCGATACGCTGAACGAGTTCGTCATGTTGCTGGACGAATGACGAGAAGCGTTGCTGGCAGAAAGAAAGGTCTACTGCTTGTAAATCATCGGTTGTATTTTCAATTAAAAAGGCACTATAGACATCGTGCTGGATTCGTTTTCCACTAATATTTTCATTCCAACGGGCAGAAAGTGGCTTTTTCTCATACGTTTGGGTCACATGGTTCAATTGACTCGCTCTAACGGACTTCGTATCGATTTTTTTAAGAGAAAGCCCTTGATATGTGAGCTTGCGGTCAAGGATGGCAAGGAACAGCGCGGGTGCACGATTGCTAATGACTTTGCCGAATCGCTTTTTACGATTGATCCGCCCATTTTGCCGATGACGCGTCGTGTTTTGGGCGCGTTTTTGCAACCCACGTAGGTTCATCTTTTCCACCCGAATATCCGAGCCGAGCGATAAAATGAAATTCGCCAATTGTTCATGGGCTTGTTTGCGTTTCGCAGCGTTTTGCCGATGGATTTCTTTCAACTTGGCTTTTAAAAAGCGTTCGCGTTTCGATTGGACCCATTCTAGGCGTACACCACGCTTAATGGTCCCGTCTGCGTTGAAGTTCACTGGATTCATGGCCCGTTTCGAACGGTCTACTGCGCGTTGTAAGACACGTATTTTCTTGGCATTTACCGAACAGTTTGGGGCAAGCTCCACGAAATCGACACAGGGCTCACTAGAAATAGCAACCGTTGACATCCCGATATCTAACCCGACCCGTTTTGTGGCGTCATTTGCCTGTTTACACGTTCGTTTTTTCGGTGGAACGCCCTCCTGAATGAGCTGGACAAAATAGCGTTGCTTCCCGCGAATTTCACGACGAAGAATGCGACAGTATTTCGTGCGGTCTGCTAACGCCTCGTGGACATAGACATCGTTCTTTTTGATGCGTACGGCTAACGACAGCGTGCCCCAAATGACCTGATGATTTTGGAAGCGGAGACCAGTTTTATTCGATTTATTTTCAACAGACATGTCATCGGTTGCCCGTTTGAAATACACGCGTTTGGCTTGACTATAATGTACCCTTTCCACCGCTTGAAATGCGCGTGTCGCTAACTTTTGTGCTTCAAGCGAGCCAATGTGCGGTTTGAAATGACGCTGCATCGGGGCAACATACGCATGGAGCTGATACTCCGAATAGCCAGAAGCCCGTTCGATTTCACGCAGGCGACTCGTTCGCTCCGTAGAATACGCTATTTGGACTAAAAGCTGATAGGTTTTATCGGCAAGCACCGCCTTCAAGCGTTTCAGGGCATGCGCAAGACACGCGTTGTAGATTTGTTTTGCCACACGCATTTTTACTTCTAATTGCTTCCGCTGTTGCGGGTTTACACACAATTCCAATTCCACAATATAGCTCGGTGTTTTCGCTTTTGCCATTCGATACGACACGCCCTTCTAGTTGAATCAGTAGTCGATACAAAACGTTCTTTCGCTCCCGCTAAATATAGCACATATGTTCCTTTTATTCAATTATTTTGATAATTGAGCATTTAAATTTTAATGCAAATCCCCTTAGTTTTTAGCTAAGGGGATTTTAGTTTACATAATATAGTTATAAAAAACAGCATTTATGAATTGCATGTTTAGCTCTGAGATGTGTGCAGCTGCATCTATAAAATGTTCGCAACTTGTTCAGGTGCAATGGCAAGCTCTGATTCCACATCGAAGAAATGAAGGTTTTCAAGCTGAAAGCTAAATGGATAGGCTTGCCCGATTGTTAATTTCGTTTCACTCGATATTTTTGCGATAAAGCTTTGGCCATTTAGTGCACTGTGAATGTATGATTCTGAGCCCAGCATTTCTTCTACTTCGACTGCAGCTTCAAATGTTGGCGCAGCTTTGTCATAAACAGTGATATGCTCAGGACGAATGCCTACAACGACCTCTGTTACGTCCTTTAATGCTTCTGTGTAAGTAGTTGGGACTGGGAACGTATAATTATCAATACGACATTGATTATTCGCTACAGTAGCGCGGAAAAAGTTCATGGCAGGTGAGCCAATAAAGCTACCGACAAAAATATTTTTCGGTCGCTTATACACTTCGTCGGGTGTACCAATTTGCTGAATGACCCCGTTTTTCATCACGACAATGCGTGTGGCCATCGTCATCGCCTCTATTTGATCATGTGTTACATAAATCGTTGTTGTGTTCACTTTTTGATGCAGCTTTTGAATTTCCGCGCGCATTTGAACACGCAATTTCGCGTCTAAATTCGAAAGAGGCTCGTCCATTAAAAATACTTTCGCATCGCGAACAATGGCGCGACCAAGTGCGACACGTTGGCGCTGACCGCCTGACAGTGCTTTCGGCTTTCGCTGCAAGTATTCTGTTAGCCCTAAAATGCTCGCTGCTTCATTCACACGGCGTTCAATTTCGGCTTTCGGAACCTTTGATAATTTCAAGCCAAATGCCATGTTTTCAAAAACCGTCATATGTGGATAGAGCGCATAGTTTTGGAAAACCATCGCAATCTCTCGGTTTTTCGGTTCCACATCATTCATCAGTTGGTTATCAATATACAAGTTTCCTTTCGAAATATCCTCTAGACCGGCAATCATGCGCAAAGTTGTAGATTTACCGCAACCAGAAGGGCCGACGAAGACGATAAACTCCTTATCTTGAATGTGTAAATTAAAATCCTTTACAACGAGATTGTCCTTATCATAAATTTTATAAATGTTTTCTAAAATAATTTCTGCCATGCGAATCAGCTCCCATCCATCATTTATTGTCAGTATATTCAATTAATAGGTAGTTAACTAGCGATAATTTCGACACTATTTTTCTAGTGAAGTGTGCATATTGTACAATTTAATCGCCGTAGCAATTTTAAACAAATCATTTCCATCTTTTAAATTTTTATTACTTAATTGCTCAAAGCGATTGAGCCGTTTTTGCAATGTATTGCGGTGAATATAAAGTGATTTCGCGGTTTGCGTAAAGTTACAGACCGCTTGTATATAGCAAGCTACCGTTTCAAGAAGAACGGGCTCATGAAGAGAAGCTTGCAACGTTGTCTGTAAAAATTGCTGTGATTCATTTGGCGGAAGATCGTTCAACATTTTAAGTAGAATGAGTTCGTCTAGCTCATAGATGCTCGAATTGAACCGGAAATAGTCAATAGGTATACTTTGTAAAACATCAAATTGTGCCTTTGATTTATTTCCATTTTCGTAAGGCGTTGTTAAAATAGAGAAGCAACATTTTAAATCATCTTCCATCAGGGATTTATACGGTGTGAAATCGATATAACCTCCTTCATCAATTAACAAAACGATACACGAATAATGATCTTGTTCGAGTATGTAGCAATTTTGTTGAACGATTGCCTCAAACACAAGCTGCAATTCAGTGATTGCATGAAAAGGCTGCGTAAAAACAAATTTCAGTAGCTGGTAATGCTCGAATTTTTCTGGTGGCTGAGGCAAACTCCCGGTTAAGAAACGCATCCACAAGTGCTGTAGCGGGAAGTTTTCTTGAATGGGCTTTAAAAAAATCGATAAATAGTTCAGCTCTTGAGTCGTCAGCTGGTGCTTAGGCGCCTCTAGCAAGCCCCGCTCGCTTTCAAATACATATTTGTTTCTAGTTGTGGCATTGTACGGCGTAAGTTGCGGAAACATCTCGTATAATAGCTTAAAATTCATCGTTACACCTCACGTATAAAGGAATGATTGCATTGATTCGAAAATATAATTCTTTAAGGCATCAAATATTTTTGCTTTTTTCATTTGTTTCAATCATTGCCATTACAATGATTGCATGTATCGGCTATTTTAAGTATTCGTCTGTTTATGATGAAATTGTTCAGTCACAGCTTATTCAAACAAGCTATGAGGTTAATAGTGCGATTGAGGCGAAATATGAGCAGGTGAGTACAATTGCCGCGCAAGTATCAACAGATGCGGATATCCAGCAGCTCATGACGACCATTAGTACAACCGAAAACGTAACAAATCAGCAACAGCAATTGTTCAAGCGCACATTGGACCGTTATTATCCGTATGTGAACAGCATTAGTGATTACCGCTTTTATCAGCTAGATGGCTCGGCTATTTATCCAAATGTGGGACAGCTTCAAACAATCCTTGATGAAAGCTGGATGAATACGGCCATTGATGCGAAGGGGCAGCTCATTTGGATTGGACAGGATGCGACAAGTAGCGATTATTCTTATGCAATAAAAGTTATTCGGTTAATCAATCAAGCCTATCGTCCGAGCGGCTTTTTAGTATTGAGGCTACATAACAAGCATTTTGATACGTATTTTGAAAATGAAGATAACTTTATCCAAGTGTATGATCGCACAAATCAGTGGATTATTGGCAAATCCTCGCCGCGTCTCTTACATCAGGAAAATGGCAAATTATTATTAGATGGCAAGCAGTATTACGTCGTGAAAAATGAATCACCGCGTACAAATTGGTCGATTTATGTGGTGCAGTCTCTCGATGACTCTATAAATAAAATTCAAAATATTTGGAATTTTACACTCGTGTTATCCGTCATCGCGATTATTATTTGCTTTCTTTTATCGTGGGTGCTTGCTTCCTACATCACATCACCACTACATCGGTTAACTTCTGCGATGCGGCATGACCCGAAAAAGAAGTTGCAGCATATTGAAGAAACGTACGGCTCCGTCGAAATGCACACGCTTCATCGCACCTATAATGAGTTTATTACACAAATTGAGACGTTAATTGAAGAAGTGTACGAAAAGCAATTATTACAGCAGCAAGCGGAATTAAAGGCACTACAAGCACAAATTCATCCACATTTTTTATATAACACACTGAACGCCTTTTACTGGAAGCTGATTGACGAAGACAAGGATGAGCTAGCGAATTATGTGTTATCCATGTCCGCGCTATTTAAATATAGTGTCGGTAGCGTCAAGGCTGAATCGGATATTGTGACGATTCGGCAAGAGCTAGAGCATATTGAGCACTATTTAAATTTAATGCAAATGCGACTAGGCGAGCGGCTGAGTTGGGAATTGCAATGTGAACCGGCACTAACGACGATACAAATTCCGAAGCTGTTACTCCAGCCAATCATTGAAAATGCTATTTTGCACGGCATTGAGCCGCAGCAAACAAATGGCAAAGTAACGGTACATATATACGCTATATCGCCTGAAGCTTTTACGATTGTGGTTACGGACAATGGGAAAGGAATCCCGACTAGCATGCTTCTTCGCTTAAATGGTATCACTTCTGCTAGTGACAGCGAACAGATTGGCATCCAAAATATCCGTAAGCGACTAGAAATGTATTATTCCGAACAGGTTGCTGATACCTTTTTGTATGATAGCGATGGGCAAACTGGTACAACTGTAACAATTACTTTACCAAAGGAGTCGATTTCGCATGACCGTTCAGTTATTACTCGTTGAAGATGAAGCAATCGTCCGTAACAGTATAAAAAATATGATTGAAAAAAATCGAACTGCGATGACGGTTCAAACAGCTGCCAACGTGAATGAAGCGACCGCGCATTTAAATACGATTCACCTACTGTTATTGGATATCCAGCTCCCAGAAGTGGACGGGCTGACGTTTTTAGCGCAACTCCGAAAAGATTATCCAACACTACCTGTCATTATCATTTCTGCACATGCGGACTTTATGTATGCACAAAGAGCGATTGATTTACAGGTGACGAAATATTTAACGAAGCCCGTATCAAAGCAGCAATTACTCGAAGCGATTGATGACTGCGCGGCAACGATTAACCTACAGCCAGAAGCGGCCCACGAAAGTATTCAAAAAGCGCAGCACTATATTCATCAGCATTACGCGGAACCACTAACCTTACAGCAAATGTCGGAAATTGCGCATCTGAATACAAGCTATTTTAGTGCGCTGTTCAAGCAATCTGTCGGCATTAATTTTCTCCAATACTTAACGGAATACCGCATAAAGGAGGCAAAAAAGCTACTTGCATCGCCTACATACTCCATTGAAGAAATTTCGATTCGCGTTGGCTATAAAACATCCAAATATTTCATCCAAATTTTCAAGGAGTATGAGAAGATTACACCAAATCAATACAGAAAAAAAAGGCTTTCCAAATAATTTGGGATTTCTCCAAAAAAAAGTGGGATTTAATTCCCTCTTTTTTTGTTATTATTTAAATATTCACACAAAAGGGGGATTGGAATGAAAAACTTTAAGAAAGCGCATACATTATTCGGTGTTGGATTACTATCCGCATGTTTAGCTTTAGCGGGTT
This sequence comes from Solibacillus sp., assembly GCA_040274725.1. Classification (GTDB taxonomy): domain Bacteria; phylum Bacillota; class Bacilli; order Bacillales_A; family Planococcaceae; genus Solibacillus. Next base: position 43,662 of record JBEMAQ010000010.1, on the reverse strand, counting down.
GTAGTAATTCTAACGAAAGTGAAACAGCTGGCGACGGAGAGAAAGTGGTCGAATTTATGCATCTTTGGCCACCAGGCAGCTCCAAAACACAAAATGAAATCGTCGAATCAGTTGTCGAAAAATACGAGGCGGACAATCCAGGGGTGAAGATTGCCATTGAGTATTTAGAAAACGAGCAATATAAAGATAAAATCAAAGTACTGTCTTCTTCAAACGACTTGCCTGATGTAGGGGTGACATGGGCAGCGGGTTATTTACAGCCATTTGTTGAGGGGGGGCTTGTTACAGATTTATCGGATGTACTCGCAACAGATAATTTAAAAGATCAATTCGTTGGCGGTACAACAGAGGCATATGCTTTTGACGGTAAAACGTACGGCTTACCAATTGAGCTAAATATCGCACCGGTTTACTACAACAAAGAAATCTTTGCACAAAATAATTTAGCAGTCCCTACTTCTTTTGAGGAATTTGTAAACGCTGTCAAAACATTAAAAGCAAATGGCGTGACACCGATTGCACTCGGAAATAAAGATGGTTGGACAGGGTCACTGTGGTATATGTATTTAGCGGACCGCATCGGCGGCAAAACGCTATTATCAGATGCGATTGCCAAAAAGGTTTCGTTTGAAGATCCAAAGTTAGAGCAAGCAGCGAAGGACTTCCAATTAATCGCGGAGCTAGGCGGCTTTAGTAAAGGGACAAATGGTTTATCTAATGACGAGGCAAAAATCGAATTTTTAAATGAAACGGCTGCCATGTATTTAATGGGTAGCTGGGAATTACCAAACTTTACGACAAGTGATGAAACAACACAGGAATTTAAGGACAAAATTGGCTACTTTAACTTCCCGTCATATGACGGCTCCGCAACACCGGACAGTTGGATTGGTGGGCCTGGTATCGGGTTATTTGTTGCAGAAAGCTCGGATGTAAAAGACGAGGCAAAAGAGTTTGTTCGTTACTTTATCGATGAGTGGGGCAAACAATCGTTCACAAAAGCAGGTGTCATTCCTGCGACAAAAGTAGATACATCAGCACTTGATTTACCGCAGATGAATCTTGATATTTTAAATGACTTAAACAAAGCGGAAAATATTACACTGTATGCCGATGTACAAATGCCTGCTTCAGCCGCTGAAACACACTTCGATTTACTGCAATCACTTGTAAGCGGTGACATTACACCAGAAGCGTTTAATCAGCAAACCGAGGCATCATTACAAGCAGCAAAATAAATAATTTAGGACATATCAAACCGATATGTCCTATTTTTAAAAGGAGTGGTTGAGGTGAGTAAATTAAAGGCGTCAAAGCTGGATTTATTAATTTATGTAGGTCCCTCGTTATTTTTAATTTTAGCGATTGTTTATGTTCCAATTGTTCAGACGGGGTATTTCGGCTTAATGGAATGGAACGGGATCGGGCAGAAAGCCTTTATTGGACTAGAAAATTATATCGCCCTTTTACAAGATTCAAAGTTTTGGAGTAGTGCGTACCATTCGTTTATTTTAGCGGTCGCATCCATCATTAGCTTGTTGTTTTATTTAGCGATTTCCTTTGTACTAGCAAGCCGCATTAAAGGAGCAGATTTGTTTCGTAAAATTTATTTAGTGCCGATGCTACTCGCTTCTGTTGCCATCGCACAGCTTTGGATGAAAATTTATAACCCATCAAATGGGATGTTGAATTTATTTCTAATGAAACTTGGTGTCGAAAATCCACCTGCTTGGCTTGGGGATGCGAATTTAGCCATTTATGCGATTATTGTGCCGACAATTTGGCAATATGCAGGTTTTTATATTTTAATTTATTACGCTGCTTTGAAAAATGTACCGGAATCACTCATTGAAGCTGCGCGAATTGACGGTGCAACCGCAACACAAATCGCACTGAAAATCAAATTACCGATGATTATGAATGTCGTGAAAGTCACAGTCGTTCTTGCAGCGGTCGGGTCACTCAAATATTTCGATTTAATTTATATTATGACTGGCGGGGGACCGAGTGGCTCAAGTGAAGTCATGGCCTCTTATATGTATTCAACAGCCTTCAATAAATTTGATTTTGGCTATGGGAGTGCAATTGGCTTCTTTTTATTAGTGATTTGCTTTGTTGTCACGTTCATCATTCAACGCGTAACAGCCGCAGATAAGGACTTGTATTAGAAGGAGTGACCTACTATGGAACTGTTTGAACAACGAAAAGAAATGCCTCAGTTAACAGCGAAAAAAATGGGCGAGAGCGTACTTGTTAAATATGCGGGGAAATTTGCCCTATATTTCGTGTTAATTGTCATTGCGATCATTCAATTATTCCCAATTTATTGGCTCGCGTTATTTTCTTTAAAAAATAACTATGAAATTTTTAATTTGTCTCCGCTTGCTTTTCCAGAGGAGCTGCGCTTTGAAAATTATGTCAAAGTATGGACTGAGGGTAATATTGCTACGTACTTTTTTAACAGTGTGCTGTACACGATCGTTTCGGTTATTTTAACAATTTTATTAGCAAGTATGGTGACGTTTGCGATTACGCGTTTGCAATGGCGCGGCTCGAAGGTTGTTTTACTGTTATTTATTATCGGCATGATGATACCGATTCATTCAACGCTCATTCCGTTATTTAATACGTATACACAGCTTGGCTTAATCAATCATCCATTAGCACTCATCATTTCCTATACCGCCTTTAATATGCCGATTACGATTATGATTTTGCTTGGCTTTTATGAGGCATTACCACATGAGATTGAGGAGGCTGCACTTATTGACGGAGCAAGCATTCATCAAATCTTTTTCCGCATCACCTTACCGATGACGGCGCCTGTCATCGCAACGGCTTCCATCATTAATATGATTTACAACTGGAATGAATTTGTCTTTGTGAATACGTTTATTAGCTCCGATCATTTAAAAACACTGACAGTCGGCATTCAAAATTTCATTGGGCAGTATTCTACGGACTGGGGGGCAATTGGTGCCACATTGATGTTTAGCATCATTCCGATTTTAATTATCTTTATCATTTTAAGCGACCGGATTGTTGAGGGGATTGCTGCGGGTTCGGTGAAAGGATAGGGAGGTGACCGGATGAAGCATACGTTTTCGAAGCTGTATATCGCCTGTGAGTGGGTGATGAACCTGCTGTTACTCAATGTATTGTTTATCTTTTTTAGCTTTGCAGGCTTGGTGATATTCGGTATTTCTCCAGCGATGACGGCGATGAGCAGCGTTTTCAAACTGCTATATGAGGGGCAGGACGTGCGCGTGATTCGCACATTTTATCAGATTTTTAGGCGTGAATTTGTACAAAGCAATAAGATTGGCTTGCTTTACGGTTACCTGCTCGGCATGTTGTTCTTGAATTTCTTATTTATTCAAACACTGCCACCTAGCGTGCAAACCATTGCGATGCTCTGTCTGCTCCTCCTGACGCTATTGACGGGATGTAGCTTATTATACGTCTGGCCACTCCATACGAGCTTTAAATCGACTGTACGGCTACTTATTAAAAACAGCTTTATCCTAGCGTTTGCATTTTTACCACGTACTTTTTTCGCCTTATGTGCAATTGGCTGTATCGTTGTCATTTGCCTGTATGAGCCTGTACTCATTTTTCTCTTAGGCTTTAGTAGTATTTGCGCCATTACGATTATCAATAGTGAGCATTGCCTAAAAAAAATCCAATTTCAATCATAGAGGAGAGAAACAATGATGATTCAAAATCCAATTTTAACGGGTTTCCACCCAGACCCTTCCATTTGTCGCATTGGGGAGGATTATTATATTGCGGTATCCACGTTTGAATGGTTTCCTGGTGTCGGCATCTACCACTCAAAGGATTTGGCCAATTGGACACTTATTCGACGTCCATTAGAGCGCTTATCCCAACTAAATATGATTGGAAACCCGGATTCAGGTGGTGTTTGGGCACCTTGCCTTTCTTACGCGGATGGGCAGTTTTGGTTAATTTACAGCGATATTAAAGTAGTGGATGGGCAGTGGAAGGATGGTCACAATTATTTAGTGACAGCAAAAAATATCGAGGACGAGTGGTCTGAGCCGATTTATTTAAACAGTTCAGGCTTTGACCCGTCGCTTTATCATGACGAAGAGAGCGGTAAAAAATATTTGTTAAATATGGTATGGGATGCACGCCAGCGCAATCATGCCTTTTACGGGATTAGCTTACAGGAGTACGATCACGGGCAGCAAAAGTTAGTCGGGGAAGCAAAGGTTATTTTTAAAGGGACGAATGTGAAATTAACCGAAGCACCGCATTTATACAAAATTAATGGCTATTATTATTTATTAACGGCAGAAGGTGGGACGCGCTATGACCACCGCGCAACGCTTGCACGTGCGACGTCGATTGATGGGCCTTATGAGCTTTCACCGCATAATCCTTTAATTACAGGCTTTTTTACACCTGAGCAAACGATGCAAAAGGCAGGGCATGCCTCTTTAGTACAAACGCACACAGATGAATGGTATTTAGCATATTTAGTAGGGCGTCCACTGAAGGATGACAACAAACCACTGCTTGATCCCCGCGGCTATTGTCCACTTGGGCGAGAAACAGCCATTAGTAAGCTCGAGTGGGTAGATGGTTGGCCAGTAGTGGTTGGGGGCAATTATCCTCAGGACGAGGTAGAGGCACCAAATATCACGCCACAACCTGTAGAAAAGGAAGAAAACACGACGTATTTTAATCAAGAATTGCCGCTCCATTTCCAAACATTACGTCAACCAGCAGCATCATTTGCGTCCATTACTGAGCGTCCTGGTTATTTACGTCTCATTGGGAAGGAATCGTTAACATCGAAGTTTACGCAAGCATTTGTCGCGAGAAGGTGGCAGCATTTTGCGTTTGAAGCGGAAACAAAGCTGGAATTCATACCGTTTTCATTCCAACAATATGCAGGGTTAGTGAATTACTATAATACCGAAAACTGGACTGCACTGGATGTTACACATGATGAGGAGCTAGGCCGTGTGCTTGTATTAGCAAGTGTAGATAACGGATCATATAATGAATGGCTAGCACCGATTCAATTACCATCAGAGGGCGCGGTGTATTTGAAAGTCACAGTGGAAACAGCTAAATATGTCTATAGCTACTCACTAAACGGTGTAGACTGGACACTGGTTGGACCACCGTTTGACAGCTATAAGCTTTCAGATGACTATGTACGCGGCGGTGGCTTCTTTACAGGGGCATTTGTCGGCATGCACTGTGTCGATTTATATACGCAATCATTGCCAGCAGACTTCGAATATTTCCACTATGAGCCGAAATAAGAAGTATTTAGCCTAGACGTAACGCGAACTTTGCCTTACCTTATCCACAATTTGCTTCACAGTAAAAATAGCAATGATCAAAAGTTTAGCTGTTGCTCTTTTGGTCATTGCTGCTTTTTTTATTTTAGTTTACATATCCTTTGAAATAGATAGCGAGAAGACGTTTAATAACACCATGTCCTACAGCGATGACTTCGGTTCGCCTCGTTGTAATAAATTAAAAGAAACAACTAAACGTAAAAATTTCTCCGCGATTGATCACGCTATATTGCCAGCCACCGCGATTGCGCCAGCGGAAACCAATGACCTGATTGCGCGTGACTGCTATCGGGAAAAACCAAAAGCTTCGACCATTGCCAAGCCAAATATACGTATGCCGAAACAAACAGCTATTAATCGACCAACGTCCGCCCCTTTGCGCAGCGAATTGCTCAGTTGGTGGCTGTGGAACGAAAGATGGCGGCGGTGTAGGTGGTCCTTGCATAGGTGGAAAGTTGTTTGGCGGTCCCTGCCTACCTGGAAAACTGTTTGGTGGACCGAAAAAATCAGACGATTCAGGATCGAAATTAAACGGATTCACGATTAAACCTTCTCTCTTCATGTTATTTCTATACGGTATGTCATTTATCACGTTTGTTAATGGGCATGTGTGCACACTAAATGAAAAGGAGTATTTTGAGACCGTCAATGACGTACTTACTGTAAGCTTTATTATTTTTTAATATCAAAAACTAAAATATCAAACAATTTTTCGTCTGTATAAAGTAAAAGTGCCCATTCTCCTGCCTGTGGTATTTTCACGTTAGAAGGTGTATGCGCATCGGCTCCATTATTTGCACCACCAAGCCTTGTTGTCCAACCATCTAGTAAAATCTGATGGACAGTTTCGGATTCTTTATGAAAGCCAACAATCGTTAGTTTTTTATTTTTCGTATGTTCAATTCCCCAAAGGTGCCACATCCATTTTTGACCGTTTAAACTTGGCATATTTGCACCAATAACACCTGATTTATTTTCATTTCCAATCATTCCACTGTCACCAAATTCCACAGCTTTCCTTGCCCAATCGATTGTTTCAAAATCACTTTCTCGAACAAAATTAGGTAAAGCTGTCTTATTATCAGCTACTTGCTCTGATGTGCAACCTACAACAAAAATAACTATACTTAATATAATAAACAGTAGAATTTTTCTGTTCATAAAATCACCACCTTCATTAGTTATGGATTCGTTATTTTTGTTTAAAACCCTTTTCAAGTTCATTTTAGTATAGAAGCTTTACATTTCGAATTTAAAAACTAACTAGTTTACATAATGTGCTTATAAGTTTTTAGAATAATTTGAATCGAAATAAGCGACGAGCTCGTTACTATAATAGAGGAGGTGTAAGTGCTGGATATTCATCAACTGATAGACGATTATAGCGACGATTTACTTCGGCTTGCGTACTACTACACGAAAAATTTACACGCGGCAGAGGATGTTGTGCAGGATGTATTGATTAAGTTTTTGGCGAGTAATTACAGTGAAATGGGACAACTACGCGCTTATTTAGTAAAGATGACGGTCAATCGCAGTAAGGATTATGTGAAAAGCTGGGCTTACCGCAAGATTCAGTTACAGGAGCAATTGCCGATTCGTATTTTTTGGCCGAAAGATCATGTAGAGCAGCAACAATTACGCTCAGCTGTCGGTGAGGCGATTCTTGCACTGCCGCTGAAATACCGTGAAGTCATTATTTTTTATTATTATGAGGATTTACATACCGCGGAAATTGCTGCGCTACTAGAAGAACCAGAGAGTACGGTGCGCACAAGATTGCGACGTGCGCGTGAGAAATTGAAGCCTGTATTACAAGTAGAATGGGAGGCGTATTATGAGAAGGGAGATTAAGAGAGGGCTAGAGGACGTGACACCGGACTTTAAAAATAGTAAGGAGCGCGTGCGACAGCGTATACTGAAACCCGCTAAAAGCAAATCCTATATGCCACGCGTTGTTTTATGTTGCTTTATGTTGCTGAGTCTTGTGGTTTTTAGTGTATTTACGCAGCAAAACACGCGGGTGCAAAGCTTTTCACCGGAGACACTTGCGATGTACAGCATACTAGATTACTCAGATCAAACAGAGCATTATAAGCGTGATTTAGTCATTGCTGAATACGGGGCTAGGCAGGGCGTCGATTTAAGTAAACGGGTCGTAAATGAACGTGTAGAGGCGCTTATCGCGGCCTTTCCAACCTCCTTTGAAAAAGCCATACAGCAGAAAAATATTCCATTAGCTGATTATAAAAAGCACTATTTAACATTGCAGGCACAAAGGGATTTAACTTACGAGGCACTACTACCTACCTATGCGCAACATTTCCCACGCATTCAGGAGGAGCTGCTCAGTACACTGCTGTTATTTGACGCGGCAAAAGCGGTTGGAGCTGATTTAGAGTACGGTGAAATGGAGGATATTCAAGCTGTTGTTGTGGACGAAACAGATGAGCTACTCACTGTATTGCGTCTACAAAAGGCAGATTTTTTAGAGGAGCAGCTCATTATTTACCCGAAAAATGAGGCGCAGCATTTTGAAATTGGCGATACGATTTTATTAAAAAATAGCTATGTTATTACGAAATTTAAGAAAAAAATCCGTAAATATGCAGTAAGTGAATCCATCGAAAAAATCGCCCCGCAGCCCGTGCCACTTATGCAAAAGCAGCTCATACAGTTACTCGAGCAGGCGAGCTGGCAACCAGTGCAGCCCGAAACAAAACCGGTTGCCCGAATTGTAACAGCAAACGGTGAGTACTCGGTATGGGACGAGGATGCGCTCATTATTGGGGACGGGGAGTTAGGTATTGTCATTCCGAAAGCTGTCGTGAAGCAGTGGTTTAAAGCATGGCAGGAGGTGCATTAACCTGAAAAAATGGCTGTTGACCGGTGTTTTATTGTTTGTACTTTTGTTTTACTGTGCGAGCACACCGACCGCTGCGCACGCATCTGTTCCTACTTGGTTATCCAGCGAGTGCGTTTGGAAGTGACTTTATTCAGCATGAAGACTCCTTATACAAACTGACAAAGCCTCCCATTGAAAGGGCGACACAAGGCACACTCACTACATTTATCGTCCATCAATACGGCCCCATCTATCTCGCACAGTACTACGGTGAAACGTAAAATCAGCGCGTATTCCAGCAGATGGATACGCGCTGATTTCATCTCCGTTGCGCCCATTTTTTCTTGTCTACAAGCCCTTTCGTAAACGGATAAAAGTATTGCTTCAATGTTTTGTGTGACACCCGCGCAATATCTCCGTGAAATTTGTCTTCATTTTCCTTGTCATTTATTTTATAAAAATTATAGCCGTGCTGCTAGAGTGAATCGGAAAAATCATCCAAATAATGCTGCCGATAACTGAATGGATAAAAAACATAAAATGCCCACACTCGGTGTTCATGCAAATCACCCCCATACCTTTTCTATTTCACAAAAACGAAGAAAATAAAATGTGCGCTCAGACGCATCGAGGTGCAGCTAGGTGCGTAAAATCGAATTTCACTTCGTCTGAGCGCGCATAGCCATTTTTACGAACGTTCATTCGTAAAAATGGCTATTTTTTCACGTAAATCCAAAAAAGGTTCCCAAATAGTAATTTGGGAACCTTTTTTATGTTATAATTAGCCCTAGAAGAGGTGATTTTATGGCAAGTACTGCCTTACCGAAAATTTTAAAAGATTTCCTTATTTACTTAACAACCATTACCGGGAAAAGTCCGCGCACAAGGAAAGAGTATGAATATGACCTCGTTTTATTTTTCCGCTTCCTTAAAAGTGTGGAGCATGATATACCCGTGAGCGAGCTACATACAATCGACATTTCGGATGTGACAGCTGACTGGATTGGCACACTGACACTCGAGGATTTGTATTTATTTATGGAGTTTTGTGAGGTGCAGCGCGGTAATTCGGCGGCGTCTCGCGCGCGCAAAGTCGCGACGCTACGGGCTTTCTTCAAGTATTTGAAGGGTAAGCGTCGCCTTATTGAGGAAAACCCAGCAGACGAGCTAGAAACCCCTAAAATCGGGCGTCGTGCACCGATTTACTTGAATTTAGACGAGGCACAGGACTTCCTTGCGGCGACCGATTTGCAGCATTATTCGGCGCGTGACCGCTGTATGATGGTACTGTTTCTCAATCTCGGCATCCGTGTGACGGAGCTTTGTTCGCTTGATTTGGCATCGATCCAGGGGCGTAATTTGACGGTTATCGGCAAGGGGGATAAGGAACGTACTGTGTACCTAAACGATGCATGCCTCGAAGCAATTGAACACTATATGGAAGAGCGTAAAATCTATACAGGACAAGGGTTAGAGCCTCTTTTTGTCTCGCAAAAAGGGACAAGATTTACGCGCCAAACAATCGCAAAAATCGTCAAAAAAATCAATGTAACATCGATTGAAAAAACGAAACTGACACCACACAAACTACGCCACACGTCGGCAACAATTATGTACCGTTCGGGAGCAGATATCCGCAGTTTACAGCATATTTTAGGACATACAAGTGTTGCGACGACACAAATTTATACACATATTGAAAATGAACAAATTCAAGAAGTACTAAAAAACAACCCTTTAAACAAGATAAAATAATTATGTAAACTAATTCAACCACAATTTTCTCATCAATCAGAAAATTGTGGTTTTTTACATTCAAGTTTACATAATAAATTTATTATGTAAACTTGAATGCTACACGATTATTTTAAAAAATTTTTCAGAATATTTATTGACACTGCCCCATAACTGTACTATATTAATTACAATAAATAAATTCTGTTATAGTACAAGGAGGACCTAACAATGAGTATGTATAAAGAAGGTTATGAAGTATATGTAGAGAAATGCGAACAATTTGGACTTGAGCCGGTCAATTTCCGATATTACGTAATGCAACTATCACAAGAACAGTTATCGGCTTATAATGAACAAGCGATGTCGAGAAAAGGGGAATAATACGATGAATGACTACCGCACAGGATACGCATATTACAAACAAGCATGTGAGCAGCACGGGTTAGAGCCGGTAAACTTTTATTACTTTATTTTAAATTTATCAGAGGAGCAGCTCGACGCCTATAACGAACGAGCGACCCAGGACGGAGGTATTCGTGAATACGCAATTTAATAGCGACGTCTTCTAGCAGCCTTTCTTACAAATTTATGTAAGGGAGGCTGCTTTCATATATAATAGAGAGTAATTTTATAGGTATAAAGATTTGTTTTTAGTGTTGAATTTTGAATACTCTTTGAAATGTAGTCAAATTTCTTTACTTTCTGATAAAAATTCTATAGCATAATCCATTATTAAACAATTTCCAAAAAAACAATTCATTTAGCAGGGGGTGTTTTTATGACACACGAAAAAGGTAGAACAAAGGTAATGCTTGGGCTTACTACTTTTGTGGTAATCCTATCAATAGCGACGCATATTTTACATAGAGCGACGGCATTTTTAGAAGATTATTTAATTTTACAGGGGATTACAGGTATCTCAGGTAATTTAACGTATATGTTAAATAGTTTATTCATCATTCCAATAATTTTACTAGGGGTAAGCTATTACGCCTATAAAAAAGAGGATCCGCGTGTTGGTTTATGGATTACGCTTACCTTGACGTTCTCAAGTATGTCCATTATTGCAGGTGGTGATGGCCTAACAGAATATCACTTTTCGATTTTTATGGTCGTGGCGATGATCGCGAGCTTCCAAAATATCGCTTATATTTTACTGAGCACGATCTTGTTTGCTATTCATCATTTAGCAGGCTATTTTTTATTCCCTCAATTAATTTGCGGTACAGAATCGTATAGTTTTTCATTGTTAATGATTCATGCGGTGTATTTAATTATGACAGCGGTCGCGACGAGTGTTGTTATTCGTAGCACGCAAAAAAGTGAGCAACAGCTATCACAAGAAGCAGCTGAAATTGAGCAACAATTACAGGAAGTTTCTAAAGAAGTGAAATATGAGGGCCAGCAGCTGCGTTTATTATCGGAGCAAATTGCAAATGGATCAAAAATCACTTCGAATGCGAGCTTACATGTTTTAGAAGCGCTTCATATACTAAAGGAAAATGCGACAGATGAGGCATTAGCCATTACGAATAGTGTTACGCAAACAGAAGCGAGCCTAGAGCAATTTTCAATGATTCATGCGCGTTCAGCAAATGTGACAGAAAAGGCGAAACAAAGTATACAGGAAGCGGCACAGGGGCAAAAATCAATTCATGAGGTTGTCATGCAAATGCGTGTCATTACAGATACGATTACATCTATTAAAAATCTCATTGAACGGTTAGACAATCAATCTGCTGAAATTTCAACCTCCCTAACAGTCGTTCATAATATTTCAGAGCAAACAAAGTTACTCGCTCTTAATGCATCGATTGAAGCGGCACGCGCGGGCGAATATGGCAAAGGATTCTCGGTCGTCGCAAACGAAATTCGTAAGCTGGCAACAGGTACGCAAAATTCTGTATCTCAAATGGATACGGTGCTAGAAGGGATTCAACAGCAAATTACACTTGTGGCCACACGTATGCAGCATGGAATGGATGAAGTTGATCGTGGCAATGAAACAATTCACACGAGTGCACAAGCGTTTGAGCGTATTTACGAAACGATTACACAGCTTGAGCAGGAAATGGAGCATATTACAGTGTCCACAACATCACTCGTTGCACAAACAGATAAAAACATTACATTATTTCATGAAATTAGCTCGACAAATAAAAATACAACGGACAATATTACCGTTATTTCAGATGCCTCAAAAGAACAGTATCGCTCTGCTGAAGAGTTAGATGAAGCAATATTGAAATTAAATGAGCTAACCGATCACATGAACGCACTTTTATTAAAAACTCGGTAATGATAATTCATTTTATGTAAAATAACAAATTTTAAATAATTAGTTTTCTAATTATTTTATTATTTATTGAATTATAGAGAGTAATAGACGTATAATTTAAACAAATAATGTAAAAGTAGAAGATACTTTGAATGGGGAGAATGCACATGCAGGATAGCCAGCACACGCAAGTTCTAGAAACGTTAGATTTCTCGGTTCAGCAACTGCAAGATATTAAAGCAGCCCTTGACCAAACAGCGATCTTAGCTGTAACAGACCAGCGCGGTGCCATTACGCTTGTGAATGATCACTTTTGTGAGATTTCCAAGTATAGCCGCGCAGAATTAATCGGTAAGGATCACCGCATTTTAAACTCTGGTTACCATCCAAAATCATTTTTCCGCGAAATGTGGCGTACAATTGGCAACGGTCAGACGTGGAATGGTGAAATATGTAACCGCGCGAAGGACGGCAGCCTCTACTGGGTAAAAACAACCATTGTACCGTTTTTTAATGAGCAAGGAAAACCGTATCAATATATTTCGATTCGTACAGATATTACAGCACAAAAAAATATAAAAAAAATTGCGCATATTGCGTATCATGATGATTTAACGGGCTTACCAAATCGTCGTAGCTTAACGAAGCGCCTCGAAAACGAAATTAAAAATCGTGAGCGCTCAGGCGAAAAATTTGCGATGTTTTTCTTCGATGTCAATCGCTTTAAAAATATTAATGATGGCTTAGGTCATAAAGTAGGCGACCTGTTCTTAAAGGAAATTGCCCGTCGTTTAACAGAGATTGATATTCAAGTAGAGTCATTTTACCGCATGAACGGTGATGAGTTTGTTTATGTATTAGAGGATGTTACGTTAGTCGATGAGATGGCAAACCGTGTAATGGGTGTCTTTAGGGAAAGCTTTACGTTTTATGACTATGAATTTTTTGCAAGCATTAGCTTAGGCGTTAGTATTTATCCTGAGCATGGGCAATCTGTGACAAAGCTCTTTAAAACAGCGGATGTCGCGATGTACACAGCGAAAGAGAAAAAAGGCAATCATTATGTTGTCTATAAAGAAAATATGCGCGGTACGAATGACCGCTGGCTATTACTTGAGACAAAATTACATAAAGCACTACGCAATGATTCATTTGAGCTGCATTATCAGCCAAAAGTAAACATCCAAACGAATGAAATTGAAGGGGCAGAGGCGTTAATTCGTTGGACGGATGAAGATTTAGGCTATATGCCGCCAGATCAATTCATTCCTTTTGCGGAACAGGTTGGATTAATTTCAGCGATTGGCCGTTGGGTACTGCACACGGCTGCGAAGCAAATTAAAATATGGGCGGATACGTACGGTGTCAATTACCGTGTTGCGGTCAATATTTCGCCGATTCATATTGCAGAGCCGGATTTTGTCGAGCAGGTGAAGTCGATTATTGAAGAAACGAACATTAGTCCAATGATGCTCGAGCTTGAAATTACTGAGATGAGTATGGTTGATTATAATGAAGAATTAACGGTTAAAATTAAGTCCCTAAAAGATATGGGCATTACAATCGCGATTGACGATTTTGGTACAGGATATTCTTCACTGAGCTATTTACGTGAATTCCCGGTTAACTCGCTAAAAATCGACCGTACGTTCATTCAGGATTTAACGAAGGATAGTTCGGGTGAGGCGATGGTTTCTGCGATTATTTCACTCGCACACGCACTCAACTTAGATGTCGTGGCAGAGGGTGTAGAAAAGCAGGAGGAACTAGCGATTCTCAAAGAGAAAAACTGCGAGTTCGTGCAGGGCTATTTCTTCAGTAAGCCATTATCCGTTGCAGATTTTGAAAAGAAAATTCAAGAATAATCAGCAAAAAGAGTCTGTACAATTAAATTGTACAGGCTCTTTTTAAGTTGGAAAGGAACGTTTATTGCGCTTGTTCCGGGCTTAATAGATCAAAAATGATGGCAAAATCGTGCTGGTCGATGTATTCGTAATAATCATAAAGTAAATCTAAGTTTAGCTGTAATTCCTCATGAAATAAATTAAATAGATGCGCTGTTAAATGACTTAAAATGAGCGGGGCAGGGTGATAGGCTTTAAATTTTGCCATCGACTCGATTAAGTAAGCTTCAGACACCTCACAGTACTTGTTCTGTGCCAGCTGCTCAATAATGATAAAAGACGCCAGCTCGGTTAAAAAATCATCGGTTAAATGCGCATTGTAGCGTGAGGCTGCATCCCAGTTGATAAATTCACGGTAGCGATGTAGCCAGTGCAACTCAGCAATTGCGCTAAATAAGCGAATTTGCTGGGGACTAAAGCTGTACATTAATGTATCCATCTGCTGATTCGTACGCTTTTTAAATTGCTGTGCGTCATACATTTGGCTTGCAAACGACGGAATTCCCTTCACCATATGCTCAGCACCCGACCACTCGAAAAGCGAGCGCTCATATTCAAAATGCGTGTATGGTGGCTGTTGTTCTAGTTCTAGTTCTGTTTCTGTCTCGTCTACAACATCAATATCAAACGTTGTGTCAACGAAGCCTTCTGGATCTAACTGTAGCTCGTCAAGAAGCGGCTCGTTATTTTTTTGCAATGTATCGAGCATATGCTGTTTAAATGATGGCGACAAATGCTTTAGTATAGCAGAATTATGCTGAAGTGCCCCGAAATCGATTTCCTGCAAATGCTCAATTAAAAAGAGCTCGGATAAATGCGGGTTTACATAGCATAAATACGGAAGGCCAATCATCGGGATGTACGGCGTAATGTCATTCGGATGGAGCACGGCTGCCTGCTTGCGCCATTGTAAATAAAGCTGGATAAATTGCGGCTCATATTTATCCGTAAGCGCTTTTAGCTCCTGATCCTGCTCTGCTGTAAGAAACGGGGAAAAGTCAGTTGCGCTAAACTGCTTGGGAAAGACGAAATAAGCCAGCTGTTTTTTGCTGTTCAACTTGTCTAAAATCGCCTTAGAGGACTCGACCGAATAGGAACCGATATGGCCGCGCTCCTCTAATAAAATGAACGCCAATTCTTTCCGCTGCTCCTGCGACAATTGCGCAGAAATCGGGAATTGCACCGAGGCATAAAACTGTTGCTGCCCCATCTCATAGTAAAATTTAAAATCGTCTTCTTTTGTATAATCGTCCTGTGTCGAATTTTGCTGCCAGTAAAGAAGCGCACCATGAATCGGCTCGGCGTTGGTAAAGTGCACGCTCGCTACAGAAAACACATGATGTTTCATCGTCACATCAAATGTAGTTTTATCAAATTCTATCTTTTTAATTTTTAGCATGGTCGTCCCTCCTTCGTAACTTTATTATATATGGTTAAAGAAAAATAAAAAGCAATGTTTATTCATATTTTTTTCGGGTATACTATTACTAGTAAAGCTACGGTGAGTTATAAAAGTTTGAAGTGTTTTATGCAACTTGAGTTTTTTACAAGTTTGTGGTTTCTACTAGCTTCGTTGTATGCGTTTCCAAATGAGAAATACCAGTTCTACCATGTAAGTTTTCAAATGCTTTAACGAAGATTTTCGAAGATGCACGATGCAATACACAATAGCATACACAGCTAATTTTAAAAACGTATTATTTTCAATGCTCTATCATTGTCTTAGGCGAAAGCCAAGCTTACTATGGCAATACCGTTTGATTAAGTTAAACTATGGTGAATTATACAATTGAATAGGCAATAAGCCGTAGCTTTACGCCATTCCACTCCTTATCTCATAAGGAGTGTTTTTTCTGTTACTGGAGGTGAGGAAAATGTGGAAATTAGTGAATGGGCGGTTAGTGCAAACAACCGACGAATCACGCTGTCGCTATAAAACACGTGTCAGCAGAGCGATTCTAGAGGAGTTAAAGGAGCTTGCACAGACAAATCACACGCATGTCGGCTATTTGCTTGAAAATGGCTATATGAATTTACTTGCAACAGGCGTGATTACATATGATAAAAAGAGTCGCCCGAAAGACCGTGTAGAGTTTCGTACAACATGTGATGCGGAGCTACTAGAAGAAGTGCGCTTATTTGCGAAGCGTCATCAGTTAAATTTGAATGATGTCATGGAGGCAAGTGTGGCGTATATTGAGGTAGAAGACGTAAAAGACGGAGACTGGCGTTACCGTATAGAGATGTAAAAAGAAGCAGCCGCGCTTGGCTGCTTCTTTTTTAATGTATCAGAAAGTATAGCGTTTTATGTCTAGGCATTCGCGCGCGAATACGCTTTGCTTAATTGGAGATTTTCTTTAACTGCTCCTGTGCCTCGTCAGGAATGCCCGTATTTTCATAATCGATCCCGCCATTTGTACGGCCGTAGTCTTCTGGGTTATACATTTCAAAAAACAGTAAAATCACAATGACACAAACAATCGATGCGCCAATAATCGAGCCAATAATGACCATCGCTACTTTATTACCGTTACTGCGCTTTGCTTCTTCCAAAATTGTTCAATCCTTCCTGAGTAGAATTTATGTATAAAATTGCTAAATCTAACATTCATTATAGTGTATCTCCGTGCACAGTACCAATGAAGTTTTTTTGGATTTTAGTGAGGTATTTTCATTAGAATTGTGAGTATAGATAAGGTAGATGTGTTTTTATTTATAATAAAGGAAAAGGAGGAAATTTAATTGAATATTACGGTATACTGTGGCGCAAATGCTGGCGATAACCCGCGCTTTGCTGAGACAGCCAAAGCGCTCGGAACATGGATTGCGACGAATGGACATACACTTATTTATGGTGGTGGTAAAGTAGGATTAATGGGCATTGTCGCCGATGAGGTATTACTACATAACGGGCAGGCAGTGGGTGTAATTCCTACATTTTTAGCAGATCGTGAGCTCGGGCATCCACATATTACGCATCTAGAAATCGTTCATTCCATGTCGGAGCGTAAAAATCGTATGATCGAACTAGGGGATGTATACATAGCGCTACCAGGTGGTCCAGGTACACTGGAGGAAATTGCCGAGGTGATTTCGTGGGCAAAAATTGGCCAGCATCAAAATCCGTGTATTTTGCTGAATGTGGACGGGTATTATGATGCGCTCTTACAGCTGTTTGCACAAATGGTAGCGAGTGGCTTCTTGACCGCAGAGGACGCACAGCTTGTTGTCGTAGTAGACAGTGTGGAGGCGCTGGAGAGCATTTTACAGGGGAAATGAACAATCTTATAGATGGATAAACACTAGGTAATGCAATTAGTTTTAAATCGTAGCGGCAAAACGAAAACGATTTATTGGGATTACCGAGAATCAGCCGCGTGTATTGAGTGAGTGAATAATCAAACCGTCATCATAAATGGATAAACACTTGAAGTTCCTCGCGAAAAATATGATTGGTGTCATGAATGATTTCGTGTTTATGCAGGAAGGTTCAATCTGTTTATTTGCGGTATAACAGGAGGAAATTCAATTGAAAAAACGATTTTGTGTAAGGGCTTTCATAGTATTATTAGCAGCTTGTCAGTCATCACAATTGAGCATTCAGGAAATTCAGAATGTCCCTACTAAAGTACAAGATGTGATGAACGAGGAATATACACTGCAACTTATTAATGAGGGCAAAGAGCACGCCTATATTGTTTTTCAATCTACAGGCACGGTTACAGCCGAGCTTGAAGTGGCCGAAAACATCTTAAACATCAAGCTTGCGCATGCAAGTCAAGAAAATGATGAGCTACAACAGTACGCCTATAAACTAACTCGTGGCGATGCACAATTTGACACAATTTAGGTGTTAATTAACGAACAAGCTACGCCTTTTGATAGCGTTACAGGTTTTTAGGGGGATTTAATCTCTCCAAATCAACGGTAGGTCCTACGCAAAAAGCCGCAGAATGCTTTTGGATAGACATCTTGCGGCTTTAACTATGTGTTTTTTATAATATTTAACAAAATAAAGGCGGGCATATTTCGAACCGTTATAGTTACAATGAAATTTCTCTAGAGCAATAAGGTATATTTCGTAGGACGCTACGATCAAAAAAAACGCGGAGACCGTGTGAGTCTCCGCATTCCTCATTATTTCGTCGCTTCCTCTAAATAGCTTAAGTTTACTAACCCTGCAATATCGTCCGAATTAATATAGCCCGCGCCTTTTGAGATAGTCGCCATTTCTTTTAATACCTCTTCGTTTACTGCTGTTGTTGGTGTTAGGCGCTCAAACGCTTTTTCCACCTCTTCTTTTGATAATTCTTTACCTGTAATTTCTTTTACGTGATCTAAAAATAATTGAATTGCTTCTGCTGGGTTCGCATTAATGAAATCAATGGCTGCTGTGTGTGCCTTTAATACAGCTTTTGTTGTTTCTGGGTTCGCAGAAGTGAAGTCTTTTGTTGCAACTAATACAGTGTTTGTTGATTCGTTACCCCATGCAAACTCATCTGGACCGAGTAGCAGTTTCGCGCCCGCGTTTGTTTCGATGTTTACGCCCCATGGCTCTTGTGTTGCGGCTGCGTCAATTTGACCTTGGATGAAAAGTGCTGCTGTATCTGCTGGTGCTTGTTTAACTGTGTTAACATCGCCACCGCTTGTTTTCACCTTTAAGCCCGCGTCTTGTAATGCTTTCATTAAGCCGATATCCTGTGTACTACCGAATGTTGGGATTGCGACTGTTTTTCCTGCTAAATCTGCCACTGTTTCAATGCCTGAATCTGCACGTACGACTAAAACTGCGCCACCATTTACCGCACCTGCGATAATTTCGTGCTGTGGATTTTTAATATAGTTGTTCAGTGCTGGTGTTGGACCGACTGTACCTAAATCAATGGCATCTGTTGACATACCTTCCATAAAGCCTGAGCCATCACTGAATGTACGTGTCGTTACCGTTACCGTGTCACCTAATTGCTCCGCGTAATAACCTTTTTCAAGTGCCACAATTGTTGCGATATGCGTCATATTTGGGAAGTAGCCGATGCGTACTTCTGTTGCTTCTGTCGTCTCTGTGGCACCTGCATCTGTTGCCACGTCCTCTGCTTTATCATTACCGCAAGCAGCTAATACCGCTGTGATGATGGCTAATACTGCTAGCAGCCAAAATTTGTTGATTGTTTTCATGTTTTTTCCTCCTAGTTGTTTGTTTGAAGGCCCCATTTACGTGAAATTGAGCGTTCGAGTCTTACAAAAACAAAGTTATCAATAATAGTGCCAATGACACCGATAATGATCATAATCGCAAAAACTAAATCCATTGCCTGAAGCGAGCGTCCCATATCAAGCAGTGTCCCAAGCCCGCCACTACCACCTAGTAGCTCACCGGCAAGCACTGCACGCCATGCAAGTGCCCACGCAACACGCAAGCCTGCAATTAGCTGTGGCAGTGTTGCGGGTAATGTGACCGTACGGAATAAATGGAAGCCTGTTGACCCCATCGTCCGCGCAACACGAATATGAAGCGGGGAGACATTTTTAAAGGCAGCGCTTGATGTAATTGTTAGTGAAAGCGTCGCACCTAAAATGATAATAAAGATGACCGACTCGACACCAAGGCCAAACCATAAAATCGCCAGTGGAAACCAGACGATATTTGGGACAGATTGCAGTGTTGACACGAAAAATCCGAGTGTATCGTCTACAAGCCTTGATTTATAAATGAGGAAGCCAAGGAATAACCCAAGCACGACCGCAATCAAAAAGCCAATAAGTAGGCGACTGAGCGATACATATGTAGCCTCTAGTAATTGCCCATCTGTAAAACCTGAAATGAACGTTTTAATAATTGTGACACCGCCTGGGTCATTTGGAATAATGAAGGGCGGCCACATAAAAGCAGGGAAGACTTCAAATTTAGATATCGCTTCCCATATTGCGATCAGCATCACCACGAAGATGATCCTTCTTAAGATCGTAATCATCGCCAAACTCCTCCTTCAATACTTTCTCCATTTCCTGCTCCAGCTCTGATAAAATGCGGCTTTCTAAATGTACAAGTACGCTATCAGACGCTTGGCGCGGGCGAGCAGCGCGGACATTAAAGATGCTCTTCACACCGCCTGGGCGGGTTTTCATAAGTAAAATGCGGTCCGATAACACAACGGCCTCGCGAATATTATGCGTGACGAAAATAATCGTTTTTTTCGTTTCGTACCATAATTCCTCGAGTTCCTTATGTAATACCATACGTGTTTGCTCATCTAGCGCGGCGAATGGCTCATCCATGAGTAAAATTTCCGGGTCCATGACAAGCGCACGGGCAATCGCGACACGTTGCTTCATCCCACCAGACAGCTCATGTGGCTGGGCATTTGCGTATTTCGCTAAGTGCACCTTTTGTAGCCATTTCATCGCGCGCTCCTTTGCCTCAGCTTTTGGCACTTTT
Source organism: Solibacillus sp. (assembly GCA_040274725.1). Classification (GTDB taxonomy): domain Bacteria; phylum Bacillota; class Bacilli; order Bacillales_A; family Planococcaceae; genus Solibacillus. The sequence continues at coordinate 23,123 of JBEMAQ010000010.1, read as the reverse complement.
TTAATAAGCAAGCCATACATGACGTTATCAAGCACGCTCATCCACGGGAATAATCCCGACTCCTGGAATACAACAATACGGTCATTGCCAGGGCCTGTAATCGGCTTACCGTTTACTTGAATAGAGCCCGATGTTTGCTGATCGAGTCCAGCAACAATATTTAAGAGGGTCGATTTCCCGCAGCCAGAAGGACCTAGCAGTGAAATAAATTCGCCTTTATGAATCGTCAAGTCGACGTTATCTAACGCAATTGTAGGCAATGCATCCTTATGTTCGAATGATTTATGCAAATTTTGAAAAACGATATGGGGTGTAGACAATTGACTCATCCCTTTCAGTTGGAAATGTATAATTCTTATTAAACTACTATGTTTTGTATTCTATTAGAAAAAATCAAATAATTCTGTCACCTACGTTACAAATACTGTAAAAATAATTTATACTAAAGTTTGGAGGGATTTATTTATGAAGAGTTTGCATCATTGGGTAACAACACATGGGAAACTCATGCATTTTGCGAAGGGCATGATGGTCATTCAACAGGATGAGTTAGCAACACATCTTTATTTATTAAACAGTGGCTGGATAAAAATCGGACAAGAAATAGAAAGCGGGGCGACGATTACATTATCTCTGCGAAAAGAGGGTGATCTTTTTGGCCTCGCTGAAGTTTTAGCACAAAATGACGTACGGAGTCGCTCGGCGTATTGCTTAACCAATGTTTCGCTTTATGCGATTTCAGCGAAGCAATTGCAGACTTTATTAAAGGAGGAGCCAGACCTCTGGCAATATCTTTGTCGCATTATGGCCGAGCGCTTACTTGAAACGCAGCATTTCGTCCGCGCACTGACAACACTCCCTGCACCGCAGCGACTCGGCTGGTTTTTACAGCAATTTGCGGTGCAGCGTGGGGCTATCTATACGGTAGAGCTACCCCTCACACACGAGGAAATTTCGTATCTTGTTGGCTGTAGCAGACAAAAGGTGACAAGCTATTTGAATGCATGGCGCAAGGAGGGGGCTGTAATGTATGAGCGGGGGCGGATTGACATACTAAATAGCGCGGTTGTGTTTCCGGAGCTGTAAGGAAATCGTCCATCTTTTCACAATACAGTTTACAGATTTCTACAAGAAAGGAAGGAGAACAGGATTCGTTTCTTTATCTACATACTATTTACGTTAATTGCGAGTGTAGCCGCGCATTTTTTCCAGTTAGTTGTCGGTTACTTTTTTCTAGCTATGCTGTTCACAGCTGCGGGGAGCCCACCAGGTGATTTGTCACAGAGCTCCTATGTTTTCTACACAATTGGACTGCCGCTCATTTTTGGCGTTTGTTTGTGGTTTGGCTACTTTTTAATGGTGAACATCATTATTCACTTTAATATCAGGCTCTCGCTACTTTTTGGTAGCGTCGTGAGCATCGTGTTGACTGTATATATGATTCTGTGCCTGCTGCCACTATTAATCGATAATGTGACGATTCCTTTTTCGAATTTTAACTAGGGGGAACTATATAAATGAAGAAACCCATCCTTATAATCAGTATACTGTTTGCACTCGCCGCCGCACTTGTATTTAACAGTAAGCTGTATTATCCTGCATTGCCAATCGAAACCGTCACTAAAAAAGAGGTTCTGGAAAAAGTAAAGCTTGGTGAGCCGATAACCGCGCTAGCCATTGAAAACGGCAAGCACTGGTACATCATCCAGGAGCGCAACCAAGCACGCGCGGATGCGCTACTGATTGACATGCTGCGTCAGGATGGCTGGCACTTTACTGAAAAGGATGGTAGCGGACTGTTTTTTCAATGTGACGGCAAGCGACTTATTGTCACGACGCAAAAATGGACTGGGGATTATGTTTTAGTAGATGTGCCGTTATAAAAACCCTTCAAGCAGCCGCTTGAAGGGTTTATTTTTTAGTCGTGCAAAGCCTCTTTCTCGACAATTTCACCATCAGCATTTACCCAAATGCGAAACAACTCACCTTCTATTTCAACGACTAAAACATATTCTGAAAACCATTCGCCCCACGAGCCAATACGGTTGATGGTGAGGATGTTTTCAATTTCGCTATCATTTTCAGTTATCTGCTGCTGTACCGTATTTAGCATATAATTTGTCACAAGTGTATAGGTCATAGCGAGAACGATCGCTAAAGTGCTTGCTGCTATTATTATTATTTTTTTCAATTTAATCCCTCCTACAAAAGTAAACGAAAAATAACCTGTTTTAGATACACCCTTTATCCCTATGATTACCAATGTGTTACAATATTCATAAATAGATAGATTATTTTAACTATTATGATTATACGGCGACTCTCTTGTTTCTTAACTGGCTACGGAAACAGTATCTATTTTGCTTTTACAGATTGTAATGTAGTTGGAAATATACAGATTTTATAATAATGTCGACCCTAAAATGAATCAAGAAAAGCTATTGCCAGGCACATGCATTTATTTTCAGACTGCATGAATAATGGCGGTGCATCCCAACTTTATATCGATTTTAACCCGTCAGAGCAAGGTATTTCTGGCCAAATTATTCGCTATGTGCACGACCTAGATGAATTTAAGGTCATTGTGAATAGCTTTGATGAATACCTGAAAAGCTTGATTGATTGTGGGTTTGAATATTTATTAGATGAGGAGGATTAATACATAAAGGGCTTGTCAGAAAAAACATACAGTAGCCCGAAGCGAAAGGAGCATTTTTGTGAAATGGTTCATCCGAATTTTTATTAGCTTGGGGCTACTGTTTTTTGGCGGGGGCTCACTGATGATGCTGTGGCTTGAATACGGCTGGCCGTGGCAGCACGGGCACAAGCAACAGGTAATGGAGACATATTTGGAAGACAAGTATAAGGATACCTTTACATTTGACGGGCTGCGCTTTGATTTTATGCATGGGCGCAATTATTACACATATGCGACCGCGGCTTCAACAGGCACGAGCTTTTATGTGGAGGTATCGCCGGAAAATATGGTGGAGGATTCTTATTCGTATGAATATTGGAACGGGGAAATTCAGGGACTGTTTAAGCCGCTTTTGACGGAGACGCTCGGACAATATGAACGAGTGGACGGTGAGGTATTTTTAGCAAAGTCAATGGATATTCGGATGTTTGAGCCAGACGCCGCATCGTTTGTCATTTATGTTGCGATGGGCTCATTTTTAGAGGAGGAAAACTTTGATGAACAGCTGGCGCGTTGGTTCGCGGCCATTGAGGCAATCCGTGCGGCTGAGCTTTCGGTTGAGCGACTTGTTATTCGGTATTATGATAAGGACATTTATTTAAATCGAGCAGAGCTGCGAGAGGTGCAGTCGGCTGACCAACTGCGACGTTTTTTTAATTCATAGCACGAGTTGCTTGTCTTTTTTAGACAGGCAGCTCGTGTTTTTTGTATACTAATGATAAGTATTTTCTGAATTTACAGTTTAAAGGAGATGGAAACATGAAAAAATTCGTCGTATTTTTGATCGTTGTCTTGCTAGCAGGCTGTCAAATGGATGGGGACGTGGAGGAGTCGGATCAGGCACTAACTACAAACAACGAATCAGCTAATGTCACAACAGACGTAGCAGGCGAGAGCTCGGGGCAAACAGATCGTGCCAAAGAAACAAACCAAAGCAACCCAACCACGCTCAATCAGTCATTAAGTGATGCGCTCATTCAATCTGTTTATGAGCTTGGTATTATGAACGACGCGGCAATTCTGTTTAATGATGTTGACGTGACGGGTGTGCTGTATGCGGAGCTAATTGATCTGGACGCAGACGGGCAAGAGGAGTTGTATGTGCTGTCTAAGACGGTAGCAGAGAAAAAGGAATGGTTGCAGGACGATGACACGATATTTGATAATTTTTATATGCATGAAATATGGCGTGCTGGAGCAGACGGGGCAACCAAGGTATTTGCAAAGCAAATGGACGCGACGTATAGCTTCTGTGAATCGTGCGGGTATAGTGTAGGTTTTTTGAAGCAGACAGACGGGACTTGGCTACTGAATTTTAGCTGGGATGAGTTTTTTGACGATGACGGGGCGCGCTTTACGAGTGAGGTGTATAGACTTGTTAGTAGTGAAATGCAGCAGTCTACGTATGTAACCGAATTAACCGAGGCGGGTGATAGTCAAGTTGTACTTGACGGCGAGCCGATAGACGAGGAGGCGTATTCTGCTATTTATAGCGGTGAGTCGATTCCGATTATTCAAAACACAATCGGCCAAATGAATTTTGCCTTTGACGGAGCTGAATATAAGTTTGATGAGACAGATTCCTCGGCGGCGGTTGTGAGTAAAGTATTTGCACAGCTAAATGACGGGATGAATACACTTGCGCAAACAGAGCAGCCAATTGATGCGCGTAAGCTAGATGCCTATCTGGAAACGCTAGATGATATACAGCTCGTAGATATTCACGACAAGCAGATTCATACAGACATGCTACACAATTTATTAACGTCACGTATTTATTTAATGACGGACAGTGATGTACAAAATGACCCAACTGCTGAGGAATATCATTATTTACCGTTTTCGGAGGCACTTGTGTACGAACAGTTTAAAAAACTATACGGCGCACCTTTTGAAGGTGAGATTGGTCTGCTGGAGCCGTCCTATGAAAATAGCAGCTACTCGACATACGCAGATGGCACCTTTTATGTGCGCGTAAGTGAGCACGCCTTTCCTGCTACAGTTCACAACATCGACGCGGCATATGAAATTAGTCCAAACACGTATTATATTGAGTCAACAATGCGAGATTTTGATTGGCTTGCTTATAGTGAAATTGACACGTATCATCAATCGTTTGAGGAAGATCATTTCCGCATCTTTTCTGAGGACGCCCCAGAAACGTGGCCATTTGACATCCGTAATTCTTCACATACTGGGTTAAAGCGTTATACGGTGTTTCGTGTAGACGGGGAGGAGCTTGTGCTAAAGTATTATCATTATGTGCCGTTGTCGGATGGGGAGTTGGAAAAGTATAAATAAGGGAGACGCGGCGCTAGAATACTAGTGCCGCGTTTTTTCTTTAATAGCCTGCATACTTTTTTGTTATGATTTCTTCCGGATTTTAAAGGATTACGTAAAAAAAATGGTAAGTCTGAATTATGCTTTTTCATTAACGGGTACTTTAGTGTGACAAATAACTGGAGTGCAGTTCAGATTTGGGAACTAAATGAAATTAAAAAAGTCTACAATAAAGGGGTGTATTGTATGACTGCTGAATTAACGGTAAAAGGGGCAAAGCGAAAAAAGATAGTAAAAATTTCACTAATTATTAGCTTTTTATTTATTGGGTTTGTTGGATATGGAATTTATTGGGTATTTTTCGATATGAACACATTACCAACAGGGGAATATCTTACTGAAGAAACGTCTCCTGATGGTACTTATACTTTAAAAGCCTATGTATCGGTTACAAGCTTAAGCTCCGATGCTGTAAGAGGTGAATTAGTCTTTAATAAGCAGAATGGTAAAACGAAAAATATCTATTGGAATTATCGTGAATCAACAGCCAATATTGAATGGTTAGATAATAAAACAGTAGTAATTAATGGTTATACTCTTGAAGTTCCTAATGAAAGATTCGATTTTCGGAACCAATAATTCAGTTTTTCACAGTTTTTTTATGCAAAGTTAAATCGGTGCTTGTCGCTATTTTTTATAGAAAAAGAAAATAACACTCTGTAGCGCTGCGAAAAGTAATTTTAAAGAGGACTGTTCGATCCACTTGTTCTGAATGGCTGTAACATCTAAATAGAATCTCAATGAAATGTTATCAAAGGACGCTTTGGGAACTTAAAAGACGCTACCCTATATTCAAAGTAATTCGTTTAAATATAGGATGATAGCTTACGATTAGAAGAACAGGTTGAAAAAATTCAATCTGTTCTTTCTTAATTTGTATTCACAATCGTAAAAATAAAAAAAGTTTCATTTCTAGTGAGATTTTATTGAAGTTCATCTCGTTTTATTAAGTGAAAAGACAAGGAGGGGTGACATGGAAGACGACATTCAATTGGTTCAACAAATATTAACGGGGGATAAGCAGGCGTACATAGACATTATTAATAAATATAATAATCCCTTATATGCAACCATTTTGCGGATGACCAAAAATCATCAAACCGCACAGGATTTAGTACAGGAAGCATTTATAAAGGTCTATGAGCAGTTGGGTAAATACGATCAAAAAGGATCTTTTAAAAGTTGGTTATATAAAGTGGCTATCAATCATTGCCTAGACCAACTTCGCAAGAAAAAAGTCATTCTCGAACAAGTAGAAAATGAGCGATTGATAAACGAGGCAACTCCGGAAGTAGTTTTTCTAAAGCAGGAAAAAAGTAGAGAACTTGAGCGCCTCATCTCATACTTACCTGAGGATGAACGTCTCATATTACTTTTGCGTTACGCTAATGATTTAAGTTATGAGGATATTTGTAAAACATTAAGAATTTCGTTAGCAGATGTAAGGAACAAATTACATCGCGCAAAGAAAAAATTACGTAATCAAGCACAAAAAGGGGGCTATTTTCATGATCTGTCCGAATGAGGATGAATTATTCGCTTATGTTGATGGGTTTTTAGATGATGTAGAAACTAAACAAATTGAACGGCATATTCATTCCTGTCCATGTTGTGTGCAACAACTTGAGGTATTGAAAAGTGAAAAAGCCTCTTTAGAAGAAACTTTAAAGATTCCTGTATTACCAGATGATTTTGCTCAGAACATTGTGGCACAAGTTCAACCATACAAACCTAAAAGGAAGCACACTTGGAAATGGGGCCTAGGTACGGCAGCAAGCGTGCTATTAGCTGGAGGGATACTCATGTCAGTGAATCCGAGTTTCGCTGAACTAGTCGGTAGCATTTTCTCCAGTAATCACGTTGATGAAGGCTTAAATATTGCCATGGATACAGATATCGCCACTCCTGTGGATATCGCTGTAACAGATGCTGGGATTACGCTGCATGTGGAGCACTTAATTGCAGATACTTCTCGACTCGTACTTTCCTATAGTGTGACGAATAGTAAGGGCAAGAAATTAGATCCTTATTTAAATGAGGATAAAGAGCAAAATAAGATAACTTTGCTCGATCAAGATAATAAGGAAGTAGAACTTAGAAGCAAAGGCTGGGGTAACACCGATGATTATGGGATTTTTGAATTTTCATTAGTGGGTGTTGAGAATATAACAGAAGGAACCATTCGAATTGAAGCAACAGAGATTGCTCATAGAAGTGGAAACTGGTTAATTGAGATTCCTGTTGATTTGACAGCGGCCTATGCTAATCAACAAGTCGTAAAAATCAATCAATCCATTGAAAAAGAGGGAATCCAAGTAAATCTAGATGAAATAAGTTATGCAACATCGACAACTGATATTTCCTATAGCATGCAATATACAGACGAAGCAAAACAGGAATTACAGCAAGCGATTGATAAGAAAAAAGAGCAATTTAACGAGGAAATAGTGACGACCTTCTTTCCCTATCATCCATCCATTGGTTATCGGATTGAAAATGAAGAGGGGGATGTACTTGGTTATCACAATATTTATGGAAAAGAAAATCGGGGTCACACTGTAACAGAAAATATGATAGGTGGCTCTGGAAAGTGGGAAGGCGATATGGAAGAAATGGGCCTGCTAAAGATGACTGATTCGTTTGTACCAGAACAAACCGATAAGAAACTCTATTTTGTATTAGATACAGTTTATAAAACCAAGACATCTGATTTTTCAGTAACGTTTAAGCCTGATGAGCTTCCCTATACATTTAACTATGAAGGCTATGAACTAACAATTGATACAGTTGAGCGCAATATCGATTACTCGCTCCAAAAATCATGGATTCCAATTGCTCGTCAAGTGACTGTCGAGGTATTCATGTCAGGTTACGCAGAACAAAAGGCGCCAAACTTAGCAATTTGGGCGCTTGAAAATGAAGAAGGGAAAAATTACTTTACGTTTAATAGTGGCGGTGCTACTTTAGATGAAACGGACAAACAAAGACGTTTTAAACGGGAAGTAAACCTCATTTCTTATGATTTACAAGATATACCTGAAGTAATGACATTACATTTAATTGCAGAAACAGAAGTAATCGAATTAGAACAAGAGTGGCGGGTACCATTATTTCAACAATAATAGCATGCATGCATTAGAGGATTTCTAGTGCATGCTTTTCTAAATACTCTGCTATAACTTTACTTTAAAAAAATTGTGGTGGAATCTATGTTTAATATAGGACTTATCGATGAATCAAAAATTTTATCTTGAAATCCCTTACCAATTAATGCAATTTTATTTCAACTAGATTAATATCATATACAAAGCAAACCTAAAAAATGTTCCCAAATCAAAGATTGATCACTATACATGTAAACTAAGACAATTAAAAAAATTAAAGGTGGTTTTCAAGTTGAAATGCAACCAATGTCAAATTGAAATGATTAAAGATTGTGGTGTTAATGTTGAAGGCGTTATGTACGGTATAAAAATATTTAAAAAGAGTAAGGGACTATTTAACAAAGTTTCTGAAAAACCAAAAGCGTCTGTTTGTCCGAACTGCGGTTATGTTGCATTCTATATTGATAACTATAAAAAATTTAAATAGAAGGCTAATAAATTATACATATCTAATAAGAATAACGTTCCCAGCTATGAAGTGACCCCTAAAAGTTAGACACGGTTAGTTCGCTTAGGGTGCATTTTCATTTCCTCAACAGTCGGACCATTTAATAGAATAAAATACAATAATACAATTGGATATTTATGTTAAAATTAAGTCGGAGTTATAAAGAAATGGACTAAAAATAACGCAGCTTTTACTAGAGAGGATAAAAATGGAATTATTAGAACGATTAAAGAAGAGCTCAAACTATTGGATTCGTTTTGAATTGGGACTTATTCAATTAAAGGATAAGGCATATTTTGAAGAAATAAATCACCGTGCAATAACTATTTTCAATGCTTTATTTGATAAAAATGATGAGATTTTAATTGTTAATAGTATTAGACAGCATATTGATGATAAAAAAGTTGATTTACCTAGAATAATGAGATTTATACATAATAAAAAGGTGATTTACGGCTTGAAGTGTAAAACTATTCCAGATGAATTTGATGAAGAGATAGAAATAAAACAATACAGTTTAAACGTAAAAAAAGATGATATTCGTTTACGCTACCTTATTCAATCCATAAGTAATCAAGATTTTGCGAGGAAGCCTATGGTTAATGGATCTTTATATTTATTGAATTTGACAAAAGAATCATTATTTCATATGTATGATGATCGAGGATGTAATGTTTATAGTTTTGATAAAGAAAAATTACTAACTTTGTATAGTAATTTTAGAAATTGGATACTAGACTATAATCGCATACAAATCGATCGTATATTTGAACAAGGTTTATTCAATGTTTATGAAACATCAAAAGAAATGGGAGAAAGACTTGAATTAAACGAAAAAAAGGTGAAGGAAACAGGCATTAATCTATTTTATGATAATACGTGTTACATCACACATAAACTCGAAATTCCGAAAGAATATGCTGAAGAATGTTTAAGTGAGATGACACAAACAGGTTTTGAAATTGATTTTGAGCAGAAACATAATAACTCTATTATTCTTAGTGCAACCAAATTGGAGGCTCTAGCACTTGTAAACTATCAAACCGAACTTATGGCGTTCTATTCAAAAAAATATAAAGGAAAGTATAACGGTTGGTCAGTAATTAAAGCCTTTTAAAAACAAGAGGGATAAGGTTCAATAGCCAGTATAAAAATGTTAAGTTTTCTATTTATCGTTGAACTTAGGACTTTAGTAAAAGAAGAAGCTGATTTAAATTTGAGAATCAAATTTTTTATGTTTAAGAAAATAAAACAGACTATAACAGTTCAATATGGAATAATCCTTTTTCAGCAATTGGGAACGATTGTTTAAGAAGTGTTTTTTTATTAAATTCAAAATCACTTTACATTAATGGTTTATAAAGCATACAGAATAAACTTAAATAACGCTTTGAGACGCTACGAAAAAGAATTTTAAAGAGGACTGTTCGATCCACTTGTTCTGAATGGCTGTAACATCTAAATAGAATCTCAATTAAAGGGTACTAAACGAGAGTAACCTTTACTATTACAGAACATAGGAAATTGCCCTTTAGAATACTTTCTAAGAGGCAATTTCCAAATGGCTTACGTTACTTATTTTCATTTATTAAAGGTATACCTTCATCTTTACGATAAAGAATTTTGTATAGATAAATATTCTGTAGGATTGAAATAAAACTGCTGACGATCCAATACAACGTAATAGCTGTTGGAGCCATAAAACCAAATATCATAATCATCACTGGTAATATATATTGCATGATAGTCATTTGAGGATTTGTATTTAATGCTGGTCCTGTTTTTAATACGAGATATTGCATCACACCTGCTATTATCGCAAAAATGATACTTGAGGTTGCTAAAGAAACAGTAAAAATTGAACCTAACTCATACATGGGGGTGACATTCATTCGACTAATTGCATGATAAAGTCCAATTAATATCGGCATTTGAATGAGTACCGGTAAACACCCAGCTACTGGATTAACACCTGTACTTTGCATTAACTTCATCATTTCCTGTTGATATTGCTGCTGCGTCTCTGCATCCTTTGATGAATATTTCTTTTGCAGTGCCTGTAATTGAGGCTGCAATGTCTGCATAGCTCGCGAACTTTTAATTTGTTTTAATGTTAACGGCAATATACAAATTCTCACCAAGACGGTAACGAGTATAATTCCCCCCGCATAACTACCTGTAAACTCAGCTAAAAGCTGAATAACACTTACAATAGGCCAAACGATTATTTCATTCCAAATACCTTCATGTTCGCTTGATATGGGCTGATTGAATTCTGAACATCCCGCTAATATTAAAACGCTACCTAACAATAAAATATACTTCTTCATGTGCTCACCTTGTTTCTATTGAATTCCCTTTACATTTTTAGTATAAAGTCGTTCAATAAAATTAAAGCAATTTATTCCATATAGAATATTGGGAGTTGAGGAAAATGAACATTGGAACTACACTTCAAGGAATCAGAAAAAGCCGACAGCTCACGCAGGCGAACATAGCTGAAAATATTATGACCCAAGGTGCTTATAGTAAAATTGAAAAATCACAGCTCTCAATAAATTTGGACCAATTTATCCCACTTATTATAAAAATGAATATCAATTTACAAGAGTTCTCTTATATTTTAAATGGCTATCAGTTAAGTGAAAGAGAAACATTGATTAAAACGTTTACTTCCCTAGAAATAGCAAATACTGACCATTTACAACAGATGTTAAAAGCAGTAAAAGACTACTTATTTAATAATCCTGAAGATCAATATATTCACTTTTTACAGGTTATCTATGAGGCATTTATAATACTGCAACAGGAAAATAACTTAGAAAAAGCTCGTCAAATGGTAGCCCCTATCTGGCGAAATTTGCAAATCTTAGATGATTGGTATATGAATGATTTTGAATTGTTAAATGCCATCCTCTTTCTTTTCCCACTTGAAGTAGCAATTGAAATGACAAAAACAGCGGAGCGACGACTCGAAAAATATACCGATTTCCCTTATGATGTATCGTATTTACATGCTTATTTTCGAATCGATCTTTCATTTCACTATATTGAAATGCGTCTGTTTGAAGAGTGCCTAACTTTACTTGAAGAAACTGAGCTTAAATTTTTACATAAAATGCGGCCTAAAATTGCGGCCATTCTTTTTGAAAGAAAAGCAATTTGTCTTTTTTACTTGCAACGTCCTTACGAAGTTGAATTAGAAAAAATAGAACAATTACTTACCATCTATAAAGATGAAGATACAAAAGAGCTATTACTAAAAGAATTCAATCTGTTAACAAGGAACTTTTAACAATTCCCCAAAATTGCTTTATCTCTTTGAAAATCCATAAAAAATGTCCCCAAACTGAAGTGATCCCTAATAACATAAAAAGAACAAAAGGATATTTATGGTAAAATTGAGTTGAGGTGAGAAATGAAAAAATTATTTTTAGTAATCTCTATCTTTTCATTAAGCTTCATCTTTATTGGATGTAATAATGAAAATCAGAAAGAGATAATAAAAGAGCCAGTAGAAACAGTAAGTGAATTAGAGAAAGTATATATGGAAATGCGGGGGAGGGAAATTTTATAAAAAAAATTATTCTTGCAGTCGTTGTACTTTCTTTATTTGGTTGCAGCGATAAAGATAGAGATGAAATAGCAAAGGAATTCAAATTTTACTTCTCGGCGAACGAAACAGCATGTGCATTTATCTTTTACGATGTAAAAGAAGCACCCGCATTAACAATCGAAAATCGTATTGTTAATTACGATTTCGACGAACAAAACATCCTTCCAACAAGTTCACCTATTGATTTTGGATGGAAGTCGAGAGAAAAACCAGGTTTTGCGACATTTAATTTTTACAATAGCGATAGAGAATTGATAACAAACGAAGATGAAATGCCATCACATTTTACAGGTAGAATTACTGTGGATGGTGTAAAACATATCTATACTGTTCTTCATTTTAATGACCGAGAAGAATGTTTTGTAGACGACCCATTTGAAGACTCAGAAATATTTTTTGATTTAATAAGAAAAACATATGCCAAAAATGAATAAATAGATTGTAATATTTATTCGTTTCAAGTTTTATAATGTTATACAACATACATACAAAAAATATTCTCAAATAAAAGTTAGGTAATCAATCCCCCCTATTCAATTGAATGGGGGGGATTTTGAGTACTTATGAGCATGGTTCCTCTACATATTTTTGCTTTGCTGAAGAAGTTTTGATTCCCCTGTACGTTCCCATTCTTCTACTGTTTCATATGCTTGCTCAGGAGAATATCCCTTTCCAACAAGAACTCCCATTAGAATAAACTCTTGAAGAATGTGTGTCATATTAATTCCTCTCTTAATATCCTCTAAACCTTCTTTTACCAAAAACTCCGTATGTTTTATCCATTCATCTGGAGTCTTTCCGAAAAATACTGTGTTCCCGTTACCCAAAGCTTCTTCCATAGCCATTGCATCTGCTTTAGTGTTATGAACCGTACCATATGGATGGTTTGGCGGAGCATATATGGAGTATAGTTTCAACGGGATATTCCCTATATTTGTAAGATTATGCCACGTTCCAGCGGGGACGAAAATAGCTGAGTCATCAAAGACTTGCCATTGGGAATTTAAATTATCTTTACTTTTTCCCATTTGTGTAATTCCTTGTCCTTGCTCAACTCGTAAGAATTGATCCACATTAGGGTGCATTTCCAAACCGATATCTTCCCCTGGATTTAGACTCATTAATGTGAGTTGTAAATGATTTCCTGTCCATAGTGCTGTACGATACGTATTATTTTGTTTGGTAGCCTCATTGATATTTATCACAAATGGGTTTGCCCCAAAATCTTTTAATACATTTCTGCAATCACCATAAAAATACCCATCAGAACCAAATGCCAACTCATTAGGAACAGCCCAATAACCAGTCGGATTTCTATAAGTATGCGTTGGTAAATTTGCATAATGAGGATATTGATACGTATAAGGCCCATTGTACATTTTTCTCAATCCCTTCACGTTCATTTATTTTTTATAAAATTATCTTATGTATGGTAAAAGAAGTTGGGTACTTACTGATAGTGCTACAAGGGATTCCGTCAGATTTCTGCGGATTTACAACGATAAGCGAAATAAGGTTACCAAACAAAAGTTAGGGAATCAAAGCCCCCTATTCAATTGAATAGGGGGCTTTGGTTGTGTATTAATATTTTTTCACGTACTCACAAATCGCATAAATCACTTGTTCTTCTTTGCTTTCAAATGCTGTATCAAATTTTAAGCGTTGTCCCTCAAAACTAAATGCATCGAGTAAATAGGCGATACGCGGCTGTTTGTAAGCACTACTGTTCGCGATACAACATGCCCAAACGACCCTTTGAGTGCATTTTCATTATTCAACAATCGGACCAGATTGTTGTACAAGATATTAAAGAATTTCTTCTACACTATCTCAACTAAGAAATTTTTCGGTAAATTAAGAATTATTTGATTTTTAATTGACTTATATATCATTAAACGATATATTATATTTAATGATATATCGTTTAATGATATAAGGAGGGAATAGCATGGGGAGAAATGTCTCATTAGAAATGGGTGAACTGACGGACACCGCTTACTATATTTTATTGTCTTTAGTCGATGCAAAGCATGGGTATCTCATTATGCAGACTATTGAAGAAATGACCAATCAGCGATTTTCGATAGGGCCTGCTTCTATGTATACAACAATCAAAAAACTGTTATCTGCCGAATTAATTCAACTGTTTGATGACCATGATCCGAAAAGAAAAAACTATATTGCAACAGAAAAGGGCATTGCACTTTTGAAAGAAGAAGTAAAGCGAAGACGAGAAATGATATCGCATGCAGAAGAAATATTTAAAAAAAGAGGGGAGCAGTTAACATGAAACAAGTTAAATATATTCCTAGCGGTGGTTTAGCTTTTTTTGAAGAGAAAGAAATGAAAAAGCTTGCCGAATATGCAAAAGAAGGATGGATTTTAGAAAAGTTTGCAGGGCTAGGATACAAGCTTAGAAAAGGGGAGTCTAAGGACATTGAGTATTCATTGGATTATCAAAAGGAAGTAGATGATGAGTATTTTGCTCTCTTTGAAGCTGCTGGATGGTCACATGTGTGTTCTGTAGGAAATGAAATTCATATATTTAGTGCCTCTACAGGAACCAAGCCAATCTATACAGACAGATCAACTATTGTTGAAAAATATGAAAGAGAAAAGAAGCAAATGGGGAAATCTGCTCTTCCGTTCCTCATTTCTACCGTTATATTTTGGTTACTTAGTATCTTTAGTAATACGGTATGGGCATCTGAAAGTATAGGAAACCTTTTTCAAGTGCTATGTTTAATTTCCCTTATAGTTCTTATTTTCCCGGGCCTGCCATACATTTCTTATCAGTTTAAATTATTGAAATTACGAAAGGCATAAATACTCTATTTTGATTAAAAAAGTTAGCGAATCAAAGCCCCCCATTCAATTGAATGGGGGGCTTTGGCTGCTTATGATCAGAATGTCCCAAAACGACGCCAATCCCGCTGAAAATGCGATTCGTCCAAATGTCATTGGCCGAAAAAATTGGCTCTTCTCTGTGAGTGAAGGAGGTGCTAAAGCGAATGCCATCTGTTTAAGCTTGGTCGAAACAGCCAAAGCAAACGGAATTGATGTTTATCAATATCTAGTAAAGTTGATGATGGAGCTACCAAATGCACCTTTCCATCAACAACCTAAAATTTCACATAACTATATGTCTTGGTCAGAAAATATTCAAGCTACATGTGCAAAATAGCCAACTATCTGAAATTTTTTCAGATAGTTGGCTATTCGTCGTGCGTACCGTAAATGTGCGCTATTTTTTGTATTTCGAGCTTACTGAAGATGTGTTATATTTTTATATTACCATACCTAATTCCCCATATCCCTAACGCCTGGACTATGCTCATTTGGCATCTCTGGGAGTAACGGCACCGGGAAGCCTACTGGTGGAGGCGTTACATTGAGTGTTCCGCCGTTTCTGCTTGGCGTTTGGCCTTGGAAAATTTCGCCCATGCGCGTTGAATCTAATCTAAAGTTGAATTGTGCATTATGGTAGCCCATGTCGACGAATTTTCGGCATTCTGGATATTTGTTGATATCATAGTTAGGTACAGGAAATAGCTTGCCCCAATCCACTCCTAATGTTTCTAAAGCTTTTGCAAAGGCATTTTGATGCGCGTTATCTCTCACAATTAGAAAAGCGAGTGTTTCCCGAAAGGTTTGGTTTGAGCTCATTTCGTAGATGCGTGTTTTTTGAAGGACACCTGTTGATTCAAGAATGAGGTTGTCCAGTAAATCTGCAATGAGATTGCCATGTGCATATACCCATGAGCCGTTCCAAGGATTCCCAGCAGCGTCTACAGGCAAAGACGCCTGTGCGCCAATGATATAGTGATGGGGATTTGCATGTCGGACAGCATCATCTAACGGTGCATTATCATCACCATTATTACCTGGCACGGATGATTCTCCTGAGTCATTTAACAATTGATTAATTGTACTTTGTACAAGTTCTACGTGCGCGATTTCTTCTAAGAAAACACCGCGCAGCAAATCACGGAACTGTGTGTCCTTACCTCTGAAATTCGAGCTTTGGAAAAAATACTGCATCATCGTTCTCATTTCACCATAATGCCCACCTAAAATTTCTTGTAACACACGTGCTGCTTCTGGATCCGGCTTGTCCGGCTTAATAATGTTAATTAATTCTTCCTTGTAGTAATACATACACAACGCCTCGATTTATTTTTATTTTTGGATATTTAGATTCCCACACTATTATTTCTTTCACAGGGTTTTCCTTATTTCTAAACACTGATATTATGGCTGGAATTAGAAATAGTATGCATTTTAAAGATATAGAATGATATTTAAAAATAAGGGTGGACTAGTTGTCATAGACGAAAAGAAATGAACTGTTTGTGGATGTAAAAGGTAATATAAGTTATATAAATAGCTGTGTTTATACAGGTTCGAATTTTTGGTTAGGATTAGTCCCTTTTGTAGATGAGTTTGTTTTTCATCAGCTATTTCGGTAGCATCATTTTTAAAATAAATAGGCAATGGACATTGGAGTGATTTTGGGGTCTCGTCAGATTTATGCATATTTACAACGTTAAGCAAAGAATGTTACCAAACATCGCTTAGGGAACCAATACCCCTTATTCAAGTGAATAGGGGGTATTTTGGCTGTTTGTGTACGATAAGTGCCCAAACTATGCTTTAGGAAGGGTTTTTAGCGAAAGTAACGAAATGATTAGTATATAATTCGAGGGAGCGATGCATATGGAATGGGTTGAAATAAAAGAGCAATCAGATATTAACGATTTACTAGAGCATTTCGGTTATTTTCACGATGGCTGTTTAAGGGAAATGTATATGTGGACAGGAACTTATGTGAACGAGGATTTATCTATGGTAGTACCGGGGGAATTAGATACAAATGTAAAGCTATTATTTCAACGTCAATATGCAAATCCATCTGCAATTGAAATCCTTTTTGAAAACGTAACAGGTATTCAAATTATCCCAAGTCCAGAAAATTATGATTCAATCATACGTGATGCAATAATTTTGAAATTTGAAGATAATTTTTATTGGGCCGATGACTATAATTGGCATCCTAAAGAAAATTCGGACGCTTGTAGCAATTGGATTTCAGCTAAAAGAATGAAATGGCGAGAAGTTAATGATTGGATGGGTAAGCAAAATCGCTATGCAATTGAAGAGCCTTATTAATTTCTTATACATAAAAACGTTCCTAAATGACACTGTGGGACCAATATCCCTTACTCGAAAGAATAGGGGGTATATTGACTGCTTGTGAATGATAAGTGCCCAAACTGTGCTTTAGGAAGGTTATACTTCAACTAACGTAAGTAAAGAGGATGGATGTATATGGAAAACTTTGAAGACTTTTGCCAAGACATAAATTTGATAATGATAGAGTAGAAATGATTAAAAAAATGGATAGAGATAAAATATTGCCTTTACTGCCTAACCTCCTCGAATGGATTCAAGATATGAATTGGCCAGTGGCACCAAGCGTATTAGAACTACTTTTAACTTTTCCAGAAGAAATTGTTCTACATGTGCAAGATGTTTTATCTTCTGATGATGATAACTGGAAGTGGTTCATTTTACACTATTTAGTTATAGAATTGCCGGTAGAGTCGAGAGTTCAGTTTAGAGAGTATTTAACAAGAGTATCTAAAACACCTACACGTAATGAACTCGCAGAAGAACTTGATGAAATAGCAAAAGAGATTTTGGAAACAATCTAAATAAATCCCTCTTATTCAACTAACGATGTGCTTTAGTGCAACAAAGACTTATAAATTATACAAATTCATACAAAATAACGTTTCCAAATAACACTTTGGTAATCAAACACCCTATTCAATAGAACGGGGTGTCTTTATCAATCAATATGGTCACAAATGTAGCTTTGGAGGCATTTGTACTTAAAACCGACATACTCTTAATAAAGAGGTGTTGTATGAAAAGGAAATTTATTATTTATATCGTAGGCACTCTTATCATTTCGTTAGCTTTTGTGTTTTTTTATCTACAAGAGTCGAAAACAGAAGGAGAAAATCATATTTTAACTAAGGAGGAACAAGCGGAGTTAGCTGAATTCAATGATTCTCTTATGAAAGAGGGAGGACTTTTGTCTTCGGTAAGCGAAGAATTACGTAAAGCAGGTTATAGATATCAAATTGCAGGAATGGTTTATTCAATGGATGATATTAGGATTTTTGTCCTCGTACCAGATGAGGAAGTAATTACTGATAAAACACAAAAAGAAATAAATAATATATACAAAGATATGGTAAGTAAACACAACCTTAATTGGGAAGCATTCAATATAAAAGTTGTCCATTATAATGAAATGAAGTAAGTATCGGTTTTTAATACAATAACGAGTTATAAAGTATACAAAATAAACTTCATAAACGTTCCCAAATCAAAGTTAGAGAACACGCTAAAAAGCTGTAAACGCTGTTACATCAACGTTTCCGGCTTTTTCATTGGAACATTGTTTATACATGATTTTATGCACGTCTCTATAAAGCCAGTTCCAGTAGCGGTTGAAGTGCATTTTAAGAAGCGCTGCGTCACTGACGATGTTGGATAAAATCCTACATATCCTTACCGTTGTAAATCCGCATTTTTCTGACGCTCTCCTGCATTTGTTAAATTCAAACCTCCCCACAAACTTCCCAATAAATCCTTCTATTCCGATGATATAATAGTGACGTGTAATTACAATTTTTAGGAGTTACAACGATGGCTAGATTCCCATACAAAAATGAAATTCAGCAGGCGGTGAGCTTGCTGGTGAATTATTATAAAGTACCGTACAAGCTATTGATGAGATTAGTTGGAGAGGCGCATTATGAGCAACTTTGCTCGATTTTGGATATGCTTGAAGAGGAGAAGCTTGCGTGGATTTTAGTTGCGCAGCGCGGCTCGGAGTTATTTACGGGTTCGGGCGAAGCTGTGCGAGAATTGCGCTTACATTTAGTGAGACAGCTCGCTGAAGAGTACTTGCGCGCTTTATATGAGCTTAACCCAGATAGCAAGAAAAACATTACGGCAACAAATTATATGGCGCGAATTTAGTAGCATCTAGGTTAAAGTGCCAGCCCACCGAGTTGTACGGGTCCCTCATGTGAAGTTGAAGAGCGCACCTTAACACCAGTAAATATCTATTTATTGAGATTGAGATTTACATTATAATTAAAATGGTATTTATTACAAATCAACTCAAGGTCTTTGGAGGTATAGATGAATAAAAAATTAGTGCTGCTATTTACTATAGTGGGTGTCCTACTCATTATTTGGCTAATCAAGAGCCAACAATACACCATATCAAGAGGGGAGCTTATTGATTTACTTGAGCAAGGTGAAACAACAATAGATTTAACAGAAGTAGCGGACTTTGAATGGGTACAGGTAGATGCATTTGGTCCATACTCAACAACCGATGTAGTAGAAAATGCGATGGGTATCTCGATTCGTTTTGGTGACATTGATGTAACGGAGTCCCAGTTTTTACTGATTTTTGCGAATGACAAAGAAATAGTAGCTTCGGTCTCGTTAAATAGAAAATACGGCGATTATTCGATACAGGATAACCGGTATTTGATGGTGGAGAAAAGGTGAGTGATGATTGCAAATATCTGTGAAAAATTCAGGGAGCCGCCCCATTTCACCCCATTTCGCTTTCACAACACATTCACAATCGCCAACGCATCCCAAACCCAGCGATTTGAATCTTTCCCCGATTCACCGCAGTCAATGACAGTTGTGCGTTCGAGCACTTTGTCGATTGAATTTTTCAGCAACGCAGGGAGCGGGATATTTTTGATCGCTTTGCCAATTCGGTCTGGATATACATGCCCTAAAATTTCAATTGCAAGCGACGTATCGCTAATATCCAGTGTCTCGTCCATTTTGCTTTTGTACATCGCCTTAATGGCCTTTGCGGCAAGCATTGAACTTTGAGTCTCCGTATCGAGTAGCTGTTTTAACGCCGCGTCATTGTTGATTCGTACGACACCTTGCTCATACGCGACAGCTAGTGTGTAGCTTGCCTTAGTTCCTTGCACGTCTGTTTTGATAAATGACATGTTTATCTCTCCCTTTTTATATTATTAGAAATTAGTATACTCACCTCATTATTCCACCAGATAACAACCTTTACAATGCATACGTCACACATCATTCAGGACAGGGCAAAACACGCTCAACAAAACTTCATTTTTCTAAATTCAAAATACCCATTAATTTATATTTATGGTAATATAAATTATGTACTTGATAATAATCGGTACATAAACGACAGAAAATTTACATTAAAAAGAATCGGGGGAAAATTGATGACGCAAGCTAGCTTATACAAAAAATCTCATTTTAATCTTTTAGGTGAATTTAGTGCACTCGCGCCGGATACATTTAAAGCATTTCTTGCTTTTAACACACAGGCGCTAGCAGCAGGTGAATTAACGGTGAAGTTAAAAGAGCTCATTGCGGTGGCCGTGGCACATACAACAGGTTGCCCGTACTGCATTGAACTTCATACGAAGGTTGTAAAAAAGGAAAAAGCGACAAAGGAAGAGGTCGCAGAGGCAATTATGGTGGCAACTGCATTAAAGGCTGGTTCGGCACTTGCACACGGGGTGAACGCACTGAACGCCTATGATGAAACAGCTGATGATGAATTGTATAAAGCGGTTTATTTTGATCGATTAGCCGAATTCTCGAAACTAAGCGGCGATAGCTTTGCCGCATTTATCGCGTTTGACCAGCAATCACTAAAGGCTGGTGCACTAAGCGTCAAGGAAAAAGAGCTGATCGCGGTGGCAGTGGCACACACAACAGGCTGTCCGTATTGCATTGATTTGCATACGAAGGCTGCGAAAAAGGCAGAGGCGACGAAGGAAGAAATCGCAGAGGCAATTATGGTGGCAACTGCATTAAAAGCAGGCTCGGCACTCGCGCATGGAGTCAATGCGTTATTGGCGTATGATGAGTAAATAGAGGGATAGTGGCAATTTGATATGTAATTTAATAAGATGCTTAAAATAGCGCCACCTGATTCAGGGAGGCGCTATTTTTGTAGGCATTAATTAAAAACAGGCAGAATCAAATTAATAATTGATTCTATCTGTTATATCATCCCGTCCCGTTAACTCAACGTATTCGCTTAACATGCCGCAATCATATTGTGCTCATAAAAGTAATGCCTTTGTTACAAAATGGACCAAGTAGCTACCTTATTTCAAAAAATCTATTCAGAAAGCATTCAGATAGCGCTATTTGATGCTTACATAACACTTCGTTTTTTAACATAAACAATAGAAGGTATATTTATAAATTGAATGCGGAGGGTTTATTTTCCGAAAAATAATGTGGCTGCTGTTACTATGCATTGCAATGTGCATTGCACTATTTAATTTTGATAGCCAACAGGTAGAGGCTGCAACAACACATTATGTAAATGCGAAAGGTGATATCTTTTTACGAGATGCTGCGAATAGTAAAGCGAAAAAAATAGCTACAATTAAAAATCATTCAGCTATATCCGTCATTTCTTCTTCCGATGGCTGGTCTTACGTTCAGTTTGGGAAGCTAAAAGGTTATGTGTATACAAGTGCCTTATCCAAAAAGCATCCGAAAGAAAACCAAGTCATTTCCGGTAGTATGTCTCCTAAAGCGGGACTAACATTAACGTATTCACCAAATTTCAATTCAAGTGAATCAGCGACATATAAAATAAAGTACGGCAAGATGAAGACGAGGTTAAAAGGCTAACGAATGTCGACTATCCAGCAGATAGTGATTACTTCTTCTATTATGTAGAAACAGAAGAATTTTTAGGATTTTAGCAAGAACCCACGCGACTTTAGTCGTGTGATGAATTGCTTTTTTATTTTTCAGAAATCAAACTACATATGATGAGTGGATTTGATAAATAATAGCATGATATATCTATATTTTACTCATCACATATAATCTGTTATTCTATTCCATAGAGGTGATAGAAATGGCAGAACCCAAACATGGTAGAGGGTATGTTTATGACTTGAAATATCATCTTGTTTGGTGTGTAAAGTACCGAAAGAAAATACTTGTGGGACAATTTGAAAAGGATTTCAAAGATATTGTTCGTGAATTATGTGAAACGCATGAAATTGAACTTTTGGAGATGGAAACAGATAAAGACCATGTTCATCTTTTTATTTCGTGTAAACCTCAACACTACATCCCAGACTTTGTGAAAACATTAAAAGGGCAAAGCGCTAGGCGCTTATTTAAAATGCATCCAACACTCAAACAACAACTTTGGGGAGGGCATCTTTGGAACCCTAGTTATTTCATCGCAACTGTGAGTGAAAACACACAAGTTCAAGTCGAAAATTATATTCGAAACCAACAAGAGAAATGAAGGTGAGGTGAAATCAATGTTAGTAACTGTCCAACGTGGTTATGTTTATCGCGCTTATCCTACGGATGAGGTGAAAACCTACTTTTTGCAATGCTTCGGAGCTGACCGTAAAATGTATAATTTACACGTAGATAGATTGTATCGCTTTCTTGAAAGAACGAACTATCAGTTTGGTGATAGAGTGGATATAAAAGCATTAAAAGTTGAAATGCCTACAGTCGCTGAATTCAAAAAAATGTTTACGAATGATGCAGGAGAAATGTACCTGTATCAATCCGATTCTTTTGCATGTAATGAAGCGAAACAGCATTTTTGGAATGCTTTATCTGAATTCAATAAAATTGCTCACCAAAAACAAGTTAAAAAATTAGCACTTAAAAGAAAAAAGACGTTAGGCATTTCACCTACTTTTCGTGATTTAAAACATACTAACATTAGTAGTACAGACCGAGGCCATGGTTTGTGCTACTATT
>JBEMAQ010000009.1:0-125486 GCA_040274725.1 Solibacillus sp. | reverse complement strand
ATCTTTTCAACATCTAAATTATTTTCTAAAAAGCTATTGACTGGAGGTAAGAAAGAGAACCCGTAATCCCACCAGGCAAATGCTTTCGCTGTTTTATAAAAACACTCCACCAACAACCAACCCAATCCCAATCACAATCGCCGGATGCACCTTAAATCGCTCAAGCGCGAAATACGCAACAACCGCCATCACGATCGTTGGAATCCAGTTAATAAACTCTACAGACGTTTGAAAGAAATCAAATGTCAGTTCAGCCATTAAAATTGCAATTGCGGGTAATACAAAGCTCGATAAACGCTTGACGCGTGGTGAATTACGATTGCGATAAAGTAAATTCAGCAGCAATAGCATTAGTATTAGCGACGGGCCAATCGTCGCAAATAACGCAACCGCTGCACCAAATACCCCTCCTACCTCATAACCGACATACGCTGCGACCTTTGTGGCAATCGGTCCTGGCAGCGCGTTGCCGAGTGCAAGTGTTTCACTAAACTCCGCCGTCGTCAGCCAGCCGTATGTACCAACCACTTCCTTCTCAATAAGAGGAATAGATGCAGGTCCGCCGCCATAGCCGATAATGCCTGGAATAAAGAACGCTAAAAAAATCTGTACATAGATCACGACTTAGCCCCCTTTACTGGCAATGCGAACGCTAAAATTAGTAATGATACAATGACAATCGCGGGGTGCACGCCAAGCAAAATCATCGCGATAAACGACACGATTAAAATGAGGCTGCCGACCTTTAATCCAAGTAATTTATGGCCCTTTTTTAAAAAGTCCCATGTCAGCACAAGCATCATGACCGCCACAATTGGCACGACGCCGTTTGTCATCCCTTGAATAAACGGCAAGTCTTTATATTCGCGTAACACCGTTAAAAATAAAATAAGGGCAATTGCTGTCGGTAAGACGGTCGCAATAAGTGCGTTAAATAGACCGAGCACCCCGCCGACACGGTAGCCAATATACCCGGCCATCTTTGTCGCAATTGGGCCTGGTAATGTGTTGCCGATAGACAATACGTCTGTAAATTCATCATCCGTCATCAATTTAAAGGTTTCGACGACCTCTTTATGCACTAGCGGAATTGCCGCTGGTCCCCCGCCAAAACCGAGTATGCCCGAACGGAAAAAGGCAATAAAAATTTCACGTTGTTTTGTTAACATTCCTTCACCTCATTGTAAGAAAGGCACCTACCACAGTTGTAGTAGGTGCACCTAATTCATATTAAAAACCTAATGCCGCGCCGTCCCCTCGAGGATCTGCACCGCCGTATTTTACATCGCCGTCAATATAAATTGCACCCGCATGCCCCATCGTATCGGTAAAATCTGCGAGTACCTCTACATCATGGCCTTGCGCTTCTAGCTCCGCGCGAACTGATTGTGAAATGCGATTTTCCACCTTCAATGTATTCGAAGACGCTCCCCACGTACGCCCGTATAAAAAGCGCGGCGCTTCAATTGCCGCCTGCACGGACATCCCGTAATCCATAATGCGCGTTACGAGCATTGCCTGTGTTTGCGGCTGTCCCTCGCCGCCCATTGTGCCGTATACAAGCTTCGGGCGCCCATTTTCAAGTAGCATCGCCGGATTTAGCGTGTGGAATGTGCGCTTACGCGGTGCAAGGCAGTTGACATGCTGCGCGTCTAGTGAAAAGAAGCTCCCACGGTTTTGTAGCAATACTCCCGTGCCTTTTGGAATAATACCTGAGCCAAACTCATGATAAATACTTTGAATAAACGACACCGCGTTGCCCTCTGCGTCCACGACACCGAACCATACCGTATCACCCTTCGCATCAAGCGGCTGTAATTGTTTTGCCTGCAGACTTTCCTTTAACACATCCGCTAATTCCTCACCGCGCGCTTCACTTAGTAGTTTCTCTAACGGAATATTCGAAAATTCTGGGTCTGTTAAATACTGATCACGGTCGATAAACGCAAGCTTAATCGCCTCAACAAGCAAATGATAATACTCGCTTGAGCCTTCAGGGATTGCGGCTACATCAAAATGCTTTAACATATTTAAAATCGATAAGCTCGCCATTCCTTGTGTGTTTGGCGGTAAGTTGTACGCCGTGCGCCCACGGTAATCCACCGAAATCGGTGCCACCCAGTCACTGATATGCTGCTTAAAGTCCTCAAGCGTTAGCAAGCCGCCTACTTCCTGCAAGCCTGCCACGATTTTTTCCGCAAGCTCACCCTCATAAAAGGACGCTGCACCGTGCGCTGCAATGTGCTGCAATGTCTCACCTAAATCCGTTTGCTTTATAATGTTACCTGCGCGGTAGCTCTCGCCGTCTTTTAAAAAAGTGTTTGCAAATTCAGGGAAGCGCTGCAACGCACGAAATTCATAGTCATCCTCTAAATTGACATTCGTCCAGTATTCCTGACTTTCGGTTACGGGGAAGCCCTCTTTTGCATAGTGAACCGCTTGTGTGAGCACATCCTGCCATGCTACGTTATTGCCGATTTCCTCCGCCGCATACGCATGCGCCGCACCCCAGCCCGCTACCGCACCCGGTACTGTATTTGCCGCAAGTGGACCACGCGCTGGAATTTTGTCAAAGCCTTGATTGTTATAAAAATCAATCGTCGCACGCTCACCTGCACGCCCGCTGCTATTTAACGCCTTCACGTCACCTGTTTTTGCATTGTAAATGAGCCAAAAATTATCGCCACCGATACTATTCATATGCGGATAGACGACTGCAATTGTCGAAGCCGCCGCAATCGCTGCCTCGACCGCATTGCCCCCCTTATGTAAAATCTCTAATGCTGCCTGCGAAGCTAAGTAATGCGGTGTTGTCACCATTCCTCTTGTCGCCATTGTTGTTGCACGGTATTGTTTCATCCTAAACCTCTCCCCTTTGTATTGATTAGCGAATGTTATTTTTTAGCGGCATTAAGCCTGATACGTGGCACTCCGCAACATCTCCAACGCTAACATCAAATGAACCCGGTGTCCCCGTCAAAATAATATCCCCCGGTAAAAGCGTCACGTACTTAGATAAATACGACACAATAAACGCAGGCGTAAACATCATATTCGAGACGACATTTTGATGCACAACTTGCCCATTTTGCAGCGTTTTTACTTCAAGTGCGGCTACATCACCCTCTAACAACTTTATTTCAGGACCAAAGCTACAAGACCCTTTAAATAGCTTCGAAATTTGCATAAAGCGCGGGTTTTCTGCATGAACATCCTTCGCCGTTAAGTCGAGTGCGGTTGTGTAAGCCGCAACATAGGATAAAGCTTCGTCCTCACTGACCTCAAAGCACGGTTTACCAATAATTAACGCAAGCTCTCCTTCAGCGGATACTTGCTGCGAAAAGTGCGGATATGTAATGTCCACGTCTGGTCCAACTAGAACATCATTTGTCTTTAAAAAGCACACAGGCTTCGCGTCCGGTGTGAACTGTAAATCCTCAGCCTTCGCGACATAATTAACCCCTACACCGAAAATATGTGCGGCGCCCGTGTATGGAATATCAAGCTTCGCATCCGCTACGAATGTAAACGGCGCCTGTTCCCAATCAACCTGTAATAATTCATTTTGCAATCCCTTTAGCTGCTGTTGCTCAATTAATGTAAGGAGCGGCTTGTCATATTGTTTCGCAACGTCTGCCAAGAAATACGCGCGGTCTTCTACAAGGACAACCGTTTTTCGTTGTCCCGCGTCATTTACTACAGCTAATCTCATCTGACACCTCCAAAATATTCATCCACAAAATGTAGCAGTTGGCGGTCGCAGCCTTTATTCGCGATAAACGACAGGCCGAGCGCAAGTCCGTCTGGTCGCATCACAGGCACTGTTACTTGTGGGAAGCCCGTTAAACCTGCGATACATGTGAGCTGCATCGTTTTTGTACGAATGTCCTCAACCTCTTGCACGGGCGCGTTTTTCCTCGGTGCGACAGAAGCAGTCGTCGGAATAACAAGCACGTCTGTCTCGAGCAATTGCTGCTGCATATAATCGGTCACTTGCTCCTGGCGCATTTTTAATTTCTCGTAGCATGCCGTATTTAATTCACTTGCCCACTGAAAACGCTCGGCAATCGCTGGGGCGAAATTCGGCTGCTCGCGCTCAATCCACGCGCCGTGTGTTTGCCAAATTTCCATTCCTTGAATGTTACGAAATAGTGATGCCCAGTCTGCTAAATTTTCGGTAATTTGTTGCTGACTCGTTGGCACGACAGCGAGTGCTTCCTTCAATATTTGTTGATCGTCCTGCGCTAAAAATGACCATGCCATCTCGTCTACAATGACCTGCGTAAACGGTGAGCCCATCGTATCAAACAGCACGTCACCAACTCGCTTTAGTACACTGCTTGACGTACTCATCCAGCCAACTGTATCAAAGCTAGATGCAAGTGGAATGACCCCGTCTAATGACACCGCTGCATGTGTCGGGCGAATGCCGTAAACACCACAGTAGCTTGCCGGTACACGAATCGAGCCTCCCGTATCCGTTCCGACAGTGAAATCTCGTTCAATCGTGGCCGCTGCTGAACCATTTGAAGAACCCCCTGGAATACGGTTTTCATCCAGTGGATTTGGTGGTGTACCGTAATGTACATTTTCACCATTTAAGCTATACATTAATTCGTCCGTATGGGTAAAGCCTCGCAGTGTTGCACCTTCCTTACGTAATTGATCAATTACATCTGCTGTTTGTCTAGCTGGTACGTGTGTCTCATACCAGGTTGGATTCCCCGCGCTATTTCGCTCACCCTCCACAGCAAAAACGTCCTTCACTGCAAATGTACATTCATCGAGTAAGCCTTGCTTTAATGGCTGTTTCGTAATCGTTTCATTAAAATAAATTGCATTCATGCCACGAGCCCCCTTTCTTCTTCCATTGTAAAAAATCTCATACTGAATTACATCGACGTTTTCGTCAAAACGACCAAACCTTTTTAGTTATTATAACCAAAATTTTGGATTATTCAGAAAAATATTGAAAAAAGACCGTCTAGACGGTATAAATGAAATACAAGGAGGCAGCGAAATGAAAAAAGCAGCGGCAACAAAGCAGCAAATTATTGAAACGGCTAAACACTATATATTGGCGAATCATTTTCACGCCTTAACATTAGAGGCTGTAGCGAAGGAAGCAGGTATTAGTAAGGGCGGACTACTCTATCATTTCCCGTCCAAAGAACAGCTCATTATTTCCGTCGCACAGCATGTATTCGAGCAATTTGATCAGCGCTTAAACGAGCTCGCCTTAGCAGATTCGAACGAATACGGGAAATGGGCACGCGCCTATATTCAAACAGCTAAGGAAGACTTACTCACAAATAGAGAGCTTTATCTCGGAATTTTTGCCGTTTCTTTACTACATAAAGAAGCTGCTGACCATCTTTCCGAGCTCTATACGAATTCATTGGCTCTTTTAAAAAATGACTCGTTAAACGAGCTGACGCTTGATTTTATTCGCCTAACGATTGATGGCTTATATTATTCGAAAGTTTTAAATGCCGCACCGCTTTCTAAGCAGCGCACTGAAAACATTTTGAATCAATTAATTCAATTGACATGGGAGGTTCGGACATGAGTGCTTATTTATTATTAACTGCCGCGATTATCGCTGAAGTTTTTGCTAGCTCGATGTTGAAATTGGCTTCCAGCGCGAAAAAATGGCTCCCAGTAGGAGGCATCATCCTCGGCTATCTCGTCGCATTTTATACCCTTTCCTTATCATTACGCGCGATTCCTTTAGGAACTGCTTATGCCATTTGGTCAGGCGTCGGAACAGCATTGACGGCGATGGTAGGCGTGTTCTTTTATAAGGAGCATTTCAATACAAAAAAATTACTCGGCTTAGGTTGTATTATTGGTGGGGTTATTTTACTGAATATTGGTGGTACACATTAACGATTCGAGGTAAATTCTATGAATGCATATATTTTATTAGCACTTTCTATTGGCAGCGAGATTTTCGCTACAACGATGTTAAAGTATTCAGATGGCTTCACCGTTTTCTGGCCGTCTTTTGCTGTTGTCTTTGGTTACAGCATCTCATTTTTTTTATTAGGCGTCGTATTAAAAACATTGCCACTTAGCTTAGCGTACGCCATTTGGTCAGGCGTAGGTACTGCTGTTACGGCCATCATTAGCATTCTCTTATGGGGTGAGGTCTTTACCGTACTCAAAATTCTTGGTCTCGTGCTCATTATCGGCGGTGTCATTGCGCTCAACAGCTCCTCTGAACCAAAACAGGAAATATATGTACTAAAAAAGGACTACGCTCAAGAATAATTCCTGAGCGAGTCCTTTTCTTTACTTACTGCGCTTCACCTTAAAAATAACCAACAGCATGATGAACCAAATCGGCGTCAGCATGAGTGCTGTACGCGTTGATTCAGAAATCGCCATTACAATCAGTAGAAAGACGAAGAATGCCAAAACAACGTAGTTAATTCCTGGTGTAAGCGGTGCTTTAAAGCTGGATGCTTGATGCATTTCTGGATGACGCTTTTTGTAAATGATATGTGAAATTAAAATAATGCTCCACACCCAAATAAAGCAAATCGCACTAATTGTCGTCACGATTTCAAATGCACTCTCTGGCATGAGGTAGCTAAGTAGTGCACCAATGGATACGACAACAGCCGATACAAGTAAACCATTTTGCGGTACGCTGTTTTTGTTTAGCTTCGCAAATTTCTTTGAAGCTTGTCCGCTTTTCCCTAAGCTGAATAGCATGCGGCTTGTCGAAAACATCCCACTGTTACCAGCAGATGCAGCCGATGTTAATACAACGAAGTTAATTAAGCCCGCTGCGATTGGAATCCCAACTAATGCAAACACTTGCACGAATGGTGAATTATCTGCACTCAGTGTGTCCCAAGGGTTGATCACTAAAATAATGAATAATGCACCGACGTAAAATAGTAAAATACGTAGCGGAATTTTATTAATGGCTGATGGAATATTTTTTTGTGGGTTCGCTGTTTCTGAAGCTGCTACACCGACTAACTCCACCCCAACGAACGCGAAGACAACCATTTGGAATGCCATTAGGAAGCCAAATGCACCGTTCGGGAATAATCCACCATGCGCCCACAGATTTGATACTGCGACTGTACCAGACGGCGTTTCAAAGCCAATAATTAATAAGAAAATACCAATCACGATTAACGCGACGATTGTAATGATTTTGATTAATGCAAACCAGAATTCTAGTTCACCGAATAATTTTACTGTTAATAAATTGAGTGCAAGCAGTACAACTAAACATGCAATAGCAGGTACCCACTGCGGAATATCAAACCAGTACTGCGTGTACATACCGACGGCGATAATATCAGCCATTGCTGTCATAATCCAGCAGAACCAATATGTCCAGCCTGTCACATAGCCTGCCCACGGACCGATATATTCCGTCGCAAAATCTGTAAAGGTTGTATAGCCCGCCTTTGATAATAGTAATTCACCGAGCGCGCGCATGACGAAAAATAGCGCGATCCCGACGATTAAATAGGCCAAAATAATCGATGGTCCTGCGAGTGCAATCGCCTTCCCCGAACCAAGGAATAACCCCGTCCCAATCGTACCACCAATGGCAATTAGCTGGACGTGTCGATTTTTTAAATCTCGTTTTAAATGTTGTTCCATGTCATTTCCCTCCTCTAAACAATCGAATATTGCGTCGTCATTGTAGTTGAATGTAGTTGTTTGAGAGAATTGACTTCATTGTTTTATTTGTCCATTCGATCCATTTCGCTCACTCGCGCCAAGTTACTATTACTTCTCCCATACTACAGGGCTTATCACACTGTCCTCTGTGCGTTTGGTGAGCACGATGCTTATCACGCGGTGGCTTCGCTTCATTCTCTCAGGTGTTTCCCCTGAGAGAATGAGATAAAAACAAAAAGAGACTGGTCACAGTAGACCAATCTCTGAAATGAAAGAATAACAAAAAATCATAATTACCCTTCTGTCCTTTTGCCTGAGATTGTGAATCCTTCGGCGACGCATAATGCGCTCTCTCCAGAAATTGCTCCCGTCGTAGTTTGATCCACGACTTTCAACGCTTTTTAATTTGTGCTCACTTTCTGAGCTATTCAATCTAAAATGGAATTATCTTAAAATAATTCGCACAATTTTTCGATGCATTAATCATCTATTATTTTGCCTAACAAATCAATAATCTAGCAAAAAATAGTGAGAAAAACGTCTTTTCCTTGCATTTTTCAAACAATTTAAAGAAATATTTTTATAAACTAATTATTCTGATATAACGGAAAAATAAACATTCATAGTATTAAACAAAATTTATTTGACAATTTGAATAGTTCATTTTATATTTACGTTAACCGATATCTGATTTCAGTTAACGAAAGGGTGGCGTTCATGTCAAAATCTTTACATATGTATATACTTACTGCATTTTGTGCAGCACTTATTGCGGTGCTCGCTCAAGTCGTGATTCCAATTCCACTTATTCCAATTACAGGACAAACACTTGCCATTGGGCTAATTGTCACTATTCTCGGGCTGAAATACGGCACACTAAGTGTTCTGCTTTATATTGCTTTAGGCGTAATTGGGTTGCCTGTATTCCAATCATTCACAGGAGGCCTTGGCATTTTATTTGGCCCTACAGGTGGCTATATTTTAGGCTTTATTTTTACCGCGCTTGTAATGGGGCTCTATTACCAGTGGTTCGGGGTAACGTTTACGCATGCACTCATTGCCAATTTACTTGGTATGATTGTGACGCTTGCTTTCGGTGCAACATGGTTGAAATTGATGAATGGCTTATCGTGGCAAGCCGCATTTATTAGCGGCGTATTGCCGTTTATCATCGGCGGTATTATTAAGGCCTTGATTGCAGCATGGCTTGGGGTCATCGTTCGTCAGCGTCTCAAGCAGGCACGGCTGCTACCTCATGCGGTATAATCGACTTTGAGGTGATATTTATGCGTTTATGGCATACAGATATAATTCCCACGCTCCCAAAAAGCCAGCTCCTAGCACAGTGGCGTGAGCTCAATAGCATATTTGCAAAAGAGGATAAGCATATTCTCATTAACTATATTTATGACTATCCACGCGAGGATCTGCTGCTTTATACAAACATTGTGCTCGCTGAAATGCGTAAGCGTGGCATTCAAATTCGGACAATCGACAAAATGGCGCGCTATTTTGAACATGTAGCCGAGCCGCTGCACTACACGCCGTTCGCCCGACATCATGATGCGGAGTATTTAGAAATTTGCTATTTCAACCTAAAGGAAAAATATTTACGCGGGCAAAAAGATTATCGTGAGGAGCAGTTTTTATTACTGCAAAAGCTTTATGATGCAAAAAAGGACTAGCTTTTCATCTAAGCTAGCCCTTTGCTTATAATAAGGATTTTTCAAGCAATGCCACAAGTACTTGCTGACCACCCGACTTTTCTACCCATTGCTCCGCGTATTGCTTATAGCCAAAGTTTACATAAAGTGCCAAACTTTTTGGTGAGTTGGCACGCACGCGGCAACGCACATAATTTTTCCCCTCGCTAATCGCCTCAAGTTCTAGTTCAATTAATAGCTTTTTCGCGTAGCCCTTTGTCTGGTGCTCACGACGAATGGCCAAACGATGAAAATATAAACTATCCTCAACTAATTGATAGCGAACCATCCCCACGATTTCGCTGGCATTTTCAATGATTAATGCACGCTCCCCGTTGTCAAACGCACATTTTACATCGTGCTCCGTTTCAAATAACGCGCTCGACGGAACCGGCTCCTCTTTATATTGTGAAAATGCATCTTGCATCAATGCCACCATGACCGCGCAATCAGCCTTCGTTGCATAACGAATTTGCACGACACCACCCCCTATTTACATGCTAGTATACGCTACTAAGCAGATATCTTGCAAATGTAGCAAAACTGCTAGGAATAACACAAAATACTACGCTCATACCTGTTCAAAACGGCTCTTATTTAACGTCAAAAAATAGAAAACAAATATTTATGGCGAGCGTCTTTTTCTGGATAAAGCTAGTATAATTGTATCATATTAGCGTATACGGGACATCCCGATTGCTCCCCAAATCACGATTGCAAACAATGCGATTAATAACAAACTAAACGGTATCATCCCTAGGCCTGCCGCTGTTCCCTTCGCAATCAAAATCGTGCGCCACGTTGTATAGGCGAATAATAAAACACAAACATTTTTCGTTAAATTTAACACACGCCGACTATGTACATAAAATGTTTCACGATTTGCATCATTCAGTCGCGCTGGATAATTATGTGTATGTGGGTGCTTTTCAAGTACGTGTAGTAGCGCATAAAGAGCGAACCCAATCAGAGGTAAAATAAGTAGCTCGATTTTTGAGCCCCATCTATCCACTTCCCCTTTAAGCCCAAAATGTGCTGGAATTGTCTCAGGTAGTTGGTTCCATTGCAAAACGAGCATCGTAATCATTGCTGTAAATGCAACAATGCCTACTAAATTGGCCACTCGTTCTATCGGTGTATCTGGTAAATCTAGCTTTTTTTCATTCCACATACGCTTCACCTCAAATTATTCTACGGACTTAAAATGAATAAAGTTTCATTTATAATGCATAAATAATAAGAAAAAATCTTTATTTACTAGAATTTTTTCTATTTACGAGATACATAAGTAGTATAATTCTTCTGTTTTCAAGTATGATAAATGAAACAAGGCGGAAAATAACGAGGTGGAATTTTGTTAGTTGACATCATTGATTTTTTACGCAGCATTGATGAAGAATTATATTCGTATATTCAAACATACGGCGTTACGATTTATGTCATTCTTTTTGCGATTGTTTTTACGAAAACTGCATTTGTTATTTTAACGTTTTTACCTGGTGACTCACTTGTTTTTGCAAGCGGTACACTCGCGGCGATTAGTCGGCTCGATTTTCTCGTGTTATTTATTTTATATTTTGTCGCTACCTCGCTTGGGGATAGCCAAAATTTTTTCATCGGCCGTACGATTCAAAGGGTATCTGCACGTAAACGCTTACTGCGCTTATTGCCAGCAAATGCGATGAGCCGCGCGAAACAGTTTTTAGAAAGCTATGACCGCGCCGCGATTACCTTTTCACGTTTCGTGCCAGTTATGCGCACGATGACGCCATTTATCGCAGGCTACACAGGCTTTTCGTATTGGAAATTTGTGCGCTTTAATGTAGCGGGTGCCTTTCTTTGGGTAACCGTTTGGCTTGGTAGCGGCTATGTACTTGGCAATATTAAATGGGTCGAGCAAAATGTGATGCTGACGCTACTTGTTATTTCAGCCTTTGTACTCATCCCAACAGCATTTGCTTATTTCAAACAATTTCAACGACAAAAAATTCAACAGATTAAATAAAGCGCACGCCACAAATTGGCATGCGCTTTATTTTTATTCAGCAGTAAAATTTCAGTTTTATCTTGCTAGTTATTTGAGGATTTATGCGTTCGTTGTTTCTTCATTTTCCTGCATTTTGTGTAAGTATTCAATAATTTCACGAATGCCTTCTAATGAATTCACTAAAATAAGTGGGTCCACACAAGAAATCATGCGGTCCTCTAAGTTCGCTACAGCCGTGAAATAACGCGTTTTTGCATAGTTCACTAAGCCCATTTGCTTTAACTGCTGTGGCTCAAAATCTAAAATCTCTTTCGCCTCTGTTACAACTAAACCGTAATTCACGACATCTGTGCTTAGTACGATGATACGCACATGCTCACCGTCACTTGGGCGATTATATAAAACACGCTGGAAGTCAATAACAGGTACAAGCTCCTCACGAATACGACTAAAGCCCATTAAATAATTGGGTAGGTGTGGAATCGGTGTCACACGCTCTAATTTTTCAATCGAAACAACTTGATCAATCGGTAGTGCATACTCCTCTGTTCCACAGCCAAATACTACAGCTTTTTCAAATCCCATAAAGTCACCTCTTATTTTGTCGTTTGTTTGACGATTTCTACTAAGTAATCTGCTAATTTTTCTAGCTCTTCTACCGGTATACGCTCATTTGTCGTATGGATATCCTCATAGCCTACTGAAAGGTTCACTGTTGGAATACCAAAGCCTGCGATCACGTTCGCATCACTACCGCCACCAGAAATACCGAGCTGTGGTGTACGGTCAATGTTACGTGCTGCCGCCATTGCTACTTGTACTACTTTATCATCTTCCGTTACACGGAAACCAGGGTACATTAGTTTTACTTCTACTTCTGCACGCGCGCCCATTTCAGTCGCAACTCGTTCAAAAGTCTCTTTCATATGTGCTGTTTGCACATTTAGCTTCGCCTCATCAATCGAACGTGCTTCCGCTAAAATATGGACCTCGTCACATACGATATTTGTTGCCTGACCACCTTCAAAGCGACCGATATTCGCTGTTGTTTCCTCGTCTAAACGACCAAGCTTCATTTGTGCAATAGCCTTTGCTGCTACAGTAATCGCTGAAATGCCTTTTTCAGGTGCGACACCTGCATGTGCTGTTTTACCGAGGATTTTTGTCATGATTTTTGCTTGGAACGGCGCCGCTGTTACGATACCGCCTACTTTGCCATCACTATCCACCGCAAAGCCGTACTTCGCGATGATCATTGATGGGTCTAGCTCTTTTGCTCCAACAAGCCCGCTCTCCTCACCTGCAGTAATGATAAATTGAATTGTACCGTGTGCGATGTTTTGCTCACGCAGACGCTTCGCCATTTCAAATAGTGCTGCCATACCTGCTTTATCATCCGCACCTAAAATCGTTGTGCCATCTGAATAAATATAGCCGTCCGCGCGAATTTCTGGCTTAATCCCAACGCCTGGTACAACGGTATCCATATGCACCGTAAAGTAAATTGGTTCGACATCTAAAGTCCCTGGCAATGTCGCAATAATATTGCCTGCACCATGCCCATTACGTGTATGTGCATCGTCCTGCACAACGTCAAAGCCCATTACCTCTAGCTTCCCTACTAAAATCGGTGCAATGACCTCCTCATGCTTCGTTTCAGAGTCAATTTGTACGAGCTCTAAAAATTCTTCTACTAATCTTGATGTCATGTAAATCCCTGCTTTCGCTTGTTTTCCACTCTGGAAATAATCAATAAAAGTGTACGCCTATTTTGGTAAAAATACAACGTTCTGCTAAAAAATTGTCGCATCCATCAGATAAATTTGCTGTTCCTCTTGCTCAATTGCTTTTAAGCGCGCTTTTGTCTCTTCCATTTTTGATGCTAAATAAACGCGTGTACTGTACACATCATCGAGAACGCGCTTTAACTGCTCAACACTTGTCGCAAGCTTTGCATGAATCGACCAGGCTGAGAAAATATCATCAAAGAAGTAATCTGCGAATTTCACAAAGCCTTCTAGTTCAATTTTGTACGACATTTTGCTCCACGTCTCAATATCTACAAGCTCGTTTTGCAAACGTTGCAGAGCAATTTGTACTTTGTGCAAATTCCCCTGTGACACTTCGATTTTATCGTGCTTCATGGCCGTCACAATAAACCCACCACCAAAAAACGTGTCCCATGTCGAATAGCTTTGCGCTGTTTTTAACGAGGCAATCGCCTGTTCAAGTGGTTCAATTGTTTGCTCAGCCGCTAAATAAGCCTCAGCCAACTCCTTAGAAAGACGCTTCAATGCTGTATATTCTTCCGTTAAATCATTTAACTTCACCGCAAGCGGGCTTTCATACTGCAACAGCCAATCGCGCTTCTTCTGCTCAACCGCCTCTAGTTCCCCTACTAAATGCACCTCATGAATCGCATTTAACTTATAGACAATGTCAATCTGATCGTCCTGTAAATCCTCTAGCATCAGCTGTGTTTCAACAAGCCTCAATTCAAGCGTCATCGCCTCCGACAAGCTTTCCTCCATCAGCTTTTGCTTCCGCCCGGTTAATGAACGGACAAACGTTAAAAAGGAAAACTGCTCGTTTTTCTCTAGACGCACACGAATTGCATTCAACTCCTGCTCAAGTGCTATAATCTGCGCCTTTGCATGGACAATTTGCTTATCAAGTAGCTGTTTTTGCTTTTTATATTTTGCGAGCTGCTCTAAGTTATTTTTGAGCGTTATGTACGCTTGTTGTAGTTGCTGCCACTGCATACGCCTGCCTCCTATGTCTAATGCTCTAAGTCATTTCTCAATGTAAACGGATATGTAAGTAACTACCTCATACCTCTTCAATATCATAAACAACAATACGTGCTTTATTTAGCATCATAATGAGCTCCATCTTTTTGCCCGTTTCATAGGAAGTCTCCAAATACATCCCTTGAACCCTACTCATAATGCCTTCGTTTGTCAGTGCCTGCTGTGCCTTCGATAAATCTGTCACATAAATCTGATAATGCGTCAACCAATCACCTCAAGAACTAGTTATTTCCCATTATTATAACAAATCTAGATAAAGATTGCTGTAGTTAGCCATCTGCTTCTACGCGTACTGTTTTCTTTTTCGCTAATGCCATAACGCTCCAAAAATCTTTAAATCAGCGTCAGCATTGAAGCCACTGAAGTTTTCGTGTTTCCCTCACACATTAAAAACAGCCCATTGACTAGGTCAACAGGCTGCTTGAAATGTTCACTATTATTATAGTGGAATATTTCCGTGTTTTTTGAATGGACGGTCTTCGTGCTTTGTAGATAGCATATCCAGTGCTTGGATTAGCTTAATACGTGTTTCACGAGGATCGATAACATCGTCTACCATACCGCGAGATGCTGCAACGTATGGGTTGGCGAATTTTTCTTTGTACTCTTCGATTTTCGCTGCGCGTGTTGCTTCTGGATCAACTGATTTCGCAATTTCACCCGCGTGGATGATGTTTGCCGCACCAGCAGCACCCATTACTGCGATTTCAGCGTTCGGCCAAGCAAATACTAAGTCAGCGCCGATAGCTTTTGAGTTCAGTGCTACATATGCACCACCGTATGCTTTACGTAAGATAACTGTAATTTTTGGTACAGTTGCTTCCGAGTAAGCGTAAAGGATTTTCGCACCGTGACGGATGATACCGCCATGCTCTTGCTTAACGCCTGGGAAGAAGCCTGAAACGTCTTCGAATGTGATGACTGGCACGTTAAATGCGTCACACGTACGTACGAAACGAGCTAATTTATCAGATGAGTCGATATCAAGACCACCTGCTAGGAATTTCGGTTGGTTACATACTAACCCAACTGATTCACCAGCGATACGTGCGAAACCAACTACAATGTTTTTCGCGAATTCTTTTTGAACTTCCATGAATGAACCTTCGTCCACCACTTGCTCAACTACTTTACGCACATCGTAAGATTTTGTTTGATCAATCGGTACAACGTCAACAAGCTCTGAACGGAAATCATCGCCTGCTGGACGATCAAATTTCGGTGCTTTTTCTTTGTTGTTTTGTGGTAAGTAAGAAAGTAATTGCTGAATTTGTGCAATTGCTGCTTCCTCGTTTTCAGCGCGGAAGTGTGCATTACCAGAAATCGCATTGTGTACTTTTGAACCACCAAGACCTTCAGCAGAAATCTTTTCGCCTGTTACTGTTTCGATTACTTTTGGTCCCGTAATGAACATTTGAGATGTTTTATCAACCATTAAAATAAAGTCCGTGATGGCAGGTGAGTACACTGCACCACCTGCACAAGGTCCCATAATTACTGAGATTTGTGGAATGACACCAGAATAGATTGAGTTACGGTAGAAAATGTGACCGTAGCCATCAAGTGAAAGTACGCCTTCTTGAATACGCGCGCCGCCTGAATCGTTAATACCGATGAATGGTGTACCGTTTTTCGCAGCTAAATCCATAACAGAAGCGATTTTTTTCGCGTGCATTTCACCAAGTGCACCACCGAATACTGTGAAGTCTTGTGCGAATAAGTATACATTTCGACCATTAATTTTACCAAAACCAGTAACAACCCCATCACCAGGGCCCTCTAATTTTTCCATACCGAAGTCTACTGTACGGTGTGTTAAAAATGGGTTGATTTCTACAAACGACCCTTCATCTAATAACATTGTGATACGTTCACGAGCTGTATACTTGCCTTTTTCGTGCTGCTTTTCAATACGTGCATCACCGCCACCTAGCTCGATTACGCTTTTACGGTCATATAATTCATTAATTTTATCAAACATATCTAATGTGATTGTCATTATTTGCTTTCCCCTTTTCCACTTTTATCGCATAATTCATAAAGAACACCATAAGAATCTTTCGGATGTAAAAACGCTACTTCTGCGCCGCCTGCACCAGGACCTGGTTCATCTGACAGTAAGCGCACCCCTTTTTCACGTAATTCAGCCATACGCTCGCGAATGCCTGTTACACCGAACGCTACGTGGTGAATACCCTCGCCGCGCTTTTCTAAAAAGCCGTGAATCGCACTTTTCTCGCTCATTGGCTCTAAAAGCTCGATTTTCACGTTGCCCGCATCAATGAATGCTACCTTCACTTGTTGAGACTCTACTTCTTCCACCTTTAACAGCTTCAAACCTAAAGTTTCTGTATAATACGTAATACGCTCTTCAATATCGCGTACGGCAATACCAATATGATCTACTTTTTCCACAATGAAACTCTCCTTTTAACAACCTGCAATTATTTAACACTCATAAACGAATGTACTTGAGAAAATTTTTAGATTTGATACACTATTGAAAGATAGTGATAAAGGAGCGAAAATTATGAGCAATAAAAAATTTCAAAAAATCATCGTTTATGCAATGATCGTCATCATGATTGTTTCAACAATCGGCATGGGCGTTGCAATGATCGGCTAGGGTGCGAAATACGCATCCTTTTTTTCTATTTGTAAGCCTTTAAACGACTGCTTAATCATTAAATATTGATCCATCTCTTCGATAAATTGATAAAGTGCCGCCATCGCTAAAAACATTTCGTGATCATGCGGCAGTGGCATCTTCGCAAACTCCTCTTTTACCACATCTAACTTTTCTCTAAAATGACTTGCTGTATTTCCTGAGTGAACGTGCTCGCTTAAATCCTCCATAAACTCCGCTACAAGTGTGGCCTGTTCTGGCATGACCGGTAACGCCGTAATTTTCGGTAAGACACGTTCAATAATTTCTAATTGCTTTTCACGCATATCAAAATAAACATAGTATAGGTTATCTTTACGCGTCAAATGATTTTGCACATCCAAGAAAGCGAGTGCCTTTGCCTTTTGTAATTGCTGCTCTGCCTCAATTAATTCCTTCCCGTCCCACAATGTATCCCCGTTACGGAGGTACAGCGCGATTTCGGCAAGAATTTTTTTATATAGCTGCTCAATTGTCACGCGGTAGCGCTCAATATTTACTGAGATGTCCGGCATATACATATTGACGAGTAAGCCCATACCAAAGCCAATGACCATTAGACTTACTTCATTCATCAGTAAATCTAGCGTAAAATTCGCCTTTGAATAAATGTGCATCAGTATAACGGCACTTGACACAAAGCCCTCTGCCACACCGAGCGACACACTAATTGGTAAATACAAAACTAATACGACTGCTAAAATAAGTGGGTTGTATCCGAATATTCCGAAAAATATGTATGCAAATAGCATGCCGACAGCACTGGCTACAATACGTGTATACACGGCATGTACTGATTTTCGTTTCGTTAACTGCACAGAAAGAATCGTCAGGATGCCTGCAGATGCAAAAAACTCCAAATCAAAAAACTGTGCTACGGCAATCGCTAAAGAAGCCCCTACTGCGGTTTTTAGTGTACGATAGCCGATTGAAAACTTTTTCAAGATCGGATTCACTCCCGTCACGTAGATAATAGAATTGTATGCCGCCACGAGCGGCATACAATATCGTATTTAAACTTCCTCGCAATATTCCTCGAAGTTGCCTTGTAGGTTCATCACAACACTTACTGGGTCATGTCCTTCAATTTCATAACGACCAACCTCTGCCACGACTTGACCGTCCTTCAGTAATACAAATGACGGTGATGATGGTAGGTGGTCTTCACCAAATAGGTAACGTGCTGCTGCAGTTGCCTCTTTATCTTGACCTGCAAATACTGTTACTAAATGATCTGGACGACGGTCATAGTGTACAGCCTGCGCTGCTGCTGGACGTGCGATACCTCCTGCACAGCCACATACTGAGTTCACCATTACGAGTGTCGTACCCGTGCGAGCAAATGCCGCCTCTACCTCTTCAGGTGTACGTAATTGCTCATAACCTGCTGCTTCCATTTCTGCACGAGCAGTTGTTGTAATTTGTTGCATAAATAAATCGTAATCCATATTCATTAGCGTATTCGCTCCTTTCTATATTCCTTCTAATCATAGCAGGACGATAGGAGATGTGCAAAGACCTGTTACGAAAAACGTATCTTATTTATGTTTGTTTCTGCTCATTCAGGAAATAATTCGTTGACGCCTTGCGTTACTGTTAATTTCCCTTGTAAAATGTCACGCTCTAAACGCTTCATTTGCTCCTTGCGCTGCGCGTCTTGATAAAACGAGTCAATCAGCTGGTCGGTAATCATCGAATGGAACCAATCACGAGTTTGCTCATGGCGACGATGCGGCCAAATACCTGATTCAGTCGTCGTTTCCTTAAACTTCTCAAGCATCGCCCAAACTTCGTCTAAACCACGTTTTTCTAGTGATGATACCGCAAGTGCTGTACTCATCCAAGTCGGTGTTGATGGCTGTAAGAAATGAAGGATTTGCTTATACTCCTGCATCGTTCTACGCGCAAAGCGTTCGTTATCGCCGTCCGCCTTATGCACAATAATGCCGTCTGCAAGCTCCATAATTCCCTTTTTCATCCCTTGCAATTCGTCCCCTGCACCTGTCAGGACAAGTAGCAGGAAGAAGTCAACCATTCCGCGTACATATGTCTCACTTTGACCTACACCAACTGTTTCAATGAGCAGCACGTCATAGCCGGCCGCCTCGCACAGAAGCATGGTCTCACGTGATTTTTTGTGCACGCCACCTAAAGTACCGGCACTCGGTGATGGACGTACGAAGGCATTTGGCTGACGCACAAGCTCCTCCATACGCGTTTTATCCCCTAAAATACTACCACCAGATAGTGACGAGCTCGGATCAATCGCAAGTACCGCCACACGCTTCCCCATTTTTGCTAGCTTCGTGCCGAATGCTTCAATAAACGAGCTTTTCCCTGCACCAGGTACACCGGTAATCCCGACGCGAATGCTGTTCCCTGTATACGGCAGTAACTCCTGAAGCAACTTCTGCCCGTCTGCTTTATGCACGGCATTTGAGCTTTCAATGAGCGTAATCGCTTTCGAAAGTGCCGTTCGGTCGCCCGAACGCACTTCTTCAGCTAATTTAGAAATATCAAGAGTTTCCTGCTTTTTTTTACGGAACTTCTTTGGTGAAACATAGTTCATACCATCATGCCCCCCTGTCACACCGTCCATTACGAATAAAGCGCTCAGTTCCTGATTATTTTCTTTCATACTATTCTTCCTCGTAGCCAAGTGCTTTGTATACTTCTTCAAGCATTTTCACAGCAGCAACTGGAATAACTGTACCTGGTCCAAAAATTGCTTTCGCGCCTGCTTCGTATAGGAATGCGTAGTCTTGTGCTGGAATTACACCACCAACAATCACGATAATATCCTCACGCCCAACCTTTTTCAGCTCCGCTAACAATTCTGGTACTAATGTTTTGTGACCTGCTGCGAGTGAGGATACACCGACAACATGCACGTCATTTTCATTAGCCATTTGCGCTGTTTCCGCTGGCGTCATGAATAATGGTGAGATATCTACGTCAAAGCCAAGGTCCGCATAGCCTGTTGCTACAACTTTTGCACCGCGGTCATGACCATCTTGACCCATTTTCGCAATTAAAATACGTGGACGACGACCTTCTTGTGTTGCGAAGTCTTCAATCATTTGCTTCACTTCTTGAATCGCTTCTTTATCTGAATAGTTTTCAGAGTAAACGCCAGAAATTGAGCGAATGACTGCTTTATGACGACCTGATACGTCTTCGATTGCATCTGAAATTTCACCAAGTGATGCACGAGCGCGCGCTGCGTCCACTGCAACAGCTAGTAAGTTTTCTGAGCCGTCTTTAGCCGCTTGCGTCAGGCGAGCTAAGTGCTTTTGTACTTCTTCTTCGTTACGGTTTTCTTTCATTTCTTTTAAGCGTGCGATTTGCTGTTCACGAACAAGTGCGTTGTCGATATCTAAAATGTCGATTGGCTCTTCTTCTGCAAGGCGGAATTTGTTTACGCCGACAATTGTCTCTGTTTTTGAGTCGATTTTCGCTTGGCGTTTTGCCGCAGCTTCTTCAACCTTCATTTTTGGAAGACCTGTCTCAATCGCTTTCGCCATGCCTCCTAGCTCTTCAATTTCCTCGATTAATGCCCATGCTTTTTCAGTTAATTCTTCTGTTAATTTCTCAACATAGTACGAACCGCCCCATGGATCGATTACTTTCGTCATGCCAGTCTCATCTTGTAAGAATAATTGCGTATTACGCGCAATACGAGCAGAGAAGTCTGTTGGTAGAGCAATCGCTTCATCAAGCGCATTTGTATGAAGTGATTGTGTATGACCCATCGCAGCTGCGTTCGCTTCGATTAATGTACGCGTTACGTTGTTGAACGGATCTTGCTCTGTTAAACTCCAGCCAGATGTTTGTGAGTGTGTACGTAATGCTAATGTTTTCGGGTTTTTCGGGTTGAACGTACTCATCATTTGTGCCCAAATACGACGACCTGCGCGCATTTTTGCGATTTCCATGTAGTAGTTCATGCCAATTGCCCAGAAGAACGATAGACGTGGTGCGAATGCATCGATATCGATGCCCGCTTTTAATCCTGTACGCACGTACTCTAAACCATCTGCAAGTGTGTAGCCAAGCTCGATATCATTTGTCGCGCCCGCTTCTTGAATATGATAACCCGAAATTGAGATCGAGTTGAATTTCGGCATGTATTTTGCTGTGTATTCAAAGATGTCTGCGATAATTTTCATTGACATTGCCGGTGGGTAAATGTATGTATTACGCACCATGTACTCTTTTAAAATGTCGTTTTGAATTGTACCCGCTAATTTATCTGGTGATACTCCTTGCTCTTCTGCTGCAATGATGTAGAACGCTAGGATTGGTAATACCGCACCGTTCATCGTCATTGATACAGACATTTGATCAAGTGGAATGCCTGCGAATAATACTTTTGCATCCTCTACTGAGTCGATTGCTACGCCGGC
Source organism: Solibacillus sp. (assembly GCA_040274725.1). Taxonomy (GTDB): domain Bacteria; phylum Bacillota; class Bacilli; order Bacillales_A; family Planococcaceae; genus Solibacillus. The sequence goes on along the minus strand of JBEMAQ010000009.1, from coordinate 104,262 downwards.
TTTACCAACGTCACCTGTTACACGTGGGTGGTCAGAGTCATAGCCACGGTGCGTCGCTAAGTCGAACGCAACCGATAACCCTTTTTGACCCATCGCAAGGTTACGGCGATAGAACGCATTTGATTCTTCCGCTGTAGAGAAACCTGCGTATTGGCGAACTGTCCAAGGACGTGCTACGTACATTGTTGGGTACGGACCACGTGTATTTGGCGCAACACCTGCTACGTCATTAATATGCTTTGCTGATTCGATATCTTTTTCGTTGTAAACAGACTTTACTTCGATACCTTCGTTTGTCATAAATGTGCTAGTCGATTCGATTTGCGCTGCTTTTAATACATCTTCAATTACGACTGCTTCAAAGTTTGCTTTGCTCATCGTTGTACCTCCTTCGCACCTGTTGCTACTGACTGTAATTTTTCTACTAAATTTTGACCTGCAAATACAAAGCCGTTTAAGCCTGCAGCTGTCCAAGCATCTGCCTCTTCTTTGTAGCGACCTGCCGCGTCAAGTATAACTGTCGCACGCTTGCCGTCTAATAATGCTGGTACGATTTCTTTCGTATCCTCATCCGTCGCAGCTACACATACGTAGTCGAAGTCTGAGTTATTTAACCAAGCTTTTGCCTCTTCAACAGATGTAAACGCTTCAGATTGAGTTGGCACAACGCCTGCTGTTGCAAATACACCTGCTACGAAGTCTGCACGCGCTTTAAAGTTTTTCAGCTCACCGAATGTTAAAATCGCTGTTTTTACAGGATTTGCTGCAAATTCTTTACGTAAGTTTTCAAATGGAATCGCTAAACGCTTCACATCTGCAAACTGTGCATTTTCTTCTGCTGGTACTGTTTCTGTTGGATCTGCATAGTTGTTTGTTCCAACAAGTACTGTTTTGCGCTTTTCAACAGATGCGATACGCTCTGCATGTACTTGCGCGATTGGTGTTGCGATATCGTAGGCATCAATTCCACCTGCACGCTCGATGTCTAAGAACAGTGCCCATGCATCTTTTACAAGGTCCGCTGTTAATGATTCTACGAAGTATGAACCACCAGCTGGGTCAAGTACGTTCAGTACGTGTGACTCTTCTTTTGTCACAAGCAACACGTTACGTGCGATACGTACAGATTGATCTGATACTTTCGTTAAAATGTCATGTGGGTGAACTGTAATTAAATCCGCGCCGCCGATTGCTGCTGAGAATGCTTCGTTGCCTGCACGCAGTAAGTTCACATACACATCTAATTTTGAGAAGCTACGTACAGAAGTTTCTACTGCTACAGGAACAGCTTGTGCTTCTTTGCCGTATGCTGCTGTGAAGGCATTCCATAATACTTTGAATGCACGTAATTTTGCGATTTCTGTGAAGAATTGCGTATCAACTGCAAAGTTCACAAAGAATTTTGCTGCAAACACATCGAAGTCTGATGCTTCGTTTGCTTGTTTTGCTGCTAAGCTCAGTGCAATTGCAAGCTCTTGCGTCGCATTCGCACCATCATTATGATAAGCTACTGTGTTTGCCGCAAATGTGCGCACGTTCGGGTAATCAGCTAACGTAATCGGTGATGGCGATACGATTAAGCCTGTTACATCGGCGCGTTTTGCTGCATCGATTCCTTCAAATATCGCTAAAAGTGGATCATTTGCATTTGTAACCGCTATCTTAAATGAATTTTCAGATAATAAAGCCACTAATTTAGCAATGACTGGCTCATCCCATGTGAAGGCTACTGCTGAGTCGATTGTGATGACATCATTCCCACGCGCTAAGCTCTCCTCTAAGTTTGCGATGAAAGCATCAGCTGTATCCCCTACAATTTGCTGTGCGACACCAAACGTTGCTTCCTTCGTTAAATGACGAACGGTTGCAACTTGCTTTTCTAGCTGGTCCCCTAATTTCTCAAGTAGGCTCTCTTTTGTATAAAGAGGCTCAAGAGTAATGTTCTCAATTGTTTTTGTGAATAATGATTCAAACGGCTTGCCTTTAAGAGCCTTTACTGCCTGCTCTTGCCATTCTGTATAACTAGCTACTGGAAATTCGATTTCTTTCATGTTTGTTGACATGTGGACGCTAACTAGCTTCCCCCCTTACTTTGTTCTAGAACATATTTTACATGAGAATGTTCTGACAATAAAGCAAAAAAATAAAAGAAAGCCTTTATTTAAAGGCTTTCTCGCCCTTTTAGTAGACTGACTTCTCATTATAATTAGAATTTTCGAGAATTTCTTTTACGTATTGAAGGAATTTACCACAAATGACACCATCCAAAATTCTATGATCTAAAGACAAACAAAGATTCAAAATGTCTCTTGGTGCGATCATATTTTGCTGTACTATTACAGGTTTTTTAACAATTTTTTCAAATTGAAGGATTGCTGCTTGCGGATAATTAATAATCCCCATCGATTGGACCGAGCCAAATGAACCAGTATTATTTACGGTGAACGTTCCACCTTGCATATGCTCTGCTTTTAATTTCCCTTCGCGCACAATGTTAGAGAGCTCCGCAATTTCTTTCGCAATCCCTTTAACCGACTTTTCATCGGCATTTCGAATGACTGGTACAAAAAGTGCATCATCTGTCGCAACGGCGATGGATAGGTTGATGTCTTTCTTCTGAATTATGTTATCGCCCGCCCATACAGAATTCATCATCGGATATTTTTTCAAGCCTTGTGCGACCGCCTTCAAAAAGAACGCAAAATACGTCAAATTAAAGCCTTCGCGCCGTTTGAAGTCATCTTTCATCTGCTCACGATACGCAACAAGCTCCGTTACATCGACCTCAATCATCGTCCAAGCATGCGGGATTTCCGTCGTGCTTCGCAGCATATTTTTCGCAATCGCATTACGCACCGACGTCACCGGAATTTCGATATCCCCTGTAGCCAGCGATACCTTTTTCATTTCTTCTTGCACCGGAGACTTCTCCACGACTTTAGCTTCCTGCTGTCCGCTTGCCACATAGGCTTCCACATCTTTTCGCGTAATACGCCCCTCTGCCCCTGTACCTGTTAATTGCGTTAAATCAATTTGATGCTTACTCGCTAAATTTAATACGGCTGGTGAATAGCGACCTACTTGCTTTGTAACAAGTCGTTCAGCTTGTTTTTCTTGCTGGATTGGCTCAGGTTTATTTACCACTTTTTGTTGGGTCGGTACTGTTGAACCATTCGCTTCCTCTGTTTCCATTACACAAACAAGCGCACCAACCGGTAATACCTCTCCTTCACTTGCCACAAGCTCCGTAATGACACCGCTAAACGACGACGGGATTTCTGCACTCACCTTATCAGTTGTCACCTCTGCGAGTGCGTCGTATTTATTCACTACATCACCCGCCTTCACAAGCCAGCGTTCAATCTTTCCTTCTGTTACACTTTCTCCAAGCTTTGGCATCGTAATTTGTTGTAGCATCAAAATCCCTCCTTAAAACGCCGCAAGCTCGCGCATGGCCTGCTCAATTTTGTCTGTATTCACGATAAAAAACTTCTCCATCGGCTGCGCATAGGGCATCGCAGGTACGTCAGGTGCAGCGAGTCGTTTAATGGGTGCGTCTAAATCAAATAAACAGTGCTCGGCAATAATTGCCGCGACCTCACCTAGTATACTGCCCTCTTTATTGTCCTCCGTTACAAGGAGCACCTTGCCTGTTTTACTTGCCGCCGTACAAATTGCCTCTTGGTCAAGCGGGTAGACGGTGCGTAAATCAACAACGTGTACCTCAATGCCGTCGTGAGCTAAGCGCTCTGCTGCCTCCAGTGCAAAATGGACCATCAGCCCGTACGTAATAACTGTTATATCTGTCCCCTCACGCTTCACATGTGCTTTTCCAAGTGGCAATACATAATCCTCTGTTGGCACCTCTTCTTTTAATAAACGATACGCACGCTTATGTTCGAAAAATAGCACAGGGTCCGGATCACGAATGGCCGCCTTTAACAAGCCTTTCGCGTCATATGGTGACGACGGAATAACAATTTTTAAGCCCGGCGTACTCGCAAACATCGCCTCGACTGACTGGGAATGGTACAGTGCACCGTGTATCCCCCCACCAAACGGCGCACGAATCACGAGCGGGCACGACCAATCATTGTTCGTACGGTAACGTAATTTCGCGGCCTCTGACACGATTTGATTGACGGCTGGCAGTATGAAATCCGCAAACTGCATCTCCGCAATCGGGCGCATACCGTACATCGCCGCACCAATCGCCACACCTGCAATTGCACTTTCTGCAAGTGGTGTATCTAACACGCGTGCCTCACCAAACTGCTCGTAAAGCCCTGCTGTTGCTTTAAATACACCGCCCTTATGTCCGACATCCTCACCTAAAATAAATACGCGCGCGTCTCGTTCCATTTCTTCCTTCATCGCTAGTGTAATCGCCTCAATATAAGATAGCATCATTACACATCCACCTCCTCGTCATACACAAAACGTAGTGCATGCTCTGGAGGGGCAAACGGTGCCTGCTCTGCATAATCCGTTGCTTCATTCACGATAGCTGCAACCTTTTTTTCTAGCTCAGCTAGCATTTCCTCCGTTGCGACAGCTGTTTCAACTAAATAATTCGCAAACATTGGAACAGGATCGTTCACACGTATTTTCTCAAGCTCCTGTTGCGCACGGTATTGACGCTGATCGTCGTCTGAGGAGTGTGCTGTTAATCGCTCCATCTCTGCTTCAATAAGCGAGGGACCTTCCCCACGTCTCGCACGGTCTACTGCCTCCTTCATCGTTGCATACACAGCGAGTGGGTCCTTGCCATCCACAGTTATACCCGGCATCCCGTAGCCTTGCGCACGGTCTGATACACGCACACATGCTAGCTGCTTCGTTAACGGAACCGAAATGGCGTATTTATTATTTTCAACAAATATAATAACCGGTAGCTTATGCACACCTGCAAAGTTCGCGCCTTCATGGAAATCACCTTGATTAGAAGATCCTTCTCCGAGCGAGACAAATGTCACAAAATCCTTGTGCTCCATCTTCCCAGCAAGTGCGACACCGACCGCATGGGGAAGCTGCGTCGTCACAGGAGACGAGCCCGACAAAATACGCAAGCGCTTGGAGCCAAAATGTCCTGGCATTTGACGACCTCCTGAATTTGGGTCCTCTGCCTTTGCAAAGGCGGATAACATCAATTCCTTTGCAGTCATACCAAACTGCAATACAACACCCGTATCGCGGTAATAGGGCGCGATATAGTCCTTTGTCTGATCAAGCGCAAAAGCCGCGCCTACTTGTGCCGCCTCTTGACCTTGACAGGAAATAACAAACGGAATTTTCCCCGCACGATTTAGTAGCCACATGCGCTCATCTAGTCTACGCGCAAGGAGCATTTTCTCATACATTGAAAGCACATCTTCATTCGTTAAACCTAGTTGTTCATGTCTAGCCTGCTTGGTCATACGAACCCTTCCTTTCGTTTGATCAATTGCCTCAGCGTCATTATGTGCGGAGGCTTTGGTCCACACGATATGGTTCATTCAGGCTTGCTGTGTCGTGTAGCAATGCCTGAGTTCATCTATTCATTCGGCATTTTGTGAAAAGATACGAAACAATCTTCACCTCATTACCTATAAAATATGAATTTTCTATACGTTTCAATCCGCTTACGGTACAAAAGAATTTGCTGAAAGAAGCTACCTATGAATTGCTCGACCGTCAATTGCAAGTGCCGCCTCACCAATGACCTCACTCAGTGTCGGATGCGGGTGTACCATCGCCCCGACCTCCCACGGTGAAGCATTTAAAAATAGCCCAAGTGCTGCCTCACTAATCAAATCGGTTGCATGCGGTCCAATGATGTGGACACCAATCGCATCATTTGAATCCAAATCCGCGACAACTTTTACAAAGCCCTCTGATTCGCCGTACACAAGCGCTTTACCATTCCCTTTAAACGAAAACTTTTCCGTCTTTACTTTGTAACCACTATTACGCGCCTGCTCCTCGGTTAAGCCAACACTTGCGATTTCAGGTGCGCCGTACACGCAGCGCGCAATATTCGCATAATGTATCGGCATATGTGTCTCACCAACCATATGCTCAACCGCACGTATTCCCTCATGTGAGGCAACATGCGCCAGCTGCATGCCGCCAATCACGTCACCGATCGCATATATATGCCGCTCTTTCGTTTGATAAAACTCATTCACGACAATACAACCATTTTCTATCATAATTTCTGTATTTTCTAAGCCGATATTTTCAACATTTGCCACGCGACCAACGCTTACAAGCAATTTCTCTGCTTTTACAACATCACCAGATGCTAGTGTGATTTCCACCTCATCCTCGTGTCGCTTTACTTGATCTACATCAAATTTTGCTTCTATTATTATATGAATGCCACGTTTTCCGAGTGAATGCAGCATTTCCTCGGAAATATCGATATCCTCCGTCGGTAAAATTCGTGGTCCGTATTCTAATACGGTCACCTTAACTCCAAAATCATGCAGCATCGACGCCCATTCAATCCCAATGACACCGCCACCAACAATGACAATAGATTGAGGTAATTGCTCTAACTGTAGCAATTCATCCGATGTCAAAATTAGTTTTCCATCTACATGTAAACCTTCTAATAAACGCGGTCTTGAGCCCGTTGCAACGATCACATACTTCGGAATTAACATTTCATTTTCGGCGCCATCTGTCATTTCAACAGAAATCGTGCCAGGTAATGGTGAAAAAATAGATGGTCCTAAAATACGTCCCGTGCCGTAATAAACAGCAATTTTACCTTTTTTCATTAACTGCACAACACCAGCTTGTAGCTGCGCAATAATTTGATATTTACGTGCACGTACTTTCTCAAACTGCACCGTCACACCTTCGATTTCAATACCAAATTCCGCTGACTGCTGTGCCTGTCGATAAAGCTCCGCACTTCGGAGCATGGCTTTCGTCGGAATACAACCTCGATGTAAGCATGTGCCACCAAGGGCATCCTTTTCAACAAGCGCAACAGATAAACCAAGCTGACTCGCTCGAATTGCCGCAACGTAGCCGCCCGGTCCACCACCTATAATGACCACATCATACTCCTTTGCCATCTCTCACACCCCTTTCACCATTCTATTCCTGTTATTTCATAACTTCCCTGTAATCAGGTTGACTACACGCTTATTTTGAAAAATTATTATTCGTTAGCTGGGATAAAATATTTTTTTCATTGCGTAAAAACTAACGACGTGATTTCGCAACACGCGCGATGCGTTCCTCTGCCAAACGATTCGCAGCTACATATGTTGGAACATTTTTTCCTTAAAAATAGCAAAAATTTTCGTTAAGCTACCAAAAATTATCTCCACGGATGCCTGGTCCTGACAAAATACAACCTGTTAATAGTAATATTTATCCAAATATTAAAAAACTTTCATCATCTTCTCCCCTTTCCGTAAATACTTAGCTTACATAAACCTAAACATTTTCTCGAAATAACTTTATTTTTCTATAAAATAACGGTATTTTGTAATTAATTTTACAATACGTTCAATTATAACGAAACGCAACTATTAACTTTTTATTTACATTAATTCTAAATATTCAGTAAATTCATTCACCATTGAATAATAATTCAGCTGCAAGAATACGTCTTGACTTTCTCTTCTCTAAATGTAAAATTATAGATAATATTGAGGAGGTTGAACTATGGCACGAATGGCCGCTTTCATCGTATTATTAATTCCTGGTTTAATGGCCGCCGCGGGTATTAAATTTATGCGCGATACATTGTTTGGCATTTTAATTTCTCCATTCCCTTGGATTTGGCTCCAATTTGTTATAGGGCTCCTATTCTTTTTATTTGGTTTTTTCTTTTTTGCAGGCTTTTTATTACACCGTGATCGTAAGAACGGTAAAATTGCACCCCGTTGGCAAAAGTAACGTGAAAACGCAAAAAATAAGCTACCTGAACTTTGTCAGATAGCTTATTTTATCGTTGCGCGTGCTTCACTTTGTCTGGATAATCTGTGATCCAGCCAATCACAGCCGGATGTGGATTTTTTATATAACTTTCTTTTCCTGTTACACCGTAAATGCGAATTTTTTTCCCAGCTTCATCACAAGCCTTTAAATTCGCACGCGTATAGTATTTTTTATGTGCATGCACTAAATCAATCGGCTCAATACGACTCAGCTGTTGCCAATCAAATTTTTTCGTCACGAGCAGTGCCATCTCGATATCTGGCCGCACGGATTTGCAGTGGCGCAGCAATTCCTCATGAAACGAGGAAAGATGGCTCCCAGGTGGTAGTTGCAATGTTTGTAGCCATGTCGTTAGTAGTGACTCAGCACCAAGAAACGAGGCCTTAATCTCAATATTGACAGCCATCTCTTCTTTATGCAACCAATCAAGTACAGCATTAAACGTTGGCACCATCTTTGGGAAAAAACGTCGAACTAGTCGTTTCCCAAGACGAAGCTGTTGTATTTCTTGCAGTGTGGACTCTGCGACTTTTTTAGGAACCCCTGCCAAGCGCAAAAAATCTAAATCATGAAAGACAATGATTTCGTTATCCTTCGTTCGTTGGATATCCAGCTCAATACCTGTTGCACCAAGCTTCTTTGCCTTTTCAAACGCTTCAAACGTATTCTCAAATGCATAAGCTGACGCGCCACGATGTGCAAAAATCGGGATGTTTTTCATTAAACATTCAACTCTCCAAATTCTAATAAGAATTTTCCGTTTGTCATTTTTGACAGTAAGGAAGATTTTTTACCAATTTGAATATATGTTCCCGGAAATGCCTCTCTTGTAACATGAATTTCTTCTTTCCCCACATTACGTAAATCATTCATTAATAGCTTAATTTCACGATCAAGTGTCTGAGCTAAGTCTTTATTTTGATTGAGCTTTAATTTCGCTTGTTCAAATGCGGCGATTTGTGGTTTCGATAAATTTTTAAGCATTGGTAACACACGGTTTACTTGCGCTTCTTGCTGCACAATTTCCTCTTGCATTGATTTCAGTAACGCGGCTTTATCTTGAATCATCATCATCCCGTCCTGCTTATTTACACTATTAATAATAAGCTCTGTCCGACGTTCTAGACGATTGCCTGAAATAGCCGTCACAATAATGCTTTTGGCAATCGTTGTACCACCAATAATCTTCCCTTTACGTTCGTCGACTAATACCGAGTGACCCTTTAAATTGGAGCCGAGTGCATAAAAGCCAATCTGAATATCTTCCCCCGCATATAAATTTGCTTCATTCACATGCTTGACGAAAATATTACCGCCTGCCTCTACCCTTGTTTCACCTAATCCGAAAATGCCGCCACGAATAAAGACATCGCCTTCCGTTGACTTAATCAATTTGGCGCCTGTCACACCTTCTGGCCCCTCAATCGAAATATCACCTTTCGCAATCACCGAAAAACCAGCTTGTACTGTACCACGAATACTAATAGAACCCGCAAAATCAATATTCCCTGTCTCAATGCCAACATCTCCGCTAATCGGTAAATGGTGATTAACGCCCAGTATGCCTTGTATATGCTCTAGAACGCCTCCAATACGAGATCGTAAAAGAGTTTTACCTTCTTCCTCAACTTCATAGGCAGATTTTTTATCGTATTTAAGCGGAAGATCGCGTCCAGGTGGGGCCACAATTAGCTCTCCGTACACATTCGTTCCTGGTATCCCTAACTGCGCTGGAACTTTTTCTCCTAGCCATTGTCCTTCTTCGATTTCAAAAATAAAGTTCATATCGTAATAATCGGCTTTACCATCTTCTCGAATAACGGGCTTACGTTCAGGAATTTCTAAATACGTAATTTTCGCGTCCTCCCCTTTTATAGGAGGTGTGCCCTGCGCAATTAAAATCGCCTTCCCGCTTGATACAGCGTCTAAATTAATGCCAACAATACCATGTTTGATACTATTTTTTACTAATAAAGCGCGAATATCTTCCGAAATTTGATTTTTATTTTCACGGATAAAATCAGTTGTTTCATAAATAAAAATTGAAGCAGACATTTTATCCCTAGATACTTCCAACATAATCGGCGGTAACCAATCACCAATTTCAATAGGCTGTTCCGTTTCTTTTGAAAGCACATTTTTCAAAATGGCAAAATTCGTTAATTTAATACGAGGATTTAGACGAATGATGGAATCAAAATCTCTTAATAAAAATCCTGTTCTCAACGTCTTTATGTATACTTTATTATTTTTTTCACTTACTTCAATATAATTGTTTTCAAAGACGATCACACGAATCCTCCTTCCACTTGTAATAAGTATATACAAAAACATTTGTTTTGTTTAGAGAAAATACTTAAATTAAACCCAAATATTCCAGCATAATTAAAAGACTAGTCTAAAGTAACACATCAACTAGTCTTTTTGACTTACATATTCCTCATGTAATCTATTATGATAATCTTGCAATTGAATATATAATTCCCCTAAGTTTTCTAAATAGCGCTCATCCTGTAAATCAATCGCTTGAAGCGTATTCATAATAAATTGTTCATCTAGCATGACAATCTCTTGAAAGAGCACATCTGGTACCCCCATTTGTTTAACTTGATGCTGTACCAAGTAAAGCTCATCTAAATACGTTTCTAACTCACGCTTTACTACCGTAAGCTCTCTGTCTGATACAGTACCCAAAAATAATATATGTTCATAACATCTCTCTCTGTGCTCCTGCAGCCCGATTATATACTGATGCTCAATATCATATTCAGATTGAACATTTGACATCGGTGCTTTTTGTGAAGTAAACATCGAAAAGGCTACGAAAATTATGGTAATCACTAGACAAAGTCCATTTTTTACAATGTGCATAAGCATCGCCTCTTTAGTTATACTATAACTTGCCTTTACCCATGCAATGTTAATTTTATGTATAAAAACGATTACATTTTGATAACATTTTTACTCGAAATGGATTAATGCATAAAAAAGAGCGCTCGACTAGCTCGAGCGCTAAAGACTCCTATAACTAACAAAGCTATAGGATTATAAGAAAGGAGGTAAACTAAAACGACTTACTACTATTAATATACCCTTTACAATCTACTTCAAACTTTTTTTAGAAAAAAAGTAAAATTTAACTCGCCACCATCTCAATACGAATCTTATCGGCAATCATGGCAATGAACTCCGAATTCGTCGGTTTTGATTTCATATGGTGGACGGTGTAGCCAAACATTTCCGAAATGTTTTCGTAGCTGCCGCGGTTCCAGGCCACTTCAATCGCATGGCGTATCGCGCGTTCTACGCGAGAAGGTGTTGTGCCAAACTTTTTCGCAATTTCAGGATACAAAATTTTCGTTACCGAACCGAGTAGTTCGATATCGTAGTACACCATTTGAATGGCTTCACGTAAATAGCTGTAACCCTTAATATGCGCAGGCACGCCAATTTCTTTAATGATACTTGTAATTGTCGTATCAAGTTGTCGTTGGTTTAGTTTTTGAGGACTTTGTGACTGAAGTACACTTTGACGTTTTTCACCATCCTTTTTTTGCCCTGCACAGTGCAAAATCTTTTGCACGAGCTGGTCAAATTCAAATGGCTTTAACATAAAGTATGACGCACCAAAATTCACTGCCTGCTTCATCACATCTTCTTGTCCAAAAGCAGTCAACATAATGACCTGTATATTTGCGAGACGCTCATCGTTATACATCGCCTCTAGCACCGCTAATCCGTCTAAATGTGGCATAATAATATCCAATAGTAATACATCTGGTGTATGGTCTTCTAATTGCTTAATACATACTTTACCATTCGCTGCCGTTGCAATAATTTCAATATCTGGATGATTTGCAAAATACAGTTCCATCGTCTTTACGAGCTCACGATTATCGTCGGCAATCGCCACTTTTACTTTTGTCAAAATAATCCCCCTTTATTTACGTTTATTCAACATAAGCGTGTCCAAAACATTTTTTGGGCATAGCATGGATATTTCGACACGATAGTAAAAAAAACCTTCTTTTCACCAAAAATGAGTATCAAGCATTATAATTTCTATTTCACTCGACAAATTTCCTCATCTATCATCTAATTCGGTATTTTTCCAGTTAATCCTACTCGTTCTGCATGTTGAAAATTTACTATTAGTCTAAAAAAACCTAATAATTTTGTCGAATAATCATTACTTATGTATAGTGTAATAAAAAGTGCAAAAGAAAACTACACTTTTAGTAAAGTGTAGTCAAAAAGAAATCAACGCGGTGTTTTTTTCAACATTTCGATAATAAATAATCCCGCGCCCTTTGTAGGCTTTTCTACATACATATGTGTTACCGCTCCAACAAATTGACCGTTTTGAATGACAGGACTCCCGCTCATACCTTGCAATATGCCACCTGTTTTTTCAATGAGCCGTGTATCCTTTACAGTAAATTGAAATGTGTCATCCTTTTTGTTATCAATGTGAATCGTATATGCTTTAACGTCAGTTCCTTCAATCGCGGTATAAATTTGTGCCTCACCAAGCTCGACATCTGCCGCATGTATAATTTCCATCGACTGTCGCACACTGTTTGTTAATGCTTGCTCCCACTGACCGAAAATACCGTACACATCGTTCTTTACAATGTTACCGAGCCTTGTCGCGGCCGGATCAATGACGGAAATTTTATAGCCTGGTTGTCCTGGCTCACTTTTTTTCACCTGACTAATGGATGCCATATAAATGCCGCCCTCATCAAATACTGGTGCCTCCTTTAACGTCATATCAATAATCTGATGACCGAGCGCACCAAACTCTTTTGAATCGGGGTCAATAAATGTCAGCGTGCCGATGCCATCTGTTTCATCCTTTAAAAAAGGAAGCATATTTTTTAGTTCGGCACTCGTTAGCTGAAAGTGAAGGGACTTATTTTTTCGTTCAACAACCATTTTCACGTCACCCGTGATATCGTCTAGTTGCTCTAGCTTCGTCACTTTTTGACTGTTCATTTCCATCACTTTATCACCTTGCTTTAACCAAACACCTTCAGGTAGTAAAACGTCATGTGTCACATACAAATGCGGTAGCTGCAACTGAATCCCAATAGAATGCCCCATCGGAATGAGTTGCTTCGCTTCAGCAACAGTTGATAGCGACCATAAAAATAAACAGGTTAGCAAAATTTTCCGCAAGTTATCACCTCCTTTTCGTTACTATGTGATAGTTTGACGTAGTTATGAACGGTAATTATTTGTTTTGTTGTATATTGAGAAAAGCGCTAAAGTACTTGTTTCGACCTGAACTTCTGCTGTTGGAGAAGGTTTGCACGACTTGCACATTTATATTTAAACTGTCAAAAATTCTATTTTTATACAAAAAAGCTACGAACAATTTTTATTGTCCGTAGCTCACGCTTACATTATTTGTTTTCGTTCATTTGCCATATTAATTAGCTCTGTCGCATGCTGTAACGTCAGTTCCGTAATTTCACTACCGCTCATCATCCGACTAATTTCCTCAATGCGCTCCTGCTGGCTCATATCCGCCACTGTCGTAAATGTACGCTCCTGCTCAACCTGCTTTTTAATAAAGTATTGATGATCAGCCATGGCGGCCACTTGCGGCAGATGCGAAATACATAATACTTGCGAATTCACTGAAATCGCCGCAATCTTTTCCGCAATTGCCTGTGCAACGCGGCCACTGACACCTGTATCCACCTCGTCAAAAATAATCGAAGTGACGCCACTTGATGAAGAGAAAATGGTTTTGAGTGCAAGCATCATACGTGATAATTCCCCACCCGAAGCAATTTTTGGCAATGATTTTGGTGGCTCACCGACGTTTGTCGAAATGTAGAATACAATCTGGTCGCGCCCGTTCGCCTCAAACTGCGTAGCACGCCCAAAGTTCACAACAAACTGCGCCTTTTCCATATGCAGCATGCGTAGCTCCTGCATAATTGCCTCGCTCAAATGAACCGCGTGTTCCTTACGAATAGCCGTTAGCTCACCCGCTAGTTGCTCGAGCTCTGCCTCCAATTTCATGAGCGCCGCATCGTGCTGGCTTAGCATCTCATCCCGGTTCATCAGCTGCATTAATTCTTCTTCAATTTTTGCGTAGTACGCCAAAATTTCTTCCACTGTTGTACCATATTTACGTTTCATCGATTGGTACATCGCTAATCGTTGTTCGACCTCATTTAGTCGTTCACCGTCATATTCATACGAATCAAGTACATGCTGAATTTGATAAGCCGCATCTTGTAACGCATAAAAGCTCGTCGCAATGGCTTCACTCGCCTCTTTAAAATTCGCATCAAGTGACACGATATCCTCAAGTGCATTCATTGCGGTACCAACAAAATCCAGCCCAGTGCCTTCACCTGAAATCGCGTTGTATGCAATATTTGCACGCTCAAAAATTTTATGGAAGTTCATTAAGCGTATGCGCTCTTCTGTCAGCTGCTCTTCTTCCTCGATCTGTAAGTCCGCCTGCTCCAACTCATTAATTTGGAACTGATACAAATCAATGCGCTGTGCGGTACGCTGCTCGTCCATCGACAATTCAGCTACCTCACGCTTTAATGCACGGTACTGTTCATATACGGCAGAATAGCGCTCCTTTGTACTTGCTAAGGCATCTGCCGCGAATTGGTCTAATAGGTTAATATGTTGCTTTTCATCCATTAGCTCCTGATTTTCATGCTGACCATGAATATCAATTAAGCTCCCACCTATTTCGCGTAACACCGATAACGGCACAAGCTTACCATTGATGCGGCATACACTTTTCCCATTGTCGTTCAGGTCACGACGAATAATGATCGTACCTTCCTCCGCTTCAATGCCCGCTTCCTCAAGCTTTGCATAAATTGGATGCGTCTCACTATTCACCTGAAACAGTCCACCAAGCTCTGCCTTTTTCGTTCCGTGACGAATAAACTCCGTCGAACCGCGCCCGCCAGCTAAAATATGCACGGCATCAATAATAATCGACTTCCCGGCACCCGTTTCACCAGTTAGTACTGTTAACCCTTCTGAAAAGCTAACCGTTAAATCGTCGATAATGGCAAAGTTTCGAATACTAAGTTCTCTTAACAACAGACTCCACCTCTTACAGCATGTCTAATAAACGACTTTTAATATCTTCTCGATCTTCCTCTGTGCGACACATAATTAAAATCGTGTCATCCCCACAAATTGTGCCTAAAATTTCTGTCCAGTCTAAATGATCCAGCAATGAACCAATCGCATTGGCATTCCCTGGTAACGTTTTCATCACTAAAAAGTGTGAGGCGCCGTCAATCGATACAAAGGCATCCGCTAATGCACGGTGCAGCTTTTGAATCGGATTGAAGCGTTGGTCTGCTGGTAAGCTATATTTATAGCGTCCGTCCTGTAGTGGTACCTTCACTAAATGTAATTCTTTAATATCGCGTGACACCGTTGCTTGTGTGACATTATAACCTGCACTGCATAGGTGTTCCACTAAATCATCTTGTGTTTCAATTTCGTTATTTGTAATAATATCGCGAATGCGAATATGACGTTGGCCTTTATTCATGTTAGTCACCTCAAAATAAATTATATACTGTATATTTACACTAACATTTGCATAAAAGAATTACAAGAAAAAATATCTTTAGCTTACTATTCGTAAATTTCCACTTCATAATCAAGCGAAAAGAATACATTTTCATTACAACACCTTGCAGAGTCTTTATGCATAAACAAAAAAACACAAGTAAGCACCCCCGAGAAGGATGCTACTTGTGCTACTTATTTTAATTGTGCATGCGCATCTTTCACAACAGCTTCAAAATCCGTAAATGCTGCGATTTCTTCTCCTGCATGCGGGTTGTATAAGTGGAATAAAAATTCAATATTCCCCTCACCGCCCGTAATTGGTGAGAATGATGCGTCCTTTACAACAAAGCCAACCTGAGTTGCCATTTTCGCTGTTTCCTCGAGTACCGCTAAATGTACTTTCGGCTCACGTACAATGCCTTTTTTACCGACATTCTCACGCCCTGCCTCAAACTGTGGCTTGACAAGCGCCATCACGTCGCCGCCTGGTACAAGCACCGTTTTTAATACAGGTAAAATTAATGATAATGAAATAAATGACACGTCAATCGTCGCAAACTCCGGCAAGCCTTCTACTAAATCTTCTGGCTTTGTGTAACGGAAATTTGTTTTTTCCATTACCGTCACACGCTCATCTGAACGGATTTTCCATGCTAATTGGTTCGAGCCCACGTCAAGCGCGTAGCAATGACGCGCGCCATTTTGCAATGCACAGTCTGTAAAGCCACCTGTTGATGAACCGATATCTAGCATCAATTTGCCTTCTACATTCATCTCAAAAATTTCTAATGCCTTCTCCAACTTCAGCCCGCCACGACTTACATATTTTAAGTCCGAGCCCTTTACTTGAAGTGGTAAATCAATCGCAATTTTCTCGCCCGGTTTGTCGATGCGAACTTCATTGCTAAATACAAGCCCTGCCATAATCGAGCGCTTTGCTTTTTCGCGCGTCTCACAAAGACCACGCTCTACTAATAGAACATCTACACGTTCTTTTGGTTGTTTTGTCATACGGTTTTTGTTCCTACCTGTTTCTGTGCGACAAGCTTTTCGATTCGTTTGACCGTTTCGTCCGCTGTTACATTTATTTCTGCGAGCAGTGAATTAACATCACCGTGCTCGACAAATTGATCTGGAATTCCGATGCGGTCTAAATTAGGACGGTAGCCTTGATCAAATGCAAATTCTAATACAGCGCTACCAAACCCGCCTTGTAGCATCGCTTCTTCAAGCGTTAAAATTGGCATATCTGCCGCCATAATGTCACGAAGCATCGCCTCGTCCATTGGTTTGATAAAGCGTGCATTCACAACGCGTACATCAATGCCACGCGTAGCAAGCGTTTCTGCTGCCGCAAGCGCCATTGGAATCGTTGTACCGAATGTTAAAATAACAGCATCATTGCCTTCACGTAACACTTCCCATGAGCCGATTGGAATAGCCTTCATGTCAGCATCCATCTCAACACCTAAGCCATTACCACGCGGGTAACGTAGTGCGATTGGACCGTTGTGCTCGAGCGCTGTTTTGACCATGTGTTGACCTTCGTTTTCATCCTTAGGCATCATTAGCACTAAGTTCGGCATATGACGTAAGAATGAAATATCAAACACACCTTGATGCGTTTCACCGTCCGCACCAACAAGGCCGGCACGATCAATGCCGATAAAGACATTTAAATTCGGGCGGACAATATCGTGAAGCACTTGGTCATACGCACGCTGCAAGAACGTTGAGTAAATTGCTAAAAACGGCTTCATCCCTTGTGTTGCAAGACCTGCTGCCATTGTTGTTGCGTGCTGCTCCGCAATCCCGACATCATAAAAACGTTTCGGGAAATCCTTTTGAATGCCTTCAAGCTTTGAACCAACTGGCATTGCCGGTGTAATCGCCACGATTCGCTCGTCCTTGTGCATTTCCTTACGCACAGAATCCGCTACTAAGCTACTCCACGCTGGTCCTTTTGTCGCTGATTTTACAAAGGCACCTGTCTCCATTTTATATGGACCTGTACCATGCCACGTACCCACTGTATCTTCCTCAGCCGGCTTGTAACCCTTACCTTTTTTTGTAATCACATGAATAAGAACAGGACCCTTTGCCTTTTTCGCCTGCTCAATTGTTGTTTCTAGCGCATCAAAGTCGTGACCATCAATCGGCCCTAAATACTTAAAGCCTAATTCTTCGAAAAACACACCGGATACAACTAAATATTTCAAGCTGTCTTTCACGCGCTCCGCAGTAGCCGCTAATTTATCGCCAACCATTGGAATTTTTAGCATTAATGATTCAAGCTCTTCTTTTGCCTTTGAATATTCCTTTGCTGTCCGCAGACGACCAAGTACGTTGTGTAGTGCGCCTACATTCGGTGCGATTGACATTTCGTTGTCATTTAAAATAACAATTACTTTCGACTGTTCATGCCCGATATGGTTCAGTGCTTCAAGTGCCATCCCACCTGTTAGCGCACCATCCCCAATAATTGGCACAACATAATTACTGTCATTTTTAATATCACGTGCTGCCGCCATACCCATTGCCGCAGAAAGTGACGTCGAGCTATGACCGGTTTCCCACATATCATGCTCACTTTCAATTAGCTTCGGGAATCCACATAAGCCTTTATATTGACGCAGTGTGTCAAATTGTTCAGCACGACCCGTTAAAATTTTGTGTACATATGCCTGATGACCAACATCCCATAAAAATTTATCCTTTGGACTATTAAAAGCTTTGTGAAGGGCAATCGTAAGCTCCACTACACCTAAGTTCGGTCCAATATGGCCTCCAGTTGCAGAACACTTTTCGATTAGAAAGGCACGAATGTCTCCAGCTAGCGCCTCTAACTGCTTTTTATTTAAGTCTTTTAAAAAGGATGGACTAGAAATCTTTGTTAAATCCATCTCATCCACACACCTTTTTCATCAATTTAATCACCGAACTGTGATTTGTCTATTATAACAATGTACACGCTACTAAAAAAGCTATAAACCTTTTTAATGTGAACGTTTTACAATATATTCCGCGAATTGCTGTAAGAGCGTACTGTCACGGTTGATTTTTGCAAGTGCTGCGAGTGCTAGCTCGTAATGCTCGTTTAGCTTCTTTTTTGCACCGTCAAGCGTCAATAGTGCTGGGTATGTGCTCTTATCGCTCGCAATATCTTTCCCAGCCGTTTTCCCAAGCTCTTCTGATGTACCTTCAATATCTAAAATATCATCTTGAATTTGGAAAGCAAGTCCAATATGATGTGCATACTCGACTAATGCCGCGCGCTCTGTCGCACTCGCATCTGCTAATACTGCACCTGATTCAATACTAAAACGCATCAGTGCACCCGTCTTATTAATATGAACGTTTTCTAGCTCAGAAAGGTTCAGCGTGCGCGTCTCGCCTTCAACATCAAGAATTTGACCACCGACCATACCTTCCGATCCTGCACCAACACTTAGCATATCAATTAACTCTACACGTTTTTCTGCACTAATTGGCATACGCGCAAGTACACCAAATGCAAGTGAATTAAGTGCATCACCCGCTAGCGTCGCCATTCCTTCACCGAATACAACATGATTTGTTGGCTTACCGCGGCGCATATCATCATTGTCCATGCAAGGTAAATCGTCATGAATTAATGAATATGTATGAATCATTTCCACCGTGCTACCTACTGTATAACTCGCCTGTAAATCCATGTCGTACATCTTACAAACGGCCGTCACAAATAATGGACGCACACGTTTGCCGCCTGCTTTTAATGAATACATCATCGATTCCTTTAAGCTTGCCGGTCCTGCGATTTTTTCAACTTGTGCATACATTTCTTGCTCAATTGCAGGGATGTTTTGTTCGATAAATTGTTTTAATGATTCATTCATTCGTTGCCATCTCCATCTTCTAGGTTGAATGGCGTCTTTTCACCATTTTCACCAACAATTGAAATTAATTGCTTTTCTGCACCCTCTAATGTTTCATGACAAAACTTAGAAAGCTCCATCCCTTTTTTATATAAATCGATTGCTTCTTCTAAAGGAGCATCCCCTTGTTCAAGCTTTCGAACAACTTCTTCAAGCTCTGTCATCGCTGCTGCAAATGTTGGTTTTGCCATTTATCTCTTCCCCTTTTTCGCAGTTTTTATTTTCGTCACGGTCGCTTCTACACGACCATCCTCAAAGGCGATGTCGAGTGTGTCACCTTTTTTCACATCATTTGCGGATTTTACCATTTTTTCACCTAAATATGCAACGCTAAAGCCTTTGCTCATTAGTGATAATGGATTGAGTGCCTCGAGTGTGCGCACCGTCGCCACAAATTGTTGGCGCTTATGCTGCACGGAATGCTGTACCGCACGCTCTAGCTGTATTGTTCGATGCGCAAGTAACTGCTTTGATGCCGCTAGCTGATGCTCCGGTGATCGCCTTTGCAAGCGGCCAATTACTCGTTCTAGCTCCGCAGATTGCTTATTCATATAAGACTTCACTGCCAACTCTAGCTGCATGTCCCGTTGAATAAGTTGCTCATTAAACGGCCGATACAAACGCTCCGGCATCGCAAGTGGATAGGACTGCTGCAACTTTGTAAGTCTGCTGCGCTCCCAATTTAGGCGTGCCGTCATCATTTGATGGAGTGTACGCTTACTTGTCAGCACACGCTGATACAGCTCCTGCTGATTTGGCACTGCAAATTCTGCTGCGGCCGTTGGTGTCGGTGCACGCATGTCCGCTACAAAATCAGCAATCGTCGTATCTGTCTCATGTCCCACTGCACTAATAATCGGAATGCGGCTTTCAAAAATCGCCCGTGCAACCATCTCTTCATTAAATGCCCATAAATCCTCAATCGAGCCGCCACCACGACCAACAATTAAAACATCACAAAGTGCCTGGTGATTTGCTAAGTAGAGGTTTTCCGTAATACTCGGTGCAGCACCCCCACCTTGTACAAGCGTCGGGTAAATGAGAATCTCGACCTGAGGGTAACGTCTACGAATCGTCGTACAAATATCACGTACCGCAGCCCCTGTAGTCGCCGTTAACACACCGACTGTTTTCGGAAACAGCGGTAGCGCTTGCTTAAACTGCGGATTAAATAAGCCTTCTTTTTGTAAGCGCTCTTTTAATTGATTAAACGCCACAAACAGCCCACCAATTCCGTCTGGCTCCATACTATTCGCGTATAGCTGATAATCACCATTAATCTCATAGACATTTACATCGCCGCGAATAAATACTTTCATGCCCTCCTCAGGCTTAAAACCAAGCTTTGAGGCTTGCGAACGGAACATTGTCGCACGAATACGTGAGCTGTCGTCTTTTAATGTAAAGTAAATATGCCCTGACGAATGGATTTTGACATTCGACAATTCCCCGGTCACATATACGTCGCGCAGATGCGGGTCAGCATCAAATTTTCGTTTTATATATTTCGTAAGCGCCTTAACACTTAAATAGGAAGACGTTGTCATATGTCCCGGCCCCTTTATGTAAAAATAGGTTATTGTACAGCTAATTTTTAACAATTATCTCCTAATATCCAAAACAAAAGCTGTTTCTCATCAGAAAAACAGCTTCTGTCTAACCTATTTTACATGTTTTTAAATCGTTTGTCGTGCAGCAACCTTTTCGGCAGCCTGTACAGTGTTCGCAAGTAGCATTGTAATTGTCATCGGACCAACGCCGCCTGGTACTGGTGTAATATGTGATGCAACCTTCGCAACCGCTTCGAAATCAACATCACCGCAAAGCTTATTGTTTTCGTTACGGTTAATCCCAACATCAATGACAACCGCGCCTGGCTTTACATGCTCCGCTGTAATAAAGTTTGCACGTCCAACCGCTGCAATAATAATATCAGCCTGCTTCGTAAAATAAGCAAGGTCTGGTGTTTTAGAATGTGTGTATGTAACTGTTGCGTCTTTTTGCAGTAGTAGTTGTCCCATTGGTTTACCAACGATATGGCTACGTCCTACAATTACGGCATGCTTGCCGGCAACATCAATATTTGAGTGCTCGAGTAATTTCATGACCCCATAAGGCGTGCATGGTAAGTATGTTTCTTGGCCTAACATCATTTTCCCAACACTTACTGGTGAGAAACCGTCGACATCTTTCTCTGGTGAGATTGTTGCGATGACTTCATCTTCATTAATGTGTTTTGGTAGTGGTAATTGCACTAAAATGCCGTGAATCTGATCACGCGTATTTAGCTCACGGATTTGCGCTAGTAACGTCTCTTCCGTTGTATCTTCTGGTAGTTTAATTAATTCTGAATACATGCCGATTGCTTCACAAGACTTTTGCTTGTTCGCTACGTATGTTTGTGACGCAGGATTATCTCCTACTAAAATAACCGCTAACCCAGGTGTTACCCCAATTTCCTTTAACGCCTCTACTTGCTTTTGCGTTTCTAAACGAATTTCTTGACCGATTTCTTTACCATTAATAATTGCACTTGACATGTTGTTACTCCTTCCAGTGATCACTACAATAGCTAGGAGATAGCATTGCTACCTCCTCCATTAAATCTTCTAACAGAAAAACTTTTCTATGTTGATTTATTGCTCAGTAAATTTCGAAAGTACACCATTTACAAATTTGCTTGATTTTTCATCGCCAAATGTTTTTGAAAGCTCAATTGCTTCATTCATTACGACCTTATTTGGCATTTCTTCATCAAACAGTAATTCATAAACTGCTAAACGTAAAACAGTTCTTTCAATCTTTGGTAGACGACTAAGCGTCCAGTTTTCTAATTTTGCTTCTAGCGCTGCGTCAATTTCTTCTTTATGTTCAGTTGTTCCTTGGACTAGGCGGTTTAAAAAGGCATTTGTTTGTTCATCATCAATCAGAACGTACTCAATTGCTTCTTGTACCGTTAACTCCGTACTGTCTAACTGAAACAAAGCTTGCAACGCCTTTTTGCGCGCTTCTGTTCGTTTCATGGTTAAATCTCCTTCATCAGTAGCATTACGTCCTATGATAGCATATTTTTATTGTCATAGCACAGTTTGCGTGAAATTTTTTAGAGATAGAGCAGGAAGTGGGAAATATAAGAATTTTCTTACAGGGATTTTAGTGGAACAGTAAAGTTCATTGTACTTATTATAATGAATAAATTACTTTCAAATAAAGGTGTGCCCGCACATTTTGAAATCGTTTTTTACTAAAGCCTAAAAATGAGCATTTTTATCGAGGAAATCATTAAATTAGAAAATGTCACCTTTTATTTTGGCTCTTTTTCAAAACATGCTCTTGACCATTAAAAGCAACCGGTGTGCTTTTGTTTAGCCGTGGCTTTATTGAATACACAGTGCACATTTCGTCCCATTTTATTTAAGAGCTGTCGTCTGTTGTGTCCAATTATTTTTACAGGCGATGCAATCTAATAAATTTTTTTGTATGCAAAATGCTCATTTTTCCGAAATGGACATACAACATATTTTTTAATAAGTGTCAGTTCGTTTATTTTTGCTATTTTTACTTTCTAACAACTTCAAAAAACAGAAAAATAGCATCAATCCTATCCATTCTACTAGGAAAAGCAGCTGTAATTCTCGTGAAAAAACGTATTTTTAGCCGGAAATGCTTCATTTTTAGTTTAATTTGTGCCAAAAATAAAAAATTGCTACAAATCAGGTGAAATGGGTTGTTTTTAGTTAAAAAAGTGTTTTTCAATGAAAAATCGCAGGCTTTATTCTAGTTTGAAAGCACGGATTTTAGAGATATCGTGTTATTTATTTTTGATTTTTACGGATTATTAACACAAAAGAACAAGCAGTTAGCAGGTTGCACTTATTCATTTATAAGTTGTATATCGATTTTGGAAAATGGGCTTTTTTTGAATGGTGAAGCAAGGTGAGCCTATTTTTTAGAAAAAAATTTTAGTACGCGTGTGAATGTTTTCTCTTCTAAATTTCGGCTCTTTTTCAAAACATATTCTTGATTGTACGTGTATCGAATCGACTTCACATAAGTTATTGATCCAATCACGCTTCTTCAGTAGCTACATTATTTAAAAGGGTACTTTTTTTATAAAGAGCACAGATTTTGGTATAGAATTGAAATTTTATCTATAGGTTTTTTCATATTCAAATTATATTCAACCTTCTACAGCTATCTATAATTTTATCCTTAAAGTATATGATGAATTGTGATAAATAAAGAAATGTCAAACCGATTTCGCATTAAACATTGTACAAATATTTAACAAATATTGTACAATTAGGAGGTATCCAATATTTGAAAAGGAGGTATATACATGAATAAACGTAATAAATGGTTGATGCTACAGATATTGACTACGGTCAGTTATCTTTTTATGATAACCATCAATGCCTTAGCAAATATTTTACCGATAAACGGAGTAAGAACGGGTGATGTAACTGATGCATACCCGAATTTATTTGCACCTGCCGCTGTGGCGTTCGCTATATGGGGTGTCATTTATATGGGTCTTGCTATTATGATTCTTTATCAGCTTGGTCTTTTCAAAGGAAAAACAGGTGTCAATCAAGAGGTTTTCCAAGGAATTGGTCATTATTTTTGGATTTCTTCCTTCGCCAATGTCGCATGGGTGATTAGTTGGCATTACCAATGGATTGGGCTTTCTTTAGTCTTTATGATTATGATATTGGTTTCTTTAATTCTGGCAAGCGTGAAACTCAATGCGATGAACTTAACCAAAAAAGACCATTATTTGGTACGTGTGCCGATGAGTATTTATTTTGGTTGGATTACTGTAGCAACGATTGCGAATGTGACAGTCTTCTTGGTCAGCCTTGGTTGGAATGGTTGGGGTTTATCTGATGAATTTTGGATTATTGTTGCTGGTGTGCTGATTTCAATGGCAACTGCATGGAGACATCAAGACATCGCCTATACGTTCGTGATTATTTGGGCCTATTTGAATATCTTGAATAAACACCTATCTATTTACTCCTCTACTGGCTTTGACGGACAATACCCTGGGATTATCACAACAGTGAGTATTTCTTTAGGGGTCATTGTGCTGGTGCTTGGTTTGATATTTATAAATCGTAAAAAAGTCAAATTGATTGTGCAAGATGTCATTCAATAACTATGAAGCTATTTTCTTCGGAGAGTAGCTTTTTTATATCGTTTTCAAAGAAGAAATCCATTTCTTCTTTGAATTTGTTTCATATGACAGTGAATACTAGTTAAATAAAATCTAGGGTTGCTACGAAAAATATCGATGAAATCGACCTTTTCGTAGCAGCCCTGCATTCATTTTATTTAAACATCTGCGCCGCTTTTACGGCCATATGCCAGCCTGCAAATAGCTTTTCCTTTTGTTCCTCATCCATTTTCGGCTCGAATTTTTGGTCAAGCTGCCAATGCTTCTGTACTTCCTCGATATTTTCCCAGAAGCCAATCGCAAGCCCCGCTAAATACGCAGCGCCGAGTGCGGTCGTTTCATTGACCGCCGGACGCTCTACCGGCACGGCTAAAATATCGGACTGGAACTGCATAAGGAAGTCATTCATCACCGCACCGCCGTCCACGCGCAGTGTTTTGAGCTCGATATCTGAATCCGACTCCATCGCCGCAAGCACGTCGCGCGTTTGATACGCTAATGACTCGAGCGTCGCACGCACAAAATGCTCCTTTGACGTACCGCGCGTCAGACCAAATACCGCGCCGCGCACATCGCTATCCCAGTACGGTGTGCCAAGCCCAACAAAGGCTGGTACAACATAGACACCGTCCGTATCCTCGACGCGCTTTGCATACGCCTCGCTCTCAGATGACTTTCTGAACATACGAAGCCCATCACGTAGCCACTGAATGGCCGAACCTGCTACGAAAATACTGCCTTCAAGCGCGTATGTGACCTTCCCGTCATAGCCCCATGCAATTGTTGTCAGAAGGCCATGCTCTGATTTCACCGCTTCCTCGCCCGTATTCATCAGCATAAAGCAGCCTGTGCCATACGTATTTTTCACCATTCCTTTTTCATAGCATGCCTGTCCAAATAAGGCAGCTTGCTGGTCACCTGCAATGCCCGCGATTGGAATTGTATGTCCGAAGAAATGCTTCGACGCAATCTCTCCGTACACTTCAGAGGACGGACGCACTTCCGGTAGCATATTGCTCGGCACACCTAAAATATCAAGTAGTTCCTCATCCCATTTCAGCTCATAAATATTGTACATCAGTGTACGCGAAGCATTTGAATA
Organism: Solibacillus sp.; assembly: GCA_040274725.1. Taxonomy (GTDB): domain Bacteria; phylum Bacillota; class Bacilli; order Bacillales_A; family Planococcaceae; genus Solibacillus. The sequence continues at coordinate 78,548 of JBEMAQ010000009.1, read as the reverse complement.
ATCCGTTACGTGCACCGCGCCCTCTGTTAAGCGCCAAATAATCCACGTATCAATTGTGCCGAATAATAAATCGCCGGCCTCGGCTTTTTCGCGGGCACCTTCTACATTATCTAAAATCCACTTTACCTTTGTGCCAGAAAAATACGCATCAATTAGTAGCCCCGTTTTATCACGGAACAGCTCATTATGCCCAGCTTCCTTTAACTCCGCGCAAATGCCCGCTGTTTGACGTGACTGCCAAACGATCGCGTTGTACACCGGTTCTCCGGTATTTTTATCCCATACGACAGTCGTTTCACGCTGATTAGTAATGCCGATTCCTTCCACTTGAACAGCTTTTAAATTATTTTCCGATAGTACTTTCGCAATCACTGATAAAATGGAGCTCCAAATTTCCTTCGCATTATGCTCGACCCAGCCGGATTTCGGGAAATGCTGCTTGAACTCCTGCTGTGCAACATATGCCACATCGCCCTTTTTATTAAATAAAATTGCACGAGAACTCGTTGTCCCTTGATCTAACGCCATAATAAATTTTTCCACGATTATGCTCTCCCCTTTTCACTTACTTTTGGTTGTGTTAGCTGTGCACCGATTAAAATGACGAAAACAATGATGGCAAAAATCCAAAACATGATACTCGGCTCCTGTAAGAAAAACTGCTTGTAAAATAATGCACAAAACATACCACCGATAATCGGACCAACAATTGGTACCCACGCATACGACCAATTCGGATCACGCTTACCTGGAATTGGCAACAGGAGATGTGCAATACGCGGACCTAAATCACGTGCCGGGTTAATCGCATAGCCTGTTGGACCACCTAAGCTCATCCCGATTACAACAACAAGTAAACCGACAAGAATTGGATTTACTCCGTCAACAATGACATTGCCACCAAGCGCTAAAATTCCAAGCAGTAAAATAAATGTACCAATCATTTCCACCGCTACATTAGATAGCGGATGGTGAATGGCTGGTGACGTCGCAAAGACGCCAAGCTTGGCATCTGCGTCGTCCGTTTTCGCCCAATGCGGTAAATACGCAAAATACACAATCACCGCTCCAATCATTGCACCAAGCAGTTGCGCAAGCACATACATCGGCACATCCGCCCACGGAAATGTCCCAATCATCAGCGCCGGATTTAAATGCGCGCCGCTAATCCCACCAACAGCATATGCTGCCACCGCAACAGCTAAGCCCCACGCAATCGTAATAACAACCCAGCCACCGTTTTCACCTTTAGAAAATTTTAACAAAGACCCTGCAACAACTCCACCACCTAAAACAATTAACATCATTGTGCCAACTAACTCTGCTAAAAACGTAGACAAATAAATCCCTTCTTCCTATGTTGGTGTCACTTGCTGTAATGCTTTTTCGACTTGTGTGATGTTTTGCGCTTTTTCCTCTGTCGTCCAGCCTAAAAACGCGGCCATTTCTTCAATGACTTGCAGTTTAAATTGACGAACTAAATCGATGTTAAAATAGAGTGCACCCGTTCTACGCACAAAAAAGTCAAGTGCTGTTGCTGCCGCTTCTTCGTTCATCGCGTAGTGCAAACGCGCGTAAAGAATCGGTGGTAGATTGGTTGCTGCTTGCTCTAGATACGGGAAGACTTTATCGACATTTGTCCCGTAAAAGCGCGCTAAGTACGTAGCTTCCTCTCCTGTGAGCCCGTAGCGTTTCCCCATCTCTGCACGCTTTTTCACAAAGCTTTCAAAAAATGTCGAGCCGCTCATGTCACCGCCTGAAATTGGCAGGCACTTTGTGACAGACGGACCATAGTGTCTAGAAAACTCTTGGTTAAGCTGTGAGACAACTAAATCAACAATTTTCTCCGCCATTTTTCGGTAGCCCGTCAATTTACCACCCGCAATCGTAATAAGTCCGCTATCCGACTGCCAAATCTCATCCTTCCGCGAAATTTCAGATGGGCCCTTTCCTTCCTCATGAATGAGTGGACGCACACCTGCCCAGCCGGATTCAATCTGTTGCTCTGCTAAATTGAGATTTGGGAACATGTACTGAATGGCCTGTAGTAAATAAGTCCGATCCTCCGCTGTAATCGTCATATCTCGCGGGTCGCCCTTATAAAATGTATCCGTCGTGCCGACATACGTTTTCCCGTCGCGAGGAATCGCAAAAATCATGCGCCCATCACTTTCCGTATCAAAATAAATCGCCTGTTTCAGCGGAAAGTCTGCTGCATCAAACACGATATGCACACCCTTTGAGAGAATTAAATGCTTATTGCCAAGCTCCCCGTCAAGCTTACGTACGTCATCTACCCAAGGTCCTGCCGCATTAACGACCTTTTTCGCCTTAATACTGTAGCGTTCTTTTGTCAGCTGGTCTTCTACCGTTACTTCCATAAACGATAAATTTTTCCCCTTCACCCCTGTTACCTTTAAGTAGTTTTGCAAAATTGCCCCGCGCTCAGCGGCCGCTTTCATCACTTCAATTGTGAGACGTGCATCATCCGTGCGGTACTCTACATACATACCACCGCCAAGTAAATCTTGCTGCTTCACAAGTGGCTCACGCGACATCGTCTCATTCGCTGATAGCATAAATCGACGCTCCCCGCGCTTCACACCAGCCAAAATATCGTAAACCTTCAAACCGAGTGCGGTCGTGAATGGCCCGAATGTCCCACCCTTATGAAAAGGCAATAGCATCCACACAGGTGTTGTCACATGCGGCCCGTTCTCATACACAATCGCACGCTCACGCCCAAGCTCGGCCACTTCTTTTAACTCAAACTGCTTCAAATAACGTAATCCGCCGTGCACAAGCTTTGTCGAACGACTACTCGTTCCCTCTGCAAAATCTTGCATCTCGGCAAGTCCGACTGACAATCCACGTGTTACTGCATCAAGTGCAATGCCTGCACCTGTAATCCCACCACCAATGACAAATAAATCTAACACAGAATCTGTGAGCTGCGCCTTTCGTTCCTCTCGGCGCACCGCTGAAAAATTCATTCACTCTTCCCTCCCTTATGTTCTCTTACACTTTAGCTGGCTCACTTCTTGGTTGTTGAATTTGCTGTTGAATAAAACTAAAGATCCATTTAAACTGCTTACCTATACCCATTTTTCGCAAAAATTACGTATAAAACAGAAAAAAGGTAATACAAAACAGCTTCTGCTGCATTGTATTACCTTTTATTTCATGCAATTCTTATTCTGCATCTTTTGCATTGTCAAATTGAATGCCTGTTACGTGCACATTTACTTCGCTCGTTTCAATGGCTGTCATGTTTAAAATTGCTTGGCGAATGCCTACTTGAATCTCTTTTGCTACTTTTGGAATCGCATAGCCATATTTCACAGAGCAAAATACATCAATAATGATTTTGCCATCCTCAGACATTGCTGATTTTACGCCTTTTGAGTGTACCTTTTTACCGAAACGCTCCACAACACCTGCTGCGAAGTTTCCGCGTGTACCTGCCACACCTTCTACTTCTGTCACCGCAATACCTGCGATTACTTCAATTACTTCAGGTACAACTTCGATTTGACCTAACTCCTCTTTTCCCTCTGGAGTCGGTTGTACGAATGAAACTGGTTGTTTTTCAGCCATTTGTGAAACATCCTTTCTTTATGTAAGCTTTACTTGTCTACGCCTAGTATACTACAATTCACCGTTTCATGTATGTTTGAACACACGTTTCCATAAAATAATTGTGTTAGTCATTCCAGACAAACTGCGCATTTGTCTCGTCCACAAGCTGGATGCCGTGCTCCTCACAAGCCTGCTTTGCGACAAATAAAATATCCTGTCGCACCTGCAGCATCACCTCCACATCATTCGTCTCGACAAAATAGCGAATGAGTATTCGACACGAACTTGGGCGCCATTCATCCATGGCGACATGGATTATATTTTTTAACGTCTGGGGATGAAGTGCAATTTGCTCGCGCAGTGTCTCGATGAAAGCTGTGAGAGCCTCCTCACGATTATGGCTCGACACAAATAAATAATGCTCCACTTTGCGCTGCTCACGCTTTGATAAATTATAAATCGGGCGGTTCGCTAAATACGCATTTGGTACATAGACCGTCCCTTTATCAGAAGTTTTAATCAGCGTACTCCGAAGATTAATATCCTCAACAATCCCGTCAATTTTCTCATCACCAACGAGAATCCAGTCACCAATTTGAAATGGTTTATCAAGCACAACACTCATCCCACCAAAAATATGCGACAGCGTATCACGAATCCCGAACGCTAGCGCTACACCGGTTAGACCAATCGCTGTCAGGAAGCCATTTAAATTAAAATTCCACATTGACGCAATCGTGAACAGCGCAATGACCATCACGGCCACTTTACTAATGCGTAGGAAAAACGGCGTTAAAATATCTTGATCTTTCCCCGTTTCAAAACGCTCCGGGTTTTTCAAATAAAACGCGAGAACATCATAGAGCGCTTTAAACGCGAAATAAATATAAACCGAGTCAATATATTTTTTCAGCCGTGCAATGTCGAAAAGCCATACTTCAACAAGTAACGACAGTCCGGCCAGTGCTAACGAGAAAATGAGCACATTGCGCACGGATGGGTAAATATTTTTTAATATGTCACTCATTACCGGATGCTGACGCTTCTCAAGGCTTGCAGCACATTTCATCACAAACGGACGAATAATAAAACGAATCAGCATGGCACCAACAAGTAAGACCAAAATCATCGCTACAGCGTCAGTCCATGTCGGTACTTGAATAGATGGCACGAGCCAACGAATCGATTCCCACATATAGTTCACCTACTTCTTACAGTTTGCGCTTGTATCGTACCACGGACAATCCTTTTTGCCCACTAAAAAAGAGGAGCCCGACATGCGGCCTCCTCTGCGAAAACTACATGACGCACCACCTAGCGCGTCATGCTGTCTATTCTTCTGTCAATTTCCTTACCGCCCGAAACTGCACTGCGCTCACGCTTCATACGCTTCAGCGCTTTCCTTAATGTCCAGTGCTCCTCAAATACCGCCATGAGTAGCTGAAATGTTCGGTACGTTGCGGCGACATCGACAGATTCCTGGTCTGTATGCTCACGCTGATAGCCAACCGACAAATTAACGCTTTCAATACCGTGGCTGGCCCAAATGCGTGTATCACTACTACCACCAGCTGTACATTTCCAGCCGTCCATCTGATATTTACGCGCCACATACTCGAAAAACTGGCCGTACGCCTTTTGACAAAATGGTAAATAGTTACCGCAGGATGTTACAATATCCCCTGTGCCACGTCGATCGACGACAATCGCTGCCTCCACATCCCATAGAAAATAGTCATCAACCTGGCTCGCACCAACGAGCCCAACCTCCTCTTCAACGGTAAAAATAAACTTCACCTTACCTGAAAAGTTCGTTGACGGTAAACGGCGCGCCAATTCCAGTAATACCGCTACACCGGCGCGGTCATCGGCACCTAAAATGCCCTCGCTGCTCGACCAAATCTCACCGTCCTTCAAAATTCTGCGCCCATGCACAATTTCAAAGGCCGTGTCTAAATGCGCATTAAGTAAAATCGTCGGCCCAGTGCCTGTGCGGTACGTTTTTTCTGCAAATAAATTACCAAAGCGGTCGACGGCGATTTTATCAACTAATGGCGCTAGCTGCTTCGCTACCGCCTCGCGAATACGTGCCTCATTGCCGCTATCGCCCGGAATGCTGAGTAGCCCCTCTAACTGGTGCAGAAATAATTGCTTTTCGATAAAATCAACCGGCTCCGTTAGCCAGCTCCGGTCAATTTGATGCAGACGCTCCGTTAAATCAAGCAGCCGCTCACGCTTCATTGGAAACGTCACCACATAATGGCGTTCACGTCGACGAATGATGCGTTCCTCTAGCTGAAGCGCCTCTAGCAAACGCACAAGCAGCGCATAATCCCCTTCACCACGCGCAATCACGACATGTGGATGCGCGCGTTCATGCCCATCACATGAGCGCGTCGTTTGAAAACCGAGGCGGTTAAGCTGACGGACAATGCCTGCGATATACACGTCTAGCTGTGTGAGCTGCACGTTTTCTAGCCCCATTTGCCCTGTCGCCCCGCGCTCTTTAAACTGCACCGCACTACGCCACATGCGCTCACTTGGTGCAGCACTTTTTAAAATCAAACGATTATTTCTTAATTCATACACCGCATTTACCGTATCAAGACTTTGCATCAAAAAAAGCACATTGTCCATTAGCTCCTGCTCGGTACTGAAAATATTTGGTGCTACCTCCTCGACTAGCCACCCATAACGCACAAATAGTTGCTTCCAACTCATATAACCAACTCCCTTTTACTAAGTTGAGTTCATTATATGTAAAGTGCTGTGACAGCCCTGTCACAGCTTATTTGCATAATCATATGCAAAATCCTCATCGACACGGTACAGCACCAAAAATGGCTGTTGCTTTACATAATAGGCTGTTTCCCCTGCGAGTCGTGTCTGCCCAATCACATCCGTCAGCCCGATTTTCGCTAGCTTGCCGCGCAGCCTTGACATCCGCTGGCGAAATGCATCCGCGCGCACCTCATCTGCATCAAAAAATCCCGTAAACTGCGACCGCGTCCCAGGCTGCTGCTCAGAGCAGACGAGTAATAAATGCCGTAACGTATTCGCTAAATTCACCGATAACAGTTCCTCTATTCCATTGTAAGCACAAACATTTTCGCGATCACTAAAATGCAAAATTAACGTTTGAGGCGTATCACGTAACCAATCACATTGCCTATGTGAGCACATTTCGACACCGACCTCTGAAAAACAATAAAAACTATTTCCCATCAAAAACTGCTCTCGCTCCGACAACTGTTCAAAGATCGGTGATAGCTCGTAGCTTGTCAGCTTTCTCGCCTGTGGTAAATGCACTAACGCCTCATTTGCTGCGTGGGCCATATAAAGCGCACTATTCGCTAAATAAAGCTAAGCATAATACCGCTGCTGCACACTAAGCCCGTATAGCTGCTCTCCTTGCACTTGTACAGCCTCGTTGAAATAGTGCAGTGCTTTTGCATAATCCTGCCTTTCATACGCCAAAAACCCAAGGCGGTAATGGACAATCGGCAACTCCGCATTTATTGTTAATGCCTTCTCAAGCGATCCTTTTGCCGTATTCAAATTTTTCCGCTCAGATTTTAAGTACGTGCCGTATTTAATGTAGGCATTCACAAGCTTTTTCCTTATGTACCACGCATAATCACTATATTCCTCTGGCTCTGCACGTAGGAGAATTTTAAGCTGCCTGTGCATATTTTCATACAGGCGGATGAGATGTTGTTCGCTATCTTGCTCGAGGTAAATTTCTTCTTGCTCCTCTAATTTGGTTAGTCGTTCTTTTGCTTGTTGTATACGTTGATTACTCATATTCATTTCACCTCTATTAGTTAAATTAAAAGACAAACTACCTTCCATTTCAATTTACCATCTTTTAGAAGTAACCAATTATATTTTCTTATTTCAACCATACAAAAAACGACTCCCCGCAGGAAGCCGTTTTTCCACTCTATTTATTTTATTAAGAAACCGTTACCGCTTCTTTTTGTGCTGGTGCTGCTACAGCAGGTCCCATTGCCGCCGTAATGATTTGTTTAATATCTTCTAATGTCGCGATGCGTGGGTTTGTCGCTGCGCAAACATCTAGCATTGCGTTTTTCGCTAATGTTTCGATGTCCTCATCCTTCGCCCCTAACTCACGGAAGCCGCCTGGAATATTTAAATCCTTCGATAAGCTTTCGATGAATTCAATTGCTTTTTCAGCTGCATCGCGCTTGCTTAAGCCATCTACATTTGCGCCAAGTAGCTCTGCGATTTTTGCAAAGCGCTCTGTACGTGCCGTTAAGTTGAAGCGACATACATGTGGTAATAAAATTGCGTTACACACGCCGTGCGGTAAGTTGTAGAAGCCGCCTAATTGATGTGCAATGGCATGTACATAGCCAAGTGATGCATTATTGAATGCCATCCCTGCTAAGAATTGTGCGTATACCATTTGCTCACGTGCTTCGATATCTGAACCGTTCGCATAAGCGCGCGGTAAATATTCTGGAATTAACTGTAATACCTTTTCTGCACAAGCATCTGTAATTGGTGTCGCGTTTGTCGAAACAAATGCTTCAATAGCATGTGTTAAGGCATCTACGCCAGTTGCTGCTGTTAATGCTGGCGGTAAACCAACCATTAACTGTGGATCATTGATTGATACAAGGGGTGTAACATGTTTGTCCACAATGGCCATCTTCACCTTACGTGCTAAATCCGTAATAATCGTAAAGCGTGTCATTTCACTTGCAGTACCAGCTGTCGTATTAATTGCAATTAACGGCACTAACGGATTTTTTGATTGATCGACACCTTCATAATCATGAATACGTCCGCCATTTGAGGCAATTAAGCCGATGCCCTTTGCTGCATCGTGGGCACTACCGCCGCCAAGTGATACGATTGCGTCACAATTTTCTGCGTTGTAGGCAGCAATTCCGTCCTCGATATTTTTGTCTGTCGGATTTGGCTCTGCCTTCGGGAAAATCGCTACATCTACGCCAGCCTCTTTAATAATGCTTGCGATGTTTTCAGATAGACCTAATTTATGTAGGCCCTCGTCTGTTACGATTAATGCTTTCTTTACATTTAAATCCTTTAAACGACCACCAACTTCCTGAATCGCTCCAGAACCGAATAAATTCGATGTCGGCATAATAAATTGCTTTAACACATTTGACATTTTTACATCCCCTTTTCAAAATGTTTTTTGTAACGAATAACATAATTGGTTATTAATCTCAATTACTGTACCCGCACATTTAGAATATGCTATTTTTTACAGAAAAGCAAGCGTTTTCATAATCAAATTACAGATTTTTCTGAAAATTATAGTAGAAAACTAATTAACTAAATTTTCGTGTATCCTACCTTAATAAACTCAAGCAATATCAATTTCTTGCATGAATAAAATACTTTCCTCAAATATTTTTTCATTAACAAAAAAATCTCCAAACTACTAGATAGTAGTTTGGAGATTTTTAAAGCTTACATTAAGCCTTAACAGCCGTTTTTAAAATATCATTCTCTTCAAGGAATTTCGTGTTGAATTTCGCTGATTTGAATACGTCGTTGTTCATTAGTGCTTGGTGGAACGGAATTGTTGTGTTAATTCCTGGTCCAGCTACTTCGAACTCTGATAGTGCACGGTTCATTTTTGCGATTGCTTCTTCACGTGTATCTGCATGCACGATTAGTTTTGCAACCATTGAATCGTAGTATGGTGGGATTGTGTAACCAGCATATACTGCTGAGTCCACACGTACACCGTAGCCGCCTGGTACAACGTAAGTGTCTACAGTACCAGCTGAAGGCATGAAGTTTTTGTATGCGTTTTCAGCGTTGATACGGCACTCGATTGCCCAGCCATTAATTTTGATATCTTCTTGCGCGAATGGTAATTTCTCACCAGAAGCGATTTTTAATTGTTGTTGCACAAGGTCAACACCTGTAATCATTTCTGTTACTGGGTGTTCTACTTGGATACGCGTGTTCATTTCCATGAAGTAGAAGCGATCTTCTTGGTAATCATAGATGAACTCGATTGTACCAGCGCCCTCGTAGTTACAAGCTTTTGCTGCTTTCACTGCTGCTTCGCCCATTTCTGCACGACGCTCAGGAGATAAAGCTGGAGATGGTGCTTCTTCAACAAGCTTTTGCATACGGCGTTGTACCGTACAATCACGCTCACCAAGGTGAACCACATTGCCGTGGCCATCTGCTAATACTTGAATTTCACAGTGACGGAAGTATTCGATAAATTTCTCTAAATAAACACCTGGGTTGCCGAATGCTGCAGCAGCCTCTTTTTGTGTAATATCGATCCCTTTTACTAAATCTTCCTCTGTGCGTGCTACACGAATCCCTTTACCGCCACCACCAGCTGTTGCTTTAATGATGACTGGGTAACCGATTTTTGCAGCCCACTCTTTACCTGTTTCGATATCAGGAACAATCCCTGTACCTGGAACTAAAGGAACGTTTGCTGCTTCCATTGTGTCGCGGGCAACGTCTTTAATCCCCATGATTTTGATCGCATCTGATGATGGACCGATAAATTTAATACCAGCGTTTTCACAAGCTTCTGCGAACGCAGCGTTTTCAGCTAAGAAGCCGTAACCAGGGTGAATGCCGTCAGCCCCAGTTTTTTGTGCTACGCCAAGAACAGCCGGGAAACTTAAATAAGAATCTTTAGATAATTTAGGACCGATGCAATAAGCTTCGTCCGCTAATTTAACGTGCAGTGCGTTTGCATCTGCCTCAGAATATACAGCTACTGTTTCAATACCTAGCTCTTTACATGCACGAATAATACGTACTGCAATTTCGCCACGGTTTGCGATTAATACTTTTTTCATCGTCGAAAGCACTCCTTACTCAGCTTTTACTAAGAATAATGGTTGACCGTATTCTACTAATTGACCATCTTTAACAAGTACTTCAACGATTTCCCCTTTGATTTCCGCTTCGATTTCGTTGAATAATTTCATCGCTTCTACGATACAAACGATTGACTCGTCACCTACTTGATCGCCAACTTTTACGTATGCTGGAGATTCTGGGTTTGGAGATTGATAGAACGTACCAACCATCGGAGAGGTAATTTTATGTAGTGTTGCATCCTCTGCTACTGGAGTTGCTTCTACTTTTGGTGCTGGTGCTGCTACTTCTGTTTTTGGCGCTTCAGCTTTTGGTGCCGCTTCTTGTTGTACTACAGCTGCTGCTTTTGGTGCTACTACTTCTGTTACACCGCTTACATTTTTCTTAAGCTTAACTTTTGCATCGCCCTCTTCATAAGCAAACTCAGTAATTGAAGATGCATCTACTAATTTAATAATTTCACGAATCTCTTGAATTTTGAACATTATTAACTCCCCTTTTAAGCAAATATTATGAGTACAGACTCTATTCTATAATTTTTCCGAATATTTTGGAATAGCAAATTTAAAATAATAAAAAAAGTCACATAAATTAGAACAAAATGAACTTTATTGAACGAAAACTGATATATAACACATTTTAATATTGCGGCTGCATGTCAACAGTTACCTCCACAGGCTGCTCGACCTCAGAGCGCACAATATAAATGATTTCATTCGCTTGTTGCTTCGAAATTTCGTCTGCCATCACTGTGACAGCTACATGATCTGTATCCATTCGTACTAAAACATCTTGATAGCCAACCGCTTTAATAAGCATTTCAAGCATCGCCTCAGCAGATTCGCGCTTAATGAGCGTATCCATATCGTTGAACGCCGCATTCTTTTCCTCAGCAGTATACTGCTCAGATGCAATTTTTTGTGTCAGCTGCTCACGTAATTGACTACGCTGATTACTGAGCTCAAGGCGCATTTCTTGAAACAAGTCACTTTCAGAATTGACCGTTTGTTGCTCTTCTATACCAAGTAATGTCGTTTCATCTAATGTTTGATCCGTAAAAACAGATAAAATTTCTGCCGTTTGGTTTCCTTCCACAAAATAATAAACAGAAATAACTGCGACTAAACTAAAAAGTGTTAAAAACCAAACCGTTTTCTTTTTCACCTTCACTTATGCTCCTCCTCAGTTTTCATTGGGACAATAACAATGCGGTGCTTTGGCATTTGCAAAATTTGACTCACACTATTTTGTAAAAGTCGAACCATTGATGGTGTTGTAGCACCCTCTGCAACGATTAATACGCCAACAATTTGTGGCTCCTCTTGTTGAAAATAGGCACCTAAAGTGGACTCACGATTATTATTCGAATGAAAATAAACGGTTACTTGCCCGACATCCGCTATTTGTTCAAGCGTTTTTGCTAGCTTTTCTTCATCATTCACCGGCACAGGCTCGTCCATGAATTGATACACGCTAAAAACAGCAATAATGGCCATCATTACAAGAAGAGGACGAATCGCTTTCCTTTGCTCCACATATCGCGTACGCCCCCTTTCTCTCTCAAGTCAACATAATGTATGAACTACTAGAATAGTTTATGCACGATTTCTGCGAGCGCCCGGAAAATGACGACAAATAGCGCAAGCTTCACATAAACAATCCACTCCTTTTCCTCAGCTAACACAAGTAACGAGCTGCCGAGCAGGATAAATAAGCCAATAGATCCAATCAACGTTTACTCACTCCAAACTGTAAAATAACGACACCAAGTATGACGATAAACACAATAATAAAACCGAGTAGTAAGGCGACCGCACATAAAACAAAGAGCGTCTTGCTGATATCATCAAATAATCCGCTGATTCTCCCATTCGTTAACGGCTCCGTTAATGCACCGAGTAACTTAAACGTCAGCGCATGCAAAAGTAAGGCAACAGCAGGATAAAAAGCAACTGCCCAAGCAGCCGTTAAAAAGGCAACACCTGCTATTGAAACGACTGCAGACTGTGATTTTTGAAACAGCGACAAGCCTTCGACAATTAAATTACCAATGAGCGGAATATTTTGTTCAATGAGCTTTTTTATAGGCGATTTCACGGCCTCATTTAACTGAAAAAATGCAGCACCAGTAAATGTCAGTGCGGCGGTTAATGTCAAACTACTAACGACCATCACACTCAGCACCGCCTGCCGCAAAAAATCACTCGCCTTTGCAAAAGACATAGCGGGAAGTAGCCTTGTACAGCAGTCTAAAACGACTGTGGTGACAAGCATTGGTAGAATCGCCTGCTCCGCTACAAATAATAAAAATTGAATAAAGACAAGTAAAATCGGATGCCAGGCAATCAGTAAAAAGACCGCTTGTACAGCATAGAGCATCATTGTGAGTAGTGGTAACAGTAGGAGGAAAAAGTGCTGAAATAAGCCGAGAATTTGCTGCATAATAACAAATGCATCCAGCACCTGCCTCGCCATTGTCACAATAAAGAGCACAATAAATAGTTGCTCTAGCAATGGCTGCTCGTCTGGTAGCAGTGCCTGCAAGATTAAATACAGCCCAATATAAAAGCAAATCGTGAGTAGTAGTAGCGCACTTGCGCGTAGTGGCGACATAAAAATGGAGACGATTTCATCCATTTATTGCAACCTTTCAAGTAGCGTTTGGAGTTCCTTAAAGGCTGGGGTCAATTGCATGAGCCAAAAGGTAATGAGCGTCAGGCGAACAGCGAGTCGTACAATTTCTGCAATGGCCTCATATTCCTGCTCCACTAAAAGTGCCACAAGAAGCTGTCCAATGATTAACAGCACTGCGCTAAACAGCAAGCTCCGCCCATACGGTACATTTGCCGTAATCGAAAAAAGCGTCTTAAAAAGCGGCAGTAGTTGCTCACGCAGTACATATTGAAAAAGAATAAAGAAAAGGATGACGGTTAGCAGTGCATGGAGTGGGCGGTACGCTTCTTTCATCAGAAGAAGTAGCAATAAAAAAATAATCGACCCAAATAAAACAATCATTTAGCTAGCCGCCATTAGCCACTGGAAAAATGTTAAAATTTCTTTAAAAAACAGCATTAAAAAACGGATAAGCTCAATCGTCATATATAAATAGGCGATAAAAAATAAAAAAAATGAAAATTCCTTTTTTCCTGTTTGTTCGAAAAAAACGTGGAGTAAAGCAATGATGAGCCCTACACCTGCTACACGTAGCACGTCTTGTAGCTCCACGACTAGCCTCCTTCCTTTACGCTACTATATGCGTACTCTCTCATTTTTACGCACAAAATTTACTTGGTTTAGGGCGAGGTAATTATTAGTAATTTACTTATCACCAAAAATAAAGGTTGTATTGAAAGCTTTCACTTTCAATACAACCTTTACTTTCTATTATTTCGTTAATGACTTCACGATTTCTGCTAGGGAAGCAGTCTTAGCCATATAACTATTTTCCCCCATCCAAAGCGATAAATATTCAGAACGGCCTTGCTTTGCGCTTTCCTTGCGAATATCGGCTGTTAAATAATGCTGCAATGGATACGGTGCCACTACAGCATCCGCCATATCTTCTGTAAATTTATTTTGTAATCCTCGTGCGTATTTACCTGTAAACGCCTTTGTTAATACGGTGCCTTTTTCTTTTGACTGCAAAATGGCATTTTTATGTACAGTGCTCGCGTCACATTCTGTTGCTGTCATAAGCGCTGTTCCTATTTGTGCAGCCGCAGCTCCTGCTTGTAATACCGATTCAACATGCTCCGCAGTCATAATTCCACCTGCTGCAATAAGTGGAATTTTCACATTGGGTGCAACGGCTATGAGTAGCTCCTTTAGTGGAATAAGTTGTAACTCATCCGTAAACGAGCCACGATGCCCTCCTGCTTCACTTCCCTGTACAACGACCGCATCAAGGCCCGCTTTCTCCACTATAAGTACCTCTTCTAACGTCGTGGCCGTACCGATTAAAAAAATACCGTGTGCCTTCATTTTTGCAATTGTCTCTGCAGTTGGTAAGCCGAATGTAAACGAGCACACCTTTACTCCCTCTTCAATAACCGCAGCAACTTGCCCTTCAAATACTTCTGTTGACACAACACGCTGTGTATTCGGGATACCAAGCTCTTCATAAATTGGCTGCAGGGCATCGCGCGCCTTTTGCAAGACGGTAATATCAATACGCGGTTCCTCTTGAATAAATAAGTTTACACTAAACGGTTTATTTGTTAGCGCTTTCACCTGCTTGATAAAGTTTCTTGTTTCATCTCCATTTAAATACCCTGCACCAACCGAGCCAAGTAGCCCTTCCTCACAGCAAGCCGCCACAAACTTCGGCGTTGTAACACCCGCCATTGGTGCTTGAATAATATGACCGTCAATCCCAAATTGTTGTAACATAACCTTCACTCCTTTCCTCGATTGTACTGTGAATACAAGCATTTGACTAGGCTATGTTAAATTTTAGGTAGTCTCACCTAGCTAACTATCAGATTTTTTATTTTTCCATTTTTTAAATATTTCTTCCATCGCACCAGTACCGAACAATACGCCTATCACAATGCAAACAAGCCCTATTAAATGTGCCAGCAAAATCGGCTCATTTAAAAAGATTGCAGCAAAAATAAGCGCGAAAATAACATTAAAGTTACCAATAATCGCCGTTTCTGCCGCACCAATTTGTGAAATCGCATAATTGTACACCGCATGCCCGATTGAAATCGCAAAAACAGCCGTTGCGATAAGCAACAGCATATATGGATACGGAACATGTAACAGATCAACCCAACCAGATGGATTTGTAATCGTCGCAATGAGTATGAGCGGCAGTGAGCCAACAAGCAACATATAACAAGTAAGTACTACGCTATCTAGCGTTTGTGATACTTTACGAATTAAAATAAAGCTCAATGCCTGTGAAATAAAGCTTAGTAAAATAAAGAAATCACCAATATTGACGGTCATCTCGACATTTTTGCCGGCAGATACAGCGATAAAAATACCCACTCCCCCTAGCAGAAAGCCAAAGAAGCGTGACAGTTTCCACTCGTTTAAACCAAAAAACAACGCAAATATGGCTGTTAAAATCGGGCTAAACCCTGAAATTAAGCTCGACTTTACACTTGTCGTATATTGCAAACCTGTGGACAATAGTAAATGATGCAAAATAACACCTAGAATACTCGCAAGCATAATCCATTTCCATTCTTGTCGTTTTGGCAGACGAATTTTTTTCAAGCTATATAAAAGAAGCCATAAGCAAATACTCGCAATAAAAATACGTGTTGCGGTTAACGTAAATGGATGATATTGCGTTACTAGTACTTTAATCGAAACGAGCGTGCCTCCCCAAAAGGCCATGATGACTAATAATATTATGTAGATTTTCCTCTTTTCCATCCATTTCTCTCCTCCCTCGCACTCTTCCACTAAGTAAAAGTAAAAAGCTACTCTAAAAGTTTATTTTAGAGCAGCTACTTTCTTTTTAATAGATAACAAGGTAAGATTTCTTCTACGTTCTCCTCACCCTATATCTTTATATTGTTGTTGAAAAAAGCTTTTTGCAGATTGTAGGCACGTCAGCGCATACTGCTCGGCCGACACTTTATTAGAACGTTCTAAATGCGGGATTTCCAATGATAATGGTACATTCGGTAACGCGTCAACAATCGAACGCACATCTATGCCACCCTCACCAATATAGAGCCGCTCCTCGCGTAAAATCCGGCGCATTTCCTCCTCTGTCGTCGGAATTTCTAGCTGTGCATCACAAAAATGAATAAAATGAATCCATTCACGCGGCAGTTTTTGCAAGGTTTCAAGTGACTCACGTGAACGATGGAAATGATGCACATCCACAAGCATGCCTTGGTTTGGGGCGTTTACTTTTTCTAAAATCGAGCGCACCTCTGCAATCGTCTTCACCGTACTAATCGGCACTGCCTCAAGCTCTACGGTTAAATGATACTGTGCAGCCATTTCACATAGTTGCGCAAATTGTTCCGTGGCAAATGCTTTATTATCTGTCCAAATACTTGAAATAACATGCTTTGCACCAAGACTTGCCGCTACTTCCATTTCGCGCTCATAATGTGCAAGATCCATGTCGTCATAAATTTTCGCCAGCTCAATGTCTAAAAACTGCACATGACTCTTCTCGAGTGCCTCTTTTGTCTCGTTATAAAGCATGGGATTATCCGCAAGCGAATAATCCGGTTCATTGCCAAGCTTCATGCAAATCGTGCGCAGGCTTACATAATCGTAGCCTGCCACATCTGCCACACGCACTAATTCAGGTGGAGATAACTTCAATAAAGTTAAATGGGAAATGGAATAGGCTTTATTCATCTCATCCGCTCCTCCGCATCCTTAATTAACCGAGACGTGATGTACTTTTTTATTCGGCGAGTAGATATCCATAATGTTCCAGTGTCCAGCAGTTGGTACTGGATTGTTTTGCATCGCCACATCAATGACAACCGGTTTGTTTAAGCTTATTGCGTGCTCTAATGCTGGTTTGAAATCCTCCGCGCGCTCAATTTTAATGCCCTCTACACCATAAGCACGCGCAATGGCTGCGAAATCTGGTGAATACGGCTTGTCATCAATTTTGAACAACGTACCAAGCGTCGTATCAAAATGCGCCTTTTGCAGACCGGCAATTGTGCCAAACGCAAAATTGTTCATAATAATCCAAACAACCGCGATATTTTCCTCTGCCGCTGTTGCGAGCACCGCCGGATTTTGACCGAAGCCACCATCCCCAACAAGCGACACGACAACACGGTCTGGGCGTGCCACTTTGGCTCCAACTGCGGCCGGTGCACCGAAGCCCATCGTCGCAAAGCCGCCTGGTGTAAAAATTGTGCCCGGTGTTAACACGTCAAATTGTTGACCTACACCGTTTTTATTCCAGCCTACATCCGTTGTAATAATTGCATCATCTGGCAATACTGCTCGCACATCTGCTAAAATACGCTGTGGCTGCATTGGGAAAGCGTTATCTGTCTCAAATTTACGATTGCTTTCTTTGAACTGCTTTTTATGTTCGATAATTTCTTCCTTCAGCGCAGCATTTGTCTGACCTTCTGGCAGCACCTCTTTTGCCGCTTCCACAAGTGCAGCTAATGCTTCCTTCACATCTGAGACAACACCGAGCTCTACTGGGTAATTGCGGCCGATTTCTGCCGCATCAATATCAATTTGGATAATACG
The DNA here is from genome assembly GCA_040274725.1 of Solibacillus sp. GTDB lineage: Bacteria > Bacillota > Bacilli > Bacillales_A > Planococcaceae > Solibacillus. The sequence continues at coordinate 60,908 of JBEMAQ010000009.1, read as the reverse complement.
TGACGGTGGAACTTGGAAAGTATAATGATCCTCCCATGAGCTACTATCCGCCTCTTTAAAACGCGTTGCCAATGCTAAAATGACATCTGCTTCCCTGCATTTTTTATTAATATATTCAGTACCCCAGAAACCTGTCATTCCGAGCGCAAGTGGATGTGCATCCGAAATTGCCCCTTTGCCCATTAATGAGTAAGCCACTGGCATTTCAAAATGGTTAATAAATGCTTCTAATTCCTCTGAAGCTTGTGCAAGTAACACGCCGCCGCCTGCAATAATAAGCGGATTTTTCGCTTCCTTTAAACGACTCACAATATCCACTGCTGTTGCATGCTTCATTGTCGATTTTTCAAGTACCTTTGTATGACGCTTTTGACGTGCAAACCATTCCTCATCAATTTCTGTTGAGAAAATATCCATCGGTACATCAACGAGTACAGGACCCGGACAGCCTGACTCTGCTAATTGGAATGCCTTCTCCAAAATTTCAGGAAACAGATGCGCGCTATCGACCCGCCACGCACGCTTCACAAATGGCTTATAAATTTCGTACTGTGTTGCATCCCCGTGCATATTCACCTCTTGGTGCGGATGCTTGCCATAATAATGCGTCGGTACATCACCCGCAATGACAACCATTGGCGTGCAATCCAGTGCGGCGTTTGCAACACCGGTTGCGGCATTTGTTAAGCCTGGTCCTAAATGACTTAGTACAACTGCTGTTTTTTTCGTCGCACGCCCATAACCATCTGCCATATGCGCCGCGAGCTGCTCATGACGTGTATTAATAAACTTAATTTTTCCGCTTTCCTCAATAGCCGATAATACGGCAATATTTGTATGACCACATAAACCAAAAATATGCTCTACCCCGCGAGCCTCTAAATAATCTACTAATTGCTTTGCGATAACTTCTCCCATACTTACTCCTCCTTAATGTCGAATAACAATCATTTTCATTTCAGTCATTTCCTGAATAGCAAAACGCGGACCCTCTCGACCAATCCCACTATTTTTCACACCGCCATATGGCCAGTGGTCTAAACGGTAGTTGGATGTGCCGTTCACGACAACACCACCTGCCTCAAGCTCCTTCGACGCCTGCATAATATATTGGAAGTTATTTGTGAAAATCCCAACCTGCAAGCCGAAATCCGAATCATTTGCTTCCGCAATGCCTTCCTCAAATGACGCAATCGGCAAAATGCTCACCACTGGGCCAAATACTTCCTCACACACAACCTTTGCCTTTTTCGGTGGATTGCGTAACACAGTTGGCTCAACATGCGCACCCTTTTGCACACCGCCTGTTAAAACAGCGGCCCCTAAATTTTTCGCCTCGTCAATCCACTCCATAATGCGGTTTGCTGTTGCCTCATTTACAACTGTACCAACATCCGTCTCCTGATGAAGTGGGTCGCCACATTTTAACTGCTTTACCTTCGTCACAAGCTTTTCTGTAAATTCCTCAATGCGACTTTCATGCACATAAATACGCTGCACCGAAATACAACTTTGGCCTGAGTTACTAAAGCCTGTTTGTGCGCACATTGTTGCCGCGCGCTCAAGATCTGCATCCTCAGCTAATATGGTCGCAGCATTGCCGCCAAGCTCAAATAGCTTTTTCTTTAAACCTGATGCTTGCGCAATATAATTTGCCGCCACTAAACCACCTGTAAACGAAATTACATTTACACGAGTATCCGCTACAAGCTGCTTCCCTGGCTCCACACCGCCTAAAATCATTTGCACTGCATTTTCTGGTAAGCCTGCTTCCTGTAATACGCGTAAAAATGCAGTCGCAATCAATGCGGCTTGTGGCGCTGGTTTTAAAATCGTCACATTCCCTGCTGCAAAAGCGGGACCAATTTTATGACAAATTAAATTAAGCGGGGCATTAAACGGGGTAATCGCCGCCACAACCCCAACCGGCACGCGGAATGTTAATGCCTGTGAATTTTCTCCGCGTTCAGATGCTTCCCCTGTCATCGTCTCACCATGCAAACGCTTTGCTTCCTCCGCCGATAATGTTAACGTTTCAATCGAACGCGCCACTTCATCTAATGTATTTTTCAGTGGCTTCCCGATTTCTTTTGAAATGAGCTCCGCAAAATGCTCCTTCTTCTCTGTCATTAATTGAGCCACACGCTCTAAAATTTTTACACGTTTATGAACAGGAATAGCGGCAATTTTTTTCTTTACACTGTGTGCTACTTGCAACGCTTTTTCTGTATCTTCTTCTGTTACAGCAACTTGATAGCCAATGACTTCATTTGAATACGGATTTTTGATTTCTATTTTTTGACGTCCACTCTCTGGTAGCCATGTACCATTTACATAAGGTCTCGCTAATTGTGTCATTTTTTCACCTCATTTAGTATTGTGCTACAACTAGTACGAATAAGGGGTTATGTACTAGTTGTAGCAAACGAATCAACTATCATTTATATAGACGCAAATCGCAATCAATACATATTTACGCTTATATTTACGTATTTTTTCTAGTTAGAACGATACAATTTTTAATTAAATTAATTTTTGCTGTCGAGTAGGCTTGTCACTTAGCTGTGAATTGGGGCCTGCTTGTAGCATATAGCTCGCTTTATTGTCTGTCTTGTGCAGTAGCTGTTGCACATTTTTTGCAACCTCAATCATCTTCAGTAAATCAATACCCGTTTTGACACCCATTTCCTCAAAACCATGGATTAAATCTTCTGTTGCGATATTCCCTGTCGCACCTGGTGCATATGGACAGCCACCAAGTCCTGCTACCGAGCTATCAAAATGGATGATTCCTTCTTCCCAAGCTGCTACCGCATTCGCAAATGCCATACCACGCGTATTGTGCAAGTGCATTGAGAACGTTGTTGTGGGGAAAAGCTGCTTTAATGCTTGCAAATACGTTTTTACTTGTAATGGGTTTGCCATGCCGGATGTGTCTGCTAACGATATTTCATAAATCCCCATTTTATTGTATCGTTCTAATAGCGGAATTAATGTCTCCACACGCACAATGCCCTCATACGGACAGCCGAACGCGACCGAAAGTGATCCGCCAACGCTAACATCTTGCTTTGCTGCAAGCTCAATAATGGGTTCAAGTTTTTTTTGCGCCTCCGCAGACGTTGCATTGGCATTCGATAAACTATGTGAATCGGTTGCAGATAGCATCAATTTCAATTTTTTAATCCCTGCATCAATTGCACGCTGGGCTCCGCGCTCATTCGGTACAAGTGCACGCATTTTAATGCCGATTAAATCCTGCGCCTTGACCGCCACTTCCTCTGCATCGCGCAACTGTGGAATGGCTTTTGGATGAACAAACGATGTAATTTCCATTGACGTCACACCGGTCGTTGCTAATTGGCGAATGATCTCAAGCTTCACCTCTGTCGGAATCCACTCATGCTCTGCTTGGAATCCGTCACGCGGTGCTACTTCACAAATTTCAATTTTCTGTGGCGTCGTCAACTAAATCACCTCTTCTTGTTTTAATTGCTCAAGCTCTTCTTTTGTTAAACCAAGTGCATGATAAATTTCCTCATTATGCTCCCCAAGCTCTGGTGCACGGTGACGAATCGCTCCCGGTGTTTTTGAGAAGTTTGGTACAACACCAGGCACTTTTACTTTGCCAAGACGTGGATGCTCGACTTCTACAATATTTTGACGGGCCGCATATTGCGGGTCATTGAAAATATCCTCAATGCTTAAAATCGGGCTAATCGGCACGCCGTATGCATCGAGCTTCGTTTGTAAATCAGCAAGTGTATACGACTGAATATATGTTTTCACAATCGCTTGTACTTCTGCATCATGCTCTAGGCGTACCGCATTTGTGTAATAACGTTCATCCTCTAGCATATCTAAACGCCCCATCGCATCGGCTAAACGGTTAAACGTCGAATCTGTACTGCACACTAACACAACAAACTTCCCGTCCTTTGTTTCATACGTACCGGCTGGACTAGAATGCCCTGCAAGCCCCGGCGTACGCCCGCGAACTTTACCGTTTTGATCGTATTCAGCAATTAAAAACTCGAGCATTCTAAAAATGGCCTCATACAGCCCCATCTCTACAACTTGCCCTGTTCCATCTGGCGCCACGTCGCGGTGATACAGTGCAGATACGGCCGCAAACGCTGTATAAACCCCTGCAATATAATCAAGCAATGAATACGACGGACTCACGGGTGGTCGATCTGAGTAGCCTTGTAAATACGTATGGCCACTAAATGCTGTACCCGGTGTGCCAAAGCCCGCCTTTTCTGCATACGGCCCTGTTTGACCATAGCCTGAAATCCGAACCAAAATTAAATTCGGATTCGACTCCTTCATGACCTCATAGGACAGTCCCCATTTTTCAAGCGTCCCTGGGCGGAAATTTTCAATTAAAATATCAATATCCTTTAGTAGCTTCAAAAAAATTGCTTTTCCCTTTTCACTATGAATATTGAGCGTAATCGACTTTTTATTACGCGCTAACCCTGGCCAGCGTAGTGCTTCCCCGTCTTTCCAAGGGCCGACCGTTCGTAGCGTATCACCTTTATTCGGGAGCTCGACCTTCACCACTTCCGCACCTAAATCCGCAAGTAAAGTGGCCCCAAACGGCGCGGCAATCATTGTTGAAATATCCAAAATTTTAATACCTGTTAACGGACCATAGTTAGTAGTTTCCAAATCTTTCTCCTCCGTTAAAAACATATTGTTTCAGCTGCTTTAAGTGCTCATACATTGCATCTTCTGCATCTTTATTTTTCACCGCTTCAAAAATTCCGATATGCTCACTAAGCGCCGCCTCTGTCCGGTACTGTATGTGCAATGTTTGCCTGCTTACTTGGCGGTACATATTGAGATTGAGTTTGATCATCGATACATAGCCAAAATTTTGCGTCGCCTCGGCAAGTGCAACATGAAAATTAACAGCCGCTGTAACTGCCTTATCATTCGACGAAAACGTTCACTTCATATTTCTGATAATTTTTTCGAGTTTTTGCACATCCTCCGCCATTGCACGCTTAGCTACTAAGTAAGCAATTTCTACTTCTAATGTTTCACGCGTCTCAATAAACTGGAAAATGGCCGAGCGCTCGAGTAAATCCATCGACGAATATAAATTGGATAAATTCAGCCCTTCTTGAATTGCCTGTACAAACCTGCCACCACAGGGCTTTGACATAATGACGCCCTCTGATTCAAGAACACGGCACGCCTCCCGCAGTGACGTTCGACTACAGCCTAAGTGCTCGGCTAAGTCCCGCTCTGGCGGTTAGCGATCTCCAGGAGATAAATACCCATCTTGAATCATCGCACAAATTTGTTGAACTATTTTTTCATAAAGTCGAACATTTTGAACTCGATTGATATTTTCGATGGACATTTGCTTCTCCTTTCATCACATAATTTTTAAAAAATTAAGATAATTTTACATAAACCATTCCATCGGTACTAAAATTAAGCCTGGGAATAGCATGAATAAAAATAAAATAATTAAATAGACAAACAAGAATGGCATAATGCCTTTTGCAAGCTGGAACACGCTGAGCTTTGATATACTTACCCCAACGTTGAGTACGGTTCCGACTGGTGGGGTGATTAAACCAATTGCCCCGTTCATGACAAGTAAAATCCCTAAGTAAATTGGGTCAACACCAGCAGCTGTTAACATTGGTAGCACAACCGGGACGATAATTAAAATAATTGGACCCGTATCCATGACCATCCCGAGCAACAATACGATTAACATCACGATACAAATTAAAATAAACGGCTTATCTGCAATCGGACCAAGTAATTCTCCTAATTGTTGCGGTACATTGGCAACCGTAATAACCCACGCGCCTGCCATTGCTGCGGCAACCATTAAAATAACAACACTTGTCGTTTTTGCCGAATCAATTAACACACGGTAAATATCTTTAAATGTCATTTCTTTATAAATAAAGATACTAATGAATAATGCATAGAATACAGCTACTGCCGCTGCTTCTGTCGGTGTAAATACGCCACCGCGCAAACCAACAATGATAATAACCGGCAAAAATAATGCCCAAATCGCAGATTTAAATGCTTGCCACACTTCCTGCCTTGATTTTCTCGGTAATGTCTCAATATTTGGTGTACGTTTAATAATAATAAACCATGTAATCGCAAGACCTAGCGCTAAAATTAAGCCCGGTACAATGCCCGCCATAAATAGCTTTGTAATGGAAACATTTGCGATTACCCCGTACATAATGAGTGAAATACTTGGCGGAATGAGTAGCGCGATTAATGAGCCCGATGCAATTAACCCCATTGAACGCCCTTTATCGTAGCCACCCTTGACCATCATCGGCAGTAAAATCGCACCCAGTGCCGCCGCATCTGCTACTGCTGAGCCAGATAACCCTGCAAAAATAATACTCGCAATAATCACAACATAACCAAGGCCACCCTTTACATGACCAAACATCGTTAAACCGAGATCTACAAGTCGTTTTCCGATCCCGCCAACATTCATTATTTCACCTGCTAAAATAAAAAACGGGACCGCAAGTAAGGTGAAGTTTTGTGCACCTTTAATTAAATTTTGTGAAATAATTGTCGCATTGTACATATCGATATAAATCATCAACCCTAGGGCACTAAGTAATAGAGAGAAGGCAATTGGTACACCAACCGCTAACGCTGCTAATAGTAAAACTAAAAAGACAAATACAACCATGCTGCCTACTCCTCTCCCTGCTCTATCGGTTCATCTTTTTTTCTTAAAAATTTTATTACATTATTAATAACAGCCACCGCTAGCGCGACACTTAAAAATACACCCATTCCATAAATATAGGCTTGAGAGATTCCTAGCACTGGTGTTGTTAATACGATATTTTCCATCATCAATGTGTAACTACCTAAACCTAAAATTGTTAATGCTACTAACGTTAAAATGGTAGCTACGATCGCTAATATTTTTTTCCATTTTTTATTGACTGCATTTGTTAAAACATCTACTTTAATATGATTCTCATCAATCATTGCAAGTACAGAACCGAGCACGATAATAACTAAAAATAAAATGGAACTAAGTTCAACCGCCCATGTTAAGCCTGAGCCAAATACGTAACGTAAAATTACATTTATAAAGACAAAAATCGCCGTTAATCCTAAGGAAATGGCTAAAATAATTTCAATTATATGTTTTATACTGCGGGCAATAATAAAAATCCCCCCTAATTTACCAGATCCTTGTGAGATCATGTTGAAACTTCAATTGTGAGAACGTTCTAACTCCACTCACAATTGAAGAATTTTTCCGTTTCAAGTAAACTTTAAGTTACTTAGAAACCTCTTCTAATACACGATTGAACATGTCTGAACCAATTGTTTCCTCAAACTGTGGATATACTTTCGCCGCTACATCTTTCCACTGTTGGCGTTCTTCATCTGTTAGTGTAATAATCTCTGCTCCGCCATCTGTAATCACTTGCTTCGCATTATTTACTAGTGCTTCACCGTTGTTACGCATTAATACCATCGCTTCTGCTGCTGATTCCTGGACGATTGTTTTTTCTTCATCTGATAACTTTTCCCAGAATTTATCTCCAACAAATAATACACGCGGCATAATTAAGTGATTTGTTTCTGTTACATATTTTTGTACTTCGTAAAACTTACCAGACTCAATTACAGGGTATGGGTTTTCTTGACCATCTACTACATTTGACTCGAGTGCGCTATAAAGCTCTGTAAATGCGATTGCTTGAGGATTTGCACCTAGCTCTTTCCATAAAGCAATTTGTAATTGGTTTTCTAATGTACGAACATTTAAACCTTTTAGCTCCGCTGGTGTTCTTACCGCTAGCTTATTATTTGTTAAGTTACGGAATGTTGCATCTGTATAGCCTAAACCAACTAAACCATGTGTTGAAAGAGAATCTAGTAATTCTTTACCGATATCCCCGTCCATTAAGTCGTAGCCATCTTGTGCTGTGTTAAATAAAAATGGTACATCAAACACGTTAAATGTTGGTTCTAATGACGCTAAAATAGATGGTGCCATCGCTGCCCCTTCAATCGTCCCTGTACGTACACCTTCTAACACTTGTACGTCACCGCCAAGTGCACCATTTGCATACACCTGTACGTCAATTGAGCCACCTGATTTTTCCTCAATCACTTTTTCCATATCGAATAAGCCTTGTACTGCTGAATCTGCCGCTGAAACGCCGATTTTTAAAATCTTTGTTTCGCCACCGTTAGACGCTACATCTGTCGAATTTGATGTGCCGCCCGATGTAGAATCATCGCCTCCACATGCTGCAAGCACCATAGCAGACGCTAAAAAGAGTCCACTCATTTTCTTTACATTCATTTTGAAATTCTCCCCTTTGTCTTTTCTCTATTTGATAATTGAGCTATCCAATATCAAGGAACATTATAAAATATTACTAATTTTCAGTCAATAAAGAATATATTGATTTTTCGAGTTTAATAATGGATTTATAAGAATTTTCAATATTTCAAGATATTTCAATACTATATTAAGCAAATAATTGTTTACTTTCTATTTAGTGATTCTAAAACAATGACTGTAAATGAACTAGATTTAGAACGTTCTAGTAACCTTCTAAAAACTCCACATAACCGCCTGAAAGATATTTTTATTAACAGACTTATTTTCATTTAGCATAGGACGCTCATTTCTACATACGGGCGATGAAAGCCTGTTTTGTATTTACTTCAGCGGATTTAACAGATTTTTTGAAGCAAGTATAAGGAGCAAGTTCGCCTAAACTCGAAAAAATCCGGATGCAATTACGCCGAGGCGTAATTGCTTTGCTTAACTCGATTGACGTACAACAATTTCTGGTTGAAAAATAGATTTGCGCTGCTCCTGTACTGGCTGTAAAATACGCTCATGTAGTAGCTTCGCCGCCTCATTACCAAGCTTCATTGCAAACGCTGAAATCGTCGTAAGTGGCGGTGAATACCAAGCGGATTCTGCCGTGTTATCAAAACCAACAACTGCAATGTCTTTTCCTACCTGTATACCAATTTCCTGCAAACCAATCATTACGCCTTGTCCAATTAAATCATTAAATGTAAAAATAGCGGTTGGGCGTTTTTGTGCCATAAAAATTTTGCCTACTGCCAGCTTTCCTCCTTCACGCGTAATTGCAGTTTCAAAAATCAATTCTGGATGAAGTGGTAATTTGGCCTTTTGCAGTGCCAGGGCATAGCCTTCAAAACGTTTTTGCCAAGCAATGGAACTAGATGCCCCACCAACAAATGCAATATTTTCATGGCCACGCGCAATTAAATGGTTCACTGCTAACTCTGCACCTGCTACATAATCAATTCCGACATAATCATGCACGATTTCTTTGTATTCACGTACTGCGACGACTGTTGGAATATCAATCATATTAATAAGGTCAAGTGTTTCCTGCGAGATGGTCGAAACAGGACATAAAATCATGCCGACCACACGGTGTTCCAGCATACGAGCGATTAATTCACGCTGCTTTTCATCTGAATCATATGTCGTCCCTAAAAATGTGGTATACCCTGCTTCCTCAAGAGACGTATGAACCCCCTTTAAAAAATCGGTATAAAACGGATTGCCGACATCGGTAATAATCATGCCAACTGTATTTGATTTTTGCGAGCGCATATTTGCTGCCATGCGGTCATATACATAGCCTAGCTCACGCATAGCTCGGTGTACCTTTTCCGATGTTTCCTTCGTAATTTTATCGCTTCCTCGTACAACTAATGAAGCTGTAGAACGTGACACCCCCGCATAACGTGCCACATCATTTAATGTTAGCCTTTTTTTCTCCTGCACAATGCTCACCCTTACTTTTATTGCTGCTTATTTTGTAAATTTAAATAATATTTTACCATATTTACCAGAACAAGCATCATTATAAGCCGCTTCGAATTGTGTCAGATCGCGCGGTGCTACAACCGCATGATTAATAATAAAGTTGGGGTCTGCTAGTGTATTTAAGCTACTTTGGAAATCTTGTGGGAATGAGTAAATAATTGATCCTACAAGTGTAATTTCATTGCGCACGATATGGACGATTGGCAAATTAGCTGTTGGTGGCATGCCTACTAACACGACCTTTCCGCCTGCTTTCACGACACGGACCGCTTGCTCGACTGTTGCCGACACACCGGCACACTCTAATACATAATCAAAACGCTGTTGCTCTACCTCTTCAGGAGAAAATGTTTTCACTTGAGGCAGATGTTCATTCATTAACGCTAGCTTATCTGCATTAATATCACATACTGCCACATTCATTCCGTAATAGCTTGCTAAACTTACGGCAAGCATTCCCTCAGAGCCGCAACCAATGATTAATAATTGCTTGTTCGAATTTATTTCGAAATGCTGTAGTGCATGCACAATGACTGCTAGCGGCTCTGCCAATACCGCACGTTCTAGTGGCATGTTATCATGAATACGCAGTGCATACTTCGCCTCAATGACAAATTCCTCTTGGAAAATCCCTTGCGCGTTTACACCAAGTGATTTTTTATTTAAACAAATATTTCGTTTGCCGATACGACAGTTCTCACATGTATCGCAAAAGCTGTTCGGCACAATCACAACCTTGTCACCCAATGCAAAAGATGTATCACTACCCGCTTCAATAATTTCTCCTACCACCTCATGACCCGCAACTACGGGGTACGTTGCATGCGCAAGTCTGCCTTTAAATACACTCACATCAGAACCGCAAATACCCGCAATTAATGTACGAATCTTTAATTCGTTTGCTTGAACCTCCTTTTCATTATTTGTTTTTTGCAATGTAATTTCTCCTGGCTTTTGTACGACGATCGACATTACCATTGATGTCACTCCATTCTATCTACCCTTGTTAGAACGTTCTAATTTTAGATTAGAATATTCAGAAAATATTCTTGAGTTAAGATAACATAACTGCCAAATTGATGGCAAGAACTTTTTTCTCCCCATAAAAATTTTCCTTCCTTAAACAGAAAAATAATTACACGAAATAGAATTCATGCTATTTTATGATTTTTGACCAACAAAAAAACCACCCAGCTAGTTGTTAGCTGGGTGATTTTTACATGTTATTACGCACGAGATACGTAAGAACCTTCAGTTGTGTTGATAATTAATTTGTCGCCTTCGTTGACGAAGAATGGTACGTTTACGTATAAACCTGTTTCCATTTTCGCTGGTTTTGTACCGCCTGAAGCTGTATCACCTTTAATACCTGGTTCAGTTTCAGCAACTTCTAATACAACTGTGTTTGGTAATTCAATCCCAATCATTTCGCCTTGGAATGATTGGATGTGTAATTCCATGTTTTCTAATAAGTACTTTAACTCTTCTTCAATTTGAGCCTCTGCTAAAGTTGTTTGATCATAAGACTCTAAGTCCATGAATACGTGCTCGTCACCTTGTGCATATAAATATTGCATTTTGCGGTTTTCGATCATCGCTTTTTCTACTTTTTCACCAGCGCGGAATGTTTTTTCTGTTACGTTACCGTTACGTAGGTTACGTAATTTAGAACGTACGAATGCAGCGCCTTTACCTGGTTTTACGTGTTGGAATTCTAATACGCGGAATAAGTTACCGTCAACGATAATTGTTAAACCTGTACGGAAGTCGTTTACTGAGATCATGAATAGTTCCTCCAAAATTATAAAATAATTAGTTGTTTGCTCGAATGCGTTAATACTTTATTGCCCGATTCGGTAATGACTATGTCGTCTTCAATACGAACGCCGCCGATACCTGGTACGTATACACCCGGTTCGATTGTGACAACCATATTTGGTTCCAGTACCGTTTCTGTGCGCGATGAAAGTAATGGCCCTTCATGAACCTCTAGCCCAATACCGTGCCCTGTCGAATGCCCGAAAGCCTCTCCGTAGCCCTTTGCAGCTAAATAATTACGCGCCACTGCGTCTGCTTCAATTCCTGTCATGCCCGGGGCCACTTTTTCAAGTGCCAAAGCCTGTGCTTGGAATACCACTTCATACATTTCGCGTAGCTTTGCGCTTGGCTCGCCTACTGCAATTGTACGTGTAATATCCGAAATATAGCCATTATAGTATGCGCCGAAATCCAGCGTGACAAAATCGCCTCGCTCGATAACTTTGTCTGTCGCAACTCCGTGTGGTAATGCGGAGCGCACACCACTTGCGACAATTGTATCAAACGACGAACTTGTCGCCCCTTGCTTTCGCATGAAAAATTCCAATTCATTCGACACGTCAAGCTCTGTAATGCCCGGCTTGATAAAGTCTAAAATATGTGTAAATGCAGCATCTGCAATTTCACATGCAACCTTAATAATATTAATCTCTTCAGGTGTCTTTATCAAGCGAATTTTTTCAATTAAGCCTGAAATCGGTACAAATTGTGCTTGAACGGTCTCATTATATAACTCGTAAAGCCCGTAATTCATTGAATTTTTCTCAAAACCAATCGTCTCTACACCCATTGCACGTGCTTGCGTAGCCACTTCTTGAATGATTGGACCCGTATGCTGCACAATACGGAAATTTTGCACTTGTGCAGCTGCCTGCTCTGTATAACGAAAATCTGTTATAAATACAGCATCTGTTTGTGAAACGAGCGCGACACCCGCTGTTCCAGTAAACCCAGTCATATAGCGACGATTATATTCGTCGGTAATGAGTAATGCGTCCAACTGTTTTTCTTTTAACATGTGACGGAGTTTTGCTAGCTTCATTTTATCCTTCCCCTTATCTCTTTTCTAAAAACTTACGCAGTGCAAGCTCATAGCTAATTGTCCCAAGACCTGTAATTTGACCGATACAGTTCGCGACGATCATTGAATGATGGCGGAACTCTTCACGGTTATGAATGTTTGTAATATGTATCTCAATAAATGGTACCTTTACTGCCGCTACTGCATCACGCAAAGCAATACTTGTGTGTGTGTATGCACCTGGATTAAATACGACACCTGTAATACCCGTATCCTCTGCCTCATAAATCCAGTCAATAAGCTCGCCTTCATGGTTCGACTGGCGTAATTCTACCTCTGCATCATATTCAGCCGCAACTTTTTTACATTTTTCTAAAATATCATCAAGTGTTTCATACCCATATTTATCCGGCTCGCGAATGCCGAGACGGTTTAAGTTTGGACCATTTAAAATTAAATACTTTTCCATATATTTTCCCAACTCTCTTGATTTTTCCTTTATTTTAACATATGGAAGAATGACTACGGTACGAAATAATTTAGCGTACTAAATTATTTCGTGCAAAAACAGCCGTTTCGATAATAAATCGTGTAATTATAATCATAACAACAATAAATGGAATCGATAATTCTTTAAATGAATGTGCCTCGAACGGATAACGAAAAATAAGCCACTCAATCAACACAGCGATTAGCACACCCAACAAAAAACTAATAATATCCGCTCGAACTGGGAAAAGGATAAAGATGCTATAAAAAATGAGTGCTACTACAAAGCAAATGATAAGTAAAATGAACCATTTTTCTAATGGAGCTATCCCTTCTATACCCCATTTTTTGAAAAAACCAACCGGCTTCCACGTAATAAAATGAAAGAGGTGTAACCCCTTTAACGCAAGTGTCATGCTGCACGCAGCAACAATACTCGTAATCAAAGCAATTTGCACAGTAACACTCCTTTTTGTCTAAGTGTCACCCTATTTTTCATAAACTATGCGTAATCGTAGTGATTTACGCGAAAATTTAGTACAATAAGAACGTTGATTTTTCTATTTCACAATTTTATTTATAGAGAGTGGTGTACATAAGTTGAGTAAAAACACGCCTGTTTACGGTGGACAAGCCCTTCTTGAAGGCGTTATGTTCGCGGGAAAAGATCATATGGTCACGGCCGTTCGTCGTAACGATGATTCAATTGATTATTTTCATTTAAAAAAAGAAAAGAAACCGTTGTATCAAAAATTGAAAAAGATTCCGTTTGTACGCGGTGTTGTTGCACTGTTTGAATCAGCGGGCTTTGGCTCACGTCACTTAGAGTTTGCAAGCTCGCGTTATGATGTCAATCCAGGAGAAGAAGAAGTAAATAGCGGCGAGGAAATGAGTAAGCTGCAAATGTGGCTTGGTGTTGCCGTAGTCGGTGTACTTTCCTTCCTATTCGGGAAATTTGTTTTCACGCTTGTGCCAATGTTTATGGCCGAGTTTTTAAAGCCGTGGTTTCCTGGTAAGACCATTCAAATTTTATTAGAATCCGGCTTTAAATTACTTTTATTATTAATCTATCTCTACGTGATTTCCTTAACACCGCTTATTAAACGCGTGTTCCAATATCACGGTGCCGAGCACAAAGTTATTAACTGTTATGAAGCTGGACTGCCACTAACCGTTGAAAATGTGCAAAAGCAATCACGCTTGCACTACCGCTGTGGTTCTAGCTTTATTTTATTTACAGTGATCGTTGGTTTATTTGTCTACTTCTTAGTACCAACAGATCCAATGTGGGTACGTCTCGCATGGCGCATCGCGTTAATTCCTGTTGTCATTGGCATTTCATTTGAAGTATTACAAGCAACAAATGCTGTGCGCAACGTGCCGGTCCTACGCTATTTAGGGTATCCTGGTTTATGGCTACAGCTGTTAACAACGAAGGAGCCAAAAGATGAAATGGTTGAGGTATCCATCGCTTCATTTAATAAATTACTTGAAGTGGAGAAAAATCCAGAAATCGCCGAGTCTTTGGCACATGACTAAGCAAAAAACACAAGTCTAATTTTAGGCTTGTGTTTTTTTGTGCTCTTTTTCCAAAAGCCACATCATTAATCGTCAAAATATTGAGATATTCTCACTAAGCTGTCATAATTGAGAAATAATTTCACCAAAAGGAGACTTCCAATGAAAACCGTTTTTCACTATGTGAAGCGCTACAAGTTCGCTGCCATTATCGCGTTCACATTAATGATTGTTGAGCTCCTCTCAGAAATCGTCCAGCCACTATTAATGGCGCGAATGATTAATGAAGGCTTGCTGACAAAAGATATACATAGCATCGGCTTTTGGGGCGCATGGCTTTTTATCCTAACGCTCCTATCCTTTTTATCCGGCGTCATGAATTCGTTCTTCTCGGCACATGTCGCACAAGGCTTTTCATATGACGTACGAAAGGCGCTGTATACAAAGATTCAATCCTTTACAATGGCGACCTATTTAACGTTCCCGACGTCTGCGCTTATTACACGGCTTACAAGTGACGTCAATCAAGTACAATCGATTATTTTTATGATGCTGCGCATTGCACTAAAGGCGCCGCTTCTTGCCATTGGCTCACTCGCGATGGCATTTATCGTCAATGCAAAAATGGCGTTTATTTTATGTGTGAGCGTACCGTTTTTAGTCGTATTTTTAGTCTGGATGATAGCAAAAGGAATCGCGCTATTCGCACGCGTGCAAAGCCGCCTAGATAGTGTCAATAAGCGCCTGCAGGAAAGCTTACAGGCCGTACGCTTAATTAAGGCGTATATGCGCGGGTCTTATGAGGAAAGTAGATTTTGGCAAGTAGCAGAAAGCTTAAAAGTCGATACGGTGCGTGCGACGCGTTTAATGGAGCTTGCACTACCTGTCTTACAGCTTGTCATGAATATGAGCTTACTCGTTGTTATTTGGCTTGGGGCAAAGCAAATTGCTGCAAATGAAATTTTAGCCGGTGATTTAGTCGCGGTTATCAACTACGCCTTCCGCATGACGAGCGCATTTTCGATGTTTTCGTTTATTATTGTAGTGTATGCACGTGCGAAAGCCTCTGCGGAGCGTATTGAAGAGGTGCTCGTCATTGAAAACGGGACAGAAGAAATTGGTCAGGAATTGCCGAAGCTTAACGATTTTGCGATTCAATTTGACAATGTAACATTCGCTTACCCAAACACCGACAAAACAGTGCTGAAAAGTGTATCGTTCTCGGTGCAGGCTGGTGAGAAAATTGCGATTATGGGCGCGACTGGCTCTGGGAAAACAACGATATTGCAGCTAATCGAACACTTTTATACGGCGACGAGTGGTTCAGTACGTATTAATGATGTACCCATCAAGCATGTTCCGCTCCAGCAATTGCGCAATTCAATCGCTTACGTGCCGCAGCAATCACTCCTATTCTCTGGTACGATTTTTGAAAACTTGCGCTGGGGTCAGCGTGGTGCGAGCGTAGAAGAGATGATTATGGCCACGACAAAAGCACAAATTCACGCTTCCATTGAGCGCTTCGAGCATGGTTATGAAACGATGATTGGTCAAAAAGGGGTTAACTTATCTGGTGGGCAAAAACAGCGCCTAGCAATCGCACGCGCGCTCCTTAAAAAGTCGCCCCTGCTCCTACTTGATGACAGCACGTCCGCGCTGGATGTCGAGACTGAGCGAAAATTATGGTGCGCGCTTGACGAGGAAAATATGACCATGCTTGTTGTCACACAAAAAATTCAAACGGCAAAAACGGCTGACCGTATTTTACTACTAGATAACGGGCAGGTTGTCGGCTTCGCACCGCATGATGAATTACTACAAACAAATGAGCTATACAAACAAATTGCCGCATCACAGTCGGAGGTGAGATGATGAAGCGTTTTGGCTATGATGTACTCATTATAAAGGAAGATATAAAGCATGCGAGCGGCAAAAAGAAAAAAGGTGCACGCGCGCAAAACTGGCCCTCTACAATTAAACGCATTTTGGACTTTGTTGCCGAGCAAAAGTTGCTACTACTTGTGGTGCTACTGCTCGTTGTTATAAGTTCCCTACTCGCGCTTGTAGGTCCGGTCATGATTGGCTATTTGCTTGATCAATTTATCGCGGAACGCTCATTTGACGGGCTAAACATGTGGCTTTACACACTCGCTGCGATTTATGCTGTCTATTCGGTAGCGAGTTACTTGCAAAACTACTGGATGGTTAGCATCGCCCAGCAAACGGTACTGCGCATTCGCACAAGTCTGCACGCACATTTCTTTAAATTACCGCTCCGCTTCTTTGATAAGCGCAAGCACGGTGAATTGATGAGCCGCGCGACGAACGATATCGATACGATTAGTACGACGTTAAATAGTGCGTTTATTCAAGTCGTATCGAGTGTGCTGACGCTGATCGGGACGATGGCGGTTATGCTGTATTTAAGCCCGTTATTAACGGTTATTACACTCATCATTGTCCCGCTTATGTTTTACGGCTTGCGCTGGATTACAAAACGCACAAGCCTACTGTTCAAACAGCAGCAAGCCGCACTTGGAGACATGAACGGACTCATTGAGGAATCCATTACGGGACAACAAATCGTGAAGTCCTTCTCACAGGAGGCTGAAATGCTGCGCCAATTCGATGAAAAAAATGAGCGCATTCGCACAGTTGGCTATTGGTCACTTGTGTATTCAGGCTTTATCCCGAAAGTGATGAACGCAATGAATAACTTAAGCTTTGCCATTGTCGCGCTTGTTGGTGGGATTTTCGCATATAACGGACAAATTTCCATTGGCGCGATTGTTATTTTCACGGAATATGCACGTCAATTTACACGCCCACTCAATGACCTCGCCAATCAATTTAATACCGTGCTGTCAGCGATTGCTGGGGCCGAGCGCGTGTTTTTAATTTTAGATGAAAAAGAGGACAATATTGTAGGCAAGGATGTGCAACTAACAGGTCGTGTCACTTTTTCTGATGTGTCATTTAAATATGACGTGGCCGCTGAAAAACAAACACTGTCAAACGTTTCATTCCATATTCAAGCCGGACAATCCGTCGCTCTTATTGGGCAGACAGGGGCTGGTAAAACGACGATTATGCAGCTGTTAACTGGGCTTTACGCAAAAAATGACGGTTCCATTCTTTTTGATGACGTGGCGATTGAAGACATCTCAAAAGCTTCACTACGCGGGCAAATGGCGTTTGTCCTGCAAGACCCGTTTTTATTTGATATGTCGATTAAAAACAATATCCGCTACGGTAAGCTAGATGCAACAGATGAAGAAATCGTAGAAGCCGCCAAAAAAGCAAATGCGCATGATTTTATTATGAAGTTACCTGCACAATATGACACCGTGCTATCAGCGGATGGCAGTCAAATCTCGCAGGGGCAAAAGCAGCTATTATCCATTGCGCGTGCCTTTGTCGCCAATCCGAAAATTTTACTATTAGACGAAGCGACGAGTAGTATTGATACAGTCACGGAGCTGCATATTCAGGCCGCGCTTGAAAAATTGATGCAAGGGCGTACAAGCTTTATTATTGCGCATCGCTTGAATACGATTCGGAAAGTCGATTATGTGATTGTGTTGAATGAGGGGCAAATTATTGAGCAAGGGGCGCGTACAGAGCTATTAGCCTCTGATGGTGTGTTTGCTCGGATGATGAATAAATAATACTATTCACAACAAGAAAGGCTGTGCCGAAGTTTTTACTTTTCGCACAGCCTTCACATGTCTTCACTTTTCCATTAAAAGATTAAATTGCCCTTTAGCACTTGCTATATTCCCCATTTATAACGACCGCTTCAACTTCATATGAATCATTAAAAATAGTCAAATTCGCCAGATAACCTTCCTTTATTTTCCCTAATGTATGGCCCATGTTAATCGCTTTTGCAGGATATGTAGATGCCATGCGCAGCGCTTCATCAAGTGGAATCGCAAATTCATAGCTTCTCCCCTGTTTAAGCTAGAGCCTGCCAATTTTCCTGTTGAATGCACACATTTCCCATCTTTGCACTGGATTAAATCTCCCCCTAGCCTAAATTTAGTTAGATTGCTTCCAACCAGAGACATAGCATCCGTCACAATATATAGCTTCTCTTTCTTTAAAATGTAAGAAAACTTACATGATGACTAATTCAACTCTCCATTTTATATTAAAAATAGATTCATCAAAATCAGCACAGACCAGCAATTATTCACAACAATATTCAGCATACGCCAACCGTTTTTGCCAAATCTACGTTCGAGTAAAATATTAACAATCGTCGCAACACAAAAAATCAGGATTGCAATAAAATAATGCAAGTTTGGCACCGTAAACGCAAGAATTGTAATAAGTACAATGGCACTTGCAGTCACAACCGTTTGCCAATGGGTAGAATGCTGTGGCAGGCTTTTCTTTTTATCGTCCTCATCGCGCATTTTTCGGCCGACGAAATAGCTCGCAATTAAATAAATAATAAACGCTATGATTAACACGCGCACATACTGTTTCGCGTCGCTGTAGTCGTCCATCATAGCAATCATGTAATAGTGGGTTTTATTTGTTATTTCATAAGAAAGCGCATTGTTCACGTCATAAAAATAATTTTCATTATTGTCATAATACGCTTCATATTTCACGTATGTCCCGTCACTGTAAACGAAACGATACGTCTCGCTTACTTCTAGCGTATCATCAAACGCCTCTACACGCTTTGCCTCATTTAACACTGCTGCATATTCCTTCAGTACCGCCACATCTGTACTACGCGTCACCCATATTTGCCAAATCGAATACGGATTGCCCTCACCGTACACGCTGTAAACAGCCGTTAGCTCAGGCACTTTATCTGCAGTTGTTTGCGGCTGTTCATTCCAAGTAAGAAGGAGAAAAAAGCCGATCATCACAACACCGAGTAGCACAATTGGTACTTGCCACGGCACTGTAGACTTTTGTAGCCGCGCACTCACTTTATCAAAGTCACGTTGCTTTTTTGCACCATCAATGTGAATATCCTTTAACTGTTTCAAGTCATTCATCCGCATCCCCTCCTAACAATGCCCATAATGCCTTTAAACCGCGCGCCGTACGATTTTTTACTTTTGTCTCATTACAATTTAAAATAGCGGCGGTCTCCTGCACCGAATATTCCTCAATATAACGCAGCACAATTACCTCGCGATATTGCCATTTAATTTGCTGAAGCGCATCATAAAGCCTTTCAAGCTCAGCATTTTGCAATACAACTTCCTCTGGCAATCTCACCGTCGCAGGTGGCTCGTCTGTCATTTGAAAAAATGAAATAATTTTTTGTCGCCTGCAATGGTCCGCCACTAAATTGCGTGCGATTTTCAGCAAGTACATGCGTTCATGTGATGCATAATTTTTTTGGAAAAAGCGGTAAAACGTTTCTTGTACAAAATCATGTGTTAATTGTGGGTCATTCGTTAAATAACGTATGTATTTATAAACCGCATCGTAATGCGCATCAAAAATTGCTTGCAAATCGCATCCCCCTCTCTACTTGTATATACGAACGAGCGCGTAATTGGAATCACTTTTGCAAAATATTTTTACAGGGGAATTTTGTTATTTATCGAATAGATAGCATAAGGAATGTTCATGGCCACAATGGATGGATTTTTAGTTCTATTTTTAATTACTTTTCTTGGTCTCTTTCACTATATTGCTCATTTACTATATACCCGGAAAAATGTGCCGCACTGGGCTTCTGCGATTGGTATTATCCTTTTAACACCGCTTGTTATTTTTGTTTTCTATATCCCGATTGGATTGCGCCTCGTTGATTTAATAGTCACTGAGAGCACCCGTGTAGAGATTGGCATGAGTGGTACATTTATATTATTTGTTTTACTTATTCAAGCAATTGGATTATTTATTTATGGTATTTTTAAGCAGAGCTATACTTTGTGGAAACAAAAAAGACATGAGCCTTTGCCATGTCCTAAGAATTGTACGAAACCTCGTACGTATACTGATTAAAATAATAACCGATTCCGCTTTTCGTTTTAATCCAGCGCGGCGCACTCGGCTTGTCCTCTATTTTTTCGCGCAAACGACGAATATGCACATCCACTGTACGAATATCGCCACTCGGAAAATTAAGCACCTCAATAATTTCCTCACGTGACTTTACCTCGCCCGGTCGCTCTAACAAATGGACAAGTAGCTTATATTCCCGCTGCGTTAATGAAATTTCAATATTTTCCTTGTATACCTTTAACGTTACAAAATCAACCTTAAATGGCCCCATCAACAACTCCGACATACGCTCCTGCTGCTTCATTTCCTTTTCGTAACGGCGTAAATGGATGCGCAAACGTGTTAAAAGTTCACGCAGCCCAAACGGCTTACGCATATAATCCGTCGCGCCCATTTCAAGCGCTAACACCGCATCTAGCTCATCGGTGCGTGCACTCATCATCAGAATAGGAAAATCATAATTAAAACGCAACTGACGACAAAGCTCGATGCCCTCTATCCCTGGCAGCATCCAATCCAATAAGATCGCATCTGGCTGAAAATTTTCCACTGCTACTAATACCTCTAGGCCATTCGCTACACAATGTACCTCATACCCGTCCCGCAGAAGCATCATTTGCAGCAGACTCGCTAAATTTTGCTCATCTTCCACGACTAATATTTTTTTCATCATCATGAGTCCTCGCCACATTTAGTTTAAATCAAATAGCTGACCTTTAATAAAATACGCTGTTGACTCCGCCATATTTGTAATATGATCCGCCGCACGCTCCACATAACGGTTAATAAATAACAGCTGCACGACTTCCTCTGTCGCCACTGGATTTTCCTTTAAATAATTCGTCAGCCATACATAGTTTTGATGATTTTTGTCATCCACCTGATCGTCTAGCTCGCCGACTGCCTTGGCAAGTGCGATGTCTTCTTTAATGAATGATTGCAGTGCATTTTTTAACATATCCATTGAAATGGCCTTCATTTCAAGCAGCGACGTATTTGCTAGTAGAGAATCTGTTTTCCCAATGCGAATGGTCGATTTCGCCGTATTGACCGCAAAATCGGCAATACGCTCGATATCTGAGGACATTTTAATCATGCTAATAATCCGGCGTAAATCACGGGCAACCGGCTGCTCCTTTGCCATGAGCCAAACCGCCATTTGATTGATTTCATTTTCAAGCGTATCAATATACGAATCTTCTTCAATGACGACCAGTGCAAGCGCCATATCTTGCTCCTCAAGCGCCCTAAAGGCTTTTTCCATCGCCTCTACCGTCGCCTCCACCATTTCGCCCATTTTATTTTGCAACTCCAGCATGTTTTTCTCAAAGTTCTCGCGAATCATAAAAAAATCCCCCTTATCCAAATCGTCCTGTTACATAATCCTCTGTTCGTCCGTCTTTCGGTGTAGAGAAAATGACATTCGTCTCATCATATTCCACAACCTCACCGTTTAAGAAGAACGCAGTTTTATCGCTAATACGCGCCGCTTGTTGCATATTGTGCGTCACAATCACAATCGTATAATCCTTTTTCATTTGTGTAATTAACTCTTCTACCTTCAATGTCGAAATTGGGTCAAGCGCACTCGTTGGCTCATCCATTAAAATCACGTCTGGCTTCATCGCAATCGCACGTGCGATACAAATACGCTGCTGCTGACCACCAGAAAGACCAAGTGCCGATGATTTTAAACGATCCTTCACTTCATCCCAAATTGCCGCACCGCGCAGTGACTCCTCGACAATACCGTCTAACGTCTTTTTATTTTTAATGCCTTGCATGCGTGGACCGTACGCCACATTATCATAAATACTCATCGGAAATAGATTTGACTTTTGGAATACCATCCCAACTTTTGTACGTAGTTTAATCACGTCGTTTGACTCATACACGTTCTCGCCGTCAATATGAATATTGCCAATCACACGCACGCCGTCGATTAGGTCATTCATACGGTTCAATGTGCGAAGGAATGTCGATTTACCACAGCCAGAAGGTCCGATTAACGCTGTTACTTCCTTTTCCTTAATATCTAAATTGACATTAAATAATGCCTGCTTTTCGCCGTAATATAAATTCAAATCACTCACATTAATTTTCGTTGCTAAATTTTCAGTGGCTGTTGTCACCCGGTTAAACATCACTGCTTCTGATACCATCATTGTCATCGTTATGACTCCTTTTTTAATAATCTGCTTTATTAAACTTTTTCGAAATAAACGTTGCGGATACATTCAGCACCAAAATAATGATGATTAATACAATCCCGATTGCCGCCGCAAGCCCGATATCACCGACCTCCTGTGTCACTAAATACGAGTGTACCGTTAATGTACGTGCGGATGAGAAAATGCTGGACGGCATTGCCGCTACTGTACCGGCTGTTAAGAAAATCGCCGCTGATTCACCGACAATACGACCAATTGATAAAATAATTCCTGATAAAATCCCCGGCATCGCGCTCGGTAAAATGACTTTATATAACGTTTGTAATTTCGTTGTCCCGAGTGCAAGTGACCCCTCGCGGTAAGACGCTGGCACCGTTTTCAGTGCTTCTTCTGTCGTACGAATAATAACCGGTAAAACGATAATTGTTAATGTAAGAGACGCAGAGATAATCGACATCCCAAGCTTCAGCATGGCGACGAAGAACACTGCACCAAATAAACCGTAAATAATTGATGGAATCCCCGTTAAACTTTCTGTTGCATAGCGAATAATCTTTACTAAACGCCCCTGCTTTGCGTATTCATGCAAATACACCGCAGCTAAAATTCCGATCGGTGTCGCAATGACTAGTGAAATAACAATCGTTAAAATTGTTGTGACAATCATTGGGAAAATCCCGCCACCTTCTGATGGTGAATAGTCACCGAAAATAAAATCAAAGCTAATGTAACTAAAGCCCTTATAGAAAATGTAGCCAACAATGACAACGAGTACGGCTACTGACACAAAAGCAGATGCCCAAAGAAGTCCGCGCAGTATACTATCTTTTGTTTGTCTCATGTTACTGCACTCCCTTCGCTGTAATGCGTGCTAATACAAAGTTTAAAATTAAAATGAATGAGAATAATACAATCCCTGTCGCAAAGAGCATTTCTTGGTGCGTCCCTGCCGCATAGCCCATTTCGAGTGCGATGTTCGTCGTTAGTGGACGTACACTATCTGTTAAGCTTGTCGGGATAATCAGGGAGTTCCCTGCTACTAAAATAACGGCCATCGTCTCACCTAAAGCGCGGCCAAGTCCTAGTACAACCGCTGTCATAATGCCTGATTTTGCAGCTGGCACCACGACTTTAAAGATTGTGCCGATTTGTGATACGCCAAGCGCTAGTGAGCCCTCACGATACGTTTTTGGCACCGCGCGGATTGCTGTTTCGGCTACTGTAACGATCGTTGGTAGCATCATAATCGCCAGCACTAAAATGACGGCGATTAAACTTTGTCCACGTGCTAGCCCTAAGTTATTTTGTAAAAACGGCACGATAATTGCTAAACCGAATACCCCGTAAAGCACCGATGGAATCCCTGCTAACAGTTGAATCGCTGGTGAAACAATTTTTGCCACGCACTTCGGTGCAATTTCTGCTAAGAAAATCGCGGTAAATAAACCAACCGGTACACCAATGACGAGTGCTCCGAGCGTTGCATAAATCGACGCCACAATCATCGGGAAAATGCCAAATTTCCCTTCAGACGGCACCCAATCCCTACCGAAAATAAAATCGATAAAGCTATATTCACCTGTAATAAATGGGTTGGCCCCTTTTATAAATACAAATCCTACGATTAATAGTAAGCTGACAACCGATAGCAGCGCACACGCTAAGAAAACCTTTGACGACACACGCTCTAAAAAGTATTTCCGCGCATTGCCCTTACTAATTTGCTGCTCTAGCTCATTCATTTTTTGTGTTGTCACAACGTATTCCTCCAAGCTTCTATTTCGTTAACGGAATCGCACCTACAGATTCCACAATTTCTTGTCCGTCCGCACTTAAAATAAAGTCCGTAAATTCAACCGCTGCTTCTGGTAAGTCTGGCTGATGGACGAATAAAAATGGTCGTGATAATTCGTAATACCCATCTAATACGTTTTCTGCAAGTGGCGCAACACCATTAATCGATGTGGCCGAAACTGACTCATCAATATATTCAAACGAAATAAAGCCGACTGCGTGCTTATTTGTTGCGACGGTCGTTTTGATATTGCCGTTCCCACTCGCCACAATCGCATTGCGAATTAATTGCCCTGATTCATACCCAACAATTTCTTGGAACGCATCACGGGAGCCTGAGCCGTCCTCGCGTGACACGACAACGATTTCTAAATCCTCGCCGCCGACATCTTTCCAGTTTGTAATGTCACCTGTGAAAATCCCTTTCACCTGCTCCATTGTTAAATCCTTTACCGAGTTTGACGGATGCGCCACGACGACAATGCCGTCATAGGCAATGACTAACTCCTCAATACCGGAATCAATCTCTTCCTGCTTTAAATCACGTGAGCTCATCCCAATTTGTGATACGCCGTTCATCGCGTTCGTAATCCCCGCAGATGAACCGATTTGATTCACTTCTATTTTTACATTTGCGTTTTCTTCATATTTCAATGCTAATTTCTCTGCTAATGGCCCGACTGATGTAGAGCCTGAAATCGTAATCAGCGCGCGGTCCCCTGCTCCTGCATCTGTTCCCGCATCACTCCCACAACCTGCTAACAGCGCAACCGCCGCCGTGCCGATGAAGTACTTTACTTTTTTGAACATACCGAGTCCTCCATAACTTTTCTCTATATGTACACAATACTCACAAAAAATTAACGCGATATATGAATTCTGTTAACCTTCTGTAAATTCAACGAACGATGCGAAATAAAATTGTAAAAATAATTAATATTTTCTGAAAATTAAAATTAGAACTGTAAATTTGTAAAGGAATGCTAATTTTTCGTCAAAAATGCTTTTTTATTAGGAGAGGATTGGGGATTCACACTTTATATTGGTGAGAAATTGTGGCGATTCCTTGTCAAACCATGAAGAAAATACGCATTTTTTTATAAACCGTGGGAATTAGCATAAAATTTCCGAAAAGTCTGTTTACATGCCCTTTACAAAGGGTTGATTTATTTACAAAAAACACAAACAAAAAGAACTGAAGCACAACACTTCAGTTCCTTTACGAGCCACTCCTATAATCGTAGTCCTCCATGAACAAAAGCGCTAAAGCGCCTGCTCAGCCCCGACAAGCGCTGGAGAGCCCGAAGTGAAAGTGCGCTTTTCAACTTTCACCCGAGGGATCGAAGCGACCTCGAGGGGCTGGCGCTTTAGCCTGGACGTAAAGTAAACTTTGCCTTGAGTTATCCACAATGCGAAAATCTAAAGTTTCCTTAACAATTAATAATTTGACGCATCGCCTGGCTTACTAGCTGGATGCGTCGTTTTTTGATTTCTTTTTTCAACAACCAGCCCTAAGCACACGGATTAATGCCATCTTTTTCTTCATTATAGGATATTTGTAAAAAATAAATATCAAATATGCTATAATGTGTACCATCTTTAGAGAGAGAAGGATGTTTTCATGAAAAAGTTTCTTTATATTATCATGAGCTTTATCGCTGGGGCCTTACTGATGTTAGCCGCTACTGCTTTTTTCAATGCGCGTGAACAAAAACAGGCCATTGTACATACAGAGCACTATTTAGCCGAGCATTACCCCGAGCTTAATTATGAAATTTTAGGGGTGTACACCTCAACAGATTTTAAGCATTATGGCTACTTTAAACATAGCGTCTCGGTGCGCGATGCGGACAAAATCGAGATTTTCGAAGTTTACTATGATAAGCATATGGATCGTATGGAGGATTCACGTGCAATTAGAGAAAAAGAACAATTTTTAGCTGATGAAATTACACCAAAAGTCGAGCAATACGTAAAGGAACAGTTTGGTGAAGTTCGTTATATAGACGTATATTTATATATGGAAACAGGGAAACCAACGATTCTAGTTAAATTCAATGAGGGGGATGCGGCGATTTCTCAGGCAGAGTTTGATGCATTTATGGTATTTGTGAAAGAGGAATTGGCGCTTGCGCATGCACATATCATTATGGATTATTGGATGGGGGAAGTTAGTTTTAATGAGGAATTTTAAAAAGAGGCTGGGACATAACTCGAATTTTTGAGGAAATCTAAAAACGGTCATTAATTTTCTGATTTATAAATTCAATTATTTTTCTATAACACAAAAAAATGTTAGACCATTTACAAATTTGGTCTAACATTTTTCTTTTGTCCCAGCCTCTTTCTTTTTCATTATTCATTCCGCTAAAAATTTCGTGCTTGCATATCATCAACTGCGTACCGTTTTCTAAAACTCCCTCCTCTTATCACTCAGCAATTTCATACACAATCCCTAAACCACTTAAAACTTTTTATGCTCATGAACTAATAGCACCATTTCTTGTAAACGCTTTTAACGCTGCAAACACACTCGCCTCAACTTCATATTTCTGAATTTTCTAATTATAAATTGACGGAACTTTTAGTTAGTGCAATAATAAATTTAAGAAAAATTAAACTCAATTAACGTAAAAACATACTCTAGCAAGAAAATAAAGTAAAAAGAGAGGATGAAAGAAATGAAAGGTTACTCAGTTATACTTTCGAATGTAGGCTCTGTATCTGATCGCTATGTAACAGGTGGCTATGGACCACCGTATTCAATCAAGGAGCTTTTTGAAAGAGTTCATCAGATTCCACAAGTAACAGGTGTAGAGCTAATTGGTAATTGGCATATTAAAGAAAATAATCTTGATGAAATTAAACACTATTTATCTGAGTATAGTTTACAAGTTTCATCGGTTTTACCTGATCATTTTGGGGAAATGAAATGGAAACATGGTAGTTTCGCCGCTAAAGATCCAGCTATTCGAAAGTTAGCTATTTCACATGCGAAAGAAATGATGGATGTGGCAGCTGAATTGAATTGTCAGCTCATTAATTTATGGCCTGGGCAAGACGGCTATGACTACTTGTTCCAAAATGATTATATTTTAGAAAGAGATTGGCTTGCGGAAGGCTTACAGGAGGTTTGTGGGCATCGCGCTGATATTCAAGTCGCACTTGAATATAAAATTAAAGAGCCCCGTACGCATAGCTATATTAGCACAGCCGCGACGTCCTTACTTATAGCTAATGAAGTAAACGCTTCCAATATTGGGGTCACAATTGATTTCGGACATGCACTGAATGCTTACGAAAATCCAGCCGAATCCGTCGCCCTACTAAAACGCCACGGCGATAAGTTATTTCACGTGCACATGAATGATAATTATCGGCATTGGGATGATGACATGATTGTTGGTAGCGTGCATACAATTGAAACATTAGAATTTTTCTACTGGCTGAAGCGTACGAACTATGACGGCTGGCTATCTATTGATCAATATCCTTACCGTGAAGATGGCTTAGAGGCGGTACGTGAAGGTGTCAACATGATGGAAAAATTAAATAATCTTGCACACTCGCTAAATGAAACAGACATTCAACAATTAATCGACCACAATAATGCGGCAGAAACGACTGCGTATTTGAGAAAGTTACTATTACCTAATATTTAATTTTGCATGTGATTGGGAACCCCCTTTTTTAAAGGTTTCAAAATAAATAATGAGGTGAAAACAAATGAAAAAATTTTGGCTAAGTATGTTAGCTTTACTGACGGTATTCATTTTAGTTGCCTGTAGTGATTCATCTGAAGGCGGCACATCGACGAACACAGACGGTGATACTACAACTACAGATCCTGGCACGGATAATGCAACAGACGGTGGTGGCGATTGGACAATTGCACTTGTGCCAAAAGATAGTACAAATGCATGGTTTGTACGTATGGAGGAAGGCGTAAAGCAATTTGCATCTGATACGGGCCTGAACGTTTTCCAAAAAGGGCCAGCTAAAACAGATGCTGCGATGCAAGTGCAAGTCATTCAAGATTTAATCGCACAAGGCGTTGATGCATTGGCTGTCGTTCCGGTTGACCCGGCTGCACTAGAGCCTATCTTAAAAGAAGCGATGGATAAAGGCATTGTTGTTGTGACACATGAGGGTTCCACACAGCAAAATACACAGTACGATATTGAAGCGTTTGATAATGCAGGGTACGGTGCTTATATTATGGACAATTTAGCGGCCGCTATGGGGGAAGAAGGTCTCTACACAACAATGGTAGGCCACGTAACTAATGCCTCCCACAATGAATGGGCAGATGCTGCGGTTGCACATCAAAAGGAAAAATATCCGAATATGACATTATTAGACGCAGAAGCTCGTGTAGAATCTGAGGACAATCAAGAGCGTGCTTATGAACGTGCGAAAGAGCTATTCAAAAAGTATCCAGATTTAAAAGGTGTTTTAGGCACGTCTTCTAAAGATGCACCAGGTGTCGCAAAAGCAATTGATGAGCTTGGCTTAATCGGTAAAAAGTTCACAGTTGGTACAGGTATGCCAAATGAGTCAAAGCAATTTTTAGAGAGTGGTGCAATGAGCGCTGCAACACTTTGGGACCCAAAAGATGCAGGTTATGCGCTACTTAGCTTAGCAGTAAAAGTACTCAACAAAGAACCAATTGAAAATAATTTAGATTTAGGAATCGCTGGTTATGAAAATCTACAATTCGCTGAAGGCTCTACAAAAGTATTACTAGGTGAAGGCTGGATTAACGTAACAACTGACAATGTCGATGATTTTGGATTTTAAGTGACCATAAAAAAGGGGGATTCTTCCCCCTTTTTTATTTAATCCTTCGAAAGGAGAATAGCTATGACTGAATACATTTTAAAAATCAAAAACATAAAAAAAGCTTTTGGTGGTGTTCAAGCCTTAAAAGGTGTCAGCCTCGCTATTAAAAAAGGCGAAGTTCATAGCTTAGCTGGCGAAAATGGGTGTGGGAAATCAACATTAATTAAAATTATTTCTGGCTTTTATACAGCTGATGAAGGTTCCCTAGAGTTTGACGGACAAACATTTAAGCAATTCACTCCTACCGAAGCCATTCGACAAGGCGTACAAGTCATTTATCAAGACTTTTCCCTGTTTCCAAATTTAACTGTCATGGAAAATCTATCGCTAAATTTAGAGTTAATGAACAAACGTAAAATTATTAGTTATAAGCGACTGCGAAAAATTGCCGAGCAAGCAATCTCCAAAATCAATTTTAAAATTGATTTAGATGAGGTTGTTGAAAATTTATCTGTTGCGGATAAGCAACTGATTGCGATTTGCCGCGCATTGCTTAACGATGCCAAGCTCATTATTATGGATGAACCAACAACCTCTTTAAATAAACGAGAAGTGAAATCTTTATTTGAAGTCATTCGGAGTTTAAAAGATCAAGGTATCGCCATTCTATTTGTCTCACACAAGTTAGAGGAAGTTTTCGAGATTTCAGAGTCCTATACTATTATACGAAACGGTGAAAAGGTTATTACAGGGCAAACAGCTGATTTAGATGATCAAAAATTCGCCTACTATATGACAGGCAAAGAATTTGAACAAGATTTTTACACGCCGAAGCACGCCGATAGCGAAGTCATTTTAGAAGTCGGAAATTTACTACTAAAAAATACTTATAAAAACATTTCATTCCAGTTAAAAAAAGGTGAGATTTTAGGCATTACAGGACTTTTAGGTTCAGGACGCTCTGAAATTGTTCAAACGTTATTTGGTCTCTATCAACCTGATAGCGGCACAATAAAACTAAACGGCAAGCCAATTCAAATACGTAACATTAAAGAAGCTACCCTGTACGGTATTGGCTATGTGCCCCCTGACCGATTAACAGAGGGGCTATTTTTACCACAATCAATTACGAATAACATTATCGTATCAAAGATTAATCAATTAGTGTCTAAGCTAGGCTTCTTAAATAAAGCAGCTATTAAGCAAGAATCGGATAAATGGGTACAAAACTTATCAATTAAGACGAATGACGCGCAAAATCCTGTTCAAACATTGTCTGGTGGGAATCAGCAAAAGGTGATGCTTTCTAGATGGCTAGCGACAGATTTATCTATTCTCATTTTAGATGGACCAACTGTTGGGGTAGATATTGGTGCAAAATTTGATATTTATCATCAGCTTCGTAAACTCGCGGACGACGGACTTGCTGTTATCATTATCTCTGACGATTTGCGTGAACTGATTCATAATTGTAATGATATTATCGTCATTCGACAAGGCGAAATTGCTGAAAGATTAGTAGCAATGGATACCTCTGAAAAAGAGTTAGCTGATTTGTCCACAAAATAAGTACAGTTCAGGTGGTGAGATTGATGAAGCTGAATAAAATATTTAAACGTACAGAGCTCTATATTTTATTAACCATTATTTTACTCATTATTGTCGTCGAAATTCGTAGCGGACAATTTCTAACAGGTAATAACTTAGTTGATTTAGCACGCTCGATGATTGTACCTGGGATGTTTGCGATTGGTGCGTATGTTGTATTAGTTTCTGGGGGAATTGATGTGTCCTTCCCTGCAATCGCAGCCCTTTCAATGTTTGCCACGGTTCAAATTTTTACGGCAATTGATTATCAAGGAAGCGTCTTTTTTATTTATCTCGTTGGTGCAATAATCGGCTTACTGCTCGGCTCAATTAATGCCCTTCTTATTGCAAAATTTAAGTTTCAAACCTTAATCGTTACACTCGGGACGACTAGTTTATTTACTGGGATTTTATTAGGACCGCTAAAAGCACACCAAATCGCGATTCCAGACCCGATGCATGACCATGGAAAGGCAAAATTATTTTCAGCTTATAATAATGAATTAGGGTTGAATTCCAATATGCCTGTGACGATTTTAATATTTATTGGCTTACTTATTTTTGCATTTTTTCTTATGCGTTACACAATGGTCGGAAAAGGGATTTTTGCTGTTGGTGGCGATGAAGTGTCTGCACAGCGCGCCGGCTTTAATGTCTTTTTCACGCATTTCTTTGTGTATTGTTTTGTCGGGATCATTTCAGGGATTACGGGGATTGCACAAGCTTCCATGATGTTAAACGCCAACCCGAACAGTATGCTCGGCATTGAACTAACGGTTATCGCTGCGGTCGTTTTAGGCGGCGCACGCATTGCAGGAGGCACTGGTACACTCACAGGTACAATTCTTGGGGTCGCACTGCTCACAATTGTCGCGAACAGCCTTATTTTAATTGGGATTCCAACCTACTGGCAGCGCATTTTTACAGGGGCGATCATTATTATTGGTACTGGGATTTCTGCCTACCAAATGACAAAAACAAAAAAACATCTATCTACAACTAAAACTTAATTGTTAGGAAGTGAGAATGATGAATAACTCAGCTTCTAGCCAAAATAAATTTAAATGGTTATATGGGCTTAATCAAGATAAAAATCTTATGCGATTATTGATTATTCTTGTCTTTGTCTTTATTTTAATGTCTCTATTAAAGCCGGGGCTGTTTTTAACGAGCGGCAACTTTATCTCAATGACCAAGCAATTTCCTGAATACGGCTTACTAGCCATTGCGATTAGTATCGCGATGATTACAGGCGGGATTGATTTATCTGTTGTGGCGATTGCTAATTTATCTGCGATTGTCGCAGCTAAGTTTTATATTACTTACTTACCAGCTGATGGGCCATTTGCTACAACCGCTCTCTTTATTATTACTGGTGTCTTAATTGCACTCATAATCGGTTCACTAGCAGGTGCCTTTAATGGTCTACTCATTTCTAAATTTAAAATTTCCGCTATTTTAGCTACTCTCGGTACGTATCAACTCTTTTCTGGTATTGCCGTCGTTTTGACAGAAGGAAAATCAATTAGCGGTCTCCCAATGGCCTTTTCAACTGTCGGCAATTATAGCATTTTCGGTTACGTTCCCGTCCCCTTTGTGATTTTTATCGTGATGGCCATTATCGTTGGGATTTTACTTAGTAAAACAACTTTTGGTATGCAACTTTATTTATTTGGTACAAATGAAAAGGCTGCGCATTATGCAGGGTTAAATAATACATGGATTATTATTCGGACGTATGTATTAGCGGGCTTTTTATCCGCATTAGCGGGCTTAATAATGATGGCACGTACAAACTCCATTAACGCCGATTATGGGTCAAACTATACATTACAATGTATTTTAATTGCGGTGTTAGGTGGCATCAATCCAAAAGGTGGCTTCGGTAATGTCCAAGGCATTGTCATCGCGATATTGATTTTACAAATTTTATCTTCGGGTCTCAATATGTTCCCGATGATTAGTAATTTCTATCGCGACATTATTTGGGGCGGGGTATTAATCTTCGTATTGATATTTAACTATTATATTTTTAAACGCGAGCAAAAAATTGCACTTAAAGGATAAAAACAAAGCTATTACTTTATCATTTGGTAAGAAGTAATAGCTTTTGTTTTTTAGTTTGTGCTTTTTGAAATATGTGAAAGTAGTCGAAGCTAAATCTCCTTGTAATAGTGCCAATTCATAAACTCCCTTGTCCCCCAATGCGGTGCGCAATCACTTGTAAAGTAGGCTGTGCGTCCCTGACCAAACTCCCCGATGACGATAAACGGGTCTTGCTCAATGGTTGCCAGTAGCTGGGCACCCTCTTTGACTTTCAATTTGTTGTAGCCAAGAAAGGCTGGCCAGTCTCCTAAATCGTTTGTAATCGGATGCATAATTGTAGCTACTGGATTTTTTCAGATCGCTGGCTATTTTGCACATGTGGCTTGAATATTTTCTGACCAAGGCATGTAATTATGTAAAATTTCAGGTTTCTGATGAAAGGGTACGTTAGGTAATTCCGTCAGCAGCTTCACCAGGTACTGATAAAAATCAATTCCATTTGCTTTGGCTGTTTCAGCTAAACTCAAACAAATCGCATTCGCTTTCGCACCTGCTTCACTCACTGAGAAGAGCCAATTTTTGCGACCAATGACATTTGGACGAATCGCATTTTCAGCTGGATTGTTATCAATCGCGACGTTCCCATTCTCAAGGAAAACCTTCAACTCTGATGAACGTTTTAATGTATATTCAGCTGCTTTCCCAATGGCATTTTTACTGAAGAATGGCGAGCAATCAATCCAGTCGAAGAATTCGTCGACAATCGGCTTTGCCTCTTGTTGACGAACTTGCACGCGTTCTTCTGGCGAAAGGTGCTTGATTTTACGTTCAATCTGAAACAATCGGTCACAATACTGCACACCTATTTGGCCATTCTTGCTATCCGCTTTTAGCCAATAACGGCGTACGTGCGCCCAACAATTGGCGAACTGAACATGAGGTAATTGACCATAAGCTGAATAGCCATCACAGATGACAGTACCTTTGAACCCCTTAATTAAATCTTCTAATATCGCTCGCCCTCGAGAAAGAGCGCTCTTAAATAAAACGATAATGGGGCCTTCACTTTGTACACTGCCACCTCTGTTAGGATAGATGTCGTACCGAGCTTACGCGGTATAGTAAATTAAAAACACGGAGGTCGAGACGAATGACAGTGAAAAGAGAACGCATTCGCTACACTGCTGAACAAAAACAAGCAGTTGTCGCACGCATGATGCCACCACAAAATGAAGCGGTAGGAAAAATTCATGAAGAAACAAAAATTACAGAGGCTACTTTATATAAATGGCGCAAAGAAGCACGTGCATGGGCATTGAAATTTATCCGTTGGTACAATGAAGTGCATCTGCATAGCGCATTGAAGTTTGTGACGCCAGTGCAGTGTCATATGGGCGAACATATCGACATTCTAGAGAAGCGAAAAGAAGTGTATGAAGAAGCATCCCGAGCGTTGGGCAAGGCAAACACGGAATTGGTCAGCGCAAGAACAAGTGGCACTGAATCCGATGAAAGTAGTCGCTGAAGAATAAAAAATCCCCTTTTCCCTGATGAGCTTCAATGAAAAGCGATTTTCTTTCCATTGAAGCTCATCAGGCCATCAAGCGCAGCGCGATAGCTTTGATTGAATTAGGGATTTGAAAGTGTCTGGTTTGAATTTAGTAGCAAAAGAAAATAGCTTGATGCGACAACTATGTTGACAAACACCGCTTTTGAGATAGAACTAGCATTAAAGTGAGTAGACGTAATAGCAGACGTCTGTGTATTGGGTGTGCTAGAAATATGGATTATTTCGGAATTTTAAATATTCAATCTTTATTTATAAAACTACACTCGTATGCAATTTCAAAACCATCTGACATATACTCACTGCACACACTAATAGAAAGGTCATTAAATGAGAAGGAAATTACATTGTATTCAAGGGCATAGCTATTTAAGTCACACATGTTATCGTTAATACCCTCACCTGTAAATTTTAAAATAGCTTCTTTCCTAGTCCATATTTCAGAAAACAAAGTACCCCTGTTCAATTTATATTTTTCTTGTTCATGTAATATCCAACCGTATAATGACTCATCATAAGGTATGTTATTATCTTCTACATCTACTCCAATATGCCCTAGTTTGCTAAAAGCAATTACCAAAAAAAAATCTGTATGCCCCCAATTTATAAATTTATCTTCATTTACAATGTAGGGTTTACCCCTTCCATCTTTTTTAATTTGAATACTATCAAACGTACGTTCAATAATATTTGTAGCCCAATTTTCTTTGGATTCATTTTTATTAATTTTACTCTTCCAATCTTCAATAATGTATATCTTCATTAACACTTCTCCCCTATTAAAAAAAGTAGGAGGATAGATTCCCCCTACTTTATTACTTGTTAAGCCATGACTGCTTCTTTGATAAATCCAACTGAAATAGCATGGTTAATTAATTTACCAATGTACTCTTTATCAAGTACAGGAATGTGTGCAAGTTCTAGTACTTGCATTGTATTATTACTATCATAGACCGCATTAGTATCATTAGCGCCATCACCATCTAGCTGTGCAACTGCTAAGTTCTTCACTTCTTCGCTTACTCCTTCACTTAGGATATATGAGTTGTAAGCATCTTGTTCTACCAGCGTAATATCAAAGCCTAGCTCGTTTAAAACTGCAATTACGTTTTCAAAAGTAATAGGGTTAGGATGACTCACATGATACACACGCTGAGGGTTATCAGTTTTCAGTACAGATTTTACTACTACTTCACTAGCGAAATCAATTGGTGTGAAATCCACTTTCCATAATACATTTGGTGCTTTCTTGCCCAGGATCATAAGTTTTAACATACGGTAAAAGGCATTCGCATCAATATTGCTTTGGAATTTACCATCACTATAACGCCCTACTAAATTACCCATACGGTAAACAAAGACTTGTTTGCCTTCTTTTACTTGATCTAGTACCCACTTTTCAGCAATCATTTTTGTATCAGTGTATACACTTTCTACAGTTAAACCGTCTGGCATTTCATTTGTGCCTTCCAGTAAGTGCCACTTATCTTCTATTAATAAATCTTCGACTACACCAACCGTCGAAATATGGTGGAATACGATTTCGGGGTTAACTTCCACTAATTCAAAGATGTTTTGCGTACCTTTAACATTAATTTTTTCAAAGTGTTCACGGTCACCGAAGTGGCGTACATCGGCAGCGCAATGGATAATCGCATCGATACGTGTCGCTAAATCTTTAAATTCTTCCTCTTTTAAGCCTAAATACTTTTCAGTTAAATCACCTTTTAATACGAAAATTTGTGAAGAAACATCTTTATTAAAGAAGTATTTAACTGTGTCACTTACACGCTGTAAGCAATCATCACCGCGCACAAGTAGTACAACTTTTTTGCCTTCCTGTACAAGTTTATCGGCAATGTGGCTACCTAAAAAGCCTGTAGCACCTGTTACAAGCACTGTTTCAACTTCAGGTAAAGTTTCTGTCACAGCCATTTTCGGATACTCTGCAAGCTGCGTGAATGCTCTTTCAAACGTACGTGTTGCTAATGTAGCATCTGCTTTTACTTTTTTAGCTAAATTTTCTACTGTTTTTAATTCAAAGAAATCTTTAATTGATAATGTACTGTACTTCGCTTTTAATTTCGATAAAATCGCAATGATTTTTAAAGAGTGTCCGCCAACATCAAATAAATCGTCCGTTACCCCGATATTTTCCGATTTTAAAACAGCTTTCCATGCTTCAAGAATATCTTCTTCTATTTCATTGCGAGGTGCTACAAGCACATCTGATTTATGAATGATTACAGGTTCTGCTTCTAATTGCTCTAGTTTTTTGCGGTCTGCCTTACCTGTAGGGGCAAACGGAATATCTTCAATCTGTTTAAGCTTTGTTGGAATCATATAGCTAGGTAATGTTTCTTTTAAGTTCTTGACGATATGATGGAATGGTAAATCAACATCAGCAGTGAAGAATCCTTTTAACGTTTTTTCACCGTCAATGATCTCTACAACGACTACTGCATCGTTCACTTCCGCGATTTCGTTCATACGAGTTTCAATTTCGGCAATTTCAATACGATGCCCACGGATTTTTACTTGTGTATCTTTGCGAGATACAAATTCAATATTTCCATCTGCTAAACGTTTTACTAAATCGCCTGATTTATAAATCATTCCACCGTAGATATTGTCGTCAAACGGGTTCTTAATAAAGGCTAAATCAGTTTTTTCTTTATTGTTAAGGTAGCCTAAAGCAATCCCCTCCGAAGCAATCCATAACTCTCCTACTTCATCAGTAGCGCAAATGTTACCTTCCTCGTTTACTACGTATAACTTTGTTCCAGTTATATCTTTCCCGATAGGGACACTGAATACGGATTCATCTAAATTATTTGGTACTTCATAACTTGTAACCATGACTGTTGCTTCAGTCGGGCCATATAGGTTAAAGAAACGAATTTCCTCGCCAATACTAGATTTAAATTTACGTGCTAAGTCGCCTGTTAATATTTCCCCTGCAACAGCTACGATTTTTACGTCTTTGAATGTGTCTAATTTTCGGTCGGTTACATAGTTTACAATGCGGTTAAAAAATACTGTTGGAATTGCAGGGATAATTGAAATACCCTCACGTTGGATTGCTGATAAGAAACCTTCTTCTGACATACGTTCTGAATCATCAATCATGTATAAGGTAGCACCGCTAAATAGAGATGTAAAAGTATCTACAATGGAACCATCAAAACTGTATGTAGCGAATTGCAGAATAACATCTTCGTTTGTAATATCAAAATCTTTTATCATGAAGTCCATGAGGTTAATTACTCCACGCTGGCGAAGTAACGTGCCTTTAGGATTTCCAGTAGTACCAGAAGTGTAAATAACATACGCTAAATCATCAATATCATCGTCAGTAAATTCTGTATGTACTACAGCTTTTTCTTTTAAGTTTTCCATTAGTAAAATATTCGTATCTGGACTTACTAAGCCTTTGATGTTATCTAAAAGGCTATTACTCGTAATCACATTTTTCGATTTTGTATCATTAATAATATATTTGTTGCGCTCTACTGGATGTTTAGGATCAAGTGGCACATAGGCGCCACCTGCTTTAATGATACCTAAGATTGAAATTATTGTTTCCATACTACGGTTCAAATAGATACTAACAAACTCATTTTTTTGCAAACCCTTTTCCTTTAGGTAGTTAGCAATTTTATTCGATTCTTCATTTAGTTTCTTATATGTAATTGATTTCTCACCTTCTTTAATTGCAACGCAATTACCGAAGCGAGATACTACACCATTAAATTCTTTTAAAATTGTATTCATTTTGTTTTTTCTCCTATGACTGTTATGTGAGTTTTTGTGAAATAAGGAAATCCTTTTTGAAGAATCCCCTTATCTGTTACTATTTATTAAACTCGCTAACTATATCTTCTAACTTTTCAGAAGTGCCTTTCAATTGTTCTGACATATTGCCGATTGTACCTAGAGTGGATTGTTGATTTTCTACATTTCCAACAATAATCTCATAGCCGTCTAAAACTTCTTTTG
Source organism: Solibacillus sp. (assembly GCA_040274725.1). Lineage (GTDB taxonomy): Bacteria > Bacillota > Bacilli > Bacillales_A > Planococcaceae > Solibacillus. The sequence goes on along the minus strand of JBEMAQ010000009.1, from coordinate 22,269 downwards.
CGCTAGATGACAAGGTTACAATCATAGCTGTTGTTTCCTCTACGCCTGCTGAAATTTCTTCTGAAGAACCTGATACAGATTGTAACTTTGCTGAAATATCCGTGTTAAAATTAAGAATTTTATTGAACATTTCATTTGTTTCTTGTGTTAATAATTTGCCAGCAGAAACTTCATTTTGAATATTAAACATGGCTGTTTCAGCTTCTTTTACAGATGTGCGAACTCGTTCAACTAATTCACGAATATCTTCTGTTGATCTTGCTGATTGTTCGGAAAGCTGTTTAACCTCTTGAGCGACTACCGCAAATCCTTTACCATGCTCGCCTGCACGCGCGGCTTCTATACTTGCGTTTAATGCAAGTAAGTTAGTATTGCTTGAGATTGAATTAATTACGGTTAGAATGCTTCCAATTTCATCTGAGAGTTGTACTAAAGTTTTGATATTTCTATTTGATTCTTCAACATCAGAATTAATAGATACCATTTGATTCGATACTTTTTCCGTTAGAACTTTACCATTTTCAGTAAAAGAAATTACTTCTTCTGAATATTTGTATACATCTGTTACATTCGAAGCTATCTCCTGGACTTGTTTAGACATATCTTCCATAGAATACGCTGCTTCTTCAATAGAAGTCTCTTGATTTTTCAAAGCTACCTTCATTTGACTGACTGAATCCGTAATCTTTTCGGATGAATCATAAGTCACTTTAAATGAATTTTCTAATTCAGAAGAACCTACTTTTAAGGTAGATGCTGAATCGTTAACCTCTTTTACCATCTTTGTTAAAGCGTCAATCATATGGTTAAAACTTGTGTTTACAGTTCCTAATTCGTCAGTACCTTCTGGTAGGTCGGATTTTAACTCGCCATTACTAGCTTTATCAATGGCAGCCAATAGGTATTGCAAAGGCTTTAATTGTCGTTTAACTGTAAAGTATTGGGCTATACTAAATAAAATAAGTAATACTAACAATACAATAACGGACATTTTCAATAAATCTTGCTGCCCTTCACCAACAGTAGACGCGTCTACATCAATTGCGAAATAAGCAAATAAATCATTGTTTTTATCAAAGATAGGGTACATGAAAGTTAGCCAAGTCCCGTAATCATCCTCGTAAATATCAGTAAATTGAGGTTCTTTGGTTTCCTTTAACTTCTTCAGAGTTTCTACTACCAATTCTGGTTGTTCGAACATGTCACCAACTGTCAGACCTTCACCACTCAACATCTCCCATACATCTGTTTTATACGCAATTAAAGATGTTTCGTTACCTTTTTCCCCACCGAGTTCAGTACCGAAAATGTAACCTTGTGATACCGTTGGATTATATTCACTCATTTTATTGAACATATCTGTATATGCCCTGTGATTTTCGCTTTCAATATCCTTGTCTTTGGACAATTCCTCAATTACTATACCGTCCATTTGCTCATACCAAGATTCTGAAATGGCTTTTGTTTGGTTCCTCAACTGTTCTTTCAAAAGGCTACCTTGAATAAAATAGCTAACCCCTATTAGAAATAGACTTATTAGTACAATTCCTGTAACAGTTGATACCATACTCTTCTTAAAAAACGTCATATTTTTAAACATAAATTCCTCCTAACAATTGTATTGTAATGTTATTTTGTCATATAATCTGATGCCTTATCTTCTGAAATTTTGCTCGGCATTTTTGAGCTATAGTAATATCCTCCTCAAAAATTATTCCAGATAACATTCACAATTCCACATTGTATCATTAAACCTATTTTTTTCCGAGTGTATATAGTCGTTTAGGTTTTTTTTTTTGAATAATAAGTGTTTATAAAAAATAAGTAATAGTACCCACTTTAATGTTGGTTTGGAATGAAGTTAGATAAGAATGTTGATTTTACAATAGAAGAAACCTACCCATTATACAGAAAGAAACCAACTGTTTTGAAATAAAGATTGTTCAAAACGGTTGGTTTCTTATTTATTTTAGTTTGGTTTTTATACATCGGCAAGTACCGTATTTTTATAATTGGCCTTTGCTTCAATGCCGGTAAAGGAGAGATAACCGCCAATCATTAATAAACCGCCCCCTCATTAACGTACTGTTTCACCAATTCTAGAGCATTTGGAATGATTTTATCCTGATAAAATGTCGGATTTTGTAGCAAAAATGTATTGCTGCCAATATCACTTATGACAACCGCATCATATACTTTTAACTGCTCTATAGACTGTGGAAAACGAACTTGTACCTCGTGCGCGGGCATATAATCGACGTCAACGCCACCCTCTCTCAAGCATTGCAATAAATAGGTAGCTCCTTCTTCATATTTCATTGAGGTAAAGCTGTCATACCCTTTTGTATGAATCATATGCACAATCCATGATTCACCAACGAATAAAATTTCCATACACGCCTCCTTCAGTCTGAATGTTTACATTATTTTAAAATCATCCATTTTTGTCAAGTTTTAGCACTCCCGTCATTCTTTCTATGAATGATTTGCTGACAGCCTCCGGAAAGAAGATTGCAAATCCTTCGCTATATTTTTCCATAAAAAAACACCCCAAAAGTTAGTTTTTTAACTCTAACTTTTGGGGTACACCACCCAATCTTCCATGCTTTTTATATTTCTTTTAGCTTTTATAGCCCACACTTCAACTGCGCACCGCAGTTTGTACATGTGTTACAGCCGCCCATTTCCTCTACCGTCCCTTGACGGCAAACTGGGCATGTGTTGCCAACTTCAGAGCCAATTGTAACATCTGTATCTGTTAATGGCTTAATCGTATCGACTAATACAACAGGACGCTTTACTTCGACTTCCTGCTGCTTTAGTTCTTCAAATTCTAACTGTTCGTCTGAATGTGATTCTTCGGCTTTTAACGTTAACACCTGTGTATCACGAGAACCGTCGACATACACCGTACCGCCTTTTGCACCGCCTGCGTAAAGACGCTCGTACACTTTTTGTACTTGCTCGACTGTGTAGCCTTTTGGCGCGTTCACCGTTTTTGAAATGGATGAATCAATCCATTTTTGAATAATACATTGCACGTCCGCATGCGCCTCAGCTGATAACTCCATTGACGACACGAACCAGTTTGGTAAATTATTCGCATCAGCATCCGGGTGCTTGTCTAAATACTCCTGCACGATTTCTGCTTTTACTTCAATAAATTTACCTAAACGACCTGAACGGAAATAGCTAAAGCTAAAATATGGTTCAAGGCCTGTTGAAACTCCGACCATTGTACCAGTGGATCCCGTAGGTGCGACAGTCAATAAATGCGAGTTACGAATACCACCTTCAAGCACACCTTCGCGAATGTGCGCTGGCATTTTCTTCATAAAGCCTGTATTCGTAAACGCCTCACGTAAACGCGCTGTCTCTTCCGTCGTTTCGCCTTGTAAGAACGGGAAGCTGCCGCGCTCTTTGCCAAGCTCGATTGACTGTTCATATGCCGCAATCGCAATCGTTTTGAAAATCTCATCAACTAGTGCGTTGCCTTCTTCTGAGCCGTATTCCTTTTCACAATAAATGAGTAAATCCGCTAAGCCCATGACGCCAAGACCCACACGGCGCTCGCCAAGTGCTTGCTTTTTATTATCTTCTAGGAAATACGGTGTTGCATCAATAACGTTATCCTGCATACGCACGCCAACTTTTACCGTCTCGCGTAATGCATCGTAATCGACTGTTTTTGTTTCTTTGTTTGCAAACTGCGCTAGGTTGACAGCTGCCAAATTACACACGGAATAAGGTGCAAGGGGTTGCTCACCACACGGATTCGTCGCAACAACCTGCTGCCCATAAGCCTTGGCATTCGTCATTTCATTGGCATTATCAATGAAGAAAATACCCGGCTCTGCTGCATATGTTGCACAAATATTAATTAAATTCCATAATTCACGTGCTTTAATCGTGCGGTATGTGCGTACGCCGTGGCCCATTTTCTCCCACTCACGTACATCGCCAACCTCATGCCATTTTTCATTGTAAATCGCCATTTCCTCTGGCGTGTAATTCGCCACGTCCGGGAAGCGCAACGGGAATTCAGCATCGTTTTCAACAGCTTGCATAAATTCTTTTGTGATGGTTACGGAAATGTTTGCCCCTGTTAGAAACTCTGGATTATGAACAGAATACGTCCCACCATCACGCAGTTTCGCTTGCGCATCGCGAATAATCGCTTCATTAAAGCCGCCAAAGCCTTCAATTGTTTTATAATTCGCAATCCCTTGATACATCGCTTCTTCTTGTGGTGTTAATGGTTTAAATTTTAATTTTTCTTTTGCAAGACGAATGATGGATTCGTCATTTGTATTTTCAATCAAATAACGTAAAATCCGTGCATTTTGCATTTTTGAAATAATAAATTCTACGATATCAGGGTGCCAGTCTGATAGCATAATCATTTGAGCCAATTTTTCTTAGGCAGAGTCGTTACTTCTGCGCTCTTTATGTCGCCATAAAGTTGAGACCATATCTTACGCAATACTGCTGCGTCCTCGCACTTCGGAATGACTTCATTCCTACTCTACTCACTTCCGCTACAAGAGCGTGTTTTCGATGGTCGTTGAACCTTCTCCTTTTGCGGAGCTTGGCTGCTGATTGTCTTTTTCCCACTATCATTTTCAAGCATTCACGCTGACCATTTCTAGTTACGTTGTAGCTGATAGTGCATTTAAAGAGTTCCCAGCAATTCACGAGGTTTATTTAAAGACGAGGCACTCACATTATTTACCACGTCTAGATCCACCTTGCTCAACAAGATGCGTCAATTTCGCAATATCATCCAGCCAGCTCACTGAACCGCTTGATTTACCATTGACACCGCGCGCGAGTGTATTGCGCGGGCGCAGTGTCGAACCGTTTGTCCCAACACCACCGCCGCGGCTCATAATTTCCATGACTTGCTTACGGTGATCACTAATGCCCTCGCGGCTATCGGCGACAAATGGCATCACATAGCAGTTAAAGAACGTTACTTCTGTTTCAGAGCCCGCACCGTAAATCACACGGCCGGCTGGAACGAACTTTAAGCTTGCTAGCTGCTCGTAAAACTTCGCGAACCATTCCTTGCGTGCTTCTTCTGTTTTTTCAACAGAGGCAAGACCTGTCGCGTTACGTTTCGCGATTTGCTCATAAAAAATTTCAAGCGGCTTTTCAATAATATCTAACGAGCGCTCAATCACACCTGTCTCTGCCTCCGCGCCCTCTAGGACGTGGCGATAGTCTTCTTCAATACGAATTGTCGCTGTTTTTTTGTCTTCATGAATCGCTTCAATAATGCCGAGGCCGCGCGCTGGGAATTTCGGGTCCTGCTTCACCGTTAAGACGACGAAATCGCCTGCCTTTAACGTTTTCTTTTCCGTATCCTTAAACGAATAACGGTCAATCATCACAAGCCTTGAAACCCCTTTATGCGTCATATGCATATCCGCTGTTACCTTGTGCACTTGCGGAAATTGCTCAATATCTGCATTCAGCTGCTCGATTTGGATGGTATGTTCTACTACATTCGCCATCAGAATGCCTCCTTTATTTTTACATAGTTTTACCCAAAAAACGAAATCCAAACACAATATATTGTGTTTGGAATTTTTTTAGGAGCTATATATAGGTTCATTTAAATTAACATTATCAAGAGTACACTAGAAAAAAATTTGATTCAAGGTCTTGATTTTTTAAAAATGATTGGAAAATCAGCCATATCAATGGTTTTTCCACGAAAATTTTTTTAAAACGCATGTTCTTATTTTTGTCAAAATTAATAGACAATACATGTTTAAATGTATTGTCTACTATTTTTTATGTAATTAACGTCTGAAATTCCACTCATCTGATTGATATTTTGTGCGCTCAATTTCCTCGACATAGGCCAATTGCTCGTTCGTTAATTCATAGGGAATCAATTCAATCGCTAGCGCTTCACCAAAGCCCTCACGAAATGCCTCTACACATTCTGCGACTGACACCTCGCGCTTCGCTAAATCATTAATTGCTACGGCCTTCTCTGGCAATTTACGGCGCATTGCCTCTTTCGCTTCATCCGAATCAAAACGGAACACCGACAATAACTTTTCCTCATCTAAATCAATTAAAATGGCACCGTGCTGCAAAATGACACCCTTTTGACGTGTTTGCGCACTCCCCGCTACTTTTCTTCCTTCTACAACAAGTTCATACCAGCTCGGCGCATCAAAGCAAACCGCGCTTTTTGGCTTCTTTAAATCCTCCCGCGCCTCGTCTGTGTCCGGCACACTAAAATAGGCCTCAAGCCCAAGTTTTTGAAAACCTAACAACAGACCTTCACTAATCACACGATACGCCTCTGTCACCGTTTTTGGCATGTCCGGATAATCCTCCGATACAATGACCGAATACGTCAGCTCGCGGTCGTGTAGCACCGCACGTCCGCCTGTAGGACGACGCACAAAGCCCATTCCTTGCGCGCGTACCTTTTCTAAATCAATATCCTTCTCTGCACGCTGAAAATAGCCAATTGAAAGCGTCGCAGGATTCCATTCATAAAAACGAATAACCGGCGGAATCATTCCCGCACTATGCCAATCAAGTAATGCTTCATCGAGCGCCATGTTAAATGACGGGCGACTTGGACCAGAGTGAATAAAATACCATGTAGACTTCATAAAATTTTCTCCTTTACTTGTAAAAGTTTGTGAACTTAACTCGACTTATCCCTATTGCATCTCTTATAATAGAATACATAGAAAGAAAGGGGCAATATTGCAGTGACAATACTTTACACAATTCTTGCGGTTCTAGTTGTAATTATTCTTTATGTAGTAATCAACTCAATGCGCTTGAAAAAAGCCGTAACAAATTTAAACCAAGATCAATTTATTGAAGGGTACCGTAAAGCGCAATTAATCGATTTACGTGAACCAAAAGAATTCGAGGCGGGCCATATTTTAGGCGCACGCAACATTCCGATGTCTCAATTTAACCAACGCCACAAAAATGAAATCCGCGCTGATTTACCTGTATACCTGTATTGCCAAAACTCAGGCCGTAGCGCACGTGCTGCACTAACGCTAAAGAAAAAAGGCTACACAGCTATTTACCAGCTTGAAGGCGGCTTCAAAACGTGGACAGGTAAAGTAAAATCTAAATAATCATTCAAACTCTATTCAGCAATGGATAGAGTTTTTTATATGCAGAAATATTAGTTTCTTCCTATTATAATAACAGTCGTCTTACATCTAACAACTATCTATTAAAATAACAAAAGAGAGCTGCCATGGTGACAGCCCTCGATTGAAGCTAGGCTTGCTTCGTATAACGTAAAATTGGCGTACGTGCAGCGCGTGTTTCGTCTAAACGATTCACGACCGTTGTATGCGGTGCCTCTTGTACGATTGCAGGGTTTTCCTCTGTTTCACGTGCAATTTGAATCATCGCGTCACAGAATGCGTCTAATGTTTCTTTTGACTCTGTTTCTGTTGGCTCGATCATAATGCCCTCTTCCACGTTCAGTGGGAAGTACACTGTTGGTGGGTGGTAACCGAAGTCTAACAGGCGTTTTGCGATATCAAGTGTACGCACACCTAATTTCTTTTGACGACGACCTGATAAGACGAACTCGTGCTTACAGTGACGGTTGTAAGGAAGATCAAAATGCTCTTCTAAACGACGCATCATATAGTTGGCATTCAGTACCGCATACTCTGTTACCGCTTTTAAGCCGTCTGGACCCATTGAACGGATGTATGTGTAAGCACGTACGTTAATCCCAAAGTTACCGTAGTAAGGCTTCACACGACCGATTGATTGCGGACGGTTGTAGTCGAAGTGGAATTTGCCGTCTTCTGTTTTTACTAGTACTGGCTTTGGTAAGAACGGAATTAAATCCGCTTTCACCCCAACTGGACCTGAACCGGGACCACCGCCACCGTGTGGACCTGTGAATGTTTTGTGTAAGTTTAAGTGGACACAGTCAAAGCCCATATCGCCAGGACGTGCTTTGCTCATGACCGCATTTAGGTTGGCACCGTCATAGTATACTTTACCGCCAACACCGTGTACGATTTCAGCCATATCTAAAATATTTTCTTCAAATAAACCAAGTGTATTCGGATTCGTTAACATAAGTGCTGCTGTATCCGGACCAACTACACGACGTAAGTCCTCTAAATCTACTAAGCCGTCTTCGCCTGATTTAATTGTAATTGTTTCAAAGCCTGCAACAGTTGCAGACGCTGGGTTTGTCCCATGCGCTGAGTCTGGTACGATGACTTTGTTACGATGACCTTCACCATTTGCCTCATGGAATGCACGAATCATCATCAGCGCTGTCCACTCACCGTGTGCGCCCGCTGCTGGTTGAAGTGTCACCTCGTCCATGCCTGTAATTTCTTCAAGAGACGTTTGTAGGTCATAAAGCAGTTCCATTGCACCTTGTACTGTTTCTTCGTCTTGTAATGGGTGAACATTTGCAAAGCCAGCAAAACGTGCAACTGCCTCGTTCACTTTTGGGTTGTATTTCATCGTACAAGAACCAAGTGGGTAGAAGCCTGAATCTACACCGTGGTTACGACGAGAAAGTGCTGTGTAGTGACGCATAATATCGAGCTCAGATACTTCAGGAAGCTCTGCCGCCTCCGTGCGTACAAGCTCTGCTGGTAAAAGCTCTGCTAAATCGAAATCCGGTACATCCAGTGGCTCAAGATTGTAGCCAACACGGCCTGCTTTTGTGATTTCAAAAATTAATGGTTGGTTTTCTTGATTCATTGTAATGCCCCCATTTCTGCTACTAACGCATCAATTTCTTCCTTCGTGCGCAGTTCTGTTACTGCAATTAGCGCATGATTTTCTAGCCCTGCATCAACGCGACCTAAATCAAAGCCACCAATAATGCCTTTTTCAATTAAGCCTTTGTTAATCGCTGTTACGGATGTAGTCGTTTTCACAACGATTTCGTTGAAGTGTGCGCCCTGATAAGCAACTGTAAAGCCTGCTGCCTCAAACGCATTTTTTGTATAGCGTGTTTTCACGATATTTTGCTTCGCCATTTCTTGGATGCCTGCCTTACCTAGTGCTGTCATCGCAACAGATGCAGCAAGCGCAAGTAATGCTTGGTTTGAACAAATATTAGATGTCGCCTTGTCACGACGAATATGCTGCTCACGTGCTTGTAGCGTTAATACATAACCACGGCGGCCATCTTGGTCTACTGTTTCACCAACTAAGCGACCTGGTACTTTACGCATTAATTTTGTTGTTACGGCGAAGAAACCACAGTGTGGACCACCGAAAGCTTCTGCAATGCCGAATACTTGCGCATCCCCTACTGTAATATCCGCGCCAAGCTTGCCTGGAGGCGTTAATACACCTAATGCTAATGGGTTTGCTGAAACGATGAATAAACCTTTTGCCGCGTGTGTAAGATCGGCCATTACTTGTAAGTTTTCTACTTGACCGTAGAAGTTTGGATATTGCACCATTACCGCTGCAGTATTTTCATTGACTAAACCTTTTAACGCTTCAACGTCAGTGACACCGTCTTTTGTTGGCACTTCGACGATTTCGATTGATTGACCATATGCATATGTAGCGACAACGTCTTTGTATTCAGGGTGAACTGCACCTGATACTAAAATTTGCTTACGGCGTGTATGACCTGCTGCGAGCATACCTGCCTCAGCAAGTGATGTACCACCGTCATACATTGAAGAGTTCGCCAGGTCCATACCTGTAAGCTCGGCAATCATTGTTTGGAATTCAAAGATGGCTTGTAATTCCCCTTGAGAAATTTCTGGTTGGTATGGTGTATACGCTGTGTAAAACTCTGAACGAGAAATAACGTGGTCTACAATCACTGGTTTGTAGTGGTTATAAACACCTGCACCAAGGAATGATACGTTTGCTGCTGTGTCTTTGTTTTTCGCTGCAAGCTGTGCAAGTTCTTTCATAAGCGCCGCTTCAGATTTTGCCGGCTTAATATTGTACTCCCCTTGGAAGCGTACTTTTTCTGGAATATCTGCAAATAGCTCGTCTACAGATGACACACCAACTACAGCTAACATTTCTTGTTGATCTTGCTCTGTCATTGGTAAATAACGATGTTTCATGTATAAGCCCTCTTTTCTAAATGATTATTTTGCGCGTTTATAAAACGGTGTTTCTACTGTCACAGCTTTCACACGTTTATTGCGAATTTCGATTTCTAATTCAATCCCAACTTTTGCGAATGTTGCGTCAATTAAAGCGAGACCGATATTACGCTTTGTCATTGGCGACTGTGTACCTGTTGTAATTTCACCGATTTCTTGACCATCTTTCAATACTTTATAGCCGTGACGAGGAATTCCTTTATCAATCATTTCAACACCGACCAGTTTACGCGGCAGTCCTGCTTCTTTTTGTGCGATTAGTGCCGCTTGACCGATAAATTGTGGGTCTTTTGCTAGCTTCACAACAAAACCAATTCCCGCTTCAAGTGGTGAAATGTCTTGTGATAATTCTTGACCGTAAAGTGGTAAGCATGCTTCAAAGCGCAGTGTGTCACGTGCACCCAGTCCTGTTGGCACGACACGCTCATCTTCTAAAATTTTACGCCATAATGTAACAATCGCCTCTGGTGTACCGTATAACTCAAAGCCGTCCTCACCTGTGTAGCCGCTGCGTGAAACAAGGACCGATTCACCTGCCACTGTTACGTTATCTTGGAATTTAAAATACTTAATTGTTGTCAAATCTGTCTCTGTTAATGCTTGTAATACAACTTGTGCAAGTGGTCCTTGCAATGCGATTTGTGCGTAGTCATCTGATTTATTTGTGATTGTTACATCACCTTCAGCGTGTTTAAGCATCCACGCGTAATCTTTATCGATATTTGATGCATTGACACATAATAAATAACGGTTATCGTCTAATTTATATGTTAATAAATCATCCACAACACCACCCGACTCGTAACACATTGCTGTATACTGCGCACCGCCAATAGCAATTTTTGAAATGTCATTTGATAAAAGTTTTTGTAAGTAGTTTAATGCGTCTGGACCCTCTACAAAAATCTCCCCCATATGTGAGACATCAAAAAGTCCTGCTCGGTTACGTACCGCGTCATGCTCTTCTTTAATTGATGAGAATTGAACAGGTAAATCCCAACCACCAAAATCAATTGTTTTCCCACCATGCTTTGCGTATTCTTCAAATAATGGTGTTCGCTTTAACTCATTTGTCATGTGTTAAACTCCTTTGCAAATATGATTTAATACTTTCTACAAAAACTGTCACCTGAAAGTTTCAACAATAAGCTCCATTGTAAAATAACATGTCCGCGTAACGCAGTACTGTAATTTTTCAAATAGATTTCGGTAAAAGTAAAGGATTCCTGCCCATAAAAAAAGGACAGAAGAATCCCTTTTACCGAGATTCTCTGTCCTTGCACCTGAAAGTTACACCTAGAATTGGTATCCTACCACATTTTAGGCTTTCCCCGTGGGTGGCTGCAAAAACTTGCAGCGCTCTCCAGAGTTGCGTCCTGTACGAGTCTTTTTGCCTGAGAGATTCATAGCGCTTGCTACTTGCTCCTTCGGCGACGTGACTTCACGTTCTCTCCCCGCACAATCATCCGCGATTGCTATTGAAATGTTCTTAGATCATAATTTTTTCAGGAGGTTTTGAGGTCCTTATCAAAACGAAGAACACTTTGCCTTTTTTCTCTCACCTACATAGAAATGAGGAAATTTTGCTGAAAAAAATTATATGACAACTCTTTAGCAATATCCTAACATTTGTTATCATAAGAACGCAATCCTTTTTTAGATGTCTTTCAAAAACGAACTATTTATTGATTTAAACTATCAATTATTCGCCTTTTAGACGATTCACCTGAAAACCGATATATTCAACAATTTGACGTAACGTACGATTTGCTGTTAATACTTGAATATGGCCTGCCTCGCGGTAAAACTTTCTTCTCTGCTGATATAATCCCTCTAGCTCTGCTTCTGTGGAGTTTTGCACAATCGGACGATTTTTATCATGTCGAATGCGCATATAAATATCATCAAAGCGTGCGTCAAGGAAAAATACTAAGCCTGTTCGGCGCATGATCCGTCTGTTTTCTTCCTTCATCGCAACCCCGCCACCTGTCGCGATAATACATGCTTCATTTCGAAAGTTTTGTAAAAACTCTGTTTCAATTTGTCTAAAATGTGCTTCCCCGAATTTTTCAAAAATTTCAGGGATAGACATGCCTTGTTGTCGTACAATTTCATGATCCATATCATAATAAGGCATTTTCAAATAATAGCTCAGTCTTCTTCCAATCGCGCTTTTTCCGCAGCCCATAAATCCTACTAAATAAATTTTCCGCATGCTCTCACCTTCTTTTACTACGTCACCAAACTACTAATTATTCGATTTGCTCTAGTATGTTTATCGTAGCACGAATAGTGATAGATTCCAATGAAGAATACGTTTTTATTTGCGCGAAGTAGGCATTTCCGTATAACAAACAAGCTCCTGTTACGACAAAAAGTAATACAATGGCTACTGGAAATATGACCCCTCGCTCATTATTCATCCATCGGCACAATAAAAATCCTCTCCCTTTTTTGCCCATCAATCATTTGAAGTGTCATATGCAGCTCATGCGAAATAACCGCAAAATTGATTTCTTTCACATACGGTAGCATGATCTCATTTCCTCCAGCAGGTGCTCGCTTTCGGATATGATCGGTTGTTGATTTTTCTACGATAAAGCTCCTTAAATCGCCATCAGCCACTACTTGAAACCGAATCGCACGTCCATCATTTATGACATTGAACTGCCTCGCTTCTTTCAAATAGTCGCGGACATCTATCACAAATAATTCCCAATTCAATTCTGCCTGCATGGCCTCAATATTTTGAAATTGCGCAAACCATAGCAGAATGAATAACATCACATGTGCAAACAACACGATTATTATTAACTGAAAGATCGCTTCTACAAACGTATAGCCACGACAATTTTTTAGGAAACGCATCGTTCGAAAATTTCCTCATCAAAACGATATTTCGTACAAATTGCTTGTCCATCATAATGCCATTCATATAAAATATTATTTAATTGCTGTGTCCCTTCAATCACACCATACCGCTGTACTAACAACGCACCATTATAGGCAACTTCACTTGCATAATAGGATGCAACACACTTTTGCACCTTTGCCTGCATCTGATACGTAAGCGGAATAAGAGTTAATGTTAATAAAAATAAAATCGACATCGCTAATAATGTTTCTACAAACGAAATCCCTCGCTCATTCATACAATAAAAAGCGCCCCTTTCCTAAATTAATCGTATAAAAAAGCCGCTCATCATTTAGGAAAAAATAAATCTTCCCCATTTGTGTGACATTGCCACTTGGTTGAAATTGAAGTCTTCCACGTTCAGTTGTAATACGCATCTTCATGCCCGCTGGTAAATCCTGCGTATAATAGGGCTCATCGAATGGCCTTTTTCTAATAATAAATTGGGTTTCATTAACTACCTCACAGTAAATAATCTGCTGCCCCTCCATCGCCATCAGTTGCGCCATTCGGATGGCTAATTCAATTTGATTCGTCGTTTTCTTGTACGTTTGTCGTTGTATTTGATCAAATGACACCTGCAATACCGCGCTCGTCATGACCCCAACAATTGTTAATACGAGTAGCATTTCAATGAGTGTGAAGCCACGCTCGTTGTTAGATTGACGCTTCATCAAACTAACTAGTGCTACCCTTTTCAATCACTTCCCCATCTTTAATTTCTACTTCTTTATTATTCGGACATTTTATCTCTTTTCCCCCGAAATATTCTGTTTGTAATTCCAATATAGTTGGATATTTATTTTTCTCAATTTTATACGTTTCCATTTGGCCACGGAGCATTTGCAGATATACCTCACACCCTTTATCATCAATCATTTCAGAATGCTTCGTCACATTTGGAATTGTTACCAAAATTAGAACTGAAATAATCAACAACACAACCAGCATCTCAATTAACGTAAATCCCCGCTCATTTTTCAATTCAATCTCCCCCTAAACAAATTCAAGTAAGTTGTACATTGGAATTAAAATGCTTAAATACGCTGCGACGACACAAGCTGCAATTACAGCAAACATGAGTGGTTGCACGACCGTCAATAAAATTTGTACAATACTTTGCAGACGCGTATCTAACAGCTCACTATATAAAATTAACTCTCGCCCTAAAAGACCATTTGCCTCACCGTGCGCTACAAATTGCTCAAAGCGTGGATAAAAATAACCGAGCAGTCGAATGGTGGCCTGTAAGCTCTCTCCGTAAATAATACGCTGACTGATGCACTCTGCCACATACGCCAGTTGCTTTTGATAATTTTGGTTTTTTAAATATTCTAATGCCTGCTGTAACGAAAATCCGGTTATGAGTAAGTCACCTAAATTGCGCGCAAACTGGCGCGTTAATACTAAACGCCAAAAATGGCCAAATAACGGAATTTTAAATAAAATCGACAGTTGCAAGTCCACACGCTTCTTCTGAATATACCGATAAAAAGTACCTACCAATACGACACTTATACAGCCAAGCCCAATAAAATAATCGGGCATATGCAAAAAAAATGTCGCCCACTGCATACTTGAAGTTTCTGCTCCTTGCGCACGTGACGACACCATCGTTGACATATTCGGTAAAAAATACAGACGGAATGCGATAAATAATCCGATTAAAAATACAAATAACAGCACGGGATACGTAAGTACCTTAACTAATTTCTTCTTCGTTTCGGCTTGAAACTGAATTTGTTCGGCAATTCGTGTAAGTATCCCACTTAAATCCCCTGTATACTCTGATAGTTTAATCGCAACTAAATATTGCTGCTCGACGCCAAATAGCTCCATAATGCGCTCAGGCCCGCCACCATCCTTTAAAATCATTTGGACATGCTCTTCAATTTGCTCATAGTGTTTGACATGATACGGCAAGAGCATCGAAATACAGTGTGAAAATGTGTAGCCCTCCGCTAGCAATTTACTCATACGCTCCAAAAAATCCGGTAACTGCTTCACCTTCAGTTGCTGACGCTCTGCTAACTGCTGTACTTTTTTAAGAGCTACGATGGACATAATGACCTACTTTCAGCTGCGTTAATTGCCCCTGCAATGTTGCAGCTAGAGGAAGCTCGAAAGACTTGTTATGCCCGATCGCTTGTAGCGCCTCTTTTAATTGTGCCCCTGCTAATAATTCAAATAACGCCTTGCGCTCATCCTCTGCTACTTCCACAAGAATTTGAGAGGCAACTGCGAGTAGTACTTGGCGTAGCTCATCAATCGATAAACCAAAGTCGACTAACCGATATAAACAGTTCACTGCATCTTTTGCGTGGATTGTAGCCACGACTAAATGACCTGTCAGTGCAGCCTCCAGCGCAATATGTGCCGTTGCGTGGTCGCGAATCTCACCAATCATAATAATATCTGGGGAATGACGTAAAATGGCCTTTAATCCGCTGGCATACGTAATCCCGGCGCGCTCATTCACTTGAATTTGCAAAATATGCTCTTGGTTACTTTCTACTGGATCTTCTAATGAAATAACGTGGCGAGAAAGTGCCGTACCTCCGTGACGAAGTAATGAATAAAGTGTCGTTGTTTTTCCCGAGCCTGTTGCACCACAAAATAATAATAATCCTTGACGTGTTTCCATAAACGTGGTTAATACTTCTGCTTGCGCAGGTTTATAGCAAAGCTCTTGTAGCGACCTGGCATAATTTTGACGTAAGAGCCGGATTGCCACGCTTTCCTTTGAATAAGAAGACGGTAAAGTCGACACACGAAATGCATAAGGGATTTCTTCTAAAACTTGCGCAAATGCCCCACTTTGAGGTTTGCGCTTTTCTCCAATATCTAGTGAGGATAAGTATTTAAAGTATGAAATAAGTCGCTGTGCAATGTCATCCGTCATGTCGCCTGCTGGAATTAACTGCCCATATTTCCGAAAGCAAACGCTATACTGATGCTCCTGCGGCATTAAATGTATATCCGCTGCACCAAAATGATGCGCCCTCAATAAAAGCTGCTCGCTTTTTGACTCAATAATAGATTCCATTTCCATCGTGTAACCTCCCTTTGTTAAAGTTATCGCTCGAACGCTATCTTGAAGGTGATTATAAAGCACCGTGACTCATGATTGAAAGTGAATGTGGCAAAATTTCTTTTTGGCTATTTTTCGTTTAGGCTTTTCGGCGTAAATCATGTAAAATATAGTTGAGAATGAATGTTTCATATGGATTTCAGCAAGTAGCCCACTAGCTGCTTGTTTCGCTGATTGAAGCGATTCTGCTAGTATCATAGAAAATGAGGTGAAGACCATGCTCCATCCACTAAAAATATCAAGTACCATGGCCGATGAAACACGCTTTTTAATTTACGAATTTATGCTGAAGCAAAAGCGTGCATTTAGCGTCCAGGAAATTGCCGACCAATTTAGCATTCACCCAAATGTCGCACGTCTGCATTTAACAAAGCTTTCCGAAATCGATGTCATTAGTGCTGAATATATGAAGACAGGCAAGGGGGGGCGCCCAGGACGTGTTTATAAAACAACGGACGATGGTGTAACACTGTCCTTTCCAAAACGCGAGGAACCACTTATGCTGAATTGGCTTTTGCAGCTTGTTGAGACACTCGGCGAGGAGGCACGTGAAAAGGCAGCCGCGATTAGCTTTACAGACGGTCAAAAAATGATGGAGGCATTGCTGCTAAAGGAAGGGCGTGGGCGTCTATTATCATTTGATGAAAAGGTATCACTGCTCTCAAAAAGTGCCACGCTTATTGGCTACGTAGCAAATGTCGTACAGGAAGATACGTTCAATAAAATCACCTTCTCTATTTTTAATTGCCCATTTCAAAAGCAGCTAAAATACAATGACATCGCCTGTGCGCTACATGAATCGTATTTACGCGGTCAAGTTGACAGCTTATTTCAGGCAACAGAATTTGTTCAAGTGGACAGCATGACTCATAATTGTGAATTTTGCAATTATGAAATAAAGGCACCAAAATAAAAACGCCGAATTTCCACTTGTTTGTCACAACTTAACCTGAAGTTGCAGTTTACTTTTTACAGAATTATGCATTATAATAATTGAGAGAATATTTTTGCATCAGTAAAGGAGGGACATTCATGAGCAATATGTATAAAGTTATGGCATTCTGGACAGCTATTTTCGCCGTTTTATTTTATATCGGTGGGATGATCGAGGTTTCGCTATTATTCGTAGGTAATACAGGGTTATTTTTATTATTAGGATTTTTACATCTTTCAGAACGCATGTACATGTACATTTTCGGCGCATACTTAACAATATTCTTTGCAGGATTTACGTACTATACCACATTCATGCACGTACCTGGTGGCGGACATTAATCGCACAGCCGGCTAGCTTCTCGCTAGTCGGTTTTTTTTTGATTATTTTCCTTTGAGGCGGGTAATGCTAAGTAGATAGAAAGGAGAATGATACAATGAAAAAATATTTTCTTTTAACAACTTCACTCAGTTTCCTCTTACTCGCCGCTTGTTCAAGCGATGAAGTAACAAATGTACCGGACAATGCGCCGACAGAGCAAAATAATGCGTCTACCGAAACAACTTCCACAAACGAATTATTTAACTTCACAAAATTTAATGTGGATGTTAGCTATGATGGACAGAAAAGCTTTGATGCGGAATATGAAAATGAGCCTTCTGGTGTTGAAGCAAAAATTGAGGATGATTTAACAAATGAAGTATTAAACGGGGATGCTGCTTATACGAAACTAGAGCCTATTTTTAAAAGCTTTACGTTTACATCCGCAACACCAGATGAAGAGATTGCCCAGCAAGTACTGCAAGGATTTAATTTACCCGATAACTATGTCGAATTTGAGATTGATATTGAATTTACAGATGGCGTAAAAAAAGAATTCACCCTTCGAAAATAGCGAAAAGCCCAGTGCAATCTGCACTGGGCTTTCTGTTCTAAAATCCATTTAAAAATGGATTGGCATCCATCTCGGCAGCTGGCGTTGTATAATGGCCATGCCCCGGATAAATAATCGTATCCTCTGGTAAGCTGAGTAATTTATCATGAATCGATTTTAACAGCACTTTTGTTGAGCCACCGATTAAATCCGTGCGCCCAACACTACGCTCAAATAATGTATCGCCAACAATCGCGAATCCTTCATCTGCAAAAATAAACGACACACTACCTGGTGAGTGACCCGGTGTGTGTGCCACTGTAAATGTAAAGGAGCCTACTGTTAGCTCTCCCTCTTTGTTTAGTACATGCTCTGGTGCTGCGACTACGTAATTTGGCAGCTCCGCATATTTTCCTGAGCCATTTTTAAGTGGGTCGGCTAACCAGCTCACTTCCTGTTCATGCACGTATAACGGAACGGAAAATGCCTCACGCAGCGCGTCCACTGCACCAATGTGATCGAAATGCGTGTGCGTTAATAAAATTGCTTGTAGCTTTAAGCCATTCGCGCGAATTTCCTTCATCAGTCGCCCTGCCTCTTCACCTGGATCGAAAATAATACATTCTTTTGCTTTATTACTCACAATATAACAGTTCGTCTGCACTGGGCCGAGACTGTAGCTTCTTATGTTCAACATGTGATCACCTCGTTTGCTATTATACCGTTTTCCCTCCGTTTCGTCATGGATTCGTTCAAATAAACGTCACTTTTTATCCTCGACAAAAGATTGCCAAAGCTTTACAATAAAGGAGGAATATTTTTTTAAAGACATTATTTTGGATGTCGAAAGGAGTGCCTGTTTAATGAACTTATTAATGGTTATTTTTGGTCTTATCGCTATTTTAGCTGCAATTGGTACTTTCCAAGCCATCAAAGAAAAAAACTTATTAAGCGTTGGTTTTAATCTTGTCACAGCCCTTATTTTCGGCTGGTTTGTGATTATGACCGTTCTAAATGCTGGCTACCCACCGAAAATGCACTAATTTGCACAAAAAGAAAGCCCTGACATCATGTCAGGGCTTTCTTTTCACTCAAATGATCCGGCATAAGAAAATCGCCAAAACTTATACTTTCTTATCTCTAAATAAAAACCGCACTGAAAGTATTCACTTAGCAGCGCGGTCTATTATTTATTCAGTTACAACTTGCTCGATTAACGCCCCTGTATTGTTATCATAGAAGCGTAATAAATCCCCGTTAATAATTTTATCCGAGTATTCTAGCTCCTGTACAGAGCGTTCAATATACGTTTGACATGCGTTCGCATTCGCGTCCGTTTCCTCGCCTGTTTCACGGTCATAACATACTTCATTTGCATACACATAATCATCTGTTATGAAGCGGCCATCACGGAAAATAACGAAATCCTCATGCTCCTCAGAGAACAAGTCAGAGCCTAATTGCATATCCTTCGTTGTATCAATCCCAAGTAAGTGTAAAAGTGTTGGACGTAAATCTAATTGACCTGACGCCTCGGCAATCTCTTGTCCATCGTTTGAGCCTGGAATATGGATGAATAATGGAACAGATTGCAGTAACGCTGTATCATACGGCGTGATTTCATCTTTTTCTAAATACGTCGCCATCGCCTTATTATGATTTTCTGATATACCATAATGGTCACCATACATGACAATAATCGAATTGTCATAAACGCCCTGCTCTTTTAAATCATCAAAGAACTCTTTCACCGATTCATCTAAATAACGAACCGTTTGGAAATAACGGTTTAATGTCCCTGAATTTGAATCATACTCAGGAATTAGCATATCTTCCGGATCTAAATAGAATGGGAAGTGATTTGTTAATGTGATTAAACGACTATAAAACGGCTGTGGCATTTCTTTCATATGTGCTGCCGATTGCTCAAAGAACGGAACATCCTTTAAGCCCCAGTTAACAGATGTTTCTTCCGTTACTGTATATGACTCGACATCATAGAATTTTTGGATATTAAATGAATCATAAATCATATCACGGTTCCAGAATGATTTATTGTTCGCGTGCATGACGTTTGTGAAGTAACCATTTTCACCTAAACGCTCTGCAAATGAGTTGTACGTGTTCCCGCCATGTGTAAAGAATACAGCACCGCGACCTAAACCATATAATGAGTTTTCAAAAATAAATTCCGAGTCAGATGTTTTACCTAACCCTGTTTGGTGATAAAAGTCACTGAAATAATACGTATCTTTATCCTTTGTTAATGAATTTAAAAATGGCGTTACAACTTCACCATTCATTTCGTTATTAATAACAAAGCTTTGTAATGATTCAAGTGAAATCGCAATGACGTTGCGCCCTTCATACTTGCCAAACATTTCTGCACTTGGCTCTGCTTGATTCGCACGGACGTAGTTGCTCACCTCAACAAGCTCACTACCATCGGCAAGCGCACGCTGTGCAGATGATTTTGATTGTACATAAATATCATATAAATGATAGTTGTATGTCCCGATGTTTTTGACTAATAGCTCACGGTCAAATGCACGTGTTAAAAGCTGTGGACGCTCTGTTTCTGCTAAGCCTAAGTTTAAAAACAACATCGCTGTTGCAATCACAAAGTAAGCCTTGCGTGAATCTTTACGCACTGCAAATAAATCCGCGCGCTTCGGTAAAAACTTAATAGCTAACAAAATTAAAATAACATCTGCAAAATATAAAATATCTGTAACTGACATAATTTCTTCTGCTGATGTACCTAAACCATCAAAATTACTTGTTTGGAATAATACGGGTAATGTAATGAAATCATTATAGAAACGATAAAATGCGACATTTCCGTATAATATGAACGCTAAGAAAAAGCTCATTCCTACAAGATAGCGATTCGTTGCTTTTTCTGATTTAAAAAATAGCGATAAGCCGTAAACAAATAATAAAAAGCTTAATGGATTAATGATTAAAATAAACATCTGCATTGCATTTTCAATATCCATATCAAAGCTTGTATTATAAACAATGACTGTTTTAATCCACGTTGCGAGGATCGCAATCGCTAAAATCGAATGTTTAGGCCAATTGATTGACTTCATTCCTAACATCCTCTCCTACTTCTTTTCATAATCCTTGTTTAAATGAAACAAAGAATATCTTAATCCTTTTTGTTTCGTTACGCAATAAAAATATTACTCAGTCCCTTTTCGGTAGTTAATGTACCTCTACATAATACGTTTTTTAATGAAAAAGGTTTCAAAGCATCTTGTTAAAAAAGCAAAAACAGTGGAATAACCACTGCTTTCTCTTCACTATATCGTTATCATATCCTCATATTCACAGAGAAATACGTCATCCGCAAAAGGATAGCTCTTATTATACTATACTTTTTTAGTGATTACCTGTTTCTAGTCTTTGCTTTTCTTGACGCAAAACAAGCAATGCCATTTGGAAATCCTTACCATCTAACACATTTGCCTTATATAATTCCTTAATTTCATCTTCCATTAACGCTAAATCCCCGATGCGGTCTAACGTGTAAATGTATGTGCCATATTGCTTTAATAAGTAAATAATATCAAGCATCGAGCTCATTGCCATCTATATTTCCTCCGTTCATCTTTGTAATGTATGTGTTTTTATCGGTTATTATTCGCTCTACTGGTAAATCGTACGGGTCTATTGGGACAAGCGAAACAACCTGCTCATCAAACGCTAGTGCAATTGTTTTTCCCGTGTATCCTGCTAAAAAACGATCATAATAGCCACCGCCAAAACCAATGCGATAACCACATGTATCAAAAACGATTCCAGGTACAATGATGACGTCGAGCTCGTCTTTTGCGACGAGTTTTGTTAGTTCAGGAATCGGCTCTAAAATAGCCATTTTCGAGCGCTCCGTTTGAAAAAAGCCGTCGATCGTGTAAAAATCCATCGCGCGCCCAGGCTTACATTTCGGAATACACACCTGTTTTCCAAGCTGCCACAATGCCTCGATGATCATTGTCGTATCAACTTCTGGCCTATTCGACATTGTCAGTGCAATCGTTTTCCCTTCTCTAATAGAAGGCTCCTGCAAAAGTTTTCGCCCAATCACTTTTGAGCGCTCCTTATAATCCTCGTAGGAAAGTTTCGCTAATACCACGCGCATTTGTTCTCGCATTCGTTGCTTGTCCATACTACACCTACCTTCAAATATGTAAAAAGCCAAAACCACGAGTGGCTTTGGCTAATAGAGCAATTATTACTTTGTTTCACGGTGAGTAGTGTATTTCTTCTCACGAGAGCAATATTTTTTAAGTTCAAGACGCTCTGGATTGTTACGCTTGTTCTTTT
>JBEMAQ010000008.1:0-134020 GCA_040274725.1 Solibacillus sp. | reverse complement strand
ACACCTTACGAGCTCTTCTTTGGCAAGGCGTTGCGTTTAATTTGACAATTCAAGGCCAAAAAAGAAAAATCGGATACTTAGGATTAAAAATAAGAAAATCGGGTATTATATGTATATTTAAATTGAAAGGGGGAATGAATATTTGGATAGTTACAGTTGTTATGCTGGAATTGATGAAAAATATTATGTGATATTTGAAGAGTTGTGGGATACATATCATACACAATTGCCTGAAATAGATGCCGTATTACAAGATAAGATTAGTGTAAAGGCAACAATCTTTAACTTATGGGTAAATTATTATGCAATCGACGGGATTATTTTTTTCAAATCAGAAAGCATTATGCTCAATTCAAATGTCAGTAGTTTAGTGAATAAATTACAAAAGTATGTGCCATATGAAATTATTGAGGAACTTAATCATCAAAAGCATTCAGAAGTTTTTACGTTTTTATATGTTTATCATATTACTAAATGCCTATATCGAAATTTAGCTGATTTTGTGGACACACATGAATTTTTAAAAAATCATGTGATTAAACATCCGCGTATTCATCTGATGAAGGATGATGATTTTGAACAGAATGATATTATTTATATCATATTAAAAGTGTTAAATTTTGAATTTATTCAAATGTATTTAAAACAAAATAAATGTTATGAAATGCATTTAATGGCGCTGTATTTTACAAAAAGCTTTGTCAATCAGCATTCACTACACGACATGAATTTCGGAATTATAACAAAATAACATATATTTTCTAAAATAGATGTAAAAAGTATGGATTTACAGTAAAATAGAGGGAGATTGAGAATAGTTATCATTGGATGCTTCAATGGATATTACTCAAATTAAGGGAGGACTTTTCATGTTATCAGAAAAATTACACAAAGCATTAAATGATCAAATGAATTATGAATTCTTTTCAGCGCATGCATACTTAGCGATGGCTGCATATTGCACGGACGAGTCATATGATGGTTTTGCAAACTTCTTTTTAGTACAAGCAGAAGAAGAACGCTTCCACGCGATGAAGTTTTATAACTTTTTAAGTGATATGGGTTACCGCGCGACAATTACGGGCTTTGAAAGTCCAGGCAATGAGTTCTCGTCAATTTTAGATGCATTTAAGCATGCATTGTTACATGAAAAAGAAGTAACACGCCGCATTTATGAGCTTGCCGATATCGCACTTGATGAGCGTGAGCATGCAACGATGGCGTTCTTAAAATGGTTCATTGATGAGCAAGTAGAGGAAGAGGCATCATTTGACGCATTAATCGCGAAAATTTCACGTATTGAAAATGACTCAAATGCTGTTTTCATGCTAGATACAGAGCTTGCTGGTCGCAAATTTACACCAGAAGCAGAATAAAACTAAAACGCTGTCCGAAATTCGGGCAGCGTTTTTACATATAAATTATTATACTTCCACTAATTCCACAACGCCGCCTGAGCGTGCGTCTGCTTTGAACTCGAAATTTTGCATTTCGCCATCAATCATGCGGCTAATGCCACCACTGTACACAGGAATTTCTGTAAAGCCATTGCTATATGACTCTGGCTTCATATAAATCCAAGAGCTATCAATTGGTGCTTGCTTTTTGAATTCATTTTTAATGTTTGTTAACACGGCGTCAGAAGATTGATACGGTGCGACGCGTGTGCTTACTTCCTTTACAACGATTGCAGCGGCCAAGCCAGTTGCGACACCTAGTAAAAAATCTTTCATATTCATTAAAAAATCCCTCCTCTTATCAAACTAATTTAACTGTATCATAGATTGAAAATTGTGTAAAAAATAATTGGCTTAGGAAATCGTTGTGACATGACATCGGGTTGGACGTTTCGTACACTTTTTGAGGTATGCTATACTAAATAAAACTACGAACGAGGTGTTTTTCGTGAATCAAGAAACCTTAAATATGTTTAAAACTTTAACAGAGTTACCGGGAGCTCCGGGTAATGAGCGTGCGGTGCGTAGCTATATGCGCACACAGCTTGAAAAATATAGTGATGAAATTGTTCTTGATAATTTAGGTGGTATTTTTGGATTGCGTAAGGCGGCAAGTGAGGATGCACCGAAAATTTTAGTCGCGGGTCATATGGACGAGGTAGCGTTTATGGTGACATCCATTACTGACAACGGCATGATTCGTTTTCAACCACTGGGTGGCTGGTGGAATCAGGTGATGCTTGCGCAGCGTGTGACCGTGTATGCGAAAGAGCAGAAAATTCCAGGTGTGATTGCATCTATTCCACCGCATTTATTAACAGACGCAGAGCGCGCGAAGCCGATGGATATAAAAAATATGCTCATTGATGTGGGTGCAGATCATAAGGCGGATGCCGAGGCAATGGGCATTCGTCCAGGACAATCAATCATTCCAATCTGTCCATTCACACCAATGGCCAATCCGAAAAAGATTATGGCGAAAGCGTGGGACAATCGTTATGGTTGTGGTCTTGCCATTGATTTATTAAAAGAAGTACAAGATGTGGCGTTAGCAAGTCATGTATATTCCGGTGCGAATGTCATGGAAGAAGTAGGTCTTCGCGGTGCGGCAGTGTCAGCGAATATGATTAAGCCTGATTTATTTTTTGCATTAGACGCCTCACCAGCGAACGACACATCCGGTGCAAAGCAGGAATTTGGTCAGCTCGGCAAAGGCACGCTACTACGTATTTTTGACCGCACGATGGTGACACATCGCGGTTTGCGTGAGTATATTTTAGATACGGCGGAATCAAACAACATCCCGTACCAATTTTTCGTATCACCAGGTGGTACAGATGCAGGGCGCGTGCATACGCAAAACGACGGCATTCCATCAGCAGTCATTGGTATTTGTTCGCGTTATATTCATACATCCGCGTCAATCATTCATGTCGATGATTATGCGGCAGCAAAAGAGCTCTTAGTAAAGCTTGTAAAAAGCGCGGATCGCTCGACAATTGATTCGATCCGTTCAAATGTATAGACTGTTACAGATGCCTGTAAGTTAGGCATCTTTTTTTCGTGTGCAATCTGTACAAGGCATGTAAAATTAATGAAAGAACAATTTCGGGGGATGACTAGGTGAACATTGCAATTGGCACAAAAAATAAAGCAAAAACAGGTGCGGTAGAAAATGTACTAAAGCTATATTATGAAGAATTACAATTTGAGCATATCGATGTGCAGTCAGGTGTACCCGAGCAGCCGTTTTCGATGGAAGAAACGAGACAAGGTGCAATTAATCGCGCGGTTAATACGCGCGAGAAGACAAATGCGGACGCAAGCTTCGGTCTTGAGGGCGGCGTTTGTGAAATAGACGGTGTCATGTCTTGCTGTAACTGGGGTGCGGTGGCACTTAGGGACGGGACGATTATTTCGGCAGCGGGCGCGCAGTTTATTTTACCGGAGGAGATTGCGCGTGAGCTTCGAGCGGGTCAGGAACTTGGCCCAGTCATGGATGCCTATACAAATAAGCAAAACATTCGCCAGCATGCAGGCGCAATTGGTATTTTCACAAATGGTCTCATTGATCGCAAGGAAATGTTTGAGCATATTGTGAAATTATTAGTCGGACAAGTTCAATTTTTGCAAGAAAACTAGGCAGGACATTTGCAACGACTAGTCTAGGCTTTTAAAATTAGAAGAATGAAAGAAAGCGAGGAGAAATACGTTGAGAAGAAAGTGGGCTCTAGGTTTGACGCTAGCGGTTACGATGGTACTCGGTGCGTGTGGTCAAACTATAGAAGAACAAGCCACGGCTGGTATGAGTGCAGCGGAGACGACGTTTGAAGCGCAGGCAAATGACGCGAATACAACGTTTGGTCAGATTAAGTTATATATGCCGAATGGCTTTACAATTGAGCAAGGAATCGATCAGGCAAACTATACATTAATAAATAAGGAAAATATGTATATTTTATTTGTCAATGTACACGAACCGACAGATAGCCAGCTATTATATGATATTTTAAAAGAGGATGCATCAAAGGAAATTATTGGTGAAGATACATTCGAAACAGATGGAGTATTTGGCTTTTCAGCGATTACAAAAGCCTCGGATGAAACATCAGAGCTAATTGTGAGTGTTGGCGGGGTCAAGCTGACGACGATTTCTAAAAATAAAAATTTAGATAACAAACTCGCTGAGATGATGCAAATTGTCCAGTCGGTTCGCATCGTTGAACAGGCAAAATAATGACGTTTTTGTTATACTAGTAAAAAATAAAACGGTTCACGATGCGTGAACCGTTTTACTATGTGAAGGAGTGATTTTTTTGAAATCACCACAGTTAGTGAAGGAATTAAAAAAGCATTTAGGTGAAGAGCGTTTTAGCTGGGCATTCGATGAAAAAAAAGACCGTGTGCGTCTTGAACATACGACTTTAGGTCGCGGCATGGATATCTCACTTTCTGACATCTTAGCGAAATACGAAACGAAAAAAGAAGCGGCTATTTTAGAGATTGTCTACACGATTGAGCAAACATTCCTTGCGATGGAGCGTGAGCAACGTGAAGGCTTTAACGGATTAGTGGACGTGTATCCGATCATTCGTTCGACATCATTTGCGAAAGCCTCAAAAGAAGGACATGCATTTATTACGACAGATCATACAGCCGAAACACGTATTTATTACGCGCTTGATTTAGGGACGACTTATCGTTTAATCGACGAGTCAATGCTTGAACAGCTAAGCGTGACAGTTGAGCAAGTACGCGAGGCGGCGCGCTTTGCGGTGAAAAAGCTGCCAACGAGCTTTAAGCGTGACGAGGTAGCAGGCAGTGTATTTTATTTCGTCAATAACAATGATGGCTATGATGCAAGTCGCATTTTAAATGAGCGCTTCCTTGAGGAAATGGCTGCGCAAATTGAAGGTGAGATGACGGTGTCTGTTCCGCACCAAGACGTATTAATTATAGGTGATATTCGCAACGAAGTAGGGTATGATGTATTAGCACAGATGACGATGCATTTCTTTACAGTAGGCGCTGTACCGATTACATCGTTATCGTTTATTTATGAAGAGGGCAAATTCGAGCCAATCTTTATCCTAGCGAAAAATAGAGTGAAGAAAGAGGATTAAAAAATGAATGTATTTTACAACAAACAATACGTTGGAGACGTATTATTAGTACAATTAGCGACAGAGGCAATTGTCAAAACACAAATGGAGCGCGCGGGTGACGTAGCGATCTTAAAAGAAGAGTCGACAGGCGAAATTAAAGCGTTCAACTTATTTAATGCAAGTAAATACGTTGACGTGGCTGCACAAGGGAACGTAGACATTACACCGGAATTAGCGGAAAAAATCGAAGCAGCATTAAAAGCAAATGGTGCAGATGTATCACTTGATGTAGATTTCTCTCCTAAATTCGTAGTCGGCTATGTGGAAACAAAGGACAAGCACCCAAATGCGGATAAGCTTAACATCTGCTCAGTAAACGTTGGTGGCGAAACATTACAAATCGTATGCGGCGCACCAAATGTTGAAGCAGGTCAAAAAGTGGTTGTCGCGAAAATCGGTGCTGTCATGCCATCTGGTTTATTAATTAAAGCAGGTAACTTACGCGGTGTGGATTCATTCGGTATGCTTTGCTCAGCACGTGAGCTAGCGATTCCTGGTGCCCCAGAGGTAAAAGGGATTTTAGTATTAGAAGAGTCAGCTGAAGTAGGTAGCGCATTCGAAACGCCAACACGCTAATTTAGTGCGAGTATGAGAAGAGAAATTTCCTCTCATGCTCGCTTTTTATTTGTATTTACGAAATGAAGTAAAAACGACAAATTTTATCGACGTCTCGCAGAATACTCCCACCTCAAGGAGCCTAGCGAGTAGGTGGGGGTTTTACAGAAAATTTCAACAAATATTATCAAAAACCACGATATCATTTGTATTGAAAGTCTTTCAGTAAAAGAGCTTCTGCAACAGAAAGGGTATGCAAAATCAATTGCGGATGCGTCTTGGTCTAAGTTTTTTGCCATGCTTCGATACAAGGCAATGTGGTATGGAAAAGAAGTGGTGCCTGTAGGGACATACTTTCCATCCTCACAGCTTTGTTCAGCTTGTGGGGAGAAAAAACCGGAAGTAAAAGATACAGCGATTCGTCATTGGACGTGCCAGCATTGCGGAGCCACTCATCATCGCGACCATAATGCAGCGAAAAATATAGTAGCTGAAGGTTTACGCCTTTTAACCGTAGGGACTACGGGGCTAGCCTAATCAAAAAGACTTCGGGTAGAGGTCTGTTCTTAGGAATTCCCCACTTCAAATTTCCTTGAAATTAAGTGGGGATAGTTCAACAAATATGATATGCTTTTGAGGTATCATACTAGTAGGTAGTGCGCAGTTTAACGCAAGAAATATTTTGATAAAATATTTCTACCTACAGGCAATGTTTTAGGAAAGAAGTGAAGAACGTGAGTTGGATTAAAAATAAGCTAAATAAATTACTTAATAAAGATGACGAGCAATATGATGACTATGAAGAGTACGAGTCACAAGAGCCACCTACGCGCCAAATGCGCGAGCCACAGCCTGAAATGCCAGAGCGTAAAACGTCATTTCGTTTTCCGCTTATTGCAGATCATGAACTAGCGTCAAAGCAAACGACGGAAGATAGTCCGCCTACATATGAGCAGCCAGTCTATCAACCAGAAGCTCGTCCATTTGAATTGCCACGTCACCTACAACAGCCGCAGCAGGCACAAGTATATGATGTAGAAGTGTCAGGAATTCGTGAGCTGTTAGAGCGTCGTCAGCGTGGACGCGGTCAGTCCAATGTCATTCGCAGCAGTCAAGAGCGAGAGCGTGAGAAAATTGTGACGCGAGCGGAACGTGAAATATTAGTAGAGAAGCCAGTGCGTCAAGAGCGACAGGTAGATCAAAAGTTTATTAATCCACTAGAAAATCGTAAACGTTTCGTGCCAACGGAAGTACCATCTCCTGTGCACGGTTTTAAGCAAGTGACGCCAATTGAAACGTTATTAAAGGAACGATCTATATCAGAGCAAAAACGTGTTGAAGAGCAGGTAGTTAAATCTGTACAAGAAACAGAAGAAGAACCTGTAGTTAAAGTTGTACAGCAACCAAAGTCCGTTCCAGTGTCTGAGCCAAAAGCTGAAACGATTAAAAATGTTGTTGAATTGAAGCCAAAAGCGGCTGTTAAAGAGCCATTAATTGTAGAACAGCCGATAAAGCCAGTAGTAGCCGAACCGCTATTAGTAGTAGAGGAAGAACCAGTTGTAAAAGAGCCAGAAGTTAAATCTTCAACTGAGGAAATCGCGCTTCAACCAACAAATATCGTAGCAGTAGAAAAAATTGAGCAAGAGCCTACCTCTACCAATGAAGAGACAGAAGTTCAGATGGTAAGTGTCGCAACGTTAGAAAAGACGGAGGAGCTAGCGGACTTACATGTACCGGAACTTCCACCAATTCGTTTAACATTAGAAGACGGCATTAAAGAACAGGTAGCAGAACAGCTAGCACAAGAAGAGCAGAAAGTGGCATCAGAGCCTGTACAAGTACAGCATGTAACAATTGAAAATTCAACCATTCATATTGAACAGCTACATGTAGACAAAATGCCACAATCTGAAATGGTTCAGATGCCTGTTACAGCGTCAGTAGCTACAGAGGTAGAAGAAGAGACGTCTGAAATCGTAGAGCAGCCTAAAAATGAAGGTACACGCTTGCCATTTAACGTGTTAATGTTAAAAAGAGATAAGCAAAGGTTGCTAGCGCAGCAAATTGCGAAGGAGCAATTTCGCCAAACGAAGCCGCAACAAGAGGTCGCTTCCACAACGGTAGAAATGGTAGAAGAGCCGGTAACACAAGAGGCAGGAACTCAGCAAGAAACAATTGTCGAAGTCGCTTCTGAAACAGTCGTTGTCCATGTAGAAAAAGTAGTAGAAGCGCCGGTAGTTGAGCCTGAAAAGCATGTGTTAACAATCAGGCCGCAGCTAGTAGAGGGAGAGGTAGCAAAGCCAGATACCGCTACTGTGCACATCACGCCTGACAGTGATGTGGAGCAGGTCGTTGTAGTAAGTGAGTCTGTGCAAGGAGTACAAACAATGGCAGAGGAAATAGTAATTGAATCTGTGTCAGTAAAAGAGCAGGATTTTGAGCAGTTAGCATTTGTAGAGGAAGAAGAGGAGTTACCTACCGTTCAACAACAAGTAATTCCAACACCTGTACAAGAAATTCCAGTTGTCGAGGCAGAGCCTGTTGTACCAGAAAAAAAGCGCCAGCCATATCATAAACCACCACTGGATTTTTTATTACCACCAGAGGAGGAGCAAGAAGATCGTGATTGGATGGAAGAACAGGGCGAGAATTTAGTCGAGGCACTGTCGCATTTCCAAATTGCTGCACAAATTGAATCGATTGTACAAGGGCCGGCTGTTACGCAGTTTGAAATTACCGTTGGACATGGTACAAAGGTGAGTAAGGTACGTAATTTATCAGACGATATTAAGCTAGCACTTGCTGCGAAGGACGTACGTATTGATGCGCCGATTCCAGGTAAACGCTCAATTGGTATTGAAATTCCGAACCGTATTTCACGTGCAGTGCGCCTGTCAGAGGTGACGAACTCGAAGGATTTCCAGGAATCGGATTCACCGCTTGAGGCAGCACTGGGTCTTGATTTAACAGGGAAGCCGGTGACACTCGACCTGCGCAAAATGCCGCATGGTTTAGTTGCTGGTGCGACAGGCTCAGGAAAATCGGTCTGCATTAACTCCATTTTAGTCAGCCTTTTGTATAAAGCCGACCCAAGTGAGTTAAAGCTAATGCTAATTGACCCAAAAATGGTGGAGCTCGCACCGTTTAACCATATTCCGCATTTAGTGAGTCCCGTTATTACCGATGTAAAGGCCGCAACAGCCGCACTAAAGTGGGCAGTTGAGGAGATGGAGCGTCGTTATCAATTATTTATGCATAGTGGTCAGCGTCATATCACAGGCTATAACAAACTGTGTGACCAAAATAAACAGTACGCACAAAAATTACCGTACATGTTAATCGTTATTGATGAGTTAGCAGATCTAATGATGATGGCACCGCAGGACGTAGAGGATGCGATTTGCCGTATTGCACAAAAGGCACGTGCTTGTGGGATTCACTTAATTATCGCTACACAGCGACCTTCTGTAGATGTCATTACCGGCTTAATTAAATCTAACATCCCAACACGTATTGCCTTTGCGGTATCCTCACAAATTGATGCACGTACGATTTTAGACGGTGTCGGAGCAGAGCGTTTACTTGGGCGCGGTGATATGCTGTATATGGGGAATGGCATGTCGGCACCTGTGCGTATTCAAGGAACGTTTGTGACGGACGAAGAGATTGAAGAAATTATTGAGTATGTGCGTGGCCAAGGGGAGCCGGATTACTTATTCCAGCAAGAGGAATTGTTGCGAAAAGCAGAGGCAGTTGAGGAGCAGGATGAGTTATTTGAAGAAGTATGCCGCCATGTGTATGAGCAAGGCTCGGCCTCTACATCGTCCATTCAGCGCCGTTATCATATTGGCTACAACCGTGCTGCACGCCTTGTAGATATGTTAGAGCGACATGGTTTTGTCTCGGAGCAAAAAGGCAGCAAACCCCGTGATGTCTTTATTACAGAGACAGATTTAGCCCATCATTTTGGTGGATAATGTACTAGGGTTTAATTTTTAGAAAAGTCGTTCAATTATACTTCTAGATAAATAGTGCTATAATAGTTAATGCTTTTGTCCAAAACAAAAGTGTTTACGCAAACAATCAATGGGATCACTTGGGTCCTAGGAGGTTACTTAACGAAATGACACGTTATCATTTTACAGGCATTAAAGGCTCTGGTATGAGTTCACTCGCACAAATTTTATTTGATGCAGGCGAGCAAGTGCAAGGTTCAGATGTTGCAAATTATTATTTTACAGAACAGCCTTTACGTGACCGTAACATTACAATTTTAACTTTTGATGAAAATAATATACAGCCAGGTTTGACTGTCATTGCAGGGAATGCGTTTCCTGATGACCACCCTGAGCTTGTGCGTGCGCGCGAGCTGGGTGTGGAGGTAATCCGTTACCATAAGTTTTTAGGTGATTACATTGGCAACTATACGTCGATTGCGATTACAGGTGCACACGGTAAAACTTCAACAACAGGCTTAATGAGTCATGTTGTAGGTGGCTATATGCCAACATCTTATTTAATCGGGGACGGTACAGGTTCAGGGCAACCAGACGCATCATTTTTCGTGATGGAAGCATGTGAATACCGCCGTCACTTTTTAGCGTATCATCCAGATTACGCAATCATGACAAACATTGATTTTGATCACCCAGATTACTTCGCGGATATTGACGATGTATATAATGCATTCCAGTCACTTGCCTTACAGGTGAAAAAAGCGATTATTGCATGTGGTGATGATGAGCAATTACAGCGTATTCAAGCGAATGTACCAGTGGTCTATTACGGCTTCGGCGTAGAAAATGATTTTGCTGCACGCAATGTAGTGAGAACGACAGAGGGTACAACGTTTGAAGTATATGTACGCAATGAATTTTACAGCACATTCTTTATCCCATTATTTGGTGACCATACAGTGTTAAACTCATTGGCAGTTATTTCACTTTGTCATTACGAGGGAATTCCAGCGAACGTTATTCAAGAGCGTTTAAATACGTATGGCGGCGTGAAAAGAAGGTTTACAGAGACAGTAATTGGGAATAATGTATTAGTAGATGATTACGCGCATCACCCAACAGAAATCGCTGCGACACTTCAATCAGCTCGTCAAAAGTATCCAGATAAAGAGATAGTTGCAATTTTCCAACCACATACATTTACACGTACGCAAGCCTTCCTGCAAAATTTTGCAGATAGCTTATCAAAGGCGGACGCCGTTTATTTATGTGATATTTTCGGTTCAGCTCGTGAAAAGGCTGGCGCATTATCAATTGAGGATCTTCGCGTATTAATTGATGGTGGCAATGTCATTCACACAGAAGCAATCGAAACATTGCAACAGCACAAAGACGCGGTGTTCCTATTTATGGGCGCAGGCGACGTGCACAAATATCAAGATGCTTTCGAACGTGTCTTACAAGGTGAAACAGCTTAGTCCGTATGGATTTAAGCTGTTTTTCTTTAGGAAGCTTATTAATGAGTAAACTGCTTTTAAATAATTAGTAGCATTTTAAATGAAGGGCTGATTTCCGTTTCGGACGAGCGCTTTCCTGGAGCCGTGCCCGCGGATTAAGATAAACAAATGCTAAAAGCGCCACATCGTGTAGTAACGCATTTGTGACTGACATCGTGTCGGTCTCCTGCAGCGAAAATCAACCCTCGCATAATAAAGCTACCTAAATATTTGCAGTGTTTTTGCTCAATATGAATAAGAAAGAAGGATTTCGCCAGCATTTGTCGAAACAACTAATTACTAGACATAGGAGGTCATCATAATGGAAGTAGTACTTTATATCGCTGCTTTAGTTGCAGCAATCGGTTTTTTAGTGTTATGCATTAGCTTAGCAATGACGCTGGTTTCGCTAAAAAATACGTTAAACAACATCGCCGGTACAGTCGCTGGGATTGAAGGACAATTAGAGGGCATCACGCGTGAAACAACAACATTACTGACTAAAACAAATGCCTTAGCAGATGATATTTCTGATAAATCAGAGAAGCTAAATTCTGTTGTTTATGCAGTAAAGGGGATTGGGGAGTCTGTAAATGGCTTAAACACATCGATTTCGCGTATGTCTTCATCGATTTCAACAGGCGTTGTTAAAAATGAAGAAAAAATTGCCCAAGTTGTACAGTGGAGCAATGTGGCGATGGGGATTGCGGATGAATGGCGCAAGCGTAAACCGATTGATGAGAAGGACGCTCATGTCTATGAAACGGAACAGCCTATAAAATTTGGCTTTTTACGACGCAAATAATTTTGGGAGGGCTTTGTTATGACAAATAAAGATGCATTTGAGCAAGTGAATGACGCCATTTATGGAGAGGACACGATGGATGTGAAGGATTTTGTAATTGGCGCGTTAATTGGAGGCATTGTTGGTGCGGCTGCTGCCCTGCTACTTGCACCAAAATCAGGCAGTGAATTGCGCGGAGATGTAGCGATTCAAGCGGTATCATTAAAGGATAAAAGCGTAGAATTGTCGCATGTTGCAAAGGATAAAACAGCACAGCTTTCCAGTCAAATTAAAGAGCAATCTACACATTTAGTGGACAAGGTCATGACAAAGTCACCAAAAGTACCAACAGATGATGGTACAGTTTCACTAGAGGGTGAGGAGCCGCTTAGTGAAGTGAACGATGCAGTTGAGGTAGCTGTAGCAGATGCGGCTCAAGGGATTGAAACAGTAGAGGATAAAGTACAAGAAATGCTTATTGAAAGTTCTGAACCAAAAAATTAAGGTGAGCTTTTAATTTACTAATGGGTTAGTAAATTGAGGTAATTTTTGTAAAATTAACAAATAATAAAAGTCGGCTTATACCAATATATTTGGTGTAAGCCGCTTTTTTTTGTTTAACGTAGGACTGAAAATTGTGTTGATATCAAATTCACTAAAATGTAACAAAATAACATGATTTTTTAAAAATTTTTTAAGTTTTTTCAAAAAAATATAACTATCCTTGAAAAATAATTTATACCGCAGTATCAACTTTTATAATGGCTTTTATATATATCAACAAAACTAATGAGGATTATAAAAGTGATTAAACAAAAATTAAGTAGAAATTTAATGTATTTTATTATTTTTTATGAAATATAAACTAATGTGAATTAATAACAAGAAATTTTGGGGGAGCTGATACTTTGAAGAAAGGAAAGGTGCATAAACAAGAGAAGAAGTTAAACCCGCAAGAAAGACAACAAGAAATTATAAAGTTATTAAAAAATAAATCGGAAGTAAGGTTTAGTGAATTAAGTAAAATTTTCCGCGTGACGGAAATGACAGTAAGGCGAGATATTGAAAAGTTAGAAGAAAAAAAGTTACTTTACCGAACTGTAGGTGGAGCTATATTATCGCCAATTAAGCAGTTAGATTTACGCGATCGAATGAAATTAATGATGGACGAAAAAATACACATAGGTAAAGTAGCTGCATCGTTAATTAAACCAAATGAAGCAATATTTATAGACTCTGGAACGACTACTATTCAAATTTCCAGGCAATTGAAATATAAGGAAATTACGGTCATCACAAATGCACCTAAAATTGCCTTAGAGCTACAAGAGTTAAGGATACCAACTATTTTATTAGGAGGACAATTAGAAGGCAGTACGTTGTCAGTAGTTGGCCCTATCGCAGAAACGAATTTAAAAGACATGAAGTTCCATAGGGCATTTATAGCGGCGTCAGGTGTATCTTCTAATAATGGTCTAAGTAATGCCAATTACTTTGAATTGCAAATAAAGAAGCTTGTGATAGAAAGGTCACAGGAAGTAAATGTTGTAATTGATTCGAGTAAATTTGAAAGCGATTCCTTAGTAAGTTTTGCAAAGTTCGATAAGATTGACCGTATTATAACAGATAGGCCTCTCCCTCAAAAATTATTAAATACATGTGAGAAATATAATGTAGAAATAATTATTGCGTCAGAAAGCAATGTATATTCTTAGGAAATAAAGTTTTTTATCTTTTGAAAGCGCTTTATTTAATTTGGTATTAAGTCATAGTTTATGACTTTAATATAAATAATATTTAGGGGGTTCAAAAATGAAAAAATTTTTATTAATTGCAATATCATTCATCGTTGCAGGTTTGTTAGTAGCATGTAACTCTTCAAGTGAGAGTGGAGGCTCTTCATCTTCAGACGGCGATCAAATCGTATTTGGTTACACTTCAATGACACAAAACAACCCATTCTTCCAAGTACTAGAAGAGTCTATCAGAGAAAAGGTAGAAGCCAATGGAGATAAATTAATTACAACAAATCCAGCAATGGATGTAGCATTACAAATTAATCAAATTGAGGACATGATTGCCCAAGGAATCGATGCAATTTTCTTAAACCCAGTAGACTGGGAAGGTATCCGTCCAGCTTTAGTGTTACTTGAAGAAGCCGGTATTCCAATTATTAATTATGACACGGAAGTAAAGGACTTTGACTATGTAACTGCTTATGTAGGTTCTGATAATAAAAATGCTGGTCGCGTAGCAGGTGAAGATTTGGCAAAAAACTTCCCTAACGGTGGAAAAATCGTTGTCTTAGACAGCCCAACAATGAATTCTGTAAATGATAGAATTGATGGATTCATGGAAGCGATTGAGGGTAAAAACTTTGAGATTGTTGCACAACAGGATGCTAAAGGCGACTTAGAAACAGCATTAGGTATCACAGAAGACATTTTACAAGCTCATTCTGAAGTTATTGCGATTATGGGAGGGAATGATCCAACAGCTTTAGGTGCCTTAGCAGCAGTTAAAGCAACAAATCGTTCTAATATCGTAATTTACGGTGTAGATGGTTCACCTGATGCAAAAGCAGCAATCGCAGAAGGTAGCGCATTAGTAGGTACGGGTGCTCAATCACCAATCTCAATTGGCGAAAAGTCAGTTGAGGTAGCTTACAAAATTTTGAATAATGAAGATTATGAAAAACGTATACCAGTAGAAACATTTTTAATAAATAAGGATAATATTGGAGAATACGGTGTAGATAGCTGGCAATAATTATTAATTTTAGGTTGGCTCCAATAAAATATTGGGGCCAATCTTCATATGAAAGAGGTGAGAAAATGTCTAATGCTCTTCTTGAAATGAAAGGAATAACCAAAAAATTTCCAGGTGTATATGCGTTAAAAGGTGTAGATTTCACGCTTAAGAGTGGGGAAGTGCATGCCCTACTAGGTGAAAATGGAGCAGGAAAGTCAACATTAATGAAAATTTTAGGTGGTATTTACAACATTGATGAAGGGACAATTGTTCTTGATAACCAACCAGTTCAAATTAACAATGTGAAAGATGCACAAAAATATGGTATTAGCATTATCCATCAAGAAATCATATTAGTACCTTACTTAACAATTGCTGAAAATATTTACCTAGGTCGAGAGCCGTTAAATAAATTTGGCTTAATTGATAAACGTGCAATATTTGAAAATACGCAAAAGTTAATTGATGACTTTGATTTAGGCTTATCTGCGAGTACCCCTATTAATCATTTAACAGTTGCCCAACAACAAATGATTGAAATAATTAAAGCTGTTTCATTTAATTCTAAAATCATCATTATGGATGAGCCAACTTCTTCGTTAAGTGAGAAAGAAGTAGAGTTTTTATTCAAGACAATTCGAAACTTAAAGACTCAAGGTGTAGGAATTGTTTATATTTCACATCGTATGAATGAATTATTCAAAATTACAGATCGCATAACAATAATGAGAGATGGTACATATATTGGTACCGTCAATACGAAACAAACAAATAACGATCAATTGATTGCAATGATGGTAGGTCGTGAGTTAAAAAAATATTATATTAGAGACTTCCTCGATACAAAAGAAACTATATTAGAAGTGAAAAAACTATCAAAAAAAGGGGTTTTAACTGATAACTCCTTTGAGCTAAAAAAAGGAGAAATACTCGGATTTTCTGGTCTTGTCGGTGCAGGACGTTCGGAACTGATGAAATGTATTTTTGGCTTAGATTCGTTCGATAGTGGAGAAATCTATACTCAATCTAGAAAGCTAACAATTAAAAATCCTAATGATGCTATTCAATATGGAATAGCGTACGTTACTGAGAATCGGAAAGAGGAAGGACTATTTTTAGGACAGTCTGTTCAATATAATGTGACAATTAAAATTTTAGAGCAATTTGTAAAGTTTTTTCGTGTTGATTCACAATATGAGTTTCAATCGACGCAAAACTATATTAAAAACCTATCTATTAAAACACCTAATCAAGAGCAAATGGTTGGCAATTTAAGTGGTGGTAACCAGCAAAAGGTATTGATTTCACGATGGCTTGCAACAAACCCAAACATATTAATTTTGGATGAACCTACAAGAGGCGTCGATGTAGGGGCAAAGACAGAGATTTATACAATTATGAACACGTTAGTGAAAGAAGGCGTTTCAATTATAATGGTTTCTTCAGATTTACCAGAAATTTTAAATATGAGCGATCGAGTAGCCGTTATGCACAAAGGTCATATCCAAACAATTCTTAATCGTGACAATTTAAGTCAAGAGTTGATTATGCATTATGCTACAGGGGGTGTTTAAATGACTCAAAATATAAAAACTTTAGAGGAAAAACACAACTTTTTCGGAAATATGTTTAACAGTGTAAAACAATTTTTTCGAGATAATTTAGGGATTCTAATTGGTTTCATCGCTCTATGTGTTGTAATTTCACTTATTAATCCTAATTTTTTAACATCTAATAACTTATTAAACGTATTACGTCAAACTTCAACAAACCTGTATTTAGCTTTAGCAATGACGATGATTATCATTATTGGTGGAATTGATTTATCGGTAGGTTCAATTATGGCAGTAACGGGTGTTGCAACAACAATGCTTATTGCGACATATGACGTTTCAGTTGGTTTAGCAGTTTTAGCTGGTTTATTAGTTGGTGTGTTATTCGGTGCATTAAACGGCTATGTATCAGCTACAACAATCATACCCCCGTTTATCATTACGCTAGCAACAATGAATATTGCCCGTGGAGCCGCCTATGTGTTGACAGATGGTAAGCCGGTTCGCGTAATGTCAGATTCGTTTAATTCAATCGGTTCCGGTTATATTGGTGGCGTATTACCTGCTCCAGTATTGTATTTAATTATTTTATTAGTTATTTGCTATCTCATTATGAATAAAACAAAGCTTGGAAGATACATGTACGCAGTTGGTGGAAATCCACAAGCAGCAAAATTTTCAGGTATTAATATTAAGCGTGTAAAGTTTTTCGCCTATACATTTAGCGGTCTTATGGCTGGGATTGCAGGTATCGTTTTAGCATCTCGCATGTTCTCTGGTCAGCCTACCTCCGGTGAGGGTGCTGAACTTGATGCAATTGCTGCCGTAGTGTTAGGTGGTACTAGCATGACAGGCGGGTACGGTCGTATAGGAGGTACTGTAATCGGTGCATTAATTATCGGTGTATTGAGTAACGGTCTAAATCTAGTTGGTGTAAGTTCGTTCTGGCAATACGTTGTAAAAGGGTTAGTGATTTTAATTGCTGTTTATGCAGATGTACTAAAACGAAGAAATACGCAACTTTACTAAAGCAGGTGAGTTTAATGAGAGAAGGAATTGCGGTTGCGGGAACTATCGCTTATGACGAAATTAAACAAATTGAGCGATTTCCAAGTAAATCCGAGCTTGCGCTAATCCGTAATGTTCAACAATCAATTGGTGGAGCAGTTTCTAATTGTGCTGTCACATTAGCGAAAATTGATAATACGTTTCAAATTGAAGTCATTGCTTTAATCGGTGACGACGGTCGTGGTCAATTTTTACATGAAAATTTAAGTCGTTATGAAAATATTAATTTAAATCAATTAAAAGTAATTGGAGAGACAACGTTTACAGATGTTATTCACGACATGACGGATCATAGTCGTACATTTTTTGCCTATCAGGGAAATGCAAATCTATTTGATGAACACACGATTGATTTTAGCAAAGTAAATGCAAAAATTCTTCATATCGCTTATATTTTATTACTTGATGGTCTCGATCAGCCTGATGTGGAATATGGTACAAAAATGGCGAAAGTATTAAAAAAAGCACAAGATGAGGGGA
Organism: Solibacillus sp.; assembly: GCA_040274725.1. Classification (GTDB taxonomy): domain Bacteria; phylum Bacillota; class Bacilli; order Bacillales_A; family Planococcaceae; genus Solibacillus. Next base: position 116,255 of record JBEMAQ010000008.1, on the reverse strand, counting down.
TTCAAACGTCGATCGACATTGTCAGTGAAAATTCGAATCGCTATGAAAAACTTGTTCCCCCCTGTTTAAAATATGTAAATTACTGCGTTATTAATGAAATTGAAGCAGGCAAAAGTGTAGGCATTTTGTTGAGAGATGAGAATAATCGATTAATCAAACAAAACATTAAGCCTGTTTTATACAAATTAAAGCAGCTAGGCGTGAAAGATTGGGTAATCATTCACACACCAGAAGGAAGCTTTGGCTATGATGGTAATCAAGTATACAGCTTACCATCATTGGTAATAGATCATACTTCAATAAAAGGAACGGTTGGTGCTGGTGATGCATATGTGTCAGGTGTTTTATATGGTGCACATAATGGATTGTCAATCATTGAATCGATGCAAATTGGGACGGCATCAGCTGCAACGTCATTGTTTGAAGCAGACAGCACTTCCGGTGTGAAAAGTTACACTGAATTAATAGAGGTTTACGAGAAGTATTCGAAAAGAGCAACAATAGAGGTATAGGGGGGAGATTTTATGTTAGTAACCTTACAAGAAGTATTAGAGGAAGCGATAAAAGGAAATTACGCGGTAGGTGCATTTAATTCACCAACCTTAGAATCTGCAAGAGCTGTGGTTGAAGCAGCAGAAGAGTTAAATGTACCAGTAATTTTATCCCATGCAGAAGTTCATGATGAAATTATCCCCATCGAGGTAATAGGGCCGATTTTAATTGACCTGGCGAAAAAAGCGACTGTTCCAGTTGTTGTTCATTTAGATCATGGCAGCAGTTTAGAAACAGTGAAAAAGGCGATTGGCTTAGGCTTTAGCTCGGTTATGATTGATGCATCTCATTTAGAGTACGATGATAATGTAAAAGTTGTAAAGGAAGTCGTAAAGTATGCGCATGCTCAGAATGTTTCAGTAGAAGCAGAGCTGGGTACAATTACTTCTTCTGGGCTTGGTGGTGAGGAATCTCTAGGAAATGATTCACATGAAATCATTGAAATTTATACAAATCCAGAAATTGCGCAAGACTTTGTGCAGCAAACGGGCATTGATGCATTAGCTGCTTCATTCGGAACGGTGCATGGAATTTATATGACTGAACCAAATTTGGATTTTAAACGTTTACAACAAATTTCAGACAGGATTCAATTACCTGTCGTCATGCACGGTGGATCTGGTTTAAGTGAGCATGAATATAGGACGGCGATTAATGCCGGTGTACGTAAAATTAATTATTATAGTTATGCAGCAAAAGCTGGTGCACAAGCAATTTTAGATAAAGTTAATCAAGAGTCAAAAAGCATGGTGTTTTTCTATCATGATTTTACAGTCATTGCGAAAAATTCAATGAAAAGAAATGTAAAAGGTGCAATGCAATTGTTTATGAATAAATAATTAGCAGAAATGAGTGGTCGAATTGAATAAGACTGAATATGAAAAATTTAAAGCCTTGTCATTAGAAATGTTAGAAAAAGCACAAATCATTTTAACGGAAGAAGAGAAAGGGAAAATCGAAGTTGCTGACTTTGGTTTAAATAAACCTAAAGTTACCGGCTTACAATTAATTACGTATGTAAATACAGAGCATTGTTGTGCCAAGGATTTGGTGTTATTACCTAACCAAACTTGTCCTGAGCATAAACATCCACCACGAGGCTTTGATGAAGGGAAAGAAGAAACTTTTCGCTGTCGCTACGGAAAAGTATATTTATACGTTGAAGGTGATGGTGATGCAAATTCAATTCAAACGCAGCCACCAACAGGTGACGAGAAGTACTACACTGTGTTTAATGAAATTGTTTTAACACCTGGTGAGCAATATACAATTTATCCGAATACGTTACATTGGTTCAAAGCAGGTAAAGAAGGTGCTATCATTTCTGAGTTCTCAACAAAGAGCACAGATGAATCGGATATATTTACCGATTCACGTATTGAGCGAATGCCAGAAATCACTGATTAAATACTTCCTATAAAAGAGGGATAATTGAAATTAACGTATCTTATAAAATAAAAAAGGGGTGTGGATGAAGTTGCTGCAATCGTTAAAAGAACAAGTATTAGAAGCGAATCGTTTACTACCTAAATATGGTTTAGTTACTTTCACCTGGGGAAATATTAGCGGTATTGATAGAGAACAAGGTTTAGTTGTTATTAAACCGAGTGGTGTAGAATATGACCATTTAACTATGGAAAAGTTAGTTGTACTCGATTTAGATGGCAATATTGTAGAAGGGAATTTACGCCCTTCTTCGGATACAAGAACGCATTTAGTTTTATATAAAAACTTTTCGGACATCGGTGGAGTTGCTCATACCCATTCACAATGGGGAACAATTTTTGCACAGGCTGGGAAGCCAATTCCGGCATTAGGAACAACGCATGCAGATTACTTCGATGGGGATATACCTTGTACGCGACAACTGACTAATGAGGAAATTCAGGGTGACTATGAGCTTGAGACAGGTAACGTTATTATAGAAACATTCAAACATTTAAATCCGAATAGCATACCAAGTGTTTTAGTTAATAACCATGCTCCTTTTAGCTGGGGAAAATCGCCATTAGGTGCTGTTCATAATGCTGTGGTACTCGAGCAATGTGCAAAAATGGCATTATTCACACGCCAATTAACACCGGACATTCAATCTATAGGTAATGAATTGTTAGGTAAACATTTTTACAGAAAACATGGCGCTAATGCTTACTACGGCCAAGAAAATTTGAGGTAAATAACAATGGGAAAATATACGATTGGTATTGACTATGGCACACAATCTGGGAGAGCTGTCCTCGTCTCTCTTGCTGATGGTAAAGAAATTGCAAATCATGTAACTCCCTATCAACATGGTGTGATGACTGAGACGCTTCCAGATGGCGTAACAAAATTAGAAAACGAATGGGCATTACAACATCCCCGAGATTATATCGAGGTGATTGAAAATTCGATTCCAGCCATTTTAAAAATGTCGGGTGTGAGGCGAGGTGACGTTATTGGCATTGGTATTGATTTTACCGCATGCACAATGCTACCAATTGATGCATCTCTCCAACCACTATGCTTCCAACAACAATGGCAATCAACTCCTCATAGTTGGGTGAAATTGTGGAAGCACCATGCGGCCCAGCCTGAAGCGAATCGCCTAAATGAAATTGCTTGTCAGCAAAACGAGAAATTTTTAAACCGCTATGGTGGGAAAATTTCATCGGAGTGGATGATAGCGAAAATTTGGCAAATACTCAACGAGGCACCAGAAGTGTATGAACAAACGGATCAATTTGTTGAAGCGACAGATTGGGTTATTTCACAACTTACAGGTAAATTAATGCGAAATAGCTGCACAGCTGGCTACAAAGCGATTTGGCATAAGCAAGAAGGTTATCCAAGGAAGGGGTTTTTCCACATGCTGGATAGCCGTCTTGAACATTTAACGGAAACGAAACTGCGCGGTGAGGTACATGCTCTAGGCACGACAGCAGGTTATTTAACGGAGTCGATGGCGAGCAAAATTGGCTTAACTGCGGGTATCGCTGTCGCAATTGGAAACGTTGATGCACATGTTGCAGTACCAGCAGTTGGAGTATTTGAACCAGGGAAAATGGTGATGTCTATGGGCACATCGATTTGTCATATGCTATTAGGATCAGAGGAAAGGCATGTTCCAGGTATTTGTGGTGTTGTTGAGGATGGAATAATTCCAGGGTTTTATGGCTATGAAGCAGGGCAATCTGCCGTTGGTGATATTTTTGAGTGGTTTGTTGAAGAATTCGTTCCCGCAACTTACTATAAAGAAGCTGAAAAACAAGGTTTAACTATTCATCAATATTTAGAAAAATTAGCTACAGCATATAAGCCAGGTGAAAGCGGCCTTTTAGCATTAGATTGGTGGAACGGTAATCGTTCAACATTAGTAGATGCAAATTTAAGTGGCTTAATCCTAGGAATGACACTCCGTACAAAGCCAGAGGAAATGTATCGCGCATTATTAGAAGCTACGGCTTTTGGTACGAAAACAATTATTGATACTTTTAATGAGCATGGTATAAAAGTAGAGCAACTATATGCATGTGGTGGTTTACCGCAAAAAAATAAACTACTGATGCAAATTTATGCAGATGTAACGAATTTTCCAATTACAATTGCCGATTCTAAACATACATCAGCAGTTGGCTCTGCGATGTTCGCAGCCGTTGCAGCGGGTACTAAAAACGGCGGATATGACACGATTAAAGAAGCGGCTCAAAAGATGGCTCTTGTAAAAGAGGCAGTTATTCAGCCAATTCCAAATCATATAGAAGTGTATAATCAACTATATAAAGAGTATAAGCAATTACATGATTATTTTGGAAAAGCCAATAATGACTTGATGAAACGTCTGAAAAATTTACGCTCATTTTACAATTAGCTGAAAAATGTGCTGGATAGTATGTTCCCGCACATTTTTTAGTGGATAAGAAAGTAATAGTTTTTAAGAAAATAAAATTTAAAGAGAATGGTCGTGCACTATAAAGCACTTGCTATAACTACACTGTCTGTTCGGTTAATTGAATCTCCAGCGTGTCGCCACCGTAAATTTCACTATCAAACGCAGAAGGAACCCCGTTGCGTAAAATCGTAAACGAACCTTTAAACGCTACAGGTAATTGCCAGCTCGAGAAGCGGAATACGTCCTGATAAATCCATTTACTTTGGTCGCGGTCAATAATTTTTACTGTTGCTCCGTTTGGCACAGTTGACTGCTCTTGCACGACAACACCGTTGACAACCATTTCACGTGCTGTTTTCACTAAATCAAGACGTGCTTGCTGAAACGTTACGGTAATACGGTCCTCTAATAAAATATTTAAATGACCTGCAATGACCTCTGCTGTTGGTACTGCTGCGGTTGCTAATGTAATCACATCGCCATTGCCAACCGGATATTGCGGCTTTGCAGGTTTACCATTTATAAAAAGCTGTGATGAAAATTCTGGTAGCTGCAATGGTTTTCCGTCAACGTGAATGAGATAACTACCTAAGCTAGTCAGTAAGTTTTGATTTTTTGTGGCAGTTAAAATTTCTTCGACGGTTTCAGCGGTTTCGATAATGATTGTATCGCGGTCTTTTAATACTGTTTCGAGCGTACTTAATTCACCGTTCACAAAAACTTGAGGCTCAACCATATACGGTGTGTCGCGAATGGTGATTGTTTTAACCGTTGCGCCATCGACAATGTCGCGTAGTGTAACAATAGCATCTGCTCCGTTTTGACCTTCAATTAGCTCGATTTGATCACCACTTTTAATCAGTGTTTTCGTCGTCGCCTCTTCGCCGTTCACCAAAATTTGTGCCGCCTGTCCGTGCTCACCTGGCACAAAAATATCCTGTCCATTTACCGTAAGCGATAGACCATGTCCCGGCTTGCCGTACAATTGTTTGGCGCGAATATTGGCTGCTAAAAAGGCGTCACCAACTGTCATTTCTTTTAATTCGAATAAACGAACGACCTGTTCATTTACCGTTAGGCTCATGTAATGAATCGGCGCTTTCCTGGCAGCGATTGCGATACCGATTGGCGTAATGAGCTCAGGTGTTGCCTCAATGGATTCGTCGCGTGTTAAATTAGGAATAGCATCAATGCCACGTACAGCAACACGATTTGTAGGTAAATTTAAAATTTTACCCAATTCCTCAGGTAGATGCGGTGTTAAACTACCACCACCAACAAGCATGACCGCTTTTGGCGCCTCGTTATTATTAAGGCGTAAAATTTCCGTGCCGATTGCTTGTGCTAAATTTTCAATTGCAGGGTAAATGGCTTCTAATACTTCATCTTTTGGGAAATGCTGATCAAAGCCTAAAATATCTTGAATTAAAATTTCATCACTCGTATTAATTTGACGCTTGGCCATTTCAGCAACAGGGAAGTCGAGTAAATAATGGTCGCTTAGTGCTTCAGTAATTTCATCGCCCGCTGTTGGCACCATGCCGTATGCAACGATTGTATTTTTGTCCGTGATGGCAATATCCGATGTACCTGCACCAATATCAACAAGTGCTACATTGAGACGACGCATCGTTGGAGGAATGAGCACATTAATGGCAGCGATTGGCTCAAGTGTTAATGCTTCCATTTCTAAATCGGCACGCTTCAGTGCGGCAAGCAGTGATTCGACAACGACACGTGGTAGGAATGTAGCGATGACTTCAATTGACGCTTCGTCACCTTGCTGGTCAAGTAGACTACCGATTTCCTCATCATCTAAGCGATAACGAAGCACCGAATAGCCAACACAGTAATAATGGCTCGCCTTTGCATCCTGCTTTTGCTGTAGGAGCTGCTGCTGTGCTTGCTGTACAGCTTGTAGTTCAAGGCGGCTAATATCCTCCTCTGTAAAAATAGGGCGATTTTTAATCGAAATCGTAATGCTCGCTTGCTCGGTTTTAAGCGAACGACCGGCAGCAGCGACACTTACTTTTTTCAGTGGACCATGCGTTTCTTCTAATTGTGCTTTAATTTCTGAAATTAACTCCGCAACGTACAGTACATTATGTATTTGCCCATCGACCATAGCACGTTCTTTATGTTCTTTTACTAAAATATCTGCAACATGATAATGGTCATTATTTTCCTCTAAAATAATACCAACAACGGAGCGCGTACCAATATCTAAAGCAAAAAGTTTTGATGTCATAGAAAAACGCTTCCTTTCTTACTATAATGAATTTACTTTAGCGAGTTGAATCGCTAAATTAAAAATACGTGACATTCTCGCGATAGTTGACTATAATGTAGTTATTCACTTAAAATGTATCATATATTTCAGCGAACTAAAAGAGCTGTGTATGAAGGGAAGAGGGGAAGAGAATGAGTCAGCAAGATTTACAAGGCCTACGTAGCCAAATTGATGAATTGAATTTAGAAATTTTACGTTTAGTAAATGAACGTGCTGCGGTAGTAGAAGAAATCGGTAAAATTAAAGAAAAGCAAGGTGTGCACCGTTACGATCCATTACGTGAGCGTCACATGCTTGATTTAATCAAAAAACATAATAACGGTCCGTTAAATCAAATGACGGTTGATTACATTTTCAAACAAATCTTCAAAACGGCATTAAAGCAACTTGAAGCGGAAAAGAAAAAAGAATTACTTGTTTCACGCAAAGAAAAGTCAGAAGATACTGTCATCAATATCAATGGCGATTTAGTTGGTGCAGGTGGTCCATCATTCGTATTCGGTCCGTGTGCGGTTGAATCATACGAGCAAGTAGAGGCAGTAGCAGCGACAATTGCTGAAAAAGGCTTAAAATTAATTCGCGGTGGCGCATACAAGCCACGTACATCACCATATGACTTCCAAGGCCTTGGCTTAGAAGGGTTAAAAATCTTAAAACAAGCTGCTGACAAACACGGTTTAGGTGTTGTCACAGAAATCGTAACACCATCAGATTTAGAAACAGCTTTAGATTACGTAGATGTGATCCAAATTGGTGCACGTAACATGCAAAACTTCGAGCTACTAAAAGCAGCAGGGGAGCTAAACAAACCGATTTTATTAAAACGTGGTTTAGCAGCAACAATTGATGAGTTCATCCATGCAGCAGAGTACATCATGTCTAAAGGCAATCAAAATATCATCCTTTGCGAGCGCGGTATTCGTACATACGAAAAAGCAACGCGTAACACATTAGATATTTCAGCTGTGCCAATCTTAAAGCAAGAAACGCATTTACCAGTAATGGTGGACGTAACGCACTCAACAGGTCGTCGTGATTTATTATTACCATGTACAAAAGCGGCAATCGCAATTGGTGCAGACGGTGTCATGGCTGAGGTTCACCCAGATCCATCAATCGCGTTATCTGACCAACAGCAACAAATGGATATTCCGACATTCAACGCATACTACGAAGAAATTTTAAAATTCATGAAGCAGTATGAAGTGAAAGCTTAATTCATAAAATAGGGGTCACATCAAATTATTTTGATGTGGCTCTTTTTGATAAAAAGAAAATTATAAAATTTCCATATAAAGAAAGGCAGTACAATATGTTGGTTATGTGTATTTATAATGGCAAATGTCCGACAATATCAGAAATTTAATAGGAAAACTATGATTGAATATTGAAAATGGAAATGAAAGTATTATATGATGGAATTATTATATATTGATGAAAAGGGGGCGATTGTTTTGACTGTTACGATTTATGATGTTGCACGTGAGGCGAATGTGTCGATGGCGACGGTGTCTCGTGTTGTGAACGGCAATCAAAATGTAAAGCCAGCAACAAGGAAAAAAGTATTGGAAGTAATTGAACGTTTAGAATACAGGCCGAATGCAGTTGCTAGAGGTCTCGCAAGTAAAAAAACAACATCGGTAGGCGTAATTATTCCTGATATTTCAAATATTTTGTATGCGGAGCTTGCACGTGGTATTGAAGATATTGCGACAATGTATCGCTACAATATTATTTTAGCGAACTCAGATGAAAATGAGGATAAGGAATTAACGTTACTTGATACGATGCTTAGCAAGCAAGTGGACGGCATTGTTATGATGACAAACGAGGTCACAGCACAAATTCAACATGCGATTGAGCATTCGCCTGTACCAATTGTGCTAGCAGGCTCTGTTAGCTCGTCTGAAAAAACGCCGTCGGTTAATATTGATTATTTCCAGGCCGCATTAGAGGGTATGGAGTTGCTACTGAAAAATGGGCATACGCGTATTGCTTACGTTTCGAACTCACTGCAATATACCGTAAATGGTCAGCATAAATTTGCGGCATATAAAGAAGCATTACAAAAAGCTGGCATTGCGTTTGATCAAGCGCTTGTTGCAGCAAATGGTAGTTCATATGATAGCGGGCTTGAGGTGTGGGCGAATTTATCGAAGCTAGACAACCCACCAACAGCGATTTTTGCAGGGAATGATGAACTGGCGATTGGTTGTGTTCACGGCGTGCAAGATGCAGGGAAAACGGTTCCTGGGGACGTTGAAGTGTTAAGCTTTGAAAATTCTAAGCTCGCACGTATGGTACGCCCACAGCTATCAAGCGTTGTCTTACCGCTGTATGATATTGGTGCAGTGTCAATGCGCTTATTAACAAAATTAATGAACAAAGAGTCAGTAGCTGAGCAAAGTGTTGTCTTACCACACCGTATTGAAATGCGTGATTCAGTGAAATAAAAAGGTAGCGGCCAAGTGGTCGCTACCTTTTTATCTTCATTAGGCATAATAAATGGATTACTTCACAACAAGCGTAGAACAATTTACATTTTTCAACACATATGTACTAACACTACCGAATACCATTTCCTGCATCGCTGTAAGTCCGCGGCAGCCAAGTACAACTAAATCTACGGCGTTACTATTTGCGTACTTTGTAATGGTTTTGCCTGCTTCTCCGTTTTCGATTGTAATTTTTGTATTTGGGTGCTGCTTTACAGCTATAATTTCACGAGTGAATTGCGCTTTATAGCTCTCGTGTAAATTATCTAATGTCCCCGCTTTAAAAACATCTGAAGCAATTGCCTCTGTTGAGCCGACGAAAAGAAGCTCCACTAAAGATTGTTCTTTTGCAACGTTTACAGCATCCTGTACCGCGCGTAATGAGTTATCAGAACCGTCTACTGCTACTAAAATATGCTTATACATAACATAACCTCCAGGTAAATAATCGGGCAACGTAGAGTGCCACTGTGTAATTATAACAATTATATAATAATAATGGTAAAGTAGGTTTTTTGTTCATAAAGTTAAAATTATGCAAAAAAGGACATCCCCACAAGCTGGATGAGGGATGTCCTTTTTACTATTAAGGAAATTATAGATTCTCGCATCATAGATAAGTTAAGGTAGAGTTTACTTTACGTCTAGGCTAAAGCGCCAGCCCATCGAGTCGTTTCGATCCCTCGGGTGAAAGTTGAAGAGCGCACTTTCACTTCGGGCTTTCCAACGCTTGGGGCTCACACGATGTGAGTCATTGGGGACATGCCACATGGATGTGGCGTTTATGTCCACTCGGGGCTAAGCAGGCGCTTTAGCGCTTTTGTTCATTATCTACGTTCGCTACGCACGATATGTAAAGCTTTTTCAAGCATTTGTGCATTTTTTTCGTGTATTTCTTGTTTTCGTGGAATGGTCTCATAAAGCGGATTTGGGTCATCCCAGGTTGGAATAAATGGCACTGGTGCTTCTGGTTGCCAGCGGTCAAGCCAGGCTTGTGGCAGGGGACCTGTTGGCAATGTTTGATCGGTCATTTCAAGCCAAATCATCGACCAAGCGCGCGGTACGACACGCCAAATATCATAGCCACCCCCACCAACGGCAATCCAGCGACCTTCGCAATATTCATGTGCGAGCTTATGTGCGAGTTTTGGGATTTCTTTATAAATGTTCATCGTGCCGTATAAATGCGTTAGCGGGTCAAAATAATGAGCATCCGCACCGTTCTGTGTCAGCACAACATCGGGCTTGAAAAACTCGAATACTTCCCGCATTGATTTCTCGTATATTTCAAGGAAGCTTTCGTCCTCTGTAAAGGCATCAATCGGGAAATTAAACGACGTGCCGTAGCCTTCCCCGTTACCACGCTCGGTAATATTGCCTGTCCCTGGGAACAAGTAGCGCCCTGTTTCGTGAATCGACAAAGTGCACACGTTCGGGTCATCATAAAACGACCATTGCACACCGTCCCCGTGATGCGCATCTGTATCGACGTACAACACACGCATCCCGTATTTTTCTTGAATGTATTTAATGGCAACACTGCTGTCATTATAAATACAAAAGCCAGAAGCACGCCCGCGGAAGCCGTGATGTAGGCCACCACCAAGATTGAGTGCATGCTGTGCTTTTCCTTGCATGACGTAGTCCACCGCCTGGAGTGTACCGCCAACGAGTAATGCGCTTGCCTCGTGCATATTTGGGAACATTGGTGTATCCTCTGTCCCAATGCCGTAGGGTTCGCCTTGCTGCGGCGTTAATTCGCCATGCCCTGCGCGTTTGACGATTTCAATGTATTGCGGATCATGTGCTAATGCAATTTCTTCGTCTGTCGCCATACGTGCAGGGATAATATCATCAGCTTGTAGGCCGTTGATTTGTTTAAGTAAATCCATTGTGAGTGTTAGTCGTTTATGATTGAATGGGTGAGTATCTGAAAATTTGTATTGTAATTGGTCCGGCGAATAAACGAAAACGGCTTTTTTCATACCGTAATGCCAGGAAGATTTGGCCAAAGCACATCAAAGCCTTGCTCGCGCAAATCTCTAATAATCGTAAGTGGGTTAATGACCTGTAAACGAATGCTTAAAATACGTGAATTTTCATTCTCACCATCTGGGTAAACTAACACACTGAGTACATTGGCTTTATGATCAGCAAATATCTGAGTCACATCACTTAAAATACCAGGACGATCGGTTACACGAATATCGATTTTGGAGCCAGGTTTATGCGCGCCAGTTAGCTCGATATATGTATACAGTAAATCGGTTGTTGTCACAATACCGACAAGCTCACCACCTGATACGATTGGTAGACAACTAATCTTTGCCTCGTAAAATGTCAAAGCCACTTCCTCAACAAAATCAAGTGGATGCCCAACGAGTGGATTTTTCACCATAATATTTTCGATTGCCGCATCATAAATGGTTGAATTAGGCTCCTCGCGTAAGCAGGAAGGGAGTGCATTTTTAATGTCATGCTCGGTAATAATACCGACAACCGCACGTTTTTCATCAACGATGGGTACGTGCCGTATTTTTTCTTCACGCATAAGGCGTACGGCATCGCGTACCGTATTAGCTGGCTTTAATGTGTACACCTGCGTATTCATAATTTCCTCGACAATCATTGAACAAATCCCCTTTGTGTTTAGATTTAGTACATGAAGCGATTTTTGAAGCGCAAAAGGTCAAACCGTTCCATTGTATCTTGCTCGACACGCGCCCCTTTGCGTGCCATTAAGCAGTTTGCAGGATGTGACGTAATTTCTGGGTCATCTGTTGCATAATATTCAAACCCAGCAGAGCTCATCATACGCTCCATCATTTTGCGGTAATCCCAAACACTAAGCCCTGTCCCCTTTAAATCCCAGTGCCAATAATATTCGGTTGTAATGATTAAATAATCCTCCATCTCATCATCCATAAAAGTCACTGCAAGCATCGCTTTTCCGGCCCCTGTTCCGCGGAATGCAGGAATGACCTCGATTGCACCGAGCTCAATCATGTTTTCGATACGGTCCTCAGCCCAGCGCTCAAGCGGGTCTGGATAAAGATAGGTGACATAGCCAACAACCATTGTGTCTTGGCGAATAATAATAATTCGTCCCTCTTCTAACTTCGCGATGTCAACGAGTGCAGCATGTTGCTGGGGAGCAGGGCGAAAAGCCTTTAAATCCTCATGCAAGGTGTAACTTGCTAATTGCTCAGAGGAAACCGGACCTTCTACAAAAACAGTACCATGTTTTGTTTCCTTTTCAACACTATAAAATGTTTTCGTATGTTCCATTTTTACACCACCTGAATTTTATATATCTATTATACAAGATTTTATGCAAAAATCCGCTTAAATTTACCAAAAATAACTAAATTGTTAAAAAATTAAAAATATTTTGCTAAATGAGTTTGGGATATTGTAGAATATACTTATGTGTTAACTTCATTTGGTGAAGCTGTCTTCGTTATGTAAGTACAGTTGGGGTTGATACTCAAAGGGGTTAGTAGTCAAGAAGTTACTGTCTCATTTAAGAGGCACAATTGAATGAAAGGGGTAGTGTTCATGGGGATGAAAACACTAGAAAAGTTAGCAGCGATTTCAGGGGAGCATAACTTAATTAGTTATGAGGAAACAGCGGCAGCACACAATTGGGAGGAAACAGAAAAAGCGTTTTCTTGGTACGAAACAGGGAAGGTCAATATTGCGTATGAAGCAATTGACCGTCATGTCGACACACCACGCAAAAATAAAGTAGCACTTTATTACAATGATGGTGTGCGTAAAGAGGCATATTCATTTCATGATATGAAGCGCTACACGAACAAGGCAGCAAATGTATTGAAGGAAACGACAGGGATGGAAAAGGGCGATCGTCTGTTTATTTTCATGCCGCGTTCACCAGAGCTTTACTTCTCACTACTTGGCGCACTGAAAATGGGTGTGATTGTAGGACCGTTATTTGAGGCATTTATGGAAGGCGCGGTGTACGACCGTTTAGCTGATAGTGGTGCAACGGCAATCGTAACAACACCAGCATTGCTAAATCGTATACCACTTGATAAATTACCACAGCTAAAAACGGTTTTATTAGTAGGGGAAGCTATTGAAGAAACAGCGCAAATTAAAGATTTTAATAAACGTTTAAAAGAAGCATCGGCTGAATTTGATATCGAGTGGGTGGATAAAGAGGACGGTTCGATTTTACATTATACATCAGGCTCAACAGGTGCCCCGAAAGGTGTTTTACACGTACATTATGCGATGGTGCAGCAGTACCAAACAGCACAGTGGGTACTTGATTTAAAGGAAAATGATATTTATTGGTGTACAGCAGACCCAGGCTGGGTAACGGGCACGGCTTACGGAATTTTTGGACCGTGGTTAAACGGGGTGACAAACGTTATTATTGGTGGGCGTTTCAGCCCGCAAGCTTGGTACGGTGCCATCGAGGAATACGGCGTGACGGTATGGTATAGCGCGCCAACAGCATTCCGTATGTTAATGGGGGCGGGGCCAAATTCGTTAGAGCAATTTGACCTGTCATCACTGCGTCATGTGTTGTCTGTAGGGGAGCCGCTAAACCCTGAAGTAATTAAATGGGGCGCGGAGTTACTAAATCACCGCATTCACGATACGTGGTGGATGACAGAAACGGGTGGTCATATGATTTGTAACTACCCAAGTATGGACATTAAGCCAGGCTCAATGGGTAAACCAGTGCCAGGCATTCATGCGACAATTGTGGATGATGAGGGCAATGAAGTACCACCATTTACAATGGGGAACTTAGCAGTGAAGCGCGGCTGGCCGGCGATGATGCGCCAAATTTGGGGCAATCCGCAGCGCTACGAATCCTACTTCTTAAAAGGTGAGTGGTATGTATCAGGTGACTCGGCCTATATGGATGAGGACGGCTACTTCTGGTTCCAAGGACGTGTGGATGACGTCATCATGACAGCAGGTGAACGTGTAGGTCCATTTGAAGTAGAAAGTAAATTACTGGAGCACCCAGATGTAATCGAGGCAGGGGTAATCGGTAAGCCAGACCCAATCCGTGGTGAAATTATTAAAGCATTCGTTTCGTTACGTGAAGGTGTCGAGCCGAGTGATGCACTAGAGGCGGAAATTCGTGAGTTCGTGAAAACAGGCTTATCTGCACACGCAGCACCACGCGAGATTGAATTCAAAGATAAATTACCGAAAACAAGAAGCGGTAAAATTATGCGCCGCGTGCTAAAAGCTTGGGAGCTAAAGCTACCAACAGGTGACTTATCGACAATGGAAGACTAAAAAAGCGACGCCTTAATGAATATTAGGGCGTTGCTATTTTTGTTTTTTGAGTGAAATAACTTACGGATGCTCTTGAATTTCTTCATTGAATAAAAATAAATATCAGAATGTTTTATTTTTATATAAAAATACAGTTGACTAAATAAATATACACAACTATACTTATTTTTATCTTAAAAGTACGAAAACATAAATTATTCAGTTCATTATAATAATTCGGGGTGACATAAATGAAAGTTGGTATTATTGGTGCTACTGGCTACGGTGGCTTAGAGTTAATTCGTTTTTTACATAATCATAAGGAAGTGGAGAAGATTGAATTGTTTACTTCATCAGAGGAGGGAACAATTTTCTCGGATAAGTTTCCGTATTTAGCAGGCATGTATGACCAGCCGCTACAAAAGATTGATTATGAGGCATTAGCAAAATTTGATGTGGTGTTTGCGAGTACACCGTCTGGAGTTTCGAGCAGTTTGTTCCCGCCACTACTTGGTACAGGGCCAAAGTTGATTGATTTATCAGGTGATTTCCGGTTAAAGGATTTAGCGAGCTATGAGCAGTGGTACAAAAAGACACCAGCACCAGCTGATGCAGTGGCGGCAAGTGTGTATGGTTTAACAGAGTGGAACGAGAAAAACATTGCGAATGCGCCGTTAATCGCGAATCCAGGCTGCTATCCGACAGCGGTGTTGCTTTCACTTCTTCCATTATTAAAGGAAAAATTAATCGACCCAAGCTTCCTAGTAATTGACGCAAAAAGCGGTTTCTCAGGTGCGGGTAATAAACCGTCACAAACGACGCATTATAGTGAGGCGAATGAATCGTTCTCGATTTATAAAATAAATGAGCATCAGCACATTCCAGAAATTGAGCAGGCTATTTCAATGTTTGCCGGTGTGGAGACGAAAATTTCGTTTAACACGCATTTAGTGCCGATGACGCGCGGTATTTTGGCAACGTCTTATGCACAAGTAACAGAAGGTGTGACGCAAGCCCAACTCATAAACTGCTTAAAAGAAACATATAAACATAATTCGTTTGTCCGTGTCATTGACGATGCAAATGCTGTTGGCACAAACCGCGTAAAGGGCTCGAACTATTGCGATATTACAGTGAAGCTCGATCCGCGAACAAACCGTGCGACGATTGTTGGTGTCATTGACAATTTAGTCAAAGGTGCAGCAGGACAGGCGATTCAAAATATGAATGTACAGTTTAACTTACCGCAGACGACAGGCTTACAAGTCGTACCATACTTCATTTAAAAGGGGATTAATAAAATGGCAACTACAGTTGAAATCAAGAAGCTTTCAAGCAAAAATATCGTATCACCAAAGGGCTTTACAGCAGCGGGCATACACTGCGGTATTAAACATAAAAAGAAGGATTTAGCAATTTTACTTAGTGAGGTACCAGCAAGCGTTGCAGGTGTATTTACGACAAATGCGGTGCAGGCAGCGCCAATTAAAGTAACAAAAGAAGTTGTATATAACGCCAAAAAAATGCAGGCGATGATTGTTAATTCGGGTAATGCGAATGCATGTACTGGGAAACAAGGCTTAGCAGATGCGTATGAAATGCAAAAGCTAGCTGCAGAGCAGTTTGGTTTAGAACAAGGCCACATAGGTGTAGCCTCTACGGGTGTTATTGGTGAAATTATGAACATGGAGCCAATCCAAAAAGGGATGACTATGTTAAAGCCAGATGCGAAATTAGAGAGTGGCATTGATTTTGCACAATCGATTTTAACGACGGATACGGTGATGAAAAACACGACATATGCTGTAACGATTGATGGTAAGGAAGTGATCATTTCAGGAACTGCAAAAGGTTCAGGTATGATTGAACCGAATATGGCAACAATGCTTGGCTTTATCGCAACAGATGCGAATATTGAATCAGATGAATTGCAAAAAGCATTATCAAGCATTACAGATTGCACGTTTAACTCGATTACTGTAGATGGTGATACATCAACAAATGATACAGTTGTTGTAATGGCAAATGGTTTAGCGGGTAACGACACGCTAACACCAGCACATCCTGAATGGGAAAACTTCTACACAGCACTACGCCTAGTATCGGAAGACTTAGCAAAAGCAATCGCGCGTGATGGTGAAGGCGCAACAAAATTAATTGAGGTTGAAGTAGATGGCGCTGTTTCAGACGAAGAGGCACGTAAAATTGCCAAAACAATCGTCGGCTCACCACTTGTAAAAACAGCTGTATTTGGCTGTGATGCAAACTGGGGACGTATTATTTGTGCAGTTGGTTACTCAGGTGCAACAGTAGATCCTGAAAAAATTACAATTAAAATCGGTGGCGCGACAATGGTAGAAAACGGTGAGCCAATTAAATTCTCTGAAGAACAGTTAATCGAAATTTTAAAGCAGCCTGAAGTGAAAATTTACGTGTCGCTTGAAGTAGGCGAAGGGCACGGCTTTGCATGGGGGTGTGATTTAACTTATGACTATGTTCAAATCAACGCATCATACCGCTCGTAAAATGGTCATCAAGCTAGGCGGTAGCACGCTTGAAGGCTTAAACGAGGCATTTTTCAAAAATTTTAAAGCATTGCAGGATGAAGGCGTACAATTAATTATTACACACGGCGGTGGTCCTGCGATTAATCGCGAGCTTGCGAAAGCAGATATTACATCTGAGGTTGTAAACGGCTTACGTGTGACGACTGAAGAAATGATTGATATTGTGCAGTCGACGTTAATCGGCAAGGTGAATCCTGCGCTTGTGCATGAGTTACAGCGTGCGGGTATTGCGGCCATTGGGTTAAATGGCTTTGATAATACATTGCTTGAAAGTGATTTTTTAGATTTCGCGACATACGGCTATGTTGGTGAAGTGAAAGCGGTCAACACAGGTGTACTGGACGCATTGATGGCAGCAGACATTGTACCCGTCATTGCATGTGTTGGCGCAACAGTGGAAGGTCAAGCGCTAAATATTAACGGTGATACGGTGGCCAGTGAGATTGCACTCGCGGTTCAGGCGGATAGTTTACTTCTTGTAACGGATGTAGCGGGTATTCGAATTGATGATGTGTACCAACAAAATGTCACAAAATCAAATATTGATAAATGGATTGAAGAGGGACATATTTACGGTGGAATGATTCCAAAGGTACAAGGTGCACTTGCTTGTCTAGAGTCAGGCATTCCTTCCGTTCAAATCGTCAATGAAACACTGAGTGGTACAACGATTTTAAGTGAGGAGCTAGTAAAATGAGTGCATTATTTCAAAACTACGGTGTAAGAAGAGCAGCAATTGTTGAAGGTAAAGGAACAGAAGTTTTTGATACAGAGGGCAAACGCTATTTAGATTTTACAAGCGGTATTGCCGTATGCGCTTTAGGGCATGCACACCCAGCGTTAGTAGACGCACTAAAGGCACAAAGCGAAAAGCTATGGCATATTAGTAACTTATTTGGTAGCCCTGGCCAAGAAAAACTAGCGGCATCACTTGTAAAAGATTTACATTTATCGTACGCATTTTTCTGTAATTCTGGTGCAGAGGCAAACGAAGCAGCAATTAAAATGGCGCGTAAGCATACGGGCAAGCATAAAATTATCTCGTTCGAGCAAAGCTTCCACGGTCGTACATTTGGTGCGATGAGTGCAACGGGTCAAGATAAGATTCGTAACGGCTTTGGTCCACTTGTGAGTGAATTCATTACATTACCATTTAATGATGTTGAAGCGTTAAAGGCAGCAGCAGGCGATGATATTGCGGCGATTATGCTTGAAGTGATTCAAGGTGAGGGCGGCGTGAACTCCGTGACGGACGAATTCGCTGAAGCAATCCAAGATATTTGCGACAACTCGGATATTTTACTCATTGTTGATGAGGTGCAAACAGGAATTGGTCGTACAGGTACGCGCTTTGCGTATGAACAAACGGCACTGAAGCCAAACATCGTGTCAATGGCAAAAGGTCTTGGTGGCGGTTTCCCAATTGGTGGTATTTTAGGAACAGCTGAAATTTTCGATACATTTACAGCTGGTTCACATGGTACAACATTTGGGGGGAATCCGTTAGCAGTGGCGGTTGCGCAAACAGTTATTAATCATGTGTTTGACGATACATTCCTTGCAAGCGTACAGCAAAAATCAGCGTACTTTGTTGAAAAATTACGCGAGGCATTCCCAGGTGAACAGTATACAGTTCAAGGGAAAGGCTTAATGCTAGGTCTTGGACTTGGTGGTGAGGACGTGGCGCCGTATGTGGCGAAGTTAGATACAGCAGGTTTACTAACAGTAAGCGCTGGTCCGAAAGTCATTCGCTTACTTCCACCACTGACAGTATCAGAAGCAGAAATTGATGAAGCGGTTGCGATTTTGAAGTCTGTTTTATTAGAGCAGGCGGCGACGGTTTAATAGAGAGCGAGGGCTTGTCTGAAATGATATTCAGACAAGCCCTCGCTACTTTTGTAGGAGCCAAGTATCTAGAACGAATTTAGCTCAGTACCATATTAATTTAAAAAATGCCAAAACGTTGAATGTAACAGCGTTTTGGCATTTTTTATAGATGAGAAAGTATAAAATTATAGCGTTAGGGCAATTTCTAGTCTAATACGCCAGCCCCTCGAGTCGCTTCGGTCTCCTCCTACGCTTTTCTCATGTTGTATATTTCAGGCTCGTCTTTATTCTACTGGTGGTACCTGAGTTGTTGCTGGTTCTGTTTCTGTTGCTGGTTCTGTTGTTGGTTCTGTTGTTGGTGCTTCTTCCGCAGGCTGTTCGACCTCGGTTGTATTTTCTACAGCAGGCGTCTCAACTGGACTACCGACCTTATTTGAATGAGTGGATTCTTTACCATCCTCATTTACAGCTACAACAACATAGCTTGCGCCTAATTCAATCGATGCGTGACGCTCTTGATTCACCGCGACAGATGTGACGAGGGTACGACCACCATTTGTCACGTTATAAACGCGGTAGCTCACGACATCAAGGGACGTAGAGGCTGTCCATGTAAGTGATTGACCATTTAATGTAGCCTGCACAGACTTAGGTCTAGTTGTAGCGGTAAGATATTGATTAGAATAGCTTGGTACTAATTTTGCTGGGTCGCCTCCTAATTTACCGAGCATACGATTGATAAATTCTTGATTAAAGCCGTATTTCGTTGGACTGTTAAAGCTATTATCGAGCTTTGTTGGTATAAATATGTCTTTATTAAATAAATCTGTTCGTGCAAAGCCAGCGCTTTGGCAAGAATTTGAAAGTGCTAAGCCTGAAATACCACAAAATGATTTAGATACAATACTTTCAGGTTGCTTGAATTTTTCTTTTGTGCCTACGTATTCAGGGTTGATATCATAGGCGGAATTCATTAAGCTTGCCCATAAACGATTGACACGTACACTCGGTTGGTTGTACGTATTATTAAAGGCGAACAATGTACGCGGCTGATCGTAGCCTAGCCATACGCCAAGTGTGACATTTGGATTATAGCCGACGAGCCATACATCTTTATGCTCCTGTGTTGTTCCGGTTTTGACTGCGAAATCTGAAGAAAATTTCGTCATACTTTTCGCGTGTGTCGCTGTTCCTTCTGTATAAACATCACGCAGCATATCCGTCATCATATACGCTGTGCCAGCTGAAAAGACGTCCACAGGCTCTACTTTATGCTCGTATACGATATTTCCGTCTAAATCCTCGATGCGCTCAATCATATACGCATCGATAAATTTCCCGTCATTTGCGAATGTTGTATAAGCATTCGTATTTTCCTCTACCGTCGCGCCGTGTGTTAAACCACCGATTGTTGTTGATAAGTTCACATAGTCACCGTCTGTTAAACGTGAGAAGCCCATTTTCTCTAAAAATGCAGCAGGTCGTTTATCTAAAATCGAATTATATAAACGGAGTGCTGTTAAGTTTTGAGATGTTGCAACGGCTCGGCGTGCTGGAATGATTCCGAGCTCCTGTGTTGGTGTGTAGTTCGTCGGGCTGTAGTTATCGTAGCTACGTGTAAATTTCACGTCGACAACAGGGCTACCTGCACCAATGACACCGTATTCAAGCGCAGGCCCGTAAGCAAGAAGTGGCTTCATCGTGGAACCATTTGAACGGTACGCCTGTGTTGCGTGGTTAAGCGCCTCTAATTTATAGTCACGGCCTGCGACAAAGCTAAGAATTTTTCCGGTTTTATTGTCCAGTAAAATACCGCCGACTTGAACAGGTACATCCACTTGCTTTTCTTCACCTGTTTCGCTATCTTTTACTGTCTTTTTGTATGTGTGACCGTAATATTTGAAGTTGCGTGCAGATTCATTCATCGCATCATACATGTCTTTATCGATTGTTGAATAAATACGGTAACCGTTTGAGCGGACAGCGCGGTCTGCTAAAATGATGTACTTATCGTAAAGGTTTGATTCTTCTTTTAAGCGTTTTGGATCAACACCATCTTTTTCTGCTAAAATACCTGCAATAATTTCTTTTGAGCGCGATTCTAGCTCAACTGTCAGCCATGGATATTTGTCTTCTGGGCGTTCCTCCGGGGAGCTGAAGTCTTGCGTAATATCATAGGCAATGGCTTCGTTGTATTGTTTATCTGTAATAAAGCCTACTTCATTCATACGGTAGAGCACGGTTTTCATCCGGTCAATCCCGAATTGAATACTTTCCTCGCTTTTTAGCTCGCCCTTATTTGAGAATGGTGTATATTTGAACGGAGCCTGCGGAATGCCGGCAATATAAGCAGCTTGTGGCAAGGTTAAATCGGCTGCTGTAATGCCGAAAATCCCGTTGGCCGCTGTTTCAATCCCAGCAATATTACGACCAGAAGCATTCCGACCATAAGGAATAACGTTTAAATAGGCTTCTAAAATCTCTTCCTTCGTCATAAAATGCTCTAAGCGGTAAGCGAGTAAAATTTCCTTTGCCTTTCGCTCATACGATACTTCATTCGTTAAAATTTGGTTTTTAATTAATTGCTGTGTGAGTGTAGAGCCACCTGTTTGCGTGGATGAGTTCGTTACATCCTGCAACAATCCGCGCAGTACTGCTTTTGGTACAATGCCTTTATGCTCGCGGAAATACTCATCCTCTGTGGCCAGTACAGCGTTAATCACATAAGGTGATACTGAGCTGAGTGACGTTTCACGACGATCTAAATCTGTACGGAGCTTACCTATGTAAACATCATTAGCAAAATAAATTTCACTCGTTTCTTCATAGTTAAAGATTTGCGAGCGCATTTCTTCTTTTGACCGAAGTGGTTCGTCTTTAACAAGTGAAGCGAAATAACCAGCCCCAACACTTCCGACAAAAATGAATAATGCTAAACCGATTATGATTGTGAGCAACGCTAAATTCCAGAAAACGCCTGATGTAATACGAATATAGCGCATCCAGCTCTGGTTGCTAAACGCTTCGATTTTTTTATTTAATTGTTCGAGCCATTGTTTCACTTGATCGACCTCCTAAAATTCTGTTTCTCTTCTTTTAAAAATAGAAAGCTTCCTTCTCTATAGGTAGGAAATGAACGCTTGTTTTGCTACTTCAGCATATTAGCTGAAATAAAGGAATTTCATGTAAGCGCACTAGATTTTGCCATGACTGAATGACGACGTTGTGCGCGTAAAATCTTTAGCAAATGGCATAGATTGTCGTTAAGTTTACTTGGGGAAATCTATATTTGAATTAGCCAAAGCGTAATTGATTATAGCATATTCTGGTGCTTTCGCGAACATAGTTATTGACATCATAAGTGAAATGCGTAAAATAGGTGGTATAGTTTTTCTAAGTTGTGATGGACTTGCAGTAGTGAATACATTCCCTGAAAGAGAGAGCTAGCGGTTGGTGAAAGCTAGACAAAGTGTGTTCATGAATTACGTGTTCGGAGTTTAGACGGGTCGTTCCGATACAGACGCTTAAAGTGGAAGAGTAATCTTCAAGCCGGGTGGTACCGCGTTAAACGAATTTTAACGTCCCTGCATGCAAAAAATGCGTGTAGGGACGTTTTTATATGCCTTTATACGCAACAACATAAACATTTTAGGAGGATTTTTCATGAACGAATTATTACAAGATTTACAGTGGCGCGGTCTACTGTACCAACAAACAGACGCAGAAGGTATGGAAAAGCTTTTAAACGAGCAAAAGGTTTCATTATATGTAGGTGTTGACCCAACAGCAGATTCCATGCACATCGGTCACATCGTCCCACTTTTAACACTTCGCCGTTTCCAAATGGCAGGTCATAAGCCAGTTCTTTTAGTAGGTGGCGCAACAGGTACAGTTGGAGATCCATCAGGCCGTTCAGAAGAGCGTCAATTGCAAACAATGGAGCAAGTTGAAGCAAACGTACGCGGGTTAAAAGCACAAATGGAGCGCATGTTTGACTTCTCATCTGACGCTGACAACGGTGCGATTTTAGTAAACAATAATGACTGGGTAGGTCCGATGACATTAATCGATTTCCTACGTGATTACGGGAAATTAATTAACGTCAACTACATTTTAAATAAAGATACAGTGGCATCACGCCTTGATTCAGGTATTTCATTTACTGAATTTGCGTACACATTAATTCAAGGGATGGACTTCAACCACTTATACGACAACCATAACGTACGTATTCAAGTAGGTGGCTCAGATCAGTGGGGGAACATTACAACGGGTCTTGAGATGATTCGTAAAACGCATGATGAAAATGCAAAAGCATTCGGTATCACAATCCCGCTTGTAACAAAAGCAGACGGTACGAAATTCGGTAAAACAGCGGGTGGTGCAGTCTGGTTAGACGCGAAGAAAACTTCTCCGTACGAGTTCTACCAATTCTGGATTAACGCAGCGGACGCGGACGTTGTGAAATACTTAAAAATCTTCACATTCTTAACGCGCGAAGAAATTGAAAGCTTAGCGGTGAGTGTAGAAGAAGAAGCACATTTACGTAAAGCACAAAAAGCATTAGCAGCAGCCATGACAAAGCTGATTCACGGTGAGGAAGGCTTAGCAGCGGCAGAGCGCATTACAGCCGCATTATTCTCGGGTGACTTAAAAGCACTTTCTGTTGATGAAATGAAAGTAGCATTCGCCGGTGTTCCTTCTGTAGAAGTAGCAAAAGAAGATAAAAATATCGTGGAATTAATCGTCGAAGCGGGTATCTCACCATCAAAACGCCAAGCACGTGAAGACGTAACAAACGGTGCGATTAGCGTCAACGGTGAAAAGGTACAAGACCTTGAGTACACAGTAGAGGCAAAGGATCGTTTAGATGATTCGTTTGCGATCATCCGTCGTGGTAAGAAAAAATACCACATGGTGAAATTTAACTAATGAAGGAAGGAGGCTACATAAAATTGTAGCCTCCGTTATGTGATTGTGTGCCTTTAGATGCAATCCATAAAGCATTAATAGTATAATAATAGATAGACAGGTTTTAGGAGGATTTAGTTTTGAATAATGAACAGTTATTAGAGGATCGCCAACCGATTTTATCGATTGCGACGAAACCGCGCGAGACGATTCAATTACTCCTTCAGTATAAAAGCTTTCGTTATTTTATTATTGTCGGATTAATTGGGACATTTGCGAGTCAGCTAGGTGGTTTTATCGGTACGAAATATCCGAGACCACTGACATTAGGTGACATTGTGCTATCTTCAATGGCAAACAGCGTACTATTTTTCTTTTTGGCAACGGCCTTTTCGGCAGGCATGTACAAGTTTTTTGGTTTGATTTTTAAAGGGAAGGGCTCCTTTAAGGATTTATTTAAAGTCGTGAGCCTCGCAACGATTCCGTACATATGGATTTTGCCATTATTATTATTTTGGATGCAACTCTCGCCTGAAACATATTTTGTATTTTCGCAAGAGATGACGATGGAGGAAATGATCATTCGCTTCACAGGCGGTGGTGTATTTTTGATTTTCACGATTTGGTCAGCAGTCATTACGATTGTTGGGGTGTCAGAAGTACATAAAATTTCGAAGTGGAAAGCATTTTTTGTTAGTATTATTGGCTTCGTCATCATTGTTGCACTATTATTTGTAGGCATTGCAGTCTTCGGTATTTCATATTTCATGTAATAAAAGGGGAGTTCAGTCATTACGCTGAACTCCCCTTTGATTTTACTCAATTAAAATGAACGATTTATTTTGTTGCAATCGCGTGACCAGCTTTTGTTGGGTGGTATTCCTTTTCTGATTTTGACACGACGATACATGCAGCACCGTTCCCGATTAAGTTTGTCACAGCGCGTGCCTCTGACATAAAGCGGTCCACACCAATGAGAAGGGCAATCCCTTCAACAGGCACCATTGGGAATGCGGCAAGTGTCGCAGCGAGTGTAATGAAACCAGAGCCTGTTACACCAGCAGCGCCTTTTGATGTAATCATTAAAATACCAAGCAGTGTAATAATTTGAACCCATGTAAGTTCGACGCCGTAAGCTTGTGCGATAAACAGCGCGGCCATGGATAAATAAATCGATGTCCCATCTAAATTAAACGAATACCCTGTTGGCACAACAAGCCCGACAACTTGCTTTGAACAGCCTAAGTTTTCAAGCTTGCGCATCAGTGACGGCAGAGCGGATTCAGAGGAAGATGTCCCGATAACAAGGAAAATTTCATCCTTAATGTAGGCAATATATTTAAAAATATTAAAGCCGAAGAAACGAGCAATGAGCCCTAAAATAATGACGATAAAAATAAACATTGTAATATAAACAGCAACCATTAACAGTCCCAGTGATTTCAGTGAGCCAAGTCCGAAGTTCCCAATTGTATAGGCCATTGCCCCGAATGCACCAATTGGCGACACTTTCATAACGATGCCTACAATTTTAAAGAAAATTTCTGATACTTGTTCAAAAAATGTAATGACTGGGCGAGATTTATCGCCCAGTGTAGCAGCGGCAATCCCGAATAGTACAGCAGCTAAGAGTGTAGGAAGTAAGTCCCCATTAGCAAGCGCACCGACAAAGTTATCTGGAATGATGTTATAGATAAATGGCATAATCCCACTTTCTGATTCTGCAGCAGCTGTTGTATATTTTGAAATGTCTGCATCGCCTGCGTGTGATGTATCAATCCCAGCGCCTGCATCGACAAGTAGTGCCACACAAACCCCAATTGCTAGTGCAATTGTGGAAACGATTTCAAAATACAGTAGCGCTTTTCCGCCAATCTTCCCAACCTTCTTCATATCGCCCATACCACCGATTCCAATAACAACCGTTAAGAAGATAATCGGTGCGATTAACATTTTAATAAGCTTAATAAAAATATCCGCTAAAATCTTTAAGCTAGCCCCAAACTCTGGCCAAATAGCCCCAACAACAATCCCGAGTATAATGGCAAGTATTACTTGTACCGTCAAATTTTTTAGGTACTTCATGAACAGTCCTTCTTCCGTTTTGAGTGAATTGTGAATAAATTGTGAATAAAATATTTTATTTGCTTGTTATACTACACCTAAAAAATTGATTTGTGTGGTTTTGGTCATAAAAACTACCTCGAAATTACGTTATATAGAATTTGTTGAAATTGCGTAATTTCTGTTTGTAAAACTTATTTTCTGTTTCATGGGATGAATGGGCTGTTCTAGTACAAAAAGAGGCGGGAGGGAAAATTATAATATTTTTTTAATTTTGTTCATTTTGGTTAATTTTGAAGTGAGCTATGTTGTTGGGCGAAATGAATTTAAAATGACTTTGAGGCGTTACAGCCGGTGGAAGTGTAGCATTATTAGGATTACGTTACTTTTTAGAGGAAGTAATTTTATTTGTCGTCATTTTTAAAATGAAAATGCATTGTTTTGCAGAATTTACATACAACATATTGTAAGATAAGTGCCAATCTATTAGTTATCATGCATATTATTCGTTTTTAATCGGAAAATAAATGTTTTTTATTATTTTTGTAACAATATTGATTCCTTTATCCTGTAAAAAATCGTTACTTTTTAGTGGGAATACGCGCATTTTTGATGGGAATGTGTATTTTTTGTTCGTTTTTTGGATGAATTTTCGCGGCAAATTTGAAAGTGATCGCTGCTTACTTCATCTAAGCAGGAGAAGTAAAATGTAGTGGTGTTTTTTGGGGAAATGAATGCAAAACACATCGTTTTCTTGTAAAAACGCGTTATTTTCGTTCTTCATTTACGCAATTTTTATAGTTGAAAAGTAGTGATTACTAATATGATTTTGTTGTTTGTGTCGCTTTTATAGAGTGGATGAAGGAAATATAGCAGTGGCACTTAAATATAAATATGTTGTATATAAATCCTGACAAATGAAGGATTTACGTTTTGAAGTTTCATCCTTTTTTGTTTGAGGCGATTTAATTTAACGGTTGGAGAAAATGGAGATGGAGTCATTCCCATGATAAGGATGCTTTTTTCTTTTGGATTGTTAATTTTTGTATAAACTAACAATATACAATAGAAAATTGCATAAAAAATCCCACTTCAATGAAGAATGATTTACTTTCAAGACTGGTGGATCTAATTTGAAAAATAAAATTTCGTTTTCAAGAAAGGCATTTTATTTTTATAAAAGTGTCTCCATAGGATTTTTATTACGTTTAGGACTAATTTGAACTAGCCCTAATGTAATACCAATTAAAAGCGCATACTACATTTACATGCAAAGTTCAAAACAAAGAAAAGCCCCAGACCCCTTGAATAATCAAGGTTTCTAGGGCTTTTCGTGTTGCTAAATGCAACGAATTTAAATTAACGAGAGTAGTACTCTACGATTAATTGTTCGTTGATTTCAGCTGATAATTCAGAACGCTCAGGTAGACGTACGAAAGTACCTACTTTGTTGTCAGCGTCGAATGATAAGTATTCTGGTACGAAGTTGTTTACTTCGATAGACTCAGTAACTACAGAAAGGTTAGAAGATTTTTCACGTAGAGAAATCGTTTGACCTGGTTTAACTGAGTAAGATGGAATGTCAACGCGTTTGCCATCAACTAAGATGTGGCCGTGGTTAACTAATTGACGAGAAGCACGACGAGTACGAGCTAAACCTAAACGGTATACTAAGTTGTCAAGGCGAGTTTCAAGTAAGATCATGAAGTTTTCACCTTGTAGACCAGTGCGGATTTTACCAGCTTTTAAGTATACGTTTTTGAATTGACGTTCAGTCATTCCGTACATGTGGCGTAATTTTTGTTTTTCAGTTAATTGTAGAGCGTACTCTGATTTTTTACCGCGAGCATTCGGGCCGTGTTGACCTGGTGCGTAAGGGCGTTTTTCGATTTCTTTACCCGTACCGCTTAGTGAAATACCAAGGCGACGAGAAATTTTCCAAGATGGACCTGTATAACGAGACATAATTGTGTCTCCTCCTTCAAATTTGGTTTTTGTTGTAAAAGAAAAAAACCAGTTGTATCCAAGCAATATACGCATTTTATTTTCATGTACCTTCGCCCATGCAGCCGACGGGGTTACGCAATACACCATTCCTAATAGAAGGAAGGAATAAAATACAATATAAAGTTATACAACTACTGCATTCATTTACACAAAGGCAATTGTATCTTTTTTTCAAAGTGAAGTCAAGATGTAAGATTGTTAATACGAATGAATCTGTTTTGTGGATTTAAATGTAAAATATATAATGAAAAAATGACCTGTTGTGTAATTTTCGTTAAATTGAATTTTATAAATGAAGTTTTTAGAAAAAAGATATAATTTTATAGTCAAATAGACATAAAAAGTGTATAATTATGTCTATAATATGTAGTAAATGAATCGTTTTTAGTTGAAAGAAAAGGTGATTTAATGATAGAGAATCAGCAGACGATTATGAAATTCAAATCTGATGTATTAAGTCTTTGTGTAACATCATTAAAACAATTGAATAGCTTAGATGAATATTTTGTCTTGTTTAAACAGCACTTGCAGCAACATTTCGGTATTGAAAAATGTTGTTTTTTGTTAGTTAAAAAGGGTGTATTGAAGCCACTTTCAACGGAGAGTGAAAACAAATTGCCATCATGGGCTGAGCTGAACGCTTATTTTGAGACGCAAAACATTGTAGAGGTGCCAAGCCTTTTACAGGAGAACGTAGGATTTACAGCATTTTCTCATATGATTCTTCTGCAAAATAGCGAAAAACAGCCAAAAGGCGTCATTTTACTTCATTCAACAATCGCATTTAAACAATTAGTTGAATCGGCATGTGTAGGCGAGTTTGAAGAAGTACTTACAGAAACATTTGGGTTTGTGTTTGAAAATTTAGATGCACGCTTAAATGAAATGCAATATCGCAAGCTATATAATATGACCGATTTATTTCACTCGACGATGGATATTGATTTAATTTTGGAAAATGTCTTATTAACAATACAACATAATTTCCCGAATTTGCAGGTAGAGCTGATTTTATCCAATGATCAAGATCGTCAAACACGTGTGCAAATTAAGCCATTTGATTATTTATCAGAGCGCCCTTCAACAATCGAAGCATTCGTATCCGGAGACATTACGACGGAGTATGCAGAAGACCTAGATTGCCAGCTACTGAACGCACCAATTAAAGGACGACAAGCGATTTATGGAATTTTGCAAGTGCGTGCACTTGCTTCACATGTCTATTTAGATGCACAAATTGATTTTATTCGTATGCTAGCGCAAGCATCGGGAAATGCGTTAGAAAATGCGAAGCTTTATCATCAATCGCACCGCCTTGTGAGTGATTTGCAGCTCATTAATGAAACATCCCATCGCTTAAATATGAACTTAGACATTAACGAGATGTTGCTTTATTTAAAAAAGCAGCTAATGAAGTCTTTCCAGCCGATGGAATTATGCTTCATGTTTAAAAACGATGAAGAATTTGAATTAACTGAGGCAAGTACACCATTATTTAATGAGCCGGTAAGTCAGATTTATATCGAGCAAGTCAAGAAGCATTTTAAAGGGACGCATGATCCGTTATTTATTGCCGATTTTAGTCGTCTCATTGCAGAAGAAGTTGAATTTAAATCGATTATGGCGATTCCGATGCTAGTTGAGGAGCGTATTACAGGATTTAGCATTGTGCTGCACAAAGATCCATACTTCTTTTCTTTTGATAGCTTTAAATTAATGCAATCACTTATTCACCATTCTTCCTTAGCAATTGCTAACTCTATTTTGCGTAGTAAGTTACAAGAAATGGTCGACTGCGATCATTTAACAAAGCTTTATGCGCGTAGTTATTCGGATAATTATGTTGAGCAGTCGTTGAAAAACGATGATTCGGGCATGTTCTTACTGATTGATATTGATAATTTTAAAAAGGTGAATGACACATACGGACATCAAATTGGTGATGAAGTGCTTATGCAAATGGGGGCACTACTTCGCCAGCTGATTGGAACACGCGGTATTTGTGCGCGCTGGGGTGGAGAAGAGTTAGCGGTTTATATTCCAAATATTCAAAAGGAAGAAGCGGCGCTAATTGCGCAGCAAATCGTCGATGCAGCACCAGGAGCGACGAATCCAAAAATCACGGTTTCAGCAGGATTGATTACATGGACTACCATTGCACGTCCGGAATTTCAACATATTTTTTTACAAGCAGATACAGCACTCTATCATGCGAAGCGCAATGGGAAAAATCAGGTGATCTTATTTGATGACTCGATGCAGCTCCAAATATAAAAGGATTTACCCGGATTTTCGGGTAAGTCCTTTTATATGTTAAGAGAGATGAGAAAATAACGATTTGGTGTTTCTTAGTAAATATGTTTTAATAACGTCTCGACAAATTGTTCTAAACCTTGCTGGTCGTCTGTTGTGAAGCGGCCTTTTAATGGGCTATCGATATCAAGCACACCGATCACTTCGCCGTCCTTTATAAGCGGGATAACGATTTCTGATTTCGATGCTGCGTCACAGGCAATATGGCCTGGAAAAGCGTGGACATCCTCAACGAGCATTGTGCGTTTTTCAGCGACAGCTGTCCCGCATACACCGCGTCCTACAGGGATTGAGAAGCACGCAGGTAAGCCTTGGAATGGACCAAGGATAAGCTGACCGTTTTTCATCCAATAAAAGCCGACCCAGTTAATATCCGTTAGAAATTGGTTAAGCAGTGCAGAGGCGTTACTTAAGTTTGAAACAGTATTTGTCTCACAGGCAAGTAATGCGTCTAGTTGTTTGGAAAGTGCGGTATATTGTGCGGCGATCGGACCGTCGTAATTAATTTTTGTAAACATCGTAAAACCTCCGTTAGAAATTTGTAAATTATGGGAAGATAACATTATAGTGCTGATGTAAATCCTGTGCGGTATGCGCGTCTGAGCCGAAAACGATTGGTAAAGCAATCTCTTTCGAAAATTCAATCCATTCCAGTGGTGGATACGGTTCGCGGCACAAAGGCTTGCTCAGTCCGGCGCTATTCGCATCGAG
The DNA here is from genome assembly GCA_040274725.1 of Solibacillus sp. Classification (GTDB taxonomy): domain Bacteria; phylum Bacillota; class Bacilli; order Bacillales_A; family Planococcaceae; genus Solibacillus. Next base: position 85,382 of record JBEMAQ010000008.1, on the reverse strand, counting down.
CGCATAGCCAGCCTGCTTCATAAATAAAAGAAGCTCTTTGATTTGTGTAGTATCATCTATTGGTTCATTATGCGCTAATTGAAATTTATGGACAAGTGTTGGGTGCCCGATACGCTTTGGCTTGTAAGGGCCGAGGTCTACTTCGACAGAGCGGCGCACCGTGTCGTAATACAGATTATAAAGTGTATTTATCCCACCAACTTGTTTAGCAAATTGTAAATAGACATCATCTGAAAAATCGATGCAGCAATATGTATTTCCATGCTTTAGAAAATGCACCGATAAAATAGCATCATCTAAGTAAGGCCCTATCTCATTTAAAAATGCTGTTGTTTGTAGTTCAAACCCAATGATGAAATCGATTTCTAAGCCGATGCGAATATCGATTTGTTCTTTATATTTTTCCTTCAGTGATTGTAAATCTCGAATGTAGTCCATTAAATACGCAGGCTTCATGCCGCTATCCTGGTCTGGTGTTGGATCGATAAAGCCAGCTGGAAGTGGGGCATGCTCCGTAAATGTAATGGCTGTGAACTGATTCGCAATCGCTTTTTCGATATACTGCTCAAATGAATCCGTAGAGCCATGAGGACAGTATGGTGAATGAATATGACCGTCTATTTTCATTAAAACGTACTCCTTTAGTAAGGTATTGTTTAAATCACCAAAAAACTTGTAAATATTGCAACAAAAATTCGAAAACATGATATGATTAGAGCTATATATATAGCCAATTCATAGATTTATATTGGAGTAGGGGGCTTACAATGATAAATTATATCATCATTGTTGTCGTCATACTATTAGCATTATTGGTTGCGGGTATGGTTGTAAGACGTAAGCATATTGCTGAAATAGGGCGATTGGAAAACGAAAAAAATCAAATTCGAAATTATCCTATATTTGAAGAGTTGACGAAAGTAAAGGCTTTAAATATGAACGGTCAAACAGAGGAACTATTTGAGGACTGGCGTGGTCGTTGGGATGAGGTGGTAGATGTACACGGACCAGCTGTTGATGCGATGCTGCTTGACGCTGAGGAGTACATAGATCGCTTTAAGTTCAAAAAAGCCTCTCAAACAGAAGGCGCAATTGAAGGAATTCTCGAAAAATGTGAGCAAACACGTGTTGATATTTTAGCGGAGCTAGACGAGTTAATCGGAAGCGAGGAGAAAAATCGCATCGAGGTCGAGCAGCTGAAGGAATATTATCGCTCTGCACGCAAAACGATTTTGGCACATCAGCATTCATTTGGTCCAGCTTTAGCAGCGCTTGAACAAAAAATCGAGCAATTTTCACCAAAGTTTGAGGAGTTTAATCAACTAACAGAGGACGGGAACTATTTACAGGCACGTGAAGTTGTGTTGCAGCTAAATGCAGAGGCACAAATCATTTTTGCACTGTTAAATGAAGTGCCGACAATTTTAACGGATATTCAGGCAAAGATTCCAACAGCGATTCATGAACTACGGAATGGTCAGCGGGAAATGGAAGAGCAAAGATATTACTTACGCCATTTAGAACTGACAGAATATCTAGATGCGCTTGAAAATGAATTGGATACATTAAAAGAGCAAATTGCGTCACTCGAATTGCAATCCGTTGGTCCACGCATTCAAGAAATCAATGACGAAATTGATAATTTCTACGATTTACTTGAAAAAGAAGTAATGGCAAAAAAGTATGTGGACCGTCATTGTCATGGCTTCTATTCAGCCATTACCGACGTGATGCGTATGACGAGGGATGTTAGTGATGAGGCGGCGTATGTGCAGCATAGCTACCGCTTAACAGAACATGAGGCGGACATTCCGAAAGTGGCATTAAAGAAATTAGAAGTCATTCAACGTCGCTACGAGCTTTTATCTAATCGCGTGTACGAGGAGAAGTCTGCGTATTCAAGCTTGCAAGAGGAGCTTGAAGAAATTACAGAAGAGCTTGAGCGCATTCAGGAGGAGCAAGAGCGCTTCTCAAATAGTATGAAAAACCTGCGTATTGATGAAAATAAAGCACGCTCCGAGCTTGAAAACTTAAAGCGTTTATTACAAAAAACGGACCGTCAGTTAAATAAGGCGAATATGCCCGGTGTTCCAGAAGAAACAGATGCACGCCTAGAGGAAGCTGAGGAGCGTATTTTTGTCGTGATGCAAAGCTTGCAGGAAGTGCCACTGAATATGGAACTTGTGAACGCAAATTTACTTTCAGCGAAAAGGTGCATTGAGGACACGAGCGCACATGTCATTGAAATGATTGAAAATGTGATGATTATTGAACGCTTGATTCAGTTCGGCAACCGTTACCGTGCAACGAATCCAAAAGTGCATGAGCTATTGTTAGAAGCGGAAGGTGCATTCAATCACCATCGCTACGCAAAAGCATTAGAGAATGCAGCAAAAGCGGTCCAACTAATTGACCCAAGTGCTATTGATCGCATTGGACTATTAGTACAAGAACAGCTGATGATAAAATCATAAGCAGAACGGTTACATGTTTTACGTAGAAGCGTTATAATGAAATAATAGAAAACTGACCACCTAGCACTTGTGCGGGTGGTTTTCTAATGAATCGAAATTAAAGAAGGTTGAAAATATGATTTATCTTGATAATAGTGCAACAACGAAGCCACTGAAAGAAGTGCTGGATACATTTTTACAAGTAAATGAATTATACTATGCAAACCCAGCGAGCATCCATGTAGCAGGCGTTGAGGCAAATACGCTACTCGCGCGTGCACGAGGGCAAATTGCCGATGTGTTAAAAACAGAAGAAAAAAATGTGATTTTTACATCAGGCGGCTCAGAATCGAATAATTTTGCAATCTTTGGTATCGCCAAAACGAGCACGCATAAAGGCAAGCATATCATTACGACAGAAATTGAGCATCCGGCTGTACTTGAGGCGGTGAAACGCTTAGCAACGGAAGGCTTTGAAGTCGATTATTTATCCGTTGATGCAGCGGGCGTAATCTCACTAGACGAATTACGCGAAAAGGTGCGTAAAGATACAATTTTAGTAAGTATTATGCATGTTAATAATGAAATGGGTGCGATTCAGCCGATTGCCGAGGCCGCAAAAATTATTCATGCGAATAGCCGTGCGGTATTCCATGTAGATGCGGTGCAAAGCTTCGGGAAATTACCTGTTGCCTTTAACGGTGAGGCAGGTCCGGATATTATAACCATCTCAGGGCATAAAATTCATGCGCTAAAAGGCTCAGGTATTTTAGCGTTTAGCAAATATATGAAAATTGAACCGCTTATTGTTGGTGGTGGTCAAGAATACGGTTTACGTAGTGGTACGGTTGCTGTACCACAAGCAGTCGCACTTGCAAAGGCTGTGCGCATTGCTGTGGAAAATTTAGCAACTAAGCAGGCAAGCTATAAAAAATGGTCAGCCGATTTACATGCATTTTTGCGCACGTTTGGGCACCACGTTCATATTTTATCGACATCGCAAGGCGCGGCGCATATTTTATCATTTAGCGTGCGCGATCTAAAAGGTGAAATTTTAATCAATGCGCTGCAAAAGCATGGTATTATTGTATCGACTTCAAGTGCTTGTTCGTCCAAACAAACGAAGATGAGCCATGTGGTGAGTGCATTGCAAGTAGAGAATGCGTTCCAAAAAGGTGTATTGCGTCTAAGTTTTGGTGCATTAACAACGGATGCGGATATCGCAGGTTTTAAGGAAGCATTTAATCAAGTAATGAATGAAGTAAAAGGAGCAGTTATACAATGATTTTTAAAGAAATATTAATTCGCTACGGCGAGCTATCAACAAAAGGCCGCAATAAAAAAGATTTTATTAACCGCTTACGCGAAAATATTCGTTATACATTTTCAGATATCAACCTAACAAAAATTCGTGCTGAGCGCGATCGTATGTTTATTCCGATTGAGAGCGAAGAAATGTACAATGTGTTAATGGAGCGTCTGCCAAAAGTGTTTGGGATTCAATCATTTAGTCCAGTCGCTTCTAGCAGTAAGGATTTAGATGAGATGAAGGCATTAGCGCTGCACATTATGGAGCAGTACCGCGATGCGGGTGACATGACATTTAAAGTAGAGGTCCGCCGTACAGATAAAAAATTCCCACTCGATTCGCACGGTCTACAGCGCGAAATGGGTGCGACAATCCTGCCGCAGTTCCCGAATATTAAAGTAGATGTACGCAACCCAGACGTAGCACTACGTATTGAGGTGCGTGAGGATGCTGTTTATATGATGGCACAGGTCGTACAAGGTGCGGGCGGTATGCCAGTGGGTTCAAACGGTAAATCACTGCTTATGCTATCAGGTGGTATTGATAGTCCAGTTGCGGGTTATTTAATGATGAAGCGCGGCGTTCGTTTAGAGGCGATTCATTTCTTCAGCCCGCCGTATACTAGTGATAATGCACTCCAAAAAGTAAAGGATTTAGCTAATGAATTAACACGATTCGGTGCCAATGTGCGTATGCATGTGATTCCATTTACTGAATTACAAGTAGCAGTTAAAGATAATGTTCCTGAAAATATGACGATGACTTCTACTCGTCGTATGATGATGAAGGTAGCGGATAAGGTGCGCGAGGAGATTGGTGCAATGGCGATCATTACAGGTGAGTCACTTGGTCAGGTTGCGTCCCAAACATTAGAAAGCTTAACAGCGATTAATGATGTGACAAGCACGCCAATTTTGCGTCCACTCATTGCAGCAGATAAGCTAGATATTATTAAAATTGCACGTGAAATCGGTACGTACGAAACGTCGATTCAGCCGTATGAGGATTGCTGTACGATTTTCACACCTGCTAGTCCAAAAACAAAGCCAAAGCTTGATAAGGTACAGCGCTATGAAAGCTTTACAGAATTTGATGAGCTAATCGAGCGTGCGGTACGCAACCGCGAAGTCTATATTTTCCCTCAAAAGGAAAAGAAAGTTGATAAATTCGCTGATTTACTATAAGATGCACAATTTACCGTTTTTCTAAACGTATGAACTCTCTCTCCTCCGCACATTCTAATGTCACAAGGAGGTGAGAGAGATGAGTTCAAACAACAACAGCTCAAATAAATTACGTGTTCCGGGTGCACAGCAAGCACTTGATCAAATGAAATACGAAATTGCACAAGAGTTTGGTGTACAGTTAGGTGCAGAGGCATCATCTCGTGCAAACGGTTCAGTTGGAGGCGAAATTACGAAGCGCCTTGTACAAATGGCTGAACAGCAATTACGCGGTTCTAACCAACAATAATAAAATAAGTAAAGAAACCTCGGCATGTATGTGCCGAGGTTTTTTTATGTTTTACTTAATTAGAATAATTTTTCGGTCGAAATTACACATAATAGCTATTAATTGTTATTTTTTCCTTATTATTATTTGTGCTTTTAACATTTGTTATAGTAAAATGGTGATAAATGTCATATGTTCATTTGGATATTAAAACTTTATACTATTACTAGGTCATAATAATAGGTGGAGGTTGAAGGGATGAACACACATCAATTAATAGCACCAGAGCAATATAATATTGTGAATGAGTTTGAACAGCATGCACACGATGCGCAAAAAATTGCGTTAGTTATTAAGGAAGAAAACGGACAAATCGCGCGTATTCGTTATGCTGAATTATTAAATAAAGCAAATCAAGTTGCGAATGTATTGAAAAAAAGTGGCTTACGCAAGGGGGATGTTGCATTAGTAATGTTGCCACGCTCCTTAGAGGCATATGTTACGTATATTGCAGCATTAAAGGCAGGGTTAACGATTATCCCAAGCTCGGAACTTTTGCGGGCAAAGGATATTGATTATCGAATCACACATGCAGAGGTGAAGGCGGTTGTGACAGCAGCGGCCTACACAGCAGAATTTGAACATACAGAACATTTACAAGGGATTAAGCTGTTTGTAACAGATGAGGCGACTGGTAAATGGACACCGATTATGCAGCTTGCAGAAGGTGAGTCCGCGCAATTTACCGGTGAACAAACGAAATCGGACGATACAGCATTTTTGGCGTATACGAGCGGCACAACAGGCAATCCAAAAGCAGCGATTCATTCGCATGGCTGGGGCTATGCGCATCTGCGCACAACGGCTAGTGAATGGCTCGGCGTACAAGAAGGGGATGTTGTCTGGGCGACTGCAGCACCAGGCTGGCAAAAGTGGATTTGGAGTCCATTTTTAGCGGTGCTCGGTAGTGGCGCAACAGGCTTTGTTTACAAAGGTAAATTTGACCCGAAGGAATATTTGAATATTTTAGCGAGTGAAGGTGTGCAAGTACTCTGTTGTACACCAACAGAATATCGTATGCTGGCGAAAACCGAAAACTTAGCGGACTACAAGCTGCCTAACTTGCGTAGTGCAGTATCGGCGGGTGAGCCTTTGAATCGCGAGGTCATTGATATTTTTAAGCGCCTATTTAACGTACAAGTACGTGACGGCTACGGGCAGACAGAAAATACATTATTAGTTGGGACGTTACTTGGACTCGAACCGCGTGCTGGCTCAATGGGCAAGCCGACACCAGGCAATCTAGTGGACATTATTAATGATCTAGGTGAGCCGGTTGGTGTTGGAGAAGTTGGTGACATCGCCGTTCATAAATCGACACCAGCTTTATTTAAGGGCTATTATAAGGATGCTGAGCGTACAGCCGTGCAGTACCGGGGTGAGTGGTATATTACTGGTGACCGCGCGACGAAGGATGAGGACGGCTATTTTTGGTTTGAAGGGCGCGGGGATGATATTATCGTTTCCTCTGGTTATACAATTGGACCATTTGAAGTAGAGGATGCACTCGTAAAGCATCCAATCGTACGTGAATGTGCGGTTGTCGCAAGTCCAGACGAGGTGCGCGGCAGTGTCGTAAAGGCGTATGTTGTACTGCAGGACGGTGTAGAGCCGTCACAGGAACTAATGAAGCAGCTGCAAAATCATGTCAAAGAGTTAACGGCTCCTTATAAATATCCACGTATTATTGAATTTATTGACGAGTTGCCAAAAACAATATCAGGGAAAATTCGACGTGTCGAACTACGCACACAGCATGAGCGCGTGTGAGGACAGTATTTCCTGGGTAATAAAAGGATAGTGGATTTTCCACTATCTTTTATTTTTCGTCAAAAAATGAATCTTTTTGTAACATAGTTTCGTAATAAAGTAAAAAGGAGGAAGATAGATGAATACAAAGCGTTGGGTTGCGCTTATTATCGCAGCCGTTTTATTATTCTTTTCAATCGGAATTAATTCGATTATTACGATTTTCTCAGCAGATTTCACATCGAGCTTTGAAAGTATGATGGGAACGACAGAAACAACTTTATCTGAAAATGTAGTAGAAGAAGGAGACATGACAAACCGTATTGCACATTTAACAGTAAGTGGTGCGATTCAAGATTTAGGTGAGGGGGACATTTGGACACCAGTTGAATACAATCACCAAGGCTTCCTCGATCAAATTGAAGCAATTCGTAAGGATGATACGGTAAAGGCAGTTGTGCTGTCGGTCGATTCACCAGGTGGCGGTGTGATTGAATCAGCAGAAATTCATAGTAAGCTTGTGGAGCTAAAAGAGGAACGTCAAATTCCAATTTACGTGTCAATGGGCTCAATGGCCGCTTCAGGTGGCTACTATATTTCAGCACCAGCAGACAAAATTTTTGCACAAAAAGAAACGATTACAGGATCAATCGGTGTCATTATGCAGTCATTTAACTATGAAAAGCTAGCAGAAAATATCGGCATTGAGTTTGAAACCATTAAATCAGGTACGCATAAAGATATGCTAGGCGGCGCTCGTGCGACAACAGAGGCAGAGCTTGCGATGGTGCAGGAAATGATTGACGAAATGTATGAGGACTTTGTTGACGTCATTGAACAGGGGCGCGGTATGACCGAAGCTGAGGTGAAAAAGGTTGCAGATGGTCGTATTTTAGGTGGCACACAAGCGCTAAATGCGGGCTTAGTGGACGTGATTGGTAATGAGGCAGCGACGATTGAGGCATTACGTGCAGACTTCAATTTACAGGACGCAGCGCTCTTCAGTTATGCATCTGATTCAGACGATTGGGCATCTCTTCTTGGCATGAAAGTGGGCTCGATGTTCCTGCCTTCTATTGAGTCACAATATATTACAAAAATTATTTCATCAACAGATTCTCCGCGTATGATGTATTTATACGGGAATTATTAGGGAGGCGTTCGTATGAATGAAATAATCGAGCAGTATGATGCACCAAAGGCTTCGGTTTATGCAGAAAAAACAGCAGGCTTTTGGATGCGCTTTTGGGCCTTTTTAATTGATCTGCTGGTTATCAGTGCGGTCACAGGACTAACAATTCGTCCAATTTTTGCGGTGATGGACTGGGATATGAGCGGAACGAATTGGTATGCACCGTTCGTCGTGCTATCAGCAGTTGTTTATTATGCTTATTTCGTACTACTGACGAAATTTTTAAAGCAAACGCTAGGCAAAATGATTTTTGGTTTACGCGTGGAAAAAGAAAATGGGGAGGCGCTTGATTGGGGAACAGTGTTATTCCGTGAATTAATCGGCCGCTTTATTCAAAAAACATTTTTCTTTTTACCCTGTGTGATTGTTGCGTTTACCCCACAAAATAAGGGCGTTGCCGACTTTTTTGCGGATACAATTGTTGTACACGAAAAAATTTATGAAAAACACGTTTAAGAAGTGAATATTCGATAATATAAAAGTATCGACACCATCTAAACTAGAAAGGTCCCCTAACTTCTCGAGGGGGCTTTTCGCTTTTGTAAGCTACATAGTTGCATTGTAGCTTTCAAGTTTAGTAATATAATGGAATAAAGGGAGGCGTTTAATTTGGCAAACGTAACATTTAAACAAGGCGCAGTAACATTACTAGGGAACGAAGTAAAAGTAGGAGACAAAGCACCAGACTTCACAGTGCTTGCAAATGATTTATCAGCTGTTTCTTTAAAAGATTCAGAAGGCAAAATTCGTTTATTTTCAGTTGTACCATCACTTGATACAGGTGTATGTGATCAACAAACACGCAAATTTAACGAAGCAGCTGCTGAGTTAGGCGATGACGTAATTATTTACACAGTGTCAATGGACTTACCATTTGCACAAAAACGTTGGTGTGGTGCTGCAGGTATTGATAAAGTACAAACGGTATCAGACCACCGCGATGCATCATTTGGTGAAGCTTACGGCGTACATATTAAAGAGTTACGCCTATTAACTCGTTCAATCTTCGTAGTAGATGCAGAAGGTAACGTAGCGTATGTTGAGTATGTACCAGAAGCGACAGATCACCCGAACTACGATGCGGCGATTGAAGCGGTTAAAGCGTTGACTAAATAATTTTGTTTTTGATCATTTTCGTGTAAAGTGTAAGAAGACAGAGAGTAGAAACCCATTCGACTTGTTCGCGTGGGTTTTCTATTCGTTTGAGAGGAAGTTATAGATGGATAAGTTTGAGTTAATTTTTGGTCATATTAATGGGCGAGCAGAGCAGCTTGCGGTAGATGGCACAGATTATTTGGAGGCATTACTGCAAGCGCTTGAAGAGACATTAGATGGCAAATTTGAGTGGCACGTAGAGGGCGCGACGAAAGAAGATATGCGTAAGGCGATTCAAATTGCCATTTTAAAAGGGATGCGTAAAAGCTCACAGCCAAATCACCAAATGACACCAGATACACTTGGTTTATTAGTTGGTCATTTTGTTTCGGCGTGTTTAGAGGATGAACTGAAGGAAGGTCAAGTAACGGTGCTTGATCCAGCACTTGGTACAGGGAATCTGCTCTATACAGTCATGAACACAATGGATACGAAATTAGTGGCAACGGGCGTTGAAGTAGATGACTTACTCATCCGCTTAGCTGCGGCAACAGGCGATTTAATCGAGCAACCCGTGACACTTTACCGTCAGGATGCGCTAGAAAAGCTACTTGTGGACCCAGTCGATGCGGTACTTTGCGATCTGCCAGTTGGTTATTATCCGAATGAAGAGATTGCAGTTGATTATGAGTTATGTGCAGCAGAAGGCATGAGCTACGCACACCATTTATTTATTGAGCAGTCAATGAATTATTTAAAGGATGGCGGCTACGGATTTTTCCTTATTCCAGCAGCATTATTTGAATCAGAGCAAGCACAGCAATTGCATAAATTTATTAAAGGGAATGCGTGGATTCAAGCGGTTATTCAGCTTCCTGAAAATATGTTTGCGTCACGTGCACATGAGAAGAGCATTTTAATCCTGCAAAAGCAGGATGCCTCGAAGCGTGCACCGCGTGAGGTATTACTTGCAAAAGTGCCGAATATGTCAAATAAGCAGGCACTGCAAATGTTCTTTGAAAAGATTCGTATGTGGCAAGAGGGGAAATAATAAAAATGGATTGGGCATGTATGCCCAATCCATTTTTTAGAATCACTCTGGTGTACGGATAACAAGTACGTCACATTTTGCTGTACGTACGATTGCTTCTGATACAGAACCGATTAAGAAACGCTCAACTGCGTTTAAACCTGTTGCACCACAGATGATTAGGTCAGCTTCTACAATGTTAGAAAGCTCTTTTGTAATAATATTTTTTGGAGAACCGTATTCAATTACTAAGTTAACGTTTTCTAAGCCTTCAGCTTCAGCCTGTTGCTTGTAGCCGTTTAGTAACTCTTCAGAGTGCTGCTGTGCACGCTCAGCGATTGAACGGTCATATGCTTCAACTGCTGCGAAAGAGCGCGTGTCGATTACGTTCACAAGGTTTAATGTAGAACCTACGTTACGTTTTGCTACGTCGATTGATTTACGGAACGCATATTCCGCTTCTTTAGAGCCGTCTACTGCGACAACAATGTTTTTATAATGATTAGCCATTTTCATTTCCTCCTTATGTGTATCTACTACTATTATATCAAATGTTTTTTGAATGGAAATACCTTACATAGAAAAAATGTAAAAAAATATCACAACTATCTATTTTATTACATTAATTACGTTGGTAATGTACCGATTTTGTTTTATTTTCACAGAAATTACAAATGTACTTTATGTAACATGGAGATGTATGGAATAGGTATTATTTTACTAAAATAGCATTTAATAATGTTAATTTTAATATTTTAAATAAATGGAATATTCGAAAGTAAAGAGATTCTCAATTGTATTTAAAGTTGCTAGAATGGACTTGTTTACATATTTACATTTAGCGCCAGAGCCAGAATTGACGCGTGCGCTCGTTGATCAAAAGGTCGTTGGGATTGCGTATGAAACCGTACAATTGCCGAACCGTACACTACCACTTTTGATGCCAATGAGCGAGGTGGCCGGCAAGATGGCAACCCAAATTGGTGCGCATTATTTAGAAAAGGTACCAGGTGGAAAAGGAATTTTACTTGGTGGTGTATCTGGGGTACAACGCGGGAAAGTCACGGTGATTGGCGGCGGTATTGCTGGAACAAATGCGGCAAAAATTGCGGTAGGTATGGGGGCGGCTGTGACGATTATTGACCTGAGTCCAGAACGTTTACGTCAGCTAGAGGATATTTTCGGACGCGATGTACAGACGCTTATTTCAAACCCTTATAATATTGCAGATGCACAGGGAGCGCCATATGTTGTGGTAGACGATGTGCTCGGTGTATTATCTGGTTTACTATAAAATAAAAGAAGCTTCGGGATTGCCCGAAGCTTCTTTTATTTTACGTTTACAAGCTCGGCAGTTGTTTTTCCTGTCGAGTCGATAATTTTAATGACCCCATAGCCTTTTGCTAAAAACAGCTGAGCACCGTTTGGATAATTCAACACAATGACATCATTAAATGTACCAGCAGCTGTTGTTACGGTATGTGACGTGCTTTCTACAAATACTTTTGTAATCGTATTAGTTTGAATACCGTAATCTGTATCGTGTATTGTACTGCCTCTTTTCATTGGATAGGAAAGTGAGAAGAAAAATACACCCGAATTTGCAATGCCCATTTCAAAAGCGTCTGTTGATTCTAAGTAGGCATAGCCGAGCCCATCAGATGTTAATAGCTCTGTTACACCGTAATTTTGTGTAGCAAAGTACGTCATTTTTCTGCCGTCCTCTTCAAAGGATGGGTTGTATGTGTAGCTGCGTCCTGCTTTTGGTGAAAGGCCACCTGTTACAATTTGTGCGCTTGCAGTTTGTTTCGGATTTTTTTTCGTTAACGTGCTTGTATATACATAGCCTTTTACTTTTCCGGCCTGAATATAGGCCCAAGTGTCATTCGAAGAAAAGACTTTGACCCCTGCGTAATTTTTTATTGTTGTGATTTTTTTGGCGTCCTCTGCTGGCTGATTACGCAAATAAATATCCTGCTCTGCTACAACGTACGAAACGGTAGCTGCTTCTGTATGGTACGCTTCATGAAGTGACAGTGGATTTAAAAATAGCAATAAGCTTAGCAATGTGATAGAAATCAATTTTTTTATTATCATCATCCTTTCACTAACCATACTATTCCTCATTAATATATTTATGAAACTAGTTAAAAAATGGTAATCGTTAAACTGGACCGGAAAAATTAAAAAATCTCCAACCGAAAACTACTTTTTCGATTGGAGATTTTGTTTTTAAAGAATAATTAATTCTTTTGTAAATTTTGTTAATACTTCAACGCCTGTGTCTGTTACGACAACATCATCTTCAATACGAACGCCTGTTACGTCTGATTTATAGATGCCAGGCTCGATTGTGAAGACGGCACCTGATTGTAGTACGTATTCGTTTGCACCGTTGATTGATGGGAATTCATGTACAGAAATACCTAAGCCGTGACCAAGACGGTGTGTAAAGTATTCGCCGTAACCCGCATTTGTAATCACGTCCCGGGCGATTTTATCAAGGTCCATTGCGCGAACGCCTGGTTTTACGGCAGCAATCGCATCCTCGTTTGCTTTACGAACAGCGTTGTAAATGTCGATTTGTGCGTCGGACGGCTCACCGAATGAAACGGTACGTGTAATATCTGAGCAGTAGCCGTCGTAAATGACACCAAGGTCAAATAAAATAAAGTCACCGCGCTGGATTTTGCGGTCACCTGGTACGCCGTGCGGAGACGCTGATTTCTCACCAGCAAGTACCATTGTGTCAAAGCTCATCGCATGGCCCTTTGCTTTAATCGCAGACTCAATTTCGTTTAAAACTTCCATTTCCGTTTTGCCTTCAGCAATCGCATCACAGCCAACTTGAATCGCGTAGTCTGCAAGCGCTGCGGCTTCGCGTAATTTCACAAGCTCATCCTCTGATTTGATGACGCGCATGGCATTAACTTGATCGTCAATGCGTGCGAACTTTGCTTGTGGGTAGCGTGCTTGTAATTCTTCTAGGCGCTCCACTGTTAAATGTGCTTTTTCGATGGCCATTGTCGAAATGTTTATGCCGCGTGCAGCAATCGTTTTCGCTACAACGTCCCAAGCGTTTTCTGTGTCGACATGACCGATTGCCGCGTAGCCCCAGCCAGCAGCAAGTGCGTCAGGTACTTCCATTTGCGGGCAAATTAAAAACGGCTCTGCCTCTTTAAAAATCATCACGCCAAGTAAGCGCTCGTGTGGATCGCTATCAAAACCTGAGAAATAAAAGACATTATCAGGTGTTGTAATAAATGCAGCATCGATATCGTTGTCTTGTAAGTAGTTTTGTAGCTGTTGTAATTTTGTCATGAATTGACCTCCTAGTAGTGGCTACAGTGTATGTAAAATACTATGTGTAACAGGGAAAAGCATTTTACGCATAAATAAGCATATCAAAAAAAGGATATTTCTGCACGGTTGCAGAAGTAATAATAGTGAAAAAATTGCATGAGGAGGCTCCATAGATGAAAATTTCATATCACGGGCATTCGATTGTCAAAATCGAAACGAATAGCAAAACGATTTTAATTGACCCATTTATTAATGGCAATGAGCTAACAGATTTAGTCGTAGCAGAGGAGAAGCCGGACGCGATTTTATTAACGCACGGGCATAATGACCACGTTGGCGATACGGTGGAAATTTCAAAGGCAAGTGGTGCGCTTGTTGTCGCGCCGAATGAGCTAGCGAATTATTTAGGCTGGCAAGGTGCGCATGTTCATCCGATGCATATTGGCGGTGCACATGAATTTGATTTTGGTAAGGTGAAATTTACGCTAGCATTTCACGGCTCGTCCTATGTAACAGACAATAACGACATCATTTACACAGGGATGCCAGGTGGAATCTTATTTACAGCAGAGGGCTTAACGATTTATCATGCGGGGGATACGGCACTGTTTGGTGACATGGAGCTAATTGGCAAGCGTCATCCGATTGATGTGGCCTTCTTGCCGATTGGCGATAATTTCACGATGGGGCCAGATGACGCGGCGTATGCGGTGAGCTTATTAAAGCCGAAAATTGTTGTGCCAATTCACTATGACACATTCCCACCAATTAAGCAGAATCCGCAAAATTTTGCAGATTTAGTCGAGGGTGCGGACGTGCAAATTTTACGCGCGGGTGATGTTGTAGACTTATCGAAGCTCGCCTAGCATGAGGAGAAGCAGCTTGTATGAAGGTGGAATCTTTCATATAGGCTGCTTTTGTTATTGGTAAGGAAACTTTAGACTTTCGCATTGTGGATAACTTTGGGCAAGGTTTGCTTTACGTCCAGGCTAAAGCGCCAGCCCCTCGAGGTCGCTTCGATCCCTCGGGTGAAAGTTGAAAAGCGCACTTTCACTTCGGGCTCTCCAGCGCTTGTCGGGGCTGAGCAGGCGCTTTAGCGCTTTTGTTATTTTAAAATGTTCGGATAGTTGACATGGAATATGTTACAATATTGACATTAATGATGATGAGAATAGGTGATGCTATGTCGACAAAACATGAGAAAATTATTCAATACATTGAATCACTACCCGTTGGCGATAAAATTTCTGTACGCCAAATTGCGAAAGAAATGCAAGTGAGTGAAGGAACGGCGTATCGCGCGATTAAAGAAGCGGAAAATCGCCGTTTAGTTAGCTCAATTGAACGTGTCGGAACAATTCGGATCGAAAAGAAGAAAAAGGAAAATATTGAGCGTTTAACGTTCGCGGAAATCGTCAATATTATTGATGGTCAAGTATTAGGTGGGAAGTCAGGTTTGCACAAAACGTTAACGAAATTTGTAATCGGTGCGATGAAGCTTGACGATATGATGCGTTATACAGATGCAGGGAGCCTACTAATTGTCGGAAACCGTACGCAGGCGCATGAATATGCGCTGAAAACAGGTGCAGCAGTCCTCATTACAGGCGGCTTCCATTCGACAGAGGAAGCGGTACGTTTAGCGGACGAGCTAGAGTTGCCGATTATTTCGACAAGCTATGATACGTTTACGGTCGCAACGATGATTAACCGTGCGATTTATGACCAGTTGATTAAGAAAGATATTTTATTAATTGAGGATATTTATATACCAATTGAGGATACAGCGGTGCTACGAAACGACCATACAATTGCGGATTTCCATAAGCAAAATATGCGCACGACACACGGGGCATTCCCAGTTGTCACGCAGCACCGCAAGCTTATCGGGATGATTACAAGTAAGGACGTGATTGGGCGAGAGGAAACAGAGGCCATCGATAAAGTGATGACGAAAAATCCGATTGCTGCCTCTATGAAAACGAGCGTCGCGTCAGCCGGTCACCGGATGATTTGGGAGGGCATTGATTTACTGCCAGTCATTAATGATGATAACGAATTACAAGGTGTTATTAGTCGTCAGGACGTGTTAAAGGCACTGCAACACGCACAGCGTCAGCCGCAGCACGGTGAAACAATTGATGATTTAATTAAAAATGAAATGCGCGTAATGGGGGAAGAAGATGTCATTGTTGAGTTTACGGTGACACCACAAATGACGAACCAGTACGGTGCGATTTCATATGGTGCATTTACAACGATTTTAACAGAAGTTGGCTCGTTTGCACTAAAGCGTCGCAAGCGCGGCGATGCGGTTGTCGAAAATATGAATATTTATTTCATTAAGCCTGTTCAAATGGAGAGTGTGTTAACGGTGCGCCCCCATATTTTAGATATGAGTCGTAAGTTCGTAAAAATGGACTTTGATGTATTTAATGGCTCTATTTTAGTCGGCAAAGCGATGATGACATTCCAATTATTAGAGCGTTAAAAAATGGTTGCCGCAAGTTTGTGGCAACCATTTATGTTCCAATTATTGATTTAATGTATATTCCTCTTTAATAAACCGACCTTCGTGCTGCACGCGCTTGTATTGCGAAAATACTTGCAGTGCGCCGTATAATAAGAAAAGAAGCATGACGATGATACTAACAGCTGTCCCTTCATAACGTACGACAGCGTTTATGCCAAACGTCATGAGAAAAATACCGAATACAACGCCTGCCTTTGCTTTGTACCATTTTTTTCTAATAGGTAATGTTGTGCGGAACTGCTTTGTTTTATAATAAAAGAAGACCGCAAACAAAATGATAATACAGGCGACTAATACTAAATTTAACATGGTGACCTCCTAGAGCGTGACTGTTTAATTTCTACTATATTTTACAGTAAATGCAAAAGGTTTTCACTACATAACAGGAGGAAAACATTTGAAACGACAAATCATTGACACAATTGAACAGTTTGACACAATTATCGTGCATCGCCATGTGCGCCCAGACCCGGATGCGTACGGCTCACAAATGGGCTTAGCGGAGTTAATCCGTCATAATTACCCAGCAAAAGAGGTATATGTTACGGGAGAGCATGACGATTCTCTATCATTTTTAGCACACCCGCAAGAGTTGATAGATGCGCAGTTTGAGGGCGCACTCATTATCGTGACGGATACGGCGAACACGGAGCGTATTGACGACCAGCGCTACACGTTGGGCGCGAAATTAATTAAGATTGACCATCATCCAAATGATGATGCGTACGGTGACCTTTTATGGGTCGATACAAATGCGAGCTCATGCAGTGAAATGATTTATGAACTATTTGAGGAAGCCGCCGCGTCGCATCACTGGCAAATGTCAGATGCGTCAGCACGCCTTTTATTTGCAGGCATTGTTGGCGATACAGGCCGCTTCCTATTCCCAAGCGCGAGCGAGCGCACATTTGAGGTGGCAGGTCAGTTAATTAAATCGAACTTTAACCGTACCGAGCTATTTGACGGCATGTACGAAATGGACCGTAAGCTGCTTCATTTACAAGGCTATTTATATCAAAACTTCATAATGGACGCGTCTGGTATGGCGTACATTAAAATGACATCGGATATTTTGCGTGAATTTGATGCGACGGCTTCTGAAACGTCGCTACTTGTTGGCTCATTAGGCAATGTAAAGGGCATTCGTGCATGGGTCATCTTTATTGAAGAGGGCGAGACAATTCGCGTGCGCCTGCGTTCAAAAGGACCAGTTATTAATGGATTAGCGAAGAAATATAACGGCGGTGGTCACCCACTTGCATCTGGTGCGACAGCGTATTCATGGAGTGAAGCAGACCAGGTGATTGAAGATTTAAAGGAAATTTGTAAAAATTACGCGTAATAATGGAGGGATAGCGATGTCGGTTGTTTATCCACAAATACAGACAAGCGCTGATTTATTGAAAAGTACCATTCGAATCGAGGAGCTTATCCCCTTCCTTCAACAACAAAAGGCAGAAGCTTGTGCAATAGTCAACACGAGATTGTACGGGCTTTTGCCTTTTTGGCATCAAATGAAGGCGGCAGGGATTCACCCAGTAGCAGGCTTGCAGCTATCGGTTGCATTTTCTGATGAGGCGCATTTGCCGATTGTTTTATATGCACAGACGAATGAAGGTTACCACTCGCTGTTGAAAATCGCGAGTGCGGTTGCAGTACGTGCGGATAACTGTCTGCCGATTCGTTGGCTAAAGGCCTATGCGAAGGGCTGTATAGGGATGATTCCTGCGCTAGAGAAGGATGCTATATGGCTACAGCAAGTCAACGTAGAACATGCCGCTGAACTACAGTCGATTTTTAACCGACATCTCTATGTAGGTATTAGCCGTAGTGAGGCGACAGTAGATAGCGAGTCGTTTGCGATACAATTTGCGGAGCGTCTCGGTGCAGTCATTGTCGCGACACATGCAAGTAGCTATTTACATGCGGAGGACCAGTTTGCCTATGAGGTCGCGCGTGCGATTGATAGCGGTGTGAAACTGCATGAGCGCGGCATTGTGCGACATATGGAAGACCGCTTTGTGCTGTCAGCGCGTGCTTGGCAGAATCGTTTTCATGATGTGCCACAGTGGCTAGACAATGCGAAAAATATGCTACTGAGTTGCCGCGTGTCATTACCGAAAAATGTGGTACATATGTCGAAGTTTCCTGTGCCGACTGGTATGACAGCAGAGCGTTTACTCGAACAGCGCACAGTTGAAGGTTTACAGCAAATTGTGCAGCGTGCACTCCCGACAGCTTATGAGGATCGGTTACGCTATGAGCTTTCGGTTATCAATTCAATGGGCTATGCGGATTATTTCTTGATCGTTGAGGATTTCATGCGCTTTGCACGTGAGGCAAATATTTTAACAGGACCAGGCCGTGGCTCATCAGCTAGCTCGCTCGTTGCCTATGCACTGCAAATTACGCAAGTAGATCCGCTGCAATATGATTTACTATTCGAGCGCTTTTTAAATCCGGAGCGTGTATCATTACCGGATATTGATATCGATTTTTTAGATACACGCCGTGAGGAAGTTATCCAGTATGTGAAGGACAAATACGGCAAGCAGCATGTGGCGCAAATTATTACATTTGGCACGTTATCGGCGAAAGCTGTCGCGCGTGATGTGGCGAGGATGTTTAATTTTGCGGCAGAGAAATTAGAGTATATTTCAAAATCGATTCCAAATCGCATTGGCATTACACTTCAGGATGCCTATACGCAATCGGAAAATTTACGCCAGTTTATTGCAGCGGAACCGGTACATGATGAGTGGTTTAGAGCGGCACTGAAGCTAGAAGGCTTACCACGTAATGCTTCTACGCATGCAGCGGGCATTGTGTTAAGTCCGGTACCACTTGTTGAGATTGTGCCGATTGAGGAAGGGCATGATGATGTGTTCTTAACGCAGTGGCCGATGCAGGAAGTAGAGCAGAGTGGCTTACTGAAAATGGATTTTTTAGGCCTTCGTAATTTAACGATCTTAGAGCAAATTAGAAAATCAATTTACTATACACATCAAATGGACATTGATTTTAAGCACATTCCACTAGAGGACGCGGCAACATTTCAGCTATTGCAGCGCGGGGATACAGCAGGAATTTTCCAACTCGAGTCGGATGGCATGCGTCAGGCACTGCGTGATATTCGTCCGACACATTTTTTAGATATTGTTGCAGTGAACGCATTGTATCGACCAGGCCCGATGGAGTTTATTCCAATGTATGCACGCAGAAAGCACGGCGCGGAAATAGTGACATATAGCCACCCAGTGCTTGAGCCAATTTTGCGTGAAACGTACGGCATTATCATCTACCAGGAGCAAATCATGCGCATTGCGAACGTCTTTGCAGGCTTTACGATTGGGCAGGCAGATTTACTTCGCCGTGCGGTTAGTAAAAAGAATCGTGATGTACTAGAACAGCAGCGTGCGGCATTTACAGCTGGAGCGGCAGGGCAGGGTTACCCAGCGCAGGTGGCAAATGAAGTGTATGAATTAATCGTACGCTTTGCCGATTACGGTTTTGCGAAAAGTCACGCGGTTGCTTATAGTGTGGTTTCGTATCAAATGGCGTATTTAAAGGCGAATTTCCCCGTGAATTTTTATGCAGCACTGTTAACAAATGCAATGGGCAATAGTGATAAGCTCACGCAAATTATGAATGAAGCCAAGGGGCAAGGGATTCAAATTTTACCGCCGTCGATTAATAAAAGCGCACGTCATTTTAAAGTAGAACATGGCGCGATTCGCTTTAGCTTGTCTGCAATCAAAAATGTGCCGTCCCCGTTTTTACAAAAGCTACTTCAGGTGCGCGGTGCGAGGCAGAAACCGTTTACAACTATTTTTGATGTCGCGGTATCACTGAGCGCGAAGGTGTTTAACAAAAAGGTGTTTGAGCCACTTATTAAAGCAGGAGCGCTTGATGAATTTGGGCGTGACCGCGCCACGTTGCTTGCCACGCTCGATGCGGCTGAGAAGCAGGCGGAACTGGTCGGTTTGACAGAGGGGGATCATGCGTTGTTTGGCACACCGAAGCATATCGACGCACCGCCCTTAACGGAAAAAGAAAAGCTTCTCTACGAAAAAGAGGTGCTCGGCTTTTATGTGTCGGAGCACCCGATTATTCGGATGCGCACGCATTTTAATGACTTGAATGCGACGACACAAACGCTTGCCGCGATGCGAGATGGTACATTTATAAAAATAATTGGTCTTGTCGAGGATATTCGCCAAATTCGTACGAAAAAAGGCGAGCAGATGGCGTTTGTACAAGTGCAGGATGAATTCGGTGTTGTTTCTATTACACTATTTCCACAAGTGTATGAGCCGCTTGCAAAACAGCTACAGCACGACCAGCTTGTGTATGTAGAAGGTGTGCTAGAACAGCGCTTCGGCAAGGCACAAATAAAGGCAAAGCAATTGCAAATCATGTAGGCGAGTGATGCGAATCACTCGTTTTTTTGTATGTAACTATTATTTCATTAATAGTAAATTCAGTCGTATTATTATGTAATTGAGAAAAAAGTAGATAGAACGCTATGAAATGGTGTTTTTACTAGTAAAATGAAAAAATACCCCATAATTTTTTGACATTTCAATATTTGTTTTGTATAGTAGAATCATAAAACTGGTCTGACCACTTTGGGAGACTCGGAGGTGGAGCGGTTGGAGCAAAAGCCAGTGAAAAAAATGTTTTTGCAAATTGTCAAACAACTACGTGACATTATTGCGGAAGAAAATATTCAGCCGGGCGACAAAATACCGTCAGAGCGTGTGCTTAGTGAGAAATTACAGGTGGGACGTTCTTCTGTACGAGAGGCGCTAAGAAGCTTGGAGCTACTTGGCTTAATCGAAACGAAGCACGGCGGAGGAACATTTTTAGGCTCGGTGCAGCGGCATCAGCTCGTTGAAATTGTGGGCTCATTTATTTTACAGGAGCCAAAATCGACTGCTGACGTGCATGTCACGCGCGAGATGCATGAGAAAGAGGCTATTCAGCGAATTAGCGCAGATCCTCATTTACGTGCGCTACCGATTTGGGATAGCTTCTTTGAACGGTTGGAGCTTGGTGAGGACATTGAGCGTGAAGTGATTTTACAGGAGTGCATCATTTTGTCAGGCAACCGTCTCGCGTTAAAGATATGGCTACAGCTTGCGGCATATAGTACAGTACCGCTTGGTGGGATGGTCGCACCACAGGAGAAAAAGTTACTACAAACAATGCTAAAGGCGATACAGCTAGGCTACCGCGCAGAGGCAATTGAAGCATATGAGAAGTGGATGAAATTATTATAAGGGGGACAATTGTATGGCAATTCGTGATTTATTTAGCAGTCGCAAACGAGCAAATGAAATCGTAGAAAAGGAGCGCGCCTTTCCAAGGGGGATGGTCATTAAATGTCCGAAGTGTAAAACGATTCATGTCACAAAGGAGTTAGAGGCCAATTTAAAAGTATGCCCGAAATGTGCGTTCCATTTCACGATGAATGCGACAGAGCGCATGGAGAGCTTTGTAGATACAGGTTCATTTGAAGCGCTTGATAGTAATTTACAAACGACTAATCCGTTAAACTTCCCTGCTTATATTGAAAAGGTGCAGGCAGATGTCGCAAAGACAGGCTTAAATGAAGCAGTTTTAACCGGGACAGCAAGCCTAAAGGGGCAGCCAATTGTGTTAGCGATTATGGATTCGAATTTCCGTATGGGCTCAATGGGCTCGGTTGTTGGCGAGAAAATTACACGTGCGGTAGAAAAGGCGACCGCGCAGCGTGTGCCGTTTATTATTTTTACGGCGAGCGGTGGCGCACGTATGCAAGAAGGTGTGTTGTCACTTATGCAAATGGCGAAGACGAGTGTTGCCTTGAAGCGTCATAGTGACGAAGGGCTATTATATATTTCAGTCATGACGCATCCGACAACAGGGGGTGTATCAGCGAGCTTTGCATCCATCGGGGACTTAAATATTGCGGAGCCGCAAAGCTTAATTGGTTTTGCAGGACGACGTGTCATTGAGCAAACAGTGCGCGAAAAGCTACCGGATGATTTCCAAACAGCCGAGTTTTTACTCGAGCATGGTCAGCTCGATGCCATTATTAATCGTCTCGACATGCGTGATCAGCTCGCGACAATTGTGAAATTACATGGGGGTGTAGTACATGGCTAAGACGCTGGAATTTGAACGCCCAGTCGTTCAACTACGTGAAAAAATTGATGAACTAAAAACGATTGCGGAACGCGCTGAAGTGGATATGAGTGGCGAAATCGAAAAGCTAGAGTCAAGGCTTTTACAGCTTGAGCAAAGCATTTACTCAAATATGGAGCCGTGGGACCGCGTGCAAGTAGCGCGTCACGCCGAGCGTCCGACGACACTGGATTATATTGCGGCAATTTTTACAGATTTTATGGAGCTTCACGGCGACCGTACATTTATGGATGACGCGGCGATTGTCGGTGGCATTGCGGCGTTTAATGGGCAGCCCGTGACGGTTATTGGTCATCAGCGCGGCAAGACGACGAAAGAAAATATTCGACGCAATTTTGGAATGCCACACCCGGAAGGTTACCGCAAGGCATTACGCTTAATGAAGCAGGCGGAAAAATTTAACCGCCCAATTATTTGCTTTATTGATACGAAGGGTGCGTACCCAGGCAAGGCAGCAGAGGAGCGCGGGCAAAGCGAGGCGATTGCACGCAACCTATTTGAAATGGCGGGGCTTACTGTGCCAATCATTAGCATTGTCATCGGTGAAGGCGGAAGCGGCGGAGCACTCGCATTAGGTGTAGCGAATAAAATTTTAATGCTCGAAAACTCGACGTATTCGGTAATTTCACCAGAGGGCGCGGCGTCGATTTTATGGAAGGATGCTACTTTGGCAAAGCAGGCAGCGGAGGCGTTGAAAATTACCGCACTTGATTTACGGGAGCTTGGCATTATCGACGGCATTATTCCAGAGGTTACAGGCGGGGCGCATAAAAATGTACAAAAGCAGGCAATTAATATTAAGGAAAGTATTGAAGATACACTTGCTATACTTTCGCCGCTATCAAAAGAAGAGCTAATCGAGGATCGTTATCAAAAGTTTAAAAATATCGGTCAATATTTAGAAAATTGATAGCGTGTGTGATGAATGAAGAATGTATGAAAACGCATTCTTCATTTTTTTTGTAAATACAGTGTAGTTTGTTGTGTAGAAAGGTTACAAATCTTCAAAATTCATGTTAATGTGAATAGTATTAGGGGAATAATAGGAGGAATACACCTGATGAAAAAGATTGCAGTTTTAACGAGTGGCGGAGATTCACCTGGAATGAACGCCGCAATTCGAGCGGTTGTGCGTAAAGCACGCTTCCACGGTGTCGATGTTGTAGGCGTTTATCACGGATACGAGGGATTGTTCCACGGCAGGTACGAAATGCTTGATTTAGGTGCAGTTGGTGGCATTATTCAGCGTGGTGGGACGATACTTTATTCAGCACGCTTCCCGGATTTCCATTTAGATGACAAGCAGGAGCAGGCTATTAAAAATTTGCGTGCAGCAGGTATTGAAGGATTGATTGTTATTGGTGGTGACGGCTCGTACCGTGGTGCGATGCAGTTAACCGAAAAAGGCTTCCCGTGCGTCGGCATACCAGGGACAATTGACAATGACGTACCAGGCACAGAATATACAATCGGCTTTGATTCGGCAGTGAATACAGTCATCGAGTCTATCGACAAAATTCGCGATACAGCAACAAGTCATGAAAATACATTTGTTGTTGAAGTAATGGGCCGTGATGCAGGTGATATTGCACTGTGGGCAGGTCTTGCAGCAGGTGCAGAATCCGTGTTAATTCCAGAAGAAGAATATAGTATTGATGACATTGTAGAACGTCTTGAGCGCGGGGTTGCACGTGGTAAACGTCATAGTATTATAATTGTAGCAGAAGGTGTGATGTCTGGTCAGGAGCTGGCAAACATTTTAAAAGAGCGCACAGGTATTGAAATTCGCGTATCTGTACTTGGCCATATGCAACGAGGTGGTGCACCATCAGCACGTGATCGCGTATTAGCGGGACGTCTTGGCGCGAGGGCAGTAGAAGTTTTGCTAGAGGGCAAAGGTGGACGTGCGGTAGGTATAAGAAATCATGCAGTAGTAGATTATGACTTAAAAGAGGCATATGAAAACAATCATAAGGCTGATTTAAGTTTATATACTTTATCAAAAGAATTATCAATCTAGAGTGAACAAGCAGAGAGGGAAATCATATGAGAAAAACTAAAATTGTATGTACGATTGGACCAGCAAGTGAATCACCAGAAATGCTAGATCAACTTATTGAAGCAGGGATGAATGTTGCCCGTTTAAACTTTTCACATGGTAATCATGAGGAGCACGCGGTGCGTATCGCAGCAATTCGCGATGCAGCGGAGCGTTTAGGCAAACCAGTAGGGATTTTACTGGATACAAAGGGACCTGAAATTCGTACGCATACGATGCAAAACGGCGAACTTCATTTAGTAACAGGTCAAGTAATTGATATTTCGATGACAGAAGTAGAAGGCACAAAAGATGTCTTTTCTGTTACGTACGAGCAATTAATCGAGGACGTAGATCAACATGACATCATTTTATTAGATGATGGTTTAATCGAGCTACGCGTATTAGCAAAAGATTTAGATACAGGTCGCATTACGACAATCGTTGAAAATGCGGGCGTATTAAAAAACAAAAAAGGCGTAAATGTACCAGGTGTCTCCATAAAGCTGCCAGGTATTACAGAAAAGGATGCACAAGATATTTTATTCGGTATCGAGCAAGGTGTAGACTTTATCGCGGCATCATTTGTCCGTACAGCAAAGGACGTACTTGAAATTCGTGAGTTACTTGAGCAAAATGGCGGCTCTCATATTCAAATTATCCCGAAAATCGAAAACCAAGAAGGCGTTGACAATATCGATGCAATCATCGAAGTGTCAGACGGCTTAATGGTTGCGCGTGGTGATTTAGGCGTAGAGATTCCAGCAGAAGAAGTGCCACTTGTACAAAAGCTACTAATTAATAAATGTAATCAAGTCGGCAAACCAGTTATTACAGCGACACAAATGCTTGATTCGATGCAGCGCAATCCGCGTCCTACACGTGCCGAAGCGTCAGATGTTGCCAATGCAATTTTTGATGGGACGGATGCCATTATGCTGTCAGGCGAAACAGCAGCAGGTTTGTATCCAGTAGAATCGGTGCAAACGATGAATAAAATTGCGGATCGTACAGAGTCGTCACTCAACTATCGTAGCATCGTCAATCAACGTAGCCGCGAAAAAGATAGCAC
The DNA here is from genome assembly GCA_040274725.1 of Solibacillus sp. Classification (GTDB taxonomy): domain Bacteria; phylum Bacillota; class Bacilli; order Bacillales_A; family Planococcaceae; genus Solibacillus. The sequence goes on along the minus strand of JBEMAQ010000008.1, from coordinate 59,907 downwards.
GATGACAGAATCGATTTCTCAAGCGGTTGCGCATACATCAATTAATCTAGGTGTAAAAGCAGTACTTGCACCAACAGAGAGCGGTAATACAGCAAAAATGATTGCAAAATATCGTCCAGGTGTACCAATTATCGCGGTAACAGGCTCTGTTAATACAGCGCAAATGCTAACATTAGTATGGGGCGTGCAACCAATTGTTACATCACGTGTATCATCAACAGACGAAATTTTAGAGCTTGCAGTAGATGAATCATTAAAATCAGGCTTTGTAGATCACGGCGATGTTGTTGTCATTACAGCAGGTGTACCTGTTGGCGAGGCGGGTACAACGAACTTAATGAAGGTACATGTAATTGGCGATTTATTAGCGCGCGGTCAAGGCATTGGCAAAGCATCAGCTGTTGCAAAAACAGTTGTCGCAAAAAATGCGGGCGAGGCGAACGCGTATGATACAGACGGCTGTATTTTAGTAACAGTTGGTACGGATCGCGAAATGATGCCAGCGATTGAAAATTGTATCGGTATTATTACAGAAGAGGGCGGTCTAACAAGCCATGCAGCGGTTGTCGGACTAAGCCTTGGTATTCCAGTTATTGTTGGTGTAAAAGAAGCAACAACATTAATTCGCCACGGCCAAGAAATTACAATGGACGCAGAAACGGGCGTTATTTATAAAGGCCACGCAAGTGTACTATAAAAATTCAATTCACCATTTTGGCTTTTGCTAAAATGGTGAATTTTTTTTGAAACTTTCTTACCGCAAATTCGTAGTAAATAAGGAAGAGTAGACTGGAGGAGTTGGATTGAAAAAAATATTTTTAACAGCGATCGTGCTTATGTTTGCAGAAATTGCAACTTTTATATTCGTCGGTAAAGCAATCGGCATATTTCCGACCTTATTACTAATTGTCGCAACGAGCGCATTAGGGATTTTACTTGTAAAAAAACGCGGGACGAAATCATTTCGCGCCATGCAAGACAGTATTCGTCAAGGACAGCCGCCGGGAGATGCGATGATTGACGCGTTTACGGTATTTGTTGGTGGTGTACTACTTGTTGTACCTGGTTTTTTAACGGATATTATCGGTGTATTACTTGCGACAGGAATTGCAGGCAAAGCATTTAAGCCTGTCCTTTATATGTGGCTACGCAAAAAAATGAAAAATAGCAATGTCATTATCGTGCAAAAATAGGATGCGCCTTTAATTTCATCGCGATAAATAATAACAGTGGGCTAATGAGTATGCCGTAAATGCCGAATAATAAAAAGGCGCCGGCACTAATGATAAAGGTATAGGTCATACGCAGTTGCATCGTGTGCGACCACAGCTTTGATTCAGCGAGCTGCCTTGTAATTTGGACAAAGACATAAAGCCCGAAAAGTGCAAGTGCGAGCAGCCATTCATGAATAAAGAAAAAATAAAGCGCGGCGGGAACTAAAAATAGTCCGATGCCTAAAAATGGGATGCAATCGGCAAGTGCGATTAAAAAGGCTTTATTGATTGCACCATCAAATTGCAAAATAGTAAATCCAATGCACAATAATAAAAAGGTCAGCGCAAATAATTGTAGCTCGACGAGTAAAAACAAACTAAATAACGACATCGACTTTGTAAAATAGCGCTGCCAATCTGCTCGGTAAGATTTTGGTACAAACGCAAAAAACCAAAGTCGATTTTTTTTTGATTCGAGCAGGGCAAAAAATGTCGTGAGTAAAAATAACAGAATATCAAATAATGAGTTGAACACATTTTTTGTCATAGCAAGAATTGTCGTGAGGAAAGTATCTAAAAGTGTGGAAAATTTTTCTGATAGCATTGGAAAAAAGGGGTGTGACTCATATTGTGTGGCGAATGCTGTGATGAGGTTTTGTAAAAAAGGAAGTAGCTGAAGTGTACTTTGTACAACAGCAAAACTTAACAATGCAATGAGCGTTAAAGCAAAGGAAGCGACACATAAAATTGATAGAAAATAAGGAATGTGGAATTTTGTGTGAAAAAAATAGACTAAAGGAAATATGAGATAAGAAAAAAAGATAGCACCAGATAAAGGAAGCAAGTAGAAGATGGCGAGTAGATAGGCGAGAAAAAGTAGAAATTTTATTCGTATAGGAGTGAAAAAAGGAGAATTTATTTTTGACATTTTTTATGTAACTCCTTACTTATGCTTTTTATATCTCGTTATTAACAGAAAATACTCTTTTAAACAGCAATTTTATAGTATATGAGACTTTTTCATAAAATAAACACTTTTAATTCACAAATACGTCAAAAATGATTATAATGAAACGGTAAGCGATTTACTTATAGGTTCATTGAGCAGAACGATATGAGTGTAGACGTGTTTTTAAAAGAAAGCACTTACAAAAACAAACTATCACATGAAGGAGCGATTTTTATGTCAGCAACTAAAGGTTTAGAAGGTATTGTTGCAGCTGAGTCTAAAATCAGTTCAATTATCGACGACACACTTACATATGTAGGGTATGGTATCGACGATTTAACAAACAATGCATCATTTGAAGAAGTAATTTATTTATTATGGCACACTCGCCTACCAAAAGCGGACGAGCTAGCTGAATTAAAACAACAATTAGCAGACAACATGGCAATCCCAGCTGCTATTACTGATTTATTCAAGTCTATGCCACTTAATACAGTACACCCAATGGCTGCATTACGTACAGCTGTATCAATGCTTGGTACATTTGACGAAGAAGCAGACGTGATGGAAGTTGAAGCAAACTACCGTAAAGCAATCCGCCTACAAGCGAAAATTGCAACAGTAGTAACTACTTTTGCACGTGTACGTCAAGGGAAAGAACCAATTGCTCCAAAACCAGAATTAGGTTATGCAGCAAACTTCTTATACATGTTAAAAGGCGAAGAGCCAGCACCAATCGAAATCGAAGCATTCGACAAAGCGTTAGTATTACATGCTGACCACGAATTAAACGCTTCTACATTCACAGCTCGCGTATGTGTAGCTACATTATCTGACGTTTACTCTGGCGTAACATCTGCAATCGGCGCATTAAAAGGCCCATTACACGGTGGTGCAAACGAGCAAGTTATGAAAATGTTAACTGAAATCGGTTCATTAGACAACGTTGAAGCTTGGGTACAAAACAAGTTAGACAACAAAGAAAAAATCATGGGCTTCGGTCACCGCGTATACCGTGGTGGAGACCCACGTGCACCACATTTACGTGTAATGTCTGAAAAGTTAACTAAGTTAACTGGTAAACCAGAATTATACGATATGTCAGTGAAAATTCACGACATGATCGTTGAGCAAAAGAAATTACCTGCAAACGTAGACTTCTTCTCAGCATCAGTATATGATTCTTTAGGTATCGAACATGACTTATTCACACCAATCTTTGCAGTATCTCGTACTTCAGGTTGGGTAGCGCACATTTTAGAACAGTATGCAAACAACCGCTTAATCCGTCCACGTGCGGAATATGTTGGTCCAGATATGCAAAAATACGTTCCAATTAACGAGCGCTAATTAAAAAAGTATGTTAAAATATCCTAGGACTGCGAATATTCGCAGTCCTAGATTTATGATTATTAGGAGGCAAATTTCCAATGACGAACAAAATCGTAGTAGAAAATGGCGTTTTAAACGTACCTAACAACCCTGTTATCCCATTCATCGAGGGTGACGGTATTGGTCCAGATATCTGGGCAGCAGCATCTCGCGTAATCGACGCAGCTGTAGCAAAAGCTTACAATGGCGAAAAGAAAATCGAATGGTTAGAAGTTTTAGCTGGTGAAAAAGCATTCAACCAAACTGGTGAATGGTTACCACAAGATACTTTAGATAAAATCAACGAATACTTAATCGCAATCAAAGGTCCTTTAACAACGCCAATCGGTGGCGGTATCCGTTCTCTAAACGTTGCATTACGTCAACAATTAGATTTATATGTATGCTTACGTCCAGTACGTCACTTTGAAGGTGTTCCTTCTCCAGTTAAACGTCCAGAAGACGTGAAAATGGTTATCTTCCGTGAAAACACTGAAGATATCTACGCTGGTATCGAGTTCGAAGCTGGTTCTGAACAAGCTAAAAAAATCATCGACTTCTTACAAACAGAATTCGGTACAAAAAATATCCGTTTCCCAGAAACTTCAGGTATCGGTGTTAAACCAGTATCTCAAGAAGGTACTCACCGTTTAGTACGTTCTGCAATCGAATATGCAATCAAGCATAACGAACCATCAGTAACTTTAGTACACAAAGGTAACATCATGAAGTACACTGAAGGCGGATTCAAAAAATGGGGTTATGAATTAGCAGAAACTGAATTTGCTGATCAAACTTTCACTTGGAACCAATATGACGCTATCAAAGCTGAGCAAGGCGAAGCTGCTGCTAACGAAGCACAAGCTGCTGCATTAGCTGCTGGTAAAATCCTAATTAAAGATTCTATCGCTGATATCTTCTTACAACAAATCTTAACTCGTCCAAACGAGTTCGACGTAGTAGCTACTATGAACTTAAACGGTGACTACATCTCTGACGCACTTGCTGCTCAAGTTGGTGGTATCGGTATCGCTCCAGGAGCTAACATTAACTACGTAACAGGTCACGCGATCTTCGAAGCTACTCACGGTACTGCTCCGAAATACGCTGGTCAAGATAAAGTAAACCCATCTTCAGTATTACTTTCAGGCGTATTAATGCTTGAGCACTTAGGATGGCAAGAAGCTGCGGACATGATTACAAACTCAGTTGAGAAAACAATCTCTTCTAAATATGTAACTTATGACTTCGCACGTTTAATGGATGGCGCTACAGAAGTTAAATGTTCTGAATTCGCTACTAAATTAATCGAAAACTTCTAATTCTTAATTAGATAATTACTCATTTACTTGAGTTTTCCAATAAAAAGGGAGAAAGATGAAAATCTTCTCCCTTTTTTTGTCTTTTGTAGTATAATTTTTCGAAAGATAGGAAAAAATCCTGTCGAGAAAAGGAGTGCGCAGTATGACGTTAAAACGCAAAAAAATCGCCGTAATCGGAAGCGGTTACACAGGCGCAACGGCTGCATTTTTAGTAGCACAAAAAGAGCTTGGAGATGTGGTCATCGTTGATATTCCGGCTGCAGAAAACCCAACGAAAGGGAAAGCACTTGATATGTGGGAGGCTGCTCCGGTACAAGGCTTTGATTCTTATGTAACAGGTACATCAGATTATGCACAAATTGCGGATTCAGATATCGTGTTAATTACAGCAGGTGTCGCACGCAAACCAGGCATGAGCCGTGATGATTTAGTACAAATCAATCAAAAGGTAATGGTGTCAGTGTCAGAGCAAATTAAAGTGCATGCACCAAACGCGACAATTATCGTGTTAACAAATCCAGTAGACGCGATGACATACACGGTCTACAAAACAACAGGCTTCCCGAAAAACCGTGTAATCGGTCAATCTGGTGTGCTTGATACAGCCCGCTTCCGCGCGTTTGTTGCGGAAGAGCTACAAGTATCAGTAAAAGATATTTCTGCTCTTGTATTAGGTGGTCATGGTGATACGATGGTGCCATTGACACGTTATGCATCTGTTGGCGGCGTGCCATTAGAAAGCTTAATTCCAGCAGAGCGTTTAGAGGAAATTGTTAACCGTACACGTAATGGTGGGGCAGAAATCGTGAACTTACTTGGTAATGGTTCGGCGTATTACGCACCAGCAGCGGCAATGGTTGAAATGGCTGAGGCAATTTTGAAGGATCAAAAGCGCATTTTACCATCAATCGCTTACCTAGCGGGCGAGTATGGTTACAGCGATTTATACTTAGGTGTACCAACGTTATTAGGTGCTGACGGAATCGAAAAAATTTACGAACTAGAGCTAACAGAGAAAGAAAAAGCAGCGCTAGACGTATCAGCAGAAGCGGTCCGCACGGTGATGAATATTTTAGTCTAAACGCGAGCGAGCAAAGATTTTCTTTGCTCGCTTTTTCTCGCCTCTACCCTCATAATTGTACTTTTCTGAAAAAATTGTTACGATGGAGTTAATTTCAGGTAAAGGGGCTGTGCATAGGTTGTTAAAACGAACGGGAAAGCTTGGCAAAAGTATTGAAAATATCGCGTTAGGTGACAAGCTGCATCTAACAGAAACGATTGAAGATAAAGATTTACTACTTTACTTAGGCTTAACAAATGACAATAATCCGCTGTATATTCAGCATGATTATGCAGCAAAAACGCCTTTTGAAAAACCAATTGTCCCAACAACGATGCTTAGTGGTATAATAAATTCAGCAATTTCAAAGCATTTACCAGGACCGGGCTCACATATACTTGAGCAGCAGCTAAAATTTTTAGCACCAGTCTTTCATTATGAAACGATAGATTTTCTATTAGAAGTAGAGGCAATTAATGTCCCGAAAAATGAAGTAGAAGTAATGGTACAAGCGTTTGACACAAAGCGTCAGCCTGTTATTGAAGGAAGGCTAACGGTGTCGCCTCCGTATGTAATATCGTCATAAAGATTTGAGATGGGGGTTTCAAATCGAATTTGGAGGAAGAAAATGAGTAAAACGGTTTTAGTAGTAGAAGATGAAGTGTCGATTGCAACATTATTAAAATATAATTTAGAGCAAGCGGGCTTTACTGTGCTTTTAGCGCATGATGGCCAAGCAGGACTTGACGTAGCATTATCGGAAAATCCAGATATCCTGCTGCTTGATTTAATGTTACCGAAGCTCGATGGTATGGAAGTATGTAAAGAACTACGTCGTCAGCGTCAAAACGTACCGATTATTATGTTAACCGCGCGTGATGATGAGTTTGATAAAGTGCTAGGTCTTGAACTCGGTGCCGATGATTATATGACAAAGCCGTTTAGTCCGCGTGAGGTCATTGCGCGTGTGAAGGCTGTACTGCGTCGCTTTTCTACTCCAATAGTAGAAGAGGTAGAACCGACAGGAGAGCGTATTTTTACAGTCGGTCAGCTAGAAGTGTACCCAGAGCGCTTTGAGGCGTTTTTAAATAGTGAGACATTAGAATTTACACCCAAGGAATTTGAGCTACTTGTCTATTTACTCGACAATAAAAACAGAGTACTTACGCGCGATCAGTTGCTGAGTGCTGTATGGAATTATGACTTTGCGGGTGATACGCGTATTGTGGATGTACACATTAGCCATTTGCGTGACAAAATAGAAGAAAATAGCCGTAAGCCTATTTTTATTAAGACAATTCGAGGTTTAGGTTATAAATTTGAGGAGCCGAAAAAATAATGAAATCGATGACAAATCGTTTATTTTATTCGTTTATTGTTTTAGTCGGTTTAATTTTAGCTGTCCTAGCGCTTGTCATAGGTCAGCTTTTTCCTTTTTTTGTGGATTCCTATGTAGAAAATGCTGATCAGCAAATCGAACAACAGTTACAACTAGTTATTGACCAGCAAGGGCTGAGTGAGGAGCAGGGGCAGCAACTACTAGAGAGCATTGCGCATGTGCAACCAGATGAGGAAAGACTTGTGATTAATCAACGACTGCTGCTCGCGCTATTTTTACTATCATTTACAGCCTTCGTATTGATTGGTGTGATTGCATATCGCATTATTCAAAATTTAATTGAACCGATTGAAAATGTGACGACGACCGCACGTGAATTAGCGCGCGGAAATTACCGGGCACGCGCTTATGCAAATGGACCAAAGATTATTGTCGAGCTACGTAATTCCATTAATGTGTTAGCACGTAATTTACAGGACATTACGAAGACGCGAAAAATTGAAGAAGAGCGCCTTAAAACGTTAATTGAAAATATGGGCAGTGCACTGATGATGATTGACCGTGAAGGCCAAGTGTCGATTGTCAATCGAAAATTTCTACAGCATTTTGAGCTGGATTTTGAGGAAGTAAAAGATAAGAGCTTTTTAACACTTGGCTTGCCTCGCGAGTTAGAGGAATTTATTGACTACGTGTTTTTAACGGAAATGCCGCATCGTCAGCAGCTTGAGGTTGATATTCAAGGGGAGCTACATTATGAACAGGCGTACGGTGCCCCCGTCATGGGCGAGCATGGACGCTGGCTTGGTGTTGTCATTGTCATGCATGATGTCAGTGAGTTGATTCGTCTTGAACAGGTGCGCAAAGATTTTGTCGCGAATGTGTCGCATGAGCTGCGTACGCCGATTACGTCCATTAAAGGCTTCGCTGAGACATTACTTGATGGTGCCTTTAAGGATGAAGGGATGCTGCTAGCATTTTTAGAAATTATTCATGAAGAGAGTAATCGCATTCAAATACTTGTGAACGATTTACTTGAGTTATCCAAGATGGAGCGACACGGCTTTATGATTGAAGCGATGCCGATAAAATTACAGGACGTGCTTGCGCGTGCAATTGAATTAACGAGTGCACAGCTTGAGGTAAAACATATGCAGTTTGACGTGGATATTGAAAAGGATGTGCACGTTTTAGGTGATGCGAATCGTTTAATTCAAATTTTCACGAATTTGATTAATAATGCAGCTGCCTATTCAAAGGAGAATACGACGATTACGTTGCGTGTGTATGAGGAAGAGCTGTATGGTGTTGTAGAGGTTGATGACCAAGGTATTGGGATTGAAAAGGCGGAACTGTCACGTGTGTTTGAGCGTTTTTATCGTGTGGACAGAGCACGTAGTCGAAATTCCGGTGGCACAGGGCTTGGTTTATCGATTGTGAAGCACTTAGTCGAGGCACATCAAGGGAAAATTCAAGTGACGAGCGAGGTTGGTGTTGGTACTTGCATGAAAGTAAAGCTACCGCTCGTGAAGTAATCTTAACATTTTCTTTACAAATCCTACAAAGACTCTTTATATTCAGGTGCTATATTCTTTATAGAAACCCCCTTATTTCAAAATGCATATTGTGAGACGCATGTTTTGTACATGAATGCAAACGATTTATAGTTAATATTTACCTAGTATGGATGATTCCGTACTAGGTTTTTTTGGTTTTGAATAAAAATAGAATTTTTTGAAACTTTTATACACTTTAATCGTAAAAAAGATAGAAAGAGAGAAGGAGGAGAAGCATGTGAGTGTGAAACGAACATTATTACTTATTGGATTAGGGATGGTAGCAGTCGTGGCATTATTAGCGGTGTTAACATCCTGGTATACAGTAGATGAGTCAGAGCAGGCAGTTGTGATTACATTAGGAAAAGCAGATGATACCGTGTCGGATTCAGGGCTGCACTTTAAATTACCTTGGCCAATTCAAACGGTTGAAATTTTATCGAAGGAAACATACAGCTTACAGTTTGGCTATAAGCAAACGAGCGAAGGGGAGTTAGAAGCTTTTGATAAAGAGACGAAAATGATTACAGGTGACGAAAATATTGTGCTTGTAGACTTAGTTGTCCAATGGAAAATTACAGACCCCAAAAAATATTTATTTAACGCACAAAATCCGAATGCCATTTTGAAAAGTGCAACATCGAGTGCAATTCGCTCGATTATTGGGAGCTCTAAAATCGATGCGGCCTTAACAGATGGAAAAGTAGATATTGAGGTTGCGACACGTGATTTACTTGTCGGACTGATTGAAAAATACGATATTGGTATAGGGATTTCGGGTGTTAAATTGCAGGATGTAGAAGTACCAAATCAAGAGGTACGTGCCGCATTTACAGCAGTAACGGATGCACGTGAAACGAAAAATACGAAAATGAATGAGGCAGACAAATATCGTAACCAGCGTACAAATGAGGCACAAGGGGAAAAGGATGCGATTATTTCAAAAGCGGAAGGGCAAAAAACAGCGCGTATTCAGCAGGCACAAGGTGAGGTCGCTGTCTTTAACGAGCTATATGCACAATATGTAACGAATAAGGCGATTACACGCGAGCGTTTAGTACTTGAAACGTTAGAGACGGTGCTACCAAACGCGCAAATTTATATTATGAATGATGACGGTAGTGGCACGATGAAGTATTTACCGATTCAGCCGGTGCAAAAAGCAACGACAGAGGGGAGCGCAAACTGATGAGTAACAATAATTTTGACGGCGATTTAGAGAAGTTTGTTAAAAAGCTATTTGGCGAAAAGACAAAGAAGCAGCAGGAAGTTCATCCGGAACCGGCTGGTGAGGAGCCAAAACAGCCGAAAAAGCCAGTTATCCAAAAAGAGAAGAAGCCTGTAAATATGCGTCAATGGGTGGCGTCTGGTACCATTTTAGTCGTTGTATTTGCACTTGCGGTCATTGCTTTTGCGAATATTTATGTTGTGAAGGAAAATGAATATAAGGTCGTGCGTCAATTTGGCGAGGTGATGAAATACGAGAGCCGCCCAGGGGTGCATTTTAAAGTACCATTTATCCAAAGTGTGACGACGCTACCACGCAACTTAATGACGTATGAGATGACAGAGGAAGAGATTAGCACGAAGGACAAAAAGCGTATTATTATTGATAACTATGCGATTTGGCGTGTGACAGACCCGAAGGCACTTATTAGTAATGCAGGACAGCTCATCAATGCAGAAAGTCGTATGGAGGAGTTTATTTACTCAGCGCTTCGTACAGAATTTGGTCAAACAAATTATAAGGACATTATAAATGATGAAACTTCATCGCGTGGCAATATTAATGATGCGGTGACAAAGCGTGTCAATGAACTCATTACACAGGCGGATTTCGGGATTGAAGTCATGGACGTGCGCATTCGCCGTACAGATTTACCAGCAGAAAATGAGCAATCTGTGTTCACGCGGATGATTTCTGAGCGTGAATCAACAGCACAGACTTACCTTTCAGAAGGGGATGCGGATAAGCGTCGTATCGAAGCACAGACGGATCGCGAGGTACAAGAACTACTCGCAACGGCACGTAAGGAAGCATCAATCATTCAAGCACAGGGCGAGGCAGAGGCGGCAAAAATTTATAATGCAGCGTTCTCGAAGGACCCAGAGTTTTATTCGCTGTATCGTACACTCGAGTCGTATAAAAAAACAATCGGTGAGGATACGATGATTATTATCCCGTCAGATTCACCGTATGCGCGCATTTTATCGGGCTATATGGATTAAGAGTGAGCATCTACGCATTAATGTGTAGATGCTCACTTTTTAGGTAAAATCCCCCTTCATAAAATGTTCAGAAAAGATTACTTTTTAGTAGTTTAAAAATGTTATACTACTGTAGTAATAACTTGAAGGGGTGTAACACTTGAGCAAAATTATTCAAAACGAGTTGATTGCATTTATTATGGCATCGTCTGTTACGGCGTTATTTAATCAAACAGATTTCGCGTGGGTAACAGCGGGCATTTTTCATATATCATTTTTATTTATAGCGATTTTCGCTGTTAGTTTAGTCGTTGCAGAGGATGTACGAAATTCTTTTAAAAAAGTATTATGGTTTGATAAGCGTGAGGATAAGCGTCCGATTTGGCAGGTTGGGATTGGGATGATTTTCTTCTTCGCACAAATTGGTTTTGTTGAGGTATTCGCGCGCGGGTTGATGCCATTTAATTTAAGCGGCATGCCACTGTACTGTATTTTTGCCTTTATGAACGCATTTTTACTTACGGTCATTTATGAGGAAATCTTTTATGTGGAAGACCGTACAGTCGTGCAAACAGTAAAATTTAAAAATCGAATGAAGTGAGGATATGCGAATTTTGCATATCCTTTTTTCTTTCTAATGGAAAAATCCGCACATTCACGCTAAAGTTAAGGAGAATATATATACTTGAATTTAAGGGAGACAACCTAATGACAAAAGAAAAAATACTTTTACTAGACGGCAATAGCTTAGCGTATCGTGCGTTTTTTGCGCTGCCGCTACTGACGAACGATCAAGGGATTCATACCAATGCGGTATACGGCTTTACGACAATGTTACAAAAAATAATCACGGAAGAAAATCCGACGAAAATGCTTGTCGCCTTTGACGCGGGCAAGACAACATTCCGCCATGAATCATTTGGTGAGTATAAGGGCGGTCGCCAAAAGACACCACCGGAATTATCGGAGCAGTTTCCGTATATCCGCAAGCTAATTGATGCCTACCAAATTAAGCGCTATGAGCAGGAATTATACGAGGCCGATGATATTATCGGCACGCTCGCACAGCAGGCGGAATCAGGAGATGCTGAAGTTGTCATCGTATCAGGTGATAAAGACTTAACACAACTTGCGACAGAAAAAGTAACGGTATATATCACGCGTAAAGGCATGACGGATATTGAAAAGTATACGCCTACCCATATTGAGGAAAAGTATGGTCTTACGCCGCTTCAAATTATTGATATGAAGGGCTTAATGGGCGATACGTCTGATAATATTCCTGGTGTGCCAGGTGTCGGTGAGAAGACAGCGATTAAGCTGTTAAAAGAACATGGTTCAGTTGAAGCGCTTTACGGGGCGATTGACGGCTTGAAAGCATCAAAAATGAAGGAAAAGCTCATTGAAAATGAGGAGCTGGCTCATTTATCCAAAAAATTAGCGACGATTTTAGTGGAAGCGCCGATTGACATCACGCTAGACGAGCTTAACTATACAGGGCCAAACGAGGAAGAGCTGCTTGCGGTCTGGCAGGAGCTTGGCTTTAAATCGTTAATAGAAAAAAGTGATTTTGCCGAAGAAGTAAAGGAACAGGCTGAAATTGAAGTAAAGATGATAGAAATTACAGCGAATCTGCTAAAGGACCACATGGCACTGCATGTCGAGCTTGAAGATGAGCATTATCATGATTGTGACGGGCTAGGCTTAGCATTAACAGACGGGGAGCGTACGATTTATACACCGGTTGAGGCGCTCGCTTCAAATGAGGCATTAAAGATGTGGCTAGCAGATGAAACAAAGCAAAAATCGGTGCTTGATAGTAAAGCGACACAAGCTTTTTTAGCACGCAAGGGTATTAGTTTGCGCGGGGTGACATTTGATTTACTACTTGCAAGCTATATTGCCAATCCGGCCATTTCGGGAGATGAGGTCGCAACGCTTGCAAAAGAGTTCGGCTACACAGACGTACAAACAAATGAGACAGTATACGGCAAAGGAGCGAAATGGACACGCCCTGACGAAGACGCCCTTGCTGATCACGTCGCACGTAAGGCACTTGCGATTTGGCATGTGCAGCCGATTGTTGAAGATAAGCTAAAGCAAAATGAACAGTTTGATTTATATCATGATCTTGAATTGCCACTTGCGCATATTTTGGGCAAGATGGAGTCAGAAGGCATTACGGTACAGACGGATACGCTTGAAGCAATGGGCGAGGCATTAGTGTATAAGCTAGACAGACTTGAGCAGGAAATTTACGCGCTTGCCGGTGAGACGTTTAATATTAATTCACCGAAGCAGCTCGGCGTTATTTTGTTCGATAAATTAGGCTTGCCAGTCATTAAGAAAACAAAAACGGGCTACTCGACAGCGGCGGATGTGCTAGAGAAATTGAAGTCCGAGCACGATGTAGTTAAGCATATTTTATATTACCGCCAATTAGCGAAACTGAATTCAACGTATATTGAAGGGCTTGTGAAGGTGGTACATGATGACAACTCGAAAATTCATACACGCTTCCAGCAGGCATTAACAGCAACAGGTCGCCTCAGCTCAACAGACCCGAATTTACAGAACATCCCGATTCGCCTAGAGGAAGGGCGCAAAATTCGTCAAGCGTTTGTGCCATCACGTCCTGGTTGGGTCTTGTTTGCAGCCGACTACTCACAAATCGAGCTTCGCGTATTAGCACATATGTGCGAGGACCCCGCGCTTGTGGAGGCATTTATGACGGGTATGGATATCCATACACGTACAGCAATGGACGTGTTTGGTGTTGAAAAACCAGAAGACGTAACATCTCTCATGCGCCGTACTGCGAAGGCGGTAAACTTCGGTATTATTTATGGTATTAGTGATTACGGTCTGTCGCAAAACTTGGACATTACACGTAAGCAGGCAGCGACATTTATCGAAAACTATTTAGCGAGCTTCCCAGGCGTAAAAGGCTATATGGATTCGATTGTAGAAGATGCAAAGAAAACAGGCTACGTCACAACTATTTTAAATCGCCGCCGTTATCTGCCTGAAATTAATAGCTTAAACTTTAACCTACGCAGTTTCGCTGAGCGTACGGCAATGAATACGCCGATTCAAGGGAGTGCCGCAGATATTATTAAAAAAGCGATGATTGATATGGATGCACGCCTTGAAAAAGAAGGTTTGCAAGCAAATTTACTGCTACAAGTGCATGATGAATTAATTTTTGAGGCACCAGCAGAGGAAATCCAAATTTTAGCGCGCATCGTACCAGATGTGATGGAAAATGCCATTTCATTAAACGTACCGTTGAAAGTAGACTTCTCTCACGGTGCGACGTGGTACGACGCGAAGTAAGGAGACATTATGCCAGAATTACCAGAGGTCGAGGGCGTTGTAAGAGATTTACGCCCTCTTGTAGAAGGAAAGACCATTACGTCGGTTATGCTATCTGAAGTTGTGCATAACGGTGCATTGCAAGGAAAGCAGTGCATCGTCAAAAACGCCGAGCCAGTCAATTTTGCGCGTGTCGTGCAGACGATGCGCATTACTGCAGTGACGCGCCGTTCGAAATATATTTTCTTTCATTTAGCGAAAGATGCGGATGATTTTTTATTACTTAGTCATTTAGGGATGTCCGGTGCATGGTTTGTCGTACGTGACTTGTCTGAAATTACCGAGGAGAAATTCCGTAAGCATGCACATGCCATTTTCACGCTCGATAGTGGCGAATTGCTTGTGTATTCGGATATACGCCGTTTTGGTGAGCTGCGCTTTATGAAAGAAATCGCTGACCACGCACCGCTACTGAAAATGGCTCCAGAGCCGTTTGATGCGGAGGCGTGCGAGCATTTCTTGAAAAAATGCGCGCTACCGAAATATATGAAAAAGCCGATTAAAGAGGTCATTATGGACGGGCAGGTCATTTCGGGCTGCGGCAATATTTACGCGACAGAGAGCTTGTTTACAATGGGCATTCACCCAGCACGTAAAACGAGTGACGTGAGTGAGGCGCAAAAAAGACAATTGTTTGCGGTCATTTGTGACGTGTTGCAAGAAAGTATTGACAACGGCGGCTCGACCATTTCAGATTACCGTAGCGTTAATGGTGGTGCGGGAAGTATGCAAGACCGCTTGAAAATGTATAGCAAGAAAGTATGCCCAGCATGCAGTACAGCGACAGAAGCGGTGACAATTGCGGGGCGTACGTCAACCTATTGTCCATCGTGTCAAGTTTAGGAGGAATTTCAGTTGATTATTGGTCTTACAGGGAGTATTGCGAGTGGGAAAAGCACCGTTGCCGAAATGCTTGCCTCTCATGGTTTACCGATTGTGGATGCGGACAAGGTTGCACGTCAGGTCGTTGAGCCGGGGAGTGCGACACTTACAAAAATCGCAGAAGCTTTTGGTGCAGACGTTATTGCAGTGGACGGCACAATGGACCGCGCAAAGGTTGGAGCGATTATTTTTCATGATGAGTCGCAACGCGCGGTACTGAATCAAATTATCCATCCAGCGATTCGTGTGGAAATGCTACGCCAACGTGATGAGTATGTAACAAATGGTGCGGCACATGTTGTGATGGACATCCCATTGTTATTTGAAAGTAAATTACAACATTTTGTGGAGAAGATTTTAGTCGTGTCGGTGGACGTTGAGGTGCAGTTAGCACGTTTAATGGCGCGCAATCACTTTACAGAGGACGAGGCACGCGCACGAATCGCAACGCAAATTCCTGTTGCGGAGAAGGAAGCGGGTGCTGATGCGGTTATTTATAATAACGGTACAATAGAGGAAGCAGCTGCGCAATTGGAAAATATTTTGCGTAAATGGGATATTATTACGCAATGATGCATACTAATTGAATAAGCTGTC
Organism: Solibacillus sp.; assembly: GCA_040274725.1. Lineage (GTDB taxonomy): Bacteria > Bacillota > Bacilli > Bacillales_A > Planococcaceae > Solibacillus. The sequence goes on along the minus strand of JBEMAQ010000008.1, from coordinate 44,037 downwards.
TATACTATTGAATAGACGTAATGAAAACACTCTCTTTGGTCACTATGATAGAAGGGGGTGTTTATTTTATCAAATCCCCTCATTAATTATCAGAAAATAAGAACTTTTAAAAATGAAGTAAAATGTGTTCACCTTTTCAGATAATGTGTTATACTAATCAGCATATAAAGTAAAACATAAATTAAACAGTTACTTTCAGGAGGATACAATATAATGACAGTTTCTATTGCAATTAACGGATTTGGCCGTATTGGACGTATGGTGTTCCGCCAAGCAATCGTTCAAGATGAATTAAACTTAGTGGCAATCAATGCAAGCTACCCAGCTGAGACTTTAGCTCACCTTATTAAGTATGACACAAATCACGGTCCATTTAACGGTACTGTTGAGACAGAAGAAAACGCATTAATCGTAAATGGCAAACGTGTTGCAATCGTTTCTGAACGCGATCCGAAAGCTTTACCTTGGAAGGAAATGGGCGTAGAGCTTGTCATCGAAGCAACTGGTAAATTCAACGACCGCGACAAAGCAGCAATGCACTTAGAAGCCGGCGCGAAAAAAGTTATTTTAACAGCTCCAGGTAAAAACGAGGACATCACAGTAGTACTTGGTGTTAACGATAACTTATTAGACATCTCAAAACACGATGTCATCTCAAACGCTTCTTGTACAACAAACTGCTTAGCACCAGTAGCAAAAGTATTAAACGACACATTTGGTATCGAGAACGGTTTAATGACAACAGTTCACGCTTACACAAATGACCAAAACAACTTAGACAACCCGCACAAAGATTTACGTCGTGCGCGTAACTGTGCATCATCAATTATTCCTACTTCGACAGGTGCTGCAAAGGCATTAACATTAGTATTACCTGAGTTAAAAGGAAAATTACATGGTATGGCACTACGTGTTCCAACGCCAAACGTATCATTAGTTGACTTAGTTGTAGACTTACAACAAGACGTGACAGCTGAAGAAGTAAACGCAGCATTTAAAGCAGCAGCAGAAGGCCCAATGAAAGGCATCCTAAATATTACAATGGAGCCATTAGTATCTTCTGACTTCAACACAACAACATTCTCATCAACGGTTGACGGTTTAACAACAATGGTGATGGGTACACGTAAAGTAAAAGTATTAGCTTGGTATGACAATGAGTGGGGCTACTCAGCGCGCGTTGTAGATCTTGCGAAAAAAGTAGTAAACGAATTAAAAGCGGTTAATGCATAATCGATTTTAAATCCTACCTCCGTAGATAAAAAGTCTACGGAGGTTTTATTTTGCACGAAAATCTCCTTGAAACAGTCAGTCAAAAGCCATATACTGAAAAAATCTCCTTCTTTTAATGTGTTAGAAAGTATAAAGTTTGGCGTTTTATATGTCTAGGCATTCGCGCCGCACGCTCGAGGTCGCGCAGGTCCCTCGGGCGAAAGTAAAGAGCGTACTTTCGCTTCGGGCTTTCCAGCGCTTGAGGCTCACACGACGTGAGTTATTGTAGGCATGCCACAAGGATGTGGCGTTGTGCCTACTCGCGTGCAAGAGGGCACGAATGCGCTTTTCTTAGAGAAGAAGGAATTACTATTTTGCAAGCGTTATTTTTGTTATAATAAATAGTAATAAATCGAAACGAATCAGGAGAAAGCCAATGAGATGTCCATCTTGTCAATATAATGGTACACGTGTAGTCGATTCAAGACCTGTAGATGATAATAAAGAAATTCGTAGACGTAGAGAATGTGAATCATGCGGCTTTCGTTTTACAACATTTGAAAAAATAGAGGAGACGCCTCTCATTGTTGTAAAAAAAGAGGGCACGCGCGAGGAATTTAGCCGTGAGAAAGTACTGCGCGGGCTTATTCGTGCTTGTGAAAAGCGACCAGTACCACTCGATGAATTAGAACAATTAGTCATCACGATCGAAAATGAATTGCGTCGTTTAGGCAATTCAGAAGTGCGTTCAGAGGATGTAGGGGAAATGGTCATGGACCGCCTTGCCAAAATTGATGAGGTGGCATATGTGCGCTTTGCATCGGTGTATCGTCAATTTAAAGATTTGAACGTCTTTATCGAGGAGTTAAAAGAATTAATTATCCGCCAGGCAAACGAGAAATAACGAAAAGGAGGGGGGATCAAGTGGTTCAATTCTTCAAAGAGCTACAGGCAACGGATCATTTTGAAATTATACTCCCTCATGCTTTATCAACAAATGAACGCCAATTAGTGACGCTTTTTTATCAGCCGTTAACCGGTGCAGAGCCGATTAGCTTATATTTAACGTTGTGGGCTGAGGCTGAATATGCGGAGACGAAGGAAATGACGCATTATTATTTAATGAATGTGTTGTCGATGTCGGCTAGACAAGTGTTTGAGGCACGTATTGCGCTTGAAGCAATTGGTCTGTTGCGTACGTTTCGCCAAGATATCGGCGTGCAGCGCAAATTTATCTATGAGCTGATTCGTCCGCTTGATGCGCTAAGCTTTTTTAATGATCCGCTGTTGTCGATGTTTTTATATAGTAAAATTGGTGAACAGCCGTATCGGAAGCTACGCCAGCGCTTTTTAGCGAAGCCGTCTAAGGAAGGGTATCAAGAAGTGACGCGTTCATTTATTGATGTGTTTAAGCCTGTGCATACAAATGTTCCGCAAGACCTCTATGATACGCAAAAGCAAAAGCAACAAGATTATCCATTTTATTATGATCAGTTTGACTTTGCACTGCTTAAGGCTGGACTTTCAGAGCAGCTTGTCCCAGCGAATGCGCTGACAACAGAGGCACGCGAGCTCATTGCAAAATTGGCCTTTTTATATCAGTTAACGCCACTTGATATGCAAAAGGTAGTCATTATTTCATTAGATGATGACATGCGTCTGCCAGCGGAACGTTTGAAAAAGGCTGCGGCAGATTATTATAAGCTGACGATTTCAAAGGAAGCGCCTAAACTAGCAAAGACGTTTACAGAGCCGGTGCCGCAAACAGAGCAACTGACAAAAGAGCAGGAGCTACTTCATTATTTAGAGACAACACCACCAATTCAGGTGCTGCGTGATATTAATAAAGGCAAAGAGCCTATTCCTGCATCTATTGAGCTTGCAGAACAATTAATGACGACGTACGGTATGCCTACAGGTGTTGTCAATGTCTTACTTGAATATGTCATGTTATCAACCGACATGAAGCTACCGCGCAAATATGTTGAGCAAATTGCAGATCACTGGAATCGCAAAAATTTGCAAACGGCAAAGGAAGCGATGGATCTTGCACGTACGGAGCGCGACAAATATGCACAGTGGAAATCAGATAGTGCGACAAAACAAGCACAGCCAGTACCACGCAAGCAATATAACAAGAAAAATAATTCGCGTGACGAAAAGGTACCAGAATGGTTTTATAAGCGGGATGAACAGCAGGAAGAGCCGGTTGCAAGTGATATAGATTTTGAAAAAGAGCGTCAAAAAATATTACAAAAGTTAGGCCAACAAGAAAAGTAGGTGAGCCCAATCGAACCCATTAAAAATCAAATTGAGCAAGTGAAAAAGCAAATGCCATCGTTTCAGGAGCGTTATGAGTCTACGCGCCGTGAAGTGTTGCAGCATGAAAAGATTCAACCGTTTTTAGCAGAGCATCAAGCGGAGCTATCGATGGATATTCTTGAGAGTAGCTTGCCGAAATTACTTGAGTATATTACGCAAGATACGTCATGCTGTGGTTGCGGACATACGAATAAATGTAAGAACTTGCTACAAGGTTTTGTGCCGAGACTTGTGCTGAAGCGTGGAACAATTGATATTAAATATGGTCCATGTGAACAGTACTTACGCGAAGAGGAACGTCGCGAGGTAGCGAATATGATTTCGAGTATGCATATGCCAAAGGATGTTTTACGTGCAACACTCCGGGATTTACAAATTGATAGCCACTCACGCCTCAGCATTGCTGACCAAGCAGCAGAGTTTATCGCGGAGTATAAGCGTACAGGTGAATTGCCAAGCAAAGGTTTTTATTTACACGGTATGTTCGGTGTCGGAAAGTCATTTGTACTTGGTGCAATCGCGAATGAGCTTGCTACGTTGAAAATTCGTTCGGTTGTCGTATTTGTGCCAGAATTTTTACGCGAGATGAAAAATGCGATTTCGGATAACACATTAAATGAAAAAATCGACTACGTAAAAAAAGCGCCTGTTCTCATGCTTGATGATATCGGTGCAGAGACGATGTCAGCTTGGACACGCGATGAAATTTTAGGGACGATTTTGCATTATCGTATGAGTGAGCAGCTGCCGACATTTATTACGTCAAACTTTGATTATGAAGGCCTAGAGCATCACTTAGCGCAATCGTCGCGCGGAGATGTAGAGGTTGTGAAGGCAGCGCGTATTATGGAACGTATTAAAGCGGTGACAAAACCGATTCAAATGGATGGTAAAAACCGTCGTGAATAAACTAAGGTAGCTAGAGAGTATCGACTTTCTAGCTACCTTTTTTTAGTTGAACTGCACCTGATTACGCCCAGCATTCTTCGCCAAATAAAGTTGCTGGTCGGCTAGTTTGAGTAGTTCCATTTCTGTTTGAGCCGGTGAATCCGATGTAAATGTCGCACCACCAATACTAAGCGTAATAATACCGAGTTCACGTCCAATGTGCTCAAGACCAGCCTGTTCTACAAATGTGCCAATTGCATGCGCGAGATTCGTTGCTTCAGGTCGGTCATAGCCAGGCAAAATAACACTAAATTCCTCCCCGCCATAGCGTGCAAATAAGGCGTTTTCCGGTAACGTCTGAGCAATTAGTTGCGTAATTTTACGCAAGAGGTCATCGCCTAAAATATGTCCGTAATAGTCATTGTATTTTTTGAACTCATCTAAATCGAATAGCAAAATGGAAAGCGGTATGTCTTGCTGCTTTGCTTGCTTAAAACATTCCTTTAGATTGGTATCAAAATAGCGGCGATTATAAATGCCTGTTAATCCGTCGCGCAGCGCAAGTTGCTGAAGTTGTTCATTTGCCTCGTGTAATTCCTTATTTGCTAAATGAATTTCTGTTGTGCGTTTTTGAACGAGTAGGTCTAGTGAATTGTTTAGTGCGATTAATTCTTTGTTGAGCCTTGCTGTTTCGGTTGCCTTTGCTGCATAATTGCGACTAATGGATACGACGATAATCACAACATGAATCGCTGCGCAAATATGTGAGACAGGGAACGCGTTAATAATAGCAAGTCCAGCTAGATAGTCGATAATCATCCCGCTAAAAACAATACTAATACCGATTGCATGTGCTAAGGCAAGTGGTCGTTTTTTCACGAGCGCTCTTGAAATAACATAGACATTATACAGAATCATGAGCACTTCTAGTATAAAGCCCTTGAAGAATACGGCTTGGAATGTAGCAGGCTCTGTAAATAAAATAGAGATAGCTAAAAAAGTCAGAATAGCAAAGTTTAAATACACGACCCACTTATGAAATAAATCTGTAAATACCATATAAATGAACACCGTGTATAAGTAACCAATTAAAATAGTTGTTATATACTCCGTACGTGTTGCGAGCTCGTAGCTAATCGGTAATGGCAATAGTCGATATAAAAAAGGCACCGTTACAAGTGTTCGTGTAGCAACCGTTAGTACAAATAAGCCGAAGACAAGGAGTCTACGCTCAGTGCGTTCATATAGACCAACTAAAATCGTTAACAATCCGATGATTGTTAAAATACCAATAATAAAAAGCATCATAAAGTTTTGCTGGTCCGTTTCCTTTTGGATCGTGACCGGTTCGCCGAGTAAAATAGCATTCGCAAAACCGCCGCGAATATGGTCAAAGCTAGAGATTTGCACGGCGATTGTAAAAGTTTGCTGTTCGACATCAAAATAACCTGTTTTTCTCTCGAGCATGGTGTCGTGGCTTGCACTATTTATGCCGACCGTGCCACTTTCAAGAACGAATTGGTCACTTGCAAAAATTTTGACTGCACTATATTCAAAAGGCACTTGCATAGCTAAAATTTGTCCGATATAGTGCTGTGGTACAGTAATCATTGTCGCAAATGTACCATATGTATTTGTGTCATTTAAAAATTGATTGTATTCAATTGGGACCGTCACAGTTTGTCCCTCACCACGTGCAATCGCTTTTGCTGCCTCGGTATCCGTCAATAATTGCTCGTGGAAAAATAGCCATTCACCAGCGAGCTCTACGTGGAGTGGCTGCGCAGTCTCCAGTGGAAACTGTAAGGTAGACTCGGCGGATGGTGTGAGTGGCATCATTTGTACGGAGAAAAGAATATAAATAAGCATCATCGCATACTTAAACATGACTGAGCTCCCCTCGGATAATTGCATATAGCTAGCGTATCAAAAATTGAAAGAAATAGAAATGCACATTATCATGAGTTGATTTTTTTAGGGGATGGGCGTATACTAATTGCAGTAATTAAACATTAAGCAATGACAAGGATACGGAAATTTTGATTCGACTTTTTAGAGAGGGAAGACTCGGCTGCAAGCTTCCTAAGTACGGCATAATTTTTACTCCCTTTGAGCTCCTATGCGGCTAATGTATAGGCGTTGATCCGAGCGTTATTCGGACCTTGAGCTTCTTATCGCTTGGCGAGAAGGAAGAAGGGTGGCACCACGAGCATAAAGCATCGTCCCTTTATACGGGACGGTGCTTTTTATTTTGCTTAAAAATGCCAAATTTTACATTAGGAGGAACAACACATGTCAGAAATGATCCAGTTAACTTTCCCGGATGGCGCAGTGAAAGAATTCGCCAAGGGTACTTCAACATTAGACGTAGCAGGCTCAATTAGCCCAGGTCTAAAAAAATCAACATTAGCAGGTAAAATTAACGGTACGCTAATCGATGCAAAAACAGGGATCGAAGAAGATGCGTCAATCGAAATTATTACAAATAAATCACCAGAAGCACTAGAAATCTTACGTCACTCAACGGCCCACTTAACAGCACAGGCAGTAAAACGTTTATTCCCAGACGCAAAATTAGGCATTGGTCCAGTCATCGATTCAGGTTTCTACTATGATATTGATTCACCAACACCACTTACAATGGAAGACTTACCAGCAATCGAAAAAGAAATGAAAAAAATTATTGCTGAAAACATCGAAATCGAGCGTAAATTAGTAACACGCGACGAAGCACATGCGATTTACACAGAGGTTGGCGATGAGTACAAATTAGAGCTACTTGATGCAATCCCAGCTGGTGAGCAAGTATCTATTTACTACCAAGGCGATTTCTTTGACCTTTGCCGCGGTGTACACGTACCATCGACAAACAAATTAAAAGAGTTCAAGCTATTATCACTTGCAGGTGCTTACTGGCGCGGGAACTCAGACAATAAAATGTTACAACGTATTTACGGTACAGCCTTCTTCACAAAAGAAGAGTTAAAACACCACTTACAAATGCTTGAAGAAGCAAAAGAGCGTGACCACCGTAAAATTGGTAAAGAATTAGATTTATTTATGACTTCTCAAACAGTTGGTCAAGGTTTACCACTTTGGTTACCAAATGGTGCGACAATCCGCCGTACAATTGAGCGCTACATCGTAGACAAAGAGTTATCTCTTGGCTACAAGCACGTGTATACACCAGTACTTGGCTCGAAAAAATTATACGAAACTTCAGGTCACTGGGAGCACTATCAAGAGGGCATTTTCCCTCCAATGGAAATGGATAATGAAACATTAATTTTACGTCCAATGAACTGCCCTCACCATATGATGGTATTCAAAAATGGTTTACACTCGTACCGTCATTTACCAATCCGTATCGCGGAGCTTGGGACAATGCACCGTTACGAAATGAGTGGCGCGGTTTCAGGCCTACAACGTGTACGCGGGATGACGTTAAATGACGCGCACATTTTCGTACGTCCAGACCAAATTAAAGCGGAATTCAAAAAGGTTGTTGAGTTAATTTTAGAAGTGTACAAAGACTTCGATTTAAAAGACTTCTCATTCCGTCTTTCGTACCGCGATCCGAATAACAAAGAGAAATATTTCGATGACGATCAAATGTGGGAAACTGCACAAAGCATGTTAAAAGAAGCAATGGACGAGTTAGGTTATGATTACTTCATCGCAGAAGACGAAGCAGCGTTCTACGGTCCGAAACTGGATGTACAAGTAAAAACTGCAATCGGTAAAGAAGAAACATTATCAACAGCACAGCTTGATTTCTTATTACCACAACGCTTTGACCTTTCTTACATCGGTGAAGATGGTCAACCACAGCGCCCAGTCGTTATCCACCGCGGTGTTGTATCAACAATGGAGCGCTTCGTAGCATTCTTAATCGAAGAGTACAAAGGGGCATTCCCAACGTGGTTAGCGCCAGTACAAGCGACAGTGATTCCTGTATCAAATTCGGTACACTATGACTATGCACGCGAGGTAGTTGAAAAGCTACAAGCAGCGGGCGTACGTGTAGAAATGGATGACCGCGAGGAGAAACTTGGCTACAAAATCCGTGAATCTCAAATGAAGAAAATCCCGTACATGTTAGTATTAGGGGACAAAGAAGTGGAAGAGGGCGCGGTTAACATTCGTCGTTACGGCTCAAAAGACTCTGAAACAGTATCATTCACTGAATTCCTAGCAACAATTAAAGCTGAAATTACGAAATAGTAAATATTGCCCCGCACCTCGATTTTTTGGAGGTGCGGGGTTTTCATCTATAAAAAAGCGATTCGCAAATGGAGGCTGCGAATCGCTCGTGTCATACGGATTATTTTGTTTTCATATAAAGCGTCCTAGGTGTCTTGTTCGCTTTGCCCCAGTTTGGGTAAACCTTTGTCATTTTGCTGTTTGTATATAAGTTAACGAGTGGCTTTGCGTTCATGCCGAATGGATAGCCTTGTTTTACGGTGCTATATTTCGATTTTTTTAATACCGTTTGCTTTCCTTTTACGGAAATCGTTTTCACTTTATTGCCTAGAAATGCATTGATTTCAACGTTTTTAACCGTTGCGGGTAATGTGATCGCGGTTAGCTGATTATTGAAAAACACACCTTCATTAATCGTCGTCAGCTTTGAAGGGAGTGTAATCGTTTTGAGTGCGTTGTTGACGAATGTCCCCTCATTTAATACAGTAATGCTGTTTGATAGTTGTACTTTTTGCAGCTTGTTTGTTGCAAAGGCGTACATACCAAGTGTTTTGACACTATCTGGAATGATAACATTCGTCAATTTATTTTTGAAAAATGCATACGCTTCAATCGATTGTAAGCCGTATTTCAAGCTAACGGATGTCAGCTGATTGTTTGAGAATGCGTGCCATCCGATTGTTTTTACCGACTTCGGAATGGAGAGCTTTGTTAATAAGTTATGCAAAAATGCTTCATTACCAATTGATGTAACGCCATTTGGAATCGTTAAAGTTTGTAGCTGGTTATAAGAAAATACATTCGGCTCAATTGTTGTTAATGTAGCGGGTAATGCAATCGACGTTAGACGGTTTGAGCTAAACGCAAATTCGCCGATTTTTTGTACTTTATTTGGTAATGTCACGGAGCGCATTCGATTTGCTCGGAATGCCGAATGTCCGATTTCAGTTATTGAGTTTGGTAGCACTAAATGTTCAATGGAATTGCTAACAAAAGCTCTCTCTCCAACACGTTTAATGGAAGAGGGCAGCGTGATTGATTGTAATCGGTTATCGAGAAATACATAATCATCAATTTCATTAAGTGAATTTGGAATAGAAACAGTTGTTAAGCGGTTTGACGCAAAAGCGCCTTTTCCTAGCGTTTTTAAATTTTTGCTTAATGTAACAGCAGATAATTTGTTGATGTAAAAGGCAGAGTCACCGATTTTTTGAACATTGTCACCCATCGTCACTGTCTCAAGACCGCTTGCCTCAAATGCGCTCGCCCCAATGTTTGTTACGTTGTTTGGAATTGTGAGCCTTACTTGTACAAGACCATGCGTATTAGCAAATGCATAGTCGCCAATTGTTTGTAAGCTTGCTGGTAAGACAATCGGTTGCCCTTTGTAATCCAAGTTGTAAAAAGCATGGTTGCTAATTGTTGTAATCGAATCAGGTAATTGAATTTGGTTAATTGTTAGTCTAAGTGGCGCATTGTTAGCTGTCGCTAATGTAAAGGCATATGGAGCAATTTCTGTTACAGGTAATCCGTCGATTTCAGCAGGTACAGTGTACGATTCGTTATCTTTCGTGATTCCTGTAATTTTTATTTGCTTATTCCCATTTTTTTTAAACAGCTCATAGTACAAATTGTTATACGTTTTTTCTTTATTTATTTGTAAATGTGCAGGCAAATCAAGCTCAATTACGTTTTCACCATTGTAAAATGCACCTGGAGTAAGCTTTATGACAGAATTGGGAACAGTTACCTTTTGAATTGGATTTGAATAAAAAGCATTTTCTCTAATTTCTAATAGTCCATCATTTAACTGAATCGATGCAATTCGATTGAATGAAAATGCCTCTGCGCCAATTTTTTTTAACGTTTTTGGTAGCTGTACCGATTTGATTTGCCATTCATCCGCTGAAGGAGGCAGGTCGAAGATAACGTTCCAACGTTCCGTATCAAAAGAAAAAGCGCCATCTGCAATTTCTGTTACAGGTAAATCGTTAATTTTTTCTGGAATTACAAGTGTTGAAACATCTTTCGTTTTTCCAAGAATACGAATTTCCTTTTGTCCATTTTCAGCTGTGAAAATTTCGTACTTTAAATCTTCCACTTTATTTGTTGCGGCTGCTACTTGGTCAATAGGTAAAAACAGTAAACAAATAAAGCTAATCATTGCATAAATTTTATGCATTGTTACATCACTCCGTTCTATTTTTGCTGTATAGACGGTCATTTGCATAAAAAGTTTCAAAATGATTTTAAAAAATTTTTAGGGTCAATTCTGTTAAATTTTAAATTGCGCAACCGCGTTTTGTAGGCTTTCGGCACGTTTGCTTAAATCATTTGATACGCTATTAATTTCCTGCATCGTTGCTAGTTGTTCATTGATTGCCTTTGCTGACTCGGAAGTGTCTTTTACAACAACACCCGCTTGAGAGGAAAGTTCTTGGACAGAGGCTGTTACCTCCTCAGTAGCAGCTGAAATTTGTTCGGTTACAGCGGATACATCCTCAATTTGCGCTTTCATTGTATCAACAGCAAGGGCGATTGTGTTGAATGATGTGCCGGCATCCTCGATAATGTGGACACCTTGCTCAACAGAAGCTAAGCTATGCTGAATAGCATGTTCTACATTTTTTGTATCGAGCTGAATTTCGCTTGTTAGTGCGACGATTTGTGCGGCAGATGTATTGGATGCTTCCGCAAGCTTCCGTACTTCATCAGCTACAACAGCAAAGCCTTTTCCATGCTCACCAGCACGCGCGGCTTCGATTGCAGCATTGAGTGCAAGTAAGTCTGTTTGGTCGGAAATACTTGTAATGACGCGTGAAATAGTTTCGATTTCTGCGGACTGTGTGCTTAATTTTTGGATGAGCTCGGTTGTTAATTTTGTTGATTCATAGATTGTATGCATTTGCTTTTTGGCAATTATTACATTTTCCTCGCCCTTGTCAGCCAGTGCTGCTGTATTTGTAGCCGAATGATGAAGTTGCTGTGCAGATTCTGCCACGCGCTGAATCGCTGTTGCGGTTTCATCCATAGCGGTTGCACATTCACGAGCTGTATTGGCACTGCCTTCTGTATTCGTAATAGAGCGTTCCGCGCGCATTGAAATATCTTCCGTCATATGGGTAATTTCATTTGTCGAGGCATTTAATTCTTCAGCAGAAGCACTTAAATGCTCGGCGTTATTGCTTAGCGATTGAATTAATTGCTTAATCGTATTTTTCATCGTATTAAATGCTGTTGTTAATTGACCAACTTCATCCTTAGACGAAATGGTTAAATCCTCTTCACGCAAATCACCTGTTGCAATTGTTTGCACGGCCGATTGTAATTGGCGAATTGGAGTGGCGATAAAACGATTTAATAAATATGTAATCAACGAGCCGACGATGAGTGCAGTGAGAAAGGCAATGCCAAAAGCAAGAAGGGCATAGCGCATATTTTGTGCAGCGACTTGTTCAGCATTTGCGAATATGCTCAGAATCATCTCATTTAACTCTTGACCAGCATTTGTTGCCTCATCTCGCGCAGGTAAAACATTTTTGAGGAAATAGTCTACAGACGACTCTACACCATCTGTTGAATAAATCATAAGGGCTGTTTCTAATTCCTGTTCATAAATCGCTACCTTTTCGATTACATTAATCACTCTTTGTTGATTTTCTTCTACTTTAAATTGTCTCTGTAAATCAGAAAGTAAAACATTCAACTTATCCTGTGTTTCAAGTAAGCGACTATAGGAAGATTTATCTCCTAAAATGTATGATTGTGCCACAGAAGCCTCTAATGTAATATAATTGCGTACATCGCTAACAGAATTGAGATGAGAAACACCAATTGAAAGCGTTCTGCTGTATTGCTCATCTACTTTTGTTAGCTGAAAATAAATACTTAAACAAGCCATGAGGGTAATGAAAATCATTGTAGAAAATCCGATAAATAGTTTATTACGAATGGACATAGATTACTTCCTTTCCTTTATTAAATGTAGTTTTTAAAAATTAATCACCAATATTGTAATATAATGACATATAGAAGGAAAGGGGAATAAGCAATAAATGGTGTTGTGAAGTAGAAAATTTCTATTTTTTCGAGATTTTCTACCATTTAGTGTGACAACGTAATAATAAAAGAAAAATAATTTTAGTGGTTGACATTAAAAAATACACATGTTATTATTATTTAGGTTAATGAATACAAAGTTTGAAAGTAGAAGCCGCCCGCTTCTCACCTGAAAAACGCTTTAAGAGTTGTTTGCAGGTACGACACGTTGAATTGTTTTACGCTCGTATGCGTATACATATATAGTGGGCGGACATCTCGTATGTCCGCCTATTTTTTATGGACAAATGTGAGGTGTACCGTTCAACCGGGCTTACACTACGCCCAAACCCGTGTATTCGCGACACTACCTTGGAGGTGGATTATTATTAGCAAAGACATGTATGTAAACGAAGGAATTCGTGCACGTGAAATCCGTTTAATCGATCAGAATGGTGAACAATTAGGCGTGAAGACACGTAACGAAGCACTTGAGATTGCTACTCGTGTTAACTTGGATCTTGTCCTTGTGGCCCCTCAAGCCAAACCACCAGTCGCTCGTATCATGGACTATGGTAAATTTAAGTTCGAACAGCAAAAGAAAGACCGCGAAGTTCGTAAAAATCAAAAAATCATCGTGATGAAAGAGGTTCGTCTGAGCCCGTCAATCGATGAGCATGATTTCCAAACGAAACTACGTAACGGCATCAAGTTCCTTGAAAAAGGCGATAAAGTTAAAGCGAGCATTCGTTTTAAAGGTCGTGCGATTACACACAAAGAGATCGGTCAGCGTGTATTAGATCGTTTTGCTGAAGCTTGTGCTGAAATTTCTACGGTTGAACAAAAACCGAAGATGGAAGGCCGTAGCATGTTCTTAATTCTTCAGCCGAAGAATGAGAAATAATTTTTTAATTGATTAGTTTAGGAGGAAATCGACATGCCAAAAATGAAAACTCACCGTGGCGCTGCTAAGCGTTTCAAAAAAACAGGTACTGGTAAATTAAAATTTGACCGTGCTTATGGTAGCCACTTATTCGCTAACAAATCAACTAAAGCGAAACGTAAACTTCGTAAAGCAAAAATCGCTACTTCTGGCGATTTCAAACGCATCCGTACATTATTAACTTACATGAAGTAATCATTTGAACATACAGGTTCAACAAAAAAATCAAACATTCGAAAGAATTAGCAGGAGGTAATTTATATGCCACGCGTAAAAGGCGGAACAGTAACACGCGCTCGTCGCAAAAAAGTATTAAAATTAGCTAAAGGTTATTACGGTTCAAAACATACGTTATACAAAGTAGCTAACCAAGCAGTAATGAAATCAGGTCAATATGCATACCGTGACCGTCGTCAAACGAAACGTAATTTCCGTCGTCTATGGATCACACGTATCAATGCAGCAGCACGCATGCACGGTTTATCTTACAGCCGTTTAATGCACGGTTTAAAATTAGCTGGAATCGAAGTTAACCGTAAAATGTTAGCTGATTTAGCTGTAACTGATGCAGCAGCATTCGCACAATTAGCAGAAGCTGCTAAAACTGCACAAGCTAAATAATTTTAGTTTAAATAAAGACTGTTAGGATAACTCCTAGCAGTCTTTTTTTGAATAGGGGGTCTTTATGGATACGTTACAGCTTGCGGTCATGGGCTATGTCGCCGCTATCTCGCTCGTATTATGTATATTAATGTACGTGGATAAACAACGCGCGAAAAAGAAAGAATGGCGTATTTCAGAGCGTACACTGCTGACACTTGGCTTTGTTGGTGGGGCACTTGGTGGTGTGCTAGGCATGTATTTATTCCGTCATAAAACACAGCACAATACATTTGCATTTGGTTTACCGCTACTTGCTGCCGTGCATGTTTTTTTTATTGTGCAGCTGTATTAACAATTGAAATAAAAACGAACGAATGTTGAGCGCTCACTTCAATGTAGCGTCAAACGTTCGTTCGTTTTTGTTTAGTACAAGCTTAGGATTCCTTCATTAGTTGCTCAATCGGATTTTTCCAATTGATTGTTGCATTAGGATAACTTAATAAAATTTCCTTCTCCAGGTAATAGAAATCATCCTTTGTAAAGCCCTGTAATTTCATCGCGTCATGCACAAAGACAAAAATCGACACAACCTCAAATGCGTGATCTGTTGTGCCTAAATACTTTTCCCCTTCAAAAAGTGCTCCGTTATACGAAATAAAGAAATTTTTGCGTACATTTTTTACATCATCATAAAAATAATAGCGTCCCTGTTCGTAAGCTTCATCTAATTTTCGTTTTGGGTCCGTTAAATAACGTACCCCCTTATAAAATACATAGATTATTAGTACAATAATAAATAGGCGTAATACTATAGCCATGATACTTCCCCCTCTTGTCACGCCATGTTTTCTTGCTATACGAGAGTAGGGGTGAAAAAGTTTCATTTTTTTGAAGAAATGAAGGAGAATTTAGATGGAATTTAAACAATTATTTGAAATGCAACGACAGTTAGACAAATTTATTGAAGAAACGCAAAACATTACGCAGGATGTATTTCAAGAAAAAGGCTTAGCGCTACTTGTGGAGCTTGCAGAACTTGCAAACGAAACACGCTGCTTTAAGTTTTGGTCAACAAAAGGTCCATCAGCGCGCGACGTTATTTTAGAGGAGTTTGTGGATTCCATTCACTTTATGCTCTCACTTGGCTATATGCGTGAATTTTATTTAGATGAGTGGCCAGTAGTGGAGGAGAAGCAAGAGCTGACACCATGGTTTATTCACATGACGAATACGGTGCTTGTTTTCTTAAAGGAACAAACAATGGAGACATATATGGATGTTTGGAATGCGTATAGCGTCTTAGCGTTTAACCTTGGCTTTACAGTGGAAGATATTACGAGCGCATATATTTCAAAAAATGAAAAAAACTATGAGCGTCAGCGGAACGGCTATTAATTTGAAGGAGTGAGGGAAATGGCATTAGATCCAACATTAAAAATGTTTAAAGAACTGACAGATGCAAACGGGATTGCCGGTAATGAGCGTGCACCACGCGCAGTTATGAAAAAATATATCGAGCCGTATGCAGACGCGCTAGAAACAGACAATCTTGGTAGCTTAATCGCGAAAAAGATTGGCGACGAAAATGGGCCAAAAATTATGGTCGCAGGTCATTTAGACGAGGTCGGCTTTATGGTGACAAAAATTGATGATAAAGGCTTTATTAGCTTCCAAACAGTTGGCGGCTGGTGGGGGCAGGTCATGCTTGCACAGCGCGTGACGATTACGACGCGCAAGGGTGAGGAAATTATCGGTGTGATTGGCTCAAAGCCACCACATATTATGCCACTTGAAGCGCGTAATAAGCCGTTTGATGTGAAAGCGATGTTTATTGATATTGGTGCGGCTTCTAAAGAACAAGTAGCAGAATGGGGTATTCGCCCTGGCGATATGATTACGCCGTATTTCGAATTCAATGTTATGAAAAACGAAAAGCATTTACTTGCCAAAGCGTGGGATAACCGTATTGGCTGTGCGATTGCGATTGATGTATTAAAAGCGTTGAAAGAAGAAAAGCATCCGAACATTGTTTACGGTGTTGGGAACGTACAAGAAGAAGTCGGCCTACGCGGTGCAAAAACAGCAACACATAAAATCCAACCGGATATTGGCTTTGCAGTAGATGTCGGTGTGGCTGGGGATACGCCAGGTATTACAGCAAAGGAGTCTACATCAAAAATTGGTGCAGGCCCGCAAATCGTGATTTACGATGCATCGATGGTCGCACATAATGGCTTACGTGATTTTGTCGTCGATTTGGCAGAGGAGCTAGACATTCCGTTCCAATACGAGGCGATGGCTGGTGGCGGCACGGATGCTGGTTCGATGCATATTTCAGTAAATGGTGTACCATCACTTGCGATTGGTGTAGCGACGCGTTATATTCACTCACACGCAGGCATCTTGCACCGGGATGATTATGACAATGCAGTGAAACTCATTGTAGAAGTCATTAAACGACTTGACCGTGAGACAGTAAATAAAATTAAGTTTGACTAACAAAGGGGTTCTTTTCGTAAGCAGTGATGCTTATGGAAAGAACCCTTTATCTATTTAAAGAATCGATACTAAATCTGCATCCGTTCACTAGTTATGCAGTAGAGGCGTATATTGTTACGCTGAAAATAGATGGTTTATGTATTAGTATATGTAGTCAACAGCAGGAATCGATAGCGTTATATCGACTTTTTTAATGATTTAGTTAGATTACACTTCAATTTATAGAAAAATAAGCAAACAAGTATCGAATATTTATAAAAATTAAACTTTTTAAAAATAAAATAAAAATACACTTGCATTAATATTTATTCATATGTATACTATGACTTAACAGCACATGTTGAAGGAGCGAGCAACAGATGAAACTATTAGAAGAAGTGCAGCTAAAGCCAGTCGCAAGCCTTAAAGGCAAAGACTTATTAACGCTGCTTGACTATACAAGTGAAGAAGTACAACAATTAATCGAATTTGCAACACAATTAAAGACTGTGACGAAAGAAGGCAAGTGCCCACGTTTACTAGAAGGTAAAACGCTCGGTATGATCTTCGAGAAAAGTTCAACGCGTACGCGTGTATCGTTTGAGGTAGGGATGCAGCAGCTAGGTGGCTACGGCATGTTTATGAATGCACGTGATATGCAAATTGGACGTGGAGAGCCGATTTCAGACACAGGTCACGTATTATCGGGCTACTTAGATGCGATTATGATTCGTGCCAATTCTCATGACATGGTAAAAGAACTTGCTGAGCATGCATCAATTCCCGTTATTAACGGCTTAACAGATCTTGATCACCCTTGCCAGGCACTAGCCGATTTAGAAACAATTGCTGAAAACAAAGGCAATCTAAAAGGCTTAAAAATTGCGTATGTAGGTGACGGTAATAACGTAGCGCACGCATTAATCGTAGCAGCCGCACATGTCGGTATGCACGTAGCTGTAGCAACACCAGTTGGTTATGAATGTGACGAAGCAATCATTGGAGCCGCACAAATTATCGCAGCGAACAATGGTAGTACAGTCGTTGTTACAAATGACCCTGTAGAAGCGGTAGCGAATGCAGATGCAGTATACGCGGACGTTTGGACATCGATGGGCCAAGAAGAGGAAACAGAAAAGCGCTTAAAGGATTTTGCAGGCTATCAAATTAACGACGAGCTAGTAGCGCATGCAAAGCCGGATTACATGTTCTTACACTGCTTACCAGCACATCGTGAGGAAGAAGTCGCAACATCTGTTATTGATGGACCAAATTCGTTTATTTATGAGCAAGCTGAAAACCGTTTACACGCACAAAAAGCTGTACTTGTTTCGGTGATGGCTTAATCAAATAAAGCTTAGAAAAAGTGTTCACGGGTTGTGACCTTTGACTGAGCGCATCGAATAATAGAAAGCAGGAAGAGCGATTTATTATTCGAGTAGTTGCAGTAACTGAATTTGCGGGAGACGCTGCGGTTCATTATGAATACTACACGTGATGTTTGTTATCTAGAAGGATAGCCTCATCACTACATAAGGAAAAGCAATCTGGGAGACGCCGGGTTGCTTTTTATTTTTGTTTAATTTATAGCATGCATACGGAAAAGCGTCCCATACATGTCGTATGAGACGCTTGTTTTTATTCGTAATTTACACGGTAATCATCCGACTTAATCCATTTGAATTTTCGTTCGAATAATTTTAGTAAAATAACATTTAAAACGATTGGTAAAGCGATAAATAAAGTAGCTGATAAAATAATAGAACCTGTATCCCAACCAACAATATCAAGGTATTTAAGTGGTCCAACGAATCCACCAAGACCGAAGCCTGCTGAATATGGTGTACCAACGATTTCAAAGTAGCCACCAAGTGCGCCTAAAATAGCTGCGGTAATAATCATTGGAAACGCAATCGTTGGCTTCATAAAGAAGTTACGCATTTGAATTTTTGCTGATACGACGTGTGCGATTGCTGTACCGAAGTTGTTTGCACGGTAGCTTGCGATACACATCCCAACACCTGCTGCACAAACGCCTAAGTTCGCTGTTCCTGCACCAATACCTGATAGGGCGATTGCTGTTGCTACACCGATTGTTGAGATTGGTGAAATAATTAGTACGGAGAAAACCATTGCGATTAGTGCGCCCATTAAGATTGGTTGAAGTGATGTTAGGAACATGATGCCCTCACCAACCCAAAGTGATGCTGAACTTACATATGGTAATGTGAAAATCCCGAATAAACCTGCTGTAAACATCGTTAATGCAGGCATCGCAATTAACGTAAAGTCTTTTAAATACTTCGCTAAAAATTGTACAACTAAAACAGCCGCTGCTGCTGTAATTCCGATATTAATAACCGTCCCAATACCTGCTAGTGTTAATACGCCTTCGTTCATTTTATAGACACCACTGCCGATAAAGGCTGCAAGTCCAACACTACATGTTTGGATTGGTGTTAGCTTAAAACAAATGCCCGTCATTACACCAATAACGACTGGCAGTAAGCTCATGGCGATAATCGAGATTTCTAAGATTGTTTGCAACTGTGGCACGTAAGGAATAATGAGCTTCAAAATCTCTCCAACTAGTGCGTTTGGAATTAAACAAACGACAATCCCCATACTCATTCCGGTTAATACATTGTTGATAAAGTCTTTTGCTTTCATACTACCAATCCTTTCTTGATGTAACTCTTGAAGTTGATGTTTCACAGTATATTACGTTCAGATTAATCAATCAATAGTGAAAATTCTGAAATCTGTAGGTATTTCGCAATAATATGAAAAAACGAGATAAAAACGCCAAAATTCAGAAAATTAAATGCATATATTATTTTGATATAGTTATGGGTATTTTTAGCTGAAGTGACCGTAGAATAAATGAAAGCCAGCTGTTCGTAGATATTTCTCTACAATAGCTGGCTTCATTTTATTAATATAATTTATTTGGATTCATAATATTATGCGGATCAAGGGTGGATTTAATCGCTTTCATCACAGCAAGTGCTTGGCCGTGCTCTGCCTCTTGGTATTTACGTTTACCGATGCCAACCCCGTGTTCGCCCGTACATGTGCCACCAGACGCAATCGCAAACTTTACAAGCTTTTCGTTAAATTTCATCGCAGTCGCGACTTCATCTGTTACCTTCATATCAATCATTAATAACGCATGGAAATTGCCATCACCAACATGCCCAACAATCCCACCAATAAGATCAGTTGCATCCATTTCAATGCGCGCATAGTTAATCGCATCAGCAAGCTTTGAAATGGGTACACAAACATCCGTGCTCATTAATTTTTTACTTGGGTAGCTGTGAATGTAGGCATAGGCCATGCCGTGACGTACTTCCCACAATTTATGGCGCGCGGCAGTATCTTTTTCAAACTGCAATTCCGTGCAGCCAAAGTCTTGTAAAAGCTCCGTCGCAAAATCAATATCCTGCTCAAGACCAGCTTCGTTCCCTTGGAATTCTAAAAATAATGTCGGCTGCTGGGTATACTCGGTGCTGTTAAAGTGATTGACTTGCTTAATCGACGCCTCATCAACAAGCTCCACGCGGCCAATATCAATACCTGCTTGCTTAATGGCCACAACTGCTTGTACAGCGTCCTCAATCGACGTAAATACCGCGCGACCAGCCACTTCAAATTCAGGGATACCGTATACACGAAGCGTCAATTCCGTAATACAGCCAAGCGTTCCCTCAGAGCCGACGAAAAGTCCTGTCAGGTGCAGACCAGAGGATGATTTAGAGGCCTGGCTTCCTGTATGAATAACATCCCCATTTGCAAGCACGATTTCTAAGTCGCGTACTTGGTCACGCATGACACCGTACTTCACTGCTGTTGTGCCGCTTGCATTTGTCGCAGCCATTCCGCCAAGTGTTGCATTCGCACCCGGGTCAACCGAGAAGAAAAGCCCGTGCTTTTTTAGTGCTTTATTTAATTGTTCGCGCGTCACACCAGGCTGCACGCGTACAAGCAGATCGTCTGCCTGAATATCTAAAATTTGATTCATTTCGCTAAAATCCATCGTCATGCCGCCCTCAGTTGGAATAACATGTCCCTCTAAGCTTGAGCCAACACCAAACGGAATGACTGGAATACGTGCATCGTTCGCGATTTTTAGAATAGCGCTTACGTCTTCAGTCGAACGCGGAAAAACAACAACATCAGGCAGTGCTGGTGCATGATACGATTCATCACGACCATGTAGCTCGCGCACGGTTACGTTGGTTGAAATTTGGTCAGGCTGTAAAATGGTCTGTAAGCTAGTCACAATAGTTTCTGTTATGTATGTCATCTGAATCCCTCATTTGTATGAAATTTGCATTCATTATATAACGAAAATTCGGAAAAAACAAAACCGAGCAAAATTTGCCCGGTTACGCTGTAAATGCTTGTGCTAATTTTTGTGAAAATGCCTGCTGCTCCTGCTCACTCGCCATCGTCCACCATTTTTCAAGAAATACACCGAGCCCTGGTAATAAATGCTCCTCACCACGTCCAATGGCATCTTCTACAATATCGGTAAATTCCTCTGGTGCCTGCCCTCGCACATTTTGCGCAATGGCTTGTCGTATTTGGAAATCCATCTTTCATCACCTCGCTACTAGCTTAGACCGAAGTGAATTTTTTTATACAACGAATCACGAGTCGTGGTAAAATGAATGCTTATGGAAAATACGTTATAATAAAAGAAAAAAGGCGGCAAATGATATGAAACGAATTGAATCAACACAAAATGCGCTTGTGAAGTATTGGAAAAAACTTGCGACTACGCGCAAGGAACGCGAAAAAAGTAATGAATTTATTATTGAAGGCTTCCATTTAGTAGAAGAAGCATTAAAAAATAAAGAGCAAATCCTGCAAATTATCGTGCGTGATGGCGTCGATTTACCACTGCTTTGGGAAATCGACGGCATTGAAATGGTCCAAGTACCCGACGTAGTAGCAAAGGAAATTGCTGAAACAGAAAATTCACAAGGTGTCTTTGCCCATTGTAAGCAGCGCGAGATTTCAGAAATCGAAATGGCCGCTTGGCGTAAAGTATTACTTGTGGATGCTGTACAGGACCCAGGTAATGTCGGCACAATGATTCGCACAGCGGACGCGGCAGGACTTGATGCAGTCATTCTAGGCAAAGGCTGCGTGGATGCGTTTAATCCGAAAGTGACGCGCTCAGCACAAGGCTCACACTTCCATATTCCCGTCGTGCGCGGCGATTTATTAGAGTGGGTGGAAAACCTGCAAGAGGACGGCGTCAAAGTATACGGCACAGCACTTGAAGAGGCGGTATCTTACAAAGAAATCGACGAAACAAATGCCTTTGCCCTAATTCTTGGTAATGAAGGCAGTGGCATTAGCCCACAATTACTTGCAAAAACAGACCAAAATGTCATTATTCCACTTGTAGGTAAGGCAGAATCATTAAATGTTGCGGTTGCAGCAGGCATTTTAATGTATGCCTTTGTGAAATAAACGCAGTAGTTTTGCGTAATCGGTTGAAATCTAAAAAAAAATCGTATAGTATAAGTGTGGATAACGTTTAAATGCATTGACCGGGAAGAGTAGTTATAGAGGCGTTTTTAGGGAGTGCGAGCCGTGACTGAAAGCTTGCATAAACGAGTGTATAATGAAGTTCACCCCGCGAGCAGCACTGCAGAAAAGTAGTGCCGGCGAAGAGTCGTTAATTCAAATGAAGTGATCGCTTATGCAGCGATAACTAGGGTGGTACCGCGAAACTCGTCCTCGTCCCTTTTTTAGGGGCGAGGTTTTTATTTTGCCTGAAAATGGCAAATTTTATGAAGGAGGCAATATTGATGGAGCAACAATTAAAGCAATTAGAGCAAGAAGCATTAGCGAAAATCGCTGACGCGGCTGATTTAAAAGCATTAAATGACGTTCGTGTCGCGTACTTAGGTAAAAAAGGACCAATCACGGATTTATTAAAAGGAATGGGGAAACTTTCTGCGGAGGAGCGTCCGAAAATGGGTGCTTTAGTGAACACAGTACGTGAGAGTGTAACAGCAACACTTGAAGCGAAAGTAACGGAACTTGAAGCAGCGGCAATTGAAGCACAGCTCGCTTCAGAATCAATCGACGTAACATTACCAGGTGCAGAAGTACGCACAGGAAACCGTCACCCATTAACACGTGTTATTGAAGAAATTGAAGATTTATTCTTAGGCATGGGCTACGAAATCGTAGAGGGACCAGAAGTAGAAAAAGACTACTACAACTTCGAAGCGATGAACTTACCAAAAGGTCACCCAGCGCGCGATATGCAGGATTCTTTCTACATTTCTGAAGAAACGCTACTGCGTACACACACTTCACCTGTACAAGCACGTACAATGGAAGCGAAAAAAGGCGAGCCAATTCGCGTGATTTGCCCAGGTAAAGTATTCCGTCGCGATACAGACGATGCAACGCACTCACACCAGTTCATGCAAATTGAAGGGCTAGTGATTGGTGAAAACATTCGCATGTCTGACCTTAAAGGGACACTTGATGCGCTTGCGAAGAAAATGTTCGGTGCAGAGCGTGAAATCCGCTTACGTCCATCATTCTTCCCGTTCACAGAGCCATCTGTAGAGGTAGACGTTTCTTGTCACAAATGTTCAGGTAAAGGCTGTAACGTATGTAAGTCTACAGGCTGGATTGAAATTTTAGGTGCAGGTATGGTTCACCCGAACGTACTTGAAATGGCAGGATATGATTCAACGAAGCTGTCTGGTTTCGCGTTTGGTATCGGTGCAGAGCGTATCGCAATGTTAAAATACGGGGTGGATGATATTCGTCATTTCTACACAAATGACACACGCTTCTTATCACAATTCCACCGTGCGGAAGTTTAAGGAGGAATACTATGTTAGTATCATTAAAATGGCTGAGCCAGTATGTAGATATTGAAGGTTTAGATGCCCAAGAATTAGCAGAAAAAATTACACGCGCTGGGATTGAGGTTGATGCAGTAATCGACCGTGCAGCTGGCATGACAAATGTCGTTGTTGGTCACGTTGTATCAAAAGAAAAGCACCCAGAGGCAGATAAATTAAATGTGTGCCAAGTAAACGTTGGCGAAGAAATGACGCAAATCGTTTGCGGTGCACCAAATGTCGATGCAGGTCAAAATGTTATCGTTGCACGCCCAGGCGCAAAATTACCAGGCGGCATTAAAATTAAAAAAGCAAAACTACGCGGCGTTGAATCAAACGGCATGATTTGCTCATTACAAGAGCTAGGTATTGAAGGTCGCCTTGTACCAAAAGCTTACGCAGAAGGTATTTATGTATTACCAGCGGACGCGACTCCAGGTGCAGATGCACTAGAAGTTTTAGGCTTACGCGATACGGTATTAGAGCTTGGTTTAACACCAAACCGTTCTGACGCAATGAGCATGCTAGGTGTAGCGTATGAGGTAGCGGCAATTCTTTCACAAGATGTAAAACTACCAGCAATCAGCTATACAACATTGACTGAAAAAGCAGCAGACGTATTAAAATTACGCGTTGAAGATACAGATGCAAATCCGTTATACGCAGCAAAAGTGATTAAAAATGTGAAAGTAGCAGAGTCTCCACTTTGGTTACAGCACGCACTTATGGCAGCGGGCGTACGTCCACACAATAACGTAGTCGATATTACAAACTACATTTTAATGGAATACGGTCAACCACTTCATGCGTTTGACTATGATAAATTAGCGACAGGTGAAATCGTAACACGTTTAGCACATGCAGACGAGAAGATGACGACGCTTGATGCGATTGAGCGCACGTTACAGCCACATAATCTTGTCATTACAAACGGCGTAGAAGCAGAAGCAGTAGCAGGTGTTATGGGCGGTGCAAAATCTGAAGTATCGGATGCAACGACTACTGTTGTGATTGAATCAGCTTACTTCAAGCCAGCATCTGTTCGTCAAACGTCTAAAGAAATCGGCTTACGTTCAGATTCTTCAGCACGCTTTGAAAAAGGTGTAGACCCGAACCGTGTACTTGCAGCAGCAGAGCGCGCAGCACAGCTTCTTTCTGAGCTTGCAGGCGGTGATGTGTTAGAGGGCACAGTACTTGTGGACGAGCTAGATAAAACACCAGCACGCGTTGTTGTATCACCAGATTTCATTAACAACCGTTTAGGTATGAAGATTTCGCTTGAAGAAATGCTGTCCATTTTAGAGCGTCTAAAATTCGATGTAGAAGCAGCGAATGGTTTATTAATTATTGATGCGCCAACACGCCGTCAAGATATTAAAATCCAAGAAGATATCGTGGAAGAAATCGCGCGTATGTACGGTTATGATGAAATTCCAATTACATTACCACCGAGCGAGCAAGCGGGTGGCTTAACTTCTTACCAAGCCACACGTCGTATCGTACGCAACGTAATGGAAGGCGCTGGTCTATACCAAGCCGTAACGTACTCATTAACATCAGCAGCAGACTCTCAAAAATTTGCACTAAAAGCTGAAGAAACAACAAAGCTATTGATGCCAATGTCTGAAGAGCGTTCGACATTACGTCAAAGCTTAATTCCTCACTTAGTGGAAGCAGCAGCTTATAACGTAGCGCGTCAAGCGGATACAGTAGCACTTTACGAAATTGGTTCCGTATTCCTTGGTCAAACAGCGGAAGAGCTACCGTTTGAAGAAGAGCACTTAGCACTTGTGTTAACAGGTAAGTGGATTGATAACACATGGCAGGGCGAGAAGAAAAACGTTGATTTCTTCGTTGCAAAAGGCATAATCGAGGCAGTATTCAAAAAGCTTGGCCTAGCAACGCGTGTAACATACGTGAAGGCGACGGTTGACGGTATGCATCCAGGACGTACAGCTGAAATTCAGTTAGACGGTGAGAAGATTGGTATTGTTGGTCAATTACATCCAACTGAGCAAAAGAAAGCGGGCGTAAAAGAAACGTACGTAGCAGAGCTAAACTTACGTGCGATTTTAGCAGCAACTACAGATGCATTAGTGTATAGCGTTGTTCCACGCTTCCCAGTGATGACACGTGACATCGCGCTAGAGCTTGACCGTTCGACACCAGCGGGAGAGATTGTGAGTATCATTCGTGGTGCGGGCACGAAGCTTCTAAAAGATGTTAAAGTATTTGACGTCTATGCAGGGGACAAAATGGCCGCTGACAAAAAATCAGTTGCATTTTCATTAAAGTACTTTGATGCAGAGCGTACGCTGACAGATGAAGAAGTGGTAACGGCACATAATAAAGTATTAAAAGCACTTGAAGCAGCAGGTGCGGAAGTACGCTAACGAATTAAACTACGCTGAAAAAGCTTGTCTTTTTCAGCGTAGTTTTTTGATTTAAACATAGTAAGGTAATGGGGAATATTATATATTTTGTTTCCTGTGAATGATTAGTGGTTTTTTATGTATAATTTACCTTTAATTCGATAAATTATTGTACGTAAAGATTCATTTGTATTGTTAGAGAAAGTATGTTGATTTATAATGGACTATTATAAATCTTGGAGGGAATTTTTTGCTTTTTAATAGAGAAAAAGCTGTTTCGTTAGAGGCTTTATTACAAGTAAGCAAACAGCAGTTACAGCAGGCACAACAAGGTGATTTTGAATTTCAATATGAGATTTCATCAGAAAATGAAGTCTTACAAGAAATTATTTCAAACTTTAAGCAAATAAATGAATTACGTGAAGTATATGAATGTAAATTGCGTCAAAAATTAAACAATTTAACGACAATCAACAATGTAGGCTTTTGGGAGATGGGTTTACCGAATGGTGATTTTTATCATAAAGAAAATAGCTTTATGATTGATCCGGCATTAAAGAAAATGCTTGGCTACGGGGAGCGCGAGCTAGACAATGGATTTGCTGATTTAAAGACGTTAGTACCGTCTCAAGAAGGCGAGAAGGTAATGGCAGGCATTATCGCACATTTAAATGACAAATCAGGCCGTACACGCTTTGAAATGGATCATTTAATGCTGTTTAAGGATGGTCAGTATCGTTGGGTACATACATTTGGTACAGCGAAGCGTCATTCGAACGGTATGCCGTATCGTATGATTGCAACGATTACAAATATTCATGATCAAAAAATGAATGAAGAGAAGCTGCAAGACGTTGTGACACGTTATGATTTAATTAACGAGGCGCTAGTCGAAGCACCTTGGGATATGACGGTGGAGCAGGGCGACCCAGTGAATCCGGAAAATGAGTTTTGGTGGAGCCCACAGTTCCGTAAAACATTAGGCTTTACAGATGAGCGTGACTTCCCGAACGTGATGAGCTCATGGAGTGATCGTCTACACCCAGAGGATAAAGAGGTAGCAATGCAAGCATTTACAAACCATTTAATGGATTTCTCAGGGCGTACACCATTTGATTTGGATTATCGCCTGCAATTAAAATCGGGTGAATATCGCTGGTTCCATGCAAGCGGTACGACAAGACGTGACGCAAAAGGTGCACCGCTACGTGTTGCGGGTACAATTCGAGATATTTCGCTCGAAAAGAATAAAGAGATGATGGTAGAGGAAACGACCGCTCGTATGGAAGAATTATCGGCGTCGATTGCAGAAATGGTTGAGGGCATTAACTCGATTACGATACAGGCACAGGAGCTGGCACATACGCAGGAGAAGACCACGGTTGCGGCAAATGGTGCAAAAGGGTTGGCGGACGAGACACAGGTCATCTCGAATTTCATTAAGGGCATTGCTGATCAAACGAATCTGTTAGGCTTAAACGCAGCGATCGAGGCAGCACGTGCTGGAGAACACGGCAAAGGCTTTGGTGTTGTAGCGGATGAAGTACGGAAACTTGCTGTTAACTCTGCGGAGGCAACCGATAATATTGAATCAAGCTTAACGCAAATGAAACAGTCAATTGACACGATTATTGGCTATATGGCAAAAATTAGCGACCTATCGCAAATGCAGGCTGCACTAACCGAGCAAATGAATGCTTCGGCAGATGAAATTAATACGATGTCACAGGATCTTGTAGATTTTGCAAAACATCAATAAATAATAAAATGAGCCTTTTCTACAATTAGTAGGAAGGCTCATTTTGGCATAGCTCTTTATTCAGCTACATGTGTAGATGTTTTCCTAAAAATCCCAAAAAACACACCAGCTAATGCACTGATTAAATGGATCGCTGCAAACGTATAAAAATTAATGAATACGCGGTTTGTATATTCATTCAGTAATGGGAAGCCGTAAATAATAGAGCCTGGCGCCTTTGTATCGCCACCGAGTGCCGTATATACATCGTTTTTATAGCCAATTGCATAGTAGATAACAAAAATAAGTAGTGCAAAGCCAAAACCAATATAAATACTGCGCAGTAATGCGTCTTTTGACATGCGCATAAGTTCTGTAAAATAGCGGAATGTAATAAATAAACTAAGTGCTACAAAGGGGCAAACGAGTGCTAGACCAAGTGCACCGAGATTGCCGCCATTTGCGACACCATCGGGTTCCATTGTAAAAAAGTGCTCAATAAGTAGCACACCAAATAACGAGATGCCAATGCTAATGAGCCAACTAAGACGTAACATAATAAATCCTCCTAACTATAGTTCTTACTATACAGTGAACTGCGGAGGCGTTCAAATTGTAAAAAAGAATAGCGTAATCAAATAGCTTTTGATTATACTAGATATGGATGGGAAAATGGAATAAAGGGGGATTTTTTATGCTTACAAAAGAAGAAACAGTACTTGTGTTAATTGATATTCAGGGGAAGCTTGCTGAAATTGTCGATGAATCGGCGTTTGTCATTGATAATATTGTACGTATTGTACAAGGAGCAAAGGTGCTTGAGCTACCGATTTTATGGCTCGAACAATATCCGAAGGGGCTCGGGCCAACTGTTGAAAAAATTGCTGCTGAATTAAGCGATGTGAAGTTGATTGAAAAAATTACGTTTAGTGCATATGACACAGCAGAATTTGTCCAGCAATTAGAGCAGACAGGGCGGAAAAAAGTGCTTTTAGCAGGCATTGAAACACATATTTGTGTGTACCAGACAGCGGCGCATTTACTTGCAAATGGTTATGAGGTAGAAGTGTTAGCAGATTGCGTAACGTCACGCACAGCAGGTAATCGTGAGGTCGGTATCGAGAAGATGCTACAGCTTGGGGCAACGATTACGAGTGTCGAGATGGCCCTATTTGAAATGCAGCAGATTGCAAAGGGCGATGCATTTAAGGCGATTAGTAAAATTGTGAAATAAAAAAAGAGGAGGCTTTGCTACATCGTTGTAGCGAAGCCTCCTCTTTTTTTATTGTTGCATCAGTTTGTCGATTTTTGCTGTCATTTGTTCCTTTGTTACATTAAGTGCGATGGCTAATTCATCGTATAAAATAGGAGCAATCCGCTGTAACACTTGAGCATCCTGCGGTGAAAGCTTTTTATCTACTGCTTCAAGCTCGACCTTTTTACGGCAAAGTGTATTCATTAGCTGAGCAATTTGCAGGTGGTCTTGTGAGTTCAAGATGGCTTTTGATTGTTGGGAACGCGTATTGGCACGGTCCTCCCAAGCGCTCGCAGGCTCTTTAAAGCAATTTAATAATTGAATGGCCTCTAATTCAGAAAGCACTTTTTTCAATTGAGAGTTCTCGCTATTTACGGGGTGATAAAGTGTTAAGGTTGGGTAGTGTGTAGAATGTAAAATATAATACGGCTGTGTTTGACCATGAAAATCACGATCCTCTATGCCTGTAATTGTACAAATGCCATATGCATTGTAAAATGTCGTGTCACCGATTTGATACATGTCATTTCCCTCCATCTATCGTCAACTAAGTTTACCTTAATTTTAACGCATAGATGTTTTTTAGTCAACCTAATTGACCAAGCGTGCATAACTGCTTATTATAGTAACAGCAAGGAGGATGTTTACATGGTTGATATTATCGAAATACTATATAGACAATATAAGCAGCTTCGAGATGAGGCAGAGAAGTTATGGCAGGAACATTATGACCTTCAGCTAACGAGTGCGGAATGGACTGTCATTAACAATATTCACCATGGCAATTCAACAGTCCCACAATTAATGAAGCATCTAGATATAACGAAACAGGCCGTCCATAAATTTATTACGGCGTTAGAGGAGAAGGGCTTAGTACAGGCATCGATTATTAAAGCACCAAAAGTACAAAAAAAAGTAGATTTGACGCCACTTGGCTATGAAATTTTTGAGAAAAGCCTAGTCATACAACGACAAATCGAGCACCAAATCGAGCAGTCGATTGGGAAAGAGCACTATGTACAATTAAAAAAATTATTACAATTGCCATGGATAGGGCAGTAAAAAAATGACCGATTCATAGACGAATCGGTCATTTTTATTAGTCTAAATAGCGACGTGCGCCAGAATAGTTTTTTAAATAGACACCTTGATTTAGTGACTCAATGCGTACTTTAGAAGAAGCATTTGGTGCGTGGAGCATTTTGCCATTGCCGATGTAAAGTGCGACATGGTATACCTTGCCTGTACCACCACCGTAAGCAAAGAATACTAAATCACCCGGCATTAAGTTCTTCTTCGCTACCGCTTTACCCTTTGTTGCCTGATAGAACGAATCACGTGGCAGCATAATGCCATGCGCACGGTAGACGGCATATAAAATACCTGAGCAGTCATAGCCGTGAGGAGAAATACCTGCCCATAAATACGGCAGACCTAAATAGCGTTTCGCCTCGTCGATAATCGTTTTGGCAGTTGGTTTTGGTACATCTTTATAGCTTGCGAATGATTTTGAATCTTCTTTTTTAAGAAGCTTAACGCCGTTCGCTGGCGTTTGTACGTGATAAAACTTCTTATCTTCTCCAACAACCGGTAAAATTGTGGCATAGCTAATATTCATAAACTTTGCTTTATTGATCTCGTTGTAAAGCGGTGTAAATTTCGCTGTTACAATCGCAATGGCACAGTCAGAATAATCCTCTGTTACCTTCGTTACGTGAGATTTTGGTACCCAGCCTGGATAGCCTTCTTTTTGGTACGCTACATATTGGTCGTTCAGTGCGACACGGTACCAGTTACCGCTGCTTTTTAAAATCGTCACCTCATCGCCGTATAAGCTTTGCGTATGCACACGGTCGATTAACCAGCGCTTTTCAGATAGGCGCATATTTTTTACCCAGCCACCCATATTCGTTGGGTTTGTTAACGAAGGGTTATCCACTTTACGTGCAATCGTTGGTTTATCCCAAAGATTTGAGACTTCTACGTCAATTTTATAAGTTGGCGTTTTTAATGGCTTTACGCAGCTGTTTACTGGAAGTGCTGCCGGTACTTCGACGATATCTTTGCGGAAATCTTTATTTAAAATTCGCGCTAAAAATACGACGAAATTTGCCTTTGTAATCGACGCATTTGGTCGGAATGTTCCGTCCTCAAAGCCTGTCGTAATGCGGTTTGCAACTAATGTGTGAATGGCTAGCTGATCTGCGTGCACATCCGGGAACGATTTCGTTGCTTTCCCTTCTAATTGAAAGGCCCTCACTAGAATAGTTGCCATTTGTGCGCGTGTTAGCGGGTCATGTGGTCGAAACTCACCGTGCTCATTGCCCTTCATAATGTTTGCCTGCACGACAGCCGATGTTAGTTGAACCGTTGCTGTGTCCTCTGAAGCGACATCTGGAAACGTCACAGTCGGTGCATTTTCTACATCAAGCGCAAGTGCATCAGCCAAAATTTGCACTGCCTCAATACGTGTAATCGCTTCATTAATACCGAATTCCTGCTGGTCATTCGGCTGCAAAATGCCGCGCTCGACTAAAAAGTCAAATTCGGCCTTTGCACGAAATTGGTCAGACACATCTGTATAAAGCACGTCTGCATTTGCTGGTAAACTATGTAAAGGTGTTAAAAAAATGAGTAATGCAGCAAATGTGATAAGTAATTTTTTCATCCATATACCTCCCTTTTCATCGTAAATTCTTTTTGAACTGTAAAATTAAATTTTTGATCCCTTGAAAGAGGAGATTATTTTTTAACTTCAATTACAAGAATTACCTTATAATATTATCATATTAAAAAGAGCTATTTGAATAAAAATTCAAATAGCTCCAAAAATTATTTTTCCATTGTGCTGTGACGTTTTCCATAAGCAAAGTAAACGACAAGGCCGATTAAAAACCAAATGAAGCACGCGATCCACGTATGAATCGATAGCTGTAAAATTAAAAAGATACAAGCAACAAATGATAAAATCGGTAACACGGGGTAAAGTGGTACTTTAAAGCCACCACTCGGGATGTTTTTATTTTTGCGCAGGAGTAAGATTCCCGCGGATACCATTGTAAATGCAAGCAGTGTGCCCATGTTCACAAGCTCTGTTAATTTATCAAGCGGGATAAAGCCTGCACAAAGCGCAATCAATAGTGTGAAAATCCATGTGTTTTTCACCGGTGTTTTGCGTTTCGGATGTAGCTCGCTCATTACTTTCGGTACGAGACCATCACGACTAAATGCCATAAGCAGACGTGTCCCACCATAAAGCATCACAAGAATAACGGTCATCATGCCGACAATAGCGCCAAGTGAAATAATACCAGCAATCGAGTCCTGGTTTACAATTTGTAGCGCAAAGCTTACAGGGTTCGCGACATTTAGCTCCGTGTAAGGCACGATGCCTGTTAAGACAATCGACACGGCAATATATAATAGCGTACATAAAACAATCGAGCCGATGATTCCAATCGGCATATTGCGCTGTGGATTGCGTACTTCTTCGGCCGCGGATGACACCGCATCAAAGCCAAGGTACGCAAAGAATACAAGCGCTGCACCTGTCAGGATTCCGCCAACACCAAATGGCGCGATTGGTGTTAAGTTTTCTGGCTGTACATAGAACGCACCAACAACGATAAATAATAAAATAACGCCAACCTTGACAAATACCATAATCGCATTAAAGCGTGCAGATTCCTTCATACCAAGCGTTAATAAAAAGCCGATGAATAGGACAATTAATACAGCAGGTAGGTTAAGATAGGTGCCTGCATCAGGATTAAAGGCCGCAGAAATGGCTGTAGGTAAGTGCAAGTTAAAGCCAGCTAGTAAAGAAGAAAAATAGCCAGACCAGCCTGTTGCAACAGCGGCCGTTGCAAGTCCGTACTCAAGTAGCAGTGCCCAGCCGACAAGCCAGGCAATCATTTCCCCGTAAACGACATAGCTATATGTGTACGCACTGCCAGTCACAGGAAGCGCAGAAGAAAATTCAGAATAACACATTCCGGCTAAAATACAGACAACAGCAGCGATAATAAATGAAAAGACAATGCCAGGACCACTATGAAGTGCGGCAACTGTCCCTGGTAGGATAAAAATTCCTGTCCCGACAATGGCACCGACACCTAATAAAATTAAATCCCAAGCATTTAAGTTTTTTTGAAGCTGTATCCGATTATCTTGTCGTAAGAGCTCGGTTACATCCTTTTTTCGAAATAATTTACTCATAATTTACACCTATTCTTTTTTTGAAATACACAAAATTCTATCACTAATTATTAGAAAATTGAAGTACTTTGTTCCGGTGAAGTGTAGAATTTACGATATTGTAGTATTTTGTAGCGATACGTGTGTTAAAAAGCAAAAAAATGATAAAGTGTAGGGGATAATTATAATATGTAATAATTTTCTATTAGAGTATATAAGGTTACTGGAAAGTAGAAAGTTGTATGGAAATATCAAATATTGTATAATTAGTTAGCTAAAAAAGGATTTTTTGCTACTAATATACTTATTTTGGGGGATAGAAATGAAGAAATTACGGATGAATTTATTGCTATCACTATTAATCTATTCGCTCATTTTAATAACCGTTATTTTTTATGCGAATCAGCAAGTATTGCTAAATAATATTGAGGAGCAGGTAAAGCAAAGCCATGAGCTGACCGAGCATCACATATTGGCAGATATGCGTGCTGTTGATAATGCGCATTATTATTTTGATACAAATTTAACAGATATGATGCGACAGGAATTGTATAAGCTTCGGGACTATTATAAGGAAAATCCACAGATTGATACGTGGGATTTAGAACGTTTAAGCGAGCATCATGACATGGATTTATACATATTAAATAAACAAAATAAAGTAGTTAAAACGACTTTTTTGCAGGATGTCGGGCTAGACTTTTCGGAGTGCTGCGCTAATTTTGCAAAGCTATTAGATGAGCGTCGTTTGTCGGGAGAGTTTTATTCAGATGGCGTAGATGTTTCGACAACGACAGGGCAAATACGTAAGTTTAGCTATTTAGCGACACCAGATGGGAACTATTTATTAGAAATTGGTGTCGTGTTAAAGGATGTTTCTGTATTTCAAACGTTTAATTTTGGTGAAACCGCTTCAAAATTAAAGACACTTTATAGTGATTTAATTGATGTACAAACGATTAATTCAGGCGGTATATTTTTAGATGATTCTGCGGGAAAAAGGATAACGGTGGAGGATATGCCAGCGAAGTTTCAGGCGTATTTTAATGAAGCGAGACAGTCAATGAAGCCGGCAGAATTTGTTGTAGAGCATGAGCATGGCTATCAAGAAACACATCGTTTTTTACCGTATGAGGCAGAGGCGCAGCGTGGGGAATCTACACGTCGTATTGTGTATGTGAAATACGGTAATTTCAGCGAGAAGCAGGCAAAAGACGCCATTTTAATTCAACAAATGAAACTGATTGCATTGGCGCTTGTGACAACCGCGATTTTATTATTAGTTATTAGTAAGTTATTAGCGAAAACGGTTAAGCTTGCGACGTTTGATTCGTTAACAGGGGCGTATAACCGTGCGACATATATTTCGAAAATGGATGAAGTACTGAAAAAGCGCAAAGGGACACCCGGTTTATTATTAGTGGACTTGGATAATTTTAAGCAGGCTAATGATCAATTTGGTCATGCGATGGGGGATAAAGTATTAAAGGATTTAACAAAAGGCTTGCATGAGGTGACAGGAAATGACGGCTTTGTTGTCAGGTTAGGGGGCGATGAGTTCGGGATCGTACTTGAGGACACGGACACGCAGGATATGGATGAAAAAGCGAGTGCTGTTCTGGCTCGGGTTCGTCAGTATAAGCATGAAGAAGTGCGCGGTGATGTGTGGTCACATTTATCGGTAAGTATTGGCGGGGCAATAAGTCAAGATCCACATGAGCTTGAAATTGATTTATTTGTGCGTGCAGATGAGGCGTTATATCGTTCAAAAAATGGTGGGAAAGATCAATTTACATTAGCGAATTAACGATGAGCGAGTACTTTTAAGTACTCGCTTATTTTTGTGGAAACAAAAACCGCGCAGATTTCTCTACGCGGTAGGTAATTATTTTGTATAGTTGTCGAAGTAGCCTTGGATGTAAATCATTGGTGTACCTTTGTCACCAGAACCAGAAGTTAAATCAGATAAAGAACCAATTAAGTCTGTTAGCTTACGAGGTGTGGTACCTTGTGCAGCCATTTGACCTGTTAAATCTTCTTCTTTGTTGTTGATGTATTCTTTAATTGCTGCTTTTAACTCTTCACCTTGTAATGCAGCGAAGTCATTGTCAGCTAAATATTTTAATTTAATTTCGTTTGGTGTACCGTTAAGACCTGGTGTGTAAGCAGGTGAGACAACTGGGTCCGCAAGCTCCCAAATTTGACCGACTGGATCTTTGAATGCACCGTCACCGTAAATCATTACTTCTACTAATTTACCAGTAGCCGTTAAAATTTTCGCTTGAATGTCGTCAACGATTGGCTGGCAGTTATCTGGGAATAATTTCACGCCATCTTCTGTTGACTTGTTTGAGCCAAGTAAACCATACTGCGAGTTGAAGCCTGAGCCGTTTACTGATGCAGATAAAATGTTATCTAAGCCAAATACTTTTTCAGCTCCAGCAGCAGTTAGTAAGCGTTTTGTACGGAAGCGAGAGTGAATATCGCATGTTAATACGCTCTTTGTATAGTCTAAAATTGTTTTTGCGTTGTTTGAGAAGATGACTTCTACTTCAGCGCCTTGTTCTTTGATTAATTCTTTGTAGTATTCAATATAGTCAACACCAGTGAATGTGTGTTTGTTGTAACCGAAATGACCGCGGAATTCGCTTTCTGTTAAAACGTCTGCCCAAGGGTTGATGCCTTTTTCGTCAAGCTCATCTAATGTTACTAAGTGGTTTCCTACTTCATCAGATGGGTAGCTTAGCATCAGCACAATTTTCTTTGTGCCTTTTGCAATCCCTTTTAAAATGTTTGAGAAGCGGTTACGTGAAAGGATTGGGAAAATTACGCCAACCGTGTCATCACCGAATTTTGCTGCTACGTCAGCAGCGATATCCTCGATTTTTGCGTAGTTACCTTGTGCACGCGCTACAACTGATTCTGTTACTGTTACAATGTCACGATTCTCGATTGTGTAACCTTCTACTTTTGCTGCGTTCAATGCTGTATCGACAACGATTTGTACGATATCGTCACCTTCGTTAATGATTGGGCCACGAAGACCTCGTACGACTGTTCCTACTACACGTTCCAAAATAATCTCTCCCTATTTAAAAACATAAATTGTTTATGTAATTGATTGTTGTTTTGTCAAACTCACAAGATTTACTATAACGCATTCATGTGATATAAATAAAATTAATATTTTTAATAGGGTATATAAGGAGTGCTTATATGATAGGTAAATTAGATAGCTATCGCATTTTCAACGTTGTCAGCCGATGTGCGAGCTTTTCAAAGGCCGCAGAGGAGCTGTATATGACGCAGCCGGCTGTGAGTCAAGCCATTTCAAAGCTTGAAAAGGAACTCGAGACACATTTATTTAACCGCACGCCTAAAGGGGTGACGCTGACGAATGAAGGGAAAATATTACATGAATACGTGAATTCTGCACTCGGCATGTTAGATGCGGGGGAGGGGAAGATTTTAGAGTTTAAGCAGCTCTCCACGGGGCAATTGCGCATTGGGGTAGGGGATACGATTTCTCGTTATTTTCTGTTGCCCTATTTAGAGGCGTTCCATACGCGCTATCCGGGTATTCGGCTAAAAGTATTAAACGGCACGACCGATGAGATTTTAGCGTTTTTAAAGGCTGGAGAGGCAGACCTTGGTATTTGTAATTTACCGTTATCGGACGCACATATTGCGGTCACACCTTGCTACGAAATTCATGATATTTTTGTCTGCGGGGAGAAATATAAAAATTTAACATCGAAGCCAATCGCATTGCAAATGTTGACAAAAATGCCGCTTATTTTTTTAGAGAAAAAAGCGAATTCACGCCGCTTTGTTGAGCGACATTTGGCAGAGCAAGGCTTTACGATTTCACCAGAGTTTGAGCTTGGCTCACATGATTTAGTGCTAGAGTTTGCGAAAATTAATTTAGGTATTGCCTGTGTGACGAAGGAGTTTTCAAAGCAATATATAGAAGCAGGCTTATTGTATGAGATCCCACTGATTGCACCGATTCCTAAGCGCAGTATCGGCATTTGCTACCTCAATACAGTACCGATGTCGCGCGCGACGAAAAAATTTATTACTTTGCTTGATCCACGAGCGATTTAAAAAGGGACGTCTACCTCGATTGGTAGCTGTCCCTTTTTTCCTAGCTGGGCAGCAGTGAAGCGTTGCCTGTTAAATGGTCAAATAAATCTTTTTCAGTCATTGGTTTATAATAGTGATAGCCTTGCGCAATTCCGCAATGGAGCGAGCGCAGGGTTTCTGCATGCTGTTCCGTTTCCACACCTTCAGCGACAACCTCTAAATCTAAGCTATGTGCCATTGAAATAATCGATTGCACGATGGCATAATCATTTTTTTGTTCGATGTCTTTCACGAACGCACGGTCAATTTTTAACTGGTTAATCGGCAGACGTTTTAAATAATTGAGTGAAGAATAGCCCATGCCGAAATCATCAATTGAAATATAAATATTGTGCTCTTTTAAACGTTTTAATTTTTCAATGACAATTTCTGGTTCAGCCATCGCAATTCCTTCCGTTATTTCAAGCTCTAAATACTGTGCGTCTAGTCCTGTTTTCGCGAGTTTACTTAAGACAAGTTCGACAAAATCGGCTTGCTCAAATTGCTTAATAGAAATATTCACGGCCATGCGGAAGTGTCCGAGCCCTGCATCTAACCACTTTTTACGATCGACACAAGCTTGATGTAAAATCCACTTTCCGAGGTCTAAAATATGCCCATGTTCTTCTGCGATATGGATAAATTTATCAGGTGGGATAAAGCCCCTTGTCGGATGATACCAGCGAATGAGTGCTTCTACTCCGACAATCTTACCTGAATATAAACCGACTTGTGGCTGATAATTGAGGACGAATTGATTGGTGCCAAGCGCCTCTTTTAAATCATTAGCCAGTGCAAAGCTTTCGGTTACATCGCTTTCAAATGCAGCGGTATAAAAGGTTGCTTGGTTGCGTCCGTTTCCTTTCGATTGGTACATCGCCATATCCGCATTTTTAATTAAAACTTCCGCTGTTTCCCCGTGCTCAGGGTACACGCTAATGCCGATACTGCCTGTATTAAATAGCTGGATTCCCTCGAGTGCTAATGGTTGTCCTAATGTCTCTACAATTTGCTGAATGCGCGGTGCTAAATCACAGGTCGACTTGAAATTCGTCAGCGTCATAATAAATTCATCGCCGCCGAAACGGAACAGGCGGTCATTTTCGATTAAAATCTTTGTCAGGCGATGAGCTGTAATTTTCAGTAGCTCATCACCAGCTGTATGGCTAAGCGAATCATTCACTTGTTTAAATTGGTCTAAATCTAAAAATAAAATTGCGAATGGTTGCTTGGCCTGGATATGCTGATTAATCTCAAGCATGAGCAGTGTTCGGTTTGGCAACTGTGTCAGCTGGTCATAATAGGCCAGGGAATGAATATGCTGCTCGTGTTGCTTTTCAATGGAAACATCACGCGTTGCCCCGCGGTAGCCGATGAGCTGTTGCTGTTCATTAAAAATCGGTAAGCCGTTTGAACATAAATGAACGGAATCACCACTTGCTGTTTGTTTCATATAATGCAAATTGCGAAATGGTGCTTGTTCTTTCACGCTTTGCTTAAAAGCTGCCATAATCGCTTCATTATAAGGTGGCACAACTCCATCAAAGGTATTCGTGCCCATTAATACTTGCGGGTCATAGCCGAGTATGGACTGAACCCGATTTGATAAATACGTGTAATTACCTGCTAAATCTGTTTCCCAAACAAACTCATCAAATGCTGTCACGACATCTCGGAAGCGCTTTTCACTTTCGATTAATGTTTCTTTACTCGTCATAATTTCCTGATAAATATCCTGTAATTCTTGTGGGAATTTATGCGCAAGTTTTTTCGATGGTGTTGATTGCTTTACTTGCTGGCGGAATTCCTTTAATTGCTTGATATACTGCTTTGTAATGAGGCTTGAGCCAAAAACCGCAATTAATAACATCAAGAACAATGTAATGAGCATTAAATAAACATCTTTTTTGAAAAACGAAACGAGGTCGTCAACAAGCACGTTTGCCCAGCTATGTCCGATGACCTCACCATTCCGAATAATCGGATAAATGGTCGCGACAACATAGCCGTCGCGTGTTTGTGAATAATTATAAAACCGTAGCGGCTCTTTTGTTTCATAGACTGTCCGTGCATCAGATGTCGGGCTAATATCAACTAAGCCATCCGCCTTAAAATCGGGTCCAAATGCGACGACCGCGTGCAAGTCCTTCATGTAATAGCCGGCGCCGAAGTCTGGGAAAGACGTAATAATATTGTTTACAGCAGGCTGTAGCTGCGTATTTAATTGTAAAATTTGTTCATCCTCTGAAAGGATTGCGTCATCTGTATGTGCAAGTATTGCATCGAATGATTCGTCAAGTAGCTGTGCGATTGCTGTCGTTTCTTTATAGCGATCGTTTAAAGTGAGCTGCCATGTGAAGTAGATGTTCCAAGTGAATGATGCAATCACTGTAAACGAAACTAATAAAGTAGTGAGCCAGTAGACTTTCTTTTTTAATGACACCGTTTAAGCCTCCTCTATTTAAATTGGTTTTTTATGTAAAAATTTGTTGATTATGAATATATTGTATTTCTTTAAGTGTAGTAGACATTTTACTTTTAAACAATATGTGAAAATGTATTGTTTCCTTGTATTATGGATTTTTTTTGAAATGGCTCATAAGTTGTTAGCAAGTACGAATCACTCGGTTTCGTGTATAATAAATGTTTATGATAAGTCGAGGGAGAAAAAAATGCAGAATACATTTAAACAATTTCCACTAAGTGAAGAAATTTTACGTGCACTAGAGGCACTGGATTACACAACGCCAACTGCGGTTCAACAAGATGTGATTCCTGTTGTATTAAAAGGACAAGATGTGATTGTGACATCACAAACGGGAAGCGGGAAAACAGCATCTTATGCGATTCCGCTTTGTGAAAATATTGATTGGCTTGAAAATAAGCCACAAGCGCTTGTCCTAACGCCGACACGTGAGTTAGCGGTGCAAGTGAAGCAAGATTTTACGAATATTGGCCGTATGAAGCGTTTAAAGGCAGCGGCATTGTACGGGAAGCAACCATTTCGCTATCAGCAGGACGAGTTGAAGCAAAAAACGCATATTGCGGTTGGGACACCAGGGCGCGTGTTAGATCATATTGAAAAAGGGACATTAAAATTAGATAAATTACGCTACCTTGTCATTGATGAGGCGGATGAGATGTTGAATATGGGCTTTATTGAGCAGGTCGAGGCGATTTTGGCACATGTACCAGAGGAGCGCATTACGATGCTATTTTCTGCGACAATGCCTGATGCGGTAAAAGGCTTAGCGAATACACATATGCAAAATCCTGTTGATATTGCAGTCACTGCTGATGGCGAAGTCACATCGACAATCGAGCACCGCGTGTTGCAAGTAGCCGAGGATGCGAAAAAGGCGTGCTTACAAGATATTTTAATTACCGAAAATCCAGATACGTGTATTATTTTCTGTCGTACAAAAGACCGCGTGGATGAGATTCATGACGAATTATACGATTTAGAATATAGTGTGGATAAACTACATGGTGGGATGGAGCAGTCAACGCGTCTCATGGTCATGGACGATTTTAAACGCGGGGAATTCCGTTATTTAGTTGCAACGGATGTAGCCGCACGCGGGATTGATATTGAAAATATTACACATGTAATTAACTATGACCTACCAATGGAAAAAGAAGCCTATGTGCACCGTACAGGGCGTACAGGACGCGCGGGACTTGAGGGCAAGGCCATTACATTTGTCACGCCGCATGAAGGTGAGTTTTTAGCAAGTATTGAAGATTATATCGGTTTTACAATTGAGCAAATGGAGCGTCCAGATGCCGAAACAGTACTAAAGAAAGAGCCGATGTTCGAGCAAACAATGCATCAAATGCCAAAGTTAAAAAAAGACCGCGCTGCGAAAGTAGACGAGGGGATTATGAAGCTGTACTTTAACGGCGGCAAAAAGAAAAAATTGCGTGCAGTAGACTTTGTCGGTACACTGGCAAAAATTCCAGGTATGACCGCAGCAGATATCGGCATTATTACCATTTTAGACGCCTCAACATTTGTGGAGATTTTAAATAATAAAGGGCCACTTGTCATAAAGGCGATGAAATCCACGCCAGTAAAAGGCAAAATGTTAAAAGTGCATAAAGCGAATAGCTAATGAAAAAAACGGGCATCACGATGAGTGAGCCCGTTTTTTAATTTGACTGTTTTTTGAGTAAATACCACATATAGTTTGCCAGTTCCTTTGATTCAACAGCGTGTGAGGTGTCAGTGAAATATTCGTTGAACGATTTTAACAGCACCTCGACCACAGCATATCGTGGTACTTCCTTTGAAAATTCCTCAAGTAACGTTTCGGTAAATTGCTCACCATGCGGCCCAGAATCGGTATTTAATCGCTCATAAAAGCCTTGTAAGCGAGCGAGTAATTCCTGCTTTGTGATGGGGGGATTTTCTAGTCTGTTTTTAAGAGCATGGATATTGCCAGCTTCTAAATAGACTTGCTTTGTCTCCATCATTTGCAAAATAATCGCATGAATATGACGCAGTGTCGCCTTGATTAATTCAAGTGGCTCAGGCAAAACATTATGCGTTACTCTGTAAGAAACCGCGAGATGTTGCTGAATGCCAAAGGAAATGGTTGCGCACTCAAACGTATACGGACGTGCTTGTTCGCCATATACATCAATTAACCGCTCGGATAGCCACTGAATTTCATATAGACGATGATGGCCGATTAATTTTTTCATTTCATTATCACGTGAGTTAAAAATGCCTTCAAATACGTTAAATAAATTTTGCTCTCGGTTAATATGGAGCATCACGGTAATTTGTTCGGCTAATAAGTCAAAGTCTGAAGGATCGCGCCCAACAAGCATTTCGTGTCGACGTAAATTAGCCTCGTAGCGACTTTGTTCGAGAATGGCGATTAAGCATTCGTTTTTAGAGGAAAAGTAATTATAAAAGGTGCCTTTGGAGATGTTTGATTTTTTTAGGATGTCTTGAATCGATGTATCTTGAAAGCCCTTTTCATTAAAGAGTTCAATCGCTGCCTGTAAAACTTGTTTTTTTCGTGTATTGATTCCAATCACCTTCCGCTATTCATATATGTTCATCTTACCGTTGGGGAATTAGGAATTCAATGTTTTGGACTTCATGGTATAAAATATTTGAGTTTTTTGGACTTGAGGTATAAAATAGGTCGAGTGAACTTTAAAAGAATTGTTAGAAACAAGAAAGGACTATCTACTATGTCACAATATACAACAGTAAAAAAACCACCGTATTTAATGATTGCGGTGATGTTTATTGGTACGTTTGTTGCGTTTTTAAATAATACGTTACTAAATATTGCACTTCCAACCATTATGCAGGACTTTAATATTAAAGATTACGCCACAGTACAGTGGCTCTCAACAGGCTATATGCTTGTGAGCGGGATTTTAATTCCAGCTTCCGCGTTTTTAATTACGCGCTTTAAAACGAGAAATTTATTTATCATCTCGATGTCTATTTTTACAATCGGTACAGCGATGGCAGCATTTGCACCGTCA
Source organism: Solibacillus sp. (assembly GCA_040274725.1). Taxonomy (GTDB): domain Bacteria; phylum Bacillota; class Bacilli; order Bacillales_A; family Planococcaceae; genus Solibacillus. The sequence continues at coordinate 1,265 of JBEMAQ010000008.1, read as the reverse complement.
TTTGCAATCTTGCTTGCTGGGCGTATGGTACAAGCGGCAGGGGCTGCAGCAATGTCACCACTGTTAATGAATACAATGCTTATTAGCTTCCCAATCGAAAAGCGCGGGAAAGTAATGGGGATTTTCGGTTTAGCGATGTTTTTAGCACCAGCCATTGGTCCAACATTATCAGGCTGGATTGTTGAACATTATCATTGGTCTGTACTATTTGAAATGGTTTTACCATTTTCAATCATTGCGTTAGCATTAGCCATTTGGAAATTAGACAACGTCTTGCCAAATCGACCAGTAACAATTGATTATTTATCTGTTGTGCTATCAACAGTCGGTTTCGGGGGATTATTATACGGCTTTAGTATGGCGAGCTCACAAGGCTGGGGCGCCACTTCGGTTTACGGAACGATTATTATTGGTGCAATCGCCATTGCAGTATTTATTATGCGTCAATTTAAATTGGAGCAGCCACTGCTTGATTTATCAACCTACAAATACCCAATGTTCGCCTTAGCATCAATTATCGCAGCGGTAAATGCGGTGGCAATGTTCTCAGGAATGATTTTAACACCAGCATACATTCAAAGTGTACGTGGTATTTCACCATTTGACGCGGGGTTAATGATGTTACCAGGGGCACTGCTTATGGGGCTTATGTCGCCGATCACAGGTCGTTTATTCGATAAATATGGTCCGCGTGCGCTTGCTGTAATCGGGCTTGCCATTGCGACAGCATCAACGTATATGCTGACAAAATTACAGCTTGATACGTCTTACGCATATATTATCGCGGTATACACAATTCGTATGTTTGGTATTTCACTTGTCATGATGCCAATTATGACGAACGGTTTAAATGCGATTCCGCAGCGTCTAAACCCGCACGGTACAGCGATTAACAATACCATTCAGCAAGTAGCTGGTGCGATTGGTACAGCGGTGCTTGTGACGATTTTCAACTCGCATACAAATGCGCGTGCAGCGGAGCTTGCGGCTGATATGCAAGCAGGCGCGGCAGGCACACAGCCAACAGCCGAGCAAATTGCTGCAGCTACACAGGCACTCACACAGCAGGCGATGCTTGACGGGATTAACTTTACATTCTTTGTCGCAACCATTATTTCTGCGATTGCGTTTGTACTGGCATTTTTCTTAAAGCGTGCAAAGCCAGCAGAGGAAACGAAATAATAAAAAATCGTGCAGCGAAATGTCGCCGTAATGTGGTACCCAAGTCAAGGACAAATTAAAAAAAGAGATTAAGCTGCTAAGAG
>JBEMAQ010000007.1:0-145281 GCA_040274725.1 Solibacillus sp. | reverse complement strand
AAATAGTAGCACAAACCATGGCCTCGGTCTGTACTACTAATGTTAGTATGTTTTATTTTGCAATCTTCAAAACCTAGTTAACACCATCATTTGCCCCACCCTATACAAAATGTTAAAATGTAACTTACAGACTATGTTGGGAAGTGACCAATTTTTATGGCTAATTTTTTAAATAAATTATTTGATTTCAATAAAAAAGAAGTAAAACGACTTGAGAAAATCGCATCGAGCGTAGAGGCGTTTAGCACGCAAATGGAAGCTTTAGCAGACGACGCGTTGAAGGCGAAGACAGAGGAGTTTAAAGATCGTTATCAAAAGGGTGAGACCGTCGATCAACTATTACCAGAGGCGTTTGCGGTTGTGCGTGAAGCGGCAAAGCGTGTACTTGGCATGTATCCGTTCCGCGTGCAAATTATGGGTGCGGCTGCACTGAATGATGGCAATATCGCGGAGATGAAAACGGGTGAAGGTAAGACGTTAACATCGACAATGTCAGTATATTTAAATGCAATAACAGGTAAAGGTGTACATGTTGTCACAGTGAATGAATACCTTGCAAGCCGTGACGCGACAGAAATGGGCGAGCTGTATGAGTGGCTTGGTTTAACGGTTGGTTTGAATTTAAATAGCTTAGACAAAAATGCGAAGCGTGAGGCGTATGCGGCGGATATTACATATTCGACAAATAATGAACTCGGCTTTGACTACTTGCGTGATAACATGGTGCTTTACAAAGAGGACCGCGTACAGCGTCCACTGCATTATGCGGTAATTGATGAGGTTGACTCGATTTTAATCGATGAGGCGCGTACACCGCTTATTATTTCAGGGCAAGCTGGCAAAACAGCGCAGCTGTATGTGCAGTCAAATGCATTTGTACGCATGTTAACGAAAGAGACAGATTATAACTACGAGGAGTCAACAAAGGGTGTTACGTTGACGGAAGCTGGGATTGAGAAGGCTGAAAAAGCATTTGGTATCGATAACTTATTCGATTTGGCGCATGTACGTTTAAATCATGCGATTAACCAAAGCTTAAAGGCACATGCTTCTATGCATCTAGATGTGGACTATGTGGTACAGGACGGTGAAGTTGTCATTGTAGACGGCTTTACGGGTCGTTTAATGAAGGGTCGCCGCTACTCAGATGGTCTGCACCAGGCAATTGAGGCAAAAGAAGGCCTAGAAATTCAAAATGAGTCCATGACAATGGCGACTGTTACGTTCCAAAACTACTTCCGTATGTATGAGAAATTATCGGGTATGACAGGTACAGCGAAAACAGAGGAAGAGGAGTTCCGCAATATTTACAATATGACGGTTATTGCGATTCCGACGAACAAGCCGATTGCCCGTGATGACCGCGCGGATTTAATTTTTGCGACGATGCAAGGGAAGTTCAAGGCGGTAGCACAGGATATTGCAGAGCGTCACCGTAATGGCCAACCGGTATTAGTCGGTACGGTTGCGATTGAGACGTCTGAGATTATTTCGAAATATTTAACGCAGTTTAAAATTCCGCATAACGTGCTCAATGCGAAAAATCATGAGCAGGAAGCTGAAATTATCGCCAATGCGGGGAATAAAGGTGCCGTAACCATCGCGACGAACATGGCTGGACGTGGGACAGACATTAAGCCGGGTGAGGGTGTACTCGAAATCGGTGGTTTAGCGGTTCTTGGTACAGAGCGTCACGAGTCGAGACGAATCGACAATCAGCTGCGTGGTCGTTCAGGTCGTCAAGGGAATGCTGGTGTGACGCAGTTCTACTTGTCACTTGAGGATGATTTAATGCGCCGCTTCGGTTCAGATAAGATGAAGGCCATGATGACGAAGCTTGGGATGGACGATACACAGCCGATTCAGTCGGGCATGGTATCAAAAGCGGTAGAATCGGCTCAAAAACGTGTCGAGGGGAATAACTTTGATGCACGTAAACGCCTATTGCAATATGATGATGTACTGCGTCAGCAACGCGAGGTTATTTATAAAGAGCGTGAAGAAGTGCTGGAGTCAGATAATATGCGTGCGCTTGTTGAGTCCATGCTAGAACAGGCGATTGAAAATGCGGTGGCGATGCATACACAGGGCGAGAAGGATGCATGGACACTTGATGCACTTGAGGATTATATTGCGGCGAATTTATTAGATGAGGGCGTTCTAACCGCCAGCCAGCTTGAAGGTCAGTCACCTGACGAGATGATTGCGCTTATTTTAGAGGCAGTTCGTGCTCGTTATGATGAAAAAGAACAAGATATGACGCCAGAGCGTATGCGTGAGTTTGAGAAGGTTATTTTACTGCGTTCAATTGATACGAAGTGGATTGACCATATTGATGCGATGGACCAGCTGCGTCAAGGGATTCACCTACGTGCATATGGCCAAACGGATCCGCTGCGTGAATACCAGCAAGAAGGTTTCGCGATGTTTGAGGATATGGTTGCGGCTGTGCGCGAGGACGTGGCGAAATATATTATGAAGGCAGAAGTTCGCAGCAATCTACAGCGTGAAGAGGTTGCAAAAGGCCAAGCAGTGAACCCGAAAGAAGAGGGTGCGAAAAAGCCGAAGAAAATGCCGTCACGTAAGGCAGAAAACATCGGTCGTAATGATCCTTGTCCGTGTGGTTCAGGGAAAAAATATAAGTCTTGTCACGGTGTTGGGCAATAATAAATAATGAGTGTGGTCGTGCAGCTAGATTGAAGTGGGCTGCACGGGGCTTGCCCATATAAGAAGAAATAAATTTAAACGTCAAATTTTTTGACGACGGAGGAACATAGATGATTGAATTAGCAGATGTACGGAATAAACTTGAAAATACAGCGGTAAAATTAGCGGACTTCAGGGGGTCTCTTTGACTTAGAAAACAAAGAGGCACGTATGCAAGAACTAGATGAAATGATGCTAGAGCCGAACTTTTGGAATGACCAAAATGGCGCACAGGTTGTCATTAACGAAAGCAACGGCATTAAAGCAGTTGTTAATGAATATTATGATTTAGTGTCAACACAGGAGAATCTTGAAATGACGCTAGAGCTTCTTCGCGAAGAGCCAGATGAGGAATTACAGGAGGAGCTTGGCAATGAACTAGCTGAGTTTTTAGCGAAGGTGGCGGACTTTGAGCTACAAATGCTATTATCTGAGCCTTATGATAAAAACAATGCGATTTTGGAGCTTCACCCAGGTGCGGGTGGTACAGAGTCGCAGGACTGGGGCTCAATGCTACTACGTATGTATCAACGCTGGGCAGATAAGCGCGGCTTTAAAGTGGAGACGCTGGATTATTTACCAGGTGATGAGGCGGGTATTAAATCGGTCACATTAAAAATTTCTGGCCATAATGCATATGGTTATTTAAAGGCGGAAAAGGGCGTTCACCGTTTAGTTCGTATTTCGCCATTTGATTCATCAGGTCGTCGCCATACATCGTTCGTGTCATGTGATATTATGCCAGAGTTTAATGATGAGATTGAAATTGATGTGCGTACAGAGGACTTAAAAATTGATACGTACCGAGCAACGGGTGCAGGTGGTCAGCATATTAATACGACGGATTCAGCTGTTCGTATTACGCATTTACCGACAAATACCGTTGTACAATGCCAAGCAGAGCGCTCACAAATTAAAAACCGTGAGGCAGCGATGAAAATGCTGAAATCAAAGCTTTACCAATTAGAAATCGAAAAGCAGCAGGCACAGCTTGATGAAATTCGTGGTGAACAAAAGGAAATCGGTTGGGGCTCACAAATTCGTTCGTATGTCTTCCATCCGTATTCAATGGTGAAGGATCACCGTACAAGTGAAGAAACTGGGAATGTGAGTGCTGTGATGGACGGCGATTTAGATGCCTTTATTACGGCGTACTTGCGTTCAAAAATTTCATATTAGTCTTTTCTGTAGGCAGGCCTTCAAATGGAGAGCCTGTCTTTTTTGTGAAATGGAAAAATTACAAAGGCGTAAATAGTTTAACGAGGTAGCTGTGCGATTAAATGTGCCGGAGTATGAGAGACAGTGCACTATATAGACGCCTTCGTAATCTAAAAATAGTGATGGTCCAGGGCTCTGGTTACAACGAAGTATTTCGCGAGCGCAAAATATGTTTATAATACATCATCGCACGCACATATTGTTGATTAAATGATTTGCATTGGAGAGGTAATGTCTTTTCGACCATGTTTGTAAATGTAATACGTGTTTCATCACCCTCTTCTTGAATGTTAATAATGCTGTTTAAGTTAATCCAAATGTTTGCGGAAGAGTGAGGAGAAAATAATGGGAAGAAGATACATGGATTCCCATATTCAATCGACACGGCAATCGGTAATTTGTGACGATTCGAGCCAAAAAATAATTTGGATGTTTCCGTAGCAGCTTCTAATGAAGTGCCGTGCAATCGACAGGTGTTACGGACAAGTTTTAAAGGTTTTTGATCAATTATAGATATTCCATGTTTATCATAAATAATCGTTTGAATGCGGTTACCAGAGGCGGCAGACTCTAGCAAATAAGTAGAGCTTGAAATGATATAGCTACTAATACAGTTAGTCGGTTTAATAGTATTCACCCCCTTTCATACAAAATATAGCAATTTGCGCTAAAAATCAACAATATTTTGAAAATTCTAAAAATATAAATAAAATATTCAGAAAATATTGCAAATTGAATATATTTTTTGTATACTGTTTAAAAGGATGTCGGGGTGATATCGATGGATAAATTTTATTCGTATACAGATTTTTTACGTGCAGTCGGTCAAGCTGATTCAGTGAATGAAGATGGGAAATTATTGAATGATATTTATTTGGACTTATTTTTAAACCGAATACTTCGATTACAACGGATTGAAGTATTGAAGGAACTTATCGATCAGTCACTCGATACATTAGACGAAACAAACTTTTACCATTACTCCTCAGAATTAAATGAATTATTAACTGTATCTGAGCATTTTTAAACCGTCCAACAGTGGCGGTTTTTTTGTTTTAAAAAAACGAACATATATTCTCTTTATTATCGAAAAATAAAAACGGGTATGCTACACTATAGGAATAGAAAATAGAACGCATCGTAGTGAAATAGATGGAGAAAGGACGAGCAACATGACAGAAATATTTGAGATTGTATCGCAGTATCAACCGAGTGGCGACCAGCCAGCTGCTATCAAAGAGCTAGTGCAGGGTGTAAAGGCTGGAAAGCGGCACCAGACATTGCTTGGTGCAACAGGAACAGGGAAGACGTTTACGATTTCCAATGTCATTAAAGAGATTAATAAGCCGACGCTTGTAATGGCACATAATAAGACGCTTGCAGGACAATTATATAGTGAGTTTAAGGCGTTTTTTCCGAATAATGCGGTCGAGTATTTTGTGAGTTACTATGACTATTATCAGCCAGAAGCGTATGTGCCACAGACGGATACGTATATTGAGAAAGATTCGAGCATCAATGATGAGATTGATAAGCTGCGTCACTCAGCTACCTCGGCATTGTTTGAGCGTAGTGATGTCATCATTATTGCATCGGTGTCGTGTATTTACGGCTTAGGTTCGCCAGAGGAATATCGCGAGATGCTGCTGTCGGTGCGTGTCGGGATGGAGATGGAGCGCAATGAGATGCTGCGCCGTCTAGTTGATATTCAATATGAGCGCAATGATATTAATTTTACACGCGGGACGTTTCGTGTACGCGGTGATGTGGTGGAGATTTTCCCAGCATCGCGTGATGAGCATTGTATTCGTGTTGAGTTTTTCGGGGATGAGATTGACCGCATTCGTGAGGTCGATGCGTTAACAGGTGAAATTTTAGCCGAGCGTGAGCATGTCGCGATTTTCCCAGCATCGCATTTCGTGACACGTGAGGACAAGATGAAAAAGGCGATTGCGAATATTGAGACAGAGCTAGAAGGGCAGCTCGAAAAATTCCGAGGAGAGGAAAAGCTACTTGAAGCACAAAGACTGGAGCAGCGTACTAATTATGATTTAGAAATGATGCGTGAAATGGGTTTTTGTTCGGGTATTGAAAATTACTCGCGTCATTTAACGCTACGTGATGCGGGGGCGACACCTTATACGTTAATCGATTATTTCCCAAAAGATTTTTTACTCGTCGTTGATGAAAGCCATGTAACATTGCCACAAGTGCGCGGGATGTATAACGGGGACCAAGCACGTAAGCAGGTGCTCGTGGACCACGGCTTCCGTTTGCCGTCTGCGCTTGATAACCGTCCACTCAAATTTGATGAGTACCAGACAAAGGTATCACAGGCGATTTATGTGTCGGCTACACCCGGGCCGTTTGAGCTTGAACATACACCGGAAATGGTCGAGCAAATTATTCGTCCGACGGGTCTGCTTGATCCGACGATTGATGTGCGGCCAATTGAAGGGCAAATTGACGATTTAATCGATGAAATTCATGCGCGCATACGGAAAAATGAACGAGTATTAGTGACGACATTAACGAAGAAAATGTCGGAGGACTTGTCGGCTTATTTAAAGGAAATGGGCTTGAAGGTGGAGTATTTACACTCGGAAATTAAGACGCTTGAGCGCATTGAAATCCTTCGCGAGCTGCGTAAAGGGACATATGATGTACTGATTGGTATTAACTTACTACGAGAAGGTTTAGATATTCCGGAAGTGTCGCTTGTGGCTATCTTAGATGCAGATAAAGAAGGCTTCCTCCGTTCAGAGCGCTCGCTTATTCAAACGATTGGGCGTGCGGCACGTAATGCGAATGGCCATGTCATTATGTATGCCAATAATATGACCGATTCGATGACAAAGGCGATTCGTGAGACGAAGCGTCGCCGCGAATTGCAGCAGGCACATAACGAAGAGCATGGGATTACGCCAAAAACGATTATTAAGAAAATTCCAGAGGTCATTCGTGCAACGCAGGCAGCAGAGCAGGAGGAGACGTATGTCACGAAGCTAACAAAGGGCAAAAAGCTGACGAAAAAGGAGCTCGATGCTTTGGTGGCAACACTCGAAAAAGAAATGAAGGAAGCTGCAAAGGCGCTTGATTTTGAGCGCGCGGCCGAGCTGCGCGATATGATTTTTGAAATAAAGGTAGGAGAGTGAGACTTGTGAAAAATACAGAAATTGTTGTACAGGGCGCACGAGCGCATAATTTAAAAAACATTGACGTGACGATTCCGCGCGATCAGCTAGTTGTCATTACAGGTTTGTCTGGCTCAGGGAAATCATCCCTGGCATTTGATACGATTTATGCAGAGGGGCAAAGACGCTACGTCGAGTCCCTGTCTGCCTATGCGCGTCAATTTTTAGGGCAAATGGATAAGCCGGATGTTGATACGATTGAAGGCTTGTCTCCCGCGATTTCCATTGACCAGAAAACGACGAGCCGTAACCCGCGCTCGACGGTTGGGACGGTCACGGAAATTTATGATTACTTACGTTTATTATATGCACGTATCGGCAAGCCAATTTGTCCGACGCATGGCATTGAAATTAGCTCACAAACCGTGCAGCAAATGGTGGACCGCTTAATGGAATATCCGGAGCGCACGAAATTACAGCTTTTAGCGCCGATTATTGAAGGCAAAAAGGGTACGCATATCAAGCTGATGGAGGATTTGAAAAAGCAAGGCTATGTGCGTATTCGCCTAAACGGGGACTTACGTGATTTAGATGATAATATCGAGCTCGATAAAAATAAAAAGCATACGATTGAGGTTGTCGTGGACCGTGTAGTTGTCAAAGCAGGTGTTGAAACGCGTTTAAGCGACTCACTTGAAGCAGCACTACGCCTAGCGGATGGGCGTGTTGTTGTTGATGTAATGGAGCAGGAGGAACTTTTGTTTAGCGAGCATCATGCGTGTCCACAGTGCGGTTTTTCAATTGGCGAGTTAGAGCCGCGTATGTTTTCATTTAATAGTCCGTTCGGTGCCTGTCCGACCTGTGATGGCATTGGCTATAAATTAAAGGTTGACCCAGATTTAGTCATTCCAGATTGGGAGAAGAGCTTGCTGGGTGGTGCGATTGTACCGTGGGAGCCGACAAGCTCGCAATATTATCCGCAGCTACTAAAGGCGGTGTGTGATCATTACAGTATTCCAATGGACGTGCCAGTAAAAGATCTGCCAAAAGCACAACTGGACAAAATTTTAAAGGGCTCAGGCAAGGACAAAATTCGCTTCGACTATGTCAGTGAATACGGGCGTCAGTTTAATAAAATGATTGAGTTTGAGGGTGTACTGAAAAATATCGATCGCCGTTTCAATGAATCGAGCTCAGAATACACGCGTGAGCAAATGCAAAAGTATATGGTGGAGGCACCATGTAACGCGTGTAAGGGCCAGCGCTTAAAGCCGGAGACGTTAGCAGTGAAAATTAAAGGTACAAATATTGCCGATGCGACGCAGTATTCGATTGCAGATATGTATGACTTTTTCTCAAAGGTTGAGCTGACAGAAAAGGAGCGCCAAATCGCGAAGCTCATTATTCGTGAAGTTGTGGAGCGCTTGCAATTCCTCATTAATGTCGGACTTGATTATTTAACGCTTGGTCGCGCGGCAGGGACGCTGTCAGGTGGCGAGGCACAGCGTATTCGCCTTGCAACGCAAATTGGCTCACGTTTAACAGGTGTGCTGTACATTTTAGATGAGCCATCGATTGGTCTGCATCAGCGTGATAATGACCGACTCATTGCAACGCTGAAGGAGATGCGCGATTTAGGCAATACACTGCTTATTGTGGAGCATGATGAGGACACGATGATGGTGGCCGACCATTTAATTGATATTGGGCCGGGAGCAGGTGTACACGGAGGACAAATTGTCGCACAAGGGACGCCCGAAGAGGTGATGAAAACAGCGGGCTCTATTACGGGGCAGTATTTGAGTGGCAAGAAATTTATTCCGCTGCCACAGAAGCGTCGCGAGTCGGATGGGCGCAAGCTGACGATTAAAGGTGCGAAGGAAAATAATTTAAAGAATGTTAATGTAGATATTCCGCTCGGGCAATTTGTGGCGGTAACGGGCGTGTCAGGCTCTGGGAAATCAACGCTTGTGAATGAAATTTTATATAAAACACTTGCATCGAAACTGAACCGCGCGAAAATAAAAGCCGGTGCGTATAAGTCGGTTGAAGGCTTAGAGCATTTAGAAAAGGTCATTGAGATTGATCAGTCGCCAATCGGTCGTACGCCGCGCTCAAATCCAGCGACGTATATTGGCATTTTTGATGATATTCGCGACGTGTTTGCGATGACGAACGAATCAAAGGTACGCGGCTACAAAAAGGGTCGTTTTAGTTTTAATGTCAAGGGCGGGCGCTGTGAGGCTTGTCGTGGTGACGGGATTATTAAAATCGAGATGCATTTCCTGCCAGATGTTTATGTACCGTGCGAGATTTGTCACGGAAAGCGTTACAATCGTGAGACGCTCGAGGTGAAATATAAAAATAAAAATGTTGCCGATATTTTGGATATGACGGTTTCGGATGCCTTAGAATTTTTCGCGAATATCCCGAAGATTCAGCGTAAATTGCAGACGGTTGTTGATGTTGGGCTCGGCTATATTAAGCTTGGACAGCCAGCAACGACATTATCTGGTGGTGAGGCGCAGCGTGTGAAATTAGCATCTGAACTGCATCGTCGTTCGTCAGGGAAGTCGTTTTATATTTTAGATGAGCCGACGACAGGCTTGCATGCGGATGATATTGCACGTTTATTATTAGTGCTTCAGCGCCTTGTAGATAACGGGGAGTCGGTGCTTGTCATTGAGCATAATCTGGATGTTATTAAAACGGCCGACTATCTTATCGACCTTGGTCCAGAGGGGGGCGATAAAGGTGGAACGATTTTAGCGACGGGTACACCAGAAGCGATTGCAGAGGTAAAAGAAAGCTATACCGGCAAGTATTTAAAGCCGATTTTAGAAAGAGACCGTGCACGTATGGAACAAAAAATTGAACATTTAACAGAAAACTAAGATCTCCGATGAAACTTTTTTTCCTCCCTCCTCGTATAATAGATATACGAACGAGAGGGAGGAATTTTTTATGCAAAATGAACGCGAACGAATTTTAAAGCTGCTAGAAGACGGTAAAATTACAGCGGACGAGGCAGTGAAGCTACTCGATGTGTTAGCGAAACAAAATGAATCTACTACTCAAACATTATTGAACGACGTAAAAGAGCAAACGGATGAGGATAGCCGCAAAAAGACAGGCTTTGAAGATCTTTTTGGTAAAGATACAAATAAAAAAATGGACGAGTTTATGAATGATTTAAAGGATGACTTATCACAATTTAGTACGCGCATGGTCGGTTTACTGAATTCTACATTTTCGAAAGTGAAGGAATTTGATTTTGATACGCCTTTCGGTGAGAAACTTGAGTTTGACACAACCTATGCCTATCCAGCGCCTGAAGTATCAAGCTTCTATCTAGAAGTGGCGAATGGTAAGGTAGATGTTGTAAAATCTGCGGATGATACAGTGCAGGTGGATGTTCATGTGAAGACGTCTGTGCAGGGGACAGCTGAGGAAACAGAGGCGAAATTTACAGATGGTCTTGTGACATTGCGTGATGGCAAGCTAGAAATCGCTTCAGATAATAAATTTGCAGAAGTTAAGGTACGCATTGCGGTAGCGGAGAAGCATTATGAGGTCTTTGTCGCACGCTTACTAAGCGGTAGCGTGGCGATTGAGGATCTGGATGCGAAATTAATTAAAATTAAAACATTGAATGGTTTATTACGTTTAGAAAATGTAACCGTTGACCATGCAGAATTAAAATCGGCAAATGGCGCGATTGAGGCGCGTAATGTTGTGGGCGCGGATATTGAGGCAGAAACGGTAAATGGCCGCATTTACATTGACGGTGATGTGAAGGAAGTCGAAGCGGAATCTGTGAATGGACATGTTGTCGTGACGACAAAAAGCGAGCAGGCACACAAAATTAAGGCGCGCACAGTAGCAGGGGCAGTGGAGTTATACGTACCGAAAACAGTCGCTTTAGATGGTCGTGTGATGTCAAACTTCGGCAAAGCGGATGTAGGCTTAGGGGATATTGTGACGAAGGAAGAGGAAGAGCAGTTTTTATTGAAAACGACGCATTTCACGAAGCAGCTTGAAGGCGCATCGGTATTAAAATTAGTCGGTGAGTCGAGAACGGGCACGGTGCTTGTACGATATACGACATTAGTATAAAAAACGGTGGCGTGAGGACATTCCTCACGCCTATTTTTATTGTCTAAAATAAAGGGTTTCAAAAGCCCTGTAGCGAAATGATAGTATGGATGTATGTATGATGACAAAAATATCATTTTGAAGTATTTTTATGTAAAAGGACTTACAAGATTGAAATAAAAATGTAATAAATAAAATGTAGTGAAGTGCTATAATATAGCTAGTGTTTCATATAGAAATAATAGAGAGTCTTCATAGTAAAGTATGAAGATAATTATAGAGTTTAGGTGGTAACTGGATGATACAAATGAAAAATGTAACGAAGAAATATCCGAATGGTGTCGTTGCAGTGAATGGAATTTCTGTCGATATTCAAAAAGAAGAGTTCGTCTACGTTGTCGGCCCTAGTGGTGCGGGAAAGTCAACGTTTATTAAGTTAATGTACCGTGAGGAGAAGCCAACGTCTGGTGATGTCGTTGTAGCAGGCACGAATTTATCTACATTAAAAAACAAACGAGTGCCGTATCTTAGACGTCAGCTCGGTGTCGTTTTCCAAGATTTTAAATTATTGCCACGGCTAACTGTTTACGAAAATGTTGCGTTTGCACTTGAAGTAATTGAGGAGCAACCAGCAGAGATTCGCAAGCGAGTGATGGAAGTGTTAGAGCTTGTAGGCTTGAAGCATAAGGTGCGTATGTTCCCGAGCGAGCTATCGGGTGGGGAGCAGCAACGTGTATCAATCGCACGCTCAATTGTGAACCGACCGAAAGTGTTAATTGCCGATGAACCGACAGGGAATCTAGATCCGGAGAATTCATGGGAGATCATGGACATCTTTGAGGAAATTAATCGCCAAGGGACAACAATCGTCATGGCAACGCATAACCGTGAGATTGTGAACACAATCCGTAAGCGTGTAATCGCCATTGAAGGCGGTCTGGTTGTGCGTGATGAGTACGGAGGTGACTACGGCTATGAAGGGTAGAACAATCCTCCGTCATTTTCGTGAAAGTTTTAAATCACTCGGTCGTAATACGTGGATGACATTTGCCTCGGTAAGTGCAGTAACGGTAACACTACTGCTTGTTGGTGTATTTGCGATTATTATGATGAATTTAAATAAACTAGCAGATGATTTGGAAAATGATGTTGAAATTCGTGTATTAGTCGCGATTGTAGACGCGGAAAAAACAGAGCAAATTGAGGCGGAGTTACTCGATAAAATCCATAATTTGCCTGATGTTGCTGAGGTAAAATACTCTTCAAAGGAAGAGGAACTTGAAAAGCTAACGAAGGACTTTGGTGATGAGTTAAGCTTGTTTGAACAAAACAACCCATTACATAATGTATTTTACGTCAAGGCGGTTGACCCAACACAAACAGCAGCAGTGGCAGAAAAACTGGATGCGTTTGATTATACACATGAAGTGATGTACGGTGAAGGAAAAGTAGAAAAGCTATTTAGCTTCCTTGAAATAAGCCGCAATGTCGGGCTTGTCTTAATTATTGGTTTGTTATTTACGGCAATGTTTTTAATATTAAATACAATTCGTATTACAATTATTGCGCGTAAAGATGAAATTGAGATTATGAAATTAGTAGGGGCGACAAATTCCTTTGTGCGCATTCCATTCGTATTAGAAGGAATGTGGCTTGGTTTAATCGGTTCGATCATTCCAATGATTGTCGTTTCTGTATTATATAGCAATATTTACAAAGTATTGGAGCCGCGTCTAAAAGGTGAGCTACTTCAATTATTACCAGTAGGATCATTGATGACGCAAGTATGCTTGTTACTTGCAGCAATTGGTGTAGTCATTGGGGTCGGCGGTAGCTTTATGTCAGTTCGTAAGTTTTTAAAAATTTAAATTCTTTCAGACGAATCCAGATTAATTATGCCGGGACATAATTAATCTTTACGTAATTACATCAAGGTAGGATTGATATTTGTAAACGGAAGGAGCTCAAACAGCGTTGAAAACAAAATCGTCTTATAAGATTATCGCAGGTGTACTCACTGCACTATTAATTACGCAAGCACCGGTCGCATACGCGACGAGCTTAAGTGATTTAAAGGAAGAGAAAAGTGAAATTGAGCAGCAAAAGAAAGAGCTGAATAAATCAATTGACCAAAAATCAAATGAAATTCAGTCAAATCAAAACACGCAGCAAAAAATTATTGCACAGCTAGAGGAGCTTGGCGCAAAAATTACGAAAACAAATGCGAGTATTGAAAAGGTAACGAGTGCCATTAACGAGGCGAATGAAGAAATCGGAGTACTAGAAGCGGATATTAAAAATCTTGAGGACAAAATTAAGCAGCGCGATAAGCTATTAGCAGAGCGTGCACGTGCCATTCAAACGAGTGGGACAGTAAGCTATATCGATGTGCTTTTAGGTGCCAATAGTTTTGTAGATTTCATTGACCGTTTCTCTGCTGTGAATACGTTAATGGATGCTGACCGTCAAATTATGCGCGAGCAAAAGGAAGACAAGGAAGCATTAGAAGCGCAAAAAGTGAAGCTTGAGCAGCGTAAAAAAGAGCTCGAGGCGAATAAAGCGGAGCTAGACCGTTTAATGGCGTCATTGAAGGAACAAAAGTCACAGAAAAATAAATTAGTCGACCAGTTAGAGGCGGAGCAGAAGCGTCTAAAAGGTCAAAAGCAACTGTTAGAGGAAGAGTATTCTGAGGCGATTGAAGTAAGTAAAGAGCTTGAGAATAAAATCGCGGCCGAGCAGCGTCGTATCGCGGAAATTGCACGTAAAGAGGCGGCAAGACGCGCAGCTGAGGCAGCGGCGAAGTCTAAAGGTTCTAGTGCGTCAACAGGCTCAGCCGATACACCGGCTGTGGCGGCTGGTACGTGGACAAAGCCTACAAATGGTCGCTTTACGTCAGCATTCGGTTGGCGTAATATCGGTGCGGGCAATGAGTTCCACTTGGGGATTGATTTAGCGAACTCAATCGGCACACCAATCGTGTCAGCAGCTGACGGTGTTGTATCCTATGTTGGTTCAATGAGCGGTTACGGGAAAGTGATGATGGTGACGCACTCGATTAACGATAGCACGTGGACAACCGTGTATGCGCACTTAAGTGCTTTTAGTGCAAGTGTTGGTGATTCGGTAGAGAAGGGCGAGCAAATTGCGAAAATGGGGAACACAGGACGTTCAACAGGCCCTCACTTACACTTTGAAATTCATAATGGTGAGTGGAATGGTAAGCGTTCAAATGCGGTAAATCCACTACGTTATATTTCACTATAATGGATAGAAAGAGCAACTTGGCGATATGGCTAGGTTGCTCTTTTTTCATTTTTTAGGAAATTGTAGATTTTCGCATTGTGGATAGGTTAGGGCAGAGTTCGAGTTACGTCCAGGCTAAAGCGCCAGCCCCTCGAGGTCGCTTCAATCCCTCGGGTGAAAGTAAAGAACGCACTTTCACTTCGGGCTTTCCAGCGCTTGTCGGGGCTGAGCAGGCGCTTTAGCGCTTTTGAGTAAAATATTATCTGCTAAATTTCACATGTTTTTCCTGTGAATATGCTATGTTAAAGGAAGAGAAAATAACTGGGGGAAAGACGATTATGAAGAAAAATATTGGCCTGATCCTTGTTTTAGTGCTCGTCATTATGATGGTGGGTACATATATTAAACAGCAAACAGAACAGGATGAAGCGATTGCAGAAAATGCAAAGGGGTATGAGGTAGAGACGGGAATTGCGAAGGAGCAGTTTGCACCAGATTTTACACTGACGAATTTGGCAGGTGAGGAAGTAACATTATCAGATCTGCGTGGCAAAAATGTCATTTTAAATTTCTGGGCGACCTGGTGTGCACCGTGTGAGGCCGAAATGCCACATTTTCAAAAGTACTACGATCAATACGCAGGTCAAGACAATGTAGAAATTATCGGTGTCAATGCGACGTATGCAAAGGAAAAAATCGAGCGTGTCAAGCAGTTTACAAAGAGCTACGACCTCACGTTTCCGATTTTGCTAGAGCCAACTGGTACGGTGGCAGAGCGGTATGAGGTACTGACAATTCCCACGACATTTTTTATTGATGCGGAAGGCAAAGTACAGCGTCAAATTAAAGGGCCGCTTGATTTGGATGCTTTACAAGGGTATGTGGCAGAGTTAAATTCGTAGCATTTTTTCAAGCCCGCTTGAAAAAATGCTAGTCAATTTGGTTTTTGTGTATGAATCTACTTACTTCATCATACGGTGCAAGTAGGAGGGGAAAGCGTGCACAAGGGCCGAATATTTTTCATATTAGGGCTTGTTTGTTTAGTAGTGGCGAGCTTTGTTTTTTGGAAGGATACGAAGCAAGAAGATGGTGTGACATTAGGGGCAATTAGTGAAGTGATGGCACTTATAAAAAAAGAATCGGTTTATGATACATCCGAGGAACAGCTTGTTGAGGGGGCATTGCGCGGTATTGCGAGTGCAATCCGTGATCCGTATAGCACCTATTACTCAAAGCAGGAGGCACAGGTGCATAAGCAGTCGCTCGCGAGTGAACGGGTCGGTGTCGGCATTGAATTGTCGCTTTTAAATGGCAAGTTTATTGTCGTGTCACCTGTAAAAGAATCGCCTGCGGAGCGTGCAGGCATCCGACCTTTAGATGAGCTCATACAAGTCGATGATACGAGAATTGCAGGCAAAACGATGAGCGAGGTCATGTCCCTTATTCAAGGAGAGGAAGGAGCAGATGTGACATTCGTTATGTATCGTCCAGCTGATGACCGTCATTTAAAGGTGACGGTGCAGCGCCAAGCAATGAAAAATACGACGGTAAAGGCAGAGGTCATTACTGTTGCTGACAAACCAATTGGCTATATTGCGATTTCGTTATTCGGGGAATCGACAGGTGAAGAGTGGGTAAAGGCACTGCAAATGCTAAAAAATACGCATATAGAAGGACTTGTTGTCGATGTGCGTGACAATCCAGGGGGCTATTTGCAAAGTGTAGCGCAGCTGATGAGTACAATTGAAGCAGAGGGAAAAGTATTTGCGTATATGCAAAATAATAAGGGAGAGCTCGAAGTACTAAAAACAGCATCAAGTGAGCAGCTCAAGCAGATACAGGAAATTGTGAAACCTTTGCCGATTGCGGTGCTCCAAAATGAAGGGAGTGCTTCAGCGAGTGAGGTGTTTACGGGTGCTTTGCAGGACTGGAAGCGCGCGACGATTATTGGGGTGACAAGCTTTGGGAAAGGGACGGTACAACAAACGTGGGCACTACAAAATGGTGGTGAGGTAAAGCTGTCGACGAATAAATGGCTGACACCGGCAAAAAGATGGATTCACCAAGTGGGCATTGCACCAGATATCGAAGTCGAACAGCATCCGCTATTTGCGATTGAAACAAGACCAATCACAGGGCGCTTTGAGGCGGGTGAGTATAGTGAGCATGTGGCGTACGCACAGCTTGTGTTGAATGAACTTGGCTATGATGCAGTAAGACAAGACGGTTATTTTGACGCGGAAACGGCCAAAACGGTGGCGATTTTTAGGCGCCATTATGATTTGCATGATGGCAATCATATGGACGAAGCATTTTTTGCGAAGCTAACGGAGGAATTGCAACGCTTTAAAGAGGATGAAGTAAATGATATGCCACTGCAAATGGGACTCGGCTATATTATGCACCAACTTGAATGAAATAATTAACACTACGCAAGAACAAATGGATTTGCTACAATAACACTATGGAATGAGATGGTAGGTGGAGCAATGATTGGGGCAATTTTAGTAGAAATGATAATGGCGATTGGTCGATTTTTTATAAATCCATTATTATATGTGGCCATTTTAGTCGCAATCTTTTTAGGTTATCGCCGCGTGAAGCGTGAGCGTAAGTTTTTTCATATTCGTATTTTAAACGGTTGGACGGAATTAAAGGAGCTATTATTCGTTAGCGTTTGGCTATCGCTTATTGTTTCTGTTGTAAGTGTTGTAATTGGCCTGACGGTTCCAGTACAGTTTTTAATGTGGGTAAGTGTACTTAGTATTGCGGTACTCGTGATCAATATTTATCATTTTTTATCGCCGGTACTGATTTTAACGACGGCAGTGCTTATTATGATTGGCATGAAATGGCAAGGCTGGTCGTTTGAGGTGATGGGGTATACATTTACAGGCTTCCCGTATGTGGAAGGCTTTAGTGTGACAGTGGCCGTGCTTGCGGGGATTTTACTAATTGTAGAAGGCTTACTTATTCGTCGCGAGGGTGCACGAATCGCGTCGCCAATTTTGGAAAAAACGCGTCGTGGCTTACCGGGCATTGCGTATTTTGGTAAACGTATTTGGCTATTGCCTGTTCTGTTTGTTGTGCCGGGTGATGCGATTACGGCATATTTCCCGTGGTGGCCACAGTTTACACTGGGCTCTGAGCAATTTTCACTTGTGCTCTTCCCACTTGTCATTGGGTTTCAGCAGCTTGTGCGTAAAACATTGCCGATGTATTTATATCCAAGGCTCGGCCGCGCAGTAATAATTGTAGGCGAGCTTGTGTTATTAGGTGGTGTTGTGTCGTATTTTGAGCCAATGATTGGGATTTTAGTTTTACTACTTGGTATGACTGCTCGTCTGATGATTAGCTTCGTCTTTAAACGCATGGAAACGAATGATGTTTACAGTGTGATACGTAGCTCAAATGGTGCAATGATTGGTGTTGTGCTACCAGATTCTCCAGCAGAGAAAATGGGGCTGATTGCTGGCGAGGTCATTAAGCGTGTGAATGGCCGCGAAGTATTTACAGAGCGCGAGCTATACGAGGCACTGCAAATTAATGCCGCGCATTGTAAGCTTGAGGTGCTCGATCATAATAATGAGATTCGTTTAATGCAACATGTTGTGCATAGCGATGATCATCATAGTATTGGGTTGATTATTGTTCATTAGTTACAAGACTGCGCTTTTTTACGGGCGCGGTTTTTATTTTGTTCATGTAATGGCAACAAATATCACTCGAAAAGCGTTTAAATCGTATGGTAAAATAAAGCTGAATAATTTACGGGGTGATTTTGATGTTAGATTGGCTGACGTTTGAGAATTTAGAGTATATAACGAATCAGTATAAATTACTGGGTCCAATCATCGGTTTTTTATTGCCCTTTATCGAAGCATTTTTCCCGTTTTTACCACTTGTCGTGATTGTTGTCGCGAATGCAAGTGCGTACGGTTTAATACTTGGCTTTGTATTATCGTGGCTTGGGACAGTGCTCGGCTCGTATGCATTATTTTTACTTGTACGTCGCTTTGGTCAACATCCGAGATTATATTTTTTAACGCAACGGAAACAAATCCAAAAGCTCATTCGTTTTGTGGACATGCGTGGTTTGACACCACTGTTTATCTTATTATGTTTCCCGTTTACACCGAGCGTGCTCGTGAATGTTGTAGCGGGTTTATCCAATTTAAAGAAAAATTATTATTTAACTGTGCTACTGTTAGCGAAGCCAATTATGATTTTTAGTATGAGTTATTTAGGGAGCGACCTGCGCGATATTTTGACGAGTCCAGTGAAACTTATTGTGGCAGCAGTCGTCATTGTCATTATGTGGCTCGGCGGAAAAGCAGTGGAGCGCCATTTAAATCAAAAGGTCGAGCGTGACCTGCGCGACATTCAACAATCAAAACAGAAATAATTGGAGTTTCCTGAAAAGAAATTTTTAGGGAGCTTCTTTATTTTGGAAATTGATATGGATGCGCGAACGTGTATTCTCTTATATAATAGAGGGAGAACAGAAAGGTGAGGTGAAGAGAATGTCATTACGTGTCATTTCAGGACGAGCCGGAACGGGGAAAACGACATTTATTCATGAGGAAATTGTAGCGGACTTACAGGCAAATCCACTGGGTGCACCGATTTATATGATTGTGCCGGATCAGATGAGCTTTTCAACAGAGTATGAGCTGACGAACAATTATGAGATTGACGGTATGATGCGTGCACAAGTCATGACGTTTAAGCGTCTTGCATGGTTTGTACTGCAGCAAATGGGCGGCATTGCGCGCGAGCGTGTCGACGGGACAGGCTACCGCATGCTCATTCGTCGTATTTTGGACGAGCATAAAGAGGAGTTTCAGTTATTTAAGCAGGCGGCAGGTAAGCGCGGCTTTACAGATGAGGTCGGTAAGTTATTAAAGGAATTTAGCCAGTATAATATTACAGCAGAGACGATTGAGCCTCTCATTGAGCAATTAAAGCTTCAAGGGGCCTCAGATACATTGTTAAAAAAGCTTCATGATGTAGCGCTTATTATGCAGGAACTGAAATTGCGGATCGGCACGGATTATGTTGACGGGGATAGCTATGTGCCGATGCTACTCGAGCAGCTACCGAAGTTTGAGCCACTACGCGAGGCGCATATTTATGTCGACGGCTTTGTGTCGTTTACAGGGCAGGAGTTTGCGGTGTTCCGCGAGCTATTGAAATATGCACAGCGCGTGACCGTTGTCATGCCGTTTGAAAACTTAGAAACAGATATTATTGACGGTGCGGTATTCCAGCGCGCGGCAAAATCGTATGCGCGTTTACTGGAAGAAATCGAGCTTTTACAGCAGGAGGGACATGTTGTTGAGCTGGAGGAGCGCGTTTATTTTAAAGATAATTACCGCGCGAAAAATGCGGATTTACGCCAGCTTGAGCACGGCTTTTTCGCACCAATTGTCGAGCCGGTACGTGCAGAGGGGCATGTGCGCATTTATGAGGCGGCAAGTCCACGTGCCGAAGTGCAGAGTATTGCCCAGGAAATAAAGCGTCTCGTGTCGGAAGAAGGCTTACGTTACCGCGATATCGGGATTTTGTATCGCCAGGCAGATGTGTATGACGCGATTCTTCGCACAACATTTGCACAATACGACATTCCGTTATTCTCGAATGAAAAGCGCCCGATGCTGTATCATCCACTGATTGAGTTTAGCCGCTCGGTGCTAGAGGTCATTACATCAAACTGGCAATACGAGCCGATTTTTAGAAGTGTGAAGACGGATTTATTTTTCGAATGCGGTGACTATTTAGAGCAGGAGCGCTACAATGCGGACCAGCTTGAAAATTTCGTCATTGCAAAAGGGATTGTAGGGAAGCGCTGGTTTGATGAGGAAGTTTGGCATTATCGACGTTTTAAGGCACTAGAGAAAATTAATTCGGTTCAAAGTACGGCGGAGGAGTTTCATGAGGAACGCCTGAAAAAGATGCGTGACCGTGTTCGTGGGCCGCTAGAAACACTGCAAAATAAATTAAAAAAAGCACGTACCGGTCACGAAATAGTTGTTGCCTTATATGAGTTGATGGAAGAAGTGAATGTGTACGAAAAGCTTGTCAAAATGCAGCAGCGTGAGGAGCAAAGTCAGGACGAGCAAAAAATGCAAGTAGCATATGAGCATGAGCAGGCTTGGAATAACTGGGTGCATGTCTTAGAACAATTTGATGTGATGTTTGGTGATAAGGCGTTGACGGTGGAAGAGTCCGCGCAAATTTTAGAGGAAGGCTTTGAAGGTTTAAAGTTTGCGAGTGTGCCACCACTGATTGACGAGGTCACTGTATCGACAATTGAATTTTCACGCTTTGATAATATGCGCGCAATTTTTATTATCGGTGTCAATGATGGTGTGTATCCACTGCGTATGGATGCAGGTGGATTATTATCAGATGAGGACCGTGCAAAGTTTGAGGAAACCGATTTTGAGCTCGCGCCAAGTACGAAAAGTAAGCTACTACAGGAAAGCTTTTTATTTTACCGTGCTATTGCCTCGCCAACAGAGCGTCTCTATATCACATTTGCGAATGCCGATGAGGAAAGTAAGGCGAAATTACCGTCGCTGTACATTAATCGTCTGCACAAGCTATTTGAGGTAGGTGGGGAGAAAACATTGCCGCAGGAGCGCTTTGTCATTGACCCGATTGAGGAGTTGAGTGATGCAGCCGTATGGAAGTATTTACGTCACCCGGCGCCGTCGATTGGCTTTTTACTCATGCAAATGAAAAAAGCACAGCTAGAGAAACGCCCACTCCCTACAAGCTTTGCGGCACTAGAGCGTTATTATGAGACGGAGCCAACATGGAAAGCACGCCTAGAGATTGCGAAAACGCCATTTACGAAAATAAATGTCGCGGAGCCGTTACAGGAGGAAATTACCGAGGCATTGTACGGCAAGGATTTCCAAGCGAGTGTATCACGTATCGAACAGTATTATAGCTGTCCGTATGCGCATTTTGCGTCGTATGGTCTTGGCTTGCGTGAGCGTACGGAATTCCGCCTAGAGTCATTTGCGGTCGGTGATTTATTCCACGAGGCACTAAGACAGATTTTATCGGATACCGAAGTGCGTATTCCGCCGAATAATTTTGCGGCGTGTCAGGCGAAGGCAAATGACACGATTACGAAGCTTGTTGACCATTTCTCGTACAATATTTTAAAAAGCAGTGCGCGCTATGAATATATTAAAAATAAGCTCGTGAAAATTGTGGCACGCACGATTTTTGCGCTTATTAATCAGGAGCAATATTCAAAATTCACACCGATTGCGCATGAAAAACCATTTGGTAAGCGCGATGATAAGGCGACAGATGCAGAGGATACAAATCTACTCGCGCCGCTAGAAATCGAGCTTGATGACAAGCGTAAAATGTATGTGCGTGGGCAAATTGACCGCATTGATGTACACCGCGATGCAGAAACGCTGTATTTGCGTGTGATTGATTATAAATCGTCAGGGCGTACGCTCAATTTTACAGAAGTGTATAACGGGATTTCTTTGCAGCTCTTAACATATTTAGACGTTGCGATGCGCAATGTACCGGTACTGGTGCAGTCGAATGATTTACTAAAAGACATGACGAATTTAGAAAATATGATTGTCCAGGCAGCGGGGATGTTTTATGTGCACGTCCACAATCCGATTTTGAGTTTGGAAGATTATACGCAAATTGAAAAGGTGGAAACGGAGCGCCAAGCTTCGTATAAAATGAGCGGCTATTTATTAAAGGATACAAATGTCGCGCAGTGGATGGACAATACATTAGATATCGGACAGAAGTCGATTATTGTGCCAGCAGGCTTTACGACGAAGGACGACTTAACGTTTAATGGCACGTCATCAAAGGTCATTGAAGAGCAGGATATGCAAAACTTGCGCGGTTTTGTGCATCACAAAATGCGCAAGGCGGGGCAAAATATTTACAATGGTGATACAGAAATTAAGCCGTACAGCTTAGGGGCAAAATCGGCGTGCACGTATTGTAATTTTAAATCGGTCTGTCAGTTTGACCAAACGGAGGCTGGTAATGGCTTTAATGAATTACAAAAATTAAATGATGCGGAAGCATTTGCGAATATTGAGAAGGTGGTGTGTGGTCATGATACAAATTCCAACGAAGCCGAGTGATGCGATTTGGACCGATGAGCAGTGGAAGGCGATTTGGGCAAAGGGCTGCGATATTTTAGTATCGGCTGCTGCGGGCTCCGGGAAAACGGCGGTGTTAATTGAGCGCCTTATTCAAAAGATTATGGCGAGCGGCGCGGATCATGTCGATGTGGACGAGCTATTAGTCGTGACATTTACGAATGCGTCTGCTGCTGAGATGCGTAACCGAATGGCAGAGGCGCTTGAGAAAGCGATTGCTGCTGATCCGCAAAATTTAGAGCTGCGCCGTCAACTGAGTTTATTAAGTAAAGCCCAAATTTCGACGCTACACTCATTTTGTTTAACGGTGTGTCGTGAGTTTGCGTATCGGATTGATTTAGATCCGGGCTTCCGTTTAGCGAGCACGGACGAAACGGCGCTACTTCAAGATGATGTATTAATTGATGTGCTAGAAAAGGCCTATGCGGGGAAATATGCGGACGAATTTTCGCAGGAAGAAATGTACCGACTTGTTGATAGCTTCTCGACGGACCGCAGTGACCAGCAAATTGAAAAGCTATTACAGCAGCTGTATGCCACGTCACGCGTGCAGCCAAATCCGTATGAATGGTTAGCGAGTTTGCCGCAGCAATATAATTTAGCAGACGAGGTGACAATTGATGAGCTTGTGATTACGCCCGTACTGAAGGGCTATATTGAAACGAGCTTACTTGAAGCACAGGCTCATTTACAAAAAGGGCTACAAATTGTCACGGTCAATCCGGCGCTTGCCAAAAATACGGAGCTGTTTACGTCCGAGCTCAATTTAGTGGAAGGGCTACTGTATCAAGTAACAAATGCAACGTGGCAGGATATGTATGAACTTATTCATATGGCGACGTTTGAGCGTATTAAAGCAGCGACAAAAAAGGACCCAGACGATGTGCGCGCACAGTATGCGGTAGCGAAGGCTGGTCGTGACGCGGCGAAGGAAATTATTACGAACTTGCAAGGCTCATTTTTCGCGCGGAAGCCGGCACTATTTGTCGAGGAAATGCGGAGTACGTATCCGGTCATTGAGACGCTTGTCAAGCTGACGATTGCGTTTAGTGAGGCATATAAAAGATTAAAGCTAGAGCGCGGCTTGCTGGATTTCTCCGATTTAGAGCATTACGCACTCGAAATTTTAAAAACGCCAGATTCTAACGCGTCAGCACCTGTAGCGTCAGATGTCGCACTGAATTTCAAACAGCGTTTTAAAGAGGTGCTTGTAGATGAGTATCAGGACACGAATCGCCTTCAAGAAACAATCCTGCAGCTTGTCAAATCAGGCGACGAGCATAACGGCAATCTGTTTATGGTCGGCGATGTGAAGCAAAGTATTTACGCCTTCCGTCTAGCAGAGCCACAGCTATTTATCGATAAATACAAGCGCTTTGAGGACAACCCGAGCGTGACGGGTTTGCGAATTGATTTAAATGCCAACTTCCGAAGCCGCGCGGAGGTGCTTGACGGCACGAACTATATTTTTGAGCAAATTATGGACGAGGCTGTTGGGGAGATTGAATACGATGAGCAGGCAAAATTAAAGTACGGTGCGAGTTATGCCGAGCGTGATGTGCCGGTCGAACTTGTGTTACTCGAGGGTGATGCGAAATCACAGGAAGTAGAAACAGAGGACGGCGATGTAGCGGAGGAAAGTATTAGTGCGGCGCAGCAGGAGGCGCGTTACATTATTTCGCAAATCGAGCAAATGGTGCAGTCTGGTGAGCAAGTGTACAATCCGAAAACGAAATCATTCCGCCCAATTTCGTACCGTGATATTGTCGTACTGATGCGCTCACGTGCTTGGTATACAACGTTTGCCGAGGAATTTAAGCTAGCCGGTCTGCCGCTTTATGCGGAAACAGATGGCGGCTATTTTGAGTCGCTTGAAGTGATGATCATGCTCAACACGCTAAAGGTTGTCGACAATCCGTATCAGGACATTCCACTCGCCTCAGTATTGCGTGCGTCGTTTATCGGCATGACGGAAAATGAGCTGGCACTCATTCGTTTACAGGAGCGTGATAAACCATTTTTCGATGCGCTGCAAACATATAAGAAAAATGGTGAAGATGCGCAAATTCTTGAAAAGATCGAGAAGTTTTTCACATGGTTTAAAAAATGGCGTGACTTTTCCCGTCATGGCTCGCTTGCCGATTTAATTTGGCATGTGTACAATGATACGCTGTATTTTGAAATGGTCGGCGCAATGGCAAACGGTAAGCAGCGGCAGGCGAACCTGCGCGCACTGCATGACCGTGCACTTAGCTATGAGAAAACGTCCTTCCGCGGGCTGTTCCGTTTCCTGCGCTTCATTGACCGCATGCAAACACGCGGCGATGATTTAGGCATTGCCAAGTCAATTGGTGAGGCGGATGATGTCGTAACGCTACTGACGATTCATAAATCAAAGGGTTTAGAATACCCGGTTGTATTCGTGGCAGGGATGGCGCGCCGCTTTAATACGATGGATCTAAAAAGCACGTATATTTTTGATCAGGATTTTGGTCTTGCAATTAAGGCGGTCAATCCAGACTTAAATGTTATTTCAACTTCACTACCGCATCTTTATGTGAAGGAACGTAAGCTAGCAAAATTGCGCGCGGAGGAAATGCGTATTCTTTATGTAGCGATGACACGTGCGAAGGAGCGACTCATTTTAGTTGGCTCGGTGAAGGAATGGGATAAGGTGAAGGACGAGTGGTCGATTTATCAGGACATAGACGGCAAAGTGTTGCCGAGCTATGTGCGTGCAAAGGCGATGAGCTACCTGCAATGGGTTGGCCCAGCAGTTGCGCGTCATCAGGACTTTCATTTTATTCGCAAAATTTTAGATGCGGTATTCAATACGAAATCATGGGCATTAACGGTGATTTCAAATAGCAGCTACTTGCAACGTCAGCAAGTAAATATAGAGGAGCTAGAATCGGCAGAGCAAGTGGTCGATGAGGCGCTAGTGGTAGAGCTGAGCACAAGATTCACGGACAATTATGCGTTCAAGCAGGCCATTACGAAGAAATCGAAGACGTCTGTTAGTGAACTGAAGCGTTTAGAAAGCTTGCAGCTGATGGAAGACGAGCAGGGGTATAATTCCGATGCGCGTCAATATGTGAAGGCGACAAAGCCAAGCTTTATGCAAAAGAAGAAGGAGCGTAAACTGTCTCCTACTGAAATCGGGACGGCCGTGCATGCGGTCATGCAGCATATTCCGCAAGTAGGCTTTGCAACGGTCGACGAAACAAAGGCGTTTATTCAGTCGCTTGTTGATCGCCAATTACTACACCAGCTTGAGGCGGATGCGGTTGACGCAGAGGCTGTATGGCAATTTTTCCAAACCGACATTGGCCAGCGCTTCTCGCGTGCAACGAATGTACTGCGCGAGGTGGCGTTTACACTCAGCCTGAAGGATACAGACGGTGACGCACAAATTATTCAAGGGGTCATTGACTGCTTATTTGAGGAAAACGGTGAGTGGATTTTACTTGATTACAAAACGGATAAATTTGATCCGCGTATTCGTGAGGATGAGGCAAAAGTGGTTGCGAAAATGACGAAGGCGTATAAGGTGCAGCTTGATTATTACGAGGAGGCAATTCGTAAAATTAAGCATCTCCAAGTCGCCGAGCGCGTGCTCTATTTATATAGTCTTGGGCAAAGTATCGACATTGCAAAATGATTCTGAGGAGGGATGGCGCCGTGGCGTCGTCCCTCTATTTCGTCACGAGAAAGACATAGGCGTCATTACCATTTTATTGTAAGATAAAGTGGATGATAAAGAGGGAGGTGGACAGATGAAGTTGCAGCCAGTGGGAACGAAGGAGCGTATTGTAACGCTTGATGTCCTAAGAGGTTTTAGTTTACTTGGGATTTTACTTGTCAATATGTTTGCATTTTATTTGCCGATGCCGCATATTACAGATCTTGGCGCGTGGTTTACAGACGTACAAGATATTATTCTGCAGCAAGTATTAGATATTTATGTACAAAGTAGCTTTTACCCGTTATTTTCGATGCTGTTCGGGTATGGTGTAGCAATGCAATTTATGAAAGCGGACGGTGTAGGCTTTTATAAATTTGCACCGAAACGGATGATTGTGTTATTTGGCGCTGGATTTTTGCATGCGGTACTCATTTGGTGGGGCGATATTTTAATGACGTATGCATTTTGTGGGTTGCTACTGATCGCACTTATTAAAATGCGTCCGCTCTTTTTAGTCATTTGTGCGTTCGTATTGAACGGTCTTTTCCATAGCTTGATTTTACTTGGCTATTTTGCCATGGGAATTTTCTCAGCACCTGTTGAAGAGGCATCTGTTGATATTGCAGCCATTCAAAATGCGATTACGGCATATGGTGTTGGTACGTGGGGGGATGCCTTCACGCAGCGCATGCTGGATTTAGCGGTACAATTCCAGCCGTTTATGTGGGTATCTGCGGCGTTTACGATTTTACCGTATATGCTTGTTGGTGCTGCCTTTGCGAAATGGCGTTTGATCGAGCGTGCGCGTGAGAAAATCGCATTGTGGCTTATCTTAGCAGTCATTGGCCTGGGCGTAGGGATTTTTCTAAAGGCATTGCCGATTTACACGACAAAAACATATGGTCTTGAATATGTAAAGGTGTATGTCGGTGGGCCGATTTTGGCGCTAGGTTACATGGCAGTGGTCGTGTTGTTATGTTTAATTCCCTACGCTAGAAAGCTATTTTCACCAATTGCGAAAGCGGGTCGCATGTCAATGACGCTGTATATTATGCAGTCCATTATTTGTACGACACTGTTTTATCATTGGGGTTTTAGCCTGTATGGGCAGGTAGATGTCCAGATGGGCATGATCATTGCGGTGGCAATTTATGTCGTGCAGCTCATACTCGCGGAGCTTTGGTTATCAAAATTTACACAAGGTCCGCTTGAACTAGCGATTAAAAGAGCAACTTATGGTAAGATATTATCAGAAAAGTAAGGTAATTCACTTTCTTTTCCTGTATGATGTAAAAAAAAGAAGGAGTTTCGTATACTATGAAATTGTTATCATTTAGCATCAACGAAGAAGTTAAATTTGGACCAAAAGTGAAAAAAGAAGAAGCGGTATGGGACGTTTTAGCGATTCAAGAGGAATTACAAGTACTAGCTTCTTTCCCTTCAACAATTGTAGAAGGGATTACACTCGGCTTTGACTTTGTTGAGCAAACGCGTAAATTAGTAGAAGCAGCACAAAAGGCAGAAGACGGCGAGCGTTTCAAGCGTGCATTTACTGACATCACTTGGTTAGCACCTGTACCACGCACACCTAAAAATATTATTTGCGTGGGTAAAAACTATGCAGACCATGCAAAGGAAATGGGCGCTGAAAAAGCACCAGAAGACATGGTTGTCTTTACAAAAGCACCAACGGCCATTGTAGCAGACGAAACGACATTATCTGTACACGCAGACAAAACAGATTCACTAGATTACGAGGGTGAGTTAGCGATTGTCATCGGCAAGCGCGGCAAGGATGTACCAAAGGGCATGGCATTTGATTATGTGTTTGGTTACACGATTGCCAATGACATTACAGCGCGTGATTTGCAAGATAAGCACAAGCAATATTTCTTAGGTAAAAGCTTAGAGGGCACTTGTCCAATGGGGCCTTACTTAGTAACGAAAGATGAAATTCCTGATCCACATGCATTAACAATTGTCACAAAAGTAAACGGTGAAATCCGTCAAAATGGCTCGACGAAGGATATGATGTTTACGGTGTCTGATATTATCGCGACATTATCAAAATATGTGACACTTGAGCCAGGGGATATTATTTTAACGGGTACACCAGCTGGCGTTGGTAAAGGTATGAACCCACCAATTTTCCTAAAAGCAGGAGACGAAGTAAAGATTTCAATCGAAGGCATCGGTACGTTAGCGAACCGTTTTGCATAAATGTTGGGGAGATAGGCGCCGTGTGCGTCTGTCTCTTTTTTTGCTCCCTAATTCCGACATATTTTATAGAGAAATAGTTTTTGTAAATTCGTATTCATTGAATCAGCTACCCCGCACATGGTAGGATATTGCATGTAAAGAAAATTAAAATATGGGGGAAAACAGATGAGTTTTTTAACACAGACAACACATTTACACATTACAACATGGGTAGTAGCATTAATTTTATTTGCGATTGCAGCATTTTCTAGCAAGCAAATGAAAGGTGTACATATGGCATTACGTGCGATGTACATTTTCGTCATTATTACAGGTGGCTCTTTATTTATGGAATGGCGCAGCATCATCGCTGAGGGCGAAGGTAGCGGTATGAATTATGACATGAAAGTATTATTCGGGATTTTAGTCATCGCATTCATGGAAATGGTATTAGTACGTAAAGCAAAAGGCAAATCAATTAACGTATTTGCGATTTTACTAGCGATTTGTATACTTGTAACAATTTACTTAGGCTTAAGCATGGGTATTGGATTTAATTTATTTTAATGTGTAAATAAGCTACAAGAAGGTTCGGCATTAGCTGAACGCTTCTTGTAGCTTTTTTGTGTTGAAATAAAGTGATTAAAATTTATATTTTTTCTTTATTAGGAACAAATTGTCACAAATACGCCGTAATTAGAGGAAATATCTGATGGAAAGGTAGCGACCTAATACTGGATTTTTGGTAAAATTACGGTGGATTGTTGTGAAGGAGAGGAAATAACTGTGAGATTTAAAAAGTGGTTTACTATGGCAGCAGCTAGCGTGTTACTTGCCACAACATTTTCAACGAGCGCTTTGGCTGATGAGACAGCACCGCGTACAATTGCAGATGAAAGTATATATGATTTACTTGTAGATCGTTTCTTCAATGGTGATGGGAGAAATGACTTTGATGTTGATGCGAAGGATTCGTCAAAATTTGCGGGTGGCGATTTTTCTGGCGTCGTGGCGAAAAAGGATTTTATTTTAAATATGGGCTTTACGGCCATTTCAATTGGCTCGATTTTTACAACAGAAAAATATGATGGCTCCTTGCCAACAAGTTACATAACAGTAGAAGATAACTTCGGAACGGACGCAGAGCTAGCGCGTTTGGTGGAGGAATATCAGAGCAAGGATGTCAAGGTCATTGCGGATTTCCCACTAAATAATGTGAGCGCGAACCACGAATGGGCGGTAAATGCGGACTGGGTGCAACAGACTGCAGATGGCACGCTTCAATGGAATTTTGATAATAGAGCGTTACGTGAGGCATTAAAAGAAGCGGTGACAACTTTTGCAACAACATATCAGTTTGACGGGATTCGCTTAACAAACATTACAGAGATTGATCCTGCATTTATCAACGAAATGATTGCCGCATTAAAGGCAGCACATCCTGATTTTTATGTATTCGCAAATGAGGAAAGTAAAGCGAATGTTGACATATCTTTTTCAAATGATACAGCACTTATTTTTAGTGCGATTTTCAATAATGTTGATTTAGATTCATCGCGTCTTGAGGAATATTTAGCTCAGGATGCGCCGGCCCAGCTCATGCTTGATACATTATGGTCAGACCGTTTTATTAAATCGGTGGAGGCGTCAGGTGGTTATCCGCCAACACGTATGAAAATGGCCCTCTCAGGCATGCTATTACTACCGGGTGTACCAGTGCTTCCATATGGCTCTGAAATTGCGATGAACGGCTTAGCAGGTGAGGAATCACATCAGCTATACAATTTTAAAACGGATTCCGAGCTCGCGGATTATATGGGGCAGCTACAGTCGCTACGCAATGATTCTAAAACGCTACGTACGGGCGATTTCCGTTTACTTAAAAATGAAAATGGCTATATCGCATTTGAGCGTAAATCGGACGTTGAGCACTGGATTGTTGTCATTAATAACAGCAGTGAAACACAGCGTATTAGTATCCCTGTAGCAGAAATTGGTGAAGGAAAAGAAGTACGCGGGATGTTTGAAAGTGAAATTATTCGTGAAAACAAAGATGGTGACTATGCGGTTTATTTAGATCGTGAAATGGTTGAGGTGTACCAAGTCATTGATGAGCGTGGTCTAAATGTTTCCTACTTTATCGCGCTTGGTTTAGTCATTGTACTATACGCAGTCTTTATGGTCGTTATTATGAAGCGCGGAAAAGTACGCCGTGCAGAGCAGGACAAGGCACGTGTAGCAAAGCAGTAAAATAGGATAGTTATAGGTGGAGCTATATACAAATAGACTTAACCTTTCTATATGTTATATACGTAGCTGTGGGACCTTGGTGTAACAGCTACGCATTATAACAAAAAAATCACGATTTTGAACACAGCTGTTCAAAATCGTATTTTTTATAATTTTAGGCGATTCGTTAAAAACTTCGCAATACCGTCTTCATTGTTTGATAAGGTCACTTCATTGGCGATATTTTTCAGCTCGGCAATGCCGTTATGCATCGCGACACCAATGCCTGCATAGTCAATCATTTCAAGGTCATTGTCCTCATCACCAAACGCAATAATGCGCTCACGCGGGATGCCCATTTCCTGTGCGATATGATGAATGCCAACCGCTTTACTTAAGCCTTTACGCACAACTTCGACAATCGGGAACGGCGCGCCCCAGGTACGGTGCTCAATGACCTCAGCATGCACATCCTGCAAGTGTTGGCGAATAATCGGGATATTATTTTCCTGTGCATAAATGAGCAGGCTTGTTGGGTCCTGCGTTAAATTTTTCGTAATATCGCCAAGTAGCACGCGCGGATTGCCCATATTAAAGCTGTTAAGCATTACATCATCCTCATGATGAATGTAGACATCATCCAATACTTCAGCAATTAAATTTTTGTATTCATATTTATGAACGGATTCGACTACGTCTCGTACGACACGTATCGAAATCGGCGAATGGATATCCTGCCACATCGGATTAAGTGGATGATGGACGTACGCACCGTTAAAGTTAACGATGGGTGTTGTCAGCCCAAGCTCCTTGTAATAAACCTCACTTGCACGGAACGGACGACCTGTTGCGATCATTACTTGATGTCCTTCTTCCTTTGCTCGTTGAAGTGTTGTTTTGGTTGTATGTGAAATGGTTTTATCATCTGTTAGTAGTGTACCATCTAAATCCAGTACGATTAAATGTTGTTTCATAAAAAATCCCCCTTATGTCTGTGCTTAATTGTAACGTTTTCTAAAGATGTGCGTCAAAGTTTTGAATCCAATGCAAAAATTTGTTAATGTTAAGTTATTACTAACTTATAAGGACGTGGCATAGTGATTGTAACGACAGAAAATTGGAACCGAATTCCGCTTTTACATATTTATAAGGATGGCATGACAGGAGATGCACCTGTTGTTATTTTTTTGCACGGCTTTTTAAGTGCGAAGGAGCACAACCTGCATTATGCGTATCAGCTTGTCGAGAAGGGTATGCGTGTTCTCTTGCCTGATGCGTATTTACATGGTGAGCGTGCGATTGAAATGTCCGAAGAGCAAATGAATTTAAACTTTTGGAAGATTGTCTTAAAATCTGTAGAAGAAGTGCAAACTATACATGCAGAACTCATAAATCGTAAGCTACTCACGACAAATCGTATCGGGATTGCTGGGACATCGATGGGTGGTATTGTTACATCGGGTTGTCTAGCGATTTATGATTGGATTCAGTCGGCAGCGATTTGTATGGGTGTCACAAGTTATACGAAGCTTGCCGAGCATCAGTTAGCTGATTTTGCGGCGCGCGGTATTCAATTTCCGATAACAGAGCAGCAAAAAAATGAGATGCTACACATGTTTGCGAAATTTGATTTAGAGAATAAACGAGCGATTTTTGCACACACACCGATTCTTTTCTGGCACGGCAAGAGAGATCAGGTTGTACCGTATGCGATGACGCGTCCGTTTTATGAGGAGCTAGAGGCGAGCGGCGAGCAAGGCAAAAGTGCGTACATAGCAGACGCAAAAGCAGGGCATGCTGTGTCAAGAAGTGGTGTACTTGCTGTAACCGATTGGCTAGCACAAAATTTGGCATAACCCCCGAGTTCTGATATGATAAAAAAATAGCACGTTTTTGAGAGGAGAATTCGTATGGCAATTGATCAAGATATGAAAGACAGCATGTTAGGTGCTTTAGAAAATGTAATTGACCCTGAGCTAGGCATTGATATTGTAAACTTAGGTTTAGTATATGATGTAGATTTAGACGAAGAGGGCACAGCAACTGTGACAATGACATTAACATCAATGGGTTGCCCACTAGGTCCAGTCATTGTAGACCAAGTGCAAACAGCATTAGGTGAATTACCAGAAGTGAAAAAAACTGAAGTGAATATCGTCTGGCAGCCAGCATGGTCAAAAGACAATATGAGCCGCTATGCAAAAATGGCATTAGGCATTCGCTAATCTAAATCCCGCTACTCGTGTAGCGGGATTTTTTTATTAGGATGCCAATTGAACTTGGTAAATGTATGAGGAACTTTTAATATGTGCAAAATTATAAAAAGTAATGAGGATAATTTTTTGCATTTCGGAAATTTTCGACATATAATTTAATTAGTCAGTAAAGGTCAAACTTTTTAAAGGGGTGTTTAACGATGCAATTTAGACAAACAGAGGATAATCGTCCACCATTAGAGCAATTTGGACGCAATTTAATTGAACAAGTAAAAAACGGAAAAATGGATCCAGTCATTGGCCGTGATGAAGAAATTCGCAACGTCATTCGCATTTTATCGCGCAAAACAAAAAATAATCCGGTACTTATTGGGGAGCCAGGGGTTGGGAAAACAGCAATTGTAGAAGGGCTTGCACAGCGTATTGTACGCAAAGATGTACCAGAAGGGTTGAAGGACTGCGAACTGTATGAGCTTGATATGAGTGCTTTAATCGCAGGGGCAAGTTACCGCGGTCAGTTTGAGGAGCGTTTGCAAGGTGTGCTAAAGCAAGTGAAAGAAGCAAATGGGCGCATTATTTTATTTATTGATGAAATGCATACAATTGTTGGTGCGGGCAAAACAGACGGTGCGATGGATGCTGGCAATATGCTCAAGCCGATGCTTGCGCGTGGTGAGCTACACTGCATCGGGGCAACAACGCTTGATGAGTACCGCATGCACATTGAAAAGGACCCAGCGCTTGAGCGTCGCTTCCAGCAAGTGCTCGTGCGTGAGCCGTCAATTGAGGATACAGTATCGATTTTACGCGGACTGAAGGAACGCTTTGAGCTACATCATGGTGTACGTATCCATGACCGCGCGATTATTGCCGCATCAGAATTATCAAATCGCTATATTACAGAGCGCTTCTTACCAGATAAAGCAATCGACTTAATTGATGAAGCGTGCGCAATGATTCGTACAGAAATTGATTCAATGCCACAGGAGCTTGATTTAGTGAAGCGCCGTCTGATGCAACTAGAAATTGAAGAGCAGGCGCTGCGTAAGGAAAAGGACGCGGCGAGCCAAAAGCGTCTTGAGCAGTTAACGGCTGAAATTGAAAAGCTGCGCGCGTCTTCAGATAGCTTATTTAAACAATGGGAGCTGGAGAAAAACGGCATTCAAAACTTGCAGGAAAAGCGTGAGCAATTAGATAAATTACGTCGTGATTCAGAGGATGCGCAACTGCGCGGTGATTACAATAAGGCGGCCGAGTTGCAATATAGTAAAATCCCGCAGTTAGAAAAGGAATTAGCAGAGCTTGAAGCACAGTTAGCACAGACGGATGGCAAGCGGATTTTACGTGAAGAGGTAACCGAGGATGAGGTAGCATCGATTGTTTCGCGCTGGACAGGTATTCCGGTAACGAAACTTGTTGAAGGCGAACGCGAAAAACTACTACGTCTACATGATACACTGCATGAGCGTGTTGTTGGTCAGGAAAAAGCGGTCACACTTGTCACAGAGGCAGTATGGCGTGCACGCGCAGGCATTAAAGATCCGAATAAGCCGATTGGTAGCTTCTTGTTTTTAGGTCCAACAGGTGTCGGCAAAACGGAGCTTGCCAAGGCACTTGCTGCGCAGCTATTTGACTCAGAGGACCACTTCATTCGCATTGATATGAGTGAATATATGGAAAAGCATAGTGTGTCACGCTTAGTCGGTGCACCTCCTGGCTATATTGGCTATGAGGAGGGCGGTCAGCTAACGGAGGCTGTACGTCGTAATCCGTACTGTGTTGTATTGCTTGATGAAATTGAAAAGGCGCACCCTGATGTCGCGAACATTTTACTACAAGTGCTAGATGATGGGCGTATTACGGATAGCCAAGGGCGCTACGTAAATTTTACAAATACAGTTGTTATTATGACGTCAAATATTGGCTCACAATATTTATTAGAGGAAAGCGCAGAAGCAGAGACGCTAGTAAATACGGCGTTGCGTCAGCATTTTAAGCCGGAACTGTTAAACCGTATGGATGATATTATCATGTTTCATGCCTTATCGAATGAGCATTTTCACGCCATTGCTTGGAAATATGTACAGCAGCTACAAAAGCGTGTTGCACAGCAAGAAGTTGAATTGCAGGTGGAGGATGCAGTTATTGATTGGGTTGTGAAGCACGGCATTGATCCGCAGTTCGGTGCACGTCCACTAAAACGCTTCGTGCAGCGCCATTTAGAAACGGTTGTCGCACGTGAGTTGTTAAAAGGGGAAGCCGTTGCTGGGGATAAGCTGTATGTGTCAATCGCTGATGATGCATTACAAATTCAAAAAATTAATCCAGTGAACTAACAGAAAAAGTAGGAGAAGCGCAGATAGCTTTTCCTACTTTTTTAATGTAGAAGCAAGTATAGATTTTCGAATACATCTACTTAAGAAAAGATTGTATTAAGCCGTTTACGCATAAATTGCTTGCAGACGATGTAGCACACGTTCCTTGCCTAATAATTGCAACACAACCGGCAATTCAGGACCGGAAGTTTGACCGGTAGTTACAGCGCGAATGGGCATAAATAATTGTTTTCCTTTTAAATTCGTCGCTTGTTGAACAGTTTTGATTGCACCTTTAATCGAATGGGCATCAAATGAATCAAGTGCAGTAATGGCTTGTATGAAGGCGTCTATAATTTGCTTTGTGTGCTCCTGTTGTAAAAGTGTCTTTGCTTCACCCGTGTACGAAAGATCTTCTGTGAAAAATTGTGCTGTTAAAGGGACAATTTCAGCTCCGTAGCTTAATTGCTCCTGGTATAAAGAAATTAATGTTGTTGCCCATTGCTCTTCTTCATTTGTCAGTGTAGCTGGCAGTGCGCCTGCTTTTTGTAAAAATGGCACAATGAAGGTAGTAGCTATTTGCAGTGGTAACGCTTTTAAATATTGGTTATTCATCCATTTTAATTTCTTTGCATCAAACATCGACACAGATTTTGAGAGGCGATTAATATCGAATGAGGCAATTAACGCATCCTTTGAAAAAATCTCTTGCTCGCCTTCAGGAGACCAGCCTAACAGTGCAAAGAAGTTAAACATCGCTTCAGGTAAATAGCCAAGCTCTCTATATTGTGAAACGAATTGCACGATTGTTTCATCACGCTTCGATAGCTTTTTACGCTGTTCATTCACGATTAATGTCATATGTCCAAACTGAGGTGCTTCCCAGTTCCATGCATCAAATATCATCATTTGTTTCGGTGTATTGGATAAATGCTCTTCACCGCGGAAGACGTGTGTAATGTCCATGTAGTAATCATCTAGCGCTACAGCAAAGTTGTATGTAGGGATGCCATTTGTTTTCACAATGACCCAGTCGCCAATATCCTTCGACTCGAATGTGACAGTCCCGCGCACAAGGTCATCAAAACGGTACGTATGATTTTCTGGTACACGCATACGAATGGTGTACGGAATACCTGCATGTTCCTTTTCTTTAATTTCTTCGCTAGATAGGTTTCGACAAGCACCGTTATAATGAGGTGCGGCAATCCCATCTGCTAATTGCTGCTCACGCACAGCGGCTAATGTGTCAGTGGAGCAAAAGCATTTATAAGCTTGACCGCTTTCTACTAATTGCGCTGCATGTTTCGTGTAAAGATCAAGGCGTTCCATTTGACGATAAGGTGCATACGGGCCACCGATATCGATGGATTCGTCGGGCGTAACGCCTAACCAACGTAAATTGTCTAGCTGAGAGGCCTCGCCACCTTCAACATTGCGCTCGATGTCGGTATCCTCAATACGCACGATGAAATCACCATTATGTCGTTTTGCATATAAATAATTAAACAGTGCTGTTCTTGCACCGCCAATGTGTAAAAATCCTGTAGGGCTCGGTGCATAGCGCACACGTACTTTGTTTGCCATCGAAAAAAACTCCTTAAAATAGATTGAAATAGTTTAAAGTTAAAAAATGTTCTTATTATATAGGAAGTTTTTCACTTACCTATATAATAAGAACGGCATTGGAAATGAAAATACGAGCGATGAATTAATCGTGTTTCGTCTATTTAAATTGAGCAGAATCCAATAAGTCTAGCGTTCATCGCCCTCTATACTTTACAGTGTAATCGATAAATATTTTGTTTCTAAGTAAGGCTCAATACCTTCTGAACCACCTTCACGTCCGATTCCTGATTCCTTCATACCACCAAACGGAATATGCGCGCCGGACGGGGCACCGTCATTCCAGCCAAGAATACCGAATTGCAGATTTTCACCAAGATACGTGCCTGTTTTATAGCTTTCTGTGAAGAAGTACGCAGCAAGCCCGTACGGTGTGCTATTCGCAATTTCAATCGCTTCATCCAAGTTTGAATACGTAAGGACTGGGATGACAGGGCCGAACGTTTCTTCCTGCATAATTTTCATGTCAGCTGTTACGTTTGTTAAGACAGTCGGCTGCACGAAATAATAATCACTTTCTGTATCAAACGTAAATTCATTGCCTGTTGCAAAGCTTGCACCTTTATCGGCAGCATCTTGTAGTTGGTCCACGATTTTGTCGAAGCCCTTTTTATTAATGATAGGGCCGACATCTGTTTGCGCCTCTAAACCATTACCAACCGACAGCTGCTTCGCACGCGCCACTAGCTTTTCAGTAAATGCTTCCGCTACACTTTCGTGAACAAGTAGGCGGTTTGGCGATACGCATGTTTGACCTGCATTTCGGTATTTGGCAATGACGGATTGCTCTACGGCCAAATCTAAATTGGCATCTTCAGCGACGATAATCGGTGCGTGCCCGCCAAGCTCCATCGTCATATGCTTCACCGTACTTGCACCCTGCGCCATAAGAAGCTTGCCGACAGGTGTAGAACCTGTGAATGTAATTTTACGAATCGCTTTATGTGTTGTGAAAATTTCACCTACTAATGGGCCATCAGCCAGCACGTATTGTACGGTATGCTCAGGGAACCCTGCTTCGTGTGCTAATTCAATTAAACGAATTGTAGTCAGTGGCGTTTCCTCCGCTGGTTTGACGATAAATGTACAGCCCGCAGCGAGTGCAGGAGCCGCTTTACGTGTCATCATAGCAGCAGGGAAGTTCCACGGTGTAATCGCAGCAACCATACCGATTGCTTCACGTGTGACAATGATACGTTTTGTTGTCGCAGGTGCAGGAACTGTACGACCGTAAATACGTTTTGCTTCCTCTGCATACCAGTCAATATAGCTCACTGCATAATCTACTTCGCCTAAAGCTTCGCGTAACGGCTTGCCGTTTTCTTTTGTAATGAGCTCGCCTAATGCCTCGCGATTTTCTTTAATAAGGCTAGACCATTTCATTAACAAATTTGCACGCTCATAGGCACTTGTCTTTTTCCATGTTTGGAGTGCGTCTTGCCCGTAATTAATTTTATTTGTAATTTCTTCAGCAGTGTGAATCCCGATTTCATCTACAACTGCCCCTGTTGCAGGGTTTTTTACGATACAAGTACTCATGAATAGGCCTCCTTATTTGTTTAGTGCCGCTTCAAAAGCAGCATCTAAAATAGCGAATCCTTTTTGTAATTCATCTTCTGTAATTACTAGTGGTGGTAAGAAGCGAATGACATTGCCTTTAATACCAGCTGTTAACAGAAGTAGACCGTTTGCGTTTGCATATTTTGCGATCTCGTAAGCCGCATCTTTATCAGGTGTTTTTGATTCGCGATCTGTTACAAGTTCTACTGCGACCATTGCCCCTAAACGACGGATATTGCCAATGGCTTCGTAGCGCGCTGCATAAGTTTGAAGACGCTCTTCGATTGTTGCACCAACCCATTCTGAACGCTCGTTTAATTTTTCTTCTTCGATAATATCAATGACAGCAAGTGCTGCTTCACATGCAACTGGGCTACCAGAATAAGTACCACCTAATTCGCCTGGTGTTGAAACTTCCATAATTTCTTTACATCCTACAACACCACTTAGTGGAAGTCCTGCTGCAAGTGATTTTGATACCGTTATTAAATCAGGAATGACATCAAACTGCTCAATCGCGAATAATGTACCTGTACGAGCAAAGCCTGTTTGAATTTCGTCCGCTACGAAGACAATGTTGTTTTCACGGCAGAATTCAACGACTGCTTGAACGAATTTTTTCGGTGGAATGATGAAACCACCTTCACCTTGTACCAGCTCCATTACAACACAAGCAACCATTTCAGGGGCAACTGTTGAGACGAAGAAGCTTTTGAACTCCTCGATGATGTAGTCTACATATTGTTCTTCCGATAAGCCGTTTGGACGTTGATAAGTGTATGGGAATGGTGCTTTATACACTTCAGGTGAGAACGGACCAAAGCCAAATTTATATGGCTTTACTTTTGATGTCATCGCCATTGTTAAGTTTGTGCGTCCG
Source organism: Solibacillus sp. (assembly GCA_040274725.1). Classification (GTDB taxonomy): domain Bacteria; phylum Bacillota; class Bacilli; order Bacillales_A; family Planococcaceae; genus Solibacillus. The sequence continues at coordinate 106,010 of JBEMAQ010000007.1, read as the reverse complement.
TGGTATCCGTTGTTGAATACTACGACACCTTGTTTTTTTGTATATTTACGTGCGATTTTCACTGCATTTTCAACAGCCTCTGCACCTGAATTGAAAAGGATTGCTTGTTTTTCATGTGTACCTGGTGTGATTTCAACAAGTTTTTCAGCTAATTTAATATAGCTGTCATACATAATGACATTGAAACCAGGGTGTAAAAATTTATCTACTTGCGATTTCACAGCGTCTACAACTTTCGGATGGCTATGACCAACGTTTAATGTGCCGATTGCCGCAGCAAAATCAATCCAGTCATTTCCTTCAACATCTGTAATTGTCGCGCCCTTCGCTGAACTTGCGATCGCTAAGCAACCATTGCTGACACCTTGTGCAACAAATTGCTTTCTTTTGCTGACGATCTCTTCTGTTTTTGTTGTAATTGTCATGTTTGTTCCTCCTTAAATTCGCAACTTGGTGCGGATATTGATTTAATATTAAAAATATTTTGGTATGATGAAAAGGACCAAAAAATTTCAAAATCTGGTACCAGGGGTGAGTAGATGTTTATCCAAATCAATAGAGACTACGACAATAAATACATCTATCAGCAAATTTATGAGTCGATGAAGCAGCAAATTTTACAGCGTGTATTAAAGGTCAATGAAAAATTGCCTTCTAAACGCCAGCTTGCGACACAGCTACAAGTGAGTGTGAATTCTGTTACGCTTGCTTATGAGCAATTGCTCGTCGAGGGCTATATTTACACGATTGAACGAAGTGGTTATTTTGTGGAGGATATTCGTTTATTTGAAGTGGATCATGCAATTCAACATACACTTCCAGAGGATTTGAAAGAACAAGTAGTGCACAAGGGAGGTTGGCTCTCGCTTTCACATATGAGCAATAATAGTCGAATGTTTCCGTTCAAAAGCTGGTTGAAGCATCAAACAGAGGCGATTGAACTTTTTGCAAAGGAGTTATGTGAGCTATCAGAGGCGCAAGGTCCTTATATACTAAGAAAAAATATTGCAAGCTTGATTCAATCTACGCGCGGTGTGAAATGTGAGCCGGAGCAAATTATTGTGCACTCTACTACACTTGGCTTACTTGAGCAGTTTTTATTACTGCAAGCAAAAGATACAGTCATTGCTCTTGAAAATCCTGGCTATGCTCGCTATGATCAGCTATTGAAACGCCATCAATTTCCGGTTGATTATGTACCGCTTGATAAATACGGTGTGGATATTGAGGCGCTTAGAAAAGGGGAAAGTCAATTTCTACTTACAACACCGTCGCATCAATTTCCAACAGGGAAAATAATGCCGATTTCAAGACGCGTTGAATTGCTAAACTGGGCGTTAGAAAAAGAAAATCGTTACATTATCGAGGATGACTATGATAGTGAATTTAAATATAAAACAGATAATATCCCGTCTTTGCAAAGCTTAGATTATAATTCACGAGTTATCTATTTAGGGACCTTTTCGAAAACGTTACTTCCAGGCATGCGCATTAGCTACATGGTACTGCCAATCAAATTACTACGTGAGTACAAGGCGTATTTCAATTCGCTCATTCAACCGGCGAATATTTTAGCGATGTATACATTAAATCAATTTATCGAAACAGGTGCTTATCAAAAGCATGTCCGAAAAATGAACCTAATGTATGAGCAACTACGTACGGAGTTAATCAAACAGCTCATGAATCGTTTCGGTGACAACATTGAAATCGTCAATATCCCCGCAGGCTTACATTTTTTAGTGAAGGTACATACGAAAAAAAGCTATGACCAAATTGAACAAGCGCTAACTAAACAAAAACTAGAGCTTTATACAATTTGTCGATTTTTACTGCAAGAGGATGCGTATTATTTACGTAATCGCTATTTAATTGTTGGATTTGCCAATATTGATTTAGCTGATATTGATGAGGCATTAAATCGATTTGAACAAGCATTATTTCACTAAAAGTAAAACACTCAATCTTTAATTGATTGGGTGTTTTTTGTATGTTTAGGGAGTTATGAATTTTTGCGTTGTGAGAATTATTTTGGATGTTAGGAGATGGTAAGTTTGAGATGTCATAAAATCTAACTAGGTTATTTTGAAACTATTTCAAGTGAAAAAATTGATTGATTAGCCAATATTTCTGCATAATGCATCAAAAATAGTTTGTAATGTTTGAAACCTATTTTTATAAATATATATTTACAAAAATATTAATTAATGCTATTAATTATAATTAATTCCTTATGTTAAAAAACGTAACATCGAATCGGGTGAATACCTCTCGAAAAGGCGGGAAATTCTTTCTGTTAATTTCTCCAAAAGTAACATAGGACTCTCTGAATCATGTCTTACTTTTGTTTGAAATAGATTAATAAAAAATTTAGAAGGTGAGGTCAAAAGGATGAATGTAAAGAAAAGTTGGTTTCTAGTTTTCATGGCGGCATTAATGATGGTTGTACTAGCTGCTTGTGGAGGAGAAAGCGAGTCGGACGTTGCTGGAGAATCTGGCGAAGCGGGTGAAGGAACAACAAGTGAAAGTACATCAGGTGGCACGCTAAATTTATTAGTATGGGAAGGGTTTGCAGACCCAGCAATTATTTCGGACTATGAAAAAGAATACGGCGTGAAAGTAAATGCTGTGTACTTTGGTTCAAGTGATGAATTATTAGCGAAATTAAAATCAGGTGGCGGAAGCACTTATGACCTCATTTCTCCATCTGGCGATTTATCTGGTTTATTAGTTCAAGAAAATATGCTTGAGCCAATTGATATGTCTAAAATCACAAACTTTGGTGATATTGATGACGGTTTAAAGTTACCGGAAGTTGAAAAAGACGGTGAAGTGTACGGTGTTCCATATGTATGGGGACCAAACTATTTTATTTATGATGCAGATGTACACGAGGAACCGATTACAAGCTGGAATGATTTCTCGAAACCTGAATTTGCAGGGCAAGTATCATTATCAGATGATATTAACAACTTGTACATGGCTGGCCAAGCGCTAGGTGTAGCAAATATTTATCAAATGTCTGAAGAAGAATTACAAAAGGCAAAAGAGTTAGTAGAGACTTGGGAGCCACAAGTACGTAAATATTGGGCTACTGCGGGTGAGTTAAACGATTTATTTGCGAACAAGGAAGTGTCAATGGCTCTAGGGTGGCCATTAACAGTGAAGCAATTAAATGACCAAGGTCGTAACTTAAAATGGTCAATTCCTGAAGAAGGTACAACAGGCTGGATGGACCACTACATGATTGTTAAAGGTGCGAAAAATAAAGCAAATGCTGAGTTGTTTATTGATTATTCAATTCGCCCTGAAGTGCAAGCGAACACAGCAGCTGCCCTTTACTATACACCTGTTAACTTAAAAGCAACTGAATTTATGAGTGAAGATTTGCAGGAAGCAACGAACGTGAACGAGATGGAATCAATGTTCGCAAAAATTGATTTCTGGCAATATGTTCCGGATCGTAACCGCTACAATGAAGTTTGGACAGAAATTAAAACAAACTAATGTAACCGGGTTATGTTAAAACAAAAAGGGCTAATAGTGTTTGCACTATTAGCTTCCTTCTTTAGTAGGGAGAGGATTAGATGAAGCAGCCTCAAAAAAAGAGCAAATTAGGGCTATACATATTAGTGCTACCAATCGCTCTTTGGTTATTAATATTTTTAATAGGTCCTTATTTAAATTTATTTAGCTATAGCTTTTGGAAAGCGGGCACATTTGATGTCATCAAAGAATTTAATTTAAGTAACTACACGAAGTTTTTCTCATCTGAAAATACAACGAACCCAACTTATTTAGTGTTACTAGACACATTGAAGCTCGCACTTACAGTAACCTTTTTCTGTATTTTATTTAGTTTACCATTAGCGTATTTCATTCGATTTAAAGTGACGAATTATAAGCAGTTTTTATACACGCTTGTAATTATTCCGCTATGGGTAAGTTACATCGTTCGTGCGTACTCTTGGAAAATTATTTTAGGTAGCTCGGGTATTTTAAACTCGTTTTTAATTTGGATAGGTGTGACAGATAAGCCACTGGAGTTTTTACTGTACAGTGAAGTATCTGTAACCATTGCGATGATCCATATTTATTTACCGTTTGTGTTAATGCCTATTTATACATCACTTGAGCAAGTGCCATTAAATTTAGTGGAAGCTTCAAAAGATCTAGGCGCGAGTCGTTTTAAAACATTTGCTCAAGTTGTGTTTCCGTTAATTTTGCCAGGAGTAATCGCTGGGGGGACGATGGCATTTGTCTTATCAATGGGTGACTTCTTAGCACCAGCATTACTAGGTGGGCCAAGTAGTGGAACAATGATTGCCAATGTGATTCAACAGCAATTTGGTACATCAAATAACTGGCCATATGGTTCGGCAATAGGTATTTTAATTCTCATTCTAACATTAACTATTTTAAAAATTACGGGAAATGCCGAAAAGAAATTTTCTGCAATTGATCCGGATGATAGAAGGAAGTAGGTGCGCAAAATGTTAAGTAAATTACGTCATTCTAGTACGGTGCTACTCATGCTGTTATCGTTTCTCGTATTAGCATTTTTATATTTGCCGCTACTCGTAGTAGTCATCTATTCTTTCAATCCAGATACAGTGAACAGCTTCCCGATGTCTGGGTTCTCGTTAAGATGGTATGAGCAAATGTTTGGAAATACAGCGCTCATTCAAGCATTGAAAAATTCTGTGACGCTAGCGATTACTGCGACAATTATTGCATCCCTTTTAGGTGTACCAGGTGCCTTTGCATTATATCGCTATAAGTTTTTCGGGAGCGGTATTATCGAGCGCGGTGTCCTTTTACCGATGATGCTACCAGGGATTTTAACCGGGGTAGCGATGCTAAGCTTCTTCCAAGAAATCGGGATTATGCAAGGCTTTTGGGCGGTGTTAATTGGACATTCTACATTTTTAACGGGTGTTATTTTACCTCAAGTGTATACGCGCCTTAGACGTTTAGACCCTTCACTTGAAGAAGCGAGCTCAGATTTAGGCGCGACAAAATGGCAAACATTTGTCCATATTATTTTGCCGAATATTAAGACGGCACTCATTGGGGCGAGCTTATTAGCGTTTACCCTTTCGTTAGACGAGATTCCCGTAACGTTCTTCTTAAACGGGTTGTATTCGACTTTGCCATTAGAAATTTGGGGGATGACGCGAAACGGAATTACGCCAGAGGTAAATGCCATTTCAACGTTAATATTTGTCTTTTCACTCGTATTGATTATCGTTTCGACGGTATTAACGAATAAGGAGGAATAACAATGGAAGTAACAATTTCAGTAAATCATGTCAATAAATTTTATGGGGAAAACCACATTGTTAAAAACTTAGATTTACAAGTATATAAAGGCGAGTTTTTAACGCTACTTGGTCCAAGCGGCTGCGGGAAAACGACGACGCTTCGTATGATTGCAGGATTTGAACAACCAACAGACGGTGAAATTTTATTAAACAATGAAAATATCGCTGACAAGCCTCCTTATAAACGTGATGTGAATACCGTATTTCAAAGCTATGCATTATTTCCACATATGACGGTGCGTGAAAATGTGGGTTATGGGTTGAAAATGAAAAAAGTACCAAAAAATGAAATTGCCGAGCGTGTCGATGAAGTATTACGCCTTGTACAAATGGAAAATTTTTCGGACCGTAAACCGAGACAGCTTTCAGGTGGTCAGCAGCAGCGTGTGGCGATTGGACGTGCCATTATCAATAACCCGCGCGTGCTTTTACTAGATGAACCGTTAGGCGCGCTCGATTTAAAACTACGTAAGCAAATGCAATTTGAGCTGAAGCATTTGCAGCAGCGCTTAGGGATTACGTTTATTTATGTTACGCATGACCAAGAAGAGGCATTGACAATGTCTGATCGCATTTGTGTCATGAATAACGGCAATATTGAGCAGATTGATGTGCCGCATGTTATTTATAATGAGCCGAAAACGCGATTCGTTGCAGATTTTATTGGTGAAACGAATTTACTAGAAGGACAAGTTGTGGCAGAGGGACAAGAACGCATTTTACTGCTAGAAGGGGAGCGAGTAGCATTATCGAATTTTAATGAAGCATTAGTAACAGATGATGTTCACGTTTCGATTCGCCCAGAGCATATTACCATTTCGCAGCAACGTACAAGCGATACGATTTTAGAAGGGGTAGTTAGTGAAAAAATTTTCGTAGGAACAGCGCATAAAGTCGTTGTAAGACTATTGTCTGGTAAGGAAATCAAGGTTTTAACATCGGCTCAAGTAGAGAATGAATTTGAAGATGGTTCGAATGTTTACTTAAGCTGGAAAAAAGAGCGCGTATCGATTTTAGCGAACTAGCAAGCGAATCTTCGAATAAGCGTTTAATTTAAACGGATTACTTGCAGAGAGAGGTGGACATAGGTGCAGGCACAATTAACATTACAAACAAAAATGACACAACAATTAACAGCGCAAATGATTCAACATTTACAGCTGTTGCAAATGACGACAGTTGAATTAACAGGTTTAGTAGAAAAAAGTTTTTTAGAAAATCCATTAGTAGAGCTTGTTGAACATCGAAAAGAACCAGCTTACCGTGAGACGTACTATAAAATCAATCGTAATGTAAGGAATGATTTAGACCCTCAATTGGTTCAAAAAGAATGCATGAAGGCTTTCTTAGTTGAACAAATTCCTGTCAGCTTAAATAAACAGGATAACCAAATAATGCGTCTTTTGATTGAAGCGCTAGATGAACGATTATTTTTAACAGTGACTATGGAAGAGCTAGCTGAGAATTTCAGCATTGCGCCGTCGAAGGCCAAGGAATTAATGACATTACTCCAATCATTTGATCCGGTTGGTGTGGGCTCATTGAATATCGTTCAATTTTTATGTCGTCATATTGAGAATAATAAAATGGCACCGAAGCTTGCAAAGGTTTTTGTTGAAAAAGAACTAAAAGCAATGGCAAAAATGGATGTCAAAGGATTAAGTAAAAAGTATCAAGTGCCGATTCCCGAAGTAATTGATACAATCCATTTCATTAAACAGTTACCACGTATGCCCGTCATCTCTTTGCATGATGCAGCGCCTACGATTAGACCAGATGCCTCTATTTCTAAAATGAATGGTGAATGGTTGATAGAATTAGAAGATTACGCCTTACCGGAGATTAGACTACAAACAATTTATGCTGAAATATTGAAACAAGATAAACCGGTCTATTATCAGCAATGCATGAGAGACTATGTAGCGCTTGTGCAAGGGATTGATTTCCGAAAGAAAACGTTATTTGATATTATTCAATTTATTGTTGACCAGCAGTGTGATTTTTTAGAGCAAAAATCAAAAACATTAAAGCCGCTGAAATTTAAGGATGCAGCTGCTGCACTTGAATTACATGAATCAACAATTAGCCGCGCATTAAAAGGAAAGTATGTTTATACACCGCTTGGTATGATGGCCATTCAAGATTTCTTTGTGAAATCCGTCGGCAATACGGCAGTTGCGGTTATTTGTGAGCATATTGCACAGTTAATCCATCATGAACCGAAAACGGCACCTTATAGTGACCAGCAATTGGTGGAGCTTTTACAGCAAAAAGAGATTAAAATTTCAAGAAGAACGGTAACGAAATACCGAGAAATGCAAAATATACCGAGCTCGCACAAGCGAATTTACTTAAATGAAGCACAATAAATAATAGAGGGACTATACCTATGCACTTATGCAGGTATAGTCCCTTTTAAATAGTTAGCACAGTGTGATATTTAACGATTGACTTAGTTTAATTAATTCATTATTCACGTAGTCTTTCGAGTAGTCGAAGCCTAAAGTAGCAATGACATTTCCTTTCGTATCATACAGTGGTGCACAGCAAGTTTTCCACTCACCAAATTCATCCTCATAGATTGGTGTCACACTAATAATGCCATTATATGCATCATCAATCGATTTCAAAATGGTATCACTACCAATGTAAATATGACCAACAGGAATGACAAATTCTTCGCTTGAGGTAAGGTTAATAATATTTCCGGTTTTGTCCTTAATAAAAATAAAGCCCCATTCTACGCCGTCTTCCTGCTCATAAATTTGTGTGAGCTGCTCGGAGACGGGATGCAAGTATTGCGGGTCATGTAAATGATTGATGGCATTTTCTAAAAGATCTGGTGAAATAGAAACAGACGTTACGACAGCGGTTGAACGTAAACGTTTATTTAACTCATTTTCTAATACGACGCGCGTACTAAATAGTGGTCGACTGTCTTGTTGTGCTTCTTTAATTTTTTTATATTTTCGGCTCATCGTTGGCTGACTAACCCCTAATACGCTTGCGGCAAGTTTTAAGGAATTATATTTTTCCATCGCCATTGTAATCAGTTGTTCTTCAAGCAACTCCTGTGCTTCTTGTAAAGGCATCAATTGATTGATGAGTAACGTTCGACGGTTATCTTGATTGTTTGAAACAGCTAAAAATTGCTTTGCTATTTGTAGGCTAATGAGATCTTCATCGGATAAAATAATGGCGCGCTCAATAAAGTTTTCAAGTTCGCGTACATTACCAGGCCATTCTTGTAGCGTTAAAAAATCGATGGCTTTACTAGAGAAAAATTTCGAGCAGTGGTATTTTTGGTTGTACATTGCCGTAAAATACTCAATCAGCTCGGGGATTTCCACCGCACGCTCGCGTAAAGGCGGAATAATAATTGGCACGATATTTAATCGGTAATATAAATCTTCACGAAACGTGCCTTCATGTACCATATTGATTAATGATTGATTAGTAGCCGCAATGACCTGTACATCTAATGGGTATTCTACCGAAGAGCCAATGGGCGTTACGACACGCTCCTGAAGAACACGTAAAAGTTTTACTTGCATACTAAGTGGTAGCTCACCAACCTCATCTAAAAAAATAACCCCCTCATTTGCTTCTCTAAACTTTCCTATTTTCCCGTTTTTCTGAGCACCGGTAAATGAACCACCTGTGTAACCGAATAGTTCGCTCTCAAGTAGGTTTTCTGGGATGGCACCACAATTGATGGCGACGAATGGATGGTCTTTTCGTGGACTGGCCTGATAAATTGCGCGTGCAGCAAGCTCTTTTCCTACACCAGATTCTCCGAGTATTAGCGTAGTCGCTGAAGCCTTTGCAGCTTTAGAAATTTTATCTGCTACGGCTTGCATCGGCGTACTTTTAATGATGAAGGAATTTTCCGTGAATTTTTCCTCGGTTGTATGCGTAATATGTTTGTCTAAAATATTATAGCCAAAAATTAGTAGTTCATCGGATGGAATGACATAAGTTAATACACGATGGTTTGTCCAAGTTTGTTGTAAAAAAGTTTGTTTTTCTAAAGAGGGCTGGAAAGACGGATAAATGGGCTCGTGAAACGTTGCTTCTTCAAATTGAGAAAGCTGTTGATAGTGTGAAAGATCTTTCTTGTATGTTTCGTTTGTTGAGTAAAAATGAACAATGTCACCTTTTTCGTTAACAACAATCGAAAAATCAAACATTTGAGATAAAATTGCAACCTGTTCCATTGAGATCCTCCTTGAGTATGTAACGATAATTTCATAATTGAAATAAAAATTTCAAATTTGGAATTTATATAACTTAATTTTAACTTTAAAGTCAGAAAAATCAATCATTTATCATTTGGCACGCAACTTGCATTAATAAAAGTAACAACCAAAAAAGGAGGAGAAGAGATGGAATTAACGGGTCAGGTAAAGAGCTATAACAAGGAACTGTATTCGGAGGAGCCGTTTGTTCGCTCAATGTATGAAGACTTAGAGAGAAGAATTGAAGAATTTGAGGATGAAGCAATTAATGCAAAAGAAAAAGTTAAAGTAAATGATTTTTTAGCGGTCACAATTGTGATGGCGGTTATTACAGCAACTGCGTTCTTTGTATAATTTATTTAAGGGGGGATGATTTTGTCAAAAACAAAGTCATTTGTGAACGCAGATATCGCCTTTGCCTATTTGCCGACACATAAGTCGGAACGCAAAATGAGCTTTTTTGATTTGTTGCTTGTTCAAACAGTAATTGGTTTATCTGCATTTGGTTTACTGTCTGGTGCGTATGCTGGGACGATGCTAGATGGAAAAGATTCAATGATTGCTGTTTTATTTGGAAATGCATTTCCGATGTTTTTAATTGCACCTGTGGCCATTTATTTTGCCAAGTACGGTGTCGATACATTCGTAGGGTACCGGAGTGCTCTAGGTTATAACGGTGGAATCGCCTTTTTCGGTTTATTTTATTTACTGTCATTAGGCTATAGTGCACTGGCGCTTTTTATGGCAGGCGAATCACTGTCAAGCGTGGCGAAGATTGTTAATGCACCTGCAATTGTATCAGGCGCTAATGGTCCGACTGTTTGTGCCATTGCCCTTTGTCTAATCGCATTACTCATTGTTTTTCGTGGACCGGCAGCGATTCGTAAATTTAATTTAATTGCTGTACCATCATTCCTATTGTTTTTAGTTGGATTAATTCTGGCGGTTATTTTCTCGGACCATATTCCAGCCTTTAGTAAATTAACACCTGTAGAACCGTTTGAAAATTATCAACAATCCTTTATGACAGCACTTGAAATTAACGTAGCATTAGGCTTTTCATGGCTGCCGTATTTAGGGCAATATAGCCGTTTAGCAAAATCCTCTAGATCAGCCTATCAAGCAAGTTTTTATAGCTACGGGGTGATCGTTGTTGTAGCGGCCGTTGCAGGAGCACTTGCAGCATTAGTATCAGGCTCTCTTTATCCGGGTGATTGGATGCATGCCATTATGGGAAGCAAGTTTGCAATTGTGGGGCTTCTATTATTAACAGTAGCTAACTTAGGTGCAACATTGTTCTTAATGTATTCGTTTGCGATTAGCTTTAAAACATTGTTTTCGAAGAGCTCATGGTTTTTAGCAGTTGGGGCATTATTACCAACAATTTTCTTATTATTAAACTCATCATTTTATGATGCTTTTAATATTTTCATGTCGGTTATTTCGTTTTCAATGGCTAGCTTAGGAGGCATCTTAATTGCAGATTACTTCTTTGTGAAAAAGCAAAATATTTCAATGCGTGATTTATACAACACAAATGGTAAGTATAGATATTGGTTTGGCTTCAATCCATCAGCAATTATTGCGCTTGTCGTCAGCTACTTCTTCTATTGGGGCATTTACAACCCGATTACGCTTGAAGCAAAAGGATTGTTTTTACAAATTACAGCTGGTATTCCAACGTTCTTCTTATCTTGTATCGTGTACTTTGTTTGTGCGAAATTTATCTTCCGCTTTGAGGTAGATCAAGTAGCGGAGAAAGATGAGCGATTTAAACAGTACTTAATTCAACAAAAACAAACATAATTTAAAATATCTTGTAATAAAGGGAGGAATTTCTATGTTTCATCAAGAATTAGACTTTAAGACAACTGACTTGGATTCATTTCCATTCCCGTTTCGTACGGACAATTATCGTTATTCAAATGATTTACGAAAGTTAGAAGATGTAAATGTCATTTTGATTACACCTGAATACGAAAAGCAAGTACGTACGAAACGTCGTTTATTAGATGAACAGCCTGAAGTGCGTTTCCAAGCATTTCCGCATACAATGGAAATGCAATGGGAGTTTTTAGAGATGGTATTTGAAATGGCAGCTGCTAAATATCCAGAATATTTCGAATTAGAAAAAAGTGGCGATCAATGGACATTCCGCAACAATATTTTAAAAGAAGCGGATACATTTACGTTCGGAGATCCGTCGACATTGCCATATCAGCCATATGATTACGCTGGTCGTCATTTCCATCAAGATTTTGTCTTAATGGTCAATCGCGATGATAACTTCTATTTAGAGGTAGGCCAAGTATCGTATGCGGCATTATTCTCAGCACATTGGAATACAGGGATGTCATTTAATGAAATACACGGACCAGTCCCATTCGTATCGCGTAATGGGGACGATTTAGTGGACCGAATTCGAAAGTTTTTATTAGGAATTAATCCTGGGGAGCCGTGGACACGTATTAACTGGAATCTAATGGCGAATCGTTGGGATGTAAACTATGAAACGATGGATGTATGGGAGCCGCAGCGTAGTTTAATTACACCTGAAAATGCAGGGGAATTAGTACGCTTGCGTGTTGAAGAGCAGAAGTTTTACCGAATGCCACGTAGCAATGCGATTCTTTTCGTATTAAATACGCAGTTTTTACCGCTGGAAGATTTAAAGTTACGTCAAGAATGGTTTGATCTTACTTATAAAGTATTACAGGATATTCCAGAACCGATGGCTGAATATAAAGGGATCGCCCCTTATCTCCCTCAATCTGTTGAGTATTTACGTCGGGAAGACGAAAGAATGAAGCGTGAAGCACAACCAGATGTAAAGGAGGTGTAGTACATGTATAACAGCCCAGTACTATTTTATGAATCCGAAACGATTACAGATCAGTTAACACCGAATGCACATTTTGTGAAAGCCGCGATTATTTATGATGAAGCGTTTGCAACAGATGCGGAAACATTAAAACAATCATTTTACGATACCCCTGTTGATACCTTCACTTATAAAGAGACGACAGATGTACGTGAATTTATTGCCGCACAGAAGATGGGGACATGCTTTTACTTATTAGGTAAATGGGATGAGTTGGTAGAGATTTTTACAACTGCTGCTGAAGAAGGTGTGTCAGAAGCAGAGATCCAAGTGAAAATCGTCGGTGCAAAGCGCAAATACGTTTACTGTATGAAATGCTTCACGCCAAGCGAAATTAATCCGGCAGCAGAAAATGTTCAATGTGCATGCGGGGCACACTTAAATGTAGGCCCATTTTATTCTAAGGTGCGTAAAGGGTATATTGGTTATCCTTTTGTTCCGGAAAATTAAGAGGTGGAGACATGAGAATAGCTGGAAAAATCCCTGTAAAAGTAGAGCAAATTATCGAGGAAACAAAATCAATTAAACGTTTCCGCTTTGTTCCAACCGAAGATGAGAAACTACCGGCCTTTACAGGAGGGTCTCATATTCAGACGTATGTATCGAATGGCGACAAAGTATTTGAACGAGAGTATTCGCTTATTAGTGATCCACGCAATCGTGCATTTTACGAAATTGCGATCAATAAAGATCCAAATTCACGTGGTGGTTCAGCGTTTTGGCATGAACAAGTGAACGAAGGTGATGAGCTGGAGATTTCATTCCCGCGTAATTACTTTACACTTACACCACATGCCAAACATTATGCCTTTTATGCTTCTGGAATTGGTATCACACCATTCTTATCGATGCTGCAAGATATTCAATTTGGTCAAACCGTTGAATTACATTATGCAACTCGAACGCCAGAAGAATGTGCGTTTTATGAGGAGATTAAAGAAAAGTATCGAGATATTGTAACATTCCATTTCTCGCGTACAGAAAATCCAAATCGTTTAACGCCTGAGTTAATGAAAGAGCATCGAATTGGAACACATGTTTACTTCTGTGGACCAGTTGGTATGGTAGAAGAATTTCGGGATGCGGCTTTTGCCTATGGCTATCCTGAAAGGGCGATTCATTTTGAACTGTTTTCTACAGGCCTAGATAATGCAAATTTAACACCATTTGAAGTTTCGTTAAAAGATAGTAATAAAAAAATTCGTGTTTCAGAAAATGAATCGCTGTTAGAGGCATTACTTCGTGAAGGAGTTAACGCACCACATGCTTGTAAAATTGGTGGTTGTGGCAGCTGTGAAGTAGAAGTGATAGATGGTGAAGTAGAACACCGTGACCGTTTCTTATCAGAAGAAAATAAGAAGCAGCGTAGAACAATTTTAACGTGCTGCTCACGTGCAAAAGATAGCAATTTAACAATTAAATTATAAGGTGGGATATTGATGACGACATTAACAGAAGTGATTCAATTAAAAGGGTATATTAACGGGGAATGGGTAACAACTGAAAATACAATTGACGTAATTAATCCAGCAAACCAAGAAGTAATCGCAGTAGCTCCACGTATGTCAAAAGAGCAAACAGAAGAAGCAATTAAAGCGGCTCGTACAGCATTTGAGGAAGGCGAGTGGAAAAATACAACAGCGAAAGATCGCTCGACAATTTTACATGCGATTGCGAATAAGCTTGAGGAACGCGTTGAGGAATTTGCAAAGCTTGAAACAATGGATAACGGTAAGTTATATGCAGAGGCAGAAGGCGATATTTTAGATACAGTATCTTGCTTCCGCTATTATGCAGGCATTATTTTACATCCAGATGGTGAAACGTATCATGTGCCAGACAATGTTCAAGCGATGGTTGTAAAGGAGCCAGTAGGAGTAACGGGCTTAATCGTGCCATGGAACTTCCCATTACTAATGAGTGCTTGGAAAATCGCTCCCGCACTTGCAGCAGGTAATACAATCGTGTACAAACCAGCGGAAGTTACACCTGTAACAGCGTTCAAATTCTTTGAGATTTTAGAAGAAGTTGGCTTACCAAAAGGTGTAGTAAACATGGTTCTTGGTCAAGGTTCAATTATCGGTCAAACAATTTCTGAAAGTAATGATGTGGATATGGTGTCGTTCACTGGTAGTACAGAAGTTGGACGTGGCATCATGCGCGCGGCAGCAGGCAACTTAAAGAAAATTTCATTAGAGTTAGGTGGTAAATCACCAAACATTATTTTTGCAGACGCGGATCTAGATATCGCAGTAGATTATGGTCTATTCGGTATTTTCGTAGGTGCTGGTCAAGTATGTTCATCGGGTAGCCGTATTTTAGTACAAGATACAATTTATGACGAGTACGTAAAACGTTATGTAGCGCGTGCAGAAAAAATTAAAGTAGGACCTGGCTTAGAAGAAGGTAATAACATGGGTGCGATCGTAAGTGAGGCACAAATGACTTCGATTTTAGGCTATGTTGAAAAAGGAAAAGCTGAAGGTGCTACCCTGAAAACAGGTGGTTACCGCCTAACAGACAATGGTCGTGACAAAGGATTCTTTATCGCACCAACAGTGTTTACAGACGTGACATCAGATATGACAATCGTTCGCGAAGAAATCTTCGGTCCAGTTGTAACGATTCAAAAATTCTCAACAGAAGAAGAAGCTGTAAAATTAGCAAATGATACAGATTTCGGTCTTGCAGGTGGTGTATTCTCAAATGACGGTGCAAAGGCGTTACGTGTGATTAAGCAAGTACGCGCGGGCATTACATGGGTGAATGACTACCATCCAACGTACGTAGAAGCTCCATGGGGCGGATACAAGCAATCAGGAATCGGCCGTAGCTTAGGTAAATACAGCTTAGAAGAATTCCAAGAAGTGAAGCAAATTAATATCCGCTTAAATGTGGAGCCAAATGAGTGGTTCCCGAGATAATTAATAGAAAAAAACTACCGCTAAAATCAATGATTTTAGCGGTAGTTTTTTGTAGGGATAGAGAGTTGTAAATCGTAGAAAAATAAAAAAACAAGTATATGCAAAGTTGCACATACTTATTTTTTAATTAATGATGGTCTACTTCTGGCGTTGACTCGCTAGGAATAATCGCAGCAACAACAAATACTAAAATGCTGAATGCTACTGAAATGATTGCGCCAGCTACAAAGTCAAATGGAACGCCCATTACTGAACTTACTACGTAGTTTAACATTGAAACTAGTAAGAATGACCATACGAATGTAACGATATATTGCATCGATTTCACCTCTATAAATAAAATTTATGATTTTCGTATAACTACACCTTCAATATCATACCATACGCCCCTATAAAAATAAAATAGAGTTTGTAAACATTTTCACAATAGTTGTGGCGAAAAATGGTCAAAGTAATTTTTAGGAAAAAAGTTTTGTTGTACTTTCAAAAATTGTGAGCTATAATTATGACCAAGTAATAATGTTTGGTTATAAGGGGGATGGCGAATGAACGCTGGTTTTTTAAGTATTGCCAAGTACGTGCCGGAAAATGTCGTAACAAATGCAGATTTAGAAAAAATAATGGATACATCAGATGAATGGATTCGTACGCGTACAGGCATAGAAGAGCGCCGCATTGCACAGGATGAAGACACGTCTGATTTAGCATACGGAGCAGCCGTACGTGCGATTGAGCAGGCGGGTGTTACGCGCGAGCAAATTGGGTTAATTATTGTCGCAACAGTAACACAGGAACAGACTTTTCCGAGTACAGCGTGCCAAATTCAAGAGCGCTTAGGTATAAAGGGGTGCGGCGCATTTGATATTGCAGCGGCATGCTCAGGCTTTATTTATGCAACGACGATTGCCAAGCAATTTATTGAAAGTAATGGATATGACTATATATTAGTAGTAGGTGTTGAAAAGCTATCGAAAATTGTCGATTGGCAAGATCGTAATACGGCAGTGCTATTTGGCGACGGTGCTTGTGCAGCAGTCATTGGCAAAGTGAGCGAGGGGCGCGGCATTTTGGCGTATGAGCTCGGAGCGGATGGTGCAGGGGGCAAGCACTTATATTTATCACAGGAAGATACAGTACAAATGAATGGCCGTGAAGTATTTAAATTTGCGGTGCGTCAGATGGGGGAGTCAGCGCTAAACGTGCTTGAAAAGGCTGGCTTCACAAAAGAGGATGTTGATTACTTAGTGCCACATCAGGCAAATACGCGCATTATGGAGGCAGCACGCGAGCGTTTGGCATTACCAACTGAAAAGATGTCACAAACCATTCAAAAATATGGTAATACTTCAGCTGCATCAATTGGTATTTCGCTCGTAGATGATGTAGAAAATGGTAAAATAAAAGACGATGATTTACTTGTATTAGTAGGATTTGGTGGCGGTTTAACATGGGGGTCACTAGCGGTCCGTTGGGGAAAATAGGGAGGAATCGACAGATGAAGAGACGAGTTGTAGTTACAGGGATTGGGGCAGTTACGCCACTTGGCAATACAGCAGAGACGACTTGGGAAAACGTATTAGCGGGCAAATCGGGCATTGGTCCGTTAACGCGTGTAGATGCAAGTCAATTTCCTGTAAGTCTAGCTGCAGAGGTAAAGGATTTTAATATAGAGGATTTTGTTGAACGTAAGGAAGCGCGCAAAATGGACCGCTTCACGCATTATGCACTAGCGGCTTCATTGATGGCGGCAAAAGATGCAAATTTAACGATTACTGAGGAAATGGCACCGCGCGTCGGTGTTTGGATTGGCTCAGGAATCGGCGGTATGGAAACGTATGAGCAGCAGTTTTTAACATTCCAGGAGCGTGGAGTACGTCGTGTGAGCCCGTTCTTTATTCCGATGATGATTCCAGATATGGCGTCAGGTCAGGTATCGATTTATCTTGGCGCGAAGGGGATAAATTCGTGTTCGGTAACAGCTTGTGCCTCGGGGACAAATTCAATCGGCGATGCCTTTAAAGTAATCGAGCGCGGCGATGCGGATGTGATGATTTCGGGTGGTGCAGAGTCGCCGATTATTACGATGGCGATTGCAGGCTTCTGCTCAAATACGGCACTATCACTCAATCCAGACGCGGCAACGGCTTCTCGTCCATTCGATAAAAACCGTGACGGCTTTGTCATTGCAGAGGGCGCGGGTATTGTGATTTTAGAGGAGCTTGAGCACGCGAAGGCGCGCGGTGCGAAAATTTATGCGGAAGTTGTCGGCTACGGCGCGACAGGGGATGCACATCATATTACCGCACCAGCACCAAACGGCGAAGGGGCAGCACGTGCGATGCAGCAAGCGCTAGACGGAGCTGGGGTAGTGCCGGAGCAGGTTGGCTACATAAACGCACACGGTACGAGTACGCCATATAATGATTTATTTGAAACGCAAGCCGTAAAAACCGTATTTGGTGAGCATGCATACAAGCTAGCAATGAGCTCAACGAAGGGTGCAACAGGTCACTTACTTGGGGCAGCGGGCGGTATTGAGGCAATTTTTACAGCACTTGCACTCAAAGAAGGCATCCTGCCACCGACAATTAATTTACAGGAGCCAGATTCGGCGTGTGACCTTGATTATATACCGAACGCAGCACGTACTACGCAAGTAGATTATGCACTAAGCAATTCATTAGGTTTTGGTGGGCATAATGCCTGTCTGTTATTTAAGCGTTATACAGAAAGTTAATGTTAGCCGAGATTTTAGTTGAAACTCGCGTTGAATAAACATAAAAATGCCACGTTCTTTTTGAACGAGGCATTTTTTGTTTGTCCGCGGAATAGATGATACAAAGGAAGGTGTTTATGAACCGCTTTGTATTATTTTTATTTAGCTACGGTATGTGCGTTGTGTCATGTAGCCATTTAATTTTATATTTAAATTACCGGACACTTGGTTATTCATGGACCGCGGTTTTTTACTACATACTACATGCAGCCGAGCTGTATATTGCGCTCGGTGCATTAGTAATGATGTTTATCGTCGTTTACGGCCTAAGCCCATAGCGTTTTCCATTTTCTTAAGCGTTTTAGAAGCGATGGCATTCGCTTTTGCTGCACCCTCGTCTAAAATATCATCTAGCTCTGGTGAGTCGATTAATGCGTAATAACGCTCTTGAATCGGAGCTAAGTGTTCTACGACCGCCACTGCAACGCCTGCTTTGAAGTCGCCATAGCCTTTGCCTTCGTATTTCGCTTCAAGGTCTGCAATTGAAATACCTGTTAAAGCAGACTCAATTGTTAAAAGGTTTGAAACGCCGGGCTTATTTTCCACGTCATATTTCACGATGCCTTCAGAATCTGTCACCGCTGATTTAATTTTCTTTTCGATTTCTTTAGCTGTATCTAGCAGGCGAATTGTCGCTTTTGTATTTGTATCTGATTTTGACATTTTTTTCGTTGGCTCTTGCAGTGATTTGATGCGTGCGCCTTCTTTTGGTGTATGAATTTCTGGAATTGTTAATACGTCGTTGTAGCGTTTGTTAAAGCGTTCAGCGAGGTCGCGTGTTAGCTCGATATGCTGCTTTTGGTCATCACCAACGGGTACGATATTTGTGTTATAAAGCAGGATATCTGCGGCCATTAATGGTGGGTATGTTAAGAGTGCAGCAGAAACTGATTCTTTTCCGTTTGATTTATCCTTAAACTGTGTCATGCGCTCGAGTTCACCGATGGATGCCACACATTGCAAAATCCAACCTGCTTGTGCGTGTGCTGGTACTTCTGATTGGATGAAGAGTGTTGATTTTTTCGGGTCAATGCCGACTGCGATATACATGGCCGCTAAAGAACGGATATTTTTGCGTAATTCTAAACGGTCTTGTGGCACAGTAATTGCGTGTTGGTCCACGATGCAGTAAATTGCATCCCCCTCGTCTTGTAGCGCAGGAAATTGCTTGATTGCGCCGATGTAGTTACCTAATGTAATCGTTCCAGTTGGCTGTACGCCAGAGAAAATAGTTGTCATAAATGTGCCTCCTAAGTTTTTACTACTAAAATAAAAAAACATCACGCGTCCATTTGAGAAAAGAAAAATCTCAAAATGGGACGAATGATGTTTAAAAATCCGCGGTACCACCCAAGCTTGCCGGTAAAGGCCACTTTCGCTTCGTAACGTGAAGACACGAGCTTAGCTACTGATTGTTCACCAAGCTAACTCGGAAGTCCATTCGATTTACGGAAATTATCTGCTTACAGCGACTACAGACTCTCTAAAAATTTCATGTAAATGTACTACTCTTCGTCATCGTTTTTCATTCATTTTACAGAAGCGTGATCCCGCTAGAGAAATGACACTTCTGCTGATATCGCAAATTTAAAAAATAAATTTGGACATAATAGTTAAGAAAATTATAGTATAGAGCTTGCGTGAAATGCAAATAATTTTATAGAGAGTTGTTCATTTGATTAGCTAAAAGGTCATTCATTTTTGGGGGTCTCTACTGAAATGGATTCATTTTCTCATTTGTTTTTTCTAAATGAGAAAAAATATAGGTAATTTTGATGTTTAGGGAAGGCTAGAATGGGGTAAAATTATCATATGTTTTATTGATGATGAAAAAAATTACATTAACGAGAATATAAAGGAATATCTTTTGTTTAGTTGCTCGTATTTTTTCTCTTTATCCGGTATTCAAATGAAATAACTTCATGTATAATTAAGAAAATGTTTTAAATTAAATTAATTCTAAATTAAGAAATTATGTATAAATTGTAAAGTAAGTTAAAAGGACAGTTGTCATTTAAAAATCAGAAAAATTTTAAGACGAGAACAACGCTCTTTGTCTCATATATACTAAAATTTTAAAAAAAGAGAGGTGAAAAAGCTGCTACCAAAAGAGCGAATATAAACAAAATGTGTATCGAGTGAAGTGATTGCATCAAAGATTAACCGCGATTAGAATTGGCGATGTCAAATTCGGGGTGTGACTTGATAAAAACAATGCATGACGATTTTAACTTTACACTTAAAATGTATAGCGATACGGCAAAATTAACGCCTATAGAAACAAGGAAATGTTAAACTATACACATGTTTATATTTTTAGTAGCAGTGAGAGCATGATCGTTACATTATTTACATCACCAAGTTGTACATCTTGTCGGAAAGCAAAAGCTTGGTTAGAGGAGCATGATATTCCGTACAAAGAGCGCAATATTTTCTCAGAGCCATTATCAATTAGTGAAGTGAAGGAAATTTTACGTATGACTGAGGATGGGACAGATGAGATTATTTCAACTAGATCGAAAATTTTCCAAAAGCTAAATGTAGATGTTGAAAATTTACCGTTACAGCGTTTATATGAGCTAATTCAAGAATATCCAGGGTTATTACGTCGCCCAATTATTTTAGATGAGAAGCGCCTGCAAGTTGGCTACAATGAAGACGAAATTCGTCGTTTCTTACCACGTAAAGTACGAGCGTACCAATTACAAGAAGCGCAGCGCATGGTGAACTAAATACACAGTCAAGATGTTACAGAGCTAAATGCCGGATGTAGCATCTTTTTTTATTTTCTTTTACAAGAAGGTGTAAATCCTCTAAAGGTGTAGGAATACAAATTTTTTGATGTTTTTTTACAGTTGGCTTATTTTTCAAGGGCATTTTTCACGTATATTTATAAAATTTGAACACAGTTTAGATAAGGTAGGGTTTAATTGTCTGAATAAATAATTTTATTTTTGCAATCTTTTTCTTTTCATTTTCCCCCGTAACATCATACAATAGATGTAGAGAGATACTATGAATACGGCGTGATGTTCAGTTGTATAAATATCATGTATAATTTGAATAAGTCTTAGTAACAATGAACGCTACTTACTAGGCAGTGAATATGTTGCGAATAGGCGATTGCTGATAAGTGACATACATGGCGTTGTACGATTGACTGTGAAGGGAGTTGAGGTCTAATGGACATTGAACGCATTAATGAGAATACGCTGAAGCTTTTTATTACGTATAGTGATATTGAAGCACGCGGCTATAGCCGAGAAGAGATTTGGTACAATCGCTCAAAAGGTGAGGAGTTATTTTGGGATGTCATTAGTGAAGTCAATACAGATGACTATTTTGATTTAGATGGTCCGATTTGGATTCATATTAATGCCTCTGAAGTTGGCCTAGAAGTAGTTGTAACACGTGCAAACTTTGGTCAGGATTCTGATGGAAGCTATGGAGATGCAAATGATTTAGGTAGCCAGTCTGATATGATGGATGATGATTTATTCCCACCGTTACCAGGGGAGCTTCAGGAAGAGGCGGTAATTGAGGATGCTCGCTTCCGCTTTAAAGATATTGACGAGCTGATTCCACTTGCAAAACGAGCTGCATCACTTGGCATTAACTCAGCCTTATATAAATACGAAAATATCTACTACTTGTACATTGATTTCAAGTATTACGACAATATAGAAGAAGCGAAAGATGTCATTGCGCTATGTAAAGAGTATTTAGTGCCTTCTAATATGACGATTCACCGTTTGATTGAATATGGTGAGGTTATTATGGAAGAGGATTGCTTCGAAACTGTTTTAAAATATTTTGCATAATGAAAAAACGCTTTTGGCCTTGTGTCAAAGGCGTTTTTTTGTCTCGGGAAGTATAAACTTTGGTGCCTTTATAATGTCTAGGTTCAAGCATTAACCCCTCCAAAAAGAAAGTTTCTCAATTGTTACTTTTTGTAAGTTGAAAAGGTGGAAGCTGCTCGGTACAATGAGCAAAAAGGAGTACAGGCCATGCTTGTTGCATTAGCTGAAGATCAGTCGTATGTGATGTTAACACATAAATTATCGAGAGTAGCACTGCAAAGATTGCGCGAGGCACAACGCTTTTTTTGCCCACAATGTAAAGAGCCATTACTATTAAAAATTGGTCAAGTTAAAATTCCTCATTTCGCCCATCGAAAAAACAGCCAGTGTGATTCGCTTTTTACAGAAGGAGAGTCGCAAGCACATTTATTAGGGAAGCAACAACTATTTACATTGTTTCAGCGGCTAGAGCTAGAAGTAAAGCTCGAGCCGTATTTAAAGGACTTACAGCAGCGACCTGATTTGCTTGTGACGAAAAATAATCAACAGTATGCAATTGAGTTTCAATGTAGCCGATTAGTAAAGGATCGGTTTATTGAACGGACAAAAGGATATAAAGCACATGGAATTACGCCAGTTTGGATTTTAAATACCCCTTCAGAAAAGTACAGGCAGCAAGGATTAATAAAGATTTCAATCAATCATTATCAATATCTATTTTTAAAAAGAACGGGGCGCCCTTTTCTGATGAGCTATGATGTGGAGCGTCAGACGTTTTACTATATTAATCACCTTATCTTTTTCCAGGGACAACAGTATTTTGGTTTTGGACAATCGATTCCACTTTCACAACAAGTTTTTCCTTTTTACGTTCCGCAGCGTTTAGCATTCGATTTGTTTCAAACCCTATTTGCGCGCTACAAACAGGAAAATACACAGTATCTGCATGCGCGGTTAATGTTTAGTCGAGGTGGTGTGCAGGACGATTTGCTGCGTGCAATGTATGAATTAAGACTTTCAAGAGACAACCTCCCACTATTTATTGGCGTAATGATTAACGGACAGGAAAGTATGACGAAGCCCGCTGTTGAATGGCAAATACTGTTGTTTTATTATATATTTCTTTATCGATTCACATTTTCAGGTTTGACAGATGATATCGTTTTTTATTTTTTAGATTGGGCTAATTTATCGACTACAAAGCAGGCACAGCAGACTGTTACGCGTTATGTTCGACTACTTGTGCAATTGAAAATTGAGGGAGCGTCTAGCAACATAGATGAAGGACTATTAATAAAGCATGTGTACGACGAATTATTTGCAATTGAATAGGTGAATTGAGAAAATAAAGGTAGTCTTTCGAATTTGCGAAATTCAATTGGAGGTATGTTTTAATGACGAAAAAAGTGGTGACACGCGAAGAGGTCCCTGTTGCGTTAACATGGGATTTAACGACAATCTTTGCGACAGATGAAGCATGGGAAGCGGAATTTAAAGAGCTAGAACAGTTAATGAATAAAGCGGCTGAATTTAAAGGCACGGTAACAGAAAGTGCAGAGCGTCTATATGAGACATTGCAATTTACAGACCAGCTATTTGAGCGCTTTAACCGCCTCTATGTGTATGCACATTTAAAGCATGACCAAGACACAGCCAATAGCACATACCAGGCGCTTGATGGACGGGTGAAGTCACTTGCAGCAAAGGCAGGCGCGGCATGGTCGTTTACAACACCAGAAATTCTACAATTAGATGAAGAAACATTAAATAGCTACGTGGCAAGCTACGAGCCACTACAGCTTTATAAACAAAGCTTAAAAGAATTAAATATGGGACGCCCGCATATTTTATCAGCAGAAAAAGAAGAGCTACTTGCGCAAATGTCTGAGGTGTCATCAGCTTCAGGGCAAACGTTTAGTGCGTTAAATAATGCGGACCTTGAATTCCCGAAAGTGAAAAATGCAGAAGGGGAAGAGATTCCACTGACGCACGGCAACTATATTACATTTTTAGAAAGTGACGTGCGTGAAGTGCGCGAGGCTGCATTTAAGGCGATGTACAAAACATATGGGCAGTTCCGCAATACATTTGCGTCAACGCTCGCTGGGAATGTGAAGAGCCACAATGCGAAGGCGAAAATTCGTAACTATAATTCAGCACGTCATTCGGCACTGAGCAATAACTTTATTCCAGAAAACGTGTATGATCAATTAGTCGAGACGATTCATACGAATTTACCAGTACTACACCGTTACATTGCGTTACGTAAAAAAGTATTAGCTGTAGATGAGCTGCATATGTACGACTTATTCACACCACTTGTAAAAGAGGTGAAGATGGAAGTATCGTATGATGAAGCGAAAAAAATGATGGTGGATAGCTTTGCGCCACTTGGTGAAGAATACCAATCAATCGTCCAAAAAGGCTTAGATAGCCGCTGGGTAGACGTTGTTGAAAATAAAGGCAAACGTAGCGGTGCGTATTCATCAGGCACATACGGTACAAATCCGTATGTATTAATGAACTGGCAAAACAATATTAATAATGCCTTCACGCTCGCACATGAGTTTGGTCATAGTATGCATAGCTACTACACACGCCAAACACAGCCGTATCCGTACGCAAGCTATTCAATCTTTGTAGCAGAGGTTGCGTCAACTTGTAACGAAGAATTATTATTTGAGCATTTACTCAAGACATTAGAAGATCCACAGCAAAAAATTTACTTATTAAATCACTGGCTAGACGGCTTCCGCTCAACGGTGTTCCGTCAAACAATGTTCGCTGAGTTCGAGCATATTGTGCATGAGATGGACCGAAATGGTGAGGCGATTACAGCAGACCGTTTAACAGAGGTTTATTACGATTTAAATAAGCAATATTTTGGTGAGGATATGTTTATTGACGAGGAAATTGGCTTAGAGTGGGCACGCATTCCGCACTTCTACTACAATTACTATGTGTATCAATACGCAACGGGTCAATCAGCGGCAACAGCACTGAGCAAGCAAATTTTAAGTGATGGTGCGCCAGCAGTAGAGCGCTACATTAACAACTTCTTAAAAGCAGGCTGTTCAGATTTCCCGATTGACGTATTAAAAGCAGCGGGTGTTGATATGGCATCACCTGCACCAATTGCAGAAGCATGTAAAGTATTTGAAGAAAAGCTAATTGAGCTTGAAAAGTTATTGTTAAATAATTAATTTTTAAAAAACCACGGGGATTCTCTTCGTGGTTTTCTTGTTCAAGTGGTAAAATAACTGCCTAAGAAACGAATATTCTCTCTTGTGAAGGGTTGGTTAAATAGGGAATAATGGTGAAATGTAATAGTAGAAAAAGTATTGTTAAATCAACGTTTACACTGAATTTTCATTCATTTCAACTGGTGTTTTTTAGCGCTGTATATAATTTAGAAATGGAAACGCTTACTATGTGGCGAATTTGTGAAACAATGTTTCTTTCGTTGCGAAAAATATTATTTCATGATAGAGTAATGAATGTGAAATAAATCACTTAACAAACATACACCCCTTTGTTTGAACGTGAACATTTCTCCCATCCCCTTTGTGAAAGAGGCGCCCGCGAGGCGCCTCTTTGTTTTTGTATTGTAATAATAAGAAAAGCATTGAAGCCGCTGCTTCTATAAGAGAACGCCAAACTTTATGCTTCCTATACATAAAAAAGCAAGCCCCTTTCCAGCAGATAATTTGTCTGCTGGAAAGGGGCTATTTTAAATCCTATTTAGATAAGAAGAAACGCGCTTATAGTAGTTCAGCAGCTTCTAATAATTTGTAAACAGCTTTTGCCATTTGAGCGCGTGTTAATTGAGCCCCTGGATCAAATGAGCCGTCTTCTTTACCTGTGAATACACCAAGCTTTTGTAATAATACAGCAGCTTGTTGGCCTTCAGCGCTCATTTTATTCATATCTGTAAATGCTTTTGTTGAGCCTGTTGGTGTATCAATATTTAATAATGTTAAAACGCGTGATAGCATTACAGCAGCTTGTTGGCGTGTAATTGCAGCGTTTGGATCGAATGTTGTAGCATCCTTACCACGAACAATGCCTGCATCGAATAAAGCTTGAACCTCATTTTCAAACCATTTGCCTTTTGTATCTGTAAATGTAGATGAACCTTTAGGTGATAAATCTAATGCGCGAGAAATAATCGCTGCAAAGTGAGCGCGTGTCGATACGGCATTTGGTTCAAACGATGTATCTGTTTTACCTGTAATAATTTGACGTTGCGCTAATTTGTTAATGTAATCAGCGTGGCCATTATTTGCTGCGTCCGCAAATGTTTTCTTTTCTGTTGTTACGGCAAATGTACCGCCTTTACGCACTTTTAGTGTTACGACACCATCTTTAATTGTATGTGGCACACTTGCATACGTACCGTCTTCTAATACACGGACAAATGCAAAGTCAGAAGCGCTTGTAAATTCTGTTGCTGTAAATTCAAGTACAACATAATCATCAAATTGTACTTCTACATTGTTTGCTGTAGCAGAGAAGAATAATTGACCATTTTTCTCTTCGACTGTAACCGTGTGCGCTGCTGCTGCAAGCTGTTTTGTTGGAACCGTTACTTTCACTTCACCTAATTGTAGCTCGGCTTTTGTGCCTTGTTGAATCGCTTCTGGTGAAATGACTTGCTCTTTCGTTGTATTGACTGCTACTTCAGGAGCTGATTCTGCCTTTTCAGGTGTAGGTGTTGCGGGTGAAGTAGTTTCTGGTTTTGTTGTATTTGTAGCGCTGTTTGAACTGCTGCTACCTGAACCGCTACCGCCAGAACTGCCACCCGAGCTGCTACCACCTGAGCTTGGTCGGTCTTTATCTTTTTCAGGCGTAGTTGAACCTTTGTCCTCTTCTGGTTTCGAAGGAGTTACTGGTTTCTTGTCTTCGTCTGGTGTTGTAGGAATTACTGGATCTTTATCTTCTTCTGGCGTAGGTACTGCTTCTCCTACAACGCTAAATGCACCTTGTTCTGCCGCCGATTTGATTGGCCCTTGTGGTGATGCTGCTAAACCTACTTGCGCATAGTAGTTACCTGCTGCTAAATCGTTAAGTGCAAGATCATGGAATTGTGTGTAATAGTGTAAGTTTGATTTTTCATACACAACATCGCCTTGTTCGTTATATACAGTTAAAACTGGTTTAACACTTTGTTCATTTGCCTCATGGCCACCATGCGTAATTGTATAAGAGCCATCTTCATTAACAGTTGATGCGATAATTTCACCGTTGCGTAACGTGTATACAATGTCCTCATCGCCTGTAATTGTATAATCAGATGTTTTATTGACTAATACAGACGTGATTGTATTTTCGTAAGCATCTGAAATGGTTGTATGACCGTTTAATGTCACGTCACCTTGCTTGAATTCGTTGCTCGTTAAATGAACATTCGCAGCGAATTGTCCGCCTACATTCCACATTTCTGCGTCACCCGCTGCAAAATTTTTCTCGCCTTTTGACAAGAAGTAGTTCCAAATTATATCTGTCGACTCTTTATCTCCATAGCCAAGCTGTACCTGTAAATCTAAATCAATATTCGTCGGTAAGTAGAACTCATGACCGACACGTAATGCACCTGTGAATGATGATGAGTATTTATTGAACGGATAAAGGATGGCACCACGTACGTCTGTGAAGCCTTCTGTATCTGCTTCAATCGCTACCTTTGCTAAACCTGTTGTATCGAATTTTACTTCATTAGTATCTGTATCTGTAATTTCTACATCTTCATTTAAGAAGTAGTAGT
Source organism: Solibacillus sp. (assembly GCA_040274725.1). Classification (GTDB taxonomy): domain Bacteria; phylum Bacillota; class Bacilli; order Bacillales_A; family Planococcaceae; genus Solibacillus. The sequence goes on along the minus strand of JBEMAQ010000007.1, from coordinate 78,303 downwards.
TGCTGCGTTTTGAGTTTTCATCTTGCAGTGACACATAGTTTCCTTCGAATGTATACGTGCCAGGTGCTAAATAGATTGAATCCTTCTTGTAGTTATAGAAGTTGTTAATGGATGCGTACGCTGTATCATCAGACGTTGCGACAGGGTACTTAATTAACCATTCTTTTGTTGAAATACCTGTTAGTGACTCGTCACCATTGTAAGCGTTAATCGCTACTTTTTGCATATTGTCAGGAATTTCGATATCCCCATCTAATTCGCTTACATCTTTAAATGGTTTGAATAAGTAAGCGTACTCGCCAGATGCTACAGAATAACGAATAACTGCTACGTTGATATCTGAGTCTTTTGGTAAGTTTGTTGGGATTGATAATGTTCTACTTGAATCAGTCCAGCGCGTTAATTTTGCATCCCATTCATAGTCACCATCTTCATCCTTTGTTGCACTCATAATCGTTACGTAGGCTGGTTTGTATGTGCCTTTTGTATCTTTTACTTTTAAATCAACAGAAGAATTTTGCATGTCTACGTCCATTTTTTTGTATAGACCTTCTGGTGCAAGTGGTGTTGGATCCATTTCTAACGATACTTCGTGAAGGCCTGGTGTAATGTCTGAGCTTGTTGTTACCCAGAATGCGTACCAGTAGTAGCCACGGTTTGCCGCGTTTGTTGGGTTTTTCGCATGGCTATCTAAAATTGTTTTGTTATTTGTTGTATTCACTACTTTATATTTTGCATAAATATTACCGAAGTCAAGCGCAGTAATCGTTGTTTCACCGTTGTCGTATGCAGTTGTTGCGCCTGTTTGAGCATCACGTACATACAGTGCATCTTCTGAATCAATTGAGCCGCGTTTTAAGCCGACAAGTCCGTTGTTGTATTTATCTGTAAAGGCTTGTTGTGTATAAAAGGCACCGTCTAGTTTATGCGCAATATTTTTCGTTTCATCACGTTCGATATATGTTAGACCACGTTGTGTGTAATAGCGACGAAGTGAATCATAGTCTGATTCGAATTTAGAAATTTGTAATGAACCACCAGCTTTTACCTCTGTTATGCCATCTTTCGTGACTTTTACGACATTGCTATCGCTCTCGAATACATAAATCCAGTTTTCGCCACCAGCTGAATCCTTTACTTCAGCATCGATTAAGTATTTATAATCACCAGGTGAAACGAAGAATTTTTTACCATGAAGTACTTCACTTGAACCGAAAGTATTTGATACGTTGTCGCTGTATAAGTACAGTGTTGCATTGACTAAACCTTCGTCATCATTATTTACGATTACTTGACCAGATTCATTTGCATCAAATAGTAGCGAATTTGCTGCTACGACGTTTGTGTTCATATGTGAAAGGAAGTATGTGCCTTCCTCTGCTTTAAAGTATGAATGGATATCGTATGCGCCTTTATCAATATAAACAGTAGGGGATACGTTTGTTTTTGAATTATTTACTTGCTTAGGTGCTGTTAATTTTACGCCGTTTTTATCGTGCATCGAAATGTAGTACTCTGCACCAGGTAATTCTTCACCTGCTTTATTTGTCGTTGTTAATTGAACAGGCACTGTGTTTATGCTTGATAATTCAACCGTACCGATGGAAGAAACTTCGCGGTTGTACATAAACCATGTATTACCTTCTTCTGCATCGAATGTCCCTTGAACCGTTACTTGTAACGTTTTTAAGTCTGTTCCAATATAGCTTGGTACACGAACAACGCCTTCTGAATTTGTTAAGCCTGTCCATAATTCTTTATAGGAATACGAGCCATCTTCAGCTTCTATTTTCTCATAAAGGACAATGTTTGCCGCTTGTGCAACAGAGCCACTAGGTGTTTTAACGTTAAACATATAGCCAGATGGTGCTTCGTTTAATACAGTTACTTCACGTGTGATTTCGGTTGTTGAACCGTCTCTTGCTAGTAATTTCGCAGTTAATGTATAGCTACCGTCAGCAACAGTTGTTGTATCCCAAACGATTGAAGGCGCACTGTCTGGATTTTGTACAGTACCGATTTCAGTGCCATCAATAGAAAATTCAATAGATTCAATTGTTTCCGCTTTTGTAAGCAATAATTGAATCGTTGTTTCACCTAATAAATTCTCGTTTGTGCCTGGTATTGTAAAGCTTGCTACTTGTGTTTCACCGTCATAAGCTAATGCAGCTGCAGCGTCTACTTTACCTTCACCTGTTTTGTCATCACGACCTTTTGTGCCAACATCTTGTGCTGTTTTCTTTAATACTTCCTCAATTTCTGCAGCAGACGCTTCAGGGTGCTTTAATTTGTATAGTGCTGCGACACCAGCAACGTGTGGGGCTGCATACGATGTCCCAGAGCCAGTTGTATATTTTTCTGCCGTCATGGATGTACTAAATACACCTGCACCAGGCGCGGATAAGTCAACGGTTGCACCGACATTTGAACGCGTATAGTGCTGGTCTTTTTCCGCTAATGCCGCAACAGAAATAACGTTATTTAATGCAGCAGGGAACGAAACGTCCGCGCTACCGCCGCCGTTACCAGCTGCTGCAACGACAACAATTCCAGCAGCAGCTGCCTTTTGAACCGCTTCATTTACCGCTTCTGAGTATTCACCTGATAAACTCATGTTAATTACGTCTACACCTTCTGCAATCGCATATTCAATCCCTTTTGCGATATTTGCCGCTGTACCTGAACCGTTTTTATCCATTACTTTCACAGGGAGAATTTTGACGTTTTGCTTACCAGCAACACCAGCGATTCCGACAGAGTTATCTGCATTCGCTGCGATAAAGCCTGATACGAATGTACCGTGACCTTGGTTATCACTACCGTCATCATCGTCGTTAATTTCATTTTCAACGAATGTTTTACCGCGTAATGTACGACCGGCTAAGTCCTCATGATTGTGTTGGATACCTGTATCCAACACTGCAACGACAACTTGCTTTTCATAATTAATATTTGATTGATCTAAATCCGTCCAAGCTTGCTCCGTATTAATCGATTTTAAGTTCCATTGGCTTTTGTAATATTCGTCGTCCATATCAGCAATTGTATAAACAACATTTTCCTCAACATACTCTACGTTATCAAAGTTTAAAAGGGACTCTTTTACTTCTTCAATATTCGTTGCATTTACTTCAACTACTAATAAATCTTCAGTTTTATCAACAACTTGTAATGCTTCTTCTGCAATAGCTTCGTTATGTACTGTTACTAATTCCATCGTGTCTGCTTGTTCAGCAATTTGGACGATGTTTTCTGCTGTTTGTGTGTTAAATGTTGCGCTGTCAGTAGAAGTAGCTTCGACTGCACGTTGAACAGGTGCTTCAACAACCTGTACTTCCTCTGAAAGCTTAACAATTAGCTGTGTCGTTTCAACTGCTTCGTTTTGCTGTAACTCTTCTGCTTGCACGATTGGTGTGCCAACGACAGCGGCAGGTATAGCGAATGTCGTTGCTAATGAAGTAGCCATTAGATTTTTCATGTTTTTCTTTTTCATAGTTTCCTCCTGAAATTTGTACTTCGATTTTGGATATTAAATGAAAATGATAATAGATGTCAATTAGGTTTTAGAGGAAGTTATATCAGAAAATTTTTTTACCTTATAAAAAAATCCTTTTAACCCCTTAATTTACTAGTATTTAAGTGTAAGTATTTTTAATAACAATACTAGTATTTAAATTCCTTATAATAGAATATATTGCCAAATATAATGAAAATGATTATCATTGCCAAGATGGAAAATTTATTGAAAGAGGGAAAAGACGATGAAATTCAAAAAAAGTTTAATTACAGTCGGCGTAGCAACAAGCATGTTACTTGCAGCATGTGGAGGCGAGGAAGCGGAAGTAAAAAATGACACGCCTGTAGAGCAAGCCGCACAGGAAACAGCATCATTACAAGCCGAGCTAGATACATATAAACAATTTGCCATCGAGCAAATGGAGCAATTCGTTGTGGAAACAGAAAACTTTGTGAGCGTATTTAAATCAGGTGACGTAGAAGGCGCAAAAGCGATTTATGCACCAGCGCGTATGTACTTCGAGCGCTCTGAGCCAATCGCAGAAAGCTTTGGCGATTTAGACCCACGCATTGACGGGCGTTTAGCGGATTTAGAAGAAGAGGGCCAAACGATGGATGACTGGTCTGGTTATCACAAGCTTGAATATGCATTATGGGAACAAAATACAACAGCTGGCTATGAGGAAGTTGCAGATCAATTATTAGCAGACGTAAAAGAATTATACGCATTAATTCAAACAGTTGACGTAACACCAGACTTATTAGTAACAGGTGCGGTGGACTTATTAAACGAAGTATCAACTTCAAAGATTACAGGGGAAGAGGAAATTTACTCTCATACAGACCTTTATGACTTCAAAGCAAATATTGAGGGTGCAGAAAAAATCTTTGAGATTTTACGCAGTAAGCTTGAAGCAAAAGATACAGAGCTAGTAGCAACATTAGATGAAAAATTCGCGACAATGAACGAATTATTAGCGCAATACGAAACAGCGGATGGTGGCTATGTGTCTTACTTAGAGTTAACAGAGGAAGATACAAAAGCATTAGCGCAAGCAGTAAATGAATTAGGTGAACCGTTAGCACAAATGGGAATCGTAATTGAATAGTAAGAGGTGAGAGTAATGGGGACAAAAATTACACGACGTGAAATGTTGAAGCTGTCCGGTGCAGGCATTGTAGGTGTCATGGTTGGTGCGTCAGGCTTAGGTGGTGTGTTAAATCTGCTACCTGAGGAGGAGGCATCGGCTGCGGAGCAAATCATTCCGTTTTACGGCCAAAATCAGGCGGGTATTACGACGGTTCACCAGTCTAATGTTTATTTTGCCTCCCTTAGCTTTATCGGTAAGTCTGAGGAGTCACTGCAAAAGCTGTTTAGGGAGTGGACGGCTTACAGTGAACGCTTAACGCAGGGGAAGATGGTGCAGGAGGATACATCAAATGGTTACGTGCCACCGATTGATACAGGAGATTCGCTGAACTTAGGTGCGGCTAAATTAACGTTAACGTTTGGTGTAGGTCCTTCATTATTTGAGCACAGTGTATTAAATTGGCAATCAAAGAAACCGAAAGAGCTAAAAGATTTGCCGCATTTTCCAAAGGATCAATTGCAAGAAAGATGGACGGGCGGGGAGATTTGCATACAGGCATGTGCAGATGATCCACAAGTTGCTTTTCATGCAGTGCGCAATTTAATTCGTATTGGGATTGGTGTGGTGAAATTAAAATGGTCGCAGGCAGGCTTCCTGTCGATTCCAGAAGATAAAAGCACACCGCGTAATTTATTTGCTTTTAAGGATGGCACGATCAATCCAAGCTCGCAGGCAGAATTTAATGAGCATGTATGGGTGAGCGGCAGTACACAGTCTTGGTTTAATCATGGTACTTATTTGGTGTATCGCCGTATCCAAATGCATTTAGAGACGTGGGACCGCACCTCTTTAAAGGAGCAAGAAAACACATTCGGACGCTATCGTGATAACGGTGCATTATTTGGTCAAAAAAATGAGATGGATGAAGTAGATGTCTTTTCAAAAGATCTAGAAGGAAATCCAATTATTCCAGAAGATTCACATGTATTTTTATCGAGATTAGCGAAGCAAGTTATTCATCGCCGCCCATTTTCTTACTCATCTGATATCGTGACAGAGACGGGCGCATACGATGCGGGACTAATGTTTATTTCGTTCCAAAAGGATCCGAAGCAATTTATTGATATTCAAAATAGCTTAGGTCGCGTAGATAAATTAAACGAATACATTACGCATCGTGGGAGTGCTATTTTTGCCTGTTTAGCAGGTGTGAAAAAAGGGAGTTATTTAGGTGAAGCACTTTTTACAAGTTTTTAGTTTATGCATTTTTCTTGTGTTATCCTCAAATGCTGTACAAGCTGCGACCTCTGCGTATAGTGAGATTTATGTGTTAATTACGGACGGGCTTATTGGCGCGAAGCAAAATAATGAGCAGGTCGTAAATGATGCCATTGCAGAAATTACTGTGATTTGGGCAACGATGAGCTCGGACCAGAAGAAGGAAAAGGATGCGGCGGATGCGGCATTGCAGGCTGTAGTAGATGCGCAAACAACTGAGGAGCGCACCGAAGCATTTAGTAATTTATCGAAAGCCATTAGCGCGCTTGATTTAGCGGAAAATCCGATTGATGTCGTAGCGGAGCGTGAAAAATTTGAGATGAAATATCGCCCGTTTATGAAGCAATGGGAAGAGGCATATGCATCGGGTGACTTGCAGCGCATTCACGAGTCGTACAAAATGCTCGATGTGAAATGGAATCAATACGAGCAGCCTGTACGCAGTCAAAGTATCGGATTATACGGTAAAATTGAAAACCAAATGGCATTTATGCGTATTGCGTTAGCAAATGAGGTACCTGATACGTCACTTGCTAATTCTTATTATGAGGCGATGAAATCATATATTGAGTTATTTTTAAGTGGTGAGGATATTGTCGTAGAGGATCAAGGCTACTCACTGCAAACACTTGTTAACTTAATTAATGATGCACTGAAGGCCATTGATAATAGGGATAATGAGGTGGCAAGTGCTGCACTAACAGAGTTCATTATCGTTTGGCCGAATGTGGAGATTGAAGTTTCTACACGAAACGGCTCGCTTTATAATGTATTAGAAAGCAAGCTACCGATTTTAGTGAGTCAGCTTATGCAAACAAATCCTGATAATGATGCGATTGTGACCGAGCTGCAAAAATACAAAACCGAAATTCAATTATTACAGGATCATGATAGCTATACGTTCTGGGATTCTGCACTTATTTTACTACGAGAAGGGCTTGAGGCCATTCTAATTATTATGGTGCTCGTGTCATTCCTAAAGCGTTCAAATCAGGAGCGTATGGTGAAATGGATTTATACAGGTGCAGCAGCAGGGGTACTGTTATCAGTAGCTGCGGCCGTTGCATTATCCTATTTATTCAATGCACTGACGGCAGCAACAAGTCGCGAAATGATTGAAGGCTGGATTGGATTAGCGGCTGCCATGATGATGATCGGGGTCGGTATTTGGCTACATAATAAATCAAGCGTAGAGTCGTGGAATGCGTATTTGTCCAAGCAAATGGGCAGCGCAATGTCAACAGGCTCTGTTATTTCGATGGCATCAATTAGTTTTTTATCGGTATTCCGTGAAGGGGCCGAGACGATTCTGTTTTATGCGGGGATTATTCCGAAAATGGAGATGTTTGATTTTGCTTTAGGGATTGTTGTAGCGCTTGTTATTTTAATTATTGTGGCGTTTGTTCTATTTAAATTAAGTGTGAAAATTCCAATTCACCGCTTCTTCTTTGTGGCGACAATCTTCATTTATATATTAGCGTTCAAAATTATTGGAACAAGTATTCATACACTGCAATTAACAAATGTTTTCCCGACGACCATTATTCATGAACTGCCTGTCATTAGTGCAATCGGCTTTTATCCAACAGTTGAAACGATGAGCGGTCAGGTGATTTTACTTCTTGTTTGGGCATTTATATCCTGGAAGCAACGAAAAAAATAAAAAATGGCGCCGTGCAAGGATTTCCTTGTATGGCGCCATTTTTGCAAAAAAAAAGCATGAAATGGTATAAACCATCTCATACTTGGATACGCTAATGGATAGAGCTTATTTTTTGCGCCAAAGCGTTAAATCATCGCTCATCAGGCGCTCAATTTTTTGTTGCAACATACGTTTCTTTAGCTCACGCTCAGCCATTTGCTCATCGATTGAATAAATTTCCGCAACCTCCGCTGTTGTGATGGCAGAAAAGCGAGTAAATAGCTCATCAATTGTTGGAAGAGGTTGTGGGATCAGCTCCTCTGAAATTAATTGCTGTAAAATATGCTCATAGACGTCGTAATCGTACAGTCCACTAACTTTCAGGCCCTCATCTTCAATACATTCATTGAAAAAGACGATGCTTGGCACTTCGTCAACTTCCATTTCGCGCGTAATATGTAAATCACACTGGAAGGCACGTGTTGCTTCCTTAGAGCCAAAATCTGTAAGGAATTCATCCATATCTAAGCCTGTTTCTTTTGCGATGTTGACTAATGTTGCACGTGAATTGACATTGCGTGTACCAAGCGCGGCTGTTTGCTGGATTTTTGTTAAATAGCGGAAGCCAGCTTTTTTGCCTTGTAATTCAGCGGCCTTAATCGCGATAGATGGCAGAACAGGGTGTGCAATATCTAGTTCATGGTTTGTATCGCAGTCCTTCATTCGATTACTGAGGCAGTTTAAGCTTGCTAATTGTGTACTTAATACATAACGCCATGTGAAATAATGCTCATACTCTAGCTGCAATTTGCGAAGTGTTGCTTGCATAGCAAACGCATTTGGGCACAATGGATCGATAAAAATATAAAGTTCTACGGGTTTATGACATGTAGAGGGTGTACTCGGTTGTGCGCACATTTGGACATTATTCAATCACATTCCCTCCTCATTGTCATTTGGAGCGTTAATCATATGATGGGCTGTCATGACTAAGCGTTTATAATAAATTTCTCTAAATTTACCGTCTAGGCCGACCTCATCCATTGCCTCAGCCATACATTCAAGCCAAGCCTGTGCGCGGTCTGGCGTAATTTTGAAAGGAATATGGCGTGCGCGCATCATTGGATGACCATGCTCATCTGTATATAAGTTAGGTCCACCTAAATATTGTGTTTGAAATTGAATTTGTTTACGGATCGTTTCAGTTAGGTCTTCCGGGAAAATCGGAATTAGTTCAGGATGCTTCGCCACTCGAGAGTAGAACGCGTGCATTAATTCGGAAAGCTTTTCAGCACCAAGTTCCTCGTAAGGAATCGTATATTTTCGATTCATAGGTGATACTCCTTTATCTTTATTCAGCAGAAGACTGCCATTCTAGGTGAAAGATGAGTCGTTATTCATTGAGTGAACTTTAGTTAATGAAGCTCATATTTCAATCTTGTGAACGGCAAAAACTGTTCTATAATAAGTCTGTTCTCTAAGTGATACATCTATTGTAGTAACAATAAGTCTTTTACTTGAGTGATACATTTATTGTAGCAACGTCCTTTCGTTTTCACAAACAAACTGCACCGCCATACTTTTTGATTTACAAAAAAACGTTATCCTTGATAATAATTCATGACCTTTTTGACATAGTTCGTTGTTTCTTTGAATGGAGGAATACCATCGTATTTACGTACATTTCCAGGCCCTGCATTGTACGCAGCAAGTGCTACTGAAATATTATTATCGAATTGATCGAGCATTTGGCGTAAATATTTTGCACCACCCATAATATTTTGCTCAGGATCTGTTGCATCCTGTACACCTAAATATTTGGCTGTTGCTGGCATTAATTGCATTAACCCTGTTGCGCCTGCATGGCTAAGTGCAGTGGAATTAAAATTTGATTCCTGTTTCATAACAGAGGCGATTAATTTCTCCGGCACGTCATATTGTTTGGCAGCCTTTTGAATAAGGGCTGCATATTGTTCAGCACCTTGTAATACATTTTCATACGCTTGTTGTCCGGTATAGTCTGTAGATACATAGTTGTCGATCGTTTTCGCTGGTTCCTTATGTAGTTGCGGAGCATTTGCGCCTTGATATAAAAGGTTCGCTAAATAATCCCCGTTTGACGTAGTAGCTGCCGTAGTTGCATTCATGCCGCTACCGAGCTTATTATACGCTTCGTTTAAAGAGCTAGAAGCATCCGTAAGCATCCCCTCGATTAATTCCGAAAAAATAGAGGAGCCATTTGATAAAATTGAACTGTTTGATGTACTATCCATTGATTGCAGTGCTTGAATTTCCATCATCGTTCTCATTGCTTGAATGTCCATATATAATCAACCTTTCTGTTGCTTTAATGCTTGCATAAAGCGTGCAAGTTTTTTCGGTGTTGGCTGTTGTATGATGTCGAATTGTTGTAATAATTCGTTAAAAGTATTTTTTCCAAAAGTTTCATCATTTGTTTCATATTCTACCTCATAATCATCACAGTGCAAGTAAAAAGAGTGGTCGAGCACAAGGAGCCCGCCTTTATAGTCCAGTTCGACACGGTCTGTTGTCAGTGTTCCGATGAGCGATAGTTGCTCCATTGGGACATTTAATTGTTGCAAGCGCGCTGCGACATGTGGTGCGCGTACAACGCCGTCAGTAAGCATTGCACTAGCTTCGGTCTCTGATAAGGGGTCGGTTGTTTCAAGATGCGCATGCTCACCTGATTTTTCTTTTAGTGTACATTCAATGTCTTCAGGGAACTGGCGAATGCGGAGCCCGCTTGCTAAATGCTTCAAGTGCTCGTCTGGTGTGTCAAAATAATGGTTCATTTGACGAATTATTTGGTGTGGGGCTACGTCAAAAGCAGTGAGAAGTGTTTCGTACTGCGCTCTCGTTAATAAATTTTTAAATTCAATTTCGATTTGTTGGCTCATGTAAATCATTCCTTTAGTTAAGTTTTCCTTCATCCAAAAACGGCACTGCATCAACGATTGCTATATGTTAAAATGTGAGAAGAGCGTTTTGAAAAAGGAGTGTCCGAAGTGCGTAATGAATATATTGTATCAGCATATGAGCAAAATCATGCCCTTTATTTTATTGTAAATGAAACAAGCGAGCAGTTACAAATACAACCTACAGGACAAGTAATTGTTGATTCAGATCAGGCAGCTTTTCTTTATTTAGTTGAAGAAAATAATGCGTATAGTCATATTCGTTTTCCAAAAGCCATATGGCCGCAGCTAGTAGCGGTCGTGCAACATGGAAAGGATCCGTATTTACGTAACGGGACGGAGGATTTGCAATTACATAATTTTGCGGATGAGTTAGAGGGACTATTGTTTAATATTGAGGGAAATAGTAACTACGGCGATGAATTCGTAGCAGCGGTTGAAGCGATTTTTGCAGAAATATTTGAGGGAAATGAAGTATAATAGATATGATTTTTAACTAAATGAATTTTTTCAATTGAGCTCATATTCAATTGAAGCTGCACGTGTTGAAGCGTGCTTTTGTCATGCTAGGAGGTTTTGTCGTTGGGACAATGGGAAAGTTTTTTAAGCCCGTATAAACAAGCGGTGGATGAGCTGAAAATTAAGCTAAAAGGGATGCGTTCACAATTTGGGATTTCCAATTTAAACTCACCGATTGAGTTTGTGACAGGACGTGTCAAGCCTTTAGCGAGTATATATGACAAGTCACTCGGTAAATGTGTACCATTTGAGCCATCCTCGCAGCTTGGGCGCGAGCTGCAAGATATTGCAGGTGTGCGTATTATGTGCCAATTTGTCGATGATATTGCAACGGTGACGGAGCTGATTCGTCAACGCAACGATATGAAAGTGATTGAAGAAAAGGATTATATTACACATAGTAAGCCGAGTGGATACCGTTCGCATCATATGATTGTCGAATATCCAGTGGAGACGATTCATGGCCGTGTCGTGATTGTTGCGGAAATTCAGATTCGCACACTGGCGATGAATTTTTGGGCATCGATTGAGCATTCATTAAACTATAAATATAAGGGCGTGTTCCCTGAGGAAATCAAAAATCGCCTACAAAATGCAGCAGAGGCCGCATTTAAGTTAGATGAAGAAATGTCGTCTATTCGGAGCGAGATTCAAGAAGCACAAGCCTATTTTACAGAAATTAAAGAAGCATCAAGTCCAGCTATTCGTACATCAACGAAAGAGAAGGAGCGTGAAGTAGAGTGAAGTTTTCAATTCAATCACGCCGAGATGATCAATCAAACGAATTGATGCATCTCGCAAAAACATATTTACAAGATTTTGGGTTGACGTTTGATGAAGAGGAGCCAGAGATTGTTATTTCCATTGGTGGAGACGGAACACTGTTGCATGCGTTTCATCGCTATTCACATCGGTTAGATAAATTGGCGTTTGTTGGTATTCATACAGGTCATTTAGGGTTTTATGCGGATTGGAAACCATCTGAGCTAGAGAAACTTGTATTATCGATTGCGAAAAAAGAATACAATGTTGTGGAATATCCACTATTAGAAGTGCAGGTGCACCGTCATCATTCAGAGTCAAATGTCCATTTAGCATTAAATGAAGTGACGATTAAATCACCAGACGTCACGCTTGTGATGGACGTGGAGTTAAATGGCGCGCATTTTGAGCGTTTCCGCGGTGATGGTCTGTGTTTATCCACACCATCAGGTAGTACAGCTTATAATAAGGCGTTAGGCGGGGCAATTATTCACCCGACGCTGCATGCGTTTCAGTTAACAGAAATGGCGTCCATTAATAACCGCGTGTTCCGTACAGTTGGCTCGTCGCTTGTGTTGCCGGCGCATCATAACTGTGTCTTGAAGCCTGTGAATGACCAGCAATTTAATATGACCGTCGATCATTTGAGCATGGTCGAAACAGATGTCAAATCGATTACATTTAATGTCGCAACGGAGCGTGTGCGTTTTGCGCGTTTTCGTCCGTTCCCGTTCTGGGAGCGTGTACATGATTCATTCGTTGCAAATGAATAAAGTAGAGGCACTATGAAAAAACAATTTGAGTTACATTTTAGAGCTACGCGTGAGCAGCTACTGCGTGAGGCGATTGCAGAGTGGGGCATTTCCAAGCGTGCACTCACAGCCATTAAATTTGATGGTGGCGATATTTTAGTTAATGGTGCCGAACAAAATGTACGCTACGTGCTTGCTGTGGGCGACGAGGTAACGATTCGCTTTCCGCGTGAACAAGTGAGTGATGGTTTAGTCGCTGAGGACGAGGATTTGCAGATTGTGTATGAGGACGAAGCGATTTTAGTAATTAATAAGCCAGCGTATCAAAGCACAATCCCGTCACGTGAGCATCCGACTGGCAGTGTGGCAAATTTGCTATGCGGCTATTTTGAACGTCAGCAAATCGCATCGACTGCACATATTGTGACGCGACTAGATCGTGACACGTCAGGTCTCATGATCATCGCGAAGCATCGTCATATTCATCATTTGATGAGCGAGCAGCAACAACGCGGCGAGGTGCATCGTGAGTACGAGGCGATTGTTCACGGACATGCCGAAACGCAGTCAATCATGGCGCCAATTGGTCGGAAGGATACGAGTATTATTGAACGTGAGGTGCGCGCGGACGGGCAGTTTGCGCATACCGATGTTCGTGTCGTGGGGCATTGTGACGGCTATTCACATATTCGTTTGAAGCTTCATACAGGGCGCACACATCAAATTCGCGTGCATATGAGCTATGTTGGGCATCCGCTTGTTGGGGACGATTTATATGGTGGGAGTACGGAGCAACTTGCGAGACAGGCACTCCACTGCGTATTTGTCGAATTTACGCATCCGATTTCAGGTGAGTGTATGCGTTTTACGAGCGAATTGCCTCTGGATATGCGCCAATTAATAGTATAGGACTGAAGATGTTCGTTTTTTACGGACATCTTTTCTGATTTTAGGGAACAGTATTGTAAAAGTTTTTTGAACATGAAAAAAAGCATTGTCGTTTAGAATGAGTACGTTATGATGGATAGTGGAAGGGGGGACAAGTGATGACAGACAATACTTATAATCGAAATGAAGTACAGTATGATGAAGACTTTCTTCGGATGTTGCTCGTGGAAGAAAATATTGAATCATTCCGTGAGCATTTTTTAGCGCTTCATCCATATGATCAAGCTCAGTTTTACGAAGAGGTGGGCCCTGATATACGTCAGATCATCTATCGTTACTTGTCTCCAAAAGAAATGGCGGACATTTTCGAATCAATCGAATTAGAAGATGACGAATATGAAGGCTTTTTAAATGAAATGGATACATCTTACGGTGCTGCGATGCTCGGCTTCATGTATACCGATGATGCGGTAGACGTATTAAATGAGCTCGATAATGAGCAGCGTGAAAGCTATTTAGAAATGATGGATAGCGAGACGGTTGAAGAGATTAATGAGCTACTAGGCTACCCGGAATATACAGCCGGTGCCATTATGACAACAGAGTACGTGTCGATTTTAGAAACGTCAACCGTACGTTCTGCGATGGCTGTGCTTCGGAAGGAAGCGCCGACTGCTGAGACGATTTATTATATTTTCATTGTCAATGACCGCCACGAGCTAACAGGTGTTTTGTCCTTACGAGATTTAATTATCGCGGGTGAGGATACGCTGATTAAAGAGATTATGAGTGAGCGCGTCGTATCGGTTCGTGTGACAGACGACCAGGAAGACGTTGCACGCATTATGAAGGACTATAACTTTTTAGCGATTCCTGTAATTGATGACAACCACGAATTACAGGGGATTATTACAGTTGATGATATTATCGATGTTATCGACGAAGAAGCAGAGGACGATTATTCAAAACTAGCTGGTATTTCGGATATGGATGACGCGGACGGTGGCCCAATCAAAGCGGCTGCGAAGCGTTTGCCATGGCTCATTATCCTATTATTTTTAGGGATGGTCACAGCCAACTTAATGGGACTTTTTGAAGACACACTTGATAAAGTAGCGCTGCTCGCGACATTTATTCCACTTATTTCTGGTACGTCAGGCAATAGTGGCACACAGGCACTAGCCGTAGCGATTCGCGGGCTAGCGACAGGCGATATTGGCGGCAAAAGCAAGTTCCGCCTTATTATGCGCGAGCTTTGTACCGGACTTGTGATGGGGCTTGTGAGTGGGGCGATTGTTGTTGGGATTATTTATATTTGGAAGCAGGAGCTCATTATCGGCCTGCTTGTCGCGGCGGCTATTTGCTGTTCGATTATTGTGGCAACACTTGCCGGTTCGTTCATTCCGCTTATTATGCATAAGCTTGGGATTGACCCAGCTGTTGCATCGGGTCCATTTATTACAACGTTAAATGACGTGACGAGTATTGTTATTTACTTAGGACTTGCGACGACATTTATTCATTTAATTATGTAGCGAACGACGTGAACGGCGCATACTTTATGAAAAAGGATGTGCGACATGCTAGAGCGTCCGTTGCTATATATTGTGTCACCAACATATGTATTAGAAAGCTGTGAGCTTGATGAAAGTACGTCTGTTTATGAGCGGAACGTACCAGAAAAAATAAGCAATGAGCTAATCGCGAGGCAGCTACATTTTTTTGCACGTAATAAGCCGCGCAGAGTAATTTTGCTACTGGCAACAGGTGAGCGTGTGCTTGGTGAAGTGATGAGTGTGCAAGGAACAGATGTAAAAATCGCATGCTTTGAGCAAATCCGCATGATTCATGCAGATACAATCGTCGCGATTTATGCGGCAAAATGAAAGGAAGCCTCTACAAATGTAGGGGCTTCTTTTTTGCCTTAATTAACTACAAATCCCTAAATTCACATCAGCAATACATTGCACAGCACAGAAGCAGTCAAGGTCTACAGTAATACAATTATCAGATGCTGCAAAGTTTTCTACGTTACAAACTGCACGGAGGGAAATTCCTGTTTCCTGCTCATTTAATAAATCGACCGGCTCACGGCTAGCATCAAGTGGAATAAGTACGCGTAGTGTCGCGCAGCAACCATCGAAAATATCTTCTACACGGAAATAAATCGATGTACAAACTTCATCGAATTCCTCTGTTGGGCTAAACGTTGCAAAAAATGGTGTGCCGTTTTTTGTTGATAGCGTAAAGACACGTGTATCAACGGACGTGCGCGCGGGACTTACAATACCACCAAGCGGCTCTAAAAAGCAATTTGTCGTACAAGTAGAGCACTCATCTTGTGTCGCCTGGTTTTGAATATCTAAAATCGCACGAACAACATCACAAACACAGCCGCTTGTTGATGCGGGCCCTGTTGTGCCTTTTCCACACCCCATTATGTCACCTCCTATTTTCCTTACGATATGCATGTGTCTACTTACGATTAGGGCGAATGTGCTTAGTTGAATAAAATACAGACGTCTGGATAATACTGTCGTAAAAGCGCTTCATAAGAAAGGGGATTGTTATGCGAAAGGGTGTGTTATGCTTCTGTATTTTTTTGCTCGTTGGCTGCGGAGAACAGGAAAAATTCGCAACGTATGAGCAAACAAATATGGAAGAAAAGCAGCAGCAAATTAAAGGGAAGTTAAAAGAGGCAAAAGAAATTGAAGCTGCCAATATTGTCGTTATTTATGATGAAATATTTGTCGCTTTGCAAGTAAACCCGTGGCAAAAATGGAATAAGCAAAAAATAGAAAAGCGCTGGCAAAAAAAGTTGGAAAAAGAATTTCCGAACGATACAGTGCATGTATCGACGGACTTTAAATTGCACTGGGAATCAACAAAGCTACTTGAGCAAGATCAAGGGAAAGTCATGGACAAAATCGAGCAGTTAAAAAAGCTAGCAAAGGAGGAAACGTGATGGAAGAACAAAAGTACAATGAACTAAAAGAGCAGATAACGCCATCAACACCGTACGCGCTAAATTTACTGAAGGCGTTTGTTGTAGGAGGCGTAATTTGCGTGGTCGGACAGGCCATTACCTTCTTTTATATCATCTTTTTTGATTTTACGGAGCAAACAGCAGGGAATCCCACTGTTGCAACGATGATTTTTATCGCCATGCTGCTAACGGGGTTTGGCCTGTATCGCAAACTTGGACAATTTGCAGGAGCGGGTAGTGCAGTGCCTGTGACGGGCTTTGGTAATGCGGTCATTTCTGCGGCGATTGAGCATCGTTCAGAAGGCTTTGTGCTAGGTGTCGGTAGTAATATGTTTAAGCTTGCGGGTTCTGTCATTTTATTTGGTACCGTGTCGGCTTTTTTTGTCGCACTTATTAAGCTCATACTTGTGACGGTAGGTGTTGCATCGTGGTAATTGTCTTCCAAACAAAGCCTTCTATTTTAGCAACGGGTGCGGTTGTCGGTCCTCTTGAGAAGCGTAGTGTGTTTACGTCGTATTTTGATAAAGTGCTGGATGATGAGCGTGTGCAGAAAAAAACAAATGAAAGTGGCAATGCGAAGCTCATGATGGAGGCGTGCGATACGGTGATGTCAAAGGCAAATGTTGCGCCACTCGACATTGATTATTTATTAGCTGGAGACTTAATTAATCAAATGACACCTACCAATTTTGCAGCGCGCGAGCTAGCGATTTCGTTTATTGGGTTGTTTTCTGCTTGCGCAACCTCTGTTTCCTCAGCAATTATCGCGGCGTTACTGACGGAGCTTGGTGCTTCGGAGCTCGCGATTGCGGGTGCTTCAAGTCAGCACAATACGGTCGAGCGGCAATTCCGTTATCCCGTCGATTACGGTGCACAAAAGCCTGCCACTGCACAATGGACAGTTACGGCAGCGGGCTTTGCGTTAATTGGTCGGCATAAAGAAAAAACTCCCTCCATTGCAGCGGCGACTGTCGGAAAAGTCATTGATTTTGGTGCAACCGATCCATTTCATATGGGCGGCGCGATGGCACCAGCAGCATTTGATACAATCAACAAACATTTAGAGCAGCGCGGGCAAAAAATAGAGGATTATGATGTCATTATGACCGGCGATTTAGGGAAAATTGGCTTTAAAATTTTACTCGCGATGTTTGCGCAGGACGGTGTAAAAAAGGAATCACTGGCAATTTTCCGTGATGCGGGTGCCGAATTTTACGGTGAAGATACAGCGTTTCAAGCAGGCGCGAGCGGAGCGGGCTGTTCAGCGGCTGTTTATTTTAGCTATGTAACGGCACAATTTTTGAGTGGTCGCTACAAGCGCGGCTTACTTGTCGCAACGGGTGCACTGCTGTCACCGCTATCGTACCAGCAAGGGCAAACGATTCCTTGTACAGCGCACGCGATTGAAATTGTAATGGAATGAGGTGGAGAAAATCGGCTATGCATTTTTAATTGCCTTCGTTGTAGGGGGCATCATTTGTATGATTGGTCAATTGTTAATGGATGTGGCGAAGTTAACGCCTGCCCATACATTATCGATTTTAGTTGTATCAGGGGCGATTCTTGACGGCTTTGGTCTGTATGAGCCGCTCATTGACTTTGCAGGAGCGGGTGCAACGATTCCGATTACATCGTTTGGTAATTCTTTGACGCACGGTGCGATGGCAGAGGCCGAGAAGCATGGGTGGGTCGGTGTCCTGACAGGAATGTTTGAAGTGACAAGTTCAGGCATTAGTGCCGCGATTATTTTTGGCTTTATCGCGGCGCTACTATTTAAATCGAAAGGCTATGTCGATTAGACAAATACCCTTTCTTCTAGCTCGCCGTGACATACACTAGCGAGTAGAAGGGAGGGATTTTTGATGTATGGCAACCAACAAGGCTATCAACAGGGCTATCAGCAAGGCTATTCTCCTTGCACGGTCGGCGGTGGAAATGGCTCAACATTTGTGCTAATTGTTGTGCTATTTATTTTATTAATTATTGTTGGCAGCGTATTTGTCGTGTAAATACGGGAGGTGAACTGAATGAGTCAATCGTTTTTCAGAAAAGTAGAGAAAAAAACTGGTGTGGAATTTGATGAAATTTTAGCGCTTGCGAATGCGGTGCAATATGCGAATTTTAGCGATGAACGACAAGTACGAAAAATTGTGCGACGCGTCAGCAAATTAGCGAATAAGCCAATTTCACAAAAGCTAGAGGACCAAATTGTAAAATCTATTGTACAAGATGGACATACGCTCGATTTGACGAAAATTGAAAAGTTAATGCGCTAAAAAGGAAAGCTCGGGTGTTTCATTCCGAGCTTGCCTTTTTTTTAGCGATAAGAAAGTATAAAATTTGGTGGTTATATGTCTAGGCATTAAAACGCATGCTTGAGGTCGCTTTTCCTATACAAAAAATTACAATAACTTCACAATATTTTGCCTGAAATTTAATATTTCATTTTTTTATGGTCGGTTTCACTTATAGTAAGAATGATGGATGATATTGTAATGAAGGAGTTTTGGCAATGTTTAATCGAGCACCGAAGCAGTTGGACTTACAAAATGTACTGACAGTAACTGAAAATTTACTAAAGCAGGCAGAGCAAAATCAATTGTTTTTACAAGTAGATGATCCAGGGATTGAGCAGCAAGAAATTAAACAGGCCTTTGCTAATTTACAGCAAAGCTTGCATTTACACAATGAGTTAAATAAACGGATTGCAACGCGTTTAGATATGCTAACGGAGCATTTTAAAATTGGATATTATGAGGTAACGGTCACGAATAATCAATTTGAGCATCCAAAAAATTATTTTAAAATTAGTAATAAGCTGCGTCGCATTCTTGGCTATCAAAACAATGATGCCGAGATGCCGAACTCATTACGTGCGATTGATAAAATGGTACCAGCCAGCTTTCATGACGCGATTTTTCAAATTATTCAAAGCTATATGGACCAGCGTGGGCGTCAATCGATTTTTGAAGTATCACATATTTTATTAGACAAGAATGGTAACGAAAAATGGGTGAAAACAATCGGACGTGGCTTTTTTGATGAAGCAGGCAATTGTACAAACTTATACATATCCGTTGTTGATTTGGATGAGGAAACGCGTAATGAGCATGCGCTTGATGCGCTAGTGACACGTTATAACTTGATTCAAGAGGTGTTATTTGAAGCGCCATGGGATATTGAGATAAAAGATCCACGCGAACTGAAAAATAATGAATTTTGGTGGTCCCCACAATATCGTAAGTTACTAGGCTTTACTGATGAGCGTGATTTTCCAAATACGATGGAGATGATGGTGAGTCGTGTGCATCCGGATGATCAAACACTTGTTTTTGACTGTTTAATGCGCCATCTACAAGATTGCACGGGCCATACACCGTTTTCATTAGATTACCGCATGCAGTTAAAGTCAGGCGAATACCGCTGGTTTCACGCGGAAGGGAAAACAAAGTTTAACGATGGCCTTCCCGTTCGCTTAGCAGGAACGTTGCGTGATATTCATACGGAGAAAACAAAGCAGCAAAATATTTCGGAATTGCAGTCGAGGCTAGAACAATTGTCGAGTGCGATTAATGAAATGGTGACGGCGGTGACATCTGTCAATATGCAGGCACAGGATCTGGCTAACAGTCATGAAAATACAGTGAACGCAGCGGGAAGTGTAGAGGAACGGACAAATGAAACACAAGAAATTTCTGCCTTTATTCGTGGGATTGCCGACCAAACGAATTTACTCGGACTGAATGCTGCCATTGAGGCCGCGCGGGCAGGAGAGCATGGCAAAGGCTTTAGTGTTGTAGCAGATGAGGTGCGAAAGCTGGCAGTCAATTCAAGTGAGGCGACAGTTAATATTGAAAATAGTTTAGTAGAAATGCGCCGAGCGGTTCATTCGATTTTGGAGCAAATGGATACGCTAGGAGACTTAACACAAAATCAGGCAGCCTTAACAGAAGAAATTAATGCATCAGTAGATACAATTAATCACATGTCGCGCGAGCTGGTGGCGTTCTCAAAAACATTTTAAACGAAGAAAGGTGTGCGCAAATTTGCGCACACCTTTTTTACGATTTATCTTCTGTCTGTCTAATATCCTTCTCCATTGCACGATGCGGCATATTCGCATTTGTAAATTCAGGAGATGTTACCTTGTAGCCTAGCTTTTCGTAAAAGGGTACAGCAGAGGACTGCGCATGTAGCTTGAGTGTTTTCCACGGAATATTGCGTGCGTACGCCTCCATCGCCTCCATAATAAGGATGCCAAGTCGCTTCCCGCGATGTTCCCTTAAAACCGAAACACGCTCCACCTTCCCACATTGTGGTGCAATTTCACGCAGTCTGGCTGCTGCAATGGTTTTATCTCCTTCGTTTACAATGAAATGAAAGGCCGTATCATCATACTCATCGATTTCTAAATGAACAGGTACACCTTGCTCTTCAACAAAGACCGCTTTTCGTACAGTAAATGCACGATCGCGCTCCTCCTCTGTACGGGCTAATTTTACATCAAACAATGTTTCACTCAGCTCCGCTCAATTTAAATGTTTCGTGTGTCGTCCATGAACCGTCCTCTAGCTGATACAGCAAATGAATACGGTCAATTGTATCTTTTTCGTCGACACCTGTCATACGTAGCTGACCGATAAGATCATCATGTTCAGAGTCCGATAATTTTTGACCAATTGTAATATGAGGTACGAAGACATGCTTTGTGTCGCCGAGTGCTACTGCTTGTTGTACAGTAGCTTGAAAACTTACTAGCTGTTCAGTTGGCTCTATACGGAAATAAATTGCGTTTGTTGTCGGATAGAATGAGCTAATACGTGATGCATGAATGTCGAGTGGGCCAAATGTTGATGCCACGTGTTGGAGCTTTTGTGAAATCTCGGCAATCTGTTTGTCGTCTGCTTCAAAAGTATCCTTTAACGTCATATGAGGTGTAATAAGCGCGTAATGCGGATCGTAACGTTTACGATACGTATTTGCTAAATCTTGTAACTTCTTTGATGGAAATGCAACAATACCATACTTCAAATTAGTAACCTCCCGAATGTAAACAGATTTCTTCCCTCCAACCCATTATGCGTGCTGAATAAAGATAAAATGGATTAGAAGAGATAAGTTGTGCTGTTTTCAGTATAACAGAATATTTTTCAGTCGACATTTGAAAATAGGTAAATTATCCGAAAATTTCAATTAAGGCGCGTTGTAGATCCGTCTTCCAATATTTCCATGTGTGATTGCCCTCAATTTCCTCATAAAAGCATGGGATACTTAGCTCACCGATGAGCTCATGCAGCGCACGGTTCGGTGTTAAAAAGTCTTTGATTGTTTTGTCGGTTGTTAACACTTTATCCTCGAGTAAACCAATAATGTGATACAGCTGCAATGATTCAGTATTCGAAGCATTTCGAACCTCGTTCATGACATGCTCGTCGACATACGGTGATTGTAAAATCGCTTTACCGAATATATATGGATAATTAACGGCCGTGAGTAGTGAAATCGTCGCTGCCATAGAATCACCAATAAGCGCGCGGCTTTCCGGCGTCTTAATTGTCGCAAATTCCTCATCTAAATACGGAATAAGCTCCTCTGCTAAAAATTGCATATATGCATGGTATTGATCCCCTGTTGGAATATATTTTCGCTTTCGGTCGTACACATTCTTATAAGGTACACCCACAATGATAACGTTTTCAATAATATAGTCGTCAATTAACTTGTCTGCTAAACGGGGAATTCCACCTAATTGAAAGTAATCTCTACCATCAGATGCGATTAAAATGTTATATTCATCTAGTGGCGAGTAGTTAGCCGGAATATATAAAAGTAGTTCAAACTCTTCTTGTAAGACGTTGCTAAAAAAAGCAACCTCCTTTACGGTTCCTTTGTCCAAAAAGGTCACTCCTATTCTACGATTGTATCGAAATTGTATCATACTCCATTTCAAAGGTGTATGATGAAGAGTGGCAAGAGTTAAACTAACAATAAAATGAGAAAAGAGGATTACATATATGCATAATAAAAGTGTTCGAGTTCATTCAGCTGAAGTGTCAAAAGCAACACGTGAGGCGTTGCTACGTCGTAATGTAACAATTGAAGATATCGCCGAAATCGTTTATGAAATGCAATCGCCTTATAACGAAGGCTTAACGATGGAGCATTGCATCCAGTCGGTAGAGCGCGTATTAAATAAGCGTGAAGTGCAGCATGCGGTACTTGTTGGGGTAGAGCTTGATGAGCTAGCAGAAAAAAAGATGTTATCTGAACCGCTACAATCAATTATTGAGTCCGATGAAGGCTTATTTGGTGTGGATGAAACAATAGCGCTGGGCTCTGTTTTCACATATGGTAGTATTGCGGTAACGACATTTGGTCATTTAGATAAGCAAAAAAGCGGTATTATTGAGCGTTTAGATACGAAGGTTGGCGGAAGTGTCAATACATTCCTTGACGATTTAGTCGGTAGTATCGCAGCGAGCGCGGCATCAAGACTCGCACACCGCATGCGTGATTTAGAGGAAGAGGGCGAAACATTCGCAGACATCCCTCCTGTAGTGCTAGGCCCTATCCCAAAGCCGAAAACAGAAATTTAAGCATGTTAGCCATTTGCTTTTGTGAATGGCTTTTTTGATGGAAGTGATAAAATATTTTGGAATCAAATTGATTGTGAGACGACTAGCTTTTATCGATAATAGAAGGTAGTAAACAATACAGAAAAGAGGCATAGACAATGAGTGACAAAGATATTAAAACGTTAATTACGAGTGGAACTGTGATTTTTGCGGTTGTGCTGTATTTGATTTTTAAATAATGAAAGTAGGGATGACGTTGAAAAAATTATTTTTTGCATTGTTCCTTTCTACATTGCTGCTAAGTGCATGTACGGAAGAAATGAACACACAGGTTATTGAAACAGGAGAGATACAAGGCATTGTATCGACAACAAAGCAAACGGCCGAAAAGCATGATGTGAGCAAGTTTGAGGAATTTGAATTGCAAGAGGTCATTGACGGAGATACAATCCGCATTAAATATAATGGCAGCTCAGAAAAGGTACGTTTCCTACTTGTCGATACACCGGAAACAAATCATGAGACATTAGGCGAGCAGCCGTACGGACCAGAAGCAAAGGCGTTTATGAAGGAGCTTTTAGCAGGACAAAAAACGGTCTATTTAGAGTTTGATGTTTCATACCGTGACAAGTATAAGCGACTACTTGCATATATTTATACGAAAGATGGCATTAGTTTACAGGAGGAGCTATTAAAAAATGGATTAGCGCGTGTTGCTTACATTTATGCACCGAACACAAAGCATGTAGATTGGTTTAAAGATATTCAAAAAACGGCCCAAAAATCAGCGGTTGGGATTTGGTCTGTTGAGGATTATGTGACGAATCGTGGCTATGACAAAGAGGTATATTATGAGGCGGAAAAGGCTGGCAAACTTGTGAGCAGTAATGAAGCATCCGTAACGGAAAAGCCAACTGAAGCAAATGAGGTGGCGCAAGAAAATGATGCTTGTGTGATTAAAGGGAATATCAATTCAAAAGGTAATAAAATTTACCATATGCCGGGGCAGCAAAACTATGATGATACAGACCCAGAGGAAATGTTCTGTACACCTGAAGAGGCGGAAACGGCTGGCTTTAGAGCGGCACAGCGATAAAAATAAGCTATATGTTTCATCTACTAAATTTTAGGGGATAGAACATGTAGCTTTTTATTTTAGGGAGGGATTTACATGGTAAAATGGACAATTGACCCATCACACACAACAATCGGCTTTCAAGTAAAGCATATGATGGTGTCGAAGGTGAAGGGGTATTTCACAAGCTATACAGCAGATGTGGCAGCAGAGGATTTAGCGGATTTAACGACTGCATGTATTACATTTACAATTGAAGTCGCGTCACTCACAACGAAAAATGACGACCGTGACAATCATTTAAAGTCAGCAGATTTCTTTGACGTCGAAACGTATCCACATATTAAATTTACATCAACGTCGATTGAAAAATCAGGTGATGACTATAAAATTACCGGTGATTTCACGATTAAGGACCAGACGCATCCGGTAACATTTAACGTAGAGTACAACGGTAAAGGTACGAATCCGTGGGGCGTTGAAGTATACGGCTTTGAAGCGAAGACAAAAATTAAGCGTGAGCAGTTTGGTCTGACGTGGAATACGGCACTTGAAACGGGTGGTGTGCTCGTCGGTAGTGACGTGAAAATTAACTTAGATTTAGAGTTCAATCCAGCAACAGAATAATTAGCAAAAAGCGATTAAGCCCGGTAATTTCGGCTTAATCGTTTTTATTTTCAGTTAATTCATCTTATTTCGATGTATAATACAGATTGAGTAAATTTAACTGAGATTTTTTACGTACAAAGCAAGAAACGGAGGAGAAAATCTTGTTGGTCGATTTAAAGGTAAAAAACTGCTTGTCTTATAAGCAGGAAACGGTGTTTTCAATGGTTGGTGGCACGCGCATTCGGAAATTAAAGGACACGCACACGATGCAGGTGGGCAAATTAAAATTAGTGAAGAGTGCCTTTGTTTTTGGTCCGAATGGGAGTGGTAAATCGAATTTATTTGCCGCCATTAAAGTGCTACGCTCGCTACTATTTAACTTTGAAAGTTTGAACAACGTAACGCAAATGCGCCTACCGTATCAGCCGTTTAAACTGGGTACGAACAGTGAGGAGCCGACCGAGTTTATCATTTCCATTTTAGTAGACAGTGAGTTATTAGAGTTCGAGGTGCACTATGACCGTGAACACATTACATATGAGCGCTTCTCTAAAATAACGAAGGCGCAGACGAAACATTATTTTGAACGTACATATAATAAAGAAACAGACGGATACACGTATAAAACTGTAAAGAAAAGTCATGTAGAGCTAACACGCTATACGCGCCCGAATACAGCATTTTTATCGATTTTAAATGTCTTCAATGACCCAGATGCGGCCAAAGTGTTTGATTGGTTTATGAACAAAATTTTGTTTTTAGATGAATCCAATCGCCTCGCAAGTCACCCGCTCATTCGAAAGCTAGAGGATGAGGCATTTAAGTCGCAGGTCATTGAGCTACTAAAAATTGCCGATTTTTCGATTCAGGACGTGACGGCAAAGCGTGTTGAGCGCATGGATAAAAATTCGATTATGTTTGACCATGATTTCACAGACCAAATCATTCAAGAGGTCGATATTGACCTGCATTATTTATCATTCGACGAAGAGGGTACGCCGCTCGGGACGAAATCGATTAACTGGACGATGGACTCAAAAGGCACGGTACGCATGCTGTATTTAGCGTGTGTGATGGTCGATGCGCACAATAAAGGCAAGACAATCTTTATTGATGAGTTTGATACCGCATTTCACGTAACGATTTGCGAGTTTTTAATGGCCATTATGAATAGTAAGCGCAATAGGAACAATCAGTTTATTATCACAAGCCATGAAATTGATTTACTCGACCAGCCGCTACGCCCTGATCAAATTTGGTTCGTTAATAAAAGCTATAAAAATGAATCGGAGCTGTATTCCTTATTTGATTTTGCGGAACTTCATAAAAAGCGTGCGGATCTGTCGTATGCGAAGCGCTATTTAAAGGGGGAGTTCGGTGCAACACCAGTCATTAACGATTATTTATCGGAAAGTTATTTGAGTGAGGAGGAATCATCAACATGAGAACGCGTGAGCGAGGAAATTTGGCGCTTCGCAAAACGATTTTAATTTATTGTGAAGGGGAAACAGAGCGTATTTATTTCGAGCAAATGAAAATTTTAAAGCGCTCAAAAATGGTCAGTGTCAAAATAAAAAACGTCAAGCGCTCGGCTATTAAGCTAGCGCAGCATGCGTATCGCGATTCAAGCTATCAGCCGTTTGATGAGGTATGGATTGTCTTTGATAAGGATGATTTGACGGATTGGCAACTAGAAGAGGTCAATGAATTTTGCACGCGCCATAACATACATATTGGCTATACAAATGAAGCATTTGAATTGTGGCTACTGCTGCATTTTGAAAAAATCGACGTAACAAAAGTGTACCCGCGTGCATTGTTAAATGAAAAGATGGAAGGGTATTTAGACGTCGCCCGTTATTTTCGTAATAAAGGCAATGCAGAGGTCATCGCACCAATTGCACTGCGTCATGAGGTAGCAATGAAAAATTGTCATGAAATGATGCGTGAACGCAATCATGAGAGCCGCGACAACCCCTATTGTAATTTGAATGAAATGGTCATGAAGGTGTTTTGAAAAATCGCGCTACTGCTTGAAGTAGCGCGATTTTTATTGTAGTACAGGATGTTTTTCATAAACATCAGCTAGCTCAGGTAATTTTTCGTGAGAGCTGTCAGAGAGTGTTGCTAATGTCTTTTTGGAAACAGTCAGTGTTAATACTTCAGTATTTTTATTTTCCACAAGACGATGCCAGCGAACGGTAATTTGTTTGATGTGCTCGATGTCTTGCACCTCATGTAAAATATTATACGTATCCATCAAAAGCGTTGCCTCGTCGACAAATTCATTACTTTGTAACAAGAGCTCGACGTGTTGACCATCCTGCTGCTGTGCAATCGTAATATTTAAAATGGCATTTTCTAATAGCTGCTTCGTCACAATAGTAGCGATGGCAGTTGTCGTTTGTTGCTTGAGCAGTTCTTCGGAGGACTCTTCTTTGGAAGTTATATCCATCGGGGCCTCTGAATTTGGAACAAATTTAGTAAGAGCAATGGCGCAAATAATAATGAGCGCACAAATAAATAAAGCTTTTATCGTATTTTTCATCGTTTGAATTCCTTTTAGTAAAATGTCAGCCTATTTATTATAGGCAAGAAATAGAGGGAATTCAAATGACAAAAATATTAAAAAGCGCATCACTTATGTAATGCGCCATTATTCGTTCAATTATTAAATTGTTTGTTCGTTAAGTTGTTGGTCAGTTTCTGGCTCATTGAAATATAAAAAGGACTCGTCTTCTAGCTGACAAAGTTTCTGTTCGTTTAGTCCGATTGCTAAAGCTCCTGAAAAAATATCTTCCCACCATGTTTCTGTTACAAGCATGAACATGACCCCCTTTTTATGATGTACAAATACTGAAAATTAAGTTAAATAGCAAATTCCCTAGTTTCCATTTTTGTAAACATGTTAGCACAAAGCTTTGTCTATTTTCCCACCTTTCGTCTGAAGCAATAATTGCTTAGAAGATAGTAGTTATACTATAGTTAATATGTGCATGACTAGTTGAAATATGCATACAATTTGGGAGAGGGTGAAAAAAATGAATTTTACACAGCAGGATGTCGAGCAAATGATTGCTTTGCAACGTGATTTTTATTTTACACGCACAACTAAAGATCTTAAGTTTCGAAAACAGCAGCTATTGAATTTGAAGGATTCCATTAAAAAATATGAGCAAGATGTGCTAGACGCACTTTATTTAGATTTACGTAAAAGCGAATTTGAGGCGTACTCAAATGAAATTGGGATTGTCTATGATAGCATTGCCCAATTTGTGAAAAATATTGATGATTGGTCGCGCCCAGAGACGGTGAAAACACCACTTCACTTCCAACCGGGAAAAAGCTATGTCGTACGTGAGCCTTACGGAGTAACGCTTATTATTGGACCGTTTAATTACCCATTCCAGCTTGTGATGGAGCCGTTGATTGGTGCGATTATTGGTGGGAATACGGCCATTGTCAAGCCGTCTGAGTCTGCTGTACATACAGCAGCAATCGTCAAAAAAATACTTGAAGAAACATTTGATCCATCGTATGTACGTGTTGTTGAAGGCGAAAAAGAAGAGGTAACAGCGCTTATTCATGCATCGTTTGATTATATTTTCTTTACAGGTAGTGTGGCGGTCGGCAAAATCGTCGCAAAGGCTGCAGCGGAGCGCCTTACACCGATTGCACTAGAACTTGGCGGCAAAAGCCCAGCAATTATCGATCAAACGGCCGATTTAACAATTGCTGCGAAGCGCATCGTTTGGGGAAAATTTAACAATGCTGGTCAAACATGTGTTGCACCGGATTATGTGATGGTACATGAAAAGGTGGCGAAAAAATTTGTAAAGTTGCTGAAGGAAACCATTCGCGAATTTTATGGCAACAATATGCAAAGTAGTGTGGACTTTGCGCGTATTATTAATGTACGCCAATTTGACCGCCTGCAAAAAATTATTGATGCAGAAAAGGCGAATATTACATTTGGTGGCCTAACAGATCGCGAGGATTTATATATTGAGCCGACGATTGTAGAGGATGCGAGTTGGCAAAGTCCATCCATGGAGGATGAGTTATTTGGTCCGATTTTGCCGATCTTAACGTATACCCAGTTGCCACGCGCGATTCATGAAATTCGTCAACTACCAAAGCCACTGTCTGCGTATTTATTCACAGAGAATGATAATGCAATGGATTATTTCCTAGACGAGCTGCCGTTCGGTGGAGGCTGTATTAATGATGTGATTACGCATGTTGGCAATACGCATTTACCGTTTGGCGGTGTTGGTCCGTCTGGTGTGAAGGCATATCACGGTAAGGCAAGCTATGAAAACTTTACGCATCCAAAATCGATTATGCAGCGTTCATCAAAGCTCGCGAATGGCTTACTGTTCCCGCCGTATAACCAAAAAGTAAAGCTTGTCCGTACAATTATGAAATAAAAAGAAGCTGCGCCTAGTGCGCAGCTTCTTTCGTTTGGATGATGGGAAAGTAAAGGGAAATTTCTGTACCGACATTCGCCTTACTACGTATTTTAATGTTCCCGCCATGATCTTGAATGATTTTATGAATAATCATCATCCCAAGACCTGTACCTTTTGTTTTTGTTGTATAAAATGGTTCAAAGATTTTTTCAAGTAAATGGGGTGGAATGCCACAGCCCGTATCTTTAATACTAATCGTAATCGATTTTTGCTTAACCTCATAAATTTCAAGTGTAATTTTGCCGTCCGTATCAATGGCTTCCATTGCATTTTTTAGGATGTTAATAAACACTTGTTTTATTTGATTTTTATTGCCAAATATAAACGTGCCGGTCGGTTTGTTTTGAACAGCCAATGCGATGTTTCGCTGCTGAAATTCATATTGGAAAAATGCTGAGACCTCCGTTAAAATTTGACCGATATTAATTTCCGTTGATGTGTCGATTTGTGGGCGCGAAAGCACGAGAAATTCCTCTAAAATAAGGCCGACACGCTCAATTTCATCCTGAATAATTAGCGTATAGTCATAATAAGGCGACGATTGATCCTCGTTCATCATTTGGACAAAGCCAGAAATAACGGTCATCGGATTTTGAATTTCATGGGCAACCCCTGCGGCCATTTCGCCCACAAGCTTCATTTTTTCTGATTGTAAAATGAGCTTTTCATTCTCTTTAATATAAGAAATATCACGGCTAATGACAGAGACAGCAATAATTTCACCGATTGTATTGTAAATGGGGGAGAGTGAAATTTGCGCATCAAAGTAAGTGCCATCCTTTTTCATGTCCTCTGTTTCGAGCATCGTGAAGCGCTCCCCGACGAGTAAGCGGTTGAAGCGATCATTTGCGGCAATGATGTTTTTCGGTGGAATGAGCGGGATTGATTTTCCGATGCACTCCTCCCGTGTCCAACCGTATAATTTTTCGAAAGCTGGATTGACTTCGATAATTTTATTCGACAAATCAAATACAGCAATCGCATCATTGGCATGCTCGAAAAATAGTCGCAAATAGCCTTCTCTTGAAAGGAGCGCCTGCTCTTTATCGATTGTTTGCTGCTCTAACCTTGCCCAAAGCGATTTAACAAATAAGGATTGCGTGAAGCCAATTGTACAAATGAGTATGAGAAAAACGAAATAAATCGAAATATCGGTTTCGGTAAAAACATTTTTAAAAGCATTATATTTAGAAAAAACAAGCCAAATGATTTCAAGAGAAACGATAACGGAAAAAACAGTATTCCAAAAAACAGATTTATAGGCAAATACAAAGAGTAAAAAGAAAATGAGCCAGAATGCGCTAAGTATATAGATACTTTGCATAATTAGCAGTACAATAACGATATTCAAACCAACCAATAAGCATATTTGGATGGTACGAGGGTTTATTTTATAATAAAATAATAGCCCGATGCTCATAATGAATGTAATCGCAACCCAAGGATAATAATAACGGTATTCATAGATACCGAATAAAAATGTAATAAAATGAAATAAAAATGAAATAATGTAAGTAACGTATAATAATTTATTA
Source organism: Solibacillus sp. (assembly GCA_040274725.1). GTDB lineage: Bacteria > Bacillota > Bacilli > Bacillales_A > Planococcaceae > Solibacillus. The sequence continues at coordinate 47,667 of JBEMAQ010000007.1, read as the reverse complement.
CGTTTATTTAAAATTTCTAGCGGTTGCATCGTGTACTCCTATAGTAAGTAATATTCTCATCATACATGAATTAACGGTGTCGATAAATGATGAATTTTGTTATGATGATAGATAGAAAATGATTTGGTCATATTGAGGGTTAAGTAATTCGAAGGAAGCGATGAATTTTTACATAAGTAAAAACGATATAGAAACAACTTTGAAATAATTTTAGGGATCGATTGAAATGGAGGAAATGAGCATGTATGTGGAGGAATTATTATGTTCCCTTATGCAAAAGAAAATTGTTGGTCACTTGCCGAATATCGTAAAAGATATCGCGATTGATTCACGTAGTGTGCAGCCGAATAGTATGTTTATTTGTATTAAAGGCTATACCGTGGATGGGCATGACTATGCACAGCAGGCGGTGGATGCAGGGGCGACGATCATTGTTACAGAGCGCGAATTACAGCTTGAGGGAGATGTAGCGCAAGTACTTGTTCAAAGCACAGACCGTACGTTAGGTATTTTAGCGGCAAAGTTTTTTGATTATCCGTCAAAGGATATTACGATGATTGGGGTAACAGGTACGAATGGCAAGACGAGTGTGTCAGGTATCATTCACAATATTTTAGTTGGGATTGGCGAAAAGTCGGCATTATCTGGAACAATCGGCTTTAATTTAAATGGGACATTATATGAATCAGCGAACACAACAAGTGATGCACTCAACACGCAGCAAATGATTTTCCGTGCAAAGATGGAAGGCTGTCGTGCAATGGTCATGGAAGTTTCCTCGCACGGCCTTGCGCTTGGTCGTTTGGCTGGTGTTGATTATGACATTGCCATTTTTACAAATTTAACGCATGACCACCTTGATTTCCACGGGACAATGGAGGAGTACGGCCACGCAAAAGGTCTACTGTTCTCACAACTTGGGCAAGATTTAGAAAAAAATAAGCATGTCGTATTAAATGCAGACGATGCCTGGTCGGCGCGTTATGCGGCAATGACGCCATATCCTGTTTGGACATATGGTCTAACGCATGACGCCATTTTCCGCGCAGAAAACTGCCGCTACGAAAACGGCATGACCTATTTTGATATGCACACACCAGAAGGTCTGTTCCCGGTATCGATGCATTTACTAGGTGAATTCAATGTATATAATGTACTTGCGGCAACAGCGGCATTTTATGCATATGGTTATCCAATTGATGTTGTAGTGGAGCAAATTGAAGAGTTAGCACCTGTAAAAGGGCGTATGGAAAAGGTGAAAACGGATTTACCGATTCAAATTTTCATCGACTACGCCCATACGTCAGATGCGATTGAAAAAGCAATCTGTGCTGCCCTGCCATATAAAAAGCCAGAAAATAAATTAATTTTCTTAGTCGGCACAGGCGGTGGACGTGATAAAACGAAGCGCCCGACAATGGCTGAGAAAGCGTCGGTAGCGGATTATGTTATTTTAACGACGGACGACCCGCGCTACGAGGCGTTTGATAGTATTACAGGTGACTTAGCAAAAGGTATGCAGCACGAAAATTACGCATGCATCGGTGACCGTGCAGAGGCGGTACGTCACGCAATCGCCATTGCAGAGCCAGGTGATATTATTATTTTTGCCGGTAAAGGGCATGAGGATTATCAAATTATCGAAAACAAAAAATACCCACATAGCGACGCGGATATTGCGGTAGCCGCGGGACAAGTAAAATTTGCAGTAAAATAAAACGGGGAGAGGGCTACATTAAAAGCGCTGTGCTTTTAATGTAGCCTTTTCGTATGAAGTAGCGTCTTAGTAAGTTGAGGTGATTTTTTGATTAGTGTTTTTTTAAAGGCGATGGCGATGTATTGCATTGTAGCGACGCCGATTTATATTTATTTGCGCCGCGCCTTTATGCGGAGACGATTGGTAAGCTGGTACCGCGAATTTTGTATGCTACTATTTGTTTGGTATAGTGTGGCGATTTTTTCACAAACAATTATTCCGCGCCTGTCGATTAGCGCAGACGGGATTTCTATACTACGTGCAAGCTATGCGCGCAGTAATTTTGAGTTATTTCATACCATTCAGCTGTACGCGGCGGAGTTAAACGGTCCGATTGCACAGATTGCCTTTTATAATTTAGCCGGCAATGTCGTCCTCTTTATTCCGTTTGGTCTATTTATTCCGCTTTTGTGGAAGAAAACACGTACACCATTGATGATGCTCGTGACAGCGCTCGGTATACCAGTATTTATTGAGGGCACGCAATACTTCATCGGACGCAGTGTTGATATTGATGATGTGCTGTTAAATGCGGTCGCAATCGTCATGGGTTACGCGCTGTTTTACGCGGTGAAAAAAATTATAAGTAAAAAAGGTTGTAACAACTAGTACAAGTCTTTTAAAATAAAACAGTATGTAAAAAAGGAGACGGAAAAAATTATGACTTTAGAGCAAGATATATTATCACGTCGTACGTTCGCTATCATCTCTCACCCGGATGCTGGTAAAACGACGATTACAGAAAAATTATTATTATTCGGCGGTGCGATTCGTGACGCGGGTACCGTAAAAGGGAAAAAATCAGGGAAGTTTGCAACATCTGACTGGATGGAAATCGAGAAGCAACGTGGGATCTCGGTTACTTCTTCTGTGATGCAATTTGACTATTCAGGTTGCCGCGTCAACATTCTAGATACACCTGGTCACCAAGATTTCTCGGAGGATACGTACCGTACATTAATGGCAGTAGATAGTGCTGTCATGATTGTCGATGCGGCAAAAGGGATCGAGGCACAAACATTAAAGTTATTCAAAGTTTGTAAAATGCGCGGTATTCCTATTTTTACATTCATCAACAAGCTTGACCGTCAAGGGAAAGAGCCACTTGAGTTAATTGAAGAGCTTGAGACGGTGCTTGGCATTAACGCCTACCCAATGAACTGGCCAATCGGTATGGGGAAAGAGTTCATGGGGATTTATGACCGTTATAACAAACGCATCGAGCAGTTCCGTGTAGAAGAGCAAGATCGTTTCTTACCAATCGATGACAATGGTGAATTAGCAGTAGACCACCCGATGAAAGTAACATCTTATTACACGCAAGCGATGGATGATATCGAGCTATTAAATGAAGCAGGTAATGCCTATTCACGCGACAAAATTGACCGCGGTGAACTAACGCCTGTATTCTTTGGTTCGGCACTAACAAACTTCGGTGTGCAAACATTTTTAGATACGTACCTGCAATTCGCACCAACACCGCAGCCACGTATTACAGAGGATGAGCAATTTATCGATTCAGTGGATCATCCGGATTTCTCAGGCTTCATTTTCAAAATTCAAGCGAATATGAACCCTGCTCACCGTGACCGTATTGCATTCGTACGTATCGTGTCAGGTAAATTTGAGCGCGGTATGAACATGACGCTAGCACGTACAGGTAAATCATTTAAAGTAACACAATCAACACAGTTTTTAGCTGATGACCGTGAAACAGTTGAAGAAGCGGTAGCGGGCGATATTATCGGTTTATATGATACAGGTACGTACCAAATCGGTGATACAGTTGTTGGCGGGAAGAAAACGTTTAACTTCGAAAAATTACCACAGTTTACACCGGAAATTTTCATGCGCGTAACGGCGAAAAACGTAATGAAAGGGAAGCAATTCCAAAAAGGTGTACTGCAGCTTGTACAAGAGGGTGCGATTCAGTACTTCAAAACCCTTCATACAGAGGAAGTTATCTTAGGTGCAGTAGGTCAACTGCAATTCGAAGTATTCCAGCACCGTATGGAAGGCGAATACAAAGTTGAAGTAAAAATGGAGCCAATTGGTTCGAAAATGGCGCGCTGGATTGAAAACGAGGAAGAAGTGAAAGATTCAATGCACTCACAACGCTCAATGCTTGTAAAAGACCGTTATGACAATTTAGTCTTCTTATTCGAAAACGAATTTGCAATGCGCTGGTTCTCAGACAAAAACGAGCATATTAAATTATATAGCTTACTTTAATCGTTACTACCATGCTTTAGCACAATGCTAGAGTGTGGTAGTTTTTTTAGTTTTAAATGATAACTCAAATTGAACAAAAATACTTCAAACAGTTGGATAGATTAATTATGCGGGAGTTGATTTCCGCTACAGGGGACGCTTTCCGCGGGCACGGCTCCAACTATTTCTTTTGCTGCCATACGGCGCAGCAAAAGAAAGGATTTTCCGCGCGTGCTGTTCCCGCAGGAGTCGCCCCTTCCGCTCCAATCAACAGCGTATACGTCAAGGTTTTGCTTTTTAATTAAACAATAAAAAGAGAGAACGAAGAAAAAAAATTTTCTTTACATTTTTACGTGAGCAAGACGCTAATATTTTGTGGAAAAGTGATGTTTTGTTCTGATTAATATAAGGAAATATCAGAAAAGAATGATAGTCATGTATTTTTATGTAATAGCTTTAATTCCTAAGTCCTTCTTAAAAAATAGTTTTATTAGTCCTAATTATGTATGATGAGGGTATTCTATAAAAAAAGCAGAGAAGAGGGATTGTATGAAGATTAGAAGGAAAATAATGCTATCGTTAAGTACTTTAATTGTCGTTATTTTAGGTATTTCCATATTTAGCTATTTGCAATTAAAGCAAGTAAGTGAGACGTACGATGGCATGATTCGTCTAGAGCTTGAAGGAATTTATGCGACTTCGGAAATTCAATACAATATGGCTTTGCAAAATGTTTATATTCATCAATATATGTTAGAGCCAAGTGCCGGCAATCTCTCTCAATTAGAAGATATTCAACAAATAATCAGTGAAAATGTGAGTGACTTGCAGCAGCTAGTAAAAACAGAGGAAATTGCGCAACGTGTCGAGCAGGTAGGACAATTTCAAGCTTCAGTAACGGAAGCAACCGTGGCGATGAAAGAGTTGATGCTGCAGCAAAAGGAACAAGAAGCGATCAAATTAGTAACAACGAATGTGAAATCAGCGAATGACATCGCCCAAATGACGATAGAGGAAATTTTAGAGATTATTAAAAATCGATTTAGTGAAACTGCTGTAGAAACGAATGAGGGTGTAAGTGAAATGCTAATCATCTTATCAGCGATTGCTTTGTTTAGTATAGTGATTACACTACTGATTGCATACAAATTAAATAAAGAAATTGCCGTTCCTTTACAAAAGCTTGTCGTATTCGCGAAGAAAATCGCAACAGGTGATTTAACAGCAGAGGACTTGCCGAGGAAGTCAAATGATGAAGTTGGCCAATTGACGACAGCCTTCCAACAAATGCGACAATCACTTAATGGCATGATAAAAGTCTTTCAAGACAATGCAATGGATTTGTCAGCTATTTCTGAACAGCTGTCAGCGAGTACACATTTAGTAGCGGAGACATCTACAAATGTGGCAGGCAATATTGAGCAAATTTCAATCGGCTCGAAACAGTCTGCGGTAATTGCGCAGGATACATCGGTTGCGATGAAGCAGTCCTCACAAGGGGTTCAAGAAATCGTGCAGACGACGCAAACTATTTTTGAGCAAGCGAAAGAAACGACGAAATTAGCGGGAAAGGGTGAATCGCGTATTGTGCAAGCGAAAGAGCAAATGCTGGTTATTTACGAATCAACTAAGGGTACAGCTTCACTTGTTCAAAAATTAACGGCACAATCAAAGGAAATTCAAAGTATGACAAAGGTGATTACAGAAATTACAGAGCAAACGAATCTGTTGGCATTAAATGCGGCGATTGAAGCAGCAAGAGCAGGAGCACAGGGCAAAGGCTTTGCGGTAGTAGCGAGTGAGGTGAAAAAGTTAGCAGAGCAATCAAAATTATCGGCAGACACGATTGGGCAACTCACGACGGACATTTTAGTTGAAACAAAGCGTGTCGAGGAGTCGATGGCATTAGGTGTTTCCAATGTAGAAAGTGGTGTCGAGGTGATTAATGAATCGCGTCAAATTTTTAATGAAATTATGACAGCATTTGATCACATGACAGAAAACATCGCCATGATTACATCTGTAACAGAACAAATGGCAAGTTCTACGGAGCAAGTAACCGCGTCTACAATTGATTTATCGGAGCATGTAAAAGAGATGGCGACGAGTACAGAAGTGATTGCCCAGCAAATTGAGGAGCAGACGGCAACGATACAGGAAGTGAATGCAGTGAGTGAAAATTTATCACAAAAGTCTATGTCGCTCGCGAGTCTTGTAAAGGATTATAAAATTGCCAATTAAAGAGAAAATATTTGCATTTTCAATTTAAAGAGTATACACTGTTATCAGACAATCATGAACTTAATATCCATTGACATTCGTCAAAGGGGAGTAGCTATAAGTAAAGCTGTAAGTCGGTCGAATATAAAGCCATTTACAAACCTTTACTTACTTCACATTCGTCATTACATGGTTCGGAGCCATCGGGTGTGATAGCATTAACTATGCTTAGCAAGACCTTTGCCTATTTTTAGGCAGGGGTCTTTTCTTTTTGCATAAATATGGGTAGTTAAGGGAGTATTGATGTACCTACTGGATGGGTATAAAGATAAAAAAGGAGGAAGAAAAAATGGAAGCAATTTTATTGGAATATGCTTGGGTCCTACTCGTGCTTATTTTCCTAGAAGGCTTACTTGCAGCGGATAACGCAGTTGTAATGGCCGTTATGGTAAAACATTTACCAAAAGAACAACAGAAAAAAGCATTATTTTACGGATTATTTGGGGCGTTTGTTTTCCGTTTCGCCGCACTATTTTTAATTACGATTTTAGCGAAGTATTGGCAAATTCAAGCATTAGGTGCTGCGTATCTGTTATTTATTTCACTGAAGCATTTATACGATAATCATTTTAAGAAGGAAGAAGAAGAGGAAGAGGGCGTCGAGAAAAAAGGCTCTGGTTTCTGGATGACGGTTCTTAAAGTAGAGCTTGCGGATATTGCCTTTGCGATTGACTCAATGCTTGCTGCCGTTGCGATTGCGATTACGTTACCGCATTTAGGCGATTTTCATATCGGCGGTATTAATGCAGGACCATTCGCTGTGATGTTCTTAGGTGGCTTCATCGGACTAGTAATTATGCGATTTGCTGCACAATGGTTCGTTAAGCTATTAAATGATTACCCAACACTTGAAACAGGCGCGTTCTTAATCGTCGGCTGGGTAGGGGTGAAGCTTGCCGTTCTTGCGCTAGGTCACGAAAACTTAGCAATTATTGATCCGCACTTCCCGCATTCAACAACGTGGAAAGTTATTTTCTGGGTTGTGTTACTAGGCCTTGCAGCGGGTAGCTATTTTGTAAGTGTTGCCAAAGCTAAAAAGCAAACATCATAATTTGCAGAAGCTATAGAAAAAAGATATTTTTTTCTATAGCTTTTCTTTTTTTGCTCTATTCACTATACTAAGAAAAAGTTTCCTTTAGAGTAGGGGGGAATCGCGTGTTAGTGAAACAACTGTTTCGACGGACCGTGACACCGTTCCAATTATTATTATTGTATTATTTTTGTGCAATTCTCTTCTCCGTTTGTTTACTCCGTTTGCCGTGGGTACATAAAGAGGGGGTAGACGTTAGCCTATTAGACAGTTTATTTACAGCAGTCAGCGCGGTAAGCGTAACAGGTCTCACGACGATTAATGTTGCAGAAAGCTACACATCATTCGGCTACGCAATGGTTCTCATTATCCTGCAAATTGGTGCGATTGGGATTATGTCGATTGGTACGTTTATTTGGTTGCTCGTCGGCAAAAAAATTGGCATGCGCGAGCGCCAAATGATTATGATTGACCATAACCAATACAATTTATCTGGCGTTGTACAGCTCATTCGCGAAATTACGCTGTTGCTCTTTGCGATTGAATTAGTTGGTGCATTCGTTTTAACGGTGCATTTTAAGCGCTATTTTGACTGGCAGGAGGCTTTCTTTAACGGGCTTTTTACCGCAGTTTCGGCTACAACAAATGGTGGCTTTGACATTACTGGTATGAGCCTACAGCCGTTCCACGCCGATTATTTCGTGCAATTTGTGACGATGGTGCTCATTATGCTTGGTGCGATTGGCTTTCCGGTATTGATTGAAGTGAAAACCTTTTTACTACGCAAAAATCCGAGCTTCCGATTTAGCCTATTTACAAAAATTACGACCACAACATACGGCTTATTATTTATTTTTGGGGCAGTTGTTATTTTCTTAATCGAAATATTTCAGTCGTTTCGCGGTATGAAATGGCATGAGGCCGTGATGTCTGCATTGTATCATTCAAGCTCCACAAGGTCAGCAGGGCTTACAACAGTCGATGTGCAGGAATTTAGTGAGGCGACCGATTTGTTTATGAGTGCGCTTATGTTTATTGGGGCTTCGCCAAGCTCAGTTGGTGGGGGGATTCGTACGACGACGTTTGCGATTGTTATTTTATTTTTGATTACGTATGCGCGCGGTCGTTCAGACATTCACGTGTTTAAGCGAGAAATTCATATCATTGATGTATTTCGCTCGTTCGTCGTCATTATTTTGGCAGCATTTTTAGTGCTCGCTTCTGCGATGATACTTCATATTACAGAGCCAGGCGCAACGACGACACAAATTTTATTTGAAGTAACCTCGGCATTCGGCACGTGCGGGATGTCACTTGGTTTAACAGACCATTTATCCACACCGGGTAAATTTGTTGTGATGTTACTTATGTTTATTGGACGAGTAGGTCTCATTTCATTTTTATATTCCATTGGCGGGCGAGCAAAAAAGTTTCCTTATCATTATCCAAAGGAGCGCGTTATTATCGGCTAAAAAAAACGCACGAGTGATTTCACTCGTGCGTTTTTTGGCGTTAAATATTATAAAAATAAGGTGCTTGGCCATTGCGGAAGTAAATAAATAAATGACCTGTTTTCTTGCTCGGCTTGCCAATTTCGTAGCCTTCTAAATCAAGTGAGAATGGAATAACAAGCGAGTGCTTAAATAATTCGCGCTCTGTAATCGTGAGCGCGGCAAACGCCTCACCAGCAAAAGTAGCATCCTCTCTAATGCGGTTATAAACCGATTTTAGTGTTTGCTCATCCGTACGGTCATTCCACCAAGGCTTACGCGGCTGGAACTGCATGCCTTGTAAGTAATCGAATTTCATTAAGCTTGTGACCATCTCAAGATCAATGCCTTCTACTGTTTGTAAAAACTCCAATAGGCGACGGAATAAGTCTTCAAGCTGATGCCCAATACGTGACCAGCCCTTTGTTTCCCAGTACGTACCGAAGCTTTGGAAGAAATCGAATGGTGTTTCGAATACTTCCTGTACAAGGTATTCGATTGTATTGTCCATGCGATGTGCATTCCAATACTTTTCAAGCACGTCCTCTGCATGCTTAATGCGTACGATATCATCAAATGTTAAAACATTATTTGAGAAAATCTCATACGGTGAAATATCGACATACGTGTAACCATATTTTTGCGCCTCTAAACGAAGACCTGTACCACGTAGTAATTTTAGGAAGCCAAGTTGTAATTCCTCAGGACGCATTGCAAACACATCGTTAAATGTTTTGCGGAACGATGCATAATCTTCTTCTGGTAGACCAGCGATTAAATCGAGGTGCTGATCGATTTTGCCGCCTTCTTTAACCATCGTCACAGTGCGTGTTAATTTTTCGAAGTTTTGACGGCGTTTGACTAAGTCATTCGTTAAATCATTTGTTGACTGTACGCCAATTTCAAAGCGGAACAGTCCCTTTGGTGCGTTATCATTTAAAAACTGGATCACTTCAGGGCGCATAATATCGGCTGTAATCTCAAATTGGAAGACAACACCTGGCTGATGCTCGTCAATTAGAAATTGGAACATTTCCATCGCATAGCTACGCGAAATATTAAACGTACGGTCGACGAATTTGATTGTTCGCGCGCCGTTATTCATTAAATAGCGAATGTCCTCTTTAATTTTTTCGCGGTTAAAGTAGCGTACACCCACTTCGATACTCGATAGGCAGAACTGACAGCTAAACGGACAGCCGCGGCTTGTTTCGATATATTGAATACGCTTGCCAAGATGGGGCAGATCTTCTTCAAAGCGGAACGGTGATGGTAATTCACGTAAATCAATTTTTGGTGGCTGTGCATGCACTTTTAGTTTGCCGTCTTGTAAATAGGCAAGTCCGTGTACATCCTCAAGTGCCATTTCGTCATTGAAATAACAAAGTAGCTCTTTAAAAGAGGTTTCCCCTTCACCCATGATGATAAAGTCAATTTCCTCATTCTTTCGTAACCAATCATGTACATCGTAGGATACTTCTGGTCCACCGAGTATGATTTTAACATTTGGTAATACTGTTTTTAACATTTTAACAACTTGTAGTGTTTCGTTAATATTCCAAATATAACAGCTGAATCCGACAATATCCGGTTTTTTTTGAAAGATATCTGATACGATATTAAAGGCTGGATCCTTTATGGTATATTCTGCTAGCTCGCAATTAAACTCTGGTAGAGCGCTTGCTTTCAAGTAGCGAATGGCTAAATTTGTATGGATATACTTAGCGTTTAGTGTAGTTAAAATAATGTTCATATTTGCATTCTCCTCTTCATAAATTATATTGTAACAGTCAATGAATATGTGAACAATATGAGACATTGTACCTATTTTATAATAAATGTATATATGGAATAATTTGTACTATCTGAAAATAATTATCTGTCAATTTAGAATTTTTCGATATAAGATAATTGGGGGGATTCGCATGGAAGACCATTTGATCAAAACCGTTGAAGGATTACTTAAATATGCCGAAGAACCAGTTATAATGATAACACCGTCACAAAAAGTACAATTTATGAATCGTAAGGCAGCTAATTTATTCCAAAAATCAGACTGTTCGCCATTTTATTTAAAATTAACAGAACAGTGTGAACTTTCTTGGCCGAGCTTTATTGAGGATTTAGAAACGAATTTAATGGGCACTTTTATTATTACCGTACAATTAAAATCAAATCAATCTTTGACAATGCGTCTTTACAGCCAATATTTACCTAAATACAAACTAATTGTTTCACGTATAACGATTCCTACACTTTTAAAAAATGATCAAGCATATTCACAACAGTCAATCGATAACATGATTCGAAATATTGCGAATGGTGTTGTAATCACGTCACTAGATGGACAAGTTGTAACAGCAAATGCGAAAGCACTTCAATATTTAAATTGTAATTTACAAGAAATTAAAAATCACAGCCATGATTGTTTATTTATCGGCCTGGAGCAGGAAGGAAGCGATATCCTCGCGTATTATCGTCAATTAGCCAATTATGAAAGGGGCACGCTGAAAGTAAGAAAGGTTCGGGCGAATGGTCAAATAGATTATTATCAGATTGAAAGCAGAGTAGATAATGTACTGAATATGATTGTGACAACGATAAGTGATGAAACAGAAAAAATGACACTGTTAAATAAAGCGGAGCATCAAGATTCACTCTTTTTAATCGGACAAAATTTTGCGTCGATCGCGCATGAATTACGAAATCCAATTACATCCTTAACGGGCTTTTTACAATTAATTCGCGAGGATATTGATCAAGAATCCAAGCACTTTGTTCAAATTATGGAATCTGAATTGCAACGCATGGACAATATGCTTGAAGAAATCCTTGCTCTTTCAAAGCCAAAGCGTGTCCAATTTGAAAGCTTTTGCTTATTAGAACTGGTTCAAGAAGTAGTTGATTTAATGCAAGTACAAGCCATTTTAGCGAATACCTTACTAGAAATTGAATATAAAAAAATGGACGAGTACTTTATTTTTGGTCACCGTACGAGAGTAAAACAGATGATTATTAATTTAGTGAAAAATGCAATCGAAGCAACGGCGCCTCGTGGGAAAATTATCGTAAAGCTAGCAGCGCTACAACCAGGGACATGCTCGCTTATTGTCAGTGATGAGGGGATAGGGATGACGCAGCAAACGCTTGATAATTTATTTAACCCATATTATACAACAAAGGCGACAGGCACAGGACTCGGGATGATGTTTGTGAAAAAGGTTGTGGAGGAGCATCATGCGGATATTATGTTCTGTACAGCTGTTGGCTATGGCACCCAAATTAAAGTTGCTTTCAAACAGAAGGACACCCAATTTGAAGCGTATATGAAGCAACGTATTTTTTCGGAAGTATCATCAGAACTTAACATTAGCTAAATCCGATTTTGACAAAGCTTTCTTCTAGTCGCTATAATACATGTAACTTTGTCTAGAATTTAGAAGATGAACAATTTTGAAATAGAGGTTGAACAATATGACGCCAGAAGAAATAAAGCAGTCGTTAAAGCTATTTATTGTACTTTCACGTGCACATAAAGCCATTACAGAAACAACAAATCAATTTTTTCAAAAAAGTGGAGTAAATCCAACTGAATTTGCGGTCCTCGAGTTGCTGTATCATAAAGGACGTCAGCCACTTCAAAAAATCGGTAGCAAAATTTTACTAGCGAGCGGCTCAATTACGTATGTAGTCGATAAATTAGAACAGCGAGGGTTTTTAGCTCGTGTTTCTTGTCCAAGTGATCGACGTGTGACATATGCTGAAATTACAGAGGCAGGCATAGCATTTATGGCCGAGATTTTCCCACAACATGAGGCACATTTATTTGAGTTACTAAGTGCTTTGTCAATGGAAGAAAAGGACGAGGCTATTACATTGTTAAAAAAATTAGGTTTATCGATTAAAGATTTATCGTATTAAGATATGCTGCCTAAAAAAGAACTGCACATCAATTACTAGATAGCATCTAGCAATTGATGTGCAGTTTTTTTGTCATCGAATCGTAAATCCAGCCGTAATAAATGCGTCCGTAATACCCGTAATATAATCATCAAAAATAGTTAACACAACAAATTTATCTTCTATTTCATAAACAATTGCTGTCACTTTATCGGATTCGTATTGAACGAGGTAGCCTGCGCTCGCTTTAAGATCCGTGCGTTTTGCAGCAGTTAAGTATGGGGCAAGATTAAATGATTCATATGTATTGTTCGGTGCGATTGCTGCCATAGATTGCTGTGTTGCCTCGTTTAAAGCGTCAAATGAGGCATCCGCATGATTAAAAACTTCAATGCGCATAGAAAGTGCATCATTTGCATTATAGAATAACATATCTTTCCCAGGTTCTTCTTCTGTTAATGTGTATTCTTTTAAATGGTTAATTGTATAGTTTAATGTTGCACTAGTTGATGTAATGAATGAAGTCGTCGGGATAGAGACAGCAACTTGAGGCTCTTCCTGTACGGGATCTTGTACCGGTACTTCTACTTCTACTGGTGCAGGATTTGGTTCGATTTGTGACGGTTGCTCAACTGGGGGCGCTTGCTCGACTGGTGCTTCTAGTTGAACATTTTCTGTTGGTTGTTCAGGTGAGGCTGATGTTTCAAGAACTTCCTCTGAGTTTGTGTTACATGCGGCTAAAATAATGGCTGACAGTAACAATGATGAATATAAGCCTTTTTTCTGCAAAGTAAATCCCCCCCGTATATTAAATTGGATAGCACCTCATAACGTTCATGAGGTGCTTCATAGGACACACTCTTGTCCCTTAAATAATCGGTAGTACTAAAAATAACAATAAAACGAATACAACATGGGCGACAATAATAAGTGGTAAGCTTTTTTTCCATTCATAAAGTAAACCCCAAATAACGCCAGCGACCATTGCGGCTAACGCACCTGCGACAAAGCCGCTAATTGCAAGTGAAAGTGAGAAAAGAATAGCGGTTACAAAAACAGCAAGTACTGGGCTTGTCCAACGTTTTAATTGCTGCTGAACGTAGCCACGCCAAAACATTTCTTCTCCAACGACGACAATAAAGATGAGCAATAAATAATGCCAAATATTTGTCGGTCCGTAGTTTGTTAAAAATTTGCTAATTTCATTATTCGTGGTATTATCGATATATGGTAAAATAATGGAACCTAACTTAATAAAGCCGTACGTAATCGTCCCGTATCCAATACCGAAAATTAAATATTTCCAAGTGGGAAGCTGATCTTCGAATTTTCCAGCTAAAAGTGAAATGGAAATACCAACGAGTAAGATGAAAGCATATAAGTACCAAAAAATCGTTTTTTCAGCAAATGTATAAAACATCATACTATAAACGAAAAGCAGTGACAAAAGGAGTGTAATCATGTGTTTATATTGTTTCATGTAAACATAACCTCCAAATGTATCGTATCAAAAAAATACCCTTTTCGCATTGAAAAAATACGAAAAAGGTAATTTAATTTAAATTGTTTCAGTGCTATGTATAATTTTATAGCGTTTATGGTTAATAACAGTTTTTTCTTCCATTTCAAGGTCATGAAAATTTTTCATAATTGTGAGATCGACAATAACAGAGTTTTCGTTTACTTTTTCAACGACACCTTGAAGACCGTCTTTGAACTCGATAATATTTCCAACTTCTGCAACTTTTAACGGCATACACAGTCAGCTCCTTCATCGGCTAATAATTTACAGTTTGCATGAAAATTGTTAAAAGGTAAAGTGTTTTTTGAAAATTTAGTATTTTAATTTTTTTATTAATAAAAGTAAACGTTAAGAAAGGAGAAAATCACATGAATAACTACCAACAACTTTTAGACCAGCTACGCAATAAAGAGGTGGCATCTATTACAATTACAAAGGCCGAATTCTTACAATTTCGTGAACAACTTATAAAAGACCCGCAATTTAAACATTTCCGTGGTGAAGCAAAACAAGGCGGTGACGTCGTTTTTACGTTTTTAGATGTACCTCGAACATAGAAAAATGTCGAATTTTCATGTATGAAAATTTTGAATATAAATTGGCCGGAAAGTATAATAATGTCAAATAAGAAGTGGAGGTCAATTTATGGAGAAGGAAATACTCAGACAATTAGAAATAAAACGCCAGCTAATGATTGCTTCAGGAATAAAGAATGGCTTTTCAAATAAAAAAACAATTCAATTAAGTGAGCAAGTTGATCGCCTCATTAATGCTTTTGATGCAAAGCGCTTTGAGGAATTAACAAAAGGTGATTCAAGATTAAAAATTATGCAATAAATTTTTTAAAAGATGTTTAATTATTTGGCGGTTGGGAATAATACTACAGAACACAGCAACATTCTCATTTCCCCCTTTAAGAGCAGTAGCTAATGAGCTAGTGCTCTCTTTTTTATTGTTTAATTTCCTTCATTTAGAAATTTTGTTACTATAAAGAAAATAGAATATGGGAGGAATGAATGATGGGTAGTAAAAAAATTGCATTTATTGGTACAGGCGTTATGGGAGCAAGTGTAGTCGGGCATTTATTACAGGCTGGACATCAGGTAACTGTTTATACAAGAACAAAAGAAAAGGCACAGTCATTAATAGAGCTAGGCGCCATTTGGGCAGATACAGCAGCTAACGCAAGTATGCATCAAGATATTATTTTTACAATGGTTGGCTATCCAACAGATGTGGAAGAAGTATATTTTGGTGAGCACGGTATTTTAACGACAGCAAAGGCAGGATCAATTGTTGTCGATATGACGACATCTGAACCGACGTTAGCGAAAAAGATTTATACAGCTGCAAAAGAAATTGGTGTACATAGCTTAGATGCACCTGTATCGGGCGGAGATGTTGGGGCAAAAAATGGTACCTTATCATTAATGGTTGGTGGCGACCAGGAAATCTTTGAGCAAATGCTGCCTATTTTTGATGTGTTTGGACAAAATATCGTTTATCAAGGCGAAGCCGGTGCGGGGCAACATACAAAAATGAGTAATCAAATTGTCATTGCTTCTACCATGATTGGTGTATGCGAGGCGCTGGCTTACGGTCTAGAGGCGGGTTTAACAATGGATGAAGTCATGAAGTCGATTACAGCGGGTTCAGCTGCATCGTGGACACTTAGCAATCTTGCACCGCGCATGCTTGCAGATAATTTAGCGCCCGGCTTTTATATTAAACATTTCATTAAGGATATGAAAATCGCGTTAGATGAAGCAGCGCGCATGAATTTGCAGTTGCCTGGACTTGCGATGGCGAAGGAAATGTATGAACGCCTGTCACAGCAAGGCTATAGTGAGAATGGTACACAAGCATTAATTAGATATTATGTAAAATAGTCGGAAAATATTCGCGATTATTTCACGAAAGGTTTATAGGAGAAATGGGTAGGCTATGATACAATTAGCTTATACATAGGATGCAAAGCGGAAGGAGCGTGCTAGCTTTGGAAAACAATAAAGGGATTTTACTTGAGAGTGGAACAAATGAGCTTGAAATTGTTGAATTTGAAGTAGCAAATAATAAATTTGGGATTAACGTTATTAAAGTAAAGGAAATTATTCAACCGATTCCGGTAACGTTTATCCCTCACGCACACCCACACGTAGAGGGAATTATTCAATTACGTGGTGAGGTATTACCAGTAGTGGATATGCTAAAAGTATTAGGTATTCAATATACAGAGCGCAACCCGCAACAAAAATATATCGTGGCGGAATTTAATAAGCAGCGCGTTGTATTCCACGTAGATAATGTGACGCAAATTCACCGTATTTCATGGGATCAAATTGAAAAGCCATCAGATATGTATCAAGGTGGCACGTCACAAGTAATTGGTGTGATTAAACGTAATGAAGAAATGATTTTATTATTAGACTTCGAAAAAATTATGGTCGACATTAATCCAGCATCAAGCATTAGCGTCGAGTCTGTTAAAAAATTAGGTCCACGTGATCGCTCTGAAAAGAAAGTTTTGATTGCAGAGGATTCGCCGTTATTACGTAAATTACTACACGATACAATGCTAGAAGCAGGCTATGTCAATACTGAATTCTTTGAGAATGGCCGTGATGCGTACGACTATTTAGAAGCATTATCTAAAGCAGACAAATCCATCGAAAATCACGTACAGCTTGTCATTACAGATATCGAAATGCCACAAATGGATGGCCATCACTTAACGAAGAAGATTAAAACAAATCCTGCCTTACAAAAGCTTCCTGTTATTATTTTCTCAAGCCTTATTACAGATGATCTTCGTCATAAAGGTGATCAGGTTGGTGCAGAAGATCAAATTTCTAAACCAGAAATTACAGAGCTTATTTTACGTATGGATCAGTTAATTTTATAATCACCTGCAACTTAGGTGTATAAACAACAAAAGCCGGATACTTGTAAAAGTAAATCCGGCTTTTTTATAAAGATGATTGGTTAATTATGTTAGCTGGAGAAATTGTAGAAAGAAGTGATTGAATACTGTGAAAAAACTAACAACAGCGATTATTGATATTGGCTCTAATACAATTCGTCTTGTACTTTACCATTATGATCAAGTAGAAGGTTTGCGTGAATTTGGCAACATTAAAACAGTTGCGCGCCTTCGTACGTATTTATTACCTTCAGGAGAAATGTCAGAAGAAGGCATTCAGTTACTATCTGAAACACTTTCGTCTTTTAAATTAATCCTTGCAGATTATGATGTAACCGATATTAAAGCGGCGGCAACAGCGGCTGTACGTCAGGCGACCAACAATAAAGAAATCATTGCACGTATGAAGCTAGAAACGGGCATCTCCATCGATATTTTATCGGAAGAGGAAGAGGCTTATTGCGGATTTCTAGCGGTTGTACATTCGATGGATACCCCATCAGCGGTGACGATTGATATTGGTGGTGGCTCGACAGAAATTACGTTATTTAAAAATAAAAAGCTACTCAAATCATTCAGCTTCCCATTTGGCACCGTATCGTTAAAGCAAAAATTTGTGGCAGGAGCCTTGATTAATGATGACGAGCGCATAGTGTTACGTGATTTTGTGACAGAGCAGTTTCAGACACTCGAATGGATTCGTGATGTTCAGTTACCCGTCATTGCGATTGGCGGTAGTGCACGAAATGTTGCGCAAATTCATCAGCAAAAAATAAACTATCCCATTTCAGGCATGCACCAATATGAAATGAAAAAGCCAGATTTAATGGAAATGCGCGAGCATCTTGCAGAAAAATCATTTGAAGAACTGAAGCAACTGGATGGTCTTTCATCGGACCGTGCCGACATTATTGTACCAGCGCTTGAAGTGTTTGTTGCGTTAATGGACATCGTTGGGACGGATTCATTCCAATTGAGTAAAAAAGGTTTACGTGAAGGGGTCATTATTAGCCGTGTACTACAAGGGGATTCAAAAGCGTTTGATAAATATAATGTCTTTGAAGAAAATGCACGCAGGCTTGCGGTAGAGTATGGTCGCACTGAAGAAGAGGCAAATATACTGATGACACTCGCGAGTCAATTTTATCGTGAGTGCTGTGATATGGAACTGTTTGAATTTAGTGAGTATGATCTGCAGCTTATTAAAAGAGCGGCAAAGGTGTATGCGATTGGTGAATATATTGAACTCGATTCAGCGAGCCAGCATACGTTTTATTTATTAGCAAATCAATCGATGGCAGGGATGAACCATGCAGAGCGTGTGAAGATAGCGCTGCTTGCATCATATAAAAATCGCGATTATTTCAATCGTTTTACTGCACCGTTTGAGTCGTGGTATTCAAAAGAAACCTTAAAAAAGTTACGCGATTTTGGCGCGCTACTGAAATTTATTTATGCGCTTAATGTCTCAAAGCGTAATGTCGTATCGAAAATTACGCTTGAGCATGAAGGGGATAATCTTCGCTTAGAGGTAACGACGAAAGAGCGTGCGATTGCCGAGGCGTATCAGGTAGAAAGACAAAAAAAGCATATTGAACGTGTATTTAAAAAGACGCTTAATATTGTATTTAATGAGGAAGGATGGAGTTGACGTTGACAATGAATATGGAAATGGATCAATCATTTGAAAATGAAACGGGTGTATTGGAGGATCAGGCACCTGCACTTTTACTCGAGGAAATTGCAAAACCACAGTATTACAATAACCGTGAGCTAAGCTGGCTTGCATTTAATGAGCGCGTGTTAGAGGAGGCGGAGGATGAAGATAATCCACTGCTTGAGCGCCTAAAATTTTTAGCGATTTTTAGTTCGAATTTAGATGAATTTTTCATGGTGCGTGTAGCAGGCTTACAAGATCAGGTACGTGCGGGCTTCCATAAGCCAGAAAATAAATCGGGGCTGACACCAAAGGAGCAACTAGCAAAAATTGCGGAGCGTACGCAGGCTTTAGTACGTCGTCAAACAGAAGTGTACCGCAACTTAGTACATGGCCTATTACCGGAAGAAAATGTCCATGTCCGCGATTTAAAGCTACTAAACCCTGAGCAAAAAACATTTATTAATGAGCTATTTGAAGAAACAATTTTCCCAGTATTAACACCAGTAGCCGTTGATGCCTACCGTCCATTCCCGACACTGATTGGCCGCACATTAAACTTATTGGTGCTGTTAGAAAAGGCGAGCGATGCAGAAAAGCAGCAAAGAGTAGCAATCGTACAGGTGCCATCCGTACTTGAGCGTTTTATTAAAATCCCGACAATCGAGGAAGAGGCAGCGTTTGTCTTGCTCGAGGATGTCATTTCGCATAATGTAGATAAGTTATTTTTCGGTTACAAAGTAAAATCTACGCAAGCATTCCGTTTGACGCGTAATGCCGATTTAACGATTCATGAGGAGGGCGCACAGGATCTACTTTCAGAAATTGAAAAAGAGCTGAAAAAGCGTAAATGGGGCGTTGGAAGTCGTTTAGAAGTTCGTGACGGTGAGATGAGTGATGATGTACTTGAATACTTACTAGATGAGTTTGAAATTGAGGAGTCGGATGTATTCCGCATAGACGGACCGCTTGATATGACGACGATGTTCGGCTTTGTAAAGGCGATTTCGAAGGGGCGCGAGCATTTAGAATATGAGAGCTTTATCCCGCAGCCACCTCAAGATCTAGGTTCGGATGAAAATATGTTTGAAAAGGCCTTAACACAGGATTTATTTTTCCACCACCCGTACGAATCATTTGTGCCGATTGTTGACTTTATTGCCGAGGCTGCAAATGACCCGAGCGTGCTCGCGATTAAGCAGACGCTGTACCGTGTAAGTGGCAACTCGCCAATTATTCAAGCGTTGAAGCAGGCGGCTGAAAACGGGAAGCAAGTAACGGTATTAGTCGAGTTAAAGGCACGTTTCGATGAAGAGAATAATGTGCACTGGGCGAAGCAGCTAGAGCAGGCTGGGTGCTTAGTCATTTACGGTATGAACAATTTAAAAACACATTCAAAAATTACACTTGTTGTCCGTCGTCGTCTTGGTAAAATCGAGCGCTTTGTGCATCTCGGTACAGGGAACTACAATGACGCAACAGCAAAAATTTATACGGATATGGGCATTATTACGTCGAATAAGGAATTTGGCATTGATGCAACGAACTTCTTTAACTATTTAAGCGGCTATACAGAAAAGCCACAGTTCCATCATTTAGTTGTTGCACCGTTTGATATTCGTGATGAGTTTATTCGTTTAATCGATGAGGAAATTGCGTGTCATAAGCAGCACGGTAACGGTTTTATTCGTGCGAAAATGAATTCGTTAACGGATAAGGACTTAATGATGAAATTGTATGAGGCGTCGATTGAAGGTGTGAAAATTGAGCTGATTATTCGTGGTATTTGCTGCATTCGTCCAGGAATCCCGGGCATTAGTGAAAATATTACGGTAACAAGTATCGTTGGTCGCTTCTTAGAGCACTCACGTATTTTCTGGTTCCACCATAATGGCGAAAATAAACTGTTTTTATCATCGGCAGATATGATGACGCGTAATATGATTAAGCGTGTAGAAATTTTATTCCCGATTTATTCACCAGAGATTAAAAATCGTATTATTAAAATTATGAACTTACAACTTGAAGACAACCAAAAGGCGCGTATTCAAGATTCAAATGGCAAATATCATTATAAAGAGGATCACAATAGTGATGTGCGCATTAATAGCCAAGAGCTATTTTTATTAGAGTCATTAGGTACGATTGTTGAAGAATAGACAGAAGTAATAGGTAGCCGAGTGGAGGATTTTGAATGAGTAACATGGCAATTAGAAACGAAGTGCTGAGTAGGATACTTCAACTAAATCCGTTTGATGCTGTGGTCATATTGCGAAAAGAGGAACAACAATTTTTTGTAACAAAGGCAAATGAGCGAGCAAATGAGCTGATCGATAGGAAATTGAAACAAGAAATAGAGGCGGATACGTACTTTGGCTCCTTTTACTGGCAATTATTTTCAAAGTTTTTAGTGAGCGATGAGACAATGACCATTTGCGAAACGGTGAATGGTGAGCTGTTAAAAGTTGCAAAATCAAATATAGCAATTGATGGAATTGGTTATGACATTATCATTATCCGAGAGTTAAATGACGCGACATACACGAATATGAGCAAGATTGTCTTTTTAGATGAGCTGACGAGCCTTTTTAATCGTCGTGCATTAAATGAGCATTGGCGGGAACGCTTATTCAATGAAGAGCGCGGTCATGTGGCACTCGTGCTTGTTGATTTAGATCGCTTTAAAAAGTTTAATGAGTCGATTGGTAAGCAAAAAGCAGATGGAATGCTGACTGAAGTTAGTGAACGTTTTAGACAATTACGTACAACTCATTGTGAGGTATACCGTTACAGCGGGGATGAATTTGTCTTTTTACTTGAATATGAGAATCATAGCGAGGTAGAAGCGTTAGCGGCGGCTGTATTAAAACTGCTGGATGCACCGTTTGTTGTCGATAGGCAGGAGTATTATATTACGGCATCAATTGGTATTGCGTTTGCATTAAAGGAGCAGGAACAGGATTTAGAGACGTTACTGCATTGTGCGGATCAGGCGTTATTCCATGTGAAAGAGCATGGCCGAGCGCATTACCGTTTCTTTGAGTCAAAAATGAACTTGACGTTCCCAAATGATGCGTTAATGGAGGCACATTTACGTCGTGCTGTAGAGTTTGACGAAATGCAGCTACATTTCCAGCCGCAAATTGACTTAGGTACGAATCAAATTAATAGCTTTGAGGCGTTGATTCGTTGGAATAATCGTAAGTTTGGTGCGGTACCACCGTCTGAGTTTATTCCGATTGCTGAGTCGTCAGGTCTTATTTTGCCATTAGGCGATTGGATTTTGGAACGCGTTTTTCGTTACCAAAAGGAATGGCGTGAGAAGGGCTACCGTGTCGTACGTATTGCGATCAATATTTCGCCAAAGCAATTTAAGCAGGAGAAGTTTGTCGAGAAGTTACAAATGCTGTTAGAGCGCTATAATATTGAGCCGTCCTCAATTGAGTTAGAAATTACAGAAGGCTCCATGATGAATGTAGAAGAAACGATTGTTATTTTACAACAGTTAAAAAATTTAGGTGTGTATGTATCAGTTGATGATTTTGGTACTGGCTACTCGTCGCTTAGCTACTTGAAAAAATATCCGATTGATATTATTAAAATCGATCAATCATTTATTGCAGATATCGCGAAGGATAAGAAAAATGAAGCGATTGTGAAGGCAATTATTTTATTGTCACATAATTTAGGACTAGAAGTGATTGCAGAGGGCGTCGAGGAGAAAAAGCAGGAGCAGTTTTTAAAACAGTATAATTGCCAAAAAGTGCAAGGTTATTTATATAATAAGCCACTGCCTGCCCAGCGTATAGTAGAAAAATATTTAATGTAATGAAGGAATCCTAGAAATGGTGTGATGCTATTTCTAGGATTTTTACTGTTTTTATAGAAAAAAATGGTTATTTCGAGTTTGTTGTAGTAAAATAAAATGAATATCTGTTCATTTTACTCTGTGGGGATGGAGTAATGGATGACTTTAGGTGAAGGGGGAAAATAGATGCTACAACAAAAAACAATCATTATTACAGGTGGCTCGAGCGGGATGGGGCTTGCGATGGCAAAGCAGTTCGTACGTGAGGGAGCAAATGTTGTCATTACAGGGCGTGACGTGGAACGTTTAGAAAAGGCCAAGCAAGAAATTTTGGCATTCGGCGAAGCAGTGGCTACGTTTCAAATGGATGTGCGCGAGCCCGAGCATGCAAAGGCGATGGTACAGTTTGCAGTGGAGACATTTGGACAGGTAGACGGCTTAGTTAATAATGCGGCAGGGAATTTTATCGTACAGGCAGAGAAATTATCACCAAATGGCTGGAAGGCGGTTATTGATATTGTGCTGAACGGTACATTTTACTGCTCGTCAGCAGTCGGCAATTATTGGATTGAAAAGGGCATTAAGGGTAACATTTTGAATATGGTCGCGACCTATGCATGGGGGGCTGGTGCGGGTGTCATTCATTCGGCGGCAGCAAAGGCTGGTGTGTTGTCAGTGACGCGTTCGCTTGCTGTTGAGTGGGGGGGACGCTACGGCATTCGCGTCAATGCAATTGCCCCTGGGCCAATCGAGCGTACAGGTGGCGCAGACAAGCTTTGGGAGTCAGAGGAGCAAGCACAGCGTACGATTAACTCTGTACCGCTACGTCGCCTTGGCACACCAGAGGAAATTGCCGATTTGGCGACATTTATCATGTCGGATAAGGCTGCGTATATGAACGGTGAATGCGTCACACTAGACGGCGGTGCATGGCTGAATCAATTCCCATTCTAAATGAATAAAACAAGGCTGGTCAAAACCATACTAACGATACACATAAGGAGGTGTATCGGATGGGCATGTGGTTATGGCTAGCTATTTTTAGTTGTGTCGTCATCTGTGCGATTGGCTATTGGCTGACAGTGAGAGTAGAGCATAGGCAAGATGAGGGTGAGCGTGATATGGTGCCGAAAATTGTTGAGGAGTACCCATTTTTACTGAATCCGATTATTTTGTTGTATCTCGTATTCTTTTTTGTAACGGGGATTATTATTTTTTATTATTGGTCGCAAGCTGTATCGTCATGAAAACTTTTCCTTTAACTTTAGTGCATTCAATGGTCAGTCATTCGTGAATTATGATATGATGAAGATAGGCAATCAATCGCTGTTCTACAAGGGAAGGCGATAAATAACAATAAAAAAGGGCGGGAATTACCGCTTGAAGCAGAAAATTTCACGTTGAGTAAAAACCGCACTTCCTTGTATCCGAGGCATCTTTTGTCTGTCAATGTGCATAAAGGAGTAGAATTTATGATTTCAATGAACAACAGAGAGTTATTAGACATGCCAATTAGCGACTTTATTATTTCATCAGAGAAGGTAGCGCATGTACAAAGCGGTAATAGCGCAGAGCATGCATTATTAGTATTAACAAAAACCGGTTATTCGTCGATTCCTGTACTTGATGTAAAGTACCGTTTAAAAGGATTACTTAGTACAAAAATGATTACAGAAGCTATTTTAGGATTAGAGCGAATCGAATATGATCGTTTAGCGGACATTAAAGTAGATGACGTGATGGATCATAAGGTCGTGTATTTAAAAGTAACAGATACATTCCAACGCGCGCTTGATTTAGTTATTAATCATGCGTTTTTATGTGTAGTTGACGAGGAAGGAACATTCGTCGGCATTATGACGCGCCGTGTCATTTTAAAGCAGCTAAAGAAATATATTTATCAACAAAATCAGTTGCGCTTTAGCTAGAAGTTTTTAGTCGATGTGTCGCTTTTAGTATTTTTTCCTGCGGGCACGGCTCCAATCAATTGCGTATTCATCAAGGTTTTACTTTATAATTAAACGATTAAAAGATTGAACTCAGAAAAAATATTTGCTTTAGATAAAAAGACAAACTGCATTGAAGAGCCGTGCATTTATTTTTCGTTTGAAATAAAATGCAAAATTTCCTCATATAGCGATTCCATCGAGAAAACTGCGATTTGTGTAGGCTTTATTAAAAAGCTCTTTTAAATGTAAAGTCGAACTTTAGAAGAAAGTGAAATAAAAACAGTGAAATAAAAACATTGATCGTAAATGATGATAATCGACAAAGTCCGATTTGGATTTTGTCGATTTTTTGAGTGGATGGTCATGCTAGATCAAAGCTTTTATGGAAGGAGGCGTTTTTTATGACAGCTACGGAAGCGGAAATTATTAAAATTTTATCAGAAGAGCGCAATATGCGTAAGGCGGCGGAAAGGCTGTTTTTAACGCAGCCAGCCCTTTCACAGCGCCTGCAATCGATTGAAAAAGACTGGGGCGCGCAATTATTTTTACGCTCGCAAAAGGGGTTGACGCCAACTCCTGCAGGCGAGCTTGTCATTGCGCATGCGGGTGAGACAATCGCGAGACGCGAGGAAGTGTTTGATACGATTCAGGCACTGAATGAAAAGGTGCACGGGACACTGAAAATTGCCTGTGCTTCAATCGTTGGCCAAAACTGGCTACCGAAAGTGTTGAAGGATTTTGTCACGCTGTATCCAGATACAAAAATTTCACTCATGACGGGTTGGAGCTCGGAGATTGTGCGTGCGCTGTATGACGGTGAGGCACATGTCGGCATTGTGCGTGGGCAGGCGGATTGGAAGGGCAAAAAGGTGCATCTGTTCCGCGATATGATGTATTTAGTCGATACAGAAATTACCGATATGGAAGATATTTTGACATCAGAGCGTCCATTTATTCAATTTAAGAGTGACTCAAACTATTATCAGGAAATTCAGCAATGGTGGCAGCGTCACTTTAATACAAACCCGCGTCACCAAATTATTGTGGACCAAATTGAAACATGTAAGCAAATGGCGTTAAACGGTATTGGCTATGCAATTTTGCCGTCAATTACATTAAACGGTGAGGAACATGTGAATAAGATTCCACTGACAAACACGGATAAGGATCACGGATTAACGCGTGATACATGGCTAATTGGTTATGAATCATCGTTTGAACTGCGCCAAGTAGATGCCTTTGTTAACGTCGTACGTGACCATGCGAGCTGCTTATATGATTATTCGAAGTAACTGATATCAAAAAAGTATTTTTAATTTGTCCGAAAATTTAGTACAATGTTTTCGTGTTAATAAAACTTACATGAAAAGAGGCGTAGTTATGACGGTTAAATTAGATGCACAGCAAATTATTGATTTTATTTCACAATCAACAAAGGTGACACCAGTAAAGCTTTACGTAAAAGGCGAGGGCGTAGCGGAGTTATCATTTGGTGCGGATGCGAAGGTGTTCGGTGAAGGTAATAGCGCAGTTGTCTTTGGTGAGTGGTCACAAATTGAGGAAGCATTAAGCTTGCACGGAGATAAAATTGAAGATTATGTGGTTGAGAATGACCGTCGTAATTCAGGAGTGCCACTACTCGATCTGAAGCATGTGAATGCACGTATTGAGCCGGGTGCGATTATTCGCGACCAGGTGACGATTGGTGACCAAGCGGTTATTATGATGGGTGCTGTTATTAATATTGGTGCAGAAATCGGCGCGAAAACAATGATTGATATGGGCGCGATTTTAGGTGGCCGTGCAACAGTTGGTGCGAACTGCCATATTGGTGCAGGGACAGTGCTTGCAGGTGTCGTAGAGCCGCCATCAGCCTTACCAGTTGTCATTGAGGATGATGTTGTCATTGGTGCTAATGCTGTTGTGTTAGAGGGTGTACGTGTCGGGCGCGGTGCGGTCGTTGCAGCAGGTGCCATTGTAATCTCGGACGTTGAGCCAAATACAGTAGTTGGCGGTGTGCCAGCACGTGTATTAAAAGTATTAGATGAAAAAACAAAGTCAAAAACAGAAATTATTGATTCATTACGAAACTTATCTTAATTCAGCAGAAATTTTTACTTTTATTAGGTAAGAGGTGAATGTGCATTGAATATTTTTAATTGGATATTCAAACTATGCTGAATTAAGATGTGCCTCTGGCAGATGTCACAGATTTTTTAAAGGAAACTTTAAAAACGAAGCCAGCCTAAGAGCGTCGCATCGTGCGACAACGGCTGACTGATCCACATCCTGTAGACCCTCGAAAAAAATCTGGACACAATTACGCCGAGGCGTAATTGAAAAGGAGTGTAACTATTGAACGCTTTACAACAAATTCGTCGTGCGCTACATCAAATTCCAGAAATCGGCTTTCAGGAATTTAAAACACAGGCGTACTTATTAAATTACTTAGCTACATTGCCACAGGAACATGTAGAGATTGCAACTTGGCGTACAGGCATCGTCGTAAAAATTGCAGGTACGAACCCGACAAAAACGATTGGCTGGCGTACAGATATTGACGGTTTGCCACTTCAGGAAGAAACGGGCCTAGAGTTTGCGTCAACGCATGAAGGCTTTATGCATGCATGTGGACACGATTGTCATATGACGATTGCGCTTGGGCTTGTGACAAAGTTTGCAAGTGAGCCAGCGCAGCAAAATGTCATTGTCTACTTCCAACCAGCCGAAGAAGGGCCGGGTGGTGCGGAGCCGATGCTAGCGTGGTTAACGTCTGAGCGAAAGGATTTACTAGCAGATGAAATTTACGCATTACATATCGCACCTGAATACCCAATCGGTACAATCGCGACAAGACCAGGACTATTATTTGCGAATACATCGGAAATTTTCTTGAAGCTAAAAGGGTTAGGTGGTCATGCAGCATATCCACATAAGACGCGTGATATGACGATTGCTGCGGCGAATCTGTTATTACAATTACAGACGATTATTAGCCGTAACGTCGACCCGATGGATAGTGCGGTTATTACAATTGGGAAAATGTCTTCTGGTACGGTGCAAAATGTTGTCGCAGAATCGGCTTATTTAGAAGGCACGATGCGCACAGCGAATGCCGAAACGATGGTACAGCTGAAAAAGCGTGTCGCAGCGATTTGTGCAGGCATCGAAGCGTCATTTGAATGTGAAATTGAAGTGGACTTTGGCTCAATGTATTACGAGGTAACAAATACCGAGGAATGCGCGCGTCGTTTACTTGATTTTGCGGAAAACTTTGAAGGTGCGACAGCTTATGAATGCCCGGCTGCGATGACAGGTGAGGATTTTGGTTTCTTCTTGAAAGAAATTCCGGGTGCAATGTTCTGGGCGGGTGCGAACTGTGCGTATAATTTGCATCAGACAAAAATGAGCCCAGACGAGGAGCTATTAACATTTAACGCGAATTTTGTAGAGCAGTTTATTCGAACGTTGTAAGATGGAGTGAATACCTCTAGATTCGTTCAACACTAAATTTTATACGTGACTATTTTAATACTTGAAACCGTTGTATAAACCGTTAAAATGTGGTTTATGTGACGGTTTTTGTTTTTTATTATATGATTTTAGAAACTTCTGAAATTTTAATTCGTACTAATAGAGAAGGGGTGATTGTAGATGGTGAAAAAGTTAGCTGTGCTGTTCGTGTTACTGTTTGCTTTGCCGACATATGCCGCAGCTGAAATAACAATTGATGCAACATATGGATTAAACGGTAAGGTGAAAGCGGAGGAGCCTGTACGTGTTGATGTCGTCATTACAAATGATGCCGGACCGTTTGAAGGAAATTTACTCACGACATTTAAAGAAAGCTATCAATTGCAGGCTGCACGCGTGTATCCTGTTCAGTTAGCGAAGGGCGAGCAAATGGAATTGTCCTTTTTTATTGAAAATTATCAGGAAAACATGATTTACGGTAATGAACCAGTGCCATTTGTGCTCTATGACGGAGCTGTAGCCGATGGGCGTGTGATCACCAATGTGAAAGTAACAGAAAACAAGCCGGCCCTATTTAATTATGAGGCATTTGTTGTCGGCACATACAATCTAGATGCGGCATATACATCATTGCAGCAAATGCGTGCGTTATCGAGCACCGAAGTCATACTTGAAAAGCTTGTAGCGCCGCAGTTAGATGCGCGTGACTATGCCTTATTTGATGTGCTGGTCATAGGGGATGAGTTGAAGTCCTTCACAAAAGAGGAGCAAACAGCACTTGTGCAGTGGGTTGAACAGGGCGGTAAGCTTGTGACAGATACACCACTTGCAGGGACGGCATTTGAACAATATGAGCCGTTGCGCTTTACAGAAGGGACGATTATCGTACCTACTGTAGAGTTAAACAATCTAGCAAAGGATGGTACGTTTGCGGATGCACTGACGGTAAAAACTGCGGTGACCGAGCAAGGGGCAACGACTTGGCCAAAGGACGGCAACGTGCTAGCAGGTAAGATGCCTGTACAAAACGGGCAAGTGATTCAAACCGCTTTTGCGCTAGCAGATGCAGGGCTCCTACAAACAAATGGCTATAGTCATTTAGTTGCGCAAATGATTGATTTACGTGCGTTTACGTGGAAAGGCTATTACGAATCAAATCATTACCAAATTGCGAACCAATTAACAACGAATAATGAGCTATTTGAGGCATTTGCCTTTTCTATTTGGAAAGTGATTGCTGTATTAGCGGTTTATATTTTAATTGTCAGTGTCATTTTATATATCATCTTGAAGAAAAAAGATAAGCGTGAGCATGCGTGGTGGCTGATTCCTGCCATTTCGATTGGATTCTCTCTTGGTTTATTTGTAGTTGGTGCGAAAGACCGTTTATGGAAGCCGCAGCTGCAGGAGATGATGCTATGGACAGCGACAGAGAGTGGTGGCACGCAATATTTCACGCAGTCTGTATTAGCGAATAATGCAGGGGACTACACGTTTCAATTAGATGAGGGTGTAAAAGCTGCCACCTATCATATGAGCGGTGTGCCGGCCGATAAAAATCAGCTCTCGTATCAAGACGGTAATCAGCTCGTACTTAAAGGGATTCCTTACTGGGGCGTGAAATCGATCGTGGGCTCGGCAGCAACAGCTACCGAAGCAGGCTATATCGAGCAGCAACTAACGATAAAGGAAAAACAGCTGACGGGTACAGTAACCAATCATTTCCCGTTTGCGCTTGAAAATGTACAGGCATGGATTGGTCGCGATTTTTATGATATTGGTGACATTGCGCCAGGTGAAACAATGGACGTAAATATACCGATAGCATTTAACTATTTAATGAAGGCAATCGGCGAAGAATCTATGCCGTATGATGAGCGAAATGAAGCGCTCCCTGTGCTGCGTCAAAATAGCCTCTTGAACTTGGCTAGTAATAGGCTGGGTCATTTAGATACGGCATTACTTATTGCATCCGCACCGGAAGCGACGCTACCATCTCAGCTAAAGAAGACGGCTAAAAGCCAAACGGATGTAGTCATTGCAGCCCCTTTAACAGCGAATATGGCATATAAAGGTGATGTAACATTAGCGACGGAAAATTTAGAGCTAGAGCTCATTCAGCAGGAAAATTATAGCGATTGGCTAACAGCAGATGTAACGGAATGGTATTTTGAAAGAATGCCATATACGTTGAAATATCATGTACCGAAAACACTTACGCAGACAGCCGTTACATGGCACGAGCTAGTAGTAGACAATACCGATGAGCGTCTTCTGTTAAAGGTGTTAAATCGTGAGACAGATGTATATGAGGAACTTCGTGCACAGGCGGATGCTAATGTGTATGTAAAGGACGGTTATGTGCAGCTAGAATTGCAATTTGTCGGGAGCGAAATGGGCGATATGGCCACATTACCGAAACTACAGTTGAAAGGAGAGCTGAAGTGATGATTGACTTTCAACAAGTAACGAAAAAGTATGGCCAGTTTACAGCACTTGATCAGTTAGCATTAAAGATTGAGAAAGGGACGATTTTTGGCTTAGTTGGGGCAAATGGTGCGGGAAAATCAACGACATTTTTACTGCTCGCAACGCTCCTCCAGCCAACAAATGGTGATATTTTAGTGAACGGTAAAAGCGTCGTACGTGATGCGGCCGCGGTGCGTGCACAAATTGGTTATATGCCGGACTTTTTCGGGGTGTATGATCAGCTAAAAACAGAAGAGTATTTAGACTTTTACGGGGCGACGTATGGACTGTCTAGTGAGGCACGTGCACAAAAAATTACTGAGCTACTTGCACTTGTACGCCTAAGTGATAAGCGGGATGACTATGTAGACCACTTATCGCGCGGAATGAAGCAGCGCTTGTGCCTCGCACGCTCACTCATGCATGACCCACAAATTTTAATTTTAGATGAGCCAGCTTCTGGTCTAGACCCGCGTGCGCGTGTGGAGATGCGCGATATTTTGAAAGACCTAAAAGATAGCGGCAAAACGATTTTAATTTCGTCGCATATTTTACCGGAACTCGCAGAAATTTGTGATGAGATTGGTGTGTTGCATGACGGGAAACTCATCGCCCAGGGGAATATTCAAGCGATTCAGGCGCAGCTACAGGGCGATACATTTATTACAGTAAAAGTACTTACGGCACTTGAGGCGGCAGAGATGTTCTTTAGGACGCAACCAAATGTAGCAGATGTGTCAGTGAATACGTTTGATCAAACGATTAGCTTTGCTTATACTGGTCATGACGCGGAGCAGGCACAGCTACTCAAGCAGGCGGTGCTAGCAGACATCCAGGTGCTGAGCTACGAGGTACAGCAGCGTGATTTAGAGGATGTCTTTATGGCGATTACAAAGGAGGTGGCGGACGCATGAAAAACTTCAATCCGGTATTCATGAAGGAGATTAAGCTACGTTTTCGAAACGCCAAAAGCTTTTCGGCGCTTGCCTTTTATTTAATCGCACTTACGCTGATGATCCTGGCGTATTTAATTGTCGTGACAAACCTGGTCGGCACCGGCTATTTCCGCCCGAATGAAAGCTTCCTACTATTTTGCTGTTTAACGGCGCTACAAATGGGGCTCGTGCTCTTTATGACACCAGCACTCACAGCAGGTGTGGTTAGCAGCGAGCGAGAGAAGCAGACACTCAATATTTTGTTAACGACGACACTGACGTCCCCGCAAATTATTGTCGGCAAGCTTTTTGCATCCATTGCCTTTTTAGTGTTGCTACTTATTGCAACACTACCGATGTATAGCTTAGTATTTTTATTTGGTGGGGTATCACCAGGGCAGCTACTGTCAGTGTTTGCTTTGTTTTTACTCACGGTATTTGCACTTGGGAGCTTAGGAGTGTTATTTTCAACAGTGACGAAAAAGACAGTTGTGTCGATGATTTCGACGTATGGTATGGCGATTTTCTTAACCGTATTTACGGCCATTTTCTTCTTTGTAGGGCTAGCAACGATGACAGAGGAGAAGATGCACTTACTTTCATATATTTGGATTGCGTTAAATCCATTTGCGGTCGTCTTGTCCGTGCTTGTGCCGGATATTAGCGCAGGTATTTCGGAGATGACGCAGGTGAGCCAGCCGATTTGGCTTGTGTACACAATCATTTATGCAGTCATTGGTATTGTAAGCCTACTAATCGCAGTAAAGAAATTGCGTAGTAGCAACTAAGAAAAAACGGTCATTCCATTGTGGGAATGACCGTTTTTTTAATGTTTCGCATTAAATAATTGCGGCGCTTTTCTACTCGTCCAAACAAATGCTAACAGGAATGCACCGACTAACACGACTGTCCCTAAAATATAAGGCGAGTCCATGTTCCAGTCGAATAGGATACCAGCAAGTGCCGGACCGAACATATTGCCAAGACTCATATACGCATTGTTCATCCCAGCGGCAAAGCCTTGCTCAGCACCTGCTAGCTTGGAAATGAGCGTATTGACAGCCGGGCGAATAAACGTTGTCGCGACCGAGAAGATTGTCGAGACGACTAAAATAATAAAGAAGCCACTGACATAAATAACGAGTAGCATCATGACGGCTGCAACGAGTAAGTTCACAAGAATGACCTTCATCTCGCCGAAGCGCTTGAATAATTTGTTGACGATAAACATTTGCAAAATGACGCCGATAAAGCCGCCAACCGTTAAAATAATGGCGATATCGATTGGTGTATAAGCGAATTTTTGTGCAAGATAGATCGATAAGGTTGTTTGGAAATTTGCAATCCCAAAGCTAAACGTAAAGACGACGATTAAAAAGATAAAATAGGAGGTCTTTACCGAGCGTGATAATTGTTTCAGTAAATTTTCGCGCGGCTTAGCTTGAGCAGGTGCGGTGTGGACATTCGGTAAATAAATGTATGAGAACACCGCCGCTATCAGCGCTAAAACACCTGCTAAAAAGAACGGGAATGTTAAATTGACACTTGCTAAAAAGCCACCAAAGCCAGGACCGACCATGAAGCCGAGCGACATCGCGGCACCAATCATCCCCATTCCTTTCCCGCGCTCCTCGTACGTTGTAATATCCGCGACAAAGGCCATAATCGGCGGCATAATGAGTGCCGCACCAAAGCCACTTAGGAAGCGCGCCGCAAATAAGACCCAGACCTCTGTTGCAAGCCCGAACAAAATTTGTGCGCAGCCGTAAACAATTAGTCCGAGGATGATAAAGATTTTACGTCCGTGGCGGTCGGATAAATCCCCCGCAATCGGTGAGAATAAAAACTGTGCAAGCGCAAAGGCGGCCGTCAGCATACCGAGTACTTGTCCACCCACACCGAAAATTTCTAAATAAGCGGGCATTACCGGTACGATAATGCCGATGCCACCCATTGTAATGAACATGTTGAACATTAAAATGTAGAGAGCTAGTTTGTTTGATTGTTGTGTCATCTATTGTCTACCTTTCTAGCGGTTTCGAAATGTATTTACTGCTTATTGTACCGTTTATTGCTAAAAAAAGCATCGGCTATTCGGCTGAGGTTCATTAAGAGTAAAAAAAATCGTGTTACCTACTAGAGGCACCACGATTTTTTACTGCATCAGAAAGTCTGACATTTGGTGTTTTAATGTCTAGGTTGAACGGGCACTTTAGTACTTTTCTTATTGCAAGCTCATTTTGAATTCTAAGAAATGCTCATTGTAAATGCCTAACCATTCAAGACCAAGATTTTCATACACTTCAAGTTTGTCGCGCAGTTCCTGGTTTGGATAGAAGCGCTCGTCAGAAGTAACTTCTTCATCCATTAGCGCTAAAGCAGAAGCGTTCGGTGTAGAGTAACCAACATAATCCGCATTTTGCGCTGCGTTTTCAGGGTCTAGCATAAAGTTGATAAACTTGTGCGCACCTTCAACATTTTTCGATGTCTTTGGGATGACCATTGTATCGAAAAATAGATTTGAACCTTCTTGAGGAACAGCAAAATCTAGTTCTTCATTTTCCCACATCATATCGGCTGCTTGGCCAGAGAATGTTAAAGCGACAGAGGCTTCATTGTTCACCATTAATGGTGTAATCTCATCGCCGATGACCGCTTTAATGTTAGGTGAAAGTGTTTTTAACTTATCAGTTGCTTCGCGTAAAAGTGTCGCATCTTTTACGTTTAGCGATTGACCGATTGAATTTAAGCCCATCCCGATAACTTCACGAGAACCATCTACTAAAAATACTTTGTCCTTTAGTGCAGGGTCCCATAAATCATCCCAAGATGTAAAATCTAAATGCTCTGGTATTAAGTTCGGATTAAATACAATCCCAACTGTTCCCCAAAAGTATGGAATCGAAAATTCATTGCCTGGGTCAAAGCTTAAATTTAAAAAGTCTTCATCAATATGCTCGATATTTGGTACGAGTGTGTGGTCAATTGGAATTAATAAATTTTCTTCCTTCATCGACTCTACTGTATATTCAGATGGCACAGCGATATCGTATGCTGAACCACCTTGGCGCACTTTTGTTAACATCGCTTCGTTTGAATCGAATGTCTCATAAATAACCTTCATACCCGTCTCTTCTTCAAATTTTTGAAGTAGCTCAGGATCAATATATTCGCCCCAGTTATAAACAGTTAATGTATCTTTACTACCGCCACCACCTGATGACTCTAATTGGTCGACCGCGACAAATAATAGAGCACAGACAACGAGTATGGCGATGGTTAATTGAACTAAACTTTTCATCATTGTCCCTCCATATTTGTAGATTTAGAACGGTTCGTTACAAAGTAGTAGCCGATGACAATAAGTACTGTTACTGCAAATACTAAGCCTGAAATCGCGTTTACTGTGAGCGAAATACCGGCGCGTGCCATTGAGTAAATTTCAACAGATAATGTTGAGAAGCCGTTACCTGTTACGAAGAACGTTACGGCGAAATCGTCTAGAGAATATGTCAGTGCCATAAAGAAGCCGGCGAAAATACCTGGTGAAATGTACGGTAAAATGACGCGTGTTAACACGTCACGCTTCGATGCACCAAGGTCGCGTGCTGCATCAATTAAAGATGTGTTCATTTCAAGTAGCTTTGGTAAAACCATTAAGACAACAATTGGAATACTAAATGCAACGTGTGACACAAGTACAGAAGCAAAGCCTAATTTTACCCCAACCATTGTGAATAAAATTAAGAAGCTTGCCCCAATTACTACGTCTGGTGATACGATCAGTACGTTATTTAATGAAAGAATCGTATTACGCATTTTTTTGTCTTTAATCGACACAATGCCGATTGCGCCAAGTGTCCCGATGGCTGTCGCGATTAAGCCTGAAAGTAGGGCCACAATCACGGTATTTAGTAAAATAACGATTAAGCGCGGGTCATCAAATACAGCTTGGTAATGCTCCAGTGTAAAGGACTCAAACGAATTCATCGTCCCGCCCGAGTTGAATGAGTAAAAAATAAGATAAAAGATTGGCGCATAAAGAACGATGAATACAAGCGCCAAGTACGCCTTTGAAGGCAACGATAATTTGTTCATTATGCGCGTCCTCCTTTAGGTTTTTGTTTCGTGAATAGCATAATAATGGCCATGAACACAATGAGGAATACCGCGATTGTTGAACCCATGCCCCAGTTTTGCGACACAAGGAATTGCTGCTCAATCGCTGTACCAAGTGTGATGACTTTGTTCCCCGCAATCAGGCGCGTAATCATGAATAGCGAAAGTGCTGGGATGAATGTTACTTGAATCCCTGCTTTTACGCCGTCGATTGTTAACGGGAAAATGACGCGGCGGAATGTTGTCCAGCTTGACGCACCAAGATCACGTGCTGCATAAATAAGCGACGGATTCAGTTTATCAAGCGAGTTGAAAATCGGAATAATCATAAACGGAATGAAAATGTACACCGCTACGAATACGAAGCTGAAATCCGTAAATAAAATTTGCTGTGGATCAAAGCCGAATACTTCAATCATCGCATTGATTGGTCCATAAAGACCGAAAATCCCAATAAATGCATAGGTTTTAAGTAGTAGGTTAATCCAAGACGGAATAATAATGAGCATTAGCCATAGTTTTTTATGCTTTGTTTTTGTTAATAAGTACGCTGTTGGATACGCAAAGATTAGCGTGAACAGTGTAATTAAAAACGCATACCAGAAGCTGCTGAGCGTCATTGTTAAATACGCAGATGTAAAGAAGTTTGCGTAGTTGGCTAACGTGAAGTTGCCATTTAAATCAAGTAAAGAATAGTAGCCGATTAGTGCGATTGGTGCAATAACGAACAATGCAATCCATAAAAAGTACGGCGTAAGCGATAATTTTGATGGTTTATTGTTCATGCTCATCATCCCCGTAAGCTTCCAAGCGTTTGTCGAAGTCTTCTTCTGTTTCGTTTAAGCGCATAATGTGGATTGCCTCTGGGTCAAAATCAAGACCGATCTCCACGCCAACCTCCGCTTTTTTCAGTGAGTGAACTAACCATTCATTACCGTCCTTGTCATACGTAGAAAGCTCATAGTGTACACCACGGAATAGCTGTGTATCAACGGTTACAATTAATTTCCCTTTATCAGCAGTTGTAATTTCTAAGTCTTCTGGACGGATAACGACATCAATTTTTTCGTTTGGCTTCATCCCGCCGTCGACACATTCAAATTCCTTGCCAGCGAATTTTACTTTGTAGTCTTCAATCATCACACCGTCAACGATGTTTGATTCTCCGATGAAATCTGCAACGAAGCGGTTAATCGGCTCGTCGTAAATATCTACGGGTGTACCTGATTGCTGGATGTTCCCTTCAGAAAGGACGAAAATCTCGTCACTCATCGCAAGTGCTTCCTCTTGGTCATGCGTAACGAAGACGAATGTTTTCCCAAGACGCTGCTGCAGCTCGCGAAGCTCGTACTGCATTTCCGTACGTAATTTCAGGTCAAGCGCTGATAATGGCTCGTCTAGTAAAATGACTTCTGGGTCATTCACGATTGCACGTGCAATTGCTACACGCTGACGCTGACCACCAGACATTTCAGAAATCTCGCGGTTGCCATAGCCTGCTAGGTTTACAAATTTTAGTGCTTCTAGTACGCGCTCTTGCACTTCTGCTTCCTTCACTTTTTTGATACGAAGCCCGAATGCGACGTTTTCAAAAACGTTTAAGTGCGGGAACAGTGCGTAATCTTGGAATACTGTATTGACTTGACGCTCGTTTGCTGGGACGTCATTAATGCGTTTGTCATTAAAGAAGACATTCCCTGTTGAAGCATCAGTAAAGCCTGCAATAATACGTAAAATGGTTGTCTTCCCACAGCCAGATGGACCAAGTAATGTATAAAATTTTCCACGTTCTAATTCAAAGTTTACATTTTTTAAAACAACCGTACCGTCATCATACGATTTTGTGACATTTTCAAAGCGAATAATTGTGTTATCCATCTATGTGCCTCCTAGTTATAAATAAGATTCTGTGCATACGAGTAGCAGTTTCGTGATTCCGCTATGTGCGTTAAAAATTTGGTGATTGGAAGAAGCCTCATAATAAACAGCATGGCCCTCGCCCGCTATGTATTCTTCATTCCCGATTACGACACGAATACGACCGTTTATGACATAAATAAATGTTTCTGCTAGGGATGGTTCGAATTGCTTAAATTCTGCATCCTTTTGTAGCGTAATAAAAACAGGCTCCATTTCCTTTTCATTTGAAGTCGGTATGAGCCATTCGATTTCGTATTTTTTGTCATGGTCGATAAAGCTTGTTTGGTCGTCTTTCGTAAAAACAATTTTTTCAATTCCTTGTTCATCATCAAAAAAGTCTCGTGGTGTGCACCCGAGTACTTCAAGTAAATTAAATAATGTTTCAATAGAAGGCGAATTTAAATCGCGTTCAAGTTGTGAAATATATCCTTTTGTTAAATCAGTGCGTTCTCCAAGCTCTTCCTGGGTTAGCCCTTTTTTCAGGCGTAATGCTTTAATTTTCGCTCCGATTTGCCTCATTTTTCCACTCCCCTTGTAGTTTAGTTAGGTTAAACTCCAAGTACAAAAGTTTACTTTTACAAAACTTTAAGTTTACGAAAACAATAATAATTATACCGAATGTACCATGAAATTCAAGTACAATTTGCTAGAAATTTATAAAGAATTTCTCGATAAATGATGGAATTTTACTAAAATTCTTACTATATAACGAGTTGTTGTTGCATATGCTAGTGAAAAAGGGTGTGCTAATGAAAATTCGTGCCGCGATGCCAGAGCTTGCGGGAGTAGAAAATTGGTTCAATAGTAAACCACTAGCGCGTGAGGAGTTGCTAGGGGGGTGGACGCTTATTTATTTTTGGTCGATGAGCTGTGGGTCTTGTCAGCAACAATTTGAACGGTTAAAGCAAATGCTTGCACGCTACGAACAGTTGCAGTGGATTTCTGTGCATATGCCTCGAACAGAGGAGGACCGTGATAAAAGAAATGTGCAGCGCTATATAAAAATGCAGCAGCACGAGGAGCCGGTAGCGCTAGATGAGGCGTATGTCTTAACGAATCGCTTTGGGACACATTTTGTACCGAGTTATTATGTATTTGACCAGTTAGGGATGCTACGTTATTACCAAAGTGGTGACCGCAGTTTGAAGTTATTAGAGCAACGTCTAGGGCGTTTTCTCGCACAGTAGCGAAAAGCTGACACATCTTGTACACTAAGGTGAATAGGAGGTGTCTTTCGTGAAAAGAGAATTTGTTGTCATTGGCTTAGGGCGCTTTGGAGGCAGTATTGTGCGTGAGCTTGTCAGACAAGGGGCAGATGTGATGGCGATTGATACGGACCAAGAGCGCGTGGATGAATTTGCGCAAATTGCCACACAAGCCATCGTCGCGGATACGACAGACGAGGCGGTCATTAAATCGCTTGGTATTTGGAATTTCGAGCATGTCATTGTCGCGATTGGTGAAAATATTCAGGCGAGCATTTTAACGACGCTTATATTAAAAGAGCTTGGCGTACCGCAGATTACGGTCAAGGCGCAAAATGATTACCATGAAAAAGTATTAAGTAAAATAGGTGCAGATGTCGTCGTGCATCCAGAGCGTGATATGGGGATCCGCATTGCGAATAAAATGCTCTCACACAATGTACTTGATTACTTAGAATTATCAGATGAGCACTCGATGATGGAGATTAAAGCGAATAAGGTGATTGCGGGTAAGTCACTGATCGATTTAGATATTCGCGCGAAATACGGGATCAACATTGTCGGCATTAAGCGCGGGGAGGACATTATGATTTCACCCGCCGCAACAGAGCTCATTCAAATGGGGGATATTTTACTCGTCATTGGTGCAGATGTCGATATTAATCGTTTTATGAAGAAGGTGTTGGACAAATAAGGCAGCCCGCGTATGCGGGCTGCCTTATTTTATACTTCCATAATAATCGGTAAAATCATTGGACGACGCTTTGTTTTTTCGTATAAAAACGGATATAACACGTCTGTAATTTCGTTTTTCAGCTCATTCCACTGAACCGGTTTATCTTGGATTGTTGCATTTAAGTGCTGTGACAGCATTTTTTGTGCTTCGTTAATCATTGTGCCAGACTCGCGCATATAAACAAATCCGCGAGAAATAATATCTGGGCCTGAAACGATTTTGTTTTTCTCCATATCAACGCTTACGACAACGATGACTAAGCCTTCCTCAGAAAGGATGCGGCGGTCACGTAGTACGATGTTACCGATATCGCCAATACCGCTACCGTCGATATATACATCACCAGAAGGGATGCGTCCTGCAACGTGTGCTTCGTTCGCGCTCAGTGCTAAAACTTCACCATTTTCCATGATGAAAGAATTTTCGCGTGGAATATCACAAGACTCTGCAAGCTCGGTATGGATTTTTAACATACGGTATTCCCCGTGAATTGGCATGAAGAACTTTGGTTTGATTAAACGTAACATCAGCTTTTGCTCTTGTTGTGAGCCGTGACCTGATGTATGGATGTTTTTTAGTGCACCATGAATCACTTCTGCGCCTGCACGGAATAATAAGTTAATAATTTTGTTTACGCTCATTGTGTTACCAGGTACTGGTGAAGACGAGAAGATGACTGTGTCACCAGGCTGGATTTGAATTTGACGGTGCGTGCCGTTTGCAATGCGTGATAATGCAGCCATTGGCTCACCTTGTGAGCCTGTACACAGAATCATCACTTCATTTGCAGGTAAGCGGTTTAAGCTTTGTACATCGACAAAAGTTTCCTTTGGTGCTGTAATATAGCCTAGCTCGCGACCGATTGTAATAGCGTTGTCCATTGAACGACCGAATACGGCTACTTTACGTCCATATTTTACGGCTGCGTCAGTTGCTTGCTGTAAGCGGTGGATATTTGATGCGAATGTCGCAAAAATAATACGTCCATCTACTTTGCGGAAAATATCGTCGATTGATTTTCCGACTGTGCGCTCTGACATCGTAAACTCTGTTTTTTCGGCGTTTGTACTATCAGATAGTAGACAAAGTACGCCGTCACGACCGATTTCAGCCATTTTTGTTAAGTTTGCTGGCTCTCCAACTGGTGTGAAGTCAAACTTAAAGTCACCTGTATGCACGATGTTACCAGGTGGTGTTTTGATAACGACTCCGTATGCATCAGGGATACTGTGCGTTGTACGGAAGAAGCTTACCGATGTTTTACGGAATTTGATAATATCGTCTTCCTTGAACTCGATTAGCTTTGTTGTACGCATTAAGCCGTGTTCTTCTAGCTTATTGCGTAGAAGACCAAGAGCTAGTTTACCACCGTACACGGGCACATTTACTTGACGAAGAAGATATGGGATACCACCGATATGGTCTTCGTGACCGTGTGTAATGAATAAACCTTTAATTTTATCTGCATTTCGTACTAAATATGTGTAATCTGGGATAACGTAGTCAATGCCGAGTAACTCATCTTCAGGGAACTTAATACCTGCGTCCACTAAAATGATTTCGTCTTGGAATTGAATCCCGTAAGTGTTTTTACCGATTTCGCCCAGTCCGCCGAGTGCGAAAACAGCCGCTTGATCATTCTTTACGAACTTCATAAAGACTAAGCGTTCTCCAGCTTGTAGTTAATGCTATTTTGTTCATACTCTAAGTATTTACCTTCTAAAAGCTGAACAAGTTCGATGTTGTAGTTGCGGTCTTTTAAATAGTGACGTACTTCACGTTCAGAAGCGGCCTCTAAATAAAGTGTTTTTGTATTTTCGCGAACTGGAATCTCCGTCTGGTGTTGTTGATAATAAACTTTGTAAATCATAGTTACTCTCCTTTAATACGTACATTAGTGTTGTGTTTGCGTTCATTTATCTAGCATGATCGAACAAAAACATCTAGTTTGTTTGATCGTTTTATTCAAATGTTTCGATGTTGTCTATCTCGTATAGTCAACCAATCGATAAATGAATCAAACACATTTCCTTTATCTTATCACGCGCATCTCGTAAAATAAAGAAAAGCCATTCAATTTCGTTGTAAAGAAATGAGAATTTTCTTTTCTATACACAAGAAAATCCGAATTGAATTGTTGGAATTTCGTGATTTCTTCTTGAGAAAAACCGAATGGTACGAAAAGAGGGGCATCTATTTTGCGTAAATTATTATTTTTTGATGTAGACGGCACGCTTTATAATAGCGATAAAAAATTACCGCAATCGGCGAAGGAAGCAATTTTTGCCGCACGTGCAAACGGCTATGAAATTGCCATTGCCACAGGTCGTGCGCCATTTATGATTCAGGCGATTTTAGAAGAACTAGACATTGATACATATGTGACGTTTAACGGACAGTATGTTGTGTATAAAGGTGAGGTTATTTTTACGGATGGGATTCCAAACGAGCAATTAAAGGAAATTATCGCATTTGGCGAGATGCACAATCACCCGGTTGTATTTTTAGATGAGGAGCGGATGATTGCAGCAGTGGGCGAGGATTCTCGTATTGGCGAGAGCCTAGCGACGCTGCGTTACCCGTATCCGCAAATTGATGCCAGCTACTACGAGCAAAAATCGGTGTATCAAACGCTTCTCTATATAACAGAGGATGAGCAACCATTATATGAAGAAACATTTCCTCAAGTGTCGTTTGTACGCTGGCATCCGTATTCTTGCGATATGCTGCCGCGTGGTGGCTCGAAGGCGCGCGGTATTGAAAAGCTACTCGCGCATTGTGGCGGTACCATGCAGGATGTGTATGCGTTCGGCGACGGGCTGAATGATATTGAAATGTTACAGGCGGTCGGTTGTGGTGTAGCAATGGGCAATTCACATACGGAGGTCAAGACGGTTGCGGATGTTGTCATTGGACATGTGGACGAGGATGGGCTAGCAAAAGGCATGAGGCGATTAGGTTTGATCAAATAATAAAAGACGGAAATGCTGGGTAGTAGCATTTCCGTCTTTTTGTCTGTTAAGGAAACTTTGAATTCACGCATTGAGGATAACTTAAGGCAAAGTATGCTTTACGTCCAGGCTAAAGCGCCAGCCCCTCGAGTCGTTTCGAGCCCTCGGGTGAAAGTTGAAGAGCGCACTTTCACTTCGGGCTCTCCAACGCTTGTCGGCGCTGAACAGGCGCTTTAGCGCTTTTGTTCTTAGCGGTCAAATGGCGTTGCGTTTTCAATCTCGCCAAATGGCTCTTTTTCATTAATGCGGTCATAGAACATGACGCCGTTTAGATGGTCAAACTCATGCTGAAAGGCAATCGCAGGAAGACCTGATAGGCGGATTTTCTTTTCTTCGCCGTCAATTGTTTTGAATTTCACGGTAATACGTGCATAGCGTGGCACGTAGCCTGGCACGTTGCGGTCAACAGACAAGCAACCCTCGCCTGCTGTAATGTATGTTTGCTCAACCGAGTGGCTGACGATTTTTGGGTTGATGGCAACAAAGCTTACCTCGTTGCCTTTGTCATCTTCTAAATGCAATGCAAACATGCGTTTAAGTTGGTTGACTTGGTTTGCTGCAAGACCAATCCCGCCGCGCAGGCCGTATTTTTCTGCTGTTTCTGCATTTTGGCTGTTTACTAAATATTCCATCATGTCATGTGCAAGCTGACGATCCTCTACTGATAACGGGAATGCCACCTCTTCTGCGCGTGTGCGTAATGCTTCGTGACCTTCACGAACAATATCTTTCATTAAAATCATTGGAAACTTCCTTTCGCTTTCAACTTCTATAAGTTAAGTATACATGACATTTTGGGCTGTTTAAATGAAAACGTGCTTATAATTTTGTTGTGCCAGACGAATGCTATAAATAATTGGAAATAGGGTATTGAGTAGATGGGATATTTTTGGGGAGTGTAAAGGTATTAGAAAGTTAAAAGTATTCTAGGAAAATAAGAGAATCTATTGTAGTACAGATGGAAAATGAATATGTAACAGAAGTGTCAACTGTTATAGTTTGATTGGAAATATAGAAAAATGTTGTTTTTAAAGGGAAACAATGATTGACCGATGGATTTATATCCCTTATACTCATGTTAATAAAGAGTTGTACTAATCAAATTGAATTTTTATATAATACAGATAAAAGG
Source organism: Solibacillus sp. (assembly GCA_040274725.1). Lineage (GTDB taxonomy): Bacteria > Bacillota > Bacilli > Bacillales_A > Planococcaceae > Solibacillus. The sequence goes on along the minus strand of JBEMAQ010000007.1, from coordinate 4,143 downwards.
GGATGGCTCACAATGGAAAACAAAATTACAAAACGTTTTGACCCGACAGGTGTGTTAGCTGAAGTCGAAGAGAAATTTGAAATGTTTCAGATTTTAAATGAAAAAGGGGAAGTCGTGAACGAAGAAGCGATGCCTGAGCTTTCAGACGAAGAGTTAGTCGAGTTAATGACACGTATGGTATATACACGTGTACTTGACCAACGCTCGATTTCGCTAAACCGTCAAGGTCGCCTTGGCTTCTATGCACCAACTGCTGGTCAAGAAGCATCACAGCTTGCGTCACACTTTGCACTTGATAAAGAGGACTGGATTTTACCAGGTTATCGTGATGTACCACAAATTGTATGGCACGGCCTTCCATTATCAAAAGCCTTCCTATTCAGCCGTGGTCACTTTATCGGCAACCAAGTACCAAAGGGTGTCAATATTTTAGCGCCACAAATTATTATCGGTGCACAATACATTCAAGCAGCAGGCGTTGCGCTCGGGCTTCAAAAGCGTGGCTCAAAAACAGTAGCCATCACATATACAGGTGACGGTGGTTCTTCACAAGGTGATTTCTACGAGGGCATTAACTTTGCTGGCGCATTCAAATCACCAGCGATCTTCATCGTACAAAACAACCAATTCGCTATTTCAACACCGCGCGAGGTGCAAACGTCGGCGACTACTATCGCACAAAAAGGGGTTGCGGCAGGTATTCCTTCTATCTTAGTAGATGGTATGGACGCACTTGCCGTTTACAAAGCAACAAAAGATGCGCGTGACCGTGCAGTTGCGGGCGAGGGCCCAACATTAATCGAAACAATGTGCTACCGATATGGTCCGCATACAATGGCTGGCGATGACCCAACACGTTACCGTACATCAGACACGGATGATGTGTGGGCAGCGAAAGATCCGCTTGTGCGCTTCCGTATTTTCTTAGAGGGAAAAGGCTTATGGACTGTTGAGAAGGAAGAAGCAGTCATTGAGCGTGCGAAAGAAGAAATTAAACAAGCGATTAAAGAAGCAGACCAAGCACCGAAGCAAAAAGTGACGGAGCTGATGGAAAATATGTACGCAGAAGAAATGCCGTACAACTTAAAAGAGCAATATGCAATCTTCAAAGAGAAGGAGTCGAAATAAGCTATGGCACAAATGACGATGATTCAAGCGATTACAGATGCGCTTCGCTGCGAAATGAAAAATGACGACAACGTTTTAGTTTTCGGTGAAGACGTTGGTGTAAACGGAGGCGTATTCCGTGCAACGGAAGGCTTACAAAAGGAATTTGGAACAGAGCGCGTATTCGACACACCACTTGCTGAGTCAGGTATCGGCGGTCTTGCAGTAGGTTTAGCATTAACAGGCTATCGTCCAGTACCAGAAATTCAGTTCTTCGGCTTCGTGTTTGAAGTTATGGATTCAATTGCGGGTCAATTATCTCGCTTACGTTACCGTTCAGGCGGCACGTACAATGCACCTGTAACAATCCGCTCACCATTTGGCGGCGGGGTACACACACCAGAAATGCACTCGGATTCATTAGAAGGCTTAATGACACAAACACCAGGCTTAAAAGTGGTTGTGCCTTCAACACCATATGATGCAAAAGGCTTACTGATTGCATCAATTCGTGATAATGACCCAGTTATTTTCTTAGAGCATTTAAAACTATACCGTTCATTCCGTGAAGAAGTACCGGAAGAGTCATACACAATTGAAATCGGTAAAGCAGACGTGAAGCGTGAAGGTAAAGATTTAACAATTGTTACTTACGGTTTAATGGTTCACGAATCGTTAAAAGCAGCGGAAGAGTTAGAGAAAGAAGGCTACTCAGTAGAAGTAATCGACTTACGTACAATTCAGCCGATTGATATTGAAACAATTATTGCCTCTGTTGAAAAAACAGGCCGCGCCATCGTTGTCCAAGAAGCGCAAAAGCAAGCGGGGATTGCAGCAAATGTTGTAGCAGAAATTACAGAGCGCGCGATTCTTTCATTAGAAGCACCTGTACTGCGCGTAGCAGCACCAGATACAGTGTATGCCTTCCCACAAGCAGAGGGCGTATGGCTGCCAACATATAAAGATGTAATGGAAACAGCGAAGAAAGTTTTAACATTCTAAAGGGGTGAGATAAATGGCATTTACGTTTCGTTTACCGGATATCGGTGAGGGCATTCATGAGGGGGAAATCGTCAAATGGTTCGTTAAACCGGGCGATGTAGTAAAAGAGGACGACATTTTAGCAGAAGTACAAAACGATAAAGCAGTAGTAGAAATTCCTTCGCCAGTGGACGGCACAGTGGAAGAAATCTATGTAGAAGAAGGTGTAGTAGCGATTGTAGGCGATGCACTAATTCGCTTTGACGCACCAGGCTACGAAGATTTAAAACTTAAAGGTGACGATCACCACGATGCAAATGAAGCGGCAAAAACAGAAGCGCAAGTGCAAGCAACGGCTGAAGCGGGTCAAGACGTTGAAAAGGCAGAAGTACCAAAAGAGGCAGCACCAGCTGTTGTAGAAGAAACGACGGCCAAACGTATCATCGCGATGCCTTCTGTGCGTAAATATGCACGTGAAAAACAAGTGGATATTCAGAAAGTGGGCGGCTCAGGGAAAAATGGTCGTATCATAAAAGAAGATATCGATGCATTCCTAGCGGGGGGTAGCGTTGTAGAACAAGCACCGCAAGAAGAGCAAGTAGTGGCAGTGGCTGATACAGAAGAAACGGTAGTAGCTACACCTGTAAATCTTGAAGGTGAATTCCCAGAAACACGTGAGAAAATGAGTGGTATCCGTCGTGCAATCGCAAAAGCGATGGTACATTCGAAACAAACGGCGCCTCATGTTACACTAATGGATGAGGTAGACGTGACGGCACTTGTTGCACACCGCAAAAAATTCAAGGACGTTGCGACTACACGCGGTGTAAAATTAACATACTTACCTTATGTGGTGAAAGCTTTAGTTTCGACGTTGCGTGAATTCCCAGAGTTCAATCGTTCACTAGACGATGCGACGCAAGAAATTATTCAAAAGCATTACTATAATATCGGCATTGCAGCGGATACAGAGAAGGGCTTACTTGTACCTGTTATCAAGCATGCAGACCGCAAATCGGTGTTTGGATTATCAAATGACATCAATGAACTTGCAACAAAAGCACGCGACGGTAAACTTGCACCGCATGAAATGAAGGGTGCCTCGATGTCCATTACGAATATCGGTTCAGCGGGCGGTCAATGGTTCACGCCAGTAATTAACCACCCTGAAGTAGCGATTTTAGGAATTGGGCGAATTTCAGAGAAACCAGTAATAAAAAATGGTGAAATTGTACCTGCACATGTGTTAGCATTATCATTGAGCTTTGATCATCGAATGATCGATGGTGCCACTGCGCAAAACGCGTTAAATCATTTAAAGCGTTTGCTAAGTGAGCCAGACTTATTATTATTGGAGGCGTAATAAAATGGTAGTAGGAGATTTCCCAATCGAGTTAGATACTCTTGTAGTAGGTTCAGGTCCTGGAGGATATGTTGCAGCAATTCGCGCAGCACAAACAGGTCAAAAAGTAACAGTTGTAGAACGTGGCGCATTAGGCGGCGTTTGCTTAAACGTAGGCTGTATCCCATCAAAAGCGTTAATTTCAGTTGGTCACCGCTTTGAGCATGCACAACATTCAGATGATATGGGTGTAGTCGCATCAGAAGTGAAACTTGACTGGGCAAAAGCACAAGCTTTCAAAGACGGCGTTGTTAAAAAATTAGTAGGCGGCGTTGAAGGCTTATTAAAAGGTAACAAAGTTGATGTTGTAACAGGTGAAGCTTACTTCGTAGACGCTAACACTGTACGTGTTATTGACGGCGATAAAGCACAAACGTATACATTCAAAAACGCGATTTTAGCAACTGGTTCTCGTCCAATCGAGATCCCAACATTCAAATTCACAAACCGTGTAGTATCTTCTACAGGTGCATTATCATTCCCTGAAGTACCAGGTAAATTAGTTGTAATCGGTGGCGGTTACATCGGTACTGAGCTAGGTTCTGCTTACGCTAACTTAGGTTCTCAAGTAACAATTATCGAAGGCGGCAAAGACATCTTAGCTGGTTTCGAAAAACAAATGACGCAAATCGTTAAAAAAGGTCTTAAGAAAA
>JBEMAQ010000006.1:0-185990 GCA_040274725.1 Solibacillus sp. | reverse complement strand
AGCTGTATTCATTAACGTTGCTTGTTCAGTTTTCAAGGTTCATACCGTTGTCGTTCGTGACAGCTTTTATATCTTACCAAGTTTTAAATGACTTGTCAACAACTTTTTAGAAAGTTATTTTATCGCTGTTTATTTCGTATATCTCACTTGCGATTCACATAATATTACACGCAAGGAGCAAATAAGTCAACACATTTTCGGAAATTAATTTTAAGATAATTATCACTCCCTATTTTAGCTAAAAATAGCGCATAATCAAATGCAAAACTCCACGGAAAAACAGTCAATTAACTATGATGTTTGTTCATTTATTATGCGTAGCAATTATTTGTTACAAGACGGAAAATTAGCGAAAACCACATAATATAGTAGAAACTCTTTATAATTATATTTGAAACAACTGATTAAAGGCAATCCTGTTAGAAAAATAGACTTCATTTTTTTAAAGTATCCTTAGATTACTATCTCAAAAACACATACCCCGATTAAACAAAAACAGTTAAGATTTTTCGCATTTTCTCTGTTGTTTATAAATCAAATCGAAACCTTAATGAAATTCTTACAAATCACTCAAGAAATTTTTTTAACTTTTCTTACTCAAAACGATTATCTTTAAAATAATTTTGCCATCTACTTTATCTATAATGAATCTAAAGGGACACTAAAATATACAAAGTATTATTCGTCTGTTATTAATAATCGCTTTATTTATAACAATGAGACTGCCTATGAATGACATATAGGTTACACAAGTATTCTTTGCAGCGTTTACTATTACATATTTTCTTCACTCTCAATTATTAAAAATGATTATGGTAGGAAAAATAACCAACTCAAATGAGGCATATTAAAAAATCAAATTCAATTAATGTCTTTAGCTAACCGACTATTGAATCTAGTATTATTAACAGCCATAACGGTAGCACATTCAAGCCAAATAGTAAGGTTACCTTTTGCTATTAAGTAAATTTTTCTCTTATAATACAAGGACGAGGTGATATTTTGATCAAAACAATTTTCATTACGGGCTACAAACCGCATGAGCTTGGCATTTTCAACGATAACCACCAGGGCATTCCTATTATTAAGCGTGCGATTGAGCAACAGCTACGCATTTTACTAGACGACGGGCTTGAATGGGTTGTGATTAGTGGACAGCAAGGCGTGGAAACATGGGCTGCACAGGTTGTACTAGAGCTAAAAAAAGAATTCCCTGAACTAAAATATTCCGTTATTACCCCATTTTTAGAGCAAGAAAAAAATTGGAATGAGCATAAACAACTGACGTACACACATATAATACAACAGGCGGATTTTGTGACATCGGTAACAAAACGACCATACGAGGCACCGTGGCAGTTTATCGAGAAGGACAAGTTTATTATCGATAATACCGACGCAGCACTACTTGTTTATGACGAGGAAAACGAAGGTTCACCAAAATACGTTCAGAAACTAATTAAAACCTACCAAGAGACACACGATTATTATGAGTTAATACTAATTAACGCTTACGACCTACAAACAATCGCCGAAGATATTCAAAATGAAGGTTATTGGGAGTAATCCCTCTCTACCGTTACATTTACGCGAAAAAGCAGTTAATTTCTAGCTATCACACGGAATTTATGCCCTATATTATCGAAATTCCAGTGAATCCAGAAAAAAAACCACTAAAAACAAAATTTTCTGATTACTTATTGTGTTTTTTTGGTATAATAAAAATGCAGTAGGTTATATTTTCTAACATGAAAGGAAGAGGATGCGAATGAACAACATTTCAATAATCAATGAGGCGAAGCCGGTAAATGTTTCTCACCACACATACCGTCGTGAATGCCGCTACACACGTGGAATCAAAATTCCAAAACAAGATTTACAAAAAATTATTAACCAAATGTGCCCCGACACAAAGCTGTACTTTGAGTTTCATAACTCAGCAAAGGAAATTCAGCAAGGCGAATACTTAAATGGCTATTCAGGATTGGCCAAAAATATTGCTAACTACTACAGAACAGAAAAAAACGTAGAAATCCCACACTTAACAAATGGTCGCGATTTCTATGTACAAGTCGTTTAGTCGAGGTGCCCCATTCGTGAATACCAATAAAAACAACGCCTAGTCGCTGCAACGTAACCTGTAGCGAATGGGCGTTGTTTGTTTTTAAATATTTTTTCCTTCTTCCAATACATAATACGAACGGTTTTTCACAAAATAAATCGAACGTAACCTACTACTTTATCTCTAATAAAAAAATTTTCGAAAAACTCCAGTTTTTTTATTGACTTTACAATTGATAAAGATTATCATTATCAATGTAAGGAAGACATCTTAGTTTTTAACTTTTTTTCGAAACTGTTCCCCCAGGTCTCGTTTCGAAACTCACTTAATTACTTTTCTCATATTATATAAAAAAGTGGCAAATCCCTCACACGATTTGCCACTTTTTTATAGGCACTGCGTTCACGCTAGCAAAGCTAGTTGAATATACAAATTAATTTTAAAGGAGCTGTTCATATTGGAATACCGTATTGAAAAAGACACAATGGGCGAAATCAAAGTAGAGGCTGACAAGCTATGGAAGGCGCAAACACAGCGCTCACTACAAAACTTCAAAATCGGGACAGAGAAAATGCCTATCGAAATCGTGCGTGCATTTGCGATTTTAAAACGCTCTGCTGCGATTGCAAACAACAAATTAGGCAAATTAGCTGACGCGAAAAAAGACGCAATCGTTGTAGCAGCAGATGAAGTCATCGCTGGTAAATGGGACGATCAATTCCCACTTGTTGTATGGCAAACGGGTTCAGGTACACAATCAAATATGAACGTGAATGAAGTATTATCATTCCGCGCAAATCAACTGCTTGAGGCAGATGGTGCAGAGGAGCGCGTACATCCAAATGATGATGTCAACATGTCACAAAGCTCAAACGACACATTCCCAACAGCACTACATGTTGCAGCAGTCGTCGCTGTTGAAGATTTAGTGTTACCAAAATTAAACGTATTAAAAGCGACATTCCAAGAAAAACAAGAAAAATTCAACGACATTATTAAAATCGGTCGGACGCACTTACAAGATGCGACACCACTGACACTCGGCCAAGAGATTTCTGGCTGGACGCATATGCTTGTGAAATCAGAAAAAATGATTCAAGTAACGACGGATTTCATGCGCGAGCTTGCGATTGGTGGTACTGCGGTTGGGACAGGTATTAACGCGCACCCTAAATTCGGTGAAATGGTAGCGACAGAAATCACCGCGTATACAGGAAAAGAGTTCATTACAGCAGAAAATAAGTTCCACGCTCTAACTTCTCATGACGAAGTAACGACTGCGCACGGTGCACTAAAAGCGCTTGCTGCGGACTTAATGAAAATTGCGAATGACGTGCGCTGGTTAGCATCTGGCCCACGCTCTGGTATCGGTGAAATTACAATTCCAGAAAACGAGCCAGGCTCATCAATTATGCCGGGAAAAGTAAATCCTACACAGTCTGAAGCGATGACAATGGTAGCGTGCCAAGTATTCGGTAACGATACAACAATCGGTTTCGCGGCTTCTCAAGGAAACTTTGAGTTAAACGTATTCAAGCCGGTAATCATTTATAATTTCCTACAATCTGCTCGCTTACTTGCGGATTCAATGCAAAGCTTCAATGACAATTGTGCTGTTGGCATTGAGCCAAACACAGAAATACTTGATGCAAATCTTAAAAATTCATTAATGCTTGTTACAGCGCTTAACCCTTACATCGGCTATGAAAGTGCGGCGGCAATTGCGAAAAAGGCGCATAAAGAAGGGACAACATTAAAAGAAGCGGCGCTTGCTTCAGGTTTACTTACAGAAGCGCAGTACGACGAGTATGTTGATCCTGCGACAATGATTTATCCGAATGCTGAATAATTAAAATAAATGATGTTCAAAGCTAACTACTGGCTTTGAACATCATTTTTTTATCTCACTATTCCTTTACATCCCACGTAAAACATTAATAAACAAATCCAATTAGCGCCTTATTTTCCCTTTAAATAAGGCTTTTCACTATTTCATCGATTAAAAAAATTTATATTATGAATTTTTTCTATCTCTAAATGTCTTGTCGTTTAAATTTCTCTAGTGTTATGATTACCGACAATCAAATAAAACCTATTTGAATACTATACTTTTTGGAGGTTATGACGATGAGCGAGCGACAGTTACATTTAGGCGCAATTATTCATGGTGTTGGAGGTAATATTTCGGGTTGGAGACATCCAGAGGTTCAAACAAATGCTAGTGTGAGCTTAAATTTTTATAAGCAACAGGCTCTTACTGCCGAAAAGGGCAAATTTGATTTAGTATTTATCGCGGACGGACTTTATATTAACGAAAAATCGATTCCACATTTTTTAAATCGTTTTGAACCACTTACTATTTTATCTGCTCTTGCAGCAGTGACAACGAACATTGGTTTAGTCGGTACGGTTTCTACTTCATACAGCGAGCCGTTCAATGTTGCACGTCAGTTCGCTTCACTAGACCAAATTAGTCACGGACGTGCAGGTTGGAATGTTGTGACGTCACCTCTTGAAAAATCAGCATTGAACTTTAACAAAACAGTTGCAGATCATCCAGATCATGCAAAACGTTATGAAATAGCAGAGGAATATTTAACAGTAACAAAAGGTCTTTGGGATTCTTGGGATGATGATGCTTTTGTTAATGATAAGGAAAACGACATTTTCTTTGACCCACAAAAGCTTCATTCACTGAATCACGAAGGCAAGCACTTCGCTGTTGCAGGTCCCTTAAATGTTGGACGCTCCAAGCAAGGACAGCCGGTTATTTTCCAGGCAGGCTCTTCAGAAGCTGGAAAACGCTTAGCGGCTAAAGATGCGGATGCTGTTTTCACAAATGCGGAAAATTTACAAGCAGCACAGGCCTTTTATCAGAATGTAAAGCAGCAGGCAGAGGCATTTGGGCGAAAAGAGGAGGATATCGTCATTTTACCGGGTATTTCACCAATCATTGGGGATACAGAGGAAGAAGCAGAACAAAAATACGAAGAGCTTGCGAATTTAGTGTCAACCGAACGTGCACTCGATTATTTAGGTCGCTACTTCGATCATCATGACTTTTCACAATATCCGTTAGATAAGCCGTTCCCTGAATTAGGTGATATCGGCAGTAATAGCTTCAAAAGCCATACAGACCGCATTAAACAGTATGCACAGGAAGAACAACTAACACTCCGACAAGTTGCACTGCGTGAGGCGACACCAAAAACAGCCTTTATCGGCACACCTGGAAAAATTGCTGATTTAATACAGGAATGGTTTGTGAATAAAGGTTCTGATGGCTTTATCGTCGGTGTATCCGTTCCGCGCACATTAGAGGACTTTGTTGAAAAGGTTGTGCCACTCTTACAGCAGCGCGGTATTTATCGTAAGGATTATACAGGCGACACATTACGCAGTAATTTAGGGTTACCGTTTAAAGAAAGCCAACATGCAAAAGTAACAGTTTAAATCACGTATGGTGCAGATTGCAAAATAGCCAATACGCCCACTTTATAACTAAATGGCAACGAGCTAGTCCCCCCTACTCGTTGCCAAATTAAAAATGAAAAGGTGCGAAAAATTATGCTTATACTAAACACGCCAAAGCAATATGTACGAGAAGAAAATATTCTTGCTAAAACAGCTGAATATGTAAAAGGTGCTAACGGAAAAGTGTTAATCGTTAGTGGAAAAACAGCCTTCGAACAGGTGAAAGCACCCGTTATTACGAGCTTAGTCACTCATGCCGTTGACTATGAGATTTTTTATTTCACAGGTTATGCTACACATCATACAATCCAACAAATTATTGAAAAAGGACAGCAAATAGGTGCTACTAGTCTTATTGGTATTGGTGGTGGAAGTGCGCTCGATTCAGCAAAGGCTGCTGCTGAACACTTAGGCGCCCCGATTATTACAATTCCTACAATTGCCGCTACTTGTGCTGCATGGACCGCACTGAGTGTCATTTATAGCGAAAATGGGGAAACGATTGATTTTATTCGACTCAACAATTCTCCAGAGGCAATTTTAGTTGATCCGAATATTTTAGTACAGGCACCTGTTCGTTATTTACAAGCTGGCATTGCGGATACTTTAGTAAAATGGTATGAATTTGCCCCTTATATTAACGAGGAACATTACGAATTTGCCTTTACAACGTCGCTGCATAACGCCAAGCTAGCGATTCAAATCTTAGAGACGTATAGCTTACAAGCAACAAAGGATAACGAAAATCAACAAGTAACAAGGGCATTCCTTCAAGTGATTGATACCGTTTTAGCTCTTGCAGGCCTAGTAGGTAGCATTCAGGGTGATTCGTATAAGGAGCCGTTAGCGCATGCACTTCACAATAAGTTAACGTATTTCCCTGAGACACACCACACATTGCACGGGGAAAAAGTTATTTTCGGTTTAATTGTGCAATTTTTCCTGGAGAAAAAAGAAGAAAAAGAAATCGAGGCATTCATTCATTATCTAGCAGAGCTCAAACAGCCTGTGACACTCACGCAGCTTGGCTTTACTGAAAATAGTGAGGACACGATTCAACAACTAGCACAATTACTTACTCATGAGCAAAAAACAGCAACTTTCCCTCATCCTCTTACAGCGGAGCTAGTGGAAACGGCGATTTATAAAGCGGACGCACTTGGTCAACAAATCCTGTATGCAAAGGAGCAAACTATATGAGAAAACTATATTCATTTGTCGTTCTCCTCACTATATTAACTGTTTTAACAGCATGCTCATCCGCAGAATCCGCAGTCAAAACAGCGAGTGGAGAAGAGAAGGTGACTTTACGCATTGCACAAACTGGTTGGGGCTCACATGAAGAGGCACTCAAGCATGCGGGATTAGATCAAGATTTGCCTTATAACATTGAATATAGTGTATTCCAAGGTGGTAACCTCATTTTAGAGGCAATGAATGCAGGTCACGTAGATTTCGGTTCAACAAGTGAAATCCCGCCAATCTTTTCTTCCCTCTCAGCAAATGGGGATGCTTCAAAAATTATCGCCATCTCGAACTCCAATACACTACTGCAGGAAATTGTCGTACCAAAGGATTCATCTATTAAAACACCAGCAGATTTAAAAGGGAAAAAAGTAGCTTACGTTCAAAATACAACAGCACAATATTTCCTTGTGAAAATTTTAGAGGAAGCAGGCCTTACTTGGGATGATATCGACGCGCAAGCATTAACGACAGCAGACGGCTTAACGGCACTGCTTGGCAATAATGTCGATGCGCTAGCGAGCTATGGGAACTCGATTATCACAGCTAAAGAGAGAGGCGCAACTACACTTGCATCTGCAGAAACGATTTTATCTGGGAACTTCCCGCTCAGCGCACATACATCTGTTCTTGAGGATGATAAGAAGCGTGCAGCATTAGTTGACTTTCTAGCACGCCTTAACAAATCGTATGAATGGCAGCGCGAAAATATCAAGCAATGGGCTGGAATTTATGCAGAAAATACGAAGCAGCCAGTAGAAACTGCATTACAAACATTAAAGGACGGCGAGAAACAGCGTCCTACAAAAATCATCCCCATCACAGATGAAGCGATTGCCTCACAACAAGATATTGCCGATACATTTTTATCAATTGGCTTAATTGACAAACAAGTGGACGTTTCAAAAAATTGGGACCAAATTTTAAATGAAGACTTACGGAAATTAAGTAATGAGTAAAGGCTGGTGATCATTCATGTCAAACATCGCAATTAGAAAACAGCAATTTATTCCGTGGCTATTACCACTCGCCTTATTAATTATTTGGCATATTTTCACGACCGGTATTTTTGCACAAAACACACGCTTTATCGCACCACTCACTGTGTTTTCAACGGCTCTTGATTTAATAAAAAGCGGTGAACTATTAGAATCCGTTGTTATTAGTACCCAGCGTGCATTTTTAGGCTTTTTAATCGGTGGTTCAATTGGGCTCATTTTAGGACTTATTAATGGTATTAGCCGTTACTCGGAACTATTTTTAGATTCAACGATTCAAATGATGCGCACAATCCCGCACTTGGCATTAGTGCCGCTCGTTATTTTATGGTTCGGTATCGCAGAGCCTGCGAAACTAATTTTAATTGTACTTGGTGTCTTTTTCCCGATTTATTTAAATACGTTCCACGGTATCCGTTCGATTGATCCAGGGCTTATTGAAATGGGTAAAGTATATAAACTAACTAAGATTGAATTATTTAAGCATATTATTCTGCCAGGGGCGCTTCCTTCAATCCTAGTAGGGATTCGTTATTCACTGGGTATTATGTGGCTGACACTCATCGTGGCTGAAACGGTTGCAGCTGATTCAGGCATCGGTTATCTCGCGATGCAGGGGCGCGAATTTATGCAGATGGATATTATCGTTTTAGCGATTTTAATTTATGCGCTACTCGGGAAGCTTTCCGACTCTATCGCAAAGTTTTTAGAAAAACGCTGGCTACAGTGGCATCCAAATTTTATGAAGAACTAGAGGTGAAGTGATATGACAGACTATATTGGAACGTCCATTCAAATTGAGCAGTTGTCTAAATCCTTCGGAGATACTGCTGTACTAACAAATATTAATTTAGATGTCAAAAGCGGCGAATTTATTGCCATCGTCGGTAAAAGCGGCTGCGGAAAAAGTACATTGCTACGACTCATTGCAGATTTAGAGCAAAAAACGACAGGCTCTCTTTTATTAAACAAACAAGGCGTGGCTGATCAAGCGGACGGGACACGTGTATTATTCCAAGAGCCACGTCTACTTCCTTGGAAGTCTGTATTAGAAAACATTTCAATTTGCGCCACAAATAAAGCACCTGATGCTGTACTTGCGACGTTAAAAAGTGTTGGGTTAGAGCAAAAGGCAGCAGAATGGCCAAATAAATTATCAGGTGGACAAAGGCAGCGTGTAGCATTAGCGCGCGCACTGTCAACGAACCCTAGACTACTATTATTAGATGAGCCACTCGGTGCGCTCGATGCACTTACTCGCCTAGACATGCAGGCACTCATCGAATCATTATGGCAGCAATCTGGCTTTACCGCGCTACTTGTCACGCATGATGTAAGCGAGGCCGTCGCCTTAGCGGACCGCGTCATTTTAATTGAGGAAGGTGCGATTACACTTGATTTACCAATCCCACTTGCCCGTCCACGCATCAGAAATAATGATTTTGTTTATTATGAAAGCAAAATTTTAAACCGTGTTATGGGCTATGCAGAGGATAGTGTACAAACACCTGAATTCGCTATTTAACAAACTCTTTGCTAAAATTACTCCTCCCTTTCTTTTTATAAAGATTTACTCAAATTAACCCGTTCAAAAAAGTTGTAATTGTCTTTTTTGAACGGGTTTTTTTATTATTTATTCAAAATCAATCATCACTTTTAGTGCCTTTTCTCTCGACGCATTTTGGAACGTTTCATATGCCTCAATAATTTGCGAAAACGGAAAGCGGTGCGTAACAAGCTCATCGACGTTAATTTTACCGCCCGATAGCGTTTTTAAAAGCATCGGTGTAGAATATGTCGACACAAGGCCCGTTGTTATTGTCACATTGCGAATCCATAAATCCTGCAGCTGCAGCTCGACCGGCTTACCGTGCACTCCAACGTTTGCTAAATGCCCACCAGGCGCTAAAATCTTTTGGCAAATATCAAACGTCGCAGGGTAGCCGACCGCCTCAATCGCTACATCTACCCCGACACCGTCTGTCAGCTCTAAAATCTTTTTAATGGCCGCAGCCCCATCTTTTGAATTGACCGTATGCGTTGCCCCGAATCGCTTTGCATTTTCTAGTCGATTGTCATCTAAATCGACCATAATGATTGTACCCGGCGAATAAAACTGCGACGTTAATAAAACCGACATCCCAATCGGCCCCGCCCCAATGATAGCGATTGTATCACCAGGCTTCACTTGCCCATTTAGCACCCCAATTTCAAAGCCGGTCGGTAAAATATCGGAAATCATAACGGCTGCATCATCTGAAATGCCTTCTGGAATATGATAAAGTGAGTTGTCCGCATGCGGGATGTGTACGTATTCTGCTTGCGTCCCGTTAATTAAATGCCCTAAAATCCAACCGCCATCCTTGCAATGCGCATAGAGCGAGTCCTTACAATACATGCATGTGCCACAAGCTGTCACACATGAAATGATGACTTTATCACCAACTTTAAAGTTTTTGACACCTGAACCGATTTCCTCGACAATGCCAATTCCTTCATGCCCTAAAATCAGCCCTTCCTTTGCAGCCGGCACGTCACCACCTAAAATGTGCGAATCTGTTCCACAAATCGTTGTTTTTAATAGCCTTACAACGGCATCGCTATCTTGAAGTATTTTTGGCTTTTCTACTTCACGAACCTCTTTTTTTCCTGGACCTGCGTACACTAGTGCTTTCATTTTTTCTCCTCCAGTATTGCATTTTTAAAACATGTTACTGAAAGATATTTTATCCACGCTAGTGATTTTCTATTCAGTTTATCTTATTCAAGTGAGAATTCACTCATAATAAAAAAGGTGCATCTCCTCGTCATAGATACACCCTACTTCATTCAAAATCAATGCGTAATTTTATTTATTCTCTGGTAACATATAATGTCGAAAAATTGTTTCAAGCTTCGTAACGGATTTTGTAAGTTCACCTACTGTACGCGTTAATGTAATGACAACCTCACTTTGTACCGTTGAGGACTCACGCACAATCTCTGCACCTTTTGCTACCTGTAAGCTTACCTGTGCATTTTGTTGAATAGACTTGTTTACCGCATACGCTGTCACTTCAATTTCCTTTGTCCGATGTGACATTTGCTGCACATCACCCATCGCTTACTTTGCCGCGCTTAGTATCCCCTTAATCGTGTATACCAGTCGCGCTCCCTCATGCACTTCGGTTGTACTTCTGTTCATTTCATTTAGCATCTGTTCTGTAATTCCTTACTCAACAAAAAAAGTATCTCGAAAATTGTCTCGAGATACTTCTTTGTTTATTCTACATGCATCGGGTCTTTACGCTTTGGACCAATCATATTAAATAGGATATTTAATAAAATTGCCGTAAGTGAACCTGCCACGATACCATTTGATGTTAAAATTGAAAGCCCTGCTGGTAATGAGGCGAAGATGTCTGGAACAACCGCTACACCGACACCAAGACCAACCGCAATCGCTACGACCATGGCGTTTTCCATTGATTTTGCAATCTCTGGTGCAAGCATGCGTACACCTTGCGTAATGACCATACCGAACATCGCAAGCATCGCTGCACCAAGTACAGACGTTGGGATAATCGTTGTAATCGCCGCAAGCTTTGGTAAGAAACCAAGTGCCACAAGCATACCACCTGTCATGAAGATGACTTTGCGGTCACGTACGCCAGACATTTGGATCAGACCGACGTTTTGCGAGAAGGTTGTGTAAGGGAATGCGTTGAAAATACCACCAATAATTGATGCTAAACCTTCCGCACGGTACCCTCTTGATAAATCCTTTGATGTTAAATCCTTTTTACAAATATCACTT
The DNA here is from genome assembly GCA_040274725.1 of Solibacillus sp. Lineage (GTDB taxonomy): Bacteria > Bacillota > Bacilli > Bacillales_A > Planococcaceae > Solibacillus. Next base: position 174,415 of record JBEMAQ010000006.1, on the reverse strand, counting down.
AGTGCATAGTATACGCCTGTAGATTCTACTAATGAAACCATTGCAACAAGTGTCATTGTTAAAATCGCTGACACTTCAAATGTTGGTGTTGCTAGGTAGAATGGTGTCATAATATGTAGCCAAGATGCATCAACTACTGGTGTGAAATCTACTTTCCCTATGAAAATAGCAATTACTGTACCCGCAACAAGTCCGATTAAAATCGAGATTGCACGAACGAATCCTACTGAGAAACGATAAACAACTAAAATAATTAGAAGTGTAATGAAGGCAAGTGCTACATTTGAGCCTGATGCAAAATCAGGAGCACCTTGACCGCCAGCCATATTGTTTAAGGCTACTGGTAATAAGCTAATACCGATAATTGTGACAACCGAGCCTGTTACAACTGGTGGGAAGAACGGCACTAAACGTCCGAAGATGCCACCGATTACTACGATAATTAAACCCGATGCAATAATTGCACCGTACACATCACCTAAACCACCAGATGTCCCAATCGCGATAATCGGACTAACTGCTGTAAACGTACAGCCAAGTACAACTGGTAAACCGATGCCAATTACTTTCCCTTTCCAAACTTGCAGTAATGTTGCCACACCGCACATGAAAATATCGATTGCGACTAAATACGTCATTTGCGCTGAGTCAAAGCCAAGTGCGCCACCGATAATTAATGGTACTAATATTGCCCCTGCATACATCGCAAGTAAATGCTGAATGCCGAGCGTTGCTGCCTTCGTATTATTCATGTTGAAACGTTCCTCCTATGTAATCTCGTATCTAAATACCTGCTAAACGCAGCTTATTTCTAGAAGTACATCTTAATCGAAAAATTCAACTTTACCATTCGCTAGTGATTTAATATTCGCTAATGACTCAATGCGTAAGCCTTGGTCGCGCAACTCTTGGCCACCTTTTTGGAAGCCCTTTTCAATAACAATCCCAGCACCCACTACATTCGCGCCCGCTTGCTTCGCTATATCCATTAAGCCTTTTAATGCCTCACCATTTGCTAGGAAATCGTCAATAATGACAACATTATCCTCTGCTTTAATAAAGTCTTTTGCTACTGAAATTTCATTCGTTTCACCTTTTGTAAATGAGTGAACCTTTGAAGAATATAAATTATCGCTTAGCGTTAAAGACTTACGTTTACGTGCAAAGACAACAGGTGCGCCAAGCACTAAACCTAAAAATGTTGCAGGTGCGATACCTGATGATTCAATTGTTAATACTTTTGTAATGACTTGATCAGAGAAACGATTTGCAAACTCGTCACCAATCTCTTTCATTAATAATGGATCAATTTGGTGATTTAAAAATGTGTCTACTTTTAACACTGTATCTGAAAGTACTTTGCCCTCTTGGATAATTTTATCTTTTAATAATTGCATTGAAATGCGCTCCTTCTATTTGGGAATAAACCACACATACGTGTAATTAAGTTCAGCAAATCTTGCTGAGTGAAAATAAAAAACCCGAGAAACTTACTCACTCTTTTAAAAGAGTGAGCAGCTTCCCGAGTGTTAATTCGAAAATATTAATAAAGGCATTGCGACAATAGGCAAGACATTTACTAAAAACAACTCACTCATAGTCGATTTATTTACGGTAAATCGGTAGAAACTCGCAAGCCCTATCCCTGCTATTATATGAGTAAAAAGGTCTGTTTAACTTTTGTGAATGTCCCAATTATAATCATGTGAAAAAGCAATTGCAATAACATCAAAATAAAAAAACTATTCTTATTTTTCGGAATTTAGTTGTTCTTCAAGCCAATTCAAAATAGAATGTTCGGTTTTTACAACCTTTTCAACGCTTTTTTTAAATTTTTCTTAAATTTTTCAAAGCTTGCACCGTCTTTTCCGAAATAAGCCATACTGCGTGTTGCAAATACTTCGACTATGCTACCGTCCTCTAGATGTAGCGTCGCAAATAGACCTGCTTCTTCAATGTCTTGAATTTTTGTATGCTTTGTATTCTTTAATATTAACCCTTGTGCAAAGCGCTCCTGAAATTGCTCAACGGCTGCTTTCCCTTGCAAAATAACAATTTTCGGTACAAATTCTGCGAACACCTCATCAAAAATTTCCTGACCGCGCTCATATTGTGCAGGATACTGCTTTTTGATAAGCTTTGCATCCTTTACATCGTCTACCTCGTACGCATTTAGTGATGTTAATACAGCTTGCTCACCTGAAACTTTGTACAGCCATTTGGCAAATTGCACCGAGCCTTTATACTCACGCGAAGCATTTGCTAATTCTCCTGCATACAGTTCATGTAAAATTTCCTCATCCACTAAACTGTCCGCAAATAATTTTATATACGATTTTTCTGTTGCGAGTACGGGACTTACAATTGTATTGACTAAAAATACACTCGCTTTATATGGATTACCACTTACTTGAAACGGCTTATATAGCTTTTCACCTGTTTGCTCGTCAATTAACCATCTTTCAATTTTCCGATAAAATCCACTCGAAACTACCATTAAATCGCATCCTTTTAATTTTCAACACGAATAAACAGCTTCTCTACTGCCTGCTCTAGCTGGCAAAGTAATACTGCATTCGGATGATAAATTTTCACTTTCTCTATAATGCTTCTATAATACCATTCTTGCTTTTCTTTTGGTGCTTTTAAATTCGCCCAAACTTGCTCGCCAAGCTGTGCGACCTCCACTGTAATTGCACGTACATTATGGGTTTTTTCCGCTAACACAATCGCTAGTTGCCCATCTGTTTTGTGCTGAATTGTATTTAGTACTTCTTTTTTTCGTTGTTCCCAAACAATATTTTTATCTGGCTCTGTTGATACCTTTACCAACTTTGCAATTTCATCTCCGAAAAATGTACGTAACTCTCGTTCATCGGCTCGCCCATCCTCTAAGCAATCATGCAATAAACCTGCAATGACAACTTCTTCACGATAACCTGCACTTTTCAATAAGCGTGCAACGCCAAAAAGATGCGTCGTATATGGGACAACAACACCTGCTCGGTACACATTTTCGTACTTTTCAGCGATAAATTGCGTTGCAAAATCAAATAAATTCATCGGCTCGCCCCCCTTTTTTATTATAGCATCACCTATAAATGCGAGCCCTTATTTTCCCAAAAATAAAAGGCGCTCAGATTGCTCTGAACGCCTTTGCTAGACTAAATTTTAAAATCTGCCTGATCAAGCGGCACGATTTTTGTTTTATGTTTAATTTTGTAGCCAATCCATAGTGCCATAAATAGCGGTAGGCCAATATACGATACGATAACACCGTACCAGTCAACGCTGCCACCCATAAACGCCGTGTAATTTTGCCCAAGTACGACAATCATACATAATGCAAATGCGAATATTGGACCAAACGGATAAAGTGGTGATACGTAAGGAAGCTCGCTTAAGCTATGTCCCTGTGCAACAAATGCTTTACGGAAGCGGTAATGACTGATCGCAATGCCTAGCCAAGCGATGAAGCCTGACAGCCCTGATGCATTGAGTAACCAAATATATACAACACCATCACCAAAGAATGATGCTAAAAATGATACACAGCCAACTGCTAGTGTTGCAAGTAGTGCATAAACAGGAATACCGCGCGTATTTACTTTCATAAATAACTTCGGTGCCTTGCCGTCTACTGCAAGTTGATATAACATACGGCTTGCTGCATAAAGTCCTGAGTTACCCGCAGATAGCATCGCCGTTAAAATAATCGCATTCATAACAGACGCCGCAAACGCGACACCTAAGTTTTCAAATACTAATGTGAACGGACTTGTTGCAATGTCCTCTGATAATAAACGTGAATCTGTGTACGGAATTAGTAAGCCAATCGCACCGATTGCGAAAATGTAGAACAGTAAAATACGCCAAAATACCGACTTTACTGCTTTCGGAATATTTTTCGCTGGGTCATCTGTTTCACCAGCCGTAACACCTAGCATCTCTGTCCCTTGGAAACTAAAGCCAGCTGCTAAGAAAATGCCGAACAGTGCGAAGAAACCACCGTTAAATGGCGCCTCCTCTACAAAGAAGTTTTTAAAGCCTACTGGGTCATGACCATCGAGTAAACCAAAAATCATGAGGAAGCTGACGATGATGAAAATGATAACAGTCGCTACTTTAATCATCGCAAACCAATATTCACTTTCACCATATGCTTTTACAGACAACAGGTTAAATGATAATACTACAACAATAAATAATACGGTCCAAATTAATGACGAACTATCTGGGAACCAGTATTTCATAATCAGTGATACTGCCGCGATTTCCGCTGCGATTGTAATTGCCCAGTTGTACCAGTAGTTCCAGCCAAGCGCGAAGCCTAACGCTGGGTCAACAAAGCGTGTTGCGTACGTACTGAACGAGCCGGATGTTGGCATATAGGCTGCCATCTCACCAAGGCTTGTCATTAGGAAGTACACCATAAAGCCGATTAATGCATATGCAAGGAGCGCACCACCAGGACCCGCCTGCGCGATTGCACCACCTGAGGCTAAAAACAGCCCCGTTCCGATCGTTCCGCCTAAAGAAATCATCGTAATATGACGACTTTTCAGACCCCTTTTCAGCTCATTTTTATTACCGAGCTGATCTATTTTAATTTCAGTCATTATTCTTCTCCTTTTTGATTTTCAGTTTGATAGGAATTTTCAATTTTGGTTACATCCAATTGAAAACAAAAAGCCGCCACAAGTGATGTGACGACTCATAAATCCCCATCAAACTTGAAAGATAGCTCAACACATGAATATTCATGTGACAGTTCTGTCCCTTATCGGAAACAGCCCCAGCAACATCCCATGAGAGCGGGACACCACTTCGGCAATCATTCCTTTCATAAAGCTTCACCGATTCTCCCAAATCTCCGCTATACTAATCTTAATGCTTGCGACCTCTACCTCACAAAATATGAGGTAATATTATTAAACTTAATGTTTCAATCGACTCGCGATAAACTTAACGAAGCGAGACATTTTCTTGAACCAAAACGAGTGTAACATATCATTTTTTTGCTTGCAATAACTTTTGATTATTCTATTTTTTAAGATTATTCTATCAATTACAAAACCTCACTACAATTACATTTACTGTATGCCAAAAGGAGATTTATCACAATGAACTACGATGCTAAAAAAAGCAAAAAAATATCATTCAATCAAGCAGCTTTATTATTTGCCCTCGCTATTTTTTTATTTGCAACAATTTTACGGACACCACTTACTGTTGTCGGCCCGATTATTTCTTTTATCCGTGACGGGCTTGGCATTTCAAATGTACTCGCAGGCTTTTTAACGACCATTCCACTGCTTGCCTTCGCAGTAATTTCGCCCTTTGCGTCGCGTGTTGCACGTAAATTTGGCATGGAATGGACGCTATTTTATTCGATTATTTTATTAGGATTCGGGGTACTATTACGCTCCGTTGGGACTACTTCCCTTTTAGTACTAGGCACTGTGCTTATTGGTGTTGCCATTGCATTTGGTAACGTGCTCATTCCGAGTTACTTTAAATTAAAATTCCCATTACATATCGGTTTACTTACGGCTATTTATTCGATGTCGATGAATATATCAGGTGGTCTTGCTGCTGGGATTAGTTACTCGGTTGCCGATACAAATGGTTGGCAAGCAGCGCTTGGGTTTTCGGTTATTTTAGCTGTACTCACTTTAGTCGCATGGCTTCCTTTGTTACGCGCGCAAAAAGTTGAAACACTCACGCCAAGCAAAAGCGCACCTAAAAAGTTGCTTTGGCGCTCACCACTTGCTTGGGCAGTCGCCATTTCTATGGGCTTACAATCTCTTATTTTTTATTGCTCAAGCGCGTGGCTACCTGAAATTTTTATTTCACAAGGGTTAAATGCCGCAGCAGCTGGATGGATGGTATCCATTATGCAGCTCGCACAAATTCCTATGACCTTCTTAATTCCAATTATCGCCGGTAAACTATCAAATCAACGTCCGATTGTTGCATTCTTTACCATCTGTTATGTTGTTGGCTTCGCTGGGATTTTATTTGAATGGACAAGCTTTGCTGTACTGTGGATGATCTTTTTAGGCTTTGCAGGCGGTGCCTCATTTGGTCTTGTCCTCATGCTCTTCACACTGCGCACAAAAACTGCTTATGAGGCAGCAGATTTATCTGGCTTTGCGCAGTCAATCGGCTACTCGCTCGCAGCGATTGGTCCTGTGTTATTTGGCTACATGCATGACGTAACAAATAGCTGGTTTGTGCCAATCCTTGTATTCATTAGCTGTAGCGTGATTTTGGCCATTACGGCTTTCAAAAGTTCCAATAATGACTACGTATAAATACAAACGTATGTACCCAAATTATGTTATACTACACGAAGAAAAGTTTCTATTTTAAAGGGGTATACATTTTGGCAAAATATAAAAAGAAGAGAAAGAAAAGACAAATTCCATTCCCAATAGTAGTAGCAATCATCATTTTTCTAGCTAGCTGGTATTATAAACAATCCATTCAGTTCGCCATTAGCACAGTGATTGTGTGCTTCATGCTTTTCGTTTGCTTTAAATGGTGGATGAAATCACGTAAAGCAAAAAAAATACGGCAATCAGACATTTACAAGGTCGACCAAATGACCGGCGAGGACTTTGAGCATTTTTTAGGGGAGCTATTTAAAAAGCGCGGTTATAAAGTATCCTACACCGCTACTTCTGGTGATTACGGCGCAGATTTAGTATTGAAGGATGGCCGAGACGTCATCGTTGTGCAGGCGAAGCGCTATTCTGGCTCTGTTGGCGTAAAAGCCGTACAGGAAATTATCGGTGCGGTGCGCATGTATAAAGCAAACGAGGCATGGGTAGTGACAAATAGCCATTTCACGCGCCAGGCTGAAAAGCTTGCGGAAATTAATGATGTGTATTTAATTGACCGTGAAGAGCTTATCAAATTAATGAAGAAGAAAAGATAATGGAAGCCCCGATTCAACACTGAATCGGGGCTTCTTTTAATACGGCTGCTTTTGATAAAAATAGTTTGGTGAGTTGATTTTATTTACTATTGGCTCGTGATAAATATGTGTCGTAGCAGGTGAAAGTGGCGGAATGAGCCATACCCAATTTCCCGTAACAGCGCGTACTGCCTGCTGCTCCTGCTGTTGGAAAAGCTTGAACTGTTGTGCTGCGGTATGATGGTCGACAATGTTCACGCATGCCTGTTTATAGGAATAGAGCACCGCAATATTGAGCTCGACAAGCGCACGGTCTCGCCAAAGTGAGGCATTCTTCGATGTATCAAGACCTATCTTTTTCGCCACTCGTGGCAAATAATTGTAGCGATCTGTATCGGCTAAATTGCGCGCACCTATTTCTGTCCCCATATACCAGCCATTAAACGGTGTCGCCTCAAAATTCACACCACCACATTCAAGACGCATGCTCGAAATAATCGGTACCGCATACCATTTCATCATAAGCTCTTCAAAATCATACTCGGGATGTATAATTGGCACTTCAAGTACGTCCTCTTTTGGAATATCAAACCACTGCGGTGCGCGGTTATCTACTTGAATAACGAGCGGCAAAACATCATAATGCGTCCTAGCACCTCGCCAGCCAAGCTCTTCACAAAGCTTTGTAAAAACTAATGAATCTGGGTCACCTATCACACCACCCTTCATACCATAGCCTGCATAACGAAGAAGCTGGTGATTCCAAATCCGAACACGACTGGGTGCAAAAACCGTAATAGCTGGACGTATTTTTCCACCATTTGTCGCATAGCGAATATGCTGTAGAAGCGCGTCATAAATTTCCCGTTCCTCTAATAAATGTCGCGCATCAACAACATGCAGACTTTGCCAAAATAGACGCCCGATGCATTTATTACTATTACGCCATGCAACGCGTGCTGCAAATATTAGTTCCTCAGTCGTCGGGACAAACTCACCAGCTAGCTGTACCTCCTGAATTCGCGCCTCGTACCAAGCCGTGTCTAATTGTTGCTCCTCTTTATATAAAGTTAAAAAACTTTCAACCTGTTGTACGTTCATCTTGTCGCCCCCTACTTGCATTGTAGGATTGTTAGATGTGCTTACACAATGTATTCAGGCTTCTTTAAAAGATGTATTTTGCATATATGACTAAAAATGTTCAAAAAGAGCATAATCAAAAACTTTCTATCATCCTTATACGGAAGTTCATCATAGATTTTTACAAATACTTCTTTTAACAAACGTACAGCAAGCTCCTGCTGTCCAGTCATTCGTAGCAGAATGCAAGAAAGCGGGTCTTTATATGTATGAACTAACCTCTCAAAACTAGCCATTATTTGCTTGTCATTAGCTATTTTATCCACCCCTTCCCCGACTGTGCTCATTCACATTTTTGACTAATTGAATTTTCTTATAAGTATTTTCTGACAATTTAGTTTGCTTATAATTTTTATTTTGTTACAATTAATACCAAGTATTTCTATAAACTTTATAAAAAAGGGGAGAGCAATTTGAATATTGATCATATCGAATCATTTTTATTTGTCGTTGAATATAAAAGCATCCATAAAGCCGCACAAGCACTGTTCCTAACACAGCCAACTATTTCTGCGCGCATTAAAGCATTAGAAAGCAACCTTGGCACACAGCTATTCCTCCGAAAAGGCCGTAGCTTAATTTTAACGGAACAAGGGAAATCATTTATACCCTACGCACAAAATATTGTTGGAACATATCGAGAAAGCCAAATGCATATGCAAACCTTTTGATGACTGCGAGGCTAATAACTGCTCTCGTAGTTATTTTTCCTGCATTTACGTTACCTCACCAAAAAGAAGCTACTTTTCAATAGCTCCCTTCCCCTTCTATACGAGTGTTCCACCTTTTACAACAATCCGTCCCCCCTTAATAACGGTATGTGTATGATTCATGCCGTAAAAATATTGTAGCTGCTTGTAATTCGGGACATTTAGCATGACAATATCTGCCCGCTTCCCTACTTCAAGCGTGCCAATTTCCGTACCACGATTAATCGCATAAGCTGCATTGACCGTCGTTGCACAAAGTACCTCCTCCATCGTCATGCCCATATTCATGCAGGCTAAGTTTTGGATAAAGGGCAGGCTAACAGTCGGGCTTGAGCCTGGATTAAAATCGGTCGAAATCGCAACAGCTACACCTACATCAATCATCTGTCTACCTCTCGCAAATGGTGCGCGTAGGAAAAATGCCGTGCCTGGTAATAACACCGCAATCACGCCAGCACGTGCCATCGCCTCAATGCCTGTGTCTGAGGTAACAAGTAAATGCTCAGCAGAAATCGCACCTACCTCTGCCGCAAGCTCCGCGCCTTCATACGGTTCAATTTCATCGGCATGAATTTTTGGTGTTAAACCAAGCGCTTTGCCTGCCTGCAAAATACGACGTGACTGCTGCGGGGTAAATACGCCCTTCTCACAAAATACATCATTAAATTCTGCTAAGCCGCGCGCCGCGACTTTCGGCAGCATGTCGTGAATAATTAATTCCACAAAGGCATCCTCATCACCTTTATACGCATTCGGCACGGCATGCGCGCCCATAAATGTCGACACAAGATTGACTGGATGATCTGCCTGAAGTGCCTGCACAACCTCTAATTGCTTACATTCCGTCTGCCACTCTAAGCCGTAGCCAGATTTCGCCTCGACCGTCGTCACACCATGCCGCAAAAAATCGTTTAAGTGCTGGTACGTTTTATCATATAGTTCTTCAAAGCTCGCCGCGCGTGTTTTGGTCGTCGTGTAATGAATACCGCCGCCCGCATTCATAATTTCCATATAGGTCGCACCACTAAGCCGCATATTTAACTCATGTTCACGCGTCCCGCCGTGCACTAAATGGGTATGACAATCCACGAAGCCAGGCAAAATAATTTTGCCACTTGCATCAATGACTTCCGCTTTTGCAATTAAATGAGGAAACTCTCTTTCGATTTCTTTACGCGGTCCAATCATCGCGATGCGTCCGTCTGCGATTAATAGGCTAGCACCTGTTATAAGTCCGAGCTCACTCATCTCCTTGCCGGTACGTGCACCCTTTTTGCCCTGCATTGTCAAAATTTCATTGGCATGCTCAATTAAAATCGTCATTCGCGTATCTCCTTTAGCATTGGCATGCGTACACCTTTTTCCTTTGCGGTCCGCATCGCTAACGCATAACCAGCATCCGCATGACGCACAACGCCCATTCCAGGGTCTGAAATAAGGACGCGACTAATTTTTTCAACAGCTAGCTCACTGCCATCTGCCACAAGCACCTGCCCTGAATGCTGCGAATAGCCCATGCCGACCCCACCGCCGTGATGTAGACTCACCCAGCTTGCCCCGCCTGCTGTATTAATGAGCGCGTTCAGTAACGGCCAATCAGATACCGCATCCGAACCGTCACGCATCCCCTCTGTCTCACGGTTTGGCGAGGCAACAGAACCAGAGTCTAAATGGTCACGTCCAAAAACAATCGGTGCGTTTAGTTCACCACGCGCGACCATTTCATTTACACGTAATGCGAAACGGTGGCGGTCGCCGTAGCCGAGCCAGCAAATGCGCGCAGGTAACCCTTGCCACTTGACCATTTTTTGTGCCATGTTAATCCAGTTCACAAGCCCCTCGTCATGTGCAAACATTTCTTTGGCAAGTGCGTCGATTTTATAAATATCCTGCGCATCCCCCGATAATGCTACCCAGCGAAATGGCCCCTTGCCCTCACAAAATAACGGGCGAATATAGGCCGGCACAAATCCCGGGAAATCAAAGGCATTGTCTACGCCCATTTCCTTTGCGTACGCGCGAATATTATTGCCATAATCAAATACCTCCGCGCCCGCCGCTTGAAATGCAAGCATCGTGCGCACATGAAGCGCCATCGTCTCCTTTGCGCGTTGCTCATACACTTTAGAATTCTCTTTTCGTAAAGTAAGCGCCTCTTCTAACATCATACTATTTGGCACATAGCCATTAATCGGGTCATGTGCTGACGTTTGGTCCGTCACAAAATCAGGAATAATCCCGCGATTTAATAGCTCGCGATTCACATCCGCACAGTTGCCTACTAACCCAATGGAAGCAGGTATTTTTTCAGCTAGTAATTTATTCATTAACTCCACTGCCTCATCCACTGTCTCTACTAAATAATCGCAGTAGCCCTCATTGATTTTACGTTCAATCCGCGCGCGGTCTACTTCGACGACTAAAATGACCGCTCCAGCCATCTTCCCTGCAAGCGGCTGTGCACCGCTCATACCGCCCATACCACCTGTTAAAATCGAGCGCCCACGTAAATCAGCGGAGCCAAATTTCTTTTTGCCCGCCTCGACAAAGCTTAAATAAGTTCCTTGCAAAATCCCCTGCGCACCAATATAAATCCAAGAGCCCGCTGTCATTTGCCCGTACATCATTAAATTGCGCTCCTCTAGCTCGTAAAAATGATCCCAATTAGCCCAAGCCGGCACTAAATTCGAATTGGCAATCAACACACGCGGTGAGTGCTCATATGTTTTGAACACCGCAACGGGCTTTCCTGATTGCACAAGCAGTGTTTCATCATTTTCTAATTCCTTTAGTGTCTCAACAATTTTCTCAAAGCTTTCCCAATTGCGTGCTGCCTTACCAATGCCACCGTATACAATCAGCTCATCTGGATTTTCCGCCACTTCTGGGTCTAAATTATTCATCAGCATGCGCATTGCGGCCTCCTGCGTCCAGCCTTTACACGTCAGCTCACTTCCCCGTGGTGCTCGAATACTCCGAGTAGACATACAATCGTCCCCCTATTTATAGTGTTCATTCCCTGTATACAAAAATAGAAAACAGTGTCATTACACTTTTTTCACTATATGCGGGCAACAAAAAAACTAGCCACCGAAAAGGTCCGATAGCTAGCAAATCATTCTAAAATGGAAATAAAAGCGGCACCGCAATCATCATGACGATAAACATAATAATTTGCAGCGGTACACCGACTTTTACGAAGTCCATAAATTTATAGCCGCCTGCTGTTAAGACAAGCGAGTTCGTTGGTGAGGCGATTGGTGTCGCGAACGCCATACTAGCTGCTGTTGCGACGCCAATCATAAACGTATACGGATTAGTATCCATCGCAAGTGCTGCAGTAATCGCAATCGGCGCAAATAGGACAGCTGTTGCGGTATTACTAACAAATTGCCCAAAAATAACCGTCAGCACATAAATCCCCATTAGCACACCAAACGGACCGAAATCACCCAGCAATGAAACAATACTATCGGCCAAAATGGTCATCCCGCCTGTTTTTTCAAGCGCGGTTGCCATCGGGAGCATCGCCGCAACTAAGACAATACTTTCAAAGTTCATCTTGCTGTACGCATCGTCCATATTACGCAGACAGCCTGTAACAATCATTAATACAGCACCGATTAGTACAGCAATGACCGCGTCAAATACCTCAAATACCATAAGCCCAATCATCAGTAGCATAATTGCACCTGCAATCGACGCCTTACCACTCGCCACTACTGTCCCCGCCTGTTCGCGCGGCTGACCAACTACGACAACATCCTGTGTTTCGCGTGAAAGTAGTTCAATCTCATCCCACGTACCTTGTACTAACATCGCATCACCGAAACGCAGCTTTTGCTCAGCCATGTTTTTTAGGAGATAGTCCCCTTTACGGTTAATGCCTAAAATATTTAAATTGTATTTCTCACGGAAGCCAATTTTACTTACCGATTCGCCAATTAAACGTGATTGCGGTGTTAATAACACTTCGGCAACTCCGATTTTCTTTGATACAAGCTCCTCGGCGTTATCCTCAAATGGCTGTACTTGCAGCTTGAAATCCGTAGCAAAGCGTTCAATATCCTCTGCATGCCCTTGCACGTACAATTCATCACCCACGTAAATAATACTTGTTGGACCAGCCAATTCCTGATAAGTCATCGGTCGTAAATTCAGCCCGTCCTGTGCGCCGCGTTTAATTTTCATAATATAAATGTGATAATTTAGCGGTAATTTTAAATCCGCTAACTTTTTATCTACAATAGAAGATTCCTCTGCTACGACAACGCGGAATAATTTATCATGCAAGCCGTATTCCTTCGCGATTTTTTTCGGTGACAATTTATAGCCTGCACTTGATTGTGAGCGATTTTCTTCATTTGGTAGCAGCGTGTTACGCACTAATACTAAATAAACAATAACCGTGATCGTCGCAATAATACCGATTGGCGTAATCGTAAAGAAGCCTAGCTTTTCAAAGCCATGATCAACTAATGTTTGCGAAGCGATTAAATTTGTCGGCGAGGCGATGAGCGTCATCAGCCCCGACATGCTTGCGATATAGGAGAGCGGCATTAAAAATTTCGATGGACTGACTTTTATGCTGAGCGCAATCGACACAACAATCGGCAGCATAAGTGCGACCGTTCCAGTGTTACTCATAAATGCCCCGACTGTTGCGACAATCACAAGCAATAAAATAAACAGTCGTAGCTCGCTATCACCTGACCATTTCAATAGTAAATTCCCTGCCATTCCCGCAAGTCCTGTGCGCAAAATCCCTGCACCAACGACAAATAGCCCTGCAATCATAATGACAACCGAATTTGAAAATCCTGCGAGTGCCTCACTCGGCGTTAAAATTCCTAAAATAACAAAGGCTAGTAATGCCATCAGCGCCACTAAATCACCACGCAGGCGATTTGTCGTAAACAATACAATCGTGAGCGCTAAAATAATAAACGTTAATGTTAACTGCATAATTTTTCCCTTTCCTCCTGTAGTCGCCTCCTATTGTATAGGATAAAACTATTAAATTCTGTCCAAAGCGTTTTTTGTCATAAAAGATACTATTTTTAGTAATTTTATTCCATTCCTAATTTTCAATTAGAGCGGATATTTTCAATACGAAGATAGTGCAAACTAATTTATCCAATGAATTTTTAGAAATCCCTTTATCTAACAAATAGTGCTCTCAAAAGAGATAGCACTACAAAAAGATGTTTATATACGCTAAAAAGCGGATATTTAGTTAATTGTGTTTATATATTATCTGTTAACTAGCAAATAATTAATATATATTATAACAACTCCTCTAATATAAAAATTCCTTAAAAAGAATAATTATAATTTAGTAGAAATTATGATGTAGATTTGGTATATTTATTTACGAAGAGCTTTTTAAAATCCATTTAACTAGGGGGAACTTAACAATGACAAATGAACGTTTAACAACGACTACTGGTGCTCCAGTAGTATCAAACGACGATGTACAAACAGCTGGCCGTCGTGGCCCTGTCCTTTTACAAGACGTATTCTTAATCGAAAAATTAGCAAACTTCAACCGTGAAGTAATCCCTGAACGTCGTATGCACGCAAAAGGTTCTGGTGCTTTCGGTAAGTTCACTGTAACGAACGACATCACTAAATACACAAAAGCTGCAATCTTCTCTGAAGTTGGTAAAGAAACTGAATTATTCGCACGTTTCTCAACTGTAGCAGGTGAGCGTGGTGCTGCTGACGCTGAGCGTGATATCCGCGGCTTCGCATTAAAATTTTACACTGAAGAAGGTAACTGGGATCTGGTTGGTAACAACACACCTGTATTCTTCTTCCGTGATCCATTACATTTCCCAGACTTAAACCACGTTGTTAAGCGTGATCCAAAAACGAACATGCACAACGGTAACTCGAACTGGGACTTCTGGACTTCATTACCTGAAGCACTACACCAAGTGACAATCGTAATGTCTGACCGTGGTATTCCAAACGGCTATCGCAAAATGCACGGTTTCGGTTCACACACATACTCAATGATTAATGCTGAAAATGAACGCGTATACGTAAAGTTCACTTTCCGTTCTCAACAAGGGATCGAAAACTTAACGGGTGATGAAGCTGCTGCAATTATCGGTAAAGACCGTGAATCTTCTCAGCGTGACCTATTCGAGTCAATTGAAAAAGGCGATTTTCCACGTTGGAAAATGTACATCCAAGTGATGACAGAAGAGCAAGCGCGCAACCATAAAGACGATCCATTTGACTTAACGAAAGTATGGTTCAAATCTGAGTACCCACTAATCGAAGTTGGTGAATTTGAGCTTAACCGCAACCCAGAAAACTACTTCGCTGATGTTGAGCAAGCTGCATTCGCACCATCTAACGTAGTACCTGGTATTTCATTCTCACCTGACCGTATGTTACAAGCGCGTCTATTCGCATACGCAGACGCGACTCGTTACCGTTTAGGTGTGAACCATCACCAAATTCCAGTAAACACACCTAAATGTCCATTCATGGTATACCACCGTGACGGCGCAGGTCGTGCTGATGGTAACCGTGGTTCAGCAATCACTTACTATCCAAACAGCTATGGTGCCCTACAAGGTCAACCGCAATACAAAGACCCTGCATTAGCGCTTGATGGCCCAGCTGACATCTATGACTACCATCAAGATGACAACAACTACTTCGAGCAACCAGGTAAGTTATTCAACTTAATGTCTGCTGAAGAACAACAACGTTTATTCGAAACAACTGCAAATGAAATGAACGGCGTTGAGGAGTTCATCAAACGTCGCCACATCTTACACTGCTACTTAGCTGACCCAGCTTATGGTGAAGGTGTAGCAAAAGCGATGGGCTTAACTTTAGAAGGCATGGACCTTTCTAACCCATATACGAAATTAGTAGCTAATCAGTAATCTCTAACAAGCATTGATATCCAACAACTATTCCGAAACACCGAGCGAAATTTGCTCGGTGTTTTTATTGCCATTAATACATTCCTACAGCTCATCTTATTTAAAAAAAATCAATTAAACATCCGTCTAGAATATACTGACGGTTAGTACAAAGTTTATTCTAAAAGGGCGACGTCTTATTCAATAAAGTTTAATAGTCAACTTCACAGTAGACAGATGTAATTTTTTGTTATATACTATATTTAATAAGATGACTTACAAAACAACAATAAATTCACCTATTCCAAAGAGTATTCGTGTTTTATTTAGTACTTTTTGTAATATGTGAATTTTTTCTTTTGGAAGAAATTTGATCTTATTAAATACGATTAATGGAGGTCATTTAAATGACACAAGGTACAGTAAAATGGTTTAACGCAGAAAAAGGTTTCGGTTTCATCGAAGTTGAAGGCGGAAACGACGTATTCGCTCACTTCTCAGCAATCCAAGGTGACGGTTTCAAATCTTTAGACGAAGGTCAAAAAGTTGAATTCGGTATCGAAGAAGGCAACCGTGGCCCACAAGCTACAAACATCGTAAAACTTTAATTTTCATGATGTAACCAAAAAAGAGGCTTCCTTTCATTAGGAAGCCTCTTTTTTATAGACTTTATAAAATTTCATACGGGATTCCAACAGTTTATTTTTAAATAACGTTGCTAAATAAAAATTCATGAATTCCCTGAGCCAGTAAGCATTCATTTAACAGTGTTTACTGGCTTTTTGTATCCTTATATCCATAGAAAGTATGCTATGTACATTTTATGAATCACTTATTATTCAAGATTTGAAACAGCTTTAATTGAAAATTATATTTTTACTACACAAACAATATATTCGAAATGTAGATTACAACCGTTACCGTCAAACAGCTAATAATCGTTGAGAACAAGACCGTTTGTGCAGCTGTTGCTGATTCAATATCATACTCTAGTGCGAGACTTGAGCTATTGCGGGATGTCGGGAATGCACTCGCAATAAATAGTGACTGTGCCACAATACCATCTAGCCCGAGCGCGAAAATAATAACGAGCGCAACAGCTGGTCCTACAACAAGACGCGTAAAGCAGCTAACAAAAATCGTTTTATTAAACATCGTACGCATCTCAATTTGCGATAGCTGCGCTCCCAAAGTAACAAGTGCCACTGCAATAAAGCCGTCCGCAATATAATCGATTGGAATTCGGAATGTTTGTGGGATTGGAATCATAAAATAATTAAGAAGCCCCCCCAAAATTAGTGCATGGACAAT
Organism: Solibacillus sp.; assembly: GCA_040274725.1. Taxonomy (GTDB): domain Bacteria; phylum Bacillota; class Bacilli; order Bacillales_A; family Planococcaceae; genus Solibacillus. Next base: position 157,445 of record JBEMAQ010000006.1, on the reverse strand, counting down.
TGGCATTTTTAAAAAATCACGTACAATGGCGATTCCTGACTTCGTTGAAGAAATTAAATTATAAAGCCCGTACGTGTAGGTCGTCATATTTTGAAAAATAACGAGAATGACCTGAATCGCAACGCCAATCGGCTGTGTGACAAACAGCATTTGTGCAACCGGAATGCCGTAGTTTCCTGAATTAATGAGCACGACACTATTTTTGAATACGGCTGATTCCTTGCGATCTAGCTTCAGCATTTTCGCTAAAAAATGACTGAGAATCATCTGACTCCCAATAAACAGCACGATAAACATCGTAATTTGCCCAAGTACACTCATATTGACCTGTGTTTCATAAATATTAATAAAAACGGCTGCCGGCATAAAACAATATGTAATTAATTGCGACAACGCCTTTAAATTAAACGTAAACTTTCGTTGTAAAAATGCCCCGATAACAAGCAACACTAAAATCGGTGCGACAATTTGGAAGAAAATCATTGATAAATAGGTCATTATAATCGGTCCATTTCTTTCTTAATTGATTCAATTAGTGTGGCCGAGTTATTTTGGAGGCCACTTTTTAGCAATACCGCGACCGCTTCATCCAGTGAAGCTACGCCGGTTCCTAATTGAAAAATTTTCACCTTATCGAGCAAGCTTTTTGGCAGTTGCACGGTCATTTCCTCAAGCTGTCCTGTCAATTTCAGCTCTGGTACTTCCACAAAAGGTGCAGGTTCATACGGAATTGTTACCTCACGTCCAAAAGCAGTTTCAATAAAGATCAATTTCGGCGTATTCCCTTTGTTCATTCGAATATTGCGCTCTAGCGCCTGCGAGATAGACTGCACCGGATTGACCGCATTACTTTGGACAAGCCCTCGCTCATGAATACGCCTTGCTATTTCTAAAGATTTTAATGAACTACCTGCCTGCTGTAACACTTCATACGCAGCTTGCTGAATTGTTTTCATCTTTTTCATCACTCCGTTCTGTATAATCACTTAACAATCATTAAAATCCTCTCAATAATCATTAAATCACAAAAATAATCATTATATTTTTATACAATCATAAAGTGATTATATATGATTATTTGTGATTTCTCCATTCTAAAGCTTTTTCTTTATCTTCAAAGCCTTCACTATTGGACATCGTCTATTAGAAAAATTACCCATTTTATTCAAAGTGATAATAGTATACTGCTATTTCAAGACAAAAAAAAGCATGCACATTCTATGCATGCTTTTCTCATCTTGTCTTTTTATACTTTATAATGCATTAGCCTTTTTCAATGCCTTATATAACCATTCCGCAAATTCTCCGCGTGTCATTTTCCCATTTGGCTGGAATTTACCTGTTCCACTTACAATGCCCGATAATTCAAGCAGTGCAATACTTTGCTGTCCTTCATATGACATGTCTTTTGCATCCTGATAGCTTGTTGTTTGTGGATTTGTCATTGTCGCTACGGGTACCTTTTGCTGACGCAGTACGTTTGCAATAATGATTGCTGCCTGCTCACGTGATAGCTCAATATTTGGTCTAAATGCTGTTTGTGATGCGCCGCGCATAATGCCCGCCTCAAGTACTGCTTGGGCCGCTGTTGCATTTGCTGCATTTGGTACATCGGTATACTTCGTTGTAGATGTTGTCGTTAAGTTAAGTGCTGTTGTAATCATCGTTGCGATATCTTTACGTAAAATATACGCTTTCGGCTGGAATAATGCCGCTGTACCGCCCGATATAATACCGCGCTGTGCAAGCTCACGAATGGCCTGCTTGCGGCTCTCGCTTAAACCTGCAAGATCTGTATAGTTCGCCACAGCTGTTTGCGCGGTAAACGTACCGCTTTGTTTCGTGCTAATAATGAATTTCGTGCCGTCCACTTTATAAACAGCTTTCATCTTTTCGCCAGAATACGTTTTACTTTCAATTTGCATGCCGCTCGTTGCCCCAAGCACACCAAATGGCACTGTAATAATAACATTTTCTGTGAATGATTTTAGACGGTTATTTTCTGTGAATGTCACAATTACTTCATCATTATCTGTTTTCAGTGTCACACCAATTGTGCCGCTCGCCTTTTTTAATTCCGCCACGGAGAAGGTAATTTCTACATTATTTGATGCCGTGAACGTAATTGTTTTATTCGTATTGTGCTGCAATTGCTTCGGCTCAATTTTGATGAAGCCGCCGCTAATTAATGTTGAATTTTTCTCCTCATACTCTGTATATGCAAAGTATTGTGTTGTTTCATCTGGGATGTAAAGTGGATCATATGTTGACTCTGTCGGCTCTACCCCACCCGGCTTCGGATCATCCATATAATGCGGGTAGTAGTTTTCAAATAGGTCTTCATAGTCCTTATCTGAGAACATTTCCTCTAAGCGTTTTAACTTATTATATGATGTTACATAAAGCTTTGCACCCTCTGATAAGCGGTTGTAATGCTTACGCGCCTCGCGAATATCCTCTTCTTCTGATTTACGACTTAGCTTTGCCATGAAGGCATCAAACGCTGCGGCCTCTGCTCGTAATTCCTTCCCTACCGAGCCTTCATACTCTAAGTTCGCCTCGGCAGCTTCTAATTTCTCTAAGTTCGTCACGAATGTTTTTGCTAGCTCTGACAATGCCTCATATGCGACACGAATGGCACGAATATGCGCCTCTGTATGAGATTCTGAAATTTTCTCGATACGGTCAAAAATAAGCTTCGCCTCTTTTTTCGCCTGCTCAATTAAATCTTCATTTTCCTTCACTTTTTTCGCATACCAATATTCAAGCAGCTCTTTTTCGCGCATTAATGTTTTGACGATTGTTGACGCTTCCTCGTACTTTTTATAAATTTCAAGCACGCGCTCGAGTGTCGTTTGCTCTGTAATTGACAAGACTTCATTGTCTAATTCAAGTGCTAATCCTTCATTTTGCTGATCTGAAATTAATTCATCAAATAGCTCTTCTATTTCTACTAATTTGTCATAGTTCGTTACGAGCGTTTTCACATAGTCATCTAGCTTATCATACGCCGCTCGTGCACCAACTACTTGTGCCACTGTACTTTTCTCTGATAACGCATCAATTAAATCCATCACAGCTCTTGCTTGACGATTAAGTTCATTTAACTCCTGCTGTTTCGCATTTTTCAGTGCAATGAGTGTTGCATAATTGCTGACTAAATTTTTCGCCGTTGCATTTAACTGAATGTACATTTCCTCTACCTTTAGAACATCGAGTAATGCCGATTCAATCGTTAATTTATTAATGGCTTCAATCACTGTATTCGCCGCCTGTTGATCATCCATTAGTTGCAGACGAATTTCCTGCGTTGATAAATTTGTTAAATCAATGAAGTGCTGCGCTACGTCTGATAGCGCTGTGAAGCTTGCACGAACTGCCTGTACCTCAGCCTTTGTTGAGGCATCTGTTAATGCGTTAATCGCTTGCTGCATCGTTTCTACCTGCGCAATAAGCGTCGCTGTTTTTTCTTTATATGTCGTTAATTTTGCTAATGTCGCAGACGAAATTCCGATTTTGTAGGCATCGCTTAGTGCGATATATGCCGCATCGGCTGACGCAATCTGTGCGACAAAATTCTCTGCTGTTAGAGCGACTACGGTATGGTCAAGCGCTGTGATTTGGGCTGTCACTGCTTTCACTGCTGGGTCATTGACGATGCCTGCAATGCGTAATAAAAGATTGTCTAAATCTAATTTTGCTTGCGGGCTCACGTTGTCAAATTGTGATACCTTCATCGCATCTAGCTGTACCTTTGCTGCTTGAGCCTTTTCAACGAGTTCAACCGTTAACGGCACAGTAACTGCTGTAAACGTACCCATCATGTCAGAAATTGCCGCTTCAAAAGCAGCAATTTCTGCTAGCATTTCTGTTACTTGTGCAATATGCGTTTCGATTTTTGTTCGATGCACCTCTGATATAATTAGCTTCTGACTTGCGAAAAATGCTGTGTAGCGTGTTTGAATGCGTTCCATATTTCTTAAATAGTTACTTGCATTTTCATCAATGATATTAATTTCATTTATTAACGTTTGGACAGCCGCTCGTAATGCTTCCGCCTCAGCACGGTACGAATTTAAATAAATCACGTGCTGGCTTGGAATGGCTAGCTTTAATGATGGTAGTAATGCATCATACTCCGCTTTAATTTCCTCTAGCTCCAACAATGAGTTTTCTTTCTCAGCAAATGGTGATTTGTCCCCTGTCCCAACAAATACAGCAATTTTCGTTTTCAATGCTTCTGCGATTAGCACTTGTTGATACGCTAATTGTAAAATTGAGCTATTATAAATTTGTCCCTGTTTTGCAGGCGGCAATAATGTATAATCCTCCATTGCTTCTTTTACTTTTGCAATATAGTTGCCCGCTAATGGATCTAATGTATTGATACTTGTCACGAGTGTTTTAATTGCTACATCATTACCACTTAGTATTAACTCTTTGTCTAATAAAACTTGTAAATTACCAACAAGAAGACGCTGATCTGGCGTTAAGCCGTTATATAATTGACGTGCCTCAACAGCTGTTCGTTTTAAGGCATCCCCTGTCACTACATCCAACTTCGCAATTGCTTCGATTACCTTTTTTGCCGCTTCTTCGTTATGGTTTTCCACTGCATCTAATCGAATCGTTTTTTGCTCGCTATTTGCTGGGTGGTATACTAATGTCGAACGACGCACCTCCATCGAGAGAATTGGTGCATTCACAAGTAACGTTAATTCATTCGTTAATAAACTATATTTATATAAATAGTTTCCTACTGAATTGTTGATGAAATATAAATCTTCCCCTAGTACAGTTACCGTATCAGAAGATGTATGTTTATAGTAGAAAACCCCATTATGTGGGGCACTTGCTTGCGTAATAGCTAAATTTGTCGCATTTTTAGCTTCCCCTGTCGCAAAGTCATACACCTTTAATTCGCCACCAAAAGCCGCGTCTGCATAGTAAAGCTTCGTGCCAACAACGGACGGGTTGGCCATATTTTTAAATACTTCGTACGCATTGCCCCATTGATTATCAGCAATCGTCGCGCCGTATTGAATGACACGGTTGCCCATTCCTTCATTACCCGCTAAGAAATAACGATAGTTCACATCCGTGCTACCAGATGTTTCGTTATCATCCCCTGCCGTATCAAAATGATAGTGCTTGCCGTTTAGCTCAACAACATTCCATGAATACAGCTCGCCGTCCACTAAGCCCGTCACGTAGCGAACATCAAAGCCCGCCTTTTTCAATAGGTTGTATGTTAAAAGTGCATACGCATGTGATGAACCATAACCATTTAAGACAAGCGCACTTAAATTGTGATTTGTCGCAAGCACATATGAATTATTAACAACGTAATTGTGAATCGCAAATAGCTTTTGCTCCTTTGTCATATCTGCTGTCAGAATTGCATTGGGATTGGTTGGTGTTGTTAATTCCTCGGCTAATTTCACAAGCGCTGCTGTCGCTGTTGGGTCACTGAAGTAACTCACTGAAAAACGAAGCTTCACGCCGTCTTTCTGGCCTGCTGCTGTTTTTAACTCCGTTGCCTCTACACGCATATTGTTAAACGTCCCGTAAAGCATTGTGTAGTCGTCTTTATTTAGCTGATCTTTCATCACTGCAAATAATTGCTCTACGCTCATTTTATAATTGTCCGCATCACCGACTGTATATGTAATCGTGAAGCCTTTATTATAGCTACGCATTTCATTTGTAATTTGTGCATGTAGCTCCGTTAGTGACTTCGCAGTTAATTCTTTTGTGCTTTCTACCGATGAAGCACTCGTCGTATGAACAAAGTCATTATGAACTTCAAATGTCGGTAATGTCGTTTCCGTTACTTCCGCTGCCTCTGCCGCTCCTGTAGCGGCAATCGCTACCGGGACAGCGACAAGTGAGGCGACTAACATTTTATGCTGTTTTTTCATTCAAATAAACCTCCGCGTTTTAAATTTCTATACAAAATACCATTAGTTTCCATTATACAAAAAGTTTTATCCTATGTCGTTTTTATCGGCTAAAATGCACCTTTGTTCATTTTAAATTTATATTCGTAAGCTATGCTACAAGCGAACTATTATTTCTAATATTAAAGGAGTGGAAAACATGAATAAATGGTTACATCCCATCACAGATTGGGTTGCAACAAAGAAAGGAATGTGGATTACAATCGTCCTTTGGCTTGTGGTGATGATTGGCTTAAGTGCCGGGCCGAAGCTGAATGACTACAAAGTCGCAAGCTTCCAGTCACTACCGGATGATGCGGCTTCCATCATCGCACAAAATAAAGTGAACGAATATTTCCCGCAGGATGACGGGACCCCGGGGATACTCGTCTTTACGAATGATGAGGGCACTATTCAATTAGACGAGGTCATGCAAATTTTAGATGCCATCTTAGCTAAGAATATTGCAGGGATCGATACCATTGTGGACCTTAACACGTTTACACCAAAAGAAATTGAAAGCTTTATTTCAGACGATCAATCTACAATGCTCGTACCAATGGTGCTTGAGGGCGGACTTGATAGTAATGACTTCTCCGCTATTAATGAGGAAATCACAACAATTGGTTCGGATGTTGCAAGCACATTGCAGCAAACAGAATTTTATATTACAGGACCAGCCGGCATTGCAGGCGATACGACAAAGCTATTCGCGCAAGCGGATTTAGTCCTGCTACTTGCAACCATTGTCATTATCTTAGTCTTACTCATTGTGATTTACCGTTCACCACTACTTGCGTTTATTCCACTGTTTGCGACGGTGATAGTGTATCAAATTGTAAATCAAACGGTCGCTTTACTCGGCGCTGGTGGACTTGAGATTAATAACTCTACGACGTCAATTATGAGTATTTTGTTATTTGCAGCCGTGATTGATTATTCATTATTCGTATTCTCTCGTTACCGCGAGGAGCTAAATCGCTATGAAAGCAAATACGAGGCAATGAAATATGCAATGCGCGCAACAGGTGAGCCAGTATTCTTTGCGGGCGGTACAGTACTTGCGGCAATGCTTGTATTATTTTTCGCAGATTTCCGCGACTATCAAAACTTCGCACCTGTATTTGGGACAGCCATTTTCATTATTATACTGGCCTCGATTACATTAGTACCTGCCCTGTTCACATTATTCGGGCGTAAGGCGTTCTGGCCAAAGGTACCAAAGTACGGCGAAGTAACAGAGGTAAAGCACAGTATTTGGGGACCAATTGCAAAATTTGTTGTCAATCGTCCCGGCTTATCAGGTGGGATTGTTGCAGCCCTTATGCTCGTAACATCACTGAATGTCTTCAACTTAAACTTCGAATTTGATACGGTGAAATCATTCCCAGAGGATTTACCTTCTCGCGTTGGCTATGAAATTGTTGAGGAAAAATTCGATAAGGGTGAGCTTGCACCAACGTCGCTTTTAATCGAAAGTGATACAGCCTTAACACGTCAGCAAATTAACGACATGCAGCAGCTACTGCTTGCACAGGAAGGTGTGGCATCTGTCCGCTTCCAAGGCATTACAGAGGATGCACAAAATATGAAACTAAGTGTCGCACTTTCATTAAATCCGTACTCAGCCGAGGCAATTGATTTGCTTGAAGTGATGCGCACAAAAGGCCCCGAGCTATTAGCTGACGCCAATATTGACGGCGAGGCGCATTTTGCAGGAGTGACGTCGAAGCTTGTCGATGAGCGCGCCATTAATAAAAGCGATATTTTTAAAATTGTGTTACTTGAAACTGTGCTAATTCTAGTTTTATTGTTCGGCTTAACGCGCTCATTTAAAATGCCACTGTATATGATGGCAACGATTTTAGTATCGTATTTATCCGCGCTTGGGCTCGGGATTTTCCTTGTCGACGTGCTGTTCGGCTTTGATGCGGTCAGTACGCGTGTACCAGTGTATGCGTTTATTTTCCTAGTCGCACTCGGCATTGACTATAACATCATTTTAGTGTCACGCTTTATGGAAGAACGAAAGCACGCACCGGTTAAGGAAGCACTTGAAACAGCAATCCGTACAACAGGCGGCGTTATTTCATCTGCTGGCGTTATTTTAGCCGCAACATTCGCAGCACTTACAACGATGCCAATTGCCGACTTATTTATTTTCGGTGTGATGGTCAGTATTGGGATTTTAATCGATACATTCCTTGTACGCGGTATGCTGCTACCGGCACTGATTTTATTCTTTGAAAAGGATTAGTCATATCATTACCACTCTAATCCCACTTCGCCTCATAATAATAGATATTATTTCTAAAGGGGGCTCGGATAGATGAAGATACTCGTGGTCGATGATGATCCACATATTTTACAGATTGTTGAAATTCATTTAAAAAAAGAGGGCTACCACATTTTCACCGCGCCTGACGCAGAGCAGGCACTTCTTTTATTAGAGGAAGAGCTCGTAAACTTAGCGATTGTCGATGTCATGCTACCCGGGATGAACGGCTTTGAGCTAACTCAAATTTTAACGACGGAATTATCCATTCCTGTTATTTTACTAACCGCAAAAGGTCAGCTCGCCGATAAGGAGCAAGGCTTTTTAGCAGGCTCGGACGATTATTTAGTGAAGCCGTTCGAGCCGCGCGAGCTCTTGTTTCGCGTAGCAGTTATTTTACGCCGCATTGAGCACGCACTGCAAAGCACAATTCAATTTAGCAATGTGACGATGAATCGCCAGCATTTCGAAGTGAAGGTCGATCAAGAATCATACCTCTTACCGCTAAAGGAATTTGAGATTTTAGCCATTTTACTCACACGTGCCAACCAAGTGACACCGCGCTCCGTATTGTTTGAGCAAGTGTGGGGAACAGAGGATGACGACCCCGAATTATCACTCAACACGCATATAAAGCGCATCCGCGAAAGGCTGAAGCGCTTCGGTGCAAAAATTGAAATTCAAACAGTGCGCGGTGTTGGCTATAAAGTAGAGGAAACACAATGAAAACATTATATCGGCAATTTATATTAACGATGCTTGTCATTATTGCGAGCAGCATTGTTATTGCCCTATTCATCTCCAATCTTTTTTATGCCAATGTGACAAAAAAGGAAAGCGACGCACAGCATATTCAAATGGCCAATGAAATTAGTTATATGCTAGAGCATTCGCATAATGAAAATGCCTTTGATGCGTATTTGGAGTCTGTAGCGAAATTAGGTTATCAGGTGGCGATTTTAAAAAACGACAGTAAGCCAAAATTTTACGGCGAGCCCTTCGAAGAGCGCACCTTCCCTGATGAGGCATGGCGCGTTGTATCAGACGGTGAGATTTTTCACGGGATGAATAGCTTTTCAACGAATCTTTTATTAATGAGTCACTTCGCAAATGACGTAGCGAATACGGTCGGCGTACCACTTACATTAAACGGCGAGCGGTATGGATTATTTTTACGTAAGGATACGAAGCTTTACTCATCAGATATCCATATCGTCCTGCTCGGCTTTGTGCTGACAATCGCCCTTATTAGTATTATCAGCGTCTTTATTTTAGCGCGGCAGCTAACTCGTCCACTTGCCAAATTAACTGAGGCGACGAAGCAATTAGCGAAAGAGGATTTTGATTACGCACTGGATATTGAGCGGCAGGACGAGATTGGGCAGCTTGCGACGAGCTTTCATACGATGCAGCAGCAACTTCGGCATAATGACCTTGCGCGCAAGGCGTTCATTAGCAATGTGTCACATGATTTCCAATCACCGCTTATGAATATTCAAGGCTATGCTAACCTTTTACAAACAGCAAATTTAAAAGAGGAGCAGCTTGAATATGTGACCATTATTGGTCAGGAGGCAACGCGTCTGTCCTCGTTAACGAAGCAGCTTTTGCTTTTGACGTCGCTCGACCAGCCAAGCTACCCACTTAAACAGCAAGCATATAGACTCGATGAGCAGCTAAAGGATATTTTACTCAAATATTATTGGCGACTTGAGGAGTACAATCTTGAAATTGCGTATCAGCTCGCACAAGTTACCATTGTGGCCGATCAGGAGCTAATCGCCAATGTCTGGGAAAATTTACTTAGTAACGCCATTAAATACAACCGCCCCGGCGGTCAAATTGATGTGCTACTAACCGAACAGGAACATGAGGTAACGATTCAAATAAAGGACACCGGTATCGGGATAGCAGAAGATGCTTTGCCACAGCTTTTTGAACGCTTTTACCGTGCAGATAAAGCAAGAAAACGCGATGGTACAGGCTTAGGTCTTGCCATCGTCAAACAAATTGTTGAGCTACACAACGGAGAAATTTCTGTTTCAAGTAAGCTTCAGGAAGGTACTATTTTTACGATTACATTACTTAAATAAAACGATGCTTGAGGGAGCATCGCAAAATAGAAGGGGGAAATACAATGGAACAAGCATGGAGTATTCGCCTCATTCGCTTTGCGGCGATTTTCGGTTTGATTGGTACATTTTTAGGCTCACAAATGTCGGGGAATATGGACTATTCACTACGCCCTATTCACGCACATATTTTACTCGTTGGCTGGCTATCGGTTTTTGCATGGGGGATTTTTTATAAAGTATTCCGTGTAAAATATAAAAAGTTAGTGACGGTACACAGCATTTTAGCCATGACCGGTGCATTCGGTTTAACATTCGGCATGTGGATGTATAATTTAAATCCGTTCAATTTAAATGACACATTCGTCATGATTTTGTTTATTGTTGGTGGTACGTTCCTATTACTGGCTTTCCTGTTATTCGTTATTGTGACGTTCTTTATTGAAAAAGAAAATTAATCTAGGCACCTCGAAATTTATTTTTCGGGGTGTTTTTCTTATAACTCGCTTCACTAAATCCATAAAAATGCCAATTTCACTTAAAGAATACAGTATACTATTACTAAGTTATCCTCTTTATACAAAAATCAAAAGGAGATTCGAGATGAAAAAATTATTTTTCGTACTAGTGTTATTAATAAGCTGTATGAACTCCCAATCACCAGCTTCAGCTGCAACATTTTTTAGCGATGTTCCATCAAGTCACTACGCTTTTGATGCCATCAAATGGGCGAAGCAAGTTGAGCTCATTGGCGGCTACCCTGACGGCACATTTAAGCCAAATCAAAAGGTGTCAGAGCAGCAGTTTGCACACATGCTTGTAACGTATTTTGATTTAGATGAAACTGAGGAGGAATTGCTCAAAAATACGCCAACTGAAAAAGCTTCAGACGTGATTTATAATAATTTAGCGACATATGGTGTGCCGCTAAATGGTTATTTTGACAATAATATTCGCGGGGGAAATGTGACACGTGGCGTTGTGGCACAAGCGCTTGGTTATATAGTGGACGGACAAACGACACTTGATGGCTCGATTACATTTCTTATTGATGCGTATATTTCAATAGGCCAAAATGAAAAATATAAAGAGCGTGATTTAGCGAAATATTTCGGTGCTGATAATACGTTAACGCGCGGACAGGCCGTCATTCTGTTCTACCGCCTAAGCGAAAAAAATTACTTTTACATTTCAAATATTGCGCAGGAAAGCGTGGAAAATGTAGATGGAAAATCAATTATGACACGTGCAAGAGAAGCACGCAGTATGGTGCATGCCGATTTTGCGAAGGGCTCTGACTATACAAATCCGAAAGAAAAGGATAAAAATTTACTTGCGTGGAACGGGCTTTATTCATTCACACAGCGTTACGGGGATGATTCGTTTGATGTGCGCGGGCTAGAACTACAAATTACGAACACCGATAAAACGACGATGCACATTGAACTCCAAGTATATGACGGGCTGAAGTCCAACTTTGTAGAAGGAACCGCGACACTCCTTACAGAAAATAAGGCGATGCTTTCTGAAACAATAGATGGGAACCGATGCATGATTGAGTTCCAAAAGCTTGATCAGGCCGTTCGTATCGTAGAACTCGATTGCGCGTATGAGCGTGATAGCGAGTTGACCTATACAGGTGTTGTGAAGAAAAATTAATATTCCCTGAGAAAATAGTGGAAATGAGCAATCATTTTCACTATTTTTTATTTACAGGTGTGACGTACATCGCAGAACTAATAAAGACAAATCAATTAATATAAATATGATGCGGCACAATGAAAATAAATATGATGATTTTTCATCACAGTTGCCCTCTAACTAGCTGCTTAACTAACTATATTAACGCTAGCCGTTTCTTCGTTTGGACATGTATTTTATTTTTATCAATTTCTTTCTTATTAACCCATTAAAAAGCGTATTTTACGCTATCAGGAGGAATCAGATGCAACTCGTTACTGTATAAAATGAATTGATCGAACGCAGTAAAAAAATCGGCCGTATACTACTAACTGAAAAAATAGACGTACTAAACATCCAGCTACGCGCAGGCGAAACAGTTGCCGAGCATAATGTACCAAATACAGTTGTCGTTGTTGTGCGCAGAGGTGAAGTTATTTTTAATGTAGAAGGTGTAGATTACCATTTAACGAATGAGGACGTACTAGCGCTCGATCCTTTTGAGAATCATAGTTTAGAAGCTGTGACAGATGTAGAAATCGTTGTATTAAAAATTCATTAATTATTTAAAGCTAGAGAAACTTAAAATTTCATCTAGCTTTATTTCGTATTATTTATGCATGATTTAGCGTCGTAAGCCATTCGATAAAGAGTTCATAATCATAATTAACAATGTCCTTATAACGCAGTGCCTGCATCGTTACACTGTCGACGAATAACGCTTTATGCTGCTCAATCGCCTCCAAAATTTCATCCTCACTATGGTAAGTAAAGACGTCCGAATAATCAATATCCGCTCGCGCATGAATTTTCGCCGCAATCTGCCCCATAATCGCTGTCGTTTCGAAATATTCCTCGGTAGATCGATAGTTTTTCGACTTCACCTTACGCTTATACGGTGAGCGCTCACGAATATAGTATTCTTTACCATTCATTGTAGCGTACGTTAAATGTGGGTCCTCTAGGTGGTGCATGGCCTTTTGTGTGCCAACAACGCGTGCGCCCTGATGCTCATAATGTTGCCAAAATAGTTCATTGTATGGGAAAAAATATGCTGGGACTGCGGTGCGTACTTCCTTCATTTCTAAAACATATTCCGCATCTTCCGCGTCACGTGCGACAATATAATAACGCTCCAAGCCAATTGAGGCGGTGCCTGAGCCGTATTTCAAGGCGATATCCTGCACTGCATAGTCTCCTAGTAGCGCTGAAATCTGATTAAAAAGCGGCCCTGAAACGCGGTGAATTTCCTCTGTTTCAACAAAAATGCGCTGCCCTAGTTCGTTTACAACTGTCAAATCCTCTAATAACTGTGTATGCTGACGCTGCTCTAATTTTTTTAGTGCGCGGCGAATCGGTCCTTTTGTATTATCCTTCGTAAAAATAAGCGTTATCGGGTCATCTTTTCCTGATTTAAAGCGTTTCATTTGTTTAATATAGCTTGTTAAAAATGAATTAATTGCCTGTTGTTGTACATCCTCTGACAACTGCTGCTCTTCCATGTAAAGCGCGATACTAATGCTCATGCGCAAAATGTCGTATAAATACGAACCTACATAGCCCTCATCAAAATCATTGACATCAAAAACGACGTCGCCCTCTTCATTTTGAAACGCCCCAAAATTGTCCATATGCATATCCCCCATAATCCATGTCGGACGCTGTGGGTCAGTGTGGAAAATCGAATCAATTTTCGTCGTGTCATAATAATATAAATACGCACTCCCACGGAAAAATCGAAACGGACTTTCCGCCATCTTCTTGTATTTCTCAAGACGTTGTTCAGTCGTCAACTGCATTGTCTGCACGTCAAATTGCTCAAAAATTGTAGCAAGCTGCTGTTTACGCAAGAATTGTCGCGTTGTTTTTACACCTTCTAATAGTACCTGTTCCATCCTCTCTCCTCCATTTCAATTAGCTACATTCAATTTAACATAAATATCCACCTCTAATTTACCCCAGCACAAAACTAATTGAAATAACTTATTAGCAATCACAAGATGAAATATTGACTTTTCAGATTATTTAATTTAAAATCCTAGTAAATCAATAAGTTTTATTGGAAGTGAGTTACAGCAATGATAGATAAACAATTATTAAATAGCCCTGACCTTCATTTTTCACAGTGGTGCTTTGAGCAATTTCATATCAATCGCGGTGTTTATAACACAGTGGAGCAGTGGTTTTATAAACAAGGCTTTGAGGACATTACAGAGCGCCGAAAATATATCACGCTATTTTTCAAATGGAGTCAAGAGGTATCACAGCAACAAAAAGTAAAATTTGGGCAAGGGAAGCTGATTATAAGCTTAGACCTGTTCATTAACCAATTAGGAGGCGTTACACATGACAAAAGCAATCATTATTAACGGTGGCCACACAAAATTTTCACGCTTAACAGGTGTGGAGCAAGCAATCGAGCAAGCATTAGCAAAAGCAGGCGCAACAGTGGAAACACTTGCTGTACATGAATTACCTGCAACAGATGTATTAACAGCTAATTTCAAAAGTGTGGCCATTCAGCAAGCTGTTGTTAAAGTTGGTGAGGCAGATATCGTTGTACTATTAACACCGATTTTCAAAGGGGCTTATTCAGGCATTTTAAAAGCATTTTTAGATTTATTACCACAAAAGGGCTTACAAAATAAAACGGTCATCCCTGCAGCAATTGGCGGCTCGATTGCACATTTATTAGCGCTGCAATATGCGCTTGTGCCTGTTGCTTCTATTTTAGGTGCAACGTCGATCACGCAGCCAATTTATATTGTGGATACACAAGTAGAAAAGCTTGAAGCTGGTGGCTATCAGTTAGATGCAGAGGCTACTGAACGCATTGAGCAGGTTGTTTTCCAAGCTGTACCTGTAAATGCATAACCAAAATGTCCGGTCGAAGTTGACCGGACATTTTTTATGGCTGAATAACCTGATATAAATAAAACAACTCATCTTTTGATAAAAAACGCGGCACTGGATAAAGTGGTACTGCCTCGCTATGGGCACGCTCAATCATTACCGGTACATCACGATTTTCAATCCCTTGCAGCTTTTCTGGAATGTCCATTTTGGCATTTAATTCACGAATCGCCTGAATAAAGTTTTGTGCCTGCTCTTCCTCTGTCGCGCCCGTTATACCAACTATAGCCGCGAGCTCTGCAAGTGGCTTATGCGCACTTTTACCGTATAGCTCGAGTACGTAAGGTAAGAGCACCGCATTTGCCAAACCGTGTGGAATATGATAAAAGCCACCTAACGTATGTGCCACTGCATGTACATAGCCAACATAAGCACGTGTAAACGCCATGCCCGCTAAATAAGACGCGCGCTGCATCGCCTTACGCGCTTCAATATTTTCACCGTCGATATAAGCCGTATATAAATGCTCAAAAATCAGCTTCACCGCTTCTATACTATAAGCGTATGTTTCGTTTGTATTACTACGCCCGATATAAGCTTCAACCGCATGCGTCAGTGCATCCATTCCCGTTGTTGCTGTAATCAACTTTGGTAGCTTCACTGTTAATAGTGGATCTAAGACGGCAACATGTGGAATTAATACAGGATCCATAATGGCGTATTTTTCATTCGTTTCACTATTTGAAACAACTGCCGCAACCGTCGCCTCACTCCCCGTTCCTGCTGTCGTTGGCACCGCAAAAAATGGCGGCATCTCCTTTCGCACCTTCAATGAGCCCTTTAGCTTTTGTACCGCTTTCTCAGGACGTACAATTCTCGCAGCAACACCTTTTGCACAATCCATTGGCGAGCCACCACCAAATGCTAAAATGCCGTCACATGCATGCTCCAAATAAATTGCGCGTGCTTCTTCAATATTATCAATTGTTGGGTTTGGCACCGTTTTATCATAAATCGTATAGTGAATGCCCTCCTCTGCCAACTTCTCAAGCAGTGGCTCCATCAATCCTAGCTTTTGAATGCCTTCATCCGTCACAATGAGTAATGTTTTTACCCCTTTACTTGCAATAAGAATCGGTAGCTTTAGTAAACTATTTTCTCCCTCTAGTAAATCTGGCTCACGAAAATGAACATACTTCGTTGCTAACTTCATCGTCCTTTGATACGTACGACCATATACTTTATACATATGAAAACCTCCATTCTAGGAAAATCAAATAGGGAATATACGCTTAATTATATGTTGTTTTGGTTATATTTTACATTTAAAAGTCTCGGTTTCAATTATATATGCTGCAAAATAAATCTTTAGTCTTTTTTATTCTCTCATATATAAAATGCAAAAAAGCCCTTTGTGAGGGGCTTTTTACACACGCACTGCTTCAATTTTTAGGCTCTCTAAAATCTTAGTTTTCTTGCGTGCTAACGTCTCACTACCGCGATGACGTGGGCGCGGCTCATTTAGCAGGATTTCCTTATCTACCTCACCAGGCTTGCCAGCAAGTAAAATAATGCGGTCACAAAGGTAAAGTGCCTCGTCGATATCATGTGTGACAATCACTGCGCTTAATTTTTGCTCCTGCCAAATGTCTAGCACTAAATCTTGCAACTGCATTTTTGTAAAGGCATCAAGTGCGCTGAATGGTTCGTCCATTAATAATAGCCCCGGGTTCGCTGCGAGTGCGCGTGCAATGGCCACACGCTGCGCCATGCCGCCTGATAATTGCTTTACATAAAGCTCGGCTGCATCCGCTAATCCGACCTGACGTAAATAATAACGCGCTAATTTTTCATTTGCTTCCTTATCACCCTTTAGACCAAACTGTACATTTTCAATCACGGTTAGCCACGGCATTAAGCGTGCCTCTTGAAAGACAACACCGATTTCTTCATGTGGCCCGTCAATGCACTCACCAGCAATTTCAATCTCACCTGTATAGCCTGTATCAAGACCCGCAATCGTGCGTAAAATTGTACTTTTTCCTGAGCCACTTTTGCCGAGTAAACCGACAATTTCGCCTTCTTGCAGTTCAAACGATACATCACGTACACCGTTTTGGTTGTTGAAAATACGCGTTAAATTTTTTATTTTTAGTACCATTAGTTAACCTCCAATCGCCGTCGTATCGCGCCAAGATAATACTTTAATCTCGACGATTTTAATAACCCAGTCCGTTAGTTTCCCGATTACAGCAAATAATAAAATACTCGCAATAATAATATCTGGTGATGCAGAGTTTTGGCCGATGACAAGCAGGTAGCCAAGCCCCTGACTTGCGCCCATTAATTCTGCAGCCACAACAAACATCCAGCCAAGCCCTAGCCCGCTGCGAAGTCCCGTGAAAAATGATGGTAAGCTTGCTGGGAAAATAATGCGACGCACAAGCTCAAAATGGCTAAAGCCGTACACTTTACCTACTTCAATTAATTTGCGATCTACATTTAAAATGCCGCTCACAATATTTAAATACACAGGGAAGAACACGCCGACTGCAATCAATGCAATTTTTGACGGCTCACCAATGCCCATCCATAAAATAAATAACGGTACCCACGCAAGAGATGGAATCGATTTGAATGCTTGAATCATCGGATCAAATAGACGCTCGGCTTTATTGTAAAAGCCAACTAAGCTCCCTAGTAAAACGGCAATACTTGCGCCGATAAAGCTACCTAGTAAAACGCGGTATAGTGTAATACCCATATGTGACCAGAGTGAGCCGTCCGCTGCTAGGCTACTGATTTTTGCCAGCACTGCTGCGGGGGATGGTAGCTGATAGCTCGGGATCATGCCGCTCGCAGTCACCGTGTACCATGCGACAATTAGTAAAACTGGCAGTGTTAAACTAATAAACGGAAGAGAGCGCTTTTGCCTAGGCGCTCTCTCCTTTTTTGATTTTTCTTTCGTATGAATGACGGTCGATGGTAAACGCTGCCCCTTCTCCATTAAAATCCCCTCACTTCACCGTTTTTTCTGCAAACGTTGGATTAATTAAGCTCGTTGTGAGCTCTGTTACTTCTTTGCCAGCTGGAATAATTTCTGCTGCCTGTAGTAACGCACCAGCCTTTTCTAAAGCCTCTTGCTGCGCTGCCCCTGGAATTGGTGCATCAAAGCCTGTGCGCTCTAATTGAAGCTTTGCTACTGCTAAATCAATTTGTGCTTCTTTCGCGATAATTTCTGCCGCTTCCTCTGGGTTTGCGATGATCCATTCACGCGCTTTTTCGTAAGCTTGAATAACTTTTTCTACAGCCTCTGGATAATTGTCTGCAAACTCTGAGCGCACGTTTAAGAAGTTATACGTGTTGAAATCGGTATTGCGGTAAAATAATTTCGCACCTGACTCAAGCTCTGACGTTGCCATAATTGGATCTAAGCCTGCCCATGCATCAATGTCACCCTTTACTAATGCTTGGTAACCATCTTGGTGCTGTAAGTTAATATATTCAATATCTTTTTCCGACAATCCAACTGAATCTAATGCACGTAATAAGAAAATGTATGGGTCTGTGCCATATGTTGCGGCTACTTTTTTGCCTTTTAAATCTTCAATACTTTGAATCGATGGATCAATTGTTGTAAGTGCTGTCCACTCTGGTTGTGATAATACATACACATTTTCAAGCGGTACATCTTTAGATTTTGTAATTAATGTTGCCGCACCTGCTGCTGAACCAAAATCAATACTGTTACTCGTTAAAAATTCTAATGCTTTGTTACTGCCTTGACTTAGCGTCCATTCAACCTTTACACCGTCTGCTTCAAAAATTTCTTCCGCGTAGCCAAAGTTTTTCAAAATTAAGCTCGTTGGTGAATAGTATGCATAGTCTAAGCGTACCGTTTCAAGCTCCTTCGTTTCTGCGCTGCTACTGCACGCTTGTAGTACTGCTACAACTAGCAACAGAGCTAGTGCTAATGTCCATTTTTTCATCACGTTACTCCCCTTATACTTGCACAGCAACGGCCTTTTCAATCGCCTGTGCTAAATCACTTTTAATGTCCTCGAAGCTTTCAATCCCTACTGATAGACGAATTAACGTTTCTGTTACCCCTGTTTTAAGAAGGGATTCTGCATCTAACTGCTGGTGTGTTGTTGATGCGGGGTGAATGATGAGCGATTTCGCGTCACCAACATTCGCTAAATGCGACCATAATTTTGTCTCATCTAACACTCTTGCCGCATCTGCACGGCTACCTTTTAAGCCGAATACAACCATTGAGCCGTAACCGTTTTTCATATATTTTTTCGCATTAGCATGTGATGGATGGCTTTCTAGCCCCGGGTACAATACCCAATCAACAGCTGGATGCTGATTTAAGTAATCGGCTAATTTTGTAGCGTTTTCGTTATGACGCTCCATACGTAAATGTAATGTTTCAAGCCCTAGTAAAATTAAAAATGCACTCATTGGTGATAATGACGGACCATAATCGCGTAAAAGTAAATTACGCACACGTGCAGTAAATGTTTGCTCGCCGAAGCGCTCATAAAACTTCACGCCTTGGAATGATGGCTCTGGCTCAACGAATTCTGGGAAGCGTCCGCTCGCCCAGTTGAATTTGCCGCTCTCTACAATAACACCCGCTACAGATGTCCCGTGACCACCTAGCCATTTCGTTGCGCTATGTACCACAATATCTGCACCGTGCTCAATTGGGCGTGTAATGTATGGTGGTGTAAATGTGCTATCGATAACAAGCGGTAAGTTGTGACGATGCGCTACATCCGCTAAAGCTTCAATATCTAATACGTGCAGGCTCGGATTGCCAACTGTCTCTGCAAAAATTGCCTTCGTTTTTTCGTTAATATGCTCTTCAAATGCCGCTGGGTTATCCGCTGGCACGAAAATGACGTTAATACCTGCGCGCTTTAATGTGTTCGCAAATAAATTGTATGTGCCGCCGTAAATATTTACCGATGAAATGATTTCATCGCCCGGCTTGGCAAGTGTTAATAACGTAAGTGTAATCGCCGCTTGACCTGACGCCGTTGCGACAGCTGCTGTACCACCTTCTAGCTCCGCGATACGCTTTTCTAATACATCAATTGTTGGATTGCTCATACGTGAGTAAATATGACCGTCCTGTTCTAATGAAAAAAGATCGGCCGCATGTGCACTGCTCTCAAATACATAAGAAGTTGTTTGATAAATTGGCACTGCGCGTGATTTTGTATTGTCTAACTCATGTCCCCCGTGAACCGCTACTGTATCAAAATGATATTTTGTCATTTGTTTTTTCATCCTTTTATAAGTTTTTAAATTTTCAATTAATTTTCACCATTGTATTCTTATAATTCATACAAGTCAACTATGATTTAAATGACTATGTAACTTTGCTACTTATTTATTTATATAGGTAGAAACATACTTTTTTGCTTCATAAATCCTTTCTAATAAAAATTCCCTATCAGAAATCCCTATCTGTTTACTAAGTTTTTATTGTTTTAAACCCAGTATTGTGATAAGTTTTATCTATAAGTATTCAGATAATTTAGAAAGCAAGGAGCGGTAAATGATGAAATATGGTTACTGGACACCAATCTTCGGTGGTTGGTTACGCAATGTAGAAAATGAAAACATGCCTGCAACATTTGATTACGTAAAGAAGGTTGCACAAAATGCTGAAAAGCTTGGCTATGATATGACGCTGATTCCTGAATTATTTTTAAATGATATTAAAGGCATTGAGGATCCAACAATGGATGCTTGGTCAACAACCGCAGCACTTGCAGCTGTGACGGAAAAATTACAGCTACTAACAGCAATTCGCCCAGGCTTTTATAACCCAGCGACGCTTGCAAAAACTGCGGCAAACATCGACCATATTAGTAATGGCCGTTTCTCACTAAATATCGTTTCTGCTTGGTGGCAAGAAGAGGCACGTCAATACGGCGGTGTTTTTACAGAGCATGATGAGCGCTACGCACGTACAGAGGAGTTCATTGAAGTATTAAAAGGCTTATGGACACAAACACCGTATTCATTTAAAGGGAAGTTTTATGATTACGAAAATACGTATCTTTCGCCAAAGCCAGTGCGTGACAACCACATCCCGCTTTATGCAGGTGGCGAAAGTGAAGCCGGTCGTCAATCCATTGCTGAAACATGTGATTCTTATGTCATGCATGGTGGTACGGTAGAAGAAATTGGTGAAAAAATCGCCGATATGAAGCGTCGCCGTGAGGAATTAGGTAAGGCGCCATTTGAAACGTTCGGTGTAGCGGCGTACATTATTTTACGCGATACAGAAGAAGAGCTTGACGCAGAGCTTGCACGCATTCAAAATGTTCAAGAAGGTAGCCCAGGTTACGCTGGTTATCAGGACTTCGTTAGCAAGTCACAGTTAAATGTACAGATTAGCTTAGAAGATTACTCTGTTTCAAACCGCGGCTTACGTCCACAGCTAATCGGGACAGCGGAGCAAATCGCGAAGCAAATTTTAGCGTACGAGGAAGTCGGCGTGAACCTGTTAATTTTACAATTCTCACCGCAGCTAGAAGAAATGGAGCGCTTCGCAACACAAGTATTCCCAGTTGTTGAAAAGCTTCGAGCACAAAAAGTAGGAGTGAACTGATTATGTCAAAAATTTATGTAATCCACGAAAATGATGAATGGACAATCCATTTAACACGTCGCTTAGACGAGCTTTCTTTACCATATGAAGTATGGCACTTAGATGAGGGCTTAGTTGATTTAACAAAAGAGCCACCACAAGGGATTTTCTACAGCCGCATGAGTGCATCTTCTCATACGCGTGACCACCGCTTTGCACCAGAATTAACAGCTGGCGTATTAGCATGGCTTGAGCACCACGGCCGCACAGTATTTAATGGGACAGATGCATTAAAATTAGAATTAAGCAAAATCAATCAATATTTAGCACTTGAAAAAGCAGGAATCCGCACACCAAAAACAATTGGTGCTGTTGGCAAAGAGCAAGTTGTGAAGGCTGCGGAGGCACTTGGCGAGGCGTCATTCATTACAAAGCACAACCGCGCAGGGAAAGGGCTTGGCGTACAGCTATTCCACTCAATCGACGCATTAAAAGCTTACTTAAAGAGCGAGCTATATGATGCGCCTGTTGACGGCATTACGTTAATCCAACAATACATTAAAGCACCCGCGCCGTTCATTACACGTGCTGAGTTTGTTGGTGGGAAATTCGTTTACGCAGTGCGCGTTGATACGTCAAATGGCTTCGAGCTATGCCCAGCTGATGCATGCCAAATTAATGACCTATTCTGCCCAGTTGGTGAGCCAGTAGAAGAAAAGCCAAAATTTGAAGTCATTTATGATGTAAATCCTGACCAAATCGCAAACTACGAGGCCTTTTTAGCAGCGAACAACATTACAGTTGCAGGGATTGAATTTATCGTTGGTGAAGACGGTACGGTTTACACATATGATATTAATACAAATACAAACTACAACGGTGACGCTGAGGCGAAAGCTGGTAAGTTTGGTATGTTAGAGCTTGCAACATTCTTAGGTAAAGCTTTAGAGAAAGAGCAAGTAACTGCATAAATATTTGAAGGGGCTGTCCTAAATGGACCGCCCCTTTTTCTATACCGTTTTTAGTAATAACGCCGCAATTTCTTTCGCGTAAACCGCTACCTCTACATTTCTTTTTTTATCCCATTCATCATTATGGAGGATGATAAATTTGCCCGTAATACATTCGCTGACCATCCGCATAAAGGGATTCAAATGGTGACGTATGTGCTTGAGGGGAGCCTTACGCATTATGCTAGTAAAACAGCTGGCGGTGGCCGACTAAACGAGGGCGATTTTCAAATTATGACGGCAGCAAGTGGCATTATTCACAATGAAAATCCAGACCGCGGCGAAGAGGTACGCGTGTTGCAGTTGTGGGTCAATTTATCAAGTTTGCATAAAAAATTACCCGGGCAATATGAGGATTTACCGAAAGAGAAAGTCCCTATTTTTCATTTTGACGGTGGACAAATTGAAGTACTTGCTGGTGAAGTAGATGGTGTCGCATCACCACTCACTTTGTTCACACCATTTCAATACGCCGCTGTGACGCTTGAGGATGGGCAGTACCCGTTCCCGATTCCAGCCGGCTACAATACGTATTTATATGTAGTAGAAGGTCATCCAACCGTGAATGGGCAGCAGCTTAACACCTTTGATATGGTGCATTTTGAAATAAGTGAGACAGCCGATACAATTGAACTTACAGCAAGCGAGCATGCAAAAGTCGTCATCTTTGCAGGGCTACCGATTCAAGAGTCAATTGTTGCACAAGGTCCATTCGTGATGAATACACAGGAGGAAATTCAAGAAGCATTTTCAAGTTACCGGAATGGGACGTTTTTGAATGGTACACCTTACTAGGAAAACGCCGTACTTTCTTCTACGAAAAAACGTCTTGCCGCGTGGGCAAGACATTTTTTATTTTGTGACAACTTTACTAAACAACGCAGCGAGCACCTGCTGAAACAGCATACCGAATACAACAGGCATCGCAACCTTTGCGGGGAAATAGGTTGTCGCAATAACAACACCGACCGCGATATTACGCATGCCACCACTAAAAACAAATGTCGTGCGAATCGACTCATCCTTCCACACAAACTTCCCAATCCAATAAGCGAAAATATAGCCTGAAATCGATACGAAAAATACCGCACCAATAACCCCTGCAAGCTCCCATGAAATATTTTTCACATACGGCGCAATCGCACTACTGTTTAGCATGACAATCGCAAATAATGCAAGCTTCGAAAACGGCGCAAGCGTTTTGCCGTAACGCTGCACAAATGCACCTTTCGTTAGCTCATTAATCACAATCCCTGCAATGGATGGCAACACAATCATCCACAGTAAATCCGTCATAATGGCCGACGTATCAATCGCAATTTTTTCACCGACAATAAAATGCAGCAGCGCGGGCATAATAAGTGGTGCAAGCATCGTATCAATCAGCACAATCGCCAGCCCGAGCGGTAAATTCCCTTTACATAGCGAAATCCAAATAATGCTCGTCACACCCGTTGGGACAGCAACAGCAATGATAAAGCCGACTGTTAATAAATGATCGTCAAATAATACAATCGACACGATATATGCCCACAGCGGCATAATAATATGTAGAAAAGCGATACTAAAAAGAATGGTTTTCGGATAATTGATGAATACCTTTAGATCGCGCACTTTCAAGCTTAAACTACTAACGACTGTCATAAAAGCAAACAGCCACGGAACTAAAAATAATAACTGCTGACCGATTCCTTCAAGGAAAACACCGACAACTAAGCTAAGCGGCGTTAATACCGGCATCCATTTTTGAAGAAATGCATTAAAGCGAGCAAGCATGCGACTTCCTTCTTTCTTTATTCTTTATGGAACAAGCGTTGCAAGGACTTTGGCATCATTTTATAGCCAAGCCCTTTAAATTTAATATCTAGTGCTGTCGCGATGACAAGTACAACAATGATTATGGCAATCCATCCATTCATGTATACGTTCCCCTTCCATTTATAGTTACTGCCTTTCATTTTAGCGTTACCTGAACACCTTAGCAAATTGAAACTTAATGGGTAAACTATGCGTATAAAGGACAAGGGGTGATGGAATATGGAATCAACAGCTGAATTACAACAGCATTTAAAGGAAATTGAG
Organism: Solibacillus sp.; assembly: GCA_040274725.1. Taxonomy (GTDB): domain Bacteria; phylum Bacillota; class Bacilli; order Bacillales_A; family Planococcaceae; genus Solibacillus. The sequence goes on along the minus strand of JBEMAQ010000006.1, from coordinate 132,921 downwards.
GCGTGGGAGCAGGACCAAAAAGGCTTATGGTTTTGGGAGAAAATAAGTCGCCTACCGTTTCGCCTTTTAGATAAAGTAACACCGCGCTTTTTGCAGGAGAAGCTTGGTCAAATTATTGCAGAGCTCGGCAAATATGTGCAGACGGGTGGACAATATTTAGTGAGCGAAAAATCACTCATCAAGACGGCACAAAAAAAGTCCTCCGCACCGATTGAAAGTATAGCTGATATTGCACAGCTCCCACTAAGCATCATGCAGCAGCTAACAAATGAGGTCGTGAAAAGTCGCGTACAATTTGCGACCATGCAAGGTGCATCCACAGGGTTTGGTGGGCTCTTCACACTCGCCATCGATATTCCCGCAGTGCTTGGCACAGCGCTAAAAACACTACAGGAAATTTCGATATTGCATGGCTATGACCCGAAGGACGAGAAAGAGCGTATTTTTATCGTCAAATGCTTACAATTCGCCTCATCAGACGTTGTCGGCAAAGAAGCGATTTTAAACGAAATTTCCGCAATGCATACGGGAACTGTCTCGCAAAAAGAAATGATTTCACAACTCAAAGGCTGGCAGGAAGTGTTCATGACATACCGCGACCATTACGGCTGGAAAAAGCTGTTTCAAATGATTCCGGTCGCTGGCATTATTTTCGGTGCGTATGCAAATAAAAGTATGATTCAAGATATCGCGGAGGTCGGTACCATGCTGTATCGCAAACGTCGCATTTACGAGCGATTAAACTAAAAATCCACTATTCCTGACATAGTTAGTTGCACAAAAACGCGACTATTCGGTACGATAAGGAGAAAGCTCTTTTTGAGAGGAGGATTTTTGTGGATCGACGCGGCATGTTACTGATGTTTATCGGTGCCATTTTTATAGCAGTTACGCTATTTATCAATCTACCTGTCAGTCTTGTGGTTTGGACAATCATATTTGTTGTCGGCCTATTGATTGCAGCTACAGGAACTATTATGTGTATTATGACGCTTGCGAAAAGTATTAAAGCGGATTATGACGCGAAAAAACACCAATAAAATAACGCACGTAGCTCTGTGCTACGTGCGTTTCTTTTTAGATACGTTTTTCTGCTTTGTCGATAAAGCGCTCCATATCCTCGATTTCTTCCTCTAAATCTTTAATGTACGGCTTCACTTTATTCAGCTTCGTATGCTCCATATCGTCGATTAAATCTTCGGCTTCGTCAATTTTTTCTAACAGTTTCTTCTTATAATATGTGATGTTTGCTGACTCTTTTTTGCTTACTGCCTCATTAAATAAGTCTGCTAATTCACGCAGACGCTTAATCATACGCTCTGTCGCGTCCTCAAAATCCGTTTCTAAATCACCAATTTTATCAAGCAGGTCCTTCATCACGTCTTCCGCATCCTTCACCGCTTTATCTAGCTCGCTCTTTAGACCGCGGACAACGGCTACCTTACTTGTATTTGTGTGATCTAATAGCTTTTTCGCAACTTTTACTTCTTCCGCTAAATCATCGTACGCTTCCTCTAAATCTTCCACGTCCGATCCTTCACGTAGTAGTTGTTGCTCCGCGCGCTGTATTTCCTTTAATACATCCTTCACAGCATCTTCCATATCATCCTGCAAGCTCTCAATATCGACTACTGTATCCTTTGACGTATTTAGCTCGGCTGTCGCATCCGTCACCTTGCGCTCTAGCTCTTTTTTCGCATTGGCAATTGCTGTCGTTTGCTGAATTTTCGCGACATCCTTCAGCAGAAGGTTGGCACGCTCAAGCATACGCTTCATATGCAGCTGTGAGCTATCTATATCGTCTAGCACATCTTCTACATCGTCCTTTGATGCCTCTTTAGAACGCTCTACTTCTTTGTAATCTTTAATGTCGGCCTTTAAACGAATGATTGCATTATTTAAATCTTTTGTATTCTTTTCTAAATCAAATACGTAAGAGGCCATTTCTGGATCAGTTAGCTTTGTCGGAGTCGTTAATGAGTCATCCGTATCCTCAATGTCTGGCTCGTACTCCTCTAAATCCCAGTCTAAGTCCCAATCGTCATCATCTAAATCCCAATCGTCATCGTCATCTGTATAATCAATAGAATTTGACTTGTCGTTCCAATCATCCTCAATATATTCCTCTAGCTGCTCTGATGTAGGATTACTTGCGATATTCGTTGGCGTTGTTTCCCAGTCCGCCCAGTTATCCCAAATATCATACGTATAATCCGAGCGCTTATGGTTAATGATGCGCTCGATAAACGCTGTAATATGCGCTCGACTTACTGATTTTTGCGGCTCAAATGTACCGCTATTTGTTGTAATATTTAACGCACCAATTGTCCCGATATATGGAGCACTCCAGTCCGTTGACTTTACGTCATTAAAGGTCTTTTTATTTGTTGCCTCTAGATCAAATGCTAGCACTAAAATTTGCGCCATTTGTGCACGTGTTAATTGGTTATTTGGATTGAAGTAATCATTTTTCTTAAAGACGCCAAGCTCTGTTAGCGCCGCAATGGCACCGTAACTTGAATGCGTCGTTGGTACATCCTTAAATTTTGGATTTTCCACATTGGAAAGATCCAGTTCAAGTGCACGAGCCAAAATTGTCGCGGCCTGTCCGCGCGTAATCGCTTGATGTGGCTTAAACGTATTATCTCCATAGCCAGAAATAATGTTAAACTGCACAAGCTTTTGTACAGAGTTCGCGTACCAATCAGAATTTTTTACATCAGAAAAGTTTTTCGCTGCTGCCTCTGTTTGTCCAGCCACCGCGCTTGACGCAAATAACGCCGCTGCTAACGTCGTGGCAATTGTCTTTTTGAACTTCACAAAATCGCTCCTTACATACCATATTTAAACTACTATTTTGTCGAAAAATCATCTTATTTACAGTATAGCAAACTCTCCACACAGTAAAAGGGACGGAAGGTAGAGTTTTTCTATGATTTTCTAACTAAATGAGTTGCTCGGTAATTTGCTGTGGTGTAGAAAATTTATAGCTTGGCGTGAGCCGATCCATCATCGCCTCACCGTCCAACCCCCAGCTCACCCAGCCAAATGTAATATTTACTTTACGGCATGCCTCTAAATCCCGTAATTCATCACCGATATAGACAATTTGCTCCGGCGCTAGCCCCTCTTCCTTCAGTAACTTTTTCAACACACGATCCTTACCGAATAATTTACTTGAGCTAAGTACCTCGCGAACGGCCGTTACATTATGTAGCGATAGTACACGCTCGATATTTTCTTTTTTATTGGATGATAAAATATAAATGGTATACCCATTATCCGCCAAGCTTTCAATGACTTCCTTCATGCCATCAAACAACTTAATCTCATCGATATGCTCATAAAAATAACGATAAATTTTCGGCAAAATAATCGGTAGCTTATGCATCGGGAAATGGAAACGCCTCGCGCGCTCATTTAATGTCATATGGTTTGTTGCTTGAATATCTGATAGCCCAGCTTTTTTATAGTTAAAGGTAGGCGCAAACTCATTCCAAGCATCACAAAAAACAGTCTTTGAATCAGCTAGCGTCCCGTCAAAATCAAAAATAATTGTCTTCATTTGTAAATCCCCTCCATCCCTTACAATAGCATATTCCATCACGGCATCCACGAAAAAAACCACGATTTTTTCATTAGAAAAAATCGTGGTTCATATTTAGTGTGCCATCATTTCATGCGCTACTGTATGCCCGTCCATCTGTGATGGATAGTACGTCGGCCAGTTTGTTACTTCCTCTAAAAGTGCTGCTCGGTCATCACCAAAATAAATGTGATAATGTCCCGCATCTGTCGGTGAAATACTGTGGTCGCTAAACTGAATATATTGAGGTAAGCCTTCTACAGCCATTTCTAACTTATAAATATAACGTACACCGCGGTTACCAGCCTCATATGTTAATACTTCGTAGCCGTCAGATAAATACGTGCCTGTAAGTGCTTCACCATCTTTATAAAACGTTACTTGGTCGCCGTCCATTATAAGGCGCTCTACGTCTGTTTTATAGCCGATTTCGTAATATTCCTTATATTCCTCAACCGTTTGCTGCCTTATGCTCAAATACTTCATCTAATGTACCGTCTAATAAATAAGGATAAACTGATTGCCAGTCGCCCTCCCAATCCGTTAATGCACGATCTTGAATTTGATCATCCTCAAAATAACCCGCGTAAATTTTCTTTGCCTCTTCATCTGCATGGTCGTGGTCATGATTATGCGCATCATTTTTTTGTTCATTTTGCTCAGATGCTTCGGCAACAGGTGTTTCCTGTTTTTCCTCTACTGGCTCCGCAGATTGACAGCCTACTAATACGGCACTAACCGTTAATGTACCTACCCATTTTAATACTGTTGATTTCATTCTATATTTACCCCTCTTCAAATCGTAATTATTACTTTTTACATCTTCACATAACACTGTACAATTTGTCAATATAAATAGTAATAATTACTATTTAAAACAACCACTTCATTGTCCTTTTCCACTTTACAAACTATAATAGCTATACGATTTCACACCATTAGGAGGCTTTATGAAAACTGTTACAAGTGATGTTTTACAATTTCGAGGCTCGCATTATGAATTTGGCTTTTGGCAAGGTGAACAGCTAAAAAAAACACCACTTCTACAAAATCGCACAGCCATGCACACGCGACTTGCCCAAAAATTTACTGCGGATGTAAGTAAAGTAGAGCAGCTACTACAAAAATTCGCACCAAATCTTCACTTAGAAATCCACGGCTTAGCTGATAACCTCAAGCTCGATTTACAAACGACCTACCTATATTTTAGCGGCTACTACAGCGTACAAAAAAGTGGTTGCTCAATTATGATGAGCTCCGATTATATGATTCGTAATTATGATAATGCTCCTGAAACCTATGATGGACGCTACGTATTATTTGCACCTACAGACGGCGGCTATGCAACAGTTGGTCCATCGATGCAGGTGACGGGACGTATGGACGGCTTGAATGAGCACGGGCTTGCAATGGGCTATAATTTTGTCAATACGCGTGGTCGTGCAGATGGCTTTGTGTGCAATATGATTGGGCGTATCCTTTTAGAGCGCTGCGCGAATGTTGGGGAGGCGATTGACTTATTAAAAGAAATTCCACATAAGCATTCCTTTAATTACTGCTTGCTTGATCCACACACATCACGTATTGTAGAAGCCTCACCTCGCCAGGTCACGACGCGTACAGCACTCGCTTGTACAAACCATTTCCACCTACTTGACGCCGAAAATCGCTATCGTATGGACGACTCGGTTGCACGGGAAAAGGCGATTGAGCATGCTCAGCGAACAGAGGCAACTTTTATGCAGGCATTTAACGTCTTAAACCAAATAGACGGCGATGTATTTGCGACAAAATACGGCGCCTGGGACGGCACGCTACATACAGCAGCCTATCTTCCACATCGCTTAACGGCTACGATTGCACTTGGTGGCAATGTGAAGCCGGTGCCTATTGATTTTCAAAAGTGGCTAAACGGTGAGCAGTTAATGATTACCAAGCTAAAAGGCGCACTTGATGCGAAAACGGGCTTTGCGAATAGCTGAAATACTCAACTTTCATACTTATGAAAAAAGCATCCTACCGCGTCGGTAGGATGCTTTTACTTTATTGCTTTGTCACTTTAATAAAGTCGTTCGGTGTTGTACTATTGTCAGTCGCCCATACGATATTGCCGTATTCGTCGAGTGTGAATAGATACACTTTTTGTCCTGTTTTGAATACATCTGTTTGGTTGATTGTACCCGTAACAAGCGTTAATACCTGACTTAGCTGCGTACTTGCTGACAACTGCGCCTTGCCGAATAAGACAATCGGACTGCCGATTGGTGCAATATTCGTTGCGACCGCTGACATAATCGATTGCGCAGATGGTCTTGCTGCATTTGATGGATTCGTAACCGCATAGTAGTACGTTTGATTGTACTGTAAGTCTGCCCCGAAGTTGACCGATAGCGCAAGTCGCTTCGAGCTCGTTTCGCTCGGTACATCGAGTACATACGGCGCTTGAACAATCGCTACAGTCATTGTGTTGACACGGTTTGCAGCTGGTGGGTACACATACTTACCAAAGTCTTCGATCGCGAATGTATTTTGCGCTTTAAAGTCATAAGCAGTATCTTTCATGTGTACCGTAAACGTTGCATCCGCATCCGCCGCATTAACCGGCTTAATGACTAACTGTGTTTCCTTCGCTGTATCTGGCTGAGCGCCTGCTGTTGCAACGGTGTAACTTACAAATTCATATTTATTCGTTACATCTGTACCCGCATCGTTTGTAATTGTTAGAATCGAACTTAAATCAAACGCGCCTGTTGCTGGAATCAGTGACGTATTATTAATTGGCTGACGCATAATCGCTTCACTAAACGTAATCGTGAATTCTGTCCCCTCAATATTCCGCTTAATCACATCGCCAACTTGTGGTACTTTCACATCTGAATAGTACTCTAGCTCCATAATGTCCCCATTTGGCTCCGCATCATTAATTGTCGCACCACCTGGATCACCCATTAAACGGGCTGTAATATTCCCGTATGTGTCCTCTACAGCTACATACATCACATATTCACGATGCGCTGTCAGACCGGATACGTGAATATCATTTATACCGCCTGTAATTGATGAGCTACGACCATTTGATTTTACTAACTGTGCAAATTGCTCAAATTGTAGTAGCGTACTTTCTGAATTTGGCACGACTAAATTTGCTAGCGTAGGATTTGTCACATAACTTCCTGTAGCCGCATCGTATTGATATTTTGGAACTGCCCAGTAATGTAATAAGCCACCTTCATCTGTCGCAACACGAATATTTGCGGACGAGTCATCTGAAATATTCCCTTCTCCAGCTGAAATTTTAAGCTCACTTACAAGCGGTGGCTTGCTGTCATCTTTAATGTGCGTACGCTTAATTTCAGATAAGCCACCTGAACGGTCCTTTAACACCATATATAATGAATAGCTTGTAAACTGATTTAAATTTTGTGGGATATTCACGTCAATTTTTTGATCCCCTAAATAAGCTGGCCCTTGGTCTGGTGCGCCTACATAAATATCCTGACCATTCACCTGGAACTTACCTGTTTTTGTCTCTGAGTTATACTCGTCGACAAAATCACGCGGTTTAATGTCCGCCAAATCCACATCTGATGGCATAATCATGTAGTAGTACGTACCAGCCTTTGAAGCGTTGAACGTTACTTCAGCCTTCGTTTGCTCATTGTTTGTATTCACGCTTAAAATCGATAATAACGGTCTTTCTACATCTGAGTGAATATAATCTGCATAGTTATCCACTACATTGTTTTTGCCCGGATTTTCAATGGTCTCAAACGGATTATCCGCGCGGTCAAGTACTGTTGGCAATACTGTTGCACGTAATGTATCGCCATTAACAAAACCTGTAAGCGACGGAATCGTTAAACGAACCTTCGAGCCTTTCGCTTCCTTGCTATATACAACCTCAGAAGGTTTAATCGTCGTTTGACCTGTTACATTGACGATACCCGTACCAGATAGTACATAGTTATTAATATCCTCTGCTGTTTCTTTAATTAATTCCTCACTAAAGTACATGTAGAAATAGTTTTTATCGCGGTTTGATGCCGCGCTATCATATTCTAGGTTCGGATTAATTACGTATGGATTTTCATCATCTAGCTCAGTTGATGTTACAGGTGCCATTGTTACACCACTAATATTGCCTGACTTATCTTCCATTACCGCAAAAATTTGATACTGTGTGTTCGGTTCAATCGGCAAGTTTGTCTCGTAAATATTGCTGACAATTGTATAATTACCGCTACGATCTACTGTTGCTGTACCTGTATGTATATTCATAATGTCCGCTACAGTTGGTGCAACAGCTGACGTGTCTTTACGAATATAGTAGTAGTATGTCCCGCCTTCATTCACATTTAAGTTAAACTGAACGCGTTTCCCACCATAAACCCCTTCCATACCGTTGATTGAAATCGACGGTGGACTACCATCCTTCGTCAAGAAGCCTTCCTCAGAGCGGTCAGATACGTTTTCTTCATCATCAATAGCAATGAGATAAATGACGTAGTCTGTCTCTTCCTCTAAGTTATTGACTGTAAATGTTACCGGCTCATCCATCAGCATTATGCCGTTACCGTACGGCGGGCGTGCATTTGTTTTAATTTCACTAATTGACGGTGGACGCTCATCTGCTGGCAGTACCATATAGAAATACGTGCCATCTTCATCGGCCGTCAATGTCACCGTCGCACTCGTTCCACCTGCTACAACGGATAATTGCGTAATTTCTGGTGCACGGTCATCTGGAATAACGCCATTTTCTACTGGGTCACGATCTACCTCATTGCCCTCTTCATCCTCAATCCAACCAATATTACCATTATCATTTTCGTAGTCATCAAAAATATCATTCGGCGACTTTTTCGGCGGTAAAATAACCTCATCAATGTAAGCAAACTCACCTAAATCAATCCAACCGCTACCATTTGTTACATATAAGAAATCATAGAAGCTGTCTGTCCAGAAGCTGACACTTTTATATGAATTTTTATAGACGAATTCTGCATCATGCTCACCGTACATCGTTAAATTAACATCGGTATCAATATACATTGCTGCCGCATCTGCATAAAGCTCGACATTGTACACATCGCGCGCGATTGTTAAACGCTCGACATCACGGTCCGCTGATACGTACGCATTGTTGTGCTCAATATATAAATTTTCAATGGTTGTACTTTCAAAATCGACATATTTCTCGATTTTTGGCATGCGCAATTCGTATTTTTTACGCTTTCCTTTATCATCCTCATCTGGAACGTCTACTAATTGCTTACTGCCACCTGGATTTAAATAACTCGGCTCTGTCGGCTCTGTTTGCTTATCCCAATCAATAAAGCCCACACCATTTAAACTCGCGATACGCATATTTTTTAAGGGATTTGCCTCTATATACTGTGCTAATGAGCGGCGCTGCTTTTCAGCAATGACCGTTTCGCCTGTTAGCTTCCAGTTTTTGAAGCGTACGTAGTTCCCGTTAATCACGAGCTGTCCGTCAAATGTTGACTCATCTGCATCAAGTGTCAGTAAACCTGTCTTTGTGCCGGTTGCATTGATTACCAGCTTTGATAGAGACATTAAGGTCATCCCGCTAAATTTACCTTCAATTTCTGCACCCTTTAAAATACTACGGTTGCTTGAATTGAAAATCGCACGTAGCTCTGATGACACTGCATAGGCAACACCGTTAATGTACACTTTATTGTTTGCAATATCGCCAATTGTATAAACAGGCTTTCCTGCATCGGCGTTTATTGCACGCCAAATAAACGTCGCCATCTGTCCGCGCGTTACATGACTTGCTGGCTCGAATGTTACGGCTGTACGTCCCTTTGTTACCTTCAAATCAAGTAGCGTTTGAATATAGTACGCATTGCCATTTTGCTCCGATACGTCCTGGAATTGATTTTTTAAGCTTGATGACACACCAAACTTAAAGCCGAGCGTCAAAATTTTTGCCATTTGCCCGCGCGTAATGCGTTCATTTGGTCGGAATGTGCCGTCCTGGAAGCCATTAATAATACCAGCATTTTCTAGTGCATTAATATAACCATAATTAACCGTTTTTTGCGCATCCACATCATCAAATACATTAGTCGTAGATGTATTTAAACCAAGCGCTAATGCCAGCATCTTTGCTGCATCCCCACGCGTAATGGCGTCGTTCGGTCTAAATGTATCGCCCTCTAGTCCAATAATATTGCGGTTATATAATTCAACAATTGGCTGATAGTAATCTGCATTTGGATTTAAATCGCTAAACATATACGCATTCACTGGCTGCGGTAGGCCAACCACGATACCACTTGCAGCTAATACTGTGGCTACTGCAGCTTTACTTAGCTTTTGTGTTCTCTTTGAATCCATTAAGAGATTCCTCCTATTCTATGTATGAAAGTTTTATCGTTTAATTTTATAAAGTAGTAGGTCAAATTAACATTTGTAGAAAATGCTCATTTGGCACATAATAACGTGCTAAATAACCATTTCTCTTTACTATATCGGTTAATAACTCGCTTTCGTGATATAGAAAGATGCAATTTTCTATTTATCTTATCTGTCATTTACAGCAGTAAATGTTTCCATTACAACAAAAAGACGACTTAGATTTATTATAACAAATCCAAGTCGTTAAAAAGAAAATCATATTGTGGAGAAAATGAGATTTAGCTTAAGGCGAGTAGAGAGCTGATTCACTCTACTCGTCTTAAAATAACCAACTAGTTTTCTTTACCACTAATTAGTAATATTCAAACAAATTTAATGCGCTAAAATCACACATAATAAAAACTCCCGATTAAATTATCTAAAGTGTGAAGGATAAATTTATTTTATAAACCTTTAAATTGTAATGACTTTTTTTCATCCCTCATACATAAATTTCGTCTCTTATTCAAAAATATTATCACACGATATTTCACTTGTGATTTCACCTCACCTATTATCATCCTTTTTTAGGAGATAAAATAAATCTAAAGTCGTGTAAATACTGATTGTCAAAAAAATTAAACCGTTCTGCTCAATCACAGTTTGTGATTTTTATCATTTTTTCATTGTAGAATACTATCGAACAATAACATAAACAACATGCGCAACAAGTCAGAAAGGATATACAAATGAAAAAATTCATATATATTGCAGCATTTATTCTTCCAATTGTTTTTAGTACTTCTCTCCTTGTAGCCAAAGCCAATAGCTCTGTACAATGGGACAAATTTTCAAACGTTGATGTCGCTAAAGAGTGGACCATTACATTTAACCGCGAAATTGATAAACATTCTGTCACAAACAATGTGTACATTTTAGACGGCGCTAAAAAAGTAGAAATTACAGTGACAATTGCAAATCGTAATAAATTAATTGTGGAGCCAAAAAGCGATTTAAAAAACAACCATGCTTATACATTAATCATAACGGACCGTGTCACAGGTACAAATGGTCGTTCACTCACTCAGGAGATAACAATTCCGTTCTCAACAAAAGCACAAGTTGCTTATAAAACATTCGGCTCTGAATATGATCTAACATGGAATCTGGCGAGCGGTAACTACAAACAGTTTTACCTTACTGCTACAAAGGATGGTGAAGCAGTTGGCGGTTATGAAACGCGAAAAGGTCAAACCGTTTTCGGTATTACAGTTGGTGACAAGCAACATACAGTCAAAGCAAAATACGGCGAGTCGCTAAAGGCCATTCGTAAAGGCACTAAAAATTATACGCAAGCTTACGTTGATAAATACGGGAATGAAACAAGTGGTACGTATTTAATCAACAAGCATTACGTTACCTTTTTCTATGATACGTACAAAAATGATATTGTCCGCTCCATTACATGGGTAGATGCGGAGACAGAAAATTCAAAGCCAACATTTTTTGCAAAACCAACAACAGAGCTGCGCAATAGCTTTGAAAACTTAATGGTCGAGTTAATCAATGAAGCGCGTGTTGCAGAGGGCTTAAATGCTCTTACTTACACACCAGAGTACAATTCAATCGCTCGTAAGCATAGTACAAGCATGGCCCAAAATAATTATTTCAGCCATGAAGACATCAACGGCCTCCGTGGTGGTCAACGGATGAAAAATGGCGGTGTAAGCTATGCTTGGTGGGGCGAAAACTTAGCATATGGTCAATATAGCGCGATTTATGCACACGAGGCACTAATGAACTCCCTTGGTCACCGCGAAAATATTTTACGTAAAGAATTTACACATATTTTTGTCGGTGTTGATTTTAACAATAGTGGACAGCCCTACTTCACAATGAACTTTTTCAGCAAATAATGTTTTGAATTTTGTTTAATAGTTTGGAAAGCACCGTCTCTCTACTCATTAGAGATGCGGTGCTTTTTTGACGTCGACATGGAATTTTCACACAATTCACAATGCACTCTACAATTTTCAGATTATTTTTACTATAATGGGATTTATATATATAATTCTACAAAAGTAACTGTTATAATACTGTTTAAGTTATTTTTTTCTGTATTAATACAGTTTTTCTGTCAGTACTAGTATGAAGGGGGATTGGACATGACAATATTAAATGGATTAAAAATACTAGATTTCACATCGCTTGTATCGGGGCCACTTGCCACAATGATGTTTGCAGATTTAGGAGCGGATGTTATCCATATCGAAACAGAGCGCCGCGTCGATATGATGCGGATTATGCCACCTTACGATGAGGATCGTGAATCGTTTATTCATCAGCATATTAACCGTTCAAAACGCTCACTTGCGCTTGATTTAAAAACACCTGAAGCGGTTGATATTGTAAAGAAATTAATCGCGGATTATGACATTATCATAGAAGGGTTTCGACCTGGTGTCATGAAGCGCTTAGGGCTTGATTATGAGACGTTACGTGCGATTAATCCACGCATCATTTACTGCTCGATTACGGGGTATGGCCAAACAGGTCCTTTTGCACTGCGACCAGGGCATGATAATAACCATTTATCAGTCGCTGGTGTGCTTGATTATTCGCGTCTAAAGGATAAAAAGCCGGTTGCAATGGGTATTTCGGTAGCTGATATTGTTGGGGGGACTCTTCATACAGCGGTAGGAGTACTTGCTGCTGCACTGCACCGCGCGCAAACAGGCGAAGGGAAATATATAGACGTATCGATGACGGATGCCGTATTTACGATGAATGCGGTATACGGCGCACAGTACTTTGGGAGCGGGCGCGTGCCACAGCCTGAGGAAGAAATTTTGAATGGTGGTACGTTTTATGATTACTATAAAACAAAGGACGGGCGCTATTTTTCTGTTGGTAGTCTAGAGTCGCAGTTCCGTAAAACGTTATGTGAGGCGCTTGAAATTCCAGAGTTAATTGATAGTACCTTTAACGATTCACCTTACACACAAAAACGTTTTAAAGAAGCAATATGTGACGCCTTTTTATCAAAAACATTTGAGGAATGGCTAGAAATTTTTAATGAGGATTTCCATGGCTGTGTGGAACCGGTTTTAACATTTGAGGAAGCATGCAATCACCCACAGCTGAAGGCACGTAATATGATTGTCGATGTACCAAAGCCTGGTGGCACACCCCAACGCCAAATTGGTACTGCACTTAAATTCGATGGCGTGGAGCCAACCTATAAATTTATCGGTGCAAAGCTTGGTGCACATACAGAGGAAATTTTAACGGAATACGGCTTCTCAACCGAGCAAATACAAAAGTTACAGCAAAACGGCATTTTAAAATAAAAGGGTTGTGGCATAAGCCACAACCCTTTTACTCATATAGCAACAGAACTACAATAAACAGCTACCCCTACTGATGCAAATGTTCCAACACATCCTAAAATAAATTCTTTCCTCAGCCACACTCCTTTTAATTAAAAGTTTACTGGGTAATACGACGTGTTAGCTGTGAAAAAAATCACATTTTTTCTTCAAAGTATAATATTCATATTTTCCTCAAAAACAACGATGCGCTGCTCAATAAATTGGCGTAGTGACGCTAAATGCAGATCATTTAATAAATATTTTTTATACGCATCTAACAGCTTTTCTAAAATAACATCCTCTTCATTTACAAATAATACTTTCAATAAATTACTTACATGCTTAGAGGAGGAGTGGGCGAGTTGAAAATACGTACTTTGCTTATCACCATATTGCGTTTTCCAAACAGCAATCGACTCAAGTACATGCTGCATCGACTGATCAACAAGTAGCGCAATATCTCGCTGCATTGTTGCCTCAATTAAAGGCATCTGCTCAGGCTGATGCTCATGCAATGCTATATAAATCGCTTCGCATGACGCTAGCTCATAATGTAGTAGTAGTTCATAGGCATGGTCAAATTGTTGCTCGATTACGAGTGCGTCGATTAAAACAAAAAATACATATTCTAAATAGTTCGCCTCATAATTTTTGATTAATGCCTTTGGCTGTGGCGACAGTGGTTGCAGGACGTCGCTATACTCTACAACAAGCTCGATTGCGTAATTATGCAGACGATCATTTTCGATTAAAAATAACCCATGCGCAATAATTTGCTGGCGGTCCCGCCGCATAACTGCCTCACGCAGTAGCATATACGAAAAAAGCGTACGCTCCTTTTCTGTTAATGCCCACGGTCCTATTCCCCATTGCGCCTCCACTTGCAAAATGCATTTACGTAGCTTTAATAAGTGTCGTCTGCCACTCGTAAAATGTGTACAAATATTAAATAGATTCAACTGTTTTATAAAAAAAGATGACGGATTTTCCGCGGTGATTTTTTGAATAAGCTTATGTAAAATCGTTGCTGCTCGGTTTTTTGATACTACGGTCTGCAATGCCGCTCGCAATGTATACATTCTTTCAACAGGTTGTTCAATGACTGAAAGTGGCTGCTGTAAAAAAAGCCCGTACAGCTTTTTAGCATAAAGCGCTTGCCAAAATATAGCATCCTCCGTATAAATCGGCTGAATAAAAAAACGACCCCCAATTTGATGCGCGTATATCTTTTCCAATACTGTCGTACATGCGTTTATTTTTTCATTGAGCCATTCAAAGCACATTTGCCGCGTAATTTCCCCTTGCCTAATTGCATACTGAAATGTCGATTGCCCAGCATGAATCTGCCAATGTTCGAAAGAAAGCTTAGAAAAATAAAACTGTGCACTCGCCTCATCAAGTAAATAGCTTTCACTCAACAGCACGACGCCCCAATTAGATACTACATAACTTTTTTCATGTACGTTCATAATAGCCGCTTCTAATTTATTACCTGCTTGACCGTCTGCTAACATGTATATTCGCTTATCCAATTGATACATCTCGGCCTCCTCAATAAAAGCGTTATACAAAGTATACGAAAAGAAACGAACACCCTCTATGTGTTCGCTTCTTTCACTATTCAATATTCGGTGCAACAATAATTTTGGTCGGATTTGTTTGGACAGGCATACTATGTGTAACTGTTTTATAAAAGACAATTAACATCTGGTTAGCCAAATGTTCTTTCGTTAAAGCGTTGCCACGTATATTAACCATTTCTGTCTCGTTCTTCAAGTGAAGCTTTAATTTTAATTGTTCACTATAGAGTCGCTCGTCAAATCGCCCAACAGCGACCTCCCCCTCTATGTGATGCTGCTCCAAAATAATGAGGAGTGGCTGCACTTGTGGTGGATGAACCATAGGTAGTGGTTTTCGTGAATTAACATAGGCAATAATTTTTGATTTCACCGGAATCGCAGAAATACCGATTGGTGAACCATCTTTCGTAAAAAGAGGAACGACAGAAGACAAGTAAAAAACGATTTTTTTATTATCGCGCTCACTGACAGCCTCAATGACTGCCTGATGTGACTGCACACTGATTGAATGAACAATCATTTCCATTTTTTTTATTAACGGCATACGGCTCATCCTCCCTACTTTTTCTTATTCCTTATTCCCGAAAAATAGTAGGTTGTAAACGTAGTATTAGTCATATTGACGCTTTACTGTTTTTAAAATACGCGCCTTTTTCAGCGCCGTTTTTGGCACTTGAAGCGTTGCTGTCACGACACCTGGCGAACGACCAATTTCAATCGATCCTGTAATTGTTGCACGGTTTTTTACTTCCTCAACGGACATTTCAAGTAGCTTCGCCGCGCGTGCTAATGCGTTATCTGTCGCGCGGTTCAAATCAACGCCCGTGCCAACAACAGAAATCGGCAATACATCCTCAAGTTGCTTCACACCGTATTCTTCTGCTAACTCACGTGCCTTACGCTTTTCTTCTTTTGTAAATGGCTTTGCTGTGTAAGGTAGGTCCTCAACATTTGGCAGTAAAATCGGCCCCTCAATATGAGCCTTCTTTAATACACTCACCTGCAGTTGCACAATACCCGATACGTCTGTCGTATGCCCTGCAATCTCGCCATCTCCTTGCATCGCATGCATATCACCTACATATACACCACCACCAGGAATCTTTACAGGACAAATAACAACCGCACCTTCGCGCACACGGCTAATGTCCATATGTCCATCTGTACGATGAATATCAAGCTCATCTTGTGTCATTGTAAATTCATGCGGCGCGCCAATTAAAGAAGCACCGAAATCCCCTGCATTATGCGAATCTGGCATCGCTTTTGATGGTGTTGTTCCTAATTGTCCAACAAATGGACGCATTCTTGCTAGTACACCAATTAAATCTGACGGTGCGAATGCCGTAACAGGATTTTGCACCGAGTTTTCCGGTGTGCGCATAAAGTTTTTCGAATCAAGCGCAATGCGTCGCGCTGCCTCACGTCCAACGGTCACACCGACTTCGCCTTTCGGATGCATGACCATTGTATAGCCGTTCGACATTTTAAATGGCGCGGTATCTGTATTACACGTCGTACAACGAATGGCTTCCTGACCGACGCCCTGCACCATCGTTTGTGGATGCAACTTTCCGCAGCCCGGGCATTTCACCTTTATAAAGGGATCGCCAATAAAACGGTCTACCTGTGCTTCATCCGTACCGGAAGCAGTAGCAATCGACGTCACTTGAATGGATTTAATTTGGATGACAAGCGCATCCCCTACTTCAGCTCCCTCAATATAGACAGGCTTTGTTACCTCATGCCCCCCACGAATTTCAGGTGTCAGCATTGGCCCCCAGCAACCTGGTGCTGTATTGGCGATAATTGTTCCGCCGTCTTTCAGTGGTCCAAGCATTGGACTGTGTGGATTTAACACGCCGTCTGTGAATTCGTTAACAAATAATGTTTCGGCCGCTTGTGCGCTCGGTATTTCCTCTACTACTTTTTCTACTGGTAATTGCTCATTGAACATTCACATAACCTCTTTTCTCTTAATTTTCGAATTTATGTAATCTATTACCTTTATTATACATTCCAAAAAACAAAATGCGGAACAATAACTTCCATAACAGCATAAAATACCTACTTCTATTATAATGAAGGCAACAGAAAGGACGTGACGCGTATCGAAAAGCCACGTATTTTAATCGTAGACGACGAGGCAGATTTATGTCATTTAATAAAAGTCGCGCTGCAAAAAGAGGGCTACACAGAATTTGCGACAGCTGGCTCTGTCTCAGAGGGCTGGCAGATTTTTCAGGATTTCGCACCAACAATCGCACTGCTAGATGTCATGCTACCGGATGGGGACGGCTACGAGCTATGCCGCAAAATTCGCGAGGTTTCACATATTCCAGTACTTTTTTTATCCGCTAAAAGTGATGAGGTCGACAAAATATTAGGGCTTGCAATCGGCGGGGATGACTATATTACAAAGCCATTTAGTCCAAAAGAGGTCGCCTTTCGTGTGAAGGCTCAATTACGTCGTATCGGCTTTATGCAAACAGCGCCTATTCAAGATATTGTATGCGGACCATTTACAATGAATGCCGATGAAACAGAAGTGAAAAAGAACGACGTGGCACTTGACTTAACCGCAAAGGAAATCGGTTTGATGGCCATGTTTATACACAATCCAAATCGTATTTTGAGTAAAGAGACATTATTTGAACGTGTATGGGGCGAGGATTTTTACGGTGCAGACAACACGATGATGGTCCATATTCGCAGATTGCGCGCCAAAATTGAGGAGGATGCGTCAAATCCAAACTATATCGTCACTGTGAAAGGGCTCGGCTATAAATTTGTCGTGCGCTAGGTGGCGAATATGAAATGGAAGCTAACAGGCCGCTTTTTAATGGCGATGATGAGCATTGTGATTCTCGTCATTTTTGCCAATACAGCGCTGCTATTTTATTTACTTATACAAGAGTCTAAAGGTGAGCTTGCTGATCTTGATACACGCTCTGCAGAGGACTTCACACGTTCGCTTAGTAGCTATATGACGCTTGAAAATGATATCCCGTCACTGAGTGCAGAAGGAATTGAACTGCTGCAATCACGTAATGCGTGGCTGCAATTTTTGGATAACAACGGCACAGAGGTCGCCCAAATTAATGCGCCGGCTACTGCACTGAAGCATTACCGCCCGGTCGATATTGTGCAGACCTATAAATACCAGGAGCACGACATAGCAACGACAATGTTTATTAGTAATTTTGACGACTTCACCTATTTAGTCGGCATTCAAGATACAAACCTCGCGCGCACAGTTTTATCATTTAACCCGAACAATGTGCTGAAAATTATTTCTACGTATTTACTGTATATCGTCATGTTAGATTTAGTTATTGCGTTTATTATTGGGCTA
Organism: Solibacillus sp.; assembly: GCA_040274725.1. Taxonomy (GTDB): domain Bacteria; phylum Bacillota; class Bacilli; order Bacillales_A; family Planococcaceae; genus Solibacillus. Next base: position 114,663 of record JBEMAQ010000006.1, on the reverse strand, counting down.
CTATTCAGCTCGATTTTAACCAAACCGCTGTATCACATGATGGAGCGCATCCAGCAAATGAAAAATCGCAGCTTTATTCAAAAGCCATTGAAGCGTCCGGGGATTTATAAGCAGGTATTTACAAATATTCAGGATGTGTCAGAGGAACTAGAAATGCAGGAGCTAGAGCGTGCGAAGCTTGAGAAAATGCGCAGTGAATGGATGAGTAATGTATCGCATGATATGAAAACGCCACTCGCTTCGATTCAAGGCTATGCCGAGCTGCTGCAGGATGCATCTACACAAGAGCAGCTTGAATATGCCGCCATCATTGAACAAAAGGCCATTTATATGCGCGAGCTATTAGATGACTTTAATTTAACGATGCGGCTACGTAATGACCAAATGCCGCTGCAAAAAGTTCAAGTGAAGCTTGAATCATTTGTACGCGAGGTCGTAATTGACGTGTTAAATAACTCAGCCTTTGAAATGTGTGACGTTTCCTTGGACAGTAAAGCTCCGCCTAGTGAGCTCGCACTCGATCCGCATTTGATGAAGCGTGCAATGACGAATTTTATTGTCAATGCGCTCATCCACAATGAAGAGGTGCGTGTAGAAGTTGTGCTGCTTGAGCTAGAGACGCGCGTTGTTATTGAAATTCGTGATAACGGCAAAGGTATGTCCGAGGAAGACGCCGCGCAAGTATTTGAGCGCTACTACCGCGGTTCAAATACGGAGAATATTCACGGTACCGGGCTTGGGACAGCCATTGCGCGTGATATTATTGCAGCGCACGGTGGTGAGGTAACCCTTGAAAGTACGCTTGGCGTTGGGACGGTTGTGCGGATTACGCTGTAACAAAAAATGAAGAAATAACTTATCCTTTACGATATTAACTGTAATTTATTCAAAATATTTCTACACTCTGCTGTCTGGCTTATTTGCCAGACATTTTTATTGCAGACTGCGCTCGTTCTATTGTTCCTTCTAGACATATGCGTTAAAATATTTTTACAAGTATTAATCTGACTACTAGACCTATTACATAATTTGAATAATCTTTTCACATTTTTATCGTAATCTATTAATCTTGATAAAAAATTAGGCAAAAAATAAAGTATTTATAATTTTTTAACTTAAATTTTCGGAATATTCAAAACAAACGGAGTGGATTATTATAAATCTCGAACAACAATTAGCAATAACTAAAAAGATTTTTGAATTGCCAAAGGAGGAAATTTTGCAGCATTTTTATGAGCGCATTATGACCATTCCGATTACTGTACGTACCGCGTTAAAAAAAGAGCTGATTTCCACGATCGGCGCAGATCGTACAAAGGGTGTTTTCATTCGGTATGGCTGGCATAGTGGTGTCAGTGATGCGAAGCGCGTGTTAGCCATGGGAATTACGGATACAATTGATTTAATTAAAATGGGACCAAAATTCCACGAATTACATGGCTATTTGGATCATGTAAAAATCGAAAAATTAGAGTTTAATGCGCAAAATCAAGTGAAGCGTATTGATATTATTTGGAAAAATTCTTTCGAAGCGGCTGAGCATTTAAGAGAGCATGGCAATAGCCAAAAGCCTGTTTGTCATAATTTATGTGGCTATGCAAGCGGTTATTTATCAACAGCGCTCAATACGACATTCATTGTGAAAGAAATTGAATGCAGCACAATGGGATACGAACACTGTCGAGCGATTTGCATGCCACTTGATTATTGGGACGATACGCTAGAAAACGAGGATCGCTATTATCAAACGGTCAATATGTTAGATGAGTTAGATGAAGTGACAGCGAAGCTTAAGCAAGAACGAGATAATTTAAAGCAGGCAAATGAACTATTAAAGGAATTTACGCGGGCTTTGTGGAGCAATCAGGGGATTCAAAAAATTATTGATTTATTACATACGACTACCGGCAATCCTGCCTATATTGAAAGCGAATCCTTTGTAAACATTGCCTCATCCAACAATATCCCAAACTTTGATCATTCTTTCGTCAACGAGAAAATACTAGCTACTACATTATTTAAAATTAATGAGGACCTACACATTTTAAAAACACCGATTTATTTTGGTCAGGATATACGTGGTTATTGTGCCTATATTTATACGGATGGACGCATGCCGTCAGATTTGGATTATTTATTACTCGATAAGGCATCCTTGAGCTCCTCTATTATTTTATTGAACGAAAATATTAAAATTAATACCGAGCAAAATGTAAAACGTAATTTTTTAAGTGATATTTTAGAGGGGCGTCTTAAGAAAGAGGAGATTTCTAAAATTGCCTATTATTTAAAATTCCCTCCGACGGAAAAATATTGGATGCTCACAGTTGAAAAAAGTATTATCTCTGAATACGAGCAAAATGAGCTACAGTTAAATGAGGAGCTGATCCGCCATATCCATGGATTTTTTAAGGAACGCAATATTAACGCCATTGTCTCACAAAAGCTAAATCAAATTATTATTTTAATCGCCTATACGTCCTTTGAAGCGTTACGAAGCAAGCGCGATATTTTTTTACAGCAGCTGCACAAGCATTGTAGCCGCCGCTTCAAAAAGCATACCTTTACGATTGGCGTAAGCTCCGTCATCGATAATATGGACCAATTATCCATCATCTATAATGAGACACTTGCCGCGTTAAAGGTGAAAAATAAGCAAAAGTCTATTTATTATTTCGAGGATTTAGAGCTCGAAAGCCTGCTCTTTCAGCTAGATGACGATACAATCGTTAGCCGCTTCGTTCAAAAAGAGCTCGGCCATTTAGTCAGCGTAGATAAGGATTTTGATTTAACAAAAACGCTTTATGCTTATATTGAGAGCGGTATGAATATTAATAGCACCGCAAAAATTTTATCGATGTCGATAAGCGGCTTGCGCTATCGTCTTTCGAAAATTAGCGATCTACTAAATATCCAGCTAGATGATACAAAGAAATTATTTTCTATTTATATGGCGCTCAAAATTTTACGCGCAAAAGGCGAAATTGAAATTGATTAACCACTGGACTGCAGCATTTTTTGCTGCAGTTTTTTTATGTGTTCTTCACACCAAAACGTTACTTTTAGTCTAAAAATTCTAAAAAATACGTTTTTTTAGTATGATATGTAGCTTTTTTACTTATTTCATACACCTTATACTTAGCACTAATCAGTTACCTGCTGATTGTGTAACATGCTTATAAAGTGAAGGGGGACGGAATATTGGTATCAAATTTACTTTCAACCCAACAAGTTACGTTAAACCGTGAAGAGCTACTACAAAAAGCTAAGGAAGTGGGCCAATTAGCTGAACAATACGCCGAGCAAACAGATCAAAACGGTCGTTTGCCGGATGAAGTTATTGAAAAAATTAAAGAGGCTGGATTTCAAAAGCTATTACGCCCTAAAACATATGGTGGGCAAAACTTAGACTACTATACGTTTGGCGATATTATTCGTACTGTCGCTAATTATAGTGTATCTGCAGCTTGGCTTACGTACTTTGCGATTATTCATGAAACTTGGCCCGCTTTTTTACCAAAGCAGGGACGTGAGGAATTATTCAATAGTAACGCGTTAATGGCGGATGTATTCGCCCCGATTGGTAAAGTGACAAATGACGGCGAAGGATATCGTTTATCGGGCACTTGGAATTTCTGTAGCGGCGTTCTTTGGTGCGACTGGATTGCATTAGGTGCAGCTCATCAAATGCCAGATGGAACGAAGCCTGAGGTAAGTCTGTTCATCGTCCATAAAAAAGATATCGAAATCATTGATAACTGGGACACGATCGGATTACGTGGTACTGGCAGTAATGCAGTAAAAGTTGAAAACGTTTACATTCCACCACATTATGTGTTCCCGCTAGAGCGTGTTATGGCTGGAGCGAAAGCACCGGATGAGGACTATGAGGATGACTACCAAATCTTCAATGTGCCGTATTTAGCCTTCTTCCTAGCAGGATTCCAGCAGGTTGCCATCGGTGCAGTGGAACGCTTAGTTCAAAATTTCAAAGAAAAAACAGAAAAACGCGTCCGTATTTTTAATAATAATACCGACGAAAAAACAACGGGTACAGCACAGCGTACGCTAGCAGAGCTAACAATCCAATTAACTGCATTGAAGGCATTATCTAATGACTATGCATCGCGCCTGCATAAATACCAGGAGGCAGGTACCCGTGTACTTGAAGAAGAGGAACGTCAGGAACTCTTTGCTATGCGCGGCTATATTGCGAAAACGACGACTGAAATGGCGACACGTATTTTAATCACGCTTGGTGGCAATGCCGTGTATAAAGAGGATGGCTCGGAACGCTTTGTGCGAGACATTTTAGCAGTGGCAGCACATCCAACACACCAATACGAGGATGCACTCGCTGGTTATGGTAGCGCGATTTTAGGCTTTAAAGGACACCCAATCTGGTAACATTAAAAGGAGGAAATTGTACATGGAAAAAGAACCGATTTTCGACATTGCACAATTAGCACATTTAGAAATTTATAGCCCAAAATTAGAGGAGTCTGTGAAGTTCTTCAAGGATATTTTAGGGATGGATGAAACACATCGTGAGGGTAAATCTGTTTATATGCGCGCATATGAGGACCATTACCATAACACGTTAATCATTACAGAGAACGAGGAAGCTGGTTTAGGCCATATTGCATTGCGTACTACCTCTCCTCAAGCGCTCGAGCGTCGTGCAGCTGAAATTGAAAAAACAGGCTACGGCATTGGCTGGATTGATGGCGACGTTGGACACGGACGTGCATACCAATTCCACACACCAGATGGACATAAGGTCGAGATTTTATGGGATGTCGAGTATTATGAGGCGCCTGAGGATCAAAAGACGCCGTTACTAAATCGCCCACAGCGCCGTCCAAATCGCGGTGTACCTGTTCGTCGCTTAGACCATGTCAATATTTTAAGTAAAGAAACAGATAAAAACATGGAATTTTTACAGGATGCTTTAGGCTTTAAAGTACGTGAGCGTATTGTAGCCGAGGACGAATCATCGATTGCTGCATGGCTAAGTGTAAGTAACTTAGTGCATGACATTGCGATTATGGGTGATGGCTTAGGTGAAAGCGGTCGTTTACACCATATTTGCTACTGGTATGGCTATCCACAGCATTTATCTGATGTAGCGGATTTATTAATTGAAAGCGGCTATGAAATCGAGGCTGGCCCTGGTAAGCATGGCGTAACACAGGCGGCATTCCTATATGTGATGGAGCCAGGCGGTAACCGCGTTGAATTATTCGGCGATCCAGGCTATCAAATTTTTGACCCAGCGTGGAAAACAATTGAATGGCGCGGCAAGGATTTAGAAAAAGCGATTATTTGGCACGGCTCAAACCTGCCACAAGAATTCTTTAAATACGGGACACCTGTACGCACTGGTGAGCTTGTTAAATAATTAGATGTCTCGCTTTGGGTAAGTTACTTATGCAAAGCGAGACAATTAAAGGAGTTAACAGCATGGAAATCAGTTCAAAAAACATTACTATAAACGGCTTCAATACGCATTATCATGAAGAGGGTAACGGAAGCGAAATAATCATTTTAATTCACGGCTCAGGTCCCGGCGTTTCTGCCTTCGCAAATTGGCGCTTAGTCATTCCTCGTTTGAGTGAAAACTACCGCGTATTTGCACCAGATATTATCGGCTTTGGTCAAACAGAGAGACCAGCTGATGACAAATATTCTATGGAGCTTTGGGTAGACCACTTAATTAGCTTCATCGAAACAGTAGCTAATGGGCCTGTTTACTTAATCGGGAACTCTTTTGGTGGAGCGCTTTCACTGCAAATCGCTCACAGACGTCCCGACCTTTTGAAAAAGCTTATTTTAATGGGTAGTGTTGGGACAAAGCATAAGATTTCTGAAGGGTTAGACCGCGTTTGGGGGTACGAGCCAAGCATTGAAAACATGCGCTCATTAGTTCAATTATTCTCTTATGATCAGGCTGCGGCTAACAACGAGGATTTAATCCGCCTACGCTATGAGGCAAGCATTGAGCCTGAATCGCAAAAGGCATTTGCGGCTATGTTCCCTGCCCCTCGTCAAAAAATGTTAGACGAAATGGCTTTAGAGGACGAGCAAATTCAACAAATTGAAGTGGATACATTAATTTTCCACGGCTTAAATGATCAAATTATCCCGATTGAGGATACGAGCTATCGTTTAGTTCAATTATTACCGAATGCGCAATTACACGTCTTTACAAAGTGCGGGCACTGGACACAAATTGAAAAAACAACGCCATTTATTGATACAATTTTAACGTTCTTAAATGGTTATCCAGCCGCAACACATTCGCATTCCTAGTTAGCTTCTCCTCTAATTCAAGCATCCCTTTGAAACGAAAAAGATTAGACCGATTGTATGTCGGTCTAATCTTTTGGCTTTTGCCCCAGCCTTAATGGGCTCAATTTTTTATTATTGAAGTTTCTCCTGCACCTTTGCCGGCAACTCCTCAAACTGTACTTCGTCATACGAAGTTACTTCATTGCCATTTTTCATATAAAGCATTAAATATGCATCCTGACGTAAGCCTTTTTGTGCCGAGAATTTTACTGTTTGCTCCTCGCCGTCCGCTGTATAAGCAGGCAGCTCATACCAATACGTTTTATAAACCGCACCATTATTATCTGTATACGTTTCAACTTCCCCGTCTGTCGTAATTTGCACGTACACATGATCCTTTCCCATTCGGTTAAAATCAACGGTTGCAAACACGACTAATGCAGCAATCAGTATCGCGACTAAAGCGCCTAATGTAATAAATAATTTTTTCATACGCTTATCCTACTTTCGTGAAATTTTGCTTTATTGTTTTATTGAAATAACGAACTGTTAGTACATAATAAATCGCATAAATGCCTGAGTAGGCGAGTACCCAAATCACCACTGGCGTTGTAATATCTAGAGCGAGCAGATTTGAAAATGCAATCAATGCAAACGCCGCGTGCACGATGCCGACAACAAGTGGTACACCGAAAATAATCCCAACCTGTGCACGAATTGTTTTTTTCATCTCATGATTGTTGACACCGATTTTGTGGAGCACCTCGTATTTATCACGGTCCTCTTCTGCCTCGGTCATCATTTTGAAGTAAATGATGCTGCCTGTTGCGACTAAGAACACGAGCCCTAAGAAACTACCGACAAAGAGTAATACACCGAGTGATTGAATGGAATCGGCATAGTTTTGTGGGAAGCTTGATAGCTGCTGACCCCCTAGCTGCTCCTGCAAGCTTTGTGACAAGGCAAGCTGGTCCTTTTCATTATCCATATTGACGATTTGATACACTTCAGTCGGTGCATCCATTTGTGCGAACAGCTCATCTGTCACAACTGCTGATAGATAAATAAATGATGTATTTAACACAGGATTTACACTAAAATCTTTGACTATCAGACTTTGATTTTGAACTGGTAATTTTAAGTTTGTATAATCTTGCGAGAAGCGCTCGTCATAATACGGGTCAATTAAAAACAGCTCCGAATCTTGTACGTCCACCTGCTGCAAGCCGTGAATTTCTGCTAATTTGTTATACGTGCTTTCTGATAAAAATGTATATTCATATGTCATCTCTGCAACGTCCATTTGCAGTGTTTTCGTTTCAACTGCTTGCTGTATGAACGTATCCTCTGTTTTAATGTCTAACGCCTCACCCTGCCACATAAATGTATTGGGCATGTAGCGACTTGTATCCTGATCCACATTGTAATAAAGACCAAACACCGCGCCACCCGCTGTAATTGTTGTTGCACTTAGTACCGCAATAAGCGTTAATGTTTTTGCATTACCTCGAATGCGGTACAGCATTTGTGAGGCCGTCATTAAATTGAGGCCGCGCCATGCCCAACGTGTGTTATTTTTCATTTTTGATAACACGTAGACCGTTACACTATGGAATAACAGGTATGTTCCTGCGACTGTCAGTAGCATAATGAGTAATGGCATTGAAATCCCTACAAGGCGCCATGCTTCCGATGTGAAAATATCCACTGAGGCAAAATAATACGCTGCGCCAAGTAAAATCACACCAAGTAATGCGGTAATCCAGCGTGCTTTTGGTAATTCCTCGCCCTTCTTCTCCGCGTGGAATAAATCGATTAACTTAAATTGATAAATCACACGATAGCCTTGCAGTGATGTGAATAAAAAGACGATTAAAAAGACAATCATTGTGTTCACGACAGCCTGCGAAGAAAACGGCATCCCCGCTAGCGCCTCAAAGCCCATTAATTTAAATAAAATAACGAGCATGCCCTTTGAAGCAAAAAATCCTGCAATAATCCCGACAACAAGTGAAAATAAACCAATGACTAAGTTCTCAAAAAATAATAAAAAACCAATTTGCTTTTTCCGTACACCCAGTAAGGAGTACAGTGCGACTTCCTTTTTACGCTTTTTCATAAAGAACGAATTGGAGTACGCAATAAAGATCGCGATAAAAATAAGTAGCATCACCGATGACACGTTCATAATGCCTGCAATTTTCGTGGATGAGCCTGCCTCATGTATCATATCATCGCTATATTTTAGCGTGACGAAAGTGAAGTAAATAGCAATCGAGAAAATCATCGAGCCAATATATAGTCCGTAATCCTTCATATTGCGGCGAATATTTTTAACTGCTAAATCAAATAATGTCATCTGTAGCACCACCTATCATGCTCAGCTCATCTAAAATCATTTGGAAAAACTGCTTACGTGTTTTCGTGCCGCGGAATAGTTCCTTTGAAGCCTGACCGTCCTGAATAAAAATGATGCGCTGACAAAAACTCGCCGCGTAGGCATCATGCGTCACCATCATAATCGTTGCTTGCTGCTCTTTATTTAGCTCACTTAGACGCTCAAGTAAATCCGTTGCAGATTTTGAATCAAGTGCCCCTGTTGGCTCATCCGCGAAAATTAATTTTGGCTCTGTGACAAGCGCTCGCGATGAAGCGGTACGTTGCTTTTGCCCGCCTGAGATTTGATACGGATATTTATCGAGTAAATCGCCAATCCCAAAAAGCTTGGCGATTTTTTCAACGCGCTCGCTAATTTCATTTGCTGGACGCTTCGCAATCGCTAGTGGCAGCACAATATTTTCACGTACTGTTAATGAATCGAGTAAATTATAATCTTGGAAAATGAAGCCTAAATTGTCGCGGCGGAAATCTGCAAGTTGCTCTTCTTTCATTTGTGCAATGTTCGTACCGTCGATTAAAATATCACCTGTTGTTGGTGAATCAATTGTTGCGAGCACATTCAATAGCGTCGATTTTCCCGCACCAGATGGCCCCATCACACCAACGAACTCACCCTTTTCAATTGTAAATGTTATGTTTTCAAGTGCTGTAAATGTATTCGCACCTTTGCCGTACACCTTCGAGACATTTTGTACTTTTAGCATAATGACTACCTCCGAACTTGTTTGTATTGTTACTATAGCGCGCGTACCTTACGTAAACTGACACGTAACCTTACGGGAACCTTAATTTTTTAGAATCAATTACACTACCATAGAGAATAACTAAATGAAGATAAAAAGACTTACCTATAGAGATTTCCCTATAAATAAGTCTTTCTATCATTTTTATTCAAAACGTACTTGTTCAGAGTACACATTCATTGTCGCCCAGTCTAAAATTTGAATCGTGTCACCGTCTCTAGAAATAAGTCCTTTCTCTATCCACTGCTTCAAAATACGATTCACATGCCTTTTCGTCGTACCAATGAGCGCCGCCACCTCATCTAATGAGCTCGTCGTAATATAGTCATTTTTATTTGACGTTTCCACCGTACAAAAGTATGCAGCTAGCCTTACTGAAACCGCGGATAAAGCATTAACTCGCGATAAAACCGTACATGTCCTCAGCTTATACGCAAGATCCTTTAATAGTAACTGCACGAAAGCCGCCTCATATTTTAATTGTTGCTCATACACCTGTTTTGGGATAAACACAAACTCACATGTTTCTGCCGCAATACAATTTGATTGCACAACACACTGTTCAAATAACTCAATATCTCCTAAAATCGCAGGCTTCTGACAATATCTTAATAGCAGTTCTTTGCCTGTAATTTCTAAGCTTGAAACCGTATATTTCCCCTGTACTAAAAAATATAACCCGTCTATTTCCTCACCTGCACGAACAATTGCCTCGTTTTTTTCATAAGTTCGGTAGTCAATTTGCGCTGCAATGTCTTGTGGAAATATATAGCCGTAAACTTCAAAAAACTTATGTACATTCATGTGTAAGACACCTGTCCTTCAAACATTTTATAGACCTTATTATACTTTTAGCAGGAGGCGATTCACATGAATTTTGTATTTGATGTAGACGGCACACTTTGCTTTGACGGAAAAACAATTGATGCTGCGATTATTGATGGTTTAACGAATTTACAGGAGGCTGGACACGAAATACTTTTTGCATCCGCAAGACCGATTCGTGATTTAGTACCTGTGCTACCCGTAACATTTCGAAATGGCAAATTAGTTGGAGGAAATGGCTGTTTTGTTGCGGAAAGCGGTAATATTACAACACAGTATTTCGAGCAGGAGCTTGTAGAGAAACTACATACAATCATTAAAAATCATCAGCTAGCTTATTTAGCAGACGGTGAATGGGATTTTGCATTTACAGGCGACACCGCGCATCCGATTTATCAAAATATCGACCAAACATCAGCGAAAAATTGCGCATTTCACGAGCTCGGAAAAATTTGTAAGCTTGTGTTGTTTGCGCCGACAAATGACGTCTTACAGGAACTCAAACATTTACCGCTTGCCATCACACCGTACAAAACAGAAAATGCGATTGACCTAAGTCCACTCGGCATTAATAAAGTAGCGGGGCTCCATCAGTTAGGCATTACTGATTTTATCGCATTTGGCAATGATCAAAATGACCGATGCTTATTTGAGCAGGCCAGGTATAGCTTTTGTGTAGGCACGCATGAGGTCGGCGCATATGCTAGTCATAGGATTACTCAAGCAGAGGTTGCTGCGGCGATTTATAGCAGCGCTCATTCTAAATAGTAAAGGGGATTGTTATTGGGAAATCTAAGTATCTAAATTTACTAGCCGAGCTTGGCATTGGTGGTGCGCACCCTGGAGGGATTCAGTTAACGAAAGAAATTTTCAAAAATGAACGAATTCACGACACTTCTCACATTTTAGATGTCGGCTGCGGGACTGGACAAACGGCGGCCTACCTGTCACAGAAATACGGCGCAAACGTAACAGGCATCGATATGAATCCGGTAATGGTCGAAAAAGCTAAGAAACGAATGAGCAAAAATGACTTATCCGTAAACCTACTGCAATGCGCAGTGGAGGAAATTCCGTTCCCCAATCAGTATTTCGACTTCATTATTTCTGAATCGGTTCTTTCATTTGTCGATAAGCCGCGCGCTCTTGATGAAATTTTTCGGCTACTAAAAAAAGGCGGCCGATTTATCGCTATTGAACAAACGATGAATTGGCAGCTTGAAAAGACCGAGGAAGATGAAATTAAACAATTTTACGGATTGGATTCGCTTCTTTTAGAACAAGATTGGCTGAAACTTTTGCAGCAAGCTGGCCTCGAGGAAATACACATACTACAAAATAGCACTATTGAGTCAGAGCCTGATTTTCATTATTCTGATACCATTGACCCCTCGCTTTATGAGGTGATGAAAAAACATTTATATATTATTTCTAAATACCAGGAGGCTTTTAGTTATCGGGTTTATTTGTGTACGAAATAATTTTTCAGCATTTTTTTCCTATACTACCTGGAAGATTCCTTTTCCTTATAACAAAAAACGAAATAAAAAATGATGCCCTTCTATTGAAATGGGCATCATTTTTTCTATTTCATCAGTAATTTACTAGAGGCTTATGTTTCACTTACAAAATGATGTTATTTCATGAATGATTTATACGATATTCCTTATAATTTCATCAAAATAATTTTCGATTGCTGCGGTAAATGAGGATTAAAAGAACATAGTTTAACATATCTACGTAAGGTATAATTAAAATAAGGTATTTACAACCATATATTCAATACTTTTGTATTCAGATCATATTATTTTTTAACAATACTGAAAGGAGAGACTTAGCAATCGTGAAAATTAGTACATTACTAAAAACGACAGCCACGATTTTATGTACGTTAATCATAATTAGTGGCTTTAATTTATTTTTACTCATGCAAGATATTAAAAAAGAAACTGAGGCGCTAAAGCTAGATAAAGAAATGGAAGTATTAGCAACGCAATTACAAGGGGCCTCGGATTACTTAACAAACGAAGTACGTGCATACGCGCAATTTGGTGATCAACAACATTATGAGAACTATTGGCGAGAAGTAAATGAAACAAAAACGCGCGATATGGTCGTGCAACGCCTTCAGGAATTAAATGTCCCAAGCGAGCTACTTGATTTAGTGGAGCTTGCTCAAACCAATTCCAATAACCTCATTAGCTTAGAGGAGCGCGCAATGGAGGCTGTGGCGAATGATGATCTCCCCCTTGCCCGCGAGCTTGTTTATGGACCACAATATGCGGCTGGCAAAGAGGTTATTGCCGAACCATTACATGATTTTAGCACGCAGCTTCAAGATTGGACTGCTGCGAAAATTATTGAAACAGAAAATGCTGTTACGACAAAGCTTATTGTTTTAATTATTTCTGTTCTATTCGTCATTATCGCTCTAGCCTTTACGTTTCTATTATTATTCAAAAAAATACAACCACTCGGCACGCTATCTCAGCTGGCACAGCAATTTGCCTCAGGCGATTTAACCTTCACTACGTTAACGATTCAGTCACAGGATGAAGTGGCCACATTAACACAATCATTTAACAAAATGGCTACACAATTACGCGACGTTTTAGGCACCGTCAACATAGCAAGTGAAAAATTAGCGGCTTCCTCAGAAGAGCTACTCGCCGGCACAGATGAAATAACGTCTGTCGCGCAGCAGGTAAACACGGCGATTGAACAAGTCGCAACTGATACAAGTAAGCAGTCACTGCACATTGAAGAAAGTACAATTGCCATTAAAGAAGTACTGCAAGGGGTACAAATTATTGCTGATTCCTCTTCCTCAATCGCAGCCTCTGCTGAAAACACAACACGTAAATCCCATTTAGGTGAAGAGCAAATAACGCAGGCAATTGACCAAATGAAATCAATTGAGGGGATCGTCAAAAGTACGGCGACCTCTGTCGAAATATTAAGCACACGCTCAAAGGAAATTGAGGAAATTATTACAACAATCTCAACGATTTCAGAGCAAACCAACTTACTGTCTTTAAATGCTTCCATCGAGGCAGCACGAGCGGGTGAACAAGGGAAAGGTTTTGCTGTCGTAGCGGATGAAGTGAAAAATCTAGCGGAGCAATCAAGCAAGTCTGCGCAGCACATCGCCACAATCATTCAGTCTATTCAACAGGAAACGGGAGATGCTGTTCATCAAATGAACGATGTAACAAACAGTGTCATGAACGGTGTAGCAATCATTGAACAAACAGGTCACTCATTTACTGAAATTTTAGCATCCTCAAATGAGGTTACAGGGAAAATTCAAGAAATGTCTGCTGTCTCTACACAAATTGCGACAAATACCGAGCAAGTTGTTAGCTCCTTCGCCTCGGTCAATGCTCTTGCAAAAAATACAACAGACCAAACCTACACAGTTTCTTCATTAGCTGAAGAGCAATTGGCAACAATGCAAGAAATTGCAGCCTCAACTAGTGCACTCACAGAGCTAGCGTTTGAATTGAATAATGAGCTGACGAAGTTTAAGTTATAGAAGAAAATGATAAACCCCACTAAAAATGCTTTTAATCGCTTTTTTAGTGGGGTTTTGCTGTATTTTTTGCTTCTGGTACGGGTCACCATAAATAATCCAAACCACTGTCACACCCCGTTAAACGGCGGTGAATACGCCAAATCAAGGCCAACATACTCCTCTAGCATCAGTCCTGCATAAAGTGCGGTCGCAAAAACGTCGATGCGCTTATCGACACCTTGTGTGCCAATCATCTGCATGCCTAATAGCTTACGTGTGCCCTTTTCGAGCATTTTCATTAATTGCTGGCCGCGCTGAATGAGGCGCACCGTTTTTCCAGCAAGCTTTAATGTTTCAGCAATCTCGAGTCCAATATAACCCCCACCAATCACAGTCACATGCTGTACATGTTGTAATTCCTTCATGAGCACATTCATTTGTGGAATCGTTTTGACTGTATGAATACCACTTAACGAATGGCCAAACCAAGAAGGGATAACGGGAGATGCACCGCTTGCGATTAACAATTCGTCATACATATACTCAAAGCATTCATTCGTTTGTAAATTCATACCACTCACTATTTTTGTTGCAGAATTAATCGCCTGTACCTCATGAAAAACGCGGGCATCAATGCCATATTTATCATGAAATACCTCAACATCACGCGCGATTAACTAATTTGTCTGCGCGATACGTCCATCTATAATATACGGTAGCCCACATTGTCCGTAAGAATAAATATCCCCACGCTCAAGCACCAATATTTCCGTGCCTTTTTTGTTGCGCACAATTTCCATTGCTGCACTCATCCCCGCTGCATCTCCACCAATAATAATGACCTTCATAATTATCACCTCTTCCATTGTTTTCCCGTTTTAAATATTTTTAACTAGATGTGTATACATTTTTTCTGTTCAAATGTTATATAGGTGAGTACTCAAAATGATAGAAGTAGGTGAAGAATGAAGCAGCCTTGGGAGGGCCTCTTGTTACAACATGCAGAAGAAGTGTTTCGCTATTTACGGAAAATCGGTGCAACAAAAGAGGATGCCGAGGATGCTGTACAGGAGGCCATTATGAAAACGATTGAATGTATCGCACAAATTGAGCTAACACATTTACGCGCTTGGCTTTATAAAGTCGCCATTCATCGTTATTACACGCTTTACAAGAAGCAAAAGAAAAGTATTTATTTAACCGATGATGACGCGGCGTTATTAACGAGCAATATTTCAATAGAAGCTGATTTTTTAACGAAAGAGCGACAAACAACGATTTATAATGCGTTGCAAAAAATTCAACCAAATTTCCAGCAGTTGCTCATTATGAAGTATTTTAGCGAATTATCGTATAAAGATATGGCCGCGATTTTGGACGTGTCAGAACCACATATTAAAACGTATTTGCAGCGTGCGAGAAAGGCGCTGCGCAAACGATTGGAGGACTTAGATGAGTGATTTATTAGATTTAACTAAAATGGAGAAATCCATAAAAAAAGCAAAGCGTCGGAGTATGTGGAAGCCGGTTGTTGTTACAATAGGGCTCCTCCTATTATTCATCATTGTTTTCTTCTTCGCTAATCGTACAATTACACATCAGTTAGAGCAGCCAACTGCTGATTCCTATTGGCATTTCTCGCAAATATCTGGTGCCAATGAATTTATTAGCATCAAGGAGAATTTCCCTGGTATTTTAGGCGGCGAAACGCATTATAAAACATATAAATTAATTGAAGGGAGAGTTGTTTTTACAGGTGAAGGTGGTTATGGCTATGGAATTGGTGTCGGTCGTAATGAATGGCTTGGACGAAGTGGCAGGGAATCGAATAGTTTATTTGGTGGAGCCTATGCGGAGGAGGATTTACAACTTCCTAAATATAGTGTTTACGGGCATCGCCAAATGACCTTCTTTTATCCGTTCGTTCAATATAAGGAGCAGCATCAGGACCTTTCGTTACTGAATGAGATTGGTGAGGATAAATATATCGAGGTCGCACTCTCATTTGATAAAGGCTATACCCCCGCTGAAGCCATGAAACTCATTCCGAACAATATTACGAAGACATGGCTTTGGGTGGATGATGTGCAGGAGGACGAGCAATTTGTATTCGAAACAACACATGAGGATGAAACATGGACTCGTACGTTAATTCGCAATGAAAACAATGTTTACGGCTTTCCAGTTATTACTCCTGTGGGTGATGTTGCTACTAATCCTGCCGAAGATTTCATTAGCCATATTAGCAGCGGACAAAAATACCGTACACGCTGGCAAGGAGAGTTTAAACGTCTGCACAGTACGCTTGCCGGTGATGACGGACAATTATCTGTAGCTGATTTGCAAATTTACGGGATCGTTGTTACGGGTACCGTTGAAAGCTTATCACTTCTTCAAGATTTACCATTCATTAAAGCGTCTTCATTTGGCGTCATTGTTGATAAGTATTAAAAATGAGTGGGCTGAATTTTTCAGCCCACTCACTTTATTTCCTCGCCGCCTCAAGCCAGGCCACCTGATCAAAGAAAAATACTTGCTTTCCTTTACTAAACAATAAAAGTGGCACATGAATAATCAGTACAAGTATGATGCCGACAGCTACAACAAACGTAGCAAGTGCCACAAACCTGCGAATGATTGCGCGGCATGTAAATGTATACCTTGTCTACCATACGGATTTTGAGTAGTTTCATGCCAATTATTGCCCCATTCATAAAGAGTAGTGCAGTTAATAAAAATACAACATACAATACCGACTTCAACATAAATTTTAAAATCGCATTTTGCCCTAGTAATGAAAATGCGATAGTCGCTAATATAGCTTATCATTTAATGCATTCATTAAATGATCCATAAAAAATAGCGAGAAGCAGATCGCTCCTCGCCTAACTTTCCTATTCCGCTTGCTCCGGCTGCTCTAACAGCTGCTCCTTGCAAAACGCTAAAATCATTTCTTCTTCGTCCTCGTCTAATGCGAAGTCTAAATAAGCATTTGTTGCCTTATCTAAAATGAAATAGCTCACGATACGCACTTCTTCATTTAATAAACCCGCAATGACACGAATTTCAATACCTGCTGCCGAATAAAGCTCGTCCTCTTCGTCTACCTCGACATCAAGTAATAGCTCAAAGCGCTTGCCTTCAATAATTTTCGTTGGATCTAAAATTTCTTCTACTGAAAATTGTGTAATGTCCATACTTGTCGCTCCTTTTTCTACCTTACTTCTTATGATAACGAAATTCTGCCGCGCGTCAAATCATTCGTGACACTAAGCGCCTACTATGCCAAACTAAATAGTAAGGAGTGATGAAAGATGAAGGATTACTATTATTACCAGGACGCGATGCTACGTGAATTTACAGCGAGCGTGGTGCGGACAGAAGACAATTACATTGTGCTAGACAATACCGCGTTTTATCCAACAGGTGGTGGACAGCCGCATGATACAGGCTGGATTAATGAACTAGAAATTACTAACGTTGAAAAAGTAGATGAGGAGATTCGTCACTATACAAATACAGATGTTGCGCATCTAACAGGTACTGTACAAGGCAAGCTAAATTGGACGCGCCGCTTCGATCATATGCAGCAGCATACAGGTCAGCATATTTTAACCGCTGCGTTTGTCGAGCTATTTGATTTTGCGACGACGAGCTTTCATTTAGGTAGTGAAACGGTAACGATTGATTTAAATACGGATGCTGTAACAGATGTGCAGCTTGCGGCAGCAGAAGCGCGTGCCAATGACATTATTTTAGAAAATCGTCCAATTGAAACAAAATGGATTACAAAGGACGAGCTTGCCGATTATAACTTGCGCAAAGATGTCAGCGTGGATGACGATATTCGCCTTGTTATTATTCCAGACTATGATTATAACGGCTGCGGTGGCACGCATCCAACCTCTACTGGACAGGTGAGCTTACTAAAAATTTTAACAACGGAAAAAATGAAGGGACAAATGCGTATTCATTTTGTGTGCGGACAGCGTGTACTGCATGAACTTGCGATGCGTAAAAATGTCCTCGGTGATGTGGCGCGTCAATTAAGCGTGCCTGAAATTGAAGCTGCTGATGCACTACGCAAAATTTTAACTACAGCCAAGACGACCGAAAAAGCACTCGCTACTGCGCAAGATGCACTACTGGCGTTTGAAGCGAAGGAACTTGCACAGCAGGAAGTGGCAGCAGCCGTTTTTGAAAACCGTTCGATTCAGCAATTACAAAAGCTAGCGCGCTTTATTACGGAGGAAAACCCTAACGCGACAGCATTGCTTGTCGCAGACAATGCAGATAAAATCCAATTCGTTGCCGCACGCGGCGCGAATGTTACGCGTTCCATGAAGGAAATTTCGGCAGCTATTTTACCAATCATTAACGGCAAAGGTGGCGGCAATGACGCGCTTGTACAGGGTGGCGGTGAGAAATTAGTTGCGGCGGACGTGTTACTCGAACAAATGACCGCACTTTAAAATCAGGAGGCGATTTTGTGAAAATATCATATATTTCCGATTTGCACTTTGATTTTTATGTAGATTTAAAAGCTGGCTGGGAAGCGCAAGCTACAGTACTTTTACAAAAGCTACTGCCAGAGGACAAAGGCGACGTGCTTATCATTGCTGGAGACCTCTCGCACTTTAATGAGCAGTCCGTATTCCTGCTACAATTTTTTAGCACGCATTTTGCGCAAATCCTATTTGTTATGGGCAATCACGATTATTATGTTATTGAGGGCGAGCAACATAGTGCGGAGCGCGCCGAGGATTTACAGCAACAAATTAAACAGTTAACTAATGTCACCTTGCTAGCAGACTTTGAGGTATTTACTTATAAGGGTGTCCGTTTTGCGGGTGCAACGAATTGGTATGATTTACGCAAATTTGCCGAGCAACAATTTTTTTTAACAATGAATGATTCAAAATATATTACGCATTTTGACATTAAGATTGCGCATATGATAGAGCAGTCGCGCTACGCCGATTTGCAGCCTGTTGACGTATTAATTACCCACGTTCCGACGGTTCGCATTTTTAGCCATGACTATTACGGCAAGTCGACGTGCTATTTAAATGAATTGCCTGAGCTAAAGGCTACACACTACATTTTCGGGCATTGCCACGAACAAAATGTTTATGAAAAATATGACTGTAAATTTTACATTAACGCGCTCGGCTATCCACGCCAAGGGCTAGAGCGCTCGATTAAAACGTTTGAATTATAGGAAGAAGGACTTTTATGCAAAACAAAAAAGGTGAATTGAGCTTATTTCACCTCACATGGCCAATTTTTTTAGAGCTATTTTTATTTATGCTCATGGGGCTCGCGGATACTTTTATGCTAAGTGCAGTATCCGATGATGCGGTAGCGGGTGTTGGCTCGGCCAATCAATTTATTCAAATCGCCATTCTTATACTCGGCGTTGTCGGCTCTGGTGCTTCCATTGTTGTCGCACAGTATTTAGGCTCAAAGCGTTATTTTGAAGCAGCGCAAATTTCGGCATTGTCTGTGTCGCTCAACACGCTTGTTGGTATAATTATTAGTGTTTTATTTATAATCGGCTCAAGCAAAATGATGGAGCTGATGAATTTAGAAGGCAATGTACTCGCGCATGCGCAGAGCTATTTAATGATTGTTGGTGGCTTTATGTTCCTCCAAGCAATCATTAACTCATTGTCCGCGGTCATTCGCGTACACGGCTGGACGAAGCAAACGATGTACGTGTCACTTGGGATGAATATTGTCCACTTAGTCCTGAATTATGTGCTGATTTTCGGGAAATTTGGTGCACCTGCACTCGGTGTGGAAGGCGCAGCCATTTCATCTGTTATTAGTCGCGCACTTGCAGTCATTGTGTTCTTTTGGCTACTGTATCAGGTGCTTGAAGTACGCGTAAAGCTACAAGATTACTACACATTTTCAAAAAACTATATTAAACAAATTTTACAAATCGGGATTCCATCTGCGCTTGAGCAGGTGCTTTACCAAACCGCGCAAATTGTCTTGTTATACTATGTGACCTATTTAGGTGCCGAATCACTTGCCGCGCGCCAATATGCGGTCAGTATTTCGATGTTTACGTACTTATTTGCGATGGCGATTGGGATGGGTGCTGCGATTTTAGTCGGGCGCTATGTCGGTGCAGGTGAACAGCAGCTTGCTTATGAGCGTGTTTGGTTTAGCGTAAAAGCCGCGCTTATTTTTACAGTTGTCATGGTGGCACTTGTAACGACTTTCCGCAAACCACTTATTGGACTTTTCACAGACAACCCGGAAATTATCGCGATTGGTGCCTCTGTTTTAGTATTCAGTATCCTACTTGAAACAGGACGTACGATTAATATTACGATTATTAACTCTCTGCGTGCCGCTGGAGATGCACGTTTCCCTGTAAAAATCGGCTTCCTATCCATGATTTGCATGAGCTTACCACTGGGTTATTTCCTCGTCTTTGTCCTTGATTTAGGTTTAGTCGGCGTCTGGCTTGCCATCTCTGCGGATGAATGGCTACGCGCCATCATCGTGCTTTTTAGATGGAAAAGTCGAAAATGGGAACGCTATGCGATTGTGACGCAGAAGGCATAAAAAATAACGGATTACTGCAAATGCAGTGGTCCGTTATTTTTTCTCTACCTTCATCGCATTGAGCCCGCGACGAACATTAATAATATCTGTATAGCCGAGCTTCACTAGCTGCTTGCATACTTGGTTACTACGCACACCACTCTGACACAGGACAACAATGCCTTTATCCCTTGGCAATGTACTAAAATCCGAGCCAACTGGCATATTACGAAACGCCTGCATGCGGCCACGCGCATATTCCCTTGCTGTGCGTACATCAATACATTCATAAGCAGGGTTATTCATATACTCGCCTAATTCCTTTGGTGAAATATTTTTTACGTCCTTTGCAGGCATAAAGCGCATGCTTAAATAAATTAATAATGCGGCTAATAAAATCGTGATGATGATATCCATAAGATGAAACTCCTTTTTCTTGATGCAAATTTCATCATAGCATAATCCTGAAAAAGTAGCGCTGAACAAGCAATTTTCAATTATCATACTAATCATTTTCAAAATTTAATATTTGTAATTTTTTGTTTTTATGATATAGTGAGTAACAATTACATAACGTGTAAGAATAGGTGCTTATGAAAATAAGCTTAAAAGGGAAGCTTGGTGCAAACCCAACACTGTCCCGCAACTGTAATTCGGAGCGACTCACATAACAGCCACTGTCTACGGACGGGAAGGTATGAGAAGCGTTGATGATAAGTCAGGAGACCTGCCTACGTCTAGTACACACCCAATACCTACGTGGAAATAGGTGGTGTCTGTGCGAATCAAGCGTATAGGTTAGTGCGCTTATTTCAGCATGCATAGATAAGTCCAAGCTGTTTTCCAGAGGGAAAACAGCTTTTTTTATTTTCTTTTTCAGGTAATTTTACCGCGATGGGTTATGTAAATTAAAGGGAGGCTTATCAGATGAGTGTTTTAAGTACAGTTGTTGGTTATCCGTATATCTGCGCAAACCGTGAATGGAAGCGTTTACTCGAGAAGTTTTGGAAAACGGAAGTGACAGAGGCAGAATTTCAAGTACAGTTAAAAGTGCTACGTCTAGAACGCTTGAAGCATCAGCAAAATTTAGGTTTGCAGTACATTACAGTTGGTGATTTCACAAATTATGACCGCATGCTTGATTTAGCAACAATGTTCAACCTCATTCCGCAACGCTACGACGGTCTACAAAATGAATCACTGCTTACACGCTACTACGCAATGGCACGCGGAGCAAAAAATGTGGTAGCCTGTGAAATGACAAAATGGTTTAACACAAATTATCACTATATCGTGCCAGAATATGAGGGACAAAGCCTAACACTCAAAGCAAACTTGATTCGTGATCAATTTGTAGAGGCAAAAACAGAGCTTGGTATTACAGCGAAACCGACAATTATTGGTCCTTATACATTTGTTGATCTCGCAAAAGGCTATGATGACAAATCACGCGCGGCGTTCATTTTAAAAATCATCCCGCTTTACGCACAGCTAATCAATGAATTAATAGAGGTCGGGGCAGACTGGATTCAACTTGAAGAGCCTTCTCTAACAAAAAACCTTGCTGCTGATGAAGTGCAGCTAGTGGAAGAAATTTATACACAGCTGACAGAAGCAACGCCTCACGCAAAAATTTTAGTACAAACATATTTTGAAGCATTAACATCTTATGAAAAGCTAAGTAACTTACCTGTTGCAGGTATTGGACTTGATTTTGTCCACGGGAAAGTGGAAAACATTAAAGCATTACGTGAGCACGGCTTCCCGCAGGACAAAACGTTAAGTATCGGGATTATTAATGGTCGTGACATTTGGCGTGAAAATTTAGCAGAGGCTGTATCAACAATTAGTACGGTGAAGCAGTTAAGCGACGCGGAAAACATTTGGATTAGCTCATCATGCAGCTTACAGCACGTACCCATTTCGAAAGCTGTGGAAACGAATTTATCAGAGGAGCTATTTGAGGCACTTGCCTTTGCAGATGAAAAGGTACGGGAAATTGCGCAAATTACGTACTTTCTTGAAAACGACGAATGGCTGAAAAGTGGCTTAATAAAAGAAAGCATCCGAGCGATTGAAAATTTAGCAACGCATCCAATCCGTCAAAACGCCAATGTTGCAGCACTCGTAAAACAAATTTCATCGAAGGATTTTGAACGTCCCATAGACTTTGAGGCACGTCAAAAATTACAGCAGGAAGCCTTGCAGCTACCAGATTTCCCGACGACAACAATCGGTAGCTTCCCACAATCTGAAACAGTACGAAAAACACGTTCGGCTTGGCGTAAAAAAGAAATTACCGACCACCAATACGCACAATTTGTAGAAGAGGAAACAGCTCGCTGGATTGCAATTCAAGAAGAAATCGGTCTGGATGTGTTAGTACACGGTGAATTTGAACGTACAGATATGGTCGAATATTTCGGTGAGCATTTTACCGGCTTTGCGTTCACAAAATACGCTTGGGTTGTGTCATACGGCTCACGCTGTGTAAAACCACCGATTATTTACGGCGATGTTGAATGGACGCATCCAATTACAGTAAAAGAAGTTGCCAAAGCGCAGGAATTAACAACTAAATACGTAAAAGGAATGCTAACAGGTCCTGTTACGATTTTAAACTGGTCATTCGTGCGTAATGATATTTCGCGAAAAGATGTTGCCTATCAAATCGGTCTTGCATTAAAGCAAGAGGTAGCCGCACTTGAAGAAGCAGGCATTAAAATAATTCAAGTAGACGAGCCTGCTTTACGCGAAGGCTTACCACTGCGCAAGGAAAACTGGGCAGCTTACTTGCAATGGTCAGTTGACGCCTTTAAGCTTGCCACATCAAGCGTTGCAAATGAAACACAAATTCATACGCATATGTGCTACTGTGAGTTCAATGACTTTATCGAACCAATTATTGCGCTTGATGCAGACGTAATCTCCCTTGAAACATCGCGCAGTCATGGCGAGTTAATCTCGTCGTTAAAACAGCACCCATATCCGCTTGGTATCGGTCTTGGTGTTTATGATATTCATAGCCCGCGCGTACCAACTGTTGATGAAATGGCGACAATTTTAACAGAAAGCTTAGCTGTTATTCCAAAAGAGCGTTTTTGGGTCAATCCAGACTGTGGCTTAAAAACGCGTCAGGAGCCTGAAACAATCGACTCCCTACTAAACATGGTGCAGGCAGCAAAAAATTTGCGTGAACATCAAGCAATATTGACGCATTAATGTTGTCAACCAGTACTTCCAGCTATTAACTTTAAAAACCATACTTGTACAGAAAAGGGTACTCCCCCTTTTCTGTGCACAACTTATTTGGTTTTTGTAGGATAGCTATTTCATCCCTTACTTATACTTCCTGAAATAGCTATCTAACAGGATCTAAATCTTACCCGGAAAAGGTTTGAACATCACTTTAATTAAAAGGGAAGAACGGTGCAAATCCGTCGCTGTCCCGCAACTGTAATTCGGAGTTTTTTACAATATATCACTGTCTACGGATGGGAAGATGTAAAAGATGTTGATGATAAGCCAGGAGACCTGCCTTTTCAAGTACAAACCAAAACCCTACGCGGATAGGAGGTGCAGAGTATGGAAAAATATCCTACTCCTTGTGCGAAACTTAAACGAATTGATTTTCTTAATCGGAAAATTCATTCCTCTAAGTTTCATAGCAGCGAGTGATGCTAAAAACTAAAGGAGGACATTCGTGTGGCAGCACATTACGAAGTTTTATTAAAAGAACAGCTTATGCACAATTTATTAGGCTATAATGTGCAAAGCTTAAAGGACTATACAAAGCAATTAATTATGCAATATGAAGAGGATATTCAAGATATTTCGCAAGCGTATTTTATCGTGAACCGTGAGTTAATGGGCAGTAAGATGAAATAGCCAAATAGCTTTCTCTTTTCAACTATACGTCAATTTTTTATAGCTGTACTTAAGTGAAAAAGACTCCATTCTTTTTAACTGGGTACAGGCATTAAAAAAATCGCCGAGAACTTTTAAGCTCTCGGCGATTTTTTAATAATACTTCTTCATTTTACTTACCGTTTCAATTACTTTTGTCAGCATCGTCACTTTTTCCTCTTCACTTTTTTTGGGGTAGCCAATGTCCGGTGTAATCCAAAACTGTTCCTTTGCGACAAGTAGTGAGCGGCTTTTTAATACATCAATAAGATTTTCACGTGTCGCCATATTTTGTATAGCCTCGCCTACGCCAAAGCCGATACCAAACTTATATGCATTTTGCTGTAAATGCGCTAAAAATAGCGGCTCCTGATTGCTCGCCTCAACCGATAATACATCCACATCAATCGCCCCGATTACTTTCTTGAAATTTTTACATTCACAATAGGATAAATTGGCATGAATTTGTGTTGTATCACGTACGACAGCTGTCGCTAATTTAAATGCTTCAATACTATGCTGAATAGAAGCTCGCTGCTTTTGTTTACGTAGTGGCAATGTTTCAACTAATGCCGGTTCATCTACTTGAATAATGTAAACACCTACGCCTTCAAGTGCCTTAATTTCCGTACGTAAAGCGAGCGCTAATTGCATCAACACCTGCTGCTGTGCTATATCATCTCGTACAAATGACCAATTAAATAGCGTCGTCGGACCTGTTAGCTTGCACTTCAAAGGCTTACACGTTTTTTTCTGCGCTAGCTTCGTATCCTGCACAACAATTGGCCCTGTCCAATCGACATCACCATATAGAATAGGTGGTTTATTACAGTGTGTACCATGCGAAGCGACCCAGCCTCTTTGTGTCAGTGCCATTCCCTCTAGCTTATCTGCCAAAAGTTCTACCATACTTGCTCGCTCTACTTGCTCATATAAAAATACATCAAGCCCAATTTTTTGCTGTAGTAAAATATGTCGCTCAATTTCTTGCTTTTTTCCCTCTTCATATTGCTCTTTTGTCAGCTCACCCCGCTGCCATAATACACGCAGTCTTTGCATTTTCTCTGATTGGGGAAAGCCATTTACAATAGTCGTCGGATAATTTGGCAACTCTAAAAATAATTGCTGCAATCTTTTCCGTCTTGTACAGGAGGAGGCACGCTTGAAATCCTTTTGCTCCATTTTGGCGAGCTGTGTCTCCACATGGAATTTTTTTCTAGATGGATGCGCAAGCAATTTTTGTAGCTGCTGTTTATTTTCATTCATCTTCAATAAATTTAAAACCGACTGCTGCTCTGTGATATTTTTTAATAAAACGAGCTCCGCTAACTTTTCATCTGCAAAGGAAAGCGCTTCGTACAGTTCACTAAATAACTGTGTCTCACCTTCCTTTGTAATCGGCACATGCTGCAAGTGACAACTACTTTGGAGCCAAATTTCCTGTGGCCTACAAAGTTGCGTAGCACGTGTGATTTTGTCCACTGCATCTGCTAAATTTGCTCGCCAAATATTTTGACCATCTATAATCCCTAACGCAAGCACCTTATTTTTGGGAAATTGTAAAAGGGAAAGCTGCTCCATATTTTCCTCATAGCCTAACGTAAAATCTATCCCAACCCCCGCAACAGGAAGCTTCGTAAATTCTCGTAGCTTTTGAACCCCTTCAAAATACGTTGTTAGCATAACTTTTACTGATAATTCTTTTGGCATTTGCTTGTAAATCTCCTGCATGACTACAAGATCTACTTTGCGCAAATCCTTCGTTAACGCAGGCTCCTCAAGCTGTACCCATTCCACACCTACTTCTTGCAATGCAATCAGTAGCTGACGATACACTGCAATCATCTGCTTTACAAACAAACTATGTGTCTCTTTTGTAATTCCTTTCGTTAATTGAATAAATGTATAAGGACCAATTAATGTGACACGCGGTGTTTTTCCAAATCGCTTTTTCACTTGTACTACTTGCTCAACAAAAGGATTATGCACAAGATGTACTGACTGCCCATCAAATTCTGGGACGACATAATGATAATTTGTCGTAAACCACTTACTAGATCGGCAAGATTCTTCTCCTCTAGCCATTGCAAAATACGCGTCTACGCCTGTTAAATGCCCAAAGCGCTTTGGTACTAAATTAAACATCCAAGCTAAATCTAGCATGCGATCATAATAAGTAAAATCACCAATTGTTAATACATCAATCTCTGCTACATGCTGCTTCGCTACATGATTAAAATGTAACTCTTGCATATGCAAATAAAACTCCTGCTCTGTCAGCTTCCCCTTACAAAAATCCTCAATAATCATTTTCCATTCATGATTTCTCCCAATATACGGATAGCCAATGATTGCCGTTTTCATCTAAGTTCCTCCTTCATAGTCGGAGGTGAGAATGCAAAAAAGCCCTCTTTTCTAATCGAAAAGGGGCTACGTTTAATTTCGGAGTATATCAAAAGAGCCTGCATCATGCACGCATCATACTCGTTCATCGTACAGCTCACCACCTATTTCCGCGTAGGCATTAGTGTGTACTAGGACACGGCAGGTCTCCTGGCTTATCATCAACATTTTTTACACCTTCCCATCCGTAGACAGTGGTAATTGTAAAAAACTCTGAAATTACAGTTGCGGGACAGCGTCGGATTTTCACCGAACTTCCCTTTTAAGCTTATTTTCATAAGCACCGAGTCTTACACGATATTTAGTTCTAACTCTTACTATAGCACAGTTAAAATGTTAATTTTTAAATATTTCGGAATAAGAAAAACGTTAGAGAGCCAGAAGTGAAAATGCGCACTTTCCTTTCACCCGAGGATGAGACCGCGACCTTGAGGGGCTGGCGCTTTAGCCTAGACATAAAAACGCCCAATATTATACTTTCTAATATATAAAAAGATTAGTACAAGAAAAATCTCATACTAACCTCTTCTTGCTCCTATAATTTAAACTGACTTACCGCCACACTTAGTTCTCTTGCCATTTCTGATAATGCATTCGCCTGTTTTGCCATACTTTCCACAGAATCCTTTTGTGAATTGGCACCGTCTGATACTTGGTGAATATGTGCCGATGCTTCCTTCACTGTAGCAGACATTTCTTCCATTGAGGCAGATACCTCTTCTGTATTGGCACTCATCTGCTGTGCCGAGCCGCTTAATTGTTCAATTTCATGCGTGATTTTTTCGACAGCATTGACGATTTCCTCAAAGCGCTGCTCAAGTAGTGTAATCGACTGCAAGCCCTTTTCCACATTTTGCTCACCAGATTCTGCTGCATTCACAGCTTGTACTGTAAAGCTTTGCACCTTTTGAATTAACACATTAATTTGTGCGGCCGAATTTGCTGTTTGCTCCGATAATTTACGCACCTCATCTGCAACAACCGCAAAGCCCTTCCCATGATCCCCTGCACGAGCTGCCTCAATCGAAGCATTTAATGCAAGTAAATTCGTTTGGTCAGAAATATCAGTAATCATTTTTGAAATGGCACCAATTTCCTCAGATTCTTTCTGTAGCTGATAAATCACTTCAATTTCAAGCGCTGTACCTTTTTGAATATCATCCATTTGCTGTATCGAATCATGCACCGCACCGTGACCTTCACGTACTTTTTGCTCAATGAATTGTGTATGCGCCGCCACTGCATTCGCGACCTCTGCCACATTTTGAATACCAAGCGCCATTTGCTCCATTGCCGTTGCACTCTCTTCAGCCATCATTGCTTGCGTTGTACTACCTTCGTCAATTTGGTCAATTGCCTGGGAAATAACTGCTGCCTTTTTCGTCACTTCATTGACATCGCCCATTAAATCACAAGAGCCTTCACTAACATTCTCAGCATTTTTTTCAACTTTAACAATCATTTCCTTCATATTCGTCACCATATTTGTAAGTGAACGTGCTAGCACTCCTAGCTCATCACCCCGGTTACGTCCTTTTTCGGATGGTAAACGTGTGAAATCACCCTTTGCTAAATTCTCACTCACACTTACGAGCTGACCTACTGGTTTACTAATCGAGCGACCAATCCAAAATGCAATAAATGCACCGAGAATAATCATAGCTACAGTTGAAAGTAGTAAGCTTCGTAATAATTTACTTAAGCTAGAAAACATCTCATTCTCTTGTGCAATAACGCCCATTTTCCAACCCGTTGTTAACGTATGATACGCCATTAAACGATTTTCACCATCACTATCCTTATACTCATAATAGCCATTTTCACTTTGAATCATTTCTTTCATCGCTAAAGATTCGCCTGTTTGTTGACCACTTTCCTCGGCCTGTGTAATAAAGTTTACCTGATCCTTTACAAATTGCTTATCCGGATGCCCCTGAATGGTTCCATCTTCATTAATAATAACCGCGTACCCTTTGTCTCCTACGCGAATGTCTGTCATGACATTCGATAAAAAGTAACCATCTATACGCGCAAGTAACAACGCCTTTTCACCTGTTGCTGTGTTAATCGGCGTCGCAATCATAATAACCGGCTCATTTGTCACACGACTAATTAAAATATCTGACATCGCCGTCTCACCATTAAAGGCTTCCTTAATATAATCACGGTCTGCTAAATCCGCTGTTGTATGATCTGAGTAATGAGAAACACCATTTGCATCAACAATTCCAAAGCCGACATAGTCTGCACTTTTTTCTAAACGCTCATTTAAATAGCTGAATTGCTGCTGTAGGTCCATACTTTTAATCGCTGGCTGTTCTGCAATACTTTCAATTTCTCCATTTGTTCGTCTGACAAACTCTTCTATGTATTTTGAAACATCCTGGGCTTTCCACTCTACTGTTGTCTTAACCTTTTCTTCAATTGCAGATTTACTATTTATGTAGCTTAACGCTCCTAGCGCACCGCATGTGACAACTAATAATGCGATAACTGTCAGTGTCAGTTTACTACCAATACTTCTAATTCCCATAATTCACCCTCATTTCTCGCCCTTCGGCACTAACCATTACCTAAGATTTCCATTCTATAATATAAAAACTTTCACCAAAGGTAAACATAAAATACAAAATGAAGTTAATGAACCAAAAAATAACTCCTAATAAATTCATTGTTTTGTCAATAAATTTATTAGAAGTTATCTTATTTTGCTTGTAATTCTAGTACGATAATCTCGGGTAAGTTAAAAATGCGGTATGGGAATATACTATTACCTAAACCACGGCTAATAATCATGTAGGTCTCATCTTCCTCAAATACACCCGCTGTATATTTCGGAAACATCCCTTGTGTTGGTGCTGCAAGCCCACCGATAAATGGCAGGCGCACCTGTCCACCATGTGCATGCCCTGTAAAAACAACGTCCATCTCCTGGGCAACATATGACTTAAACTGCTCAGGTCGATGAGAAAGCAGCAATGTAAATGTATCAGCATGAACATCTTCAAGCGCGAGATCTAACATATCCGGCACACTTTTCCCCATTAACGGGTCCTCGATACCGACAATTGCGAGTTGCTCGCCGTCACGCTCAAAATTCACTGCATCATTTGCGAGTACACGCACACCCGCTTCTGTCATCACATCGTAAATTTCAGTCATTTTATTTAATGCGACCTCGTGATTACCAAGTACATAATACACATTGGCAATGTCCACAAGCTGGCGCACCGCTTGCATACTGCGCTCTAGGTCATAGCGTCGACTATCCACGACATCCCCAGTAATAAAAATGACATCTGGGTTTGTCGCACGCACCTTTTTGACGAGCTTCTCCTGCTCCTCACCAAACTGTGCATCATGCAAATCGGTAATTTGCGTGATACGGTAGCCGTCAAAGCTAGCAGGCACTTTTTCAGATTCATAGGTTAACTCAGTCGTGACAATCCAATGATTATTCACATATAAAAATATATAAATGGCCCCGATCAATAGGACAAGTTTTAATAGCTTTTTCAATGCTGTTCGCTCAATTCTTATTAGTTATACAGATACTGTAACCATCCGTTCTCATCCATAATATGCATATGTTTCGGAACATTCAAGTGTAAAATGCGATTACCAATGTAATAATTATCAAGTGAGCCCTCATAATTGAATGGTTCAATATAATTTTCTACCATCATTAACATCGGTCTTACGGTGTAATAGGTTAATTCTACTTGTTGCTCGCTAATCGTCAATACATCATTCGCAAAGACGATGTTTGTAGGCGGTAGCTCATCGGTCACATTCATTCCCGAAGAAATTTTCGGTAGCTCGTAATATGTCGCTTGAATATCATTTGTTTCACGATCTGCCCATGTCACATATATATACGTATCTGACGAAAGAATGTCGGCCTTTACTTCAATATTTGAGTTAGCCGCATAAAACGTAAACTTTCCTTTTATATATGCTTCGTCAATTTTCTCCCATTCATTATTTGCTACATAATTATTTGTTTCATCTACCTGCTGTTGCACATCGGCAATCTCTTGCTCAGGCATAATCCTCTGTTTATCCCCTGCAATAAATGGCAGGCTAATAAATGCGATACTACCAAGTACAATATAGCTACCGGCAAAAATCCACGTGCGCTTCGGTGCCCAAATCGACATACGCGCTAACAAAAAGCGCGAAATAAAAATTAATCCAAGTAAAATCCCAACAAGCATTAAAATCGGTAGAAATGTCATCCGCCGCGCACCTCCTTACGATTTTTCATGAAAATAGCGATTGCATATAAAATGAGTGTTGTCGCAAGTGCCTTCATACTAAATGATAGCATCGTACCTTTTACGTAAAAATTAAAGAGCGTTTCAACATTCTCCACATAATTACGGACAAAGAAAAAGGCAATGACAATCAGTGCTACAATGTAGAGCTTCGACGTATAAACAAGTGAGCCAAGTAAATACCCGCCAGCCCCAGCCATTAGCATGACAAAGAAAAAGACAACTGTGCTATTCAAATGAAACGGCATAAGCGGCATTAAAATTTCTGCCTTCCCAATTAAACCGCGTAGCGCAACAAGTATATAAAGTGAGCTAAGTGCCGTTATTGTGGAAAATGCACTTAAAAATACTAAAAATAAGCTCGTTGACGCGTGTGCAGTCAACCGTGTTGTCACAATCGTAAAATTTTCATCGACCATCTTTTTCGTCGCAAGTTGCCACCCAATTAGTAAAAATGCCATCACACCCGTAATTAATAAAAAGTCGAGTGAATAAAACTTTTCATAAACAGAGACGACACCATTCCCGCCGCCTCTCATTCCCGAGCCGTCAAACGTCAATAAGGTAAAGAGCGCTTGAATCAAAATAATTGAATAAATGACCGGGCTAAAGATAGAAAGCTTCCAGCAAAACTGCTGCCAAATATTTTGCCAAGCATTAGGCTTCACGAAAGACATCATCAATTCCCCCCTGTGATTTTTCTGTTAAGAGCTTACACGTTTCACTCGCTGATAAATAGTGTCCCTTTTCTTGTAGTGCTCGCTTACCCGAAGCTTCAATAATGACCTCATAAAACGGACCATTTTGCTTTTTTGCAAGCACCGTTTCCCCTAAAAGTAAGGGCTCCATCTCTTCCTTCATACCGCGCACACGCATTGCATATTGCTGAAAGACTTCAATCGCATCATGCTTTTTCACAACACCATCATCTAACAAAATAATGTCCTCCAGTAAATGCTCCATCTCGCTTAAATGATGGCTTGAAATGATTATGACACGTGGTGCTTCCATAAACTCCTTCAAAATCGCGCGGTAAAAGTCGTCACGAATTGCCTCATCCATGCCGTTCATCGGCTCATCAAGTAACGTCACCGCACAGCGTGTACATAGTGCATAAATTAAGTTAAACGTCGCACGCTGCCCACGCGACAAATGCTGGTGGTAGCTCTTCAGTGGTAGCTTCGCATAATCCGCTAAACTACGTGCACGTGCTAGCGCAAAATTCGGATAAAAGCGTTTTGCCTGCTTTAGAATATTTCCGAGTGACAACGTAGATGGGAACGTCATTTTTTCATCGATTAAAATTGTATTTGCTGCAACAAATAAATTATTAAACGGTTGTTCGCCAAAAAGCTTTATGTCACCCGATGTTACTTTACTATGGCCAGCAAGTAGTTTAAATAATGTTGATTTCCCTACACCATTACGCCCGGTAAGCCCAATAATTTTTGGTTCCTCTATGCTAAACGTCACATCTGTTAAAATGTCCGTTTTATAGCTTTTCCTCACATGTTGACAAGAAATCATTGTCCCACCTCCTTTTGTACACGCTGAATAATTGTAAGTAGCTCCTCATCATTTACCGCAAGACGTTTTGCTTCAATGACTAAGTCTCGCGCCATTTTAAGTAATGTTTCGTCTCGACGCGTCGCTAAAATTTTACTTTTCGCATTGTCCATCACAAACATCCCAAGTCCTCGCTTCTTATACAAAATTTCATTGTCTGCTAAAATCGTTAAGCCTTTCCCTGCTGTTGCTGGATTAATATTAAATAGCTCTGCTAACTGATATTGAGAATACACTTTACTATGCGCCTCAAGTCGGTCAGCAAGTATTTCATTTTCAAGCCATTCTGCAATTTGAATATAAATAGGCGTTGTGCTGTTTGCATTAACGTTCAAAAAAAAGCCTCCTCTTACTAAACCACATTGGTACATTAGTTATGTAATGCACTATATAAAAATTCATAATTCCTGTCAATCGAAATAATTTGTCCACATATCCCACTTCTCCACAGAGTTATCCCCGTTTTTGCAAGTTGCCCACAGTTCTATCTGAAAATTAGTACGAA
This sequence comes from Solibacillus sp., assembly GCA_040274725.1. GTDB lineage: Bacteria > Bacillota > Bacilli > Bacillales_A > Planococcaceae > Solibacillus. The sequence goes on along the minus strand of JBEMAQ010000006.1, from coordinate 81,672 downwards.
TCCTTAAAAAGTTATCCCCAAAATGATGTTTTTCGCCCTTAGTTATGCACAATTCTTTATTTTAATAAAATAATTTCCCAACAAAAAACACGCTCACCATGACAGCATGTGAGCGTGTTACGATTAATTTTCTTTTTTTATCTCTTCGTCAGTCGTTCCAAATAAAATCGGCTTTAATGCATCTTCACCTGAGCCCTCAGCAAGTGGTACACGCGAGCGGTAAGCAGCACGGCATACTAAATGCCCCGACACAGGTGCTGTAATAAAGACGAAAATAATACCTAAAATCAGTCGAATACTAACAAAGCCGTCGTGTACCCAAAAGTAAATGAATGCACCAAGCAGACAGGCAAGTACCGAAAGCGTGGCACTTTTCGTCGCGGCGTGCGAGCGCGTATACACATCCGGTAGGCGAATCATGCCAAACGCGCTGACAACACTAATAATCGCACCGAGCAAAATAAGAATCGCGGCAGCCAATTCAATGCTTTGATTTACGTTCAACGATTACACCTCTTTCAATGTATTTCGAAAAGGCAATCGTTCCGATAAATGCTAAAATACCGATGATTAAAATCGCCTCTAAAAATGCCTTCGTATTTAAAACAATCGATACAATGGCAATCGACGAAATTAAATTAACGCCAATCGTATCAAGCGCAATCGCACGGTCTGGCATCGACGGACCTTTAATGACGCGGTACAGTGACAACGCAATCGCAAACATAAAGAGTGCAAGTGACAGCTTTAATATGAACTCAATCATTTGGTCACCTCCAAAATGGCACGCTCAAATTTACCGATTGAGCGCAGTACCTCTTCCTTTGTCGACTCTACATCCATCGCATGAATGTAAAAGACGTCGCCCTCTTCTGAAATCTCCATCACAACCGAGCCTGGCGTTAATGTTAGAAGCAGGGCAAGTGCAGTAATTTCCCAGTCACCACGTAGCTGTGTTTCATACGTAAAAATCCCTGGCGTAATATTTAAATTTGGCGTGAGTACCTGTCTTAGCACCGATACACTTGAAAGAATCAACTCCCGAATAAATAAAAGAATGAGCTGCATTACTTTCATCACGCGACCTAAATAAAACTGTGTTCCGAAAAAGCGATGCATCGCATATAAAATGACGATGCCGACTAAAAAGCCTGATACAAATGTTGAAAATTGCCCATTCGGATCATCCTTCAGTAGAAACCACAATGCCGCGATAAATAAATTTAAAATAAATTGTCCAAACATCCGCTCACCCTCCTTATTTATTCAGTATCGCATCGATGTAAACAGATGGATTTGCCAATGTGTAAGCTGCGTCCTCCACATAAATCGCTAAGCCTTCCGAACCGACGCCTAAACCAATCAAACAAATAGCCAATAACACAAATGACACCATTGCCCCGCGTGGAATTGGCTTTTTGTCCTCCTCACTAATGGAAGTTTCCCCAAAAAATGAGGCAAGGAAAATACGTGATAATGAATAGAGTACAATAATACTTGAAGCAAAACCAAGTCCAAGTAACACGTATGTACCACCTTCAATTGCTCCTTGGCCAATGAGTACCTTTCCTAAAAAGCCGCTTAGTGGCGGGAAGCCTGCAAGTGCACAAAGTGTAAGGAAGAAAATCCAACCAAATAACGGGTAAATCCGAATCAGACCATTCATATTTTTGACAACAATTTCACCTGTTAAATACACCATTGTCCCAATGAGTAAAAACAGCAGTGCTTTTGCGATAATATCGTGGATTAAGTAATAAACCGCACCTGCATAGCCAATCTCAGTGCCTGTAGCAAGGCCGATTAAAATAAAGCCAACCCCGATAATGACATTGTACGAGGCGATTGTGCGCACGTCTTGTCCTGCAAACGCGCCCATACAGCCTAAAATAATCGTCGCACCAGCCATGACACCAATAATCATATGTGTGACGTCTGGATCTAACGGGAACATCAGTGTAAAGGTGCGGAACAGCGCATAAATGCCGACCTTTGTCAGTAATGCCGCAAACAGTGCCTGCACGGCAGTCGGTGGTACACTATATGAGCCTGGTAGCCAGAAGAAGAGCAGTAGCCCAGCCTTTAACGCAAAGACAATTAAAAATAAAATCGACACCGCTGTTAGTAGTGGGTCTTGCCCTGCTTCCGCAACACGCTGTGCAATATGCGCCATATTTAATGTTTTCACCGTGCCGTATAAGTACGCAAGTGCCACCAGGAACATCCAAGACGCCACTACATTAATGAGTACATATTTCAATGACTCACGTAACTGTATACGCTCACCGCCAAGTGCGACAAGCACGTATGAGGCAAGCAGCATCACTTCAAAGCACACAAATAAGTTGAAAATATCACCCGTTAAAAACGAGCCGTTTACCCCCGCGATTAAAAACATCACAAACGGATAAAAGAACATGCGCTCATGACGCGCACCAATTGTAGAAAAGGCATAAAGTAAACAAATCGCCGCAACGATGCTCGACGTTAACACGAGCAGGACGGCAAATGAATCGGCAACAAATAAAATCCCAAACGGCGGCGCCCAGCCACTAAAGTCGATTTTGAGTATGCCCTCTGTTTGTACCGTTTGTAATAACACAACGGACACAACGGTCACAAACAGCATCGTCACGAAACTGACGATACGCTGTAGCATAATATAATCTCGTAAAAATACGAGGAAAATAGCCGTAATAATCGGCACAATCATTGGTAAAACAATCATATTACTCATCAGACGGCCCCCCTAGCTCTTTCAAGTCGTCTGAACCATTCGTTAAATACATACGGTAAGCAAGTACTAATACAAACGCCGTCACGGCAAAGCTAATCACGATTGCCGTTAAAATAAGCGCTTGTGGCAGTGCATCTGTAAACGGTCCCTCTGACTGACTAAGAAGCGGCACATCACCCTTTTTTAGTCCGCCAACCGTTAAAATAAGTAAATGTACGGCATGTGATAAAACGGCTGTTCCAACGATGACGCGTAGCACGCTGCGACTAAGGATTAAATAAGTCCCGACGGCAGTTAGTACGCCAACAAGTAGTATCATTAATGATTCCATCTTATTCATCCTCACTTATACTTAAAATAATCGTCACGAGCGTACCAATAACCGTCAGCGCAACACCGGCCTCAAAAATCGTCACGGTAGATAAATGCTTTTCCCCAAGCAATGGCAAATTAAAATAGCCATCTGTTTGCGTTAAAAACGGTGCATCAAAAAACAGTGATGCAATCGCTGAACCGGTTGCAAGTAACACACCAAATGCTGCAACTTTTTTAAAATCAAACGGCATTCCGCGGTGCACCGTTTCAATATCGTACGTAATGTACAATAGAACAATCCCCGAACCAAGCACAAGACCTCCAATGAAGCCCCCACCCGGCGCATTATGCCCAGCGAAAAATAAGTAAACGCCGAGCGTGAAAACGATAAATACGACGATGCGTACAATTGTGCGTAAAATGACATCATTAATTTTCAACGTCTGCGTCCTCCTTTTTCGCCTTTAGTTTAATGAGTGTATATACACCTAAACCAGCGATAAATAATACAACGACCTCAAGCATCGTATCGAACGCACGGAAATCTCCTAAAATCGTATTGACGATATTTTTACCGCCTGCAAGCTCATAAGAATCCTCAAAGTACACCGAAATAGATGGGAATCGATCGTAATTCATGACCGCTAAACCAAGTAATGTCACCGTTGCACCAACAGCAATTGAAATCGTCGCCTTTGATATGCGAATTACCTTTGATACACGTTCCGGTCGTAAATCCGGTAAATATTTAAATGCCAGTAAGAACAGCGCTGTCGTCACAGATTCCACAACAAGCTGTGTTAATGCTAAATCCGGTGCGCGGAAAATAACGAAGAAAAATGCAACCGAATAGCCGAGCACGCCGTTTAGTAACACGACCGTAATACGTGATTTGGCAAATAAAATCGCTATCGCTGCAAAAATCATCACGAACACAACAATCAGCTCATAATATTCAATTGGTGAATCTTTCGCTGGATTCCATGTCAAGACATCATGTAATGCACTATAGCCAGCGAGCACAACAACAAAGAATACATAAATATAAACAAAGTATGCAGCTAAATTACCGTTCATATAGCGATTTGTCGCCCGCCCTGACCAGCCTTCAGCCATACCAATCATGCGCTCATAGTATGTATTAAATGTATATTTTTGTGAAAATAATGCATAGACAACCTTCCATTTCGGGAGTGTTTTAAATAAAGTAACCCCTAGTAGCACGACGCCAATCGTCATGAGTAGCTCAGTATTAATACCATGCCAGAAATGAATATTCGGTGTCATCGCCGCGTCCATCTCAAACGTCGGATACACGCTCCACATTGCAGGACGCAAAATATAATGCCCCAAAATATTCGGGAATAAGAAAATTCCAATCACAAATGCCACTAAAATAAATGGCGAAATTAACATACCAATCGGTGCCTCATGTGGTGCCTTTTCTAAACGGTCCGGCTGCAATTTGCCAAAGAACGTTCGCCACACAATAATGACGGAGTACACAAATGTAAAAATGCTCGCAATCCATGCGACAATTGGGAATAATAATCCGAGGCTTGCAATCGAGAAAAGATCTAATTCTGTGATTTTTAGTGTTGCCGCAAAGAACATTTCTTTACTTAGGAAGCCGTTAAATGGCGGAAGCCCGGCCATTGAGAAGCTACCAATTACCGCAATCGTAAATGTAAACGGCATGAGTGCCATCAACCCACCAAGACGGCGAATATCACGCGTCCCTACTTCATGGTCAACAATCCCGACCATCATAAAGAGCGCCCCTTTAAATGTTGAGTGGTTAATTAAGTGGAACAGAGCCGCAAAAATGGCCTGTGTATAAATAACAGATGAGTCACTATAGCCCAGTGCGAGCGCCACGGAACCGAGTCCAAAGAGCGACATAATGAGCCCGAGCTGACTAACTGTTGAGTAGGCAAGTAAAGCCTTCAAGTCAGTCTGCTTCACCGCATTAAAAGAGCCCCAGAACAGTGTTAGTAAACCAACACCACTTACGATCCAGAACCACACACCGTCACCACCAAAAATCGGCGTCGTACGAGCGACTAAATAAATACCTGCCTTTACCATCGTAGCGGAGTGCAAATAGGCTGAAACTGGTGTCGGCGCCTCCATTGCGTCTGGTAACCAAATATGGAACGGGAACTGCGCTGATTTTGTAAATGCACCGAGCAGGACGAGTAACATTGCCGGAATAAAGTAACTACTCTGCTGCAGTGCGTCAACATTTGCAATAATTTCGCGGATACTAAATGTGCCCGATGCTGCATATAGCAGTAAAAAGCCTGCTAACATCGCAACTCCACCTGAAACGGTAATCGTCATAGCTTTACGTGCCCCTGCACGCGATGCTTTACGATGATGCCAAAATGCAATGAGTAGGAATGATGAAACACTTGTTAGCTCCCAAAATGCATACAGCACCATTAAGTTGTCGGAAAGTACGACGCCAAGCATAGCGCCCATGAATAATAGTAAATAACAGTAGAAATGATGTAATGACTCTTTCGTTGATAAGTAAAAAATCGAATATAAAATAACTAAACTACCTACTCCAGTAATGAGCAGACCGAATATCATACTTAGACCATCCAAATATGTCGTTATATTTATATTGAACGAGGGAATCCACTCAAATGTTTGGATAAATGTTTCACCATTCGCAATTCGAGGGATGTATGTAACTAAAATGGTAAATAATACTACCGGTATCGCGAGCACGAACCAGCCGATGTGTAACTTCTGAAATCGCCTATAAATTAACGGTATAAGCGCCGCTGCTATAAACGGAAGTACGATGGCAAATACAACTGTCAAATGCGTAAACCTCCTAAATTAGATTCAGTGTAATACGTTGCTAAAAATTAATTACGCTAAAGCGTAATTGTCATCTAGTTTTTTGAATTTCACTCTAAAAAACTTCCTTTTAAAAACTAGTGATGTATGCTTAAAAATCGCTAAGCAAACATTCATTATCCATCTATAAAAATAAGTGTTTTCTGCTGAATAAAGTTAAAAAGCGAATCGGGCTTGACTATCGATTGCTCTCACCTCATAATAATGTGTCATATAGAGAAGAACACTTCTAGATTCAAAAATTTATGGATTAAGCTTATTTAAAGATTCTCACTCTTATTCTAAATACATTAAATCCAAATCAATAATTGAAATAACTTCCACTAGTGATTTTTAATAGAAAAATTGCTAATATGCAAGAAACATTACAAATAAAAGTATACAATATAAATGTATCAAATGCACTGTAACAGCACTACTTTTCACTCATTTATGCTAAATTTCTCAAATCCCCGCTCTATTCGATACATTATCCTATGATAACAAAAGAGGTGCGAACAAATAATGAAACATGTAAAGGGTCGTATGGACGAAAGTATTTTAGTTTGTGTGTACTACGGATTAAATGGTGAGCGTTTAATTCGCCGTGGCCATAAATTAGCAACACTGCTTGACTGTCCACTATACGTATTAACAGTTGATGCTCAGCCGCTTGATGCATTCGATGCAGAAAAATCAGGCTATATCGAACAGTGGCAGCAGCTTGCTGAGGAATTAGATGTTGAGGAGTTCATCATTAAAGATAATGAGCGCCGACCAATCCAAAAGGTCATCACTGAAATTGCGATGAATTATAATATTACACAAATAATCGTAGGACAAAGCGCGCAAAGCCGCTGGGAAGAAATTACGAAAGGCTCATTCTTAAACGTTCTATTAAAAGAAGTACCGTTTGTAGATTTCCATATCGTTGCGGTAAAACGTCCATCTGATGATGATGTTTTCGAGAAGTTTGAAAAAGGGGTTCGTGCTTATTTAATTGAAGATGGCGAGCATTATAAAGTCGTCTTTACTTGTCCGAAGTTCACTTCACTTGAAGGCATTTTCTTTAAAGAAATTGGTACAGATTTCGATAATGGTATTTTTAAATTTAATCATAACGGCAAAATGCATGAGGTCGATGTAACAGAGACGCTAGTAAATAATCCAGAGCTTATTCCTGTTGATTGTCGTCCAACAATTAATCGCGCATAATATAAAAGAAGCAGTATTTACGAAATTAGTTTTTGTAGATACTGCTTCTTTTTCTTGCGATGATGCCTTTCTCTATAGAAAAACAGATTAGATCCACTCCTCCACTTCCATCATTAATCGCAAAATATTCTACATTAGAACAATAAATTCTACAAAAAACAATCTCCCCCCTTAATAAATCCGTTGACTAAACTATCCAAAAGTTGTAAATTTATAGTCAATTAAAGGGGGGGATGGCGGATGAAAGTCTCACTGTTCGCAACATGCTTAGTCGATATGTTTCAAAGCAATGTCGGGAAAAGTACGGTCGAGCTATTGGAGAGACTCGGCTGTCGTGTTGATTTTCCAAAAGGGCAAACGTGCTGCGGTCAGCCTGCTTACAATAGTGGATACGTCGCAGCCTCAAAAGAAACAATGAAAAATACAATCCGTGCATTCGAACAATCTGAAATCGTCGTTTGTCCCTCGGGCTCTTGTGCCTATATGTTAAAAGAATATGTGCATATTTTTGAATCAGAGCCATTTTGGCAAGCGCGTGCACAGCAAATTGCGGACAAAACATATGAGCTGACGCAATTTATCGTCGACGTACTCGGTATTCATGATGTTGGCGCAAAGCTTCAGGGCACTGCTACATATCACCCATCTTGCCATATGACACGCTTACTGAAAGTTCAGGATGCACCACTGACACTCCTCAAAAATATCGAGGGGCTAGAAATGATTGAGCTACCATTAAAGGAAAACTGCTGCGGCTTTGGCGGAACCTTTTCTGTCAAAATGGGCAAAATTTCTGAGCAAATGGTCAATGAAAAAGTAGCCTCTGTGCAGCAAACAGGTGTGCATTATTTAATCGGTGCCGATGCGGGCTGTCTACTGAATATTGGCGGTCGCATCGAGCGTCAGCAAATTGAAATCAAAACGATGCATATTGCGGAAGTGCTAAACAGCAGATAGTGCACAAACAAAGGGGTGTTTGATGGTGGCGATGAAAATTAGTAAGAATAATTTCAATGCACGACTGACCGATAATTTACAAAATGACTTTATGCGTAATGCCGTTTCGAGCGCACAGCACCGTTTTCAAACAAGGCGTAGCGCTGCCATTGAACCACTCGACTGGGAGGAATGGCGAAATCACGGTGAGGAAATTCGCCAGCATGTACTCGAGAACTTGGATTATTATTTATATGAACTAAGTGAAAATGTTGCCGCAAGAGGTGGTCATGTTTTTTTCGCGCAAACCGCTGACGAGGCGACCGAATATATTACAAATATCGCCAAGCAAAAAGAAGCAAAAAAAATCGTCAAAGCAAAATCCATGGTGACTGAGGAAATTAATTTGAATCATCATTTAGAGCAGCTCGGCTGTGAGGTTATTGAAACAGACCTTGGCGAATATATTTTGCAGCTCGATGACCATGATCCGCCGTCGCATATTGTAACGCCTGCACTGCATAAAAATAAGGAGCAAATTCGCGATGTATTTGCCGAGAAGATTGGCTACAAAGCTTCCTCAAAGCCTGAAGAGCTCGCCCTGCATGCGAGGAAAATCTTACGTCAGCATTATTTAACAGCTGATATTGGCATTACAGGCTGTAACTTTGCTGTTGCAGAAACTGGCTCCATTTGTCTTGTCACAAACGAAGGAAATGCCGATCTTGTTACCTCACTGCCGAAAACACAAATTTCTGTCATGGGGATGGAGCGTTTAGTACCGACCTTTGAAGAAATGGAAGTACTCGTTGGTATGCTGACACGCAGTGCGGTAGGGCAAAAGCTGACGAGCTATATTACGGTGCTGACAGGGCCACGTGAGGAATTAGATGTTGACGGACCTGAGGAATTTCATTTAGTCATTGTTGATAATGGACGTTCGTCGATTTTAGGAGGCGAGTTCCAATCGATTTTGCAATGCATTCGCTGCGCAGCCTGTATTAATACCTGCCCTGTCTATCGCCATGTTGGCGGGCATACGTACGGTTCTATTTATTCGGGGCCAATTGGTGCGGTCTTATCTCCGCTTTTAGGTGGCTATGATGATTACAAGGAACTTCCTTATGCGTCTACATTGTGCGGCGCTTGTACGGAAGTTTGTCCGGTCAAAATTCCGCTACATCAACTACTACACAAGCACCGCGAAGTAATCGTTGAGCGCGAAGGTCGTGCGCCGATTAGTGAAAGTTTATTGATGAAGGCATTCGGTATGGGAACCGCTTCGCACTCTATTTATAGCTTTGGCTCCAAAATTGCGTCATCGGTTATGAAGCCTTTTACGCATGACGAGAAAATTACAAATGGTCCTGGCTTATTAAAGAATTGGACCGAAATTCGTGATTTCCCTGCTGTGCAAAAGAAGCGTTTCCGTGATTGGTTTGAGCAGCATGAACAGGAGGTGACGCGCAATGATTCAAAATCGTGAGGCTTTTTTACAAACAATTGCAACAAGACTTGGACGCACGAAGCCGTCTATGGGCAAGCCAAAAATCAAATGGAAGCATTCACCGCAGCATGAAATATTGAAGGATGCTACGCAGGATACACTTGTTGACGTGCTTGTGGAACAATGTGCGAATATCCATACAACAGTGAAGCAATGTACAATCGAAACATTGCCTGAAGTACTAAAGGAAACATTCGAGGCATATAAAGGTGGGCATGTTGTTTATAGTGAGGACGCACGCTTCGTTGATTTACAGCTGACATACTTTTTATCCCGCATCAATTCAACAAAATGGGACCCGAAAAATGGCTACGAAAATATCCAAATTGCTGAGTGTGCGAATATTGGACTCGTTATTAGTGATTTAACGCTCGCGGAATCCGGCACCATTATGCTAGAATCCTCTGCCGCACGTGGTCGCACGCTGTCCTTTTTACCGGAAAACTCCGTAGCCATCATTCCAAAAAGCAGCATCGTTCCACGTATGACGCAGGCCGCGCAGCTGTTGCGTAAAAAGGGTGCGCCTGTATCGTGTATTAATTTTATTACGGGACCGAGTAATTCTGCTGATATTGAGATGAATTTAGTTGTTGGGGTACATGGGCCTATGCGGATGACGTATATTATTGTGGAAGATTATTGAAAATAAGCAGTGTCATACGTCGCAACATAACTCGCAATAAGCTCACCTTCCTTTGAAAAAATCGTCGCTTTATTTCCAGATGTCCCTAAATCATGCGCTAAAATATACGTCATCTTACTTTCACCTCTCTTAGGAGCAAAATTAATACAAAAAATACCTTTTAATAAGCTGTAGCTCATTAAAAGGTATGCAATTATCTAGTAAATGCTGCCGCAACACCGCCATCAACCGTGAGCATACAGCCCGTTGTTTTTTTCGCCTTTGCTGATGCAAAAAATGCGATGGCCTCTGCAATATCACGTGGGTATATATTTTCTTTTAACACCGTACGCTGACGGTAATGCTCCTCTAAATCCTCTTCGTCAATGCCGTACGCCGCCGCGCGTTCCTTACGCCAATTCGAACCCCAAATAGCCGAGCCCTGTAGTACTGCATCAGGTAAAACCGAATTGGCACGAATGCCAAAATCGCCACCTTCCACTGCAATACAACGTGCTAAATGCACCTCGAGCGCTTTGACTGCACTATAAGCAGACGCATTTTTGCCCGCATAAATTGAATTTTTCGAGGCAATAAAAATCATGCTACCGCCTAAACGCTGTTGCTTCATAATTTTGAACGCCTCACGCGACACTAAAAAATAACCCGTTCCGAGAACATTGATATTTAAATTCCATTCATCTAGCGTCGTCTCTTCAAACGGATTTGAAGTCGCAAGCCCTGCATTGTTTACTAAAATATCGATACCACCATATGTCTCCACCGTTTTTTGTAATGCTGTGATAATTTGTTGCTCGTCTGTCACATCCATTTTGACCGCAATCGCACGCCCATCACCGTATACTGCATTAATAGACTGCGCCACATTTTCAGCACCTTCTAAATTTAGGTCAGCTAGTACAACATGCGCACCTTTTGAAGCGAGCAATCGGCATGTTTCACTCCCAATGCCACCCGCTCCACCTGTCACAAATGCAACCTGACGTGAAAATTCATCCTCTGGTGGTGCTAAACTCAGCTTATAGAGCTCAAGTGGCCAATATTCCACCGCAAATGACTCCTCTGCTGTGAGTGATGTAAAGCCGCCTAATTTGTATGAACCTGTTATGACGGAGATAGCACGGTGATATAAATCCGCACTTAAATTCGCTGCCTTTATGTCTTTGCCTGTTGTCACCATGCCAAGACCTTTAACTAAAATAACGCGTGGCGCTGGGTTAAACATTTTGTCTGTTTGTGAAGCAAACTCGCTAAAATAGCCTGTATAATTCGCTGTGTACCCTGCAATTGCTGCAATTACCTCGTCTTGCAATGTAGCAGCATTGCCTGTCCAGTCAACATGCAGTGGAATGCGCTTCGTATGCACAAGATGATCCGGACAAGCAGCACCAATTTGTGACAGCTCCTTTGCTTCCTTACTTGATACAAAATTTATGACTGCCTCGCTCACATCCACTCTCGTCACAACCCGCTCATATACAGACGCTGCACCTCGGACAGCCGGTAAAATGGTTTGCACAAGCTGCAACTTTTCTTCCGCTGTGTATTGCTTAAGTAAAGGAATGGGCGTCAGCTGTACCGTAACGTTTGCAATATAATGTTCGGCTTCATTAATCACTTCAATCGTTTTGTTATAGCTCTCTTGTGCTGTTTCGCCCCATACAACAAGCCCGTGCTTTTCCATTAAGACCAGTTCAGCATTTGGATTGTTACGTACACCTTGGGCAATCATTTTAGAGAGTGTAAAGCCTGGGCGAATATACGGCACCCATACGTAACGGTCTCCCCAAATCTCCTTCGCGATCTCTTCTCCGTTTGGCGCACAGCAAATGCTGATAATGGCGTCCGGATGTGTATGGTCTACATGCTTAAATGGAAGAAAAGTGTGCAGCAACGTTTCAATAGAAGGACGAGGCTGATTTTTTTTCAGCATGCAATGCTCCAAATAGTTGACCATCTCTTCGTCCGTCATCGAAGTACGCTGTTCAAGCTCTAACATATCTTGTAATAGAAGCCCTGAAAAATTTTCCTCTTTCATCGTCGCAAGGTCTGAGCCACTCCCCTTCACCCACATGACTTCTACACTATTCCCTTTAAAATCAATTGCACTCGTTTTAAATGATGTATTCCCGCCACCCCAGTTACAAACGGCGCGGTCCGAGCCAATTAAATTTGAGCGGTAGCAAAGCTCTGCTACTGTATTTGGCTGTGGTGCAGCAGCCGCGTCCCATAAATTTTTAACCATTGCCTTGTCCTCCCATCTTTAATTCATGTAACCGATTCATGATTGGATGTTGATGAAATAGCTCCATTAATGATTTATAGCTTGCATATAGCTGCTCATAGACGTCCTTCGTTTCTGCATTTGGCTTAAACGTCACTTGCTTCGTTGCACCATATTTTTGCGCGGCATTTTGTAAGGGGATTTCTTCAAACGCGGCTGCTCCTAAAATAGCTGCTCCGAGCGCTGGAATTTGTGTTTCTTCTAATACAATGAGTGGCTTTTGTAAAACGTCGGCATAAATTTGCACTAAAAATGCATTTTTACGTGGGATGCCGCCTGATAATAAAATACGGTCAACTGCTACTCCATTTTGCTGGAACAATTCAACAATGACCTTTGTACCAAAAGCGGTGCTTTCTATTAGCGCGCGGTATTTTTCGTATGGCTTTGTTTGCAATGTTTCCCCAACAAAAACGGCACTTACATTTGGATTTGTATACGGTGTGCGGTTGCCATTATGCCAATCAAGTGCAACTAAACCATGCGCCCCGACAGACATTTCCTGCGCCGCGCGGTTTAACACGTCAAACACAGAACATCCCTGCTCCTCCGCTTCTACCGTATAATAAGCAGGCAACTGCTCTCGCATAAAGTACGAGAAAATATCGCCGACTGCCACTTGACCTGCCTCATACGCATACAGTCCTTCAAAAATTCCATCCTCAACAACACCCGCAACACCTGGAATGTGACGTTCCTCATTACTCAGTAACATGTGACAGCTCGACGTGCCGACAACGATAAGCATTTCATTACTTTTACTAAGGCCCGCACCAACAACTGCTGAATGGGCATCAATAATCGGCACAGCGACCGCAACATTTGTATGAAGACCTAAAAAGTCCGCCATTTCCTCTGTTAAATTCCCCGCAAGATTTCCTGCTGCCATCACATCACCCGATAGCTTTGTCTCATAGATATCCACAAAAGCTGGGTCAATTTTTCGAAGTGTAGCCGCATCTAAAAAGCCTATTTCCTTTTGCCAAAGCCCTTTAAAACCAGCCTGACAGCTGCTGCGCACTAACCGATTCGTTAGTTTGCTTGCTAACCAGTCGCCTGCCTCCATAAAATACGTGCACGCTTCAAATACTTCAGGCACATCATTTTTTAACTCAAGCAGTTTTGGTAATAGCCATTCAGAAGAAATAATGCCTCCGTATTTTTGCAAATGCGGATGATTCGCTAACACGTTTGTAATATGCTCTGCTTCCATAAAGGCACTATGACTTTTCCACAACTTTGCGTGTGCTTGTGGCTGTTGAAATTGAGGATCTGTACAAAGCGGATTGAACTGCGCATCCACAGGTAAAGCCGTACAGCTTGTAAAATCAATACCAATCGCTTGAATGGCCTCCTTTTCTAGCTGCCTCTCTTCTAGTAGCTGACGAATCAAACTTTGCATGCACGTTAAATAATCCAACGGCTGTTGAAGCACTAAACTTTTTTTTAGTCGCACACCGTTTAATATCTCTGTTATGACACCATTTGGATAAGCACGCTCGACAACAGCTACAACTTGCGCTGTTTGTAAATCCAGAAGGGCTGCGCGACACGATTCTGTTCCATAATCTAATCCGATACTGTACATCTCATCACCTACTTATAAAGTGGTCCAAAATTTTGACACGCTTTAAAATCAGCTTGCTCCGCATCTTGTGTGCCGAACATACCCCACGCGCTCGGACGATAAATTTTTGCAGCGTCTACGTTGTGCATATTGACTGGAATACGCAAAATTGAAGCGAGTGTAATGAAATCTGCCCCGATATGTCCGTATGACAATACGCAGTGATTCGAACCCCAATTGTTCATTACCGAATAAACATCCCTAAATGCGCCTTCCCCCGTTAAGTTTGGCACAAACCATGTTGTCGGCCATGTCGGGTCTGTACGTAAATCAAGTGAATCATGCATCGCATCTTCAAGCTCCACTGTATAACCCTCTGCAATTTGTAAAACAGGTCCAAGCCCACTGATTAAATTTAAACGCGCAATTGTAACAGGCATTTCGCCCTTTGTTGTAAAGTCTGTTGAGTAGCCACCACCTCTGAAATAGCCCGTATTGCCTGGTCGGAACTGCGTATGCTGAATGCATGCCTCCACTTCCTCATCTGTTACATCCCAAAACGGCTTAATGGCCGGTTGCCCATCAATTTTTTGCTGCCCTGTGCCGTCTAGTGCGGCTGGACCTGAATTAATCAGATGAATAAAGCCTCCTGCTGCTCGGCCAGTTGGTGCTTTTCCAGTCACACGCTCTACCGCTTCCTTACTCCAAAACGTGCGTACATCCGCAAAAACTTGTGCGGTATTCGTTAAGAGATGACCGAATGCCATTGTCACACCGTTCATCGCATCATTTTCTGTTGCTACTAAATACGGTGCGCGCTTGCCGTTCCAGTCAAATGACGAATTTAAAATGGCCTCCATAAAATCACCATTTGGATAATGATCCGTCCATTGACGCTGCCCTTGGAAGCCAGCAATCAGCGCATTCCGGCCAAGCCCTTCTTCCACAAACTCTGCTTCAGTAATGGCTTTGCTACCTTGCATTAAATCGCGCACAATCATCGTCATTAAAATCGACGTTCTTAAATCCTGCTCCTTTTGTTCATCTGTACGCTGGAACTGTTCTTCATTATTATCCTCACCGAAAATCAGCTTTTCCTTCGCCCAGCTATACGCACGTTCAAACTCAGCCTTATCATAAATGCCTAACTCAATACGACGTAAAATTTCGACAGATTCGACATATTCATTACGCATCCCTAAATAATCTTGGAAAAAATCATCGCGCACGATACTACCAGCGATCCCCATTGATACGCCACCGATAGCTAAATACGATTTACCGCGCATAATCGCCGCAGCAAGTCCAGCTTTTGCAAAGCGTAATAGCTTTTCCTTCACGTCTTCTGGGATGGTTGTATCGCCAATATCTTGCACGTCCTGCCCATAAATTCCGAATGCCGGTAAACCTTTATAGTTATGCGCCGCAAGCACCGCCGCTAAATAAACAGCACCTGGTCGCTCTGTACCGTTAAAGCCCCATACCGCTTTTGGAATATGCGGGTCCATATCCATCGTTTCAATACCGTAGCACCAGCTCGGCGTTACGGTAATCGACACCCCTACGCCCTCACGCTTAAATTTATCCGCGCATGCTGCCGCCTCGGCCACCCCGCCGATGCATGTATCTGCAATGACGCATTCCACTGCATCACCATTTGGATAACGAAGTGTTTCGCTTAGAAGCTGCGCGACTGCCTTCGCTAAATTCATTGCTTGTGGCTCAATCGACTCACGTACCCCACGTCGTCTACCATCTACTGTTGGTCTAATACCGATTTTCGGAAATTGTCCAATAAACCGTTTTTCTCCCATCATCCATACCCCCTAAAAAAGTTGCTTATATTTCCCCTTCATTGTTTGCCAAAAAGTAGTTTGCTGTGGCTCGTATTCTTTCATTGTAAAGGATGCTTTTACTAGCGCTCGTCCTTCTGTAATAGAATGAATTTCGCCTAATGCACGGAGTTGCGAAAGTCCATTTCCAATCGAACTCGCCTCAACCGGTCCTGCTACAACGCGCTTTGCCGCTGCATTCGCGATTAACTGACAAAGTAGCTCATTTTGTGTGCCGCCACCACCAATGTAAATCGTCTCCGATTTGTCCCCTGTCAACTGCTCCATCTCTTCTATAACGACCGCATAATAGAGCGCCACACTTTCACTAAAGCAGCGAATCAGCTCGCCTTTTGTAGATGGTGCTTGTTGATTTGTCTGCTCACAAAACTGGCGTATAGCTTGCTTCATTGACGTTGGATTGAAAAATAGCTCATCTTCTGGATTAATAATTGCTTGAAACGCCGGCGCCTGTTGATAGGCTCGTCTTTCTTCTTCAAACGTCAACACGTCTTGCCATTCCTTCCGTAGACGTTGCAAAATCCAAAAGCCTGTCGCGTTTTTTTGGAAGCGAATCGTCCGCTCGCTCGTTGCCTCATTCGTAAAACCTCGCTGAAAGGCTTTGGATGAAATGACCGGTTCATCAAGCTCCGTACCGATAAGTCCCCACGTACCAAGACTAATAAAAATACTATGCGCCTCTTCAATCGGTAATGCTGATAAAGCACATGCCGTATCATGTCCAGGCACAAGCGCCATACTTATTTCTGGGTATTGCTGTAGCTTTCCAATTAACTGATGCGTCACTCCGATATCCGCGAGCGGTAGCGGCTTCGAAAATAGCTTACTAATAAGCTCCGTATCCCAATTTTTCGTCTCCAAACTAAGGAGCTGCGTTGTCGAGCAAATGGTCAGTTCATTCACAGCCTCACCCGATAATGTATATGCGAGTAAATTAGGCATCATTAAAATGGAAGTTGTATCATGTAAAAGCTCGCTCTGCTCTGCAATCGCCATCAGTTGAAAAAGTGTGTTAATACTTGAAATCTCGTTACCTGTTCTACGATATAAATCATAGTGATGAATGAGCGCTTGCACCCTTTCTACAAATGGTACGCTATGCGTGTCACGATATGAAAATGGATTTTGTAGAAGCTTACCGTTTTGACCAAGTAAGCCAAAATCGACACCCCATGTATCAATGCCAAGTGCGGCGGCTTTATAAGGTACTGCTAGCTCAAGTCCCCTATGTAGCTCGCCAACCAACTTTTCATAATCCCAATAAAAATGCGCGCCGTGTGCTAATGGCTCATTTGAAAAACGATGAATTTCCTCTACATGAAGCTGTGTCCCATCAAATATCTGTGCAGTAAGACGACCGTTTGAGGCACCAAGGTCATATGCTAATACCGTTACCATCTCCATCGCTCCCTTACTACTTTTCTAATAAATTCGCGCGGTAACGTTCCGCCGATAAATTGCGCAAGGCATCGCATTCCTGCTCCGTTAAAATGCGCGGTGTACCAAGTAGCTGGCTAAATGTATACACTTTAGCCGCTTCCTCTGTTAGCTGCATAAAGAAAAATGCTTCCTTCATTGTGCGTCCTACCGTCAACACGCCGTGATTTCGAAATACGAGCACATTGGCATTCACCACTTGCTCTGCTACCGCATTCGCTAGTAACTCTGTTGTCGGAATAACATAATCGATATAGCCAACTTGATGAATCATGGCTGGAAAATCAGGGAACATTGGTGGAATCTCCTTGCCTGCTGATGACACGGCAACCGAAAAAGTGGGATGTGCATGTAAGCAAGCACTAATATCAGGGCGCTTGCGAAAGCACTCTAAATGCATTAATACTTCAGAAGAAGGGCGCAGATTCCCATTCACTTCACCAGACTCAATATGCACCTTCACCCACTGTGTCTCACTGATTTCCTTTAAATCAAAGCCGCTCGGTGAAATATACATATATTCCCTGTCGCGCATGCTCAAATTCCCTCCTGCTCCAACGACAAGTCCGCTTGCCACAAGCTCTCGCGCATAATGCTGTAAATCATTTAGTACATTCGACATCATTAATCCCCCCCTACCTACAACTTTTTATAAAGCTCCGTTAACGCTTTCGTTTGCGCAAGCATATCCGCTAAGCTATAGTGCGGTTCCGCTCCTGCCACCACTTGTTCAAAATGTTCAATTTGTAACTGATACGCATCCCCCTCATAATAATGACGCTCCATATCCTGTTCCTTATAAAGCTCAATAACACCTGTATGCCCATTCATATCAGTACGAAATGCATGTGGTAAGCGCAGCATTCCTTCACTACCTATGACATCAAATGTTTCGGTAAAGCTACCTGAAAAACTACAATCGATTTGCCCGACAATACCGGATTCATACTGTACAAGTCCAGACACTTTCACATCCACCTCGTTATGCCATTCACTAATAAATTTTGCCTCGTACACTTGTTCACCAAGCATGTACTGCTGAATATTGATGCAATAGCAACCAATGTCGTACAATACACCGCCACCAAGCATTGGTGTAATACGAATATCTCGCTCCCAATCCTCTAGCACAAAATGAAATTGACTGCGCATTGCTACAATATCTCCTATTTCACCATCTTGTAACATTCTTTTTGCGGCCTCAATTTGTGGGTGAAAGCGATACATAAATGCTTCCATCACGACGATATTATGCTGCTCGGCCAATTTTTTAATATCCTCAATTTGCTCAAGGGATAACACAATTGGCTTTTCAATGAGTACATGCTTTCCGCGCCTTATTGCCTCGATGATCCACATATAGTGCATTGAATTTGGCAAGGCAATATACACTGCATCCACCGATTTACTCGCAAGAAGTTGCCGATAATCTTTATAAATTTCACGAATATGATAGCGTTTTACTAACTCATCGACAGGTTGTGAACGACTTGCAATGGCTTGGATTGTCCCACCATTTGCTTCAATGGCCGGCATGACTTTATTTTTTGCAATCATCGCAGCGCCAATAATCCCCCAGCGAATTCCCATCAGCTTTCCTCCTTTTATGAAAAGTGTATTCATGCCGTTTTAGCTGTGAGTGGGCAGAACGCCACTTCCATGTGGCATGCCTCCAATGACTCACATCGTGTGAACCTCAAGCACTGAAGAGTCCTGATTAGCGTGCTTGCACACGTAGGAGGGAATCGAAGTAACCTCGAGTAGCTGGCATGAATACCTAGCCATAATTAATAGCTAAAATCGTATACTTTTTAAAAAGGGCGTGTCATAAAATCTACTAGACACGCCCCTGCACTACGTTCACAATTTACGCCGCTCGCAGACAATTATTCATAAATTGCTGCTTTAATTTCTTCCGTATCAATATTGTCTTTGTCATACCAGAAGAAGCCTGTATCAATATTTTTTTCAACAGTCTCTCCGTTCATTCCGGCAATTGCTGCTTTTACTGTTTCATAACCAATACCTACTGGGTTTTGCGTAATCGCCCCCGCTGCTACGCCGTTTTTAATCGCGTCGATTAATTGCTTACCAGAGTCATAACCAATGACAACTAAGTCACCAACTTTGTTCATCTCTTGTACCGCGTTGACAACACCAATTGCAGACCCTTCATTTGAACCAAAAATCCCTTTTAAGTCAGGATGCGCCTGCATAATCGCCTTCGCTAAGTCTGTTGATTTTAAGTGGTCACCACCACCGTATTGAATATCCACGATTTCAATATTTGGGTACTTATCGTTAATTTGATTAACGAAACCATCACGACGCTGTACACCTGTACCTGATGTTTGATCATGGACAACAAGTGCTACTTTTCCTTCACCGCCAATTAACTCCGCCATCTTGTCAGCCGCTAATGCCGCTGCCGCTAAGTTATCTGTTGACGCTGTCGCAAGTGGGATATCACTTTCTACCCCTGAATCAAAGGCGATTACTGGAATATTTTCAGCCTTTGCTTTTTCTAATAATGGTACAGCCGCTTGTGAATCAAGTGCAGCAAAACCAATGGCATTTGGTTTTTTATCTAATGCCGCCTGTAGCATTTCGATTTGCTTATCTACTTGTGCTTCACTTTCTGGTCCCTCGAATGTAATCTTTACATCAAATTCTTCTGCCGCTTTTTCAGCCCCTTGCTTTACTGCTTGCCAGAACTGATGTTGGAATCCTTTTGAAACAATCGCTACATAAGGTTGTTCCTCACTCACACCACTATCTGTCGCACCTGATTCACCTGCTACATCTGTATTTGTGTCCGTATCTGTAGATGCCCCGTCACCGGAACCTCCACACGCTGCTAAAATGACCCCGACAAGAAGCAACATACATAAAATCCAATATTTTTTCATTTACATTCCTCCTGATAAAATTTATATATTATGCCTTTTCGGCTTAATACCTAAGTTATTTGCTTTTTCTGCGGCGTAGAATATCCATAAATACTGCGAGAATAATTACGATACCAACAACGACCGTTTGCCACTCTTGCGGAATCGATAATACACGCAGGCCGTTTGTTAAGACACTCATAATGAGCGCACCAATAATCGTCCCAACAATCGTTCCTTTGCCTCCACTTAGCGATGTGCCACCAATTACTACAGCCGCAATTGCCTCTAGCTCATATCCTTGACCAAGTGCAGGCTGTGCAGAATTTAGACGTGACGCCATTAATACCCCTGCAATACCTGTAAATGCACCGGCTAAGCTATAAATTGCGATTTTCCAGCGGTCGACATTAATACCAGAAAGTTTTGTCGCCTCCTCGTTACTACCAATAGCAAAGTTAAAACGTCCCAAAATAGTTTTCGATAAAATAATGGCCGCGACAATCCCTAAAACGAAAAAGATAATAACCGCATTCGGAATGTTGACCCCTGGAATCATATTGCCCATCGCAATCTTGGCAAATGTCGGATGGTCCGTAAAATAAATTGGCGCTGCACCAGAAAATACGAGCGCTAACCCTTTTGCGATCATCATCATCGCCAACGTCGCAATAAACGGTGGAATTTGCAATTTCGTAATTGCCAAACCACACAACATCCCGCAAAATGCCCCTGTCGCAATACCGCCTAGCACACCTAAAATAATCGGTAAATCTGCTGTGACAATAATAAGACCCGTCATCACAGCAGACAGTGTCATCACTGTCCCCACCGATAAATCAATTCCGCCTGTAATAATGACAAACGTGGCCCCTAACGCCAAAATCCCAATAACTGCTGTTGATAATAAAATGCCAATAATATTGCTCCATTGCATAAAGTTTGGCGATGCAATCGAGAAGAAAATGACTAACGCAACGAGACTTCCAAACGCTAAAAACTGTTGTAAACGATTATTCATCGACTTTTTGCTTTTCACTTTTGTTGCTTCCATCTAATCTACACCTCCTCATTAGTCACGATAAGCCGTTGCTAATTCCATAATTTTTTCCTGGCTGGCCTCTTCTGCATTCAAAATACCCGTAATTCGTCCCTCTGACATGACCGCTATCCGGTGACTCATGCGCAATACTTCTGGTAGCTCAGAGGAAATCATAATAATGGACTTGCCTTCTTTTGTTAAATCATCTAGTAGTTTATAAATCTCACCTTTTGCCCCAACATCAATACCGCGCGTCGGCTCATCAAAAATCAAAATATCGCAATCTCGGTACAGCCATTTCGAAATAACTACCTTTTGCTGATTGCCCCCTGACAGTAAGCGCACCTGCTGATGAACAGACGGTGTTTTAATTTTTAACTTTTCTACATAGTTTTTCGCCGTCTCTTCAATATCCTTATCTTGCAGAAAGCCCGCTTTATTAAAGCTTGGCATCGATGCAAGTGCGACATTTATTTTCACATCCATTTCAAGTAGCAGCCCTAAATGCTTTCGATCCTCTGTTAAATAGCCAATGCCTTGCGCAACTGCTTTTGAAGGATGCTTAATCGTTACCTTTTCACCATGTAAATACACTTCACCTGTCTTCACCTTGTCTACACCGAAAATCGCATTTGCCACCTCTGTACGCCCTGCACCCATTAGACCAGCAAACCCTAAAATCTCACCTTTTCTTAAGGCAAACGAAATATCACGAATATGCGTATTCGTCGAAACATTTTTTAGTTCAAGCACAACTTCACGCTCTTCACCAGACAATATTGGCTGTGATTCAATGTACACTTCACGACCTACCATTAGGCGAATGACTTCATTCATCTCTGTTTCCTTCGTCGGCAATGTCGCAATATACTGTCCATCACGCATAATCGTAATGCGGTCTGTGATGCGCTTCAGCTCATCCATCCGATGCGAAATATAAATAATGCCAACTCCGTCTTTTTTCAACGTTTCAATAATGTCAAATAGCACATCAATTTCCGTTTCCGTCAAAGCAGTAGTTGGCTCATCCATAATTAAAATTTTTGATTCATATGATAGTGCCTTTGCAATCTCCACCATCTGCTGCTTCGCAATCGTTAGTAGCTCAACTTTCGTTTTGACATTTAAATCGAGCGATAGCTTATCAAATAGCTCCCGCGTAATTTGATTTAGCTTGCGGTCATTCATAAAAATGCCCAATTTTTTCGGCTCACGTCCGATAAAAATATTTTCGGCAACCGTTAAATCCTTCATCAAATTGAGCTCCTGGTGAATCATCGAAATCCCAAGTTCACTCGCCTTTTTTGTATTTTCCACCTGTACAAGCTCACCATTTAAATAAATTTCACCTTCGTCAGCTGTGTAAATACCCGTTAAAATTTTCATTAATGTCGACTTTCCAGCCCCATTTTCACCGACTAGTGCTAAAACCTCGCCGTGATGCAAATCAATCGATACATTTGATAAAGCCTGAACACCTGGAAAGCCCTTTGATATACTTTTCATCTCTAATAGCTTCAAGTCCAGCACCACCCTTCTTATTTGCTATAAATTACTGTAATATCACCTACCGCTTCATTTGATAGCGCTTCCATTTTTGCGTGCTCATTCACAATAATCTTATGGAGTCTACACATCGATTCAATTTGAACAAATGAACGTTTATTAATTTTAGAATGGTCGACTAATAAAATAATTTCCTCAGCCATCTCCATCACCGCTTTTTTTACTGCCGCCTGCTGCTCATTCGAATCACTAATCCCCCATGTTGGATCAAAACCTTTGCACGAAAAAAACATCTTATTTACATAGTAATTTTGAATTGAGCGAATCGTCGCAGGTCCTACTAGTGACAATGAATGCGGTGTTAAATTGCCACCTGTTAAAATAACTTGGATATTATTTTTTTTATTTAATTCATATGCAACGAGCAATGAATTAGTCAGTACACGAATCGCAATGTTTGGAAGCGCTTTTGCGACATAGAGTGCAGTAGAGCCTGCATCTAAAAAAATCACATCCTGCTCTTTTACAAGCTTTGCGGCCGCCTTTGCAATGCTCCTCTTTTCTTTCATCATCAATACTTTACGTTCTTTAAACGGGATATCATCATCATTTTGTGCCTCGACTAAAATCGCCCCGCCATGCGTTCTTTTAAGCTGATCTTCCGACTCTAACTTTTCTAAATCACGTCGAATCGTCTCCTCCGTTACTTGAAAAAACTTGCTCAAGGAATTGACCTTCACCGCACCATTTTCCTCAAGCAGTTGGAGTATTTTTTGCTGTCTCTCCTCCGCAAACATAGGCATTCTCCTATTCTCGTACAATGACACCCTTTTTTAAAATAATATTGGCATATAACTGACTCTCCGAAGTTGCCACAATCGCGTACGCATTTTTCGCTCGTTCATAAAATGCAAATCGCTCGATTAACATTGGACTGTATAGTGTATGCGTCCCCTTTATAATCCTTTCAAAATCACGCCAAATTTCTGGTGTTGCCACTTCAGGCCCATGCATCATCAATGCCACAGGCTGTTCCACATATTGGTCGAGAGGCATTAAATCTAAAATTGCCTGCAATAATTCTGGAACCATTAATCCGTCCGCACGAATACAACGACTTGTATGAGACATTGCCGGAAAATTACCATCTGCTAAAACGATCTCATCACCATGTCCCATTTCCATCAATACTTTCAATAAATCAGGTGAAATACACGGGCTAATATGTTTAAGCATGTTTGTTCTCCTTTGTTTATGTTGGATTCACCTTATCAATTATCAGAATATTTAGCAATATGAAAGTTTTACATTTTTTTGTTTTTTCTCAGCACAATTATATAAATCTAATAATTTATTAACGAAAATCTCGTAAGAATAGAATGTTCGATAACTAAAATTTTTTTGCACAATAATAAAATGTCGAAAAAAAATTTTCATTTCATCTAAAAAATTACTCTAAAACAAACATTCAAAAAATCTTCCAACAATGAATTTTTTGAAAAACACTTAAAAAAAGTCAAAAATGCTTATTTAGCAGAAATGACATACAACTTAGATTAAAATAAGTGCAATTTTTATCATTTATATTGTAAAATATCGATTTTTACCGATTAACTCTAAATTAATCAACAAAAATTCCAAATCACCTAAGACTTCCTCACTACAAAAAAGCACTGATTCTAGCCAAAAACAGCACTTTTTTTTACGAAAACATACTTTTTTCCACCCTTCCATGAAGGAAATCTTTAACCAAATTTCGTTTCAAACAGCCGCTTGCTGGCGATTTAAATAAGCGTCAAATTTAGATCTACTTTAGATAAAAATTAGCGTGAAATGCATCACTTTTTCACAAAAACAGTGTATTTTATGCGATATAGAAACACTATTTTTATAGGAATTAAGTTGTGGAATCTACTATTTTTATGTTTTTTAACCTTTTACAAATCACTAGCATAAAGAAAAAATACTACTTGGCACTTATTTAGTAATAAGTTGTATATCATTTTCTCTGAATCACCCTTTTTGAATTTTTAAATTATGTTTTGAAATGTTTTTTATAATTTTTTATAGCTAAAACTAACAAAAATCGCTCTCCGCTAAATGCGAAGAGCGATTTTTTAATTTGTTGCTACGTTATCCTTTGGCAATAAAAATGCAACAAGTAATAAAAGTGGCAAAACCGAAATGACAATCATCGTTTCCTTAATACCGACACTATCCATCAGCATCCCGATAATGACTGCACCAATTGCACCCATACCAAACGCAACACCAACTGTTAAGCCCGCCATTGTACCAATTTTTGATGGGACGAGCTCCTGCGCATAAACGACCGTGACAGAGAAGCTAATCATAATAAGGCCACCAATGACGATTAACATTGGTACGATTAGCCATAACGGTACGTAAGGCAGTACTAAACAAAGCGGAATTGGTACGACAACGGATAATAAAATGACATTTTTGCGTCCGATGCGGTCCGATAATCCTCCGCCAAAATACGTCCCAACAACGCCGAGCGCCATAAAAATAAAGACAAAAATTTGCCCTGTTGCAATCGATACATTGTATTCATCCTGCAAATAGAAAATATAGAAGCTTGTAATATTCGTGACATAAAATGAGCGTGCAAAAATAATGACAAGCAGTAAACCAAGCGCCATACCTACCTGCTTTTTCGTGAGCGGCGGCAAGCTCGAAACAAGTACTCTTTTCACCTTCGATAATTTTTCTTCCTCTAGTTGACGCTTATACCATGCAGAAATTTTTGTTAGCATAAAAATACCAATCGACGTCAATACAAGTACCGCCGATGCGCCCTTCATGCCAAAAGGTAAAATTAAAAAGGCACTAAGCAGTGGTGCGAGTGCTTGTCCTGCATTTCCTCCGACCTGATAAATAGACTGCGCGAGCCCGCGCTTGTTACCGGCTGCCATAAATGACACGCGTGAGCCTTCTGGGTGAAAAACTGCTGAACCGAAGCCTAGAAAAATAACAGACACTAAAATCATCCAATACTCTGTCGACAAAATGAGCATTGATAGTCCGACAAATGAGCTGACCATGCCGATTGGTAGCGCATAAGGAAATGGTCTTTTGTCTGTCACAAAGCCGACTGCTGGCTGCAGGAGACTGGCAAACATATTTAGGACAAATGAAATCAGGCCTAGCTGTGTAAACGTCAATCCTAAATCGCGTTCAAGTAATGGATACATCGCCGGAATAACCGACTGCATTGTATCGTTAATTAAGTGACAAATTCCAATCATCGCCATCATCGGATAGACCGGATTATTTTGCTTTATGGCTGTTGTCATTGCTTCACATTCTTTCTATATGTATTTTTGTATAGTCTTCTCTGTTTTTGCAAAAGCTATGACAAAGGAGTGTGCTGTATGGAGCTAAATTTTGGAGAAATGCTAATTCGCTCAACATGTGCATTTATCGCGATTTTATTTTTAACACGCATTATTGGAAAAAAACAATTAAGCCAGCTAACATTTTTTCATTATGTAACAGGTATCACATTCGGCTCCATTGCTGCTGAAATTTCCGCTCAGGTGGAGACACCATTTTTAGATGGGCTTGTATCACTCATTTGGTGGACCGTCCTTACACTATTCGTCACATTCCTCTCTTTAAAATCGAAAAAAGCACGTGTTTTATTTGATGATAAGCCAATAATAGTCATTCAAAACGGCCAGATCATACCTCATCATCTAAAAAAGTCGCGACTTCATACAGATGAGCTTGCCATGCTACTACGTGAACAAAGTATTTTTTCCTTTGACGAGGTGCATTATGCTGTTTTTGAAACAAATGGAGAACTTAGTGTCCTAAAAAAGCCCGCCTCACGTACTGCTACAAAGCAGGATGTGAAAGCTGATATCTCGGTCCCACCGTTATTTCCAATCGAACTTATCTCAGATGGAAAAATTATTTACGAAAACTTGCAGGAATATGATTTAACCGAGGAGTGGTTATTAAAAAAATTACGCAATAAAAATATTGAAGCTGCATCAGATGTTTATTATGCCCAATTACTTGAAAA
The DNA here is from genome assembly GCA_040274725.1 of Solibacillus sp. GTDB lineage: Bacteria > Bacillota > Bacilli > Bacillales_A > Planococcaceae > Solibacillus. The sequence continues at coordinate 54,838 of JBEMAQ010000006.1, read as the reverse complement.
TGGCTCACTTTATATTAGTCCCAAAATTAATCGACTTTCAAATTAATCGACTTTCATAATATCAATTGGCGTGACGATGCCTAGTAGCTTTTGGTGCGGCTTACCGTGTTCTGTAATAAGAAGCGCTTCAAATCTACGACCGCGCTCAACGCCTTCCTTAAAAATTTCCTCTGCCTCATAAATCGTCAAAAAGCGACTAATAAATTTATAGTTCGTTTCATTTTTTTCGTGATGCAGTATGTCACCAAGTGTCGGCACACGACGTGGCAAATGCGGGCCGAGCATCGAGCTCGCGAGCCAATTCGTAATGCCCACGGTCGTCAGTAAGCCTTTAAATTTCTTGCTGTCATACACCGGGAATTGCGTATATTTTTGCTTGCGGACCGCATGTAATGTTTCGTGTAATGAATCCGTCGTCTGAAATGCTAATACCCGCTTTTTAAACAGCTGACCGACAAGCTTTGGCTTCGCAAGCATTTCATCAATTTTTTCGATTTGATCAACGACTTTTTTATGTGGCTCTGCAATAACGAACTCGGGTGATGTCCGATTATGAACAATGGCATTGCGCAAATCAGCATACGCCCGCAAATCGCTCTCATATTTCCGGACAAGTGGGCTATTTTTCTTCGCTTGTTCGAGCACACGATAAAAAGGACGATGCTCCTTCATCCCTGCAATCACGCGAATCGACCGCTCAATACGGTTAAATGCAGTCAAAAATCTGTCTGAATTTCTCATGATGTAACCCTTCCTTCATAAATACAACTAAAAAACATTATATTCCTAATTTTCAAAAATTAAAATGTAAAAAAGAGAGATTGAGTAGTTCTGCTCAATCTCTCTTTCACTAGTTATTGAAAAACTCCATATTTCGTCTTCACACGCTCGAGCTTTTCACGAATTGGCTTGGCGAGTAGTAATAAAAAAATGATATTCGACACTGCATAAATAATCGTAAACGGAACAGCTGTCGAAAGTGCTAAAATGTACGCCTCCCAGTTAAATAAACCGGCCGTTGAAAGCGCGCCCCAAATATCCATGCCGAATGAAAAGAAAATGCCTGCAAAAATCCCAAATAAAATAAGCGGGATTTTCTTATGCATGTGGCCGGTTTTGCCAAGAAGTCCTGCAATAAAGCCAATCATACCCCACGTAAACATTTGAAACGGTGTCCACGGTCCTTGCCCAAAAAACATATTGGATACGAGTGCGGATGTGGCTCCTGTTAAAAAGCCTGCCTCCGCACCTAGCGCAAACCCAGTAATTGCGGTAATCGCACTAACCGGCTTAAAGCCTGGTGTCGCGATAAATAAGCAGCGCCCCGCTACTGAAATGGCCGACATAACGGCTATAATTAAAATTTCGCGTGGCTGTGGCTTGCGTCGTTCAAAAGACAATATAAATGGTACGCATGCAAGTAAAATAAGCGCAACCGAAATCAAATAGTATTTACGGTCGCCTAAATATGTAATCCCCATATAAAGCGTCAGTGGCATGAAGATGAAAAAGACAAGCACGGAGATGATTAAACGACGCTTGCTTTGCATAAAATCACATCCTCATACGTAATCGCACCTTCTACAATGCCGCGGCTAATACGGTGCGCGGCGGTTGTGTAAAAGCTATTGCCGCTATAAAAGGCACGCGGTGTGTCAATTGATACTAAATTGCGATCAAAAAATAAACTACAGCGGTCGCTATATTTTGCCGAAAACTCAATGTCATGTGTGACGACAACAAGTGTGACACCCTTGACCTGCAGTGCCTTCAAAATTGCACCAAGCTCCTCTTTTGCGTGTGCATCTAGCCCCTTTGTTGGCTCGTCTAACAGCAAAATTTTTGGCTGTAAAATGAGTAGCTTTGCCAGGGCAATCCGCTGCTGCTCACCGCCGCTACAATCATACGGATGACGATGCAGCAGGTGCTCAAGGTGCAGAAGCTGAATAATTTCCTCCTGCAAGTCATGCGCATACATCGGGTGACTTGCTAGCTGGTCAAGCTCGCGCTGCACCGTTTTTTCGACGAATAATGTTTTTGGGTCCTGAGGTAGCAGCATGATGAGTGACCACTCTTTGCCACTCGTCTTTTTTTGTTTCACACCCTGAATAAAAATATGGCCACGGCTCGGCTTTTGCAACCCGGCAAGCAGTGACAGTGCCGTTGATTTACCTGAGCCGTTCCCTCCAATAATGGAGAAAAATTCACCCTGCCTTACTTGAACATTAAAATGCGCTACAATATCTGGTGCTGATTTTTCATAACGGAAGGCGACGTCTTTTGCATCAATTACAACAGACCCCTTATGCTCACCAGCGTCTACATGCTGCATGCCTTCTATACACTGTGCACGTAGCCAGCGCTGTCCCTCACGAATCGTCAGCGGTGCCGCGCCTTTACCACCTAATGCATGAAAAATTTTTGTCGCAGTCGGCAAGGCAAGTAGCATCGGGTGATTTTCCGGTAGCCCTTCTCCTACATGCTGCGGCGCGCCGTCATATAAAATTCTGCCGCCATCCATCACTACCACGCGGTCAGCAAGTGGCAGGACATCCTCTAACCGATGCTCGACTAAAATAACCGTCAAGCCAAGCTCCGTATTTAGTCGCTTTAGCGTTTGTAAAAACTCCGCGGCGGCAATTGGATCAAGCTGTGAGGTCGGCTCATCTAATAGTAAAATTTTTGGTTGCATCAGCATGACAGATGCTAAATTGAGAAGCTGCTTTTGCCCACCGGATAGCTCGGTCGTTTTATGATGAAACCATTTATGTATCCCAAAAAAGTTTGACATCTCCGCCACTCTCCGGCGAATCATTTGCGTGTCTAGCCCTAAATTTTCTAGACCAAATGCCAACTCGTGCCACACCTTATCAGTTACAATTTGATTTTCTGGCTGCTGCAATACGTAGCCGATATGTGTCGCGGCTACCTCATCACTTAGCTCATCAAGTGCCATGCCTTCATATTTCACAACACCCGAAAGCTCACCATGCGGACGCAATTCCCGCTTCATTTGACGCAGTAGCGTGCTTTTTCCGCAGCCTGACTGTCCAATAATAACGATAAATGCACCTTGCTCGACCTCAAGCTGCACATCTCGCAATATAGACTGCGTCTCATTTGGATAACTAAAGCTTACATGCTCGATTTTAAGCTGTGCCATTTTAAACTCTCCTTTATCTCAACTACTAGCGGAATAGCTAGCAGCATAAAATAACTACAATAAAATAACAAAGACACTCCATCTAGCTCAAGGCTAGAAAATCTCGGATAAAAATAAAACGTCGTCGCGCCGTACAAAACAGCCCCAATATTTATTACAATGAGTAGCACAATAAATGCTAGTAGCTGCCCGTCCCTGCGTTCAAAGATAAAAACAGAAAACGTGCTACGCTTTCCAATCCCATAGCCGCGCGCCTTCATAGAATCCGCGGTATCAATCGCATTATCAAGCGCCCACGTAATAAGCACCGACAAAATACGTGCGATGCATTTTATGCGGTGCATTAGCTTTCCTGTACGATAATCCATGCCAATCGTTTTTTGCGCGCGCGCAATTTGTGTAAGCTGATGCGTAAAGCGTGGTACAAGGCGCATGGAAATTGAAATCGTTAGAGCGAGTGCAGGTGAAATTTTACTAAATAAGTATAAAAACTTATCTGAGGTCATCACCTCGTTGTAGCAGCTAAACCACAGCATCACCGCAATGAGCATGACCGCAATCGCCATCCCGTACACAATCGCTTCAACCGTCACCGCATTACCGTTTAAATAAAACAACACAAGCTCACCGTTATGGCTAATGAGTGGATTAATGATCGCCATAATAAAAAATAGCGGTACATATAGCTTCCACTCCTTAAAAAAGCTGCCGCGCTTCATTAAAAAATTAAGCGCGACTGCTAGAAATAGCGTCAGGCATAAATAAACAGGGTGCATAAAAAACATCGACATGCTAATGACTGCCGCAAAAAATAGAAATAATACAACGGGGTGATAGGTTTCAAAAGCTTTCACGTACTAAACATCCTTCCCTAAATCCCGGCCTAAATCCACCGTGTAATGCCATTCAATTACATCACCATCTTCAAGTGTGTACTGACTCGCGCCGTAATTCGGAAATGTGCCGTTCACCTTGTACATCCAGCCACTTAGCGGACCTGCGCTAAATTCGTACAAGTGATGAATTCCTTCTATATAAACACTGTCATAAATATTTTCATCCGCGCCCTCATATTCAAGCTGAATGTTATGCTCCTTTGCCGCGCGGCGTAGTATATCCCAAACCGTATCCTTTTCTGATAACAACTCATATGTCACAGGGTTTAATACAACGCCACTAGACGGTACATATTTCTCGCTCTTTAGTGACGGATGCAGCTTGTCCATATTCGCCACTAAGCTATGCACGTAAATCGCAATTGTCACGGTGCGTTTTTTCTCCGCGGGCTGCGATGTTGGTGCCTCTTTTGGTGCAGGTGCCACGTCTTGTTTTACTTCTGACTTCTCCTGCTTTGGCTCACTTTTAACCTCTACTGTCGGCTCTGGTATTGGTTTCGCCTCAAGCTTTGGTTCTGGCTTTGATTCTGGCTTTGATTCTGGCTCTTTCTTTACTTCAACCTTTTCCTCAACTTTTGTAGGCTGCGGCTCTTCCTTTGGCTCCTCTTTTGGGGCAACCTTTTCAATCGGCTCCGCTTCCTCTACCTTTTCAACAGCCGGTTCCTCTTTTATTGCAGGCGACTCCTCATGCGGCTCACTTACAACTTCCTCAACACTACGCTCCTCGGCCTCCATCTTTTCATATTGCTCAACAGACTGAATCCCGCACGCTGCTAGCAGGAACACTGTAAGAAGAACAAACAACAACTGCTTCCACTGCTTTTTCACGATTTATTTCACCACCTGTAAAAACTGCACAAGCATTTTGGCCGCATGTGCACGTGTTGTTGTGTTGTTAGGCTTAAACCAGCCGTCCGCACCTTGTGCAATTTCAAAATCATATAAAAACGTAATGGCTTGCTGCGCTTCTTTCGTTAACCCTGCAATATCCTTCAGCGGAGCGAGCTCGTTCGTTTCGTAAGCCGTGCCTGTCTTCAAGCGGTACGCGCGCTGTAGCATCACCGCTAGCTCCTGACGCGAAATTTTTTCCGTTGGTGCTAGTCTCGTACCGTTTGTTACAAGTAATCCCGCCTCATACGCTGCGGCGATTTCCTGCTTTGTTGCCGCATTATAGTTTGTGATATCTGTAAATGGTGAAGCATTACCTTGTAAGCCAAGTGCGCGTACTAAAATCGAAATGGCCTGCACGCGTGTTAGCTCATTATTTGGGCGAAATGTATTATCGTCATAGCCTTTTAAAATATGAAGCGCTGTTGCTTTTTCGACGTCCGCTTTTGCCCAATGGTTTACCATGTCTTTAAAGCCGACACTTTGAACTAGCGGCACTACTGGAGCTGGAGTAACTACCTTTTTTGTATCCGTCATATCATACAGCTTCGTTTTCCCTGCTAAAAAACGCTTATAAGAAGCAAGCGCATATGCCACCTGCTCCGTTGCCATTGCATTTGAGTCTTTTGCTTCCGCTACATGCTTAAAGCCACCATCTGCTGCATGATAAAATGTCAATAAGCTTGGTAATACATTTTTAAATCTTGCATCCTGCGCCGGGTCTACACCCACACTCGTCAATGCCGTCACAACTTGCGCAGCGCTTTCTGCATTTGGTGCCTCCCAGTTGGCATAAAATCCTTTGTCATCCTGTAATTTGGCTAATGCGGTAACTGCACGCTCTACCGTTGTCTTCACTCTTTCATCTCCCATATAAGAAGACAATGCTTGCACAGCCATAGCTGTCATATCTGTATCACTTGCTTCCTCTGTCAATGAGAATCCCCCGTCACTTAACTGTTTACTCAGCAGATAATCGACCATTTTCTCGCGGCTATTTGTCGCGGATTGCGGTAATGTATAGCCATGGCTATCTAATGCTAAAAGCGCAAAAATTGGCCCATTCACCCCTTGCCATGCCACAAGATCAAAATCACTTAGCTTATTTACTAAGTTGTAGCCCCCAACATTCGTCGCATCCTTACCGATTGCCGATAGTGCTAAAATAACGCGCGAGTACTCCGTGTACTTTAATTCATGCAATTCGCCCTTTAGCGCCTTCACCTCAGTGACTAAATTTTTATAGTACGTGTCAAAATAGCCTGTTGGCACGTCCCCATCGCCCCGAGCAAGCGCGATGATAAACCACTCATCACCATATGTCGGGTTCGGTACTTTTTTCACCATATAGCTCGCCGCAGATGTGTACGCATCGTCTAGTTGAACTTGTGCGCTAACAGGTGATACGACGAAAAACACTGAAAGTATAAGCGTGAATAACAATGTAAATCTTTGCTTCATCCTAAAAAAACCTCCCCATTTAGAAACAACAACATCCCACGCTCTAAAAAGCGTGAGATGAAGTCTGTTCTTTTTATTACATTAATCCAGAAATCGTTAACGTACGTTTTAGCATTTTCGCTAATTGACCGCGCGTTAAGTTTCCTTTTGCATCAAATGTGCCGTCCTCTTTCCCTGACATAATGCCAAGGTCTACAAGTAAGGCAATGTTCTCTTTATAGGCTGCGTTAATTGACGCTTCATCTTTAAATGTCACTTTGTCAGCTGGTGCTGCCTCGTAGCCTGTGTATGCTAGGATGCGTGCCATAAATACCGCACCTTGCTCACGTGTCATATTGGCACCTGGGTCAAAGGTTGTCGCAGTTTTACCTGTTGTAACCCCCGCTTCAAGTAGTGCTTGTACATCTGACTCATACCACTTACCTTTTGTATCTGTGAAATTGCTTGCTTCGTTTGCCTGTAAGCCTAAAGCACGGCTTACAAGGGCCGCGAATTGTGCGCGTGTTACTTTATCATTTGGTGCAAAGTTTTCCGCGTCTTTTCCTTTAATGACAAGACGGCTCGCTAAAAATTCGATATCATCTTTATTTACAAGCTTGTCAATATCGTTAAACGTTACCTTGTCCTCGCTCACAATAAATGTTCCGCTTGCCTTAACAAATAGCACGATTTCATTGTTTACCACTTTATGCGGTACAGCTTTCAATTCGCCATCTACTAATTGCAGTACAACTGTGTTTACTGATGCCACTGTTGGCAATGTCACCTTTACATAGTTTTTACCTGCTGCTACTGGTGATTTTTTGCCTGCCGCTTCTTTTTCAAGCGTTACTTGAATTTGCTTGTTTTCAGTTGTTACTGCGACATTTAATGTTTCGTTTTCTTTTAAATTTAATGCTTTTAAGATGGTCGATGGGATTTCTACTTTGCCACCTGCATTATCCTTCATCACAAATGGCGCATTTTTTAGCGCTGCAATTTGCGTTGCTGTAATTGCTGCCTGTAATTTTTCATTAGAAGTTGTAGTTGCTACTGATTGCTCAGTACCTGGCTGTGCTGGCTTTTGAACGGCCGCACCGCCACCTGCACCACCTGCTGCTGGTTTATTTTCAATATCATTTACGTAACCGCCAACATCTTTCCCTAAATCCTCTGTGTACACCCACTCAATTGAATCGCCTGCATTAACAGTATGCGAATCAGATGAATACGACGGGAAATCACCGTTCGCACGGTACATCCAGCCACTTAACGGGCCACGGTCAAACTCTTTCACACCCGCAATCCCCACGACATATTTGCCGTATGAAGAAGAACGTGTATTCAGTGTAATGCCTTTTGCATCCGTCGCACGCTTTAGTACAGAATAAACTGTGTCGCCTTTATTTAGCTTCACTTCTGTTTCCGCTAAAATATCACCGTATGATTTATTCGTAATGGCAATATATGCAACCTGCTCTGTCGGTACTGGTGCTGGTGTTACAGAACCGCCACCACTTGCCCCACCTGTACCTGGTGTTGGGGTTGGAATTGGTGTTTCTTCAAGCGTTACATCCGCCATCGCAAATAAACCTGGTAAACCTTTTTTAAAGCGGTCATATGCTACAAGTGCTTGTGTTACTTGCTGAGTCGCCATCGCATTATACGCACCGTTCTTCGGATGCTTATAACTACCGTCACCGATTGCGTAACTCTCAATATTACCTAAAATTGTTTGACCATTTTTAACGAAGCGTGCATCTGTTTCCGCATCAATATTTAATGTAGAAAGTGCGATTAATACTTGCGCTGCACTTTGCACATTTTCACTACCTGCTGATGTGTAGCCTGCGTTTGTTAGTTGAATACTTGCTAGCTGTGCAACTGCGCGGTCAATCACTTTTGCGACCTTCGCATCCGCTTTATATGGTGCTAATGCTTGCAGTGCCATTGCTGTTAAATCTGGGTCAGCTTTTGTTCCAGATAACGCAAAACCGCCATCTGCAAGTTCACTGCTTACAATATGATCAACTAATTTTTCCCGCGTTGTTACCGTTGTCGCTGCTACATCTGTTAACGACGCTACACGACCTAATGCGGCAACTGGTGGATTATATTTTTGTGCATCAAATGCAAGTAATGCGAAAATCGGACCATTTAATCCTTGCGCGATTACTTGATCAAAATCATGTAGTGGCGCAAATACGTTATAGCCACCTACATTTGTTGCATCTACACCGATTGCAGACAACGCTAAAATTAAACGTGAATGCTCTGTGCGCGGCCCTTCTAATGTCCCGTTCGTTTCTTTTAAAGCATCTGCTACACTTGCTAAATAATTGTCATAATAGCTTTTTTGTACCGCTGCTTGACTGCGCGCTAACGAAATAATCGCCCATTCACTACTGAATGTAGCAGTCGGTGCTTTTTGTAATAAAAACGCTGTCGTTTTCTCCACAAGTGGTGTTACTGCTGATGGTGGTACGACGATTTCAGGTTGTGTTGGTTCTGGTGTTGGCTCAGGCTCTACTGGTGTAGGTTCTGGCGTCACGACCATTTCTTTATTTACATCAATCGCTAAATAAGGACGGCTAATAATGCTGTAATCACCAGCTTTTTTAATGGCTGTTAGCTCATGTGTGCCCTCTTTGGCAAATTGAACTGTAACAAGCCCTTCTGCGTCTGTTTTATACACCGATTCTTTGCCATCAATAATGATCGTTGCATCGCTCACTGGCTTCGCAACTGGTGCCCAGTTTTCATCAAAGTAAATCGCTGATAATTGAACTGTATACTGCTTATTTTCTACTGCCTGTAATGTGAAATAGCTATACGCATCGACTTGCCAATCTGTACCGAAATACACAACGATTTCTTCACCAGATTTTAGCTCATATGCATTGACACCAACATTTGGTGATTTGTTGTTTACTGCATAGCTCCAGCCGTCACGCGTTGTAACAGCACCTGCTTTTAAGCCTGCTAAATTCGTAAAGTAAGAGCCGTCACCAAAGTTAAACTGCTCCTTGTCTGTTACATCATAACCTGCATCTTTGAACGCTTGAATAATAGCGTGTAGTGCAAGTGGTGTTACGTTTGTTTTATATATTTCTGCTAACTTTTCGTCTGTTACTAACCCTGTTAAATCAAATGCAGCTACTTCTACTGCTGTTTTCGGTAAAATCGTTTTGTTGTAGCCTTCCACACGCACCGTTACCGTCGTTTTTTCAGGTGCTAAATCCTCACCTAAATTTTTCGTGTACAGCCACTCAATTTCATCATTCGGCTCCACAACATAGTTATCTGCTGAAAACTGTAATGTTTCACCATTTACACGATACATCCAGCCACTTGTCGGGCCATGGTCAAATTCCTTCACACCCGCAATACCAGCAATGTATGCGCCCATATCGGTTGTGCGGTCATCTAACGCAATTTGCTTTTGTAGTGTAATACGTTTTAATAATGAATATGCTGTTTCGTCTGCTGTAATGTTGAATTGTTCAGTTGGTAGAATGATTTCCTCATCTGACACTTTAATCGACATCGTTGCGATATGGTCTGTTACTGTTACTTCTCCCTCTGATGTTTCCCCATCCGAAGTTGACGGTTCTGTAGCTGTGCCTGTTCGGTCATACGTAACGTCCGTCATATCATATAAAGAAGTTTTTCCTTTTAAAAAGCGGTCATAAGCGACTAGCGCATAGCCTGCTTGCTGTGTAGCCATTTGATTATCACTTTTGCCGGTCTTCGGCTGCTTAAAGCCTGTTCCCGAATAAAATTCCATCATATTCGAAACGATCCACGCGCCGTCTGCTTTCACAAAGCGCGCATCTTCTGCCGCATCAATGCCGAGCGCAGATAAAGCGACTAATACTTGTGCCGCACTTTGCACGTTTTCACTACCATATGATTTAAAGCCACCATTATCTAATTGCGCCTTAGCTAGAACCGCTAAGCCGCGATCAATAACTGCTGCTACTTCTTGTTGAGCCTTATATGGTGCTAATGCTTGAAGTGTCATTGCGGTCATATCTACATCTGGATTTGTACCAGAAAATGCAAAGCCACCACCATCAATTTCCTTCGCTAAAATAGCTTCAATTAACTTTTCTCTTGTTGTAGCTGTCTCTAGTTCTACTTGTGGAACATTATATTGGTACGTGTCTAATGCAAGAAGTCCATAAACTGAACCATTAATTCCTTGCTTTATGACCTTTTCATAGTCTGCTAGCTTTTCTAATAAATTATAGCCATTTACAGCTGTCGCATTTTTGCCAATAGCCGCAAGACCAATTATTAAGCGTGAATAATCTGTATACGAATTGCTTAACACGCCTTCTTTTGTTAGCACATGCGTGTCAACATTCGTTAAATACGTATTAAAATAATCCTGATTGTCATAGTCACCGCGCGCAAGTAATAAAATACCCCACTCATTGTTATATTTAGGCGCTGGTATTTTTCCTACAACATAATCCATCGCTGCTTGAATAGCTGTATCAATGGACGGATTCAAATTATTTAATAATTCTTCTTTAGTTAGTGGCATTGATGGCTGTATTTCCACCTCTGCACTGTCTGGAGTCGTTACTAAAAGCTCATTTACTGCTTGCTCATCATTTAAAACAGTTTCAAGCTCTTCTGCCTGAACAGAAATCGTCGCTGGTGTCAGCATTGAAAATACTAAAGCGACAGCCAGTACGACATTCAATAATTTCTTTCCGAAAAACATTCAAAATCCCCCTAAAAAATTTTGAATACGCGCTTATCCCTCTCATTCCACGACAAAAAACCGCCATCTCTCACTCTTGAGAAATGGCGGAAAATAGTATAAAAAGTATTCGAAAAATTCATGCGATTTTTCTAAATAGGAAGAGCCTTGCTTTCCTACTATACCCGTTCATCTATTTGCCGTACATTCTCCTAAATTCCGAAGAGAGGTTATACGTTCAAATAAAGGTAGGTCTCCTGGCTCGTGTATCCTGTGGCGCACCTTCCCGTCCTCAGAGGCATTTTTCCTCGTTTGACAGTGGCAATTTGCGCACATTCTTCTACACTTACAGTTGCGGAAACAGCTTCGGCATTTCACCGAATTCCCTATTAAGCTCCTAAAAGCACCCTTACTCTGCAATGCATATTCATTTCTTGTATTCTAACACATATTATTTCTAAATCTTTAAAAATATTACGACATTCTATTTTTTAATGATTTTTATGTAAATTTGAGCTAAATTACAACTTTACTTCAAATTTCCATCAAAATAATAAGAAAATAAAAATTTGTTCATCTATTATATAACAAGGTCGTAAAAATGAAATTTCACATAAAAATAAGCTGCACGAAAGGGAGTTATCCTTTCGTGCAGCCTAAGTTGGGTGTTTTATTTAGAAAGCAAACTGTATTACATCATATCAATCGCTTCTAATGTTTTACGTAAAACCTTCGCCATTTGCGCGCGTGTTAAATGACCTTTTGGATCAAATACATTGCCGTCCTTGCCCTGCATAATTTGCAGCGCGTTTAACGTCGCGATTGCTTCTGCGTAGCTTGCATTAATTTTTGCTTGGTCTGCATATGCTACAGCTGTTGCTTTTGGCGTGTTATCTTTTTGGATATATTCCATCACACGGTACATGAATACTGCGGCATGCTCACGGCTAAGTGTCGTCCCTGGATTGAAGTCGCCAGGTGCGTTTGTAATTCCTGCCTCGTATAAAGCTTGAATATCCGCCTCATACCATTTGCCCTTTGTATCCGCATAGTGCGTGTCTTCTGTTGGTACTAAGTTTAGTGCACGTGCAATCATTGCACCAAATTGCGCGCGTGTGATGGATTTGTTTGGTTCAAATGTTGTATCAGATGTACCATTCACCACATAGCGAGACGCTAAAAGTTCGATGTCTGCCTTGTTTGCTAATTTTGAAATATCATCAAATGTGATTGCTTTTGTTGAGTACACATATTCATCATTTGAATTTGCATAAATTGATACTTCACCATTTTTAATTTGGTGAGGCACTGCTTTATACTCGCCGTCTACTACACGTAAAATCACACCGGTTGCATCCTGTGCAATTGGTGATAGTGACGCTGTAGCTGCGGCTGTGAATAATGTTAATGGGAATTTCACTTTCACATAAGTACCTGGAAGTGTCATTTCACGTTTCATGCCATTTGCTAAAACTTCTAACAACTTCACTTGTAATGTATCCTTCTCTTTCATTACTGCTACAGAGAGCTCGGCATCCTTCGAAAGATTTTCCGTAAATACGGCTTTCGGAATTTCGACTGAAATCGCTGCCCCTGTATTAATTGTCACAGTCTCATTTTGTGAAGCCGCAAGCTCGTTCATTTGTGCTTGTGTAAATGTAACGTTCAAGCTTGTTGCCGTTTTCTCTACAGCGTAGTTTGAAGCGGCTGGTGTATTTGTTGTTTGTACTGGCGTTTCAGTAACTGGTTTCGCTGTTGTCGTAGCTTTTGAACCACCTGAACCTCCCGAACTACCTGAAGATTTTGTGCTACTAGATTTTAATTTCTTCATTTGTGACTCTAAATCTTTTAGCTCATCAATATTTGTGACAAGCGCCTTCTGTTCCTTCGTTAGCGCGTTGTATAGCTTACGTGCTTCTTCAAGCTCATCTTCATCTTTTGTTTTTAATGAAGAAACAGTTGGTAAATCATCAATGGCTTTCATTACTTTATCCACTGCTTTTAATGTGTTTAATTTCGTTAACACATCCGCTAGCTTGTCGTAGTTCGTTACTTGCTTTTGTTGCTCTTTTGACAGCGCATCATAAGCTGTTTTTGCTGCTGTAATTTTTGCTTCATCTGTTAATTTTAATGTCGCTTCTTTTGGTAGGACATTAATTAAATCTATCACTGTTTCTACAGAAGTTTTTTCTACTGGTTTCGTTTCCTCTACCGGCTTACTTTCTCCTAAGCCTTTTAACACGTCTAACTTTGTCGTCAGCTGCGTTAAAATTTCAGCATTTGTCACAAGCGCCTTTTGCTCATCTGAAAGTGTCGAAAACTCATTTTTCGCAGCCTTTAATACCTCTTCATCCACTAATGTAAGTGCGTCTGCTGATGGTAACCCATCGATTTGCTCAATCATTTGCGCTACCTGCTGCTCAAGCTTCGCAATTTTTCCCTCTGCATTTTCTAATAAAACAAGCGTATCCTTCCAAATCCATTGCTGCATTGTTGGAGATAATGCCTCGTATGCCGCGCGGACTTCTTCAATGATTTGTTTATCAGAAAGCTTGATTGAAAGTGGTATTGCATTAATCACCGTCTCCACATCTTTTGCTTCCTCTGGCATTTCAGCTGTTACTTCCACGCCTTGACGTTCCGTGCCACCTAGTGCTGCAAGGATTGTGTCCACCTCTTCTTGCGTGCTTTCCATATTTTGCAGAATAGCTAATGCTTTATCGTAATTCTCTTGATACTGCGCCTTTTCTGACGCTTCCATTGCGTTAATTTCTGCTATACGCCATGTTAGGTTATCTTTTAGTGCTGTTGTCACAATCGATCTACCGCCAAACTCTTTATTGTTGGCATTTAAATCCGCACCTAAACCGTAAATTGTATACTGCCAGCGCATCACTTGGTCATTTTGTAATGTCCACCCTGCTGCACCAACGCCTGGGAATTGGTTGTTTACTGCATACATCCAGCCTGAGTTTTCAAAGAAGTCGAATTCTCCAAGCCATTCATCGTTTTCTAAATTAATCTCCTTGCCATCTTCTAAAATGGCATTTGTAATATAAGTTGGTACATTATAATCAGATTGATACCCATTATCTAAAACATGCGCTAAATAAAAGTCTTTTGCTACTTGCCCTGTCATTTCATACGGAAGTGGCTCTGCGCCATATTTTTCTACAAGTAAATCTGTAATCACTTTAGACGCTTGTGTATTACGTGGAATCGTCACAAGTGTCGGCTCAATAATATACCCTTGGCCTAATGTGAATTTCTCCATCGAAATAGCGACTGTAACATTCGGATTTAATGCGACCGCTCGCATTACTTCCAACGTTTGATTCATCGCTGTTGTGATTTCATCAAATGTGCCCGTAATCGCATCAATCGTTGCAATTCCACCATCTTTTACTTGTGTTAATTCAGACCAACCTTCATCTGAATAATCACGTTTATTGTACTTTTTATAGGCAGCTTCAATTGTTTTATTTGCCGTTGCCTTCGCTTGTGTTAAATCAACCGGCTTATCTGACCATTTTGCAAATAGTTCGATATCTTTTGCTGGCATGTAATCAAATGAATACGCCTTTGTTAATTCTTTATCTAAATACCAGCCACTGAAATATTGTTCTCCATTTGTTGGGGTAACTGGTGCATTGACTGCACTATTAATTTTTTCAGTAATTGGTTCTATATCTAAGCCGCCATTACTATTGAATGTAATTGTTGTCTCTTCAAAGTCTGAGTAAACTGCACCACCTGAGCCTGCATAAATACTCATATTCTTTGCTAAATTGTAAATATTTTGGACTGTAGTAGGACGTACCTTTTTAGTAAGGTATTCATTCGTACCAATCTTATACTCATTTGGTGCATTAAATGCTTCTACCTCTACATATTTCCATATATTATCTTGTTGGTCGAATATATACATATCATGACCATCAGCACCACTTGTACCCATATCAAAGTAACGTCTAGCTAATTGGAAAATATATAATTCATTGTTTCGATCAATATTCGCATATAATTTCTCATTAGTTGAAAAAGTATTTTCTAAATGCGTAAACTCTCGTAAAGAACCCGATTGTTCCATGGCGTAGTGCTTACTATTAGCATTAAACACCACTGTCCCATCTACTGAAACATTGCTTAAATCAACTGATTTTATTCCATCCAATTCAATTTTATTCCACTCATTATTACTATATTTATACAAGCCAACTGAGTCTTTTTTTCCATAGATAGAGCTTGAAGACGCGTAAATATCACCGTTTACGCTTTTTATAAAGCTAGTAAAATAATATTGATGTGGTGTCCATTTTTGACCATCCCAATGTGCTTTTTCTGTCCAAATATCATCTTTTGTGACAACTAGTGCACGTTTATCAAGATCCGGCGTTAATTCCTTATCATAGCTATCAATGACAGAAGATTCATTACGAATCCATTGCTTAGTCTCTGTTGTGTAATCATATAATGAATAAAAACTACTACCGGCTTCAGTTACATCCTTTACGACTGCAACTAAATGGTCCTCAGTGCCACCAATACCAACAACCATCCCCGTAAGCCCTTCATGGTCACCGCTAGGTAAATCATTTAGGCCTTGCATAAATTCAAAGGAATTACCTTTTAACTCTAGTACACCACCATGTGCTGCTGCATAGACTGATAGCTTTCCTGTATTCTCGTCTATAAATGACACCATATCTAAAATGGATGGTCCAGCATCTTCCGTGCGAACATTTGACATATATTTATCGTTTGGTGTTTGCATATACGTTAATGATTTTGTTGTTGATGAATTCAGATTTATATCATAAGTCTTCGTTACAGGATTACCGTTATTTAACGTAGCTTCAATTGTTAACTGCTCAACGTCCGGTATAGGATCAATAACAAGAGAAGCCTCACCTGTTTTACTTGATGTAAGAATCTGTGATATTTCTCCTTCAGAAGATGCAATTACTTCTCCTGTAGTATCATTTCCTGCATAAACTTTAAATGAAGCGGTGCTTTTAGTCTTCATTGTTCCTGTTACTGTATATGGAATTAAAACGACTCCCCTTTGACCCGGAGATAAAGGTTCAATAAATTGCGCAGAATTTATATTCGAATATAAATTAGAGTTAGAACTTGATGTTCTTCCAATTCTTAAATTATCCAGTAGCTCAATTTCAATTTTCTTGAATACAGCGATATATGTTGTATCAGCAGTAGCTGTGATACGGTACGGATTATCTGAACTTACAAATTCAGCCTCTATCCCTTGTTTCCAGCCTAAAAAATCAGACCCATTTTCCGGAAGACCATGAAGTTCCCAATCATTCCCTTGAATAGGGACTTTATTTCCTACGCCTCCTTCTGTCGATTCAATAGTTACGTCATATGTAGCCTCATCACTTTTATTTGATTTAAAAATAGGTTTAATCGTATGTGATAATGTAAGATCTTTACTCATATATAATCGAAGTTCAGATTCTACTTCAGTCAATCCTACTTCGGTTAAAGTACCCGATTTAGGCGGTCCAGGAATTGTTCTTAAGTATGTTTGATTTTTATTTGATCCGACACTCTTATCATCTTTTATGCCTTCCATATCCGTTTTGATACCAGTTAATATTGGTTCAGCACCATTGAAGCTCCAGCCTAAAAAAGTATAGTTTTCTTTATCGTACGACACTAAGGCTAAAACTAAATTGGGTACCTTAGGTGTTTGAAAGGACGACTCCACATAAGACCCTTCATTTTGAACTAAACTTGCAAAAATTTTGGCATTTGCACCCGCGACTGACTCGTCAATTTCTACAAGAATTTGCTGAGGTTCTTCTGCCCCTACTTTGACAGGTGATATTAACGAAAAGACCATGACAAAAATTAACATCACTGATATAAACCGATTCATTTTATTATTTTTAAACAACGTGCTACCTCCGAAAATTAGTAAGATTTTATGATTTAGAAAAGCGTACTAAAAGAAATTACCATTAGCACGCTTTCAAAAATTTATACATATTTGCTTGAAATACTAACTAGCTGTACCTATCTACTTCACAATTGTTAATCGATTAAAATCATTACCAAACATTAAGTAGCCATTACTAGTTGCCATTCCCTGTAAAGAATAGGTGTTTTTTTCTGCCTCTTTCGTATTCCAAACTTCACGATTATCTCTTGTCACATCATCAAAACTGTAGCTATAACCAGCACCAGTCGATGAATTTGTCGTAAAGTACAAGTAATCCTTCGTACCAGATGTATACGTAATAATTGGTGACTGCACCGGGCCAACTTCAGCTATAGTACTAATGGCTAATTCTTCACCGTCTGTATCAATGACATTTACGCCCCCATTTTGGAATCCACTATAATAACCGACATAAATATTACCGTTGCTAGTTAATACTGGCGTTGATGTGGATGTACCACTTAATTGTACATGTGTGTCATAAATTAAATCACCAGTTTCTTGGTCTTCTGTTATTTTCCACAAATAACCTTTACCGCTGCCTTGTGATGTCAAATAAAGTGCATCATCTTGAACAGTAATCGTTGAACGAACATTACCAGCCGTTACATCTCCCATTTCTGATAAGTCAATGACGCCCCCACTTCCGTTAAAATCACTAACTGAACGATAGTATACTTTGCCATTGTCACTACCAAATACGATATAGTCTCCAAACTTCACTGCACCAGCCCAGTAAAAACCGTAGCTATCTGGCGTAAATGTTTTCACACTATTGTCGGAAATTTTCATTTGGTAGTATGTTCCTGAACTAGATCCACCCTTCCACGTACCAAAATAGAGATATGTGCCATCTGTTGTAATTGGTGTATTAATTTGACCCGCAATGCCATTTACTACTGTCACGTTATTTGGTGAATCCGCGTTTAAATTTGTTACCTTTTGTAGTGAACCCGTTTGTTGATATAAGCTAGCATAGTCGACCTTGACATCGTTTGTATTACCGCTCACGACATCTACTTCAAATGACACATTACTACCTGCTGTAGCCGCAAAGTTTTCATTAACATAGTAATAATAGTTCCCTTTGTTGTCTGTATCCTCAATTGCTTTTGTTGTTGCTGGGAATGCTTTTGTCACTTTAGTAACACCGTCTACTTTGACCGTTACATTAATTTCAATGCCTGGTGTAGCAGTATTGCCTACCCAAATACCCAGTGCTGCACGGTTTGTTGCTGTCGTGTTAAATGTCAGATTGCTTTGTGTTAACGTAGTGTCTTCTGTTCCACTTAAAACAATCGCTTCGCCATCTGATGTACCACCCATAACTGTCCAATCGCTAACGCTTGTACCTGTTAACTCATTATTTTTTAATAATTGTGCGTATCCTGTTGTCCCTACATAAACTGTATCATCTGCTTCACTCGCTGGATTATCTCCTTGAACAAGTAATGGTGATGATAATTGGAAACCAGCTGCTAATGTCAGTTGCTTACTCCATACTTGCGTTGCATTATTTGCTTTAACTTTCGTTAAACGTGCGCCACCATTGTTTCCTGTAACGGCTCCACCATTATGCAATACATAGCCATATGTATCGCCATTTGTTAATGTTTGCATAACAGGTGATGTGTTGACTGCACCATTGCCGTGTAAAGAAATCTGCTTAATTTCGTCTTTTGTAAGTGCTGTAATCCTTACACTATCTGTAATAATACCGTCATGTGCATCATTACCTTGATACGTCGTCCAATCCGCTGCACTTGCGCCACCTGCTAAAGATACTGTTAATAATGTTGCTGTTACCATCGATGCTAAGCTCTTATATTTTTTCATATTGCTAGCTCCTTTTTTATAAAATAAAAAAATCTCGAATCCAAAAGAATTCGAGATTACGAGCTGTTTAAAAATATACTAAAAAACAGTTTCACGTGCATCTTCTCCTTTCTCCGGAAGGGGCCTGCGTCTATAAGGTGGTGTCTGACTCATGGACTTGCCATTCACAGTGACCGGATCGTTTTGGACTTTCACCAAATTCCCATTAAGCTTCAAATTGCTTCAAAGCGCCTTATAAACTAGTATTTTATTTTTAATATTCAAAAGTTCTGAATATTATTTACACATTGTAAGCTTTAAGGATGAAAATATCAATATAACTTTTTATTCCCAAATTTAGTATCAGTTATTATACAAAGCTCGAAATAATCTATTTACAAAAAATACTCTGAAAGTTATAGTTTACATTTCAATAAACTACGTTATAATGAATAAAAATATACTAACTATATTTTCCTTTTTAATCTTACTTTAATTTAAGCAGTACTAATTAAATACTTATTGCAGGATATAGATGCTACTTGTTTAGCTTAATAGGGAATTCGGTGCGAATCCGAAGCTGTTTCCGCAACTGTATATACGGATGAAATGAGCATGATCCACTGTTTACACATGTAAATGGGAAGGGCTCAAAGTAAAGTGAAGTATAAGTCAGGAGACCTGTCTATGTCTGATCGTAACAACTCTCTTCGGAATTTAGGAGAATGTACGGACAATTATACGAATGTTTTTATCACTATTTCAGTAAAATATTTTTTAAAATTTGCCTTAGCAAATTTATTATTTCACTATAGTGACGTATGCTTTGTAACCTGACTAATTCATGAGAGCGTTTCTTTTTGTAGTAACTACAAGAAGAAATTCTCTTTTTTATTTTGTCAATTATTCGTATGAAACGTATATTTGGAGATTCTTTCTTTTGAAGAGTGCTGTTGTTACTACACTTTTTTAAAAGAAGAATCTTTTTTTATTCGACTAATTTCAGGAGGAATCAAGCATGAAAAAACTGTTCAAAAAAATCACGGTTCTATCCGTCGCTGCGACGATGGCATTTACTACACTTCCAAAAAACGCATTTGCCGTAGCCTATGATCCGGAAACTACCTATAAAACATTAGAAGTCCGTTTCTGGGAGGATGAAAAACCACCAATTGGCTTTTATATTAACTCTTCCTCTCGCTATATTTTAGAAACCGTAACAAAGCCTGAAATGGGCTCCACATATGGAGAGTGGTCTGTCATGGATTTACTACGCGGGATGTATACAGGCTATGACTACATCAACCATATTCCAAAAAATTATTTCGATGATTATATTGAGCGCATTGAAGACTATGTATCAGATCGAGAAGGCGTCCTTGACCGTAGTAAATCGACAGAATGGTCACGCCTCATTTTAGCGTTATCTGCGCTTGGCTATGACATTCGAGATGTAGTTGGACATGATTTTGTCGCCAAGCTATCCGAATCATTCCCGTTCTCCTATAAGCAAGGCATTAACGGGCCAATTTGGGAAATCATCTCACTTAATACAGGTGAATATGACTTATATCCAGATGAAAATAATCCTGACGTCAATACGTTCGGAAAAATGATTGATTACATTTTAGACAAGGAAATTGCAGCAACAGGCGGCTGGGCATTAAGTGGCAACCTACCTGACCCTGATATTACAGCGATGGCACTACAAGCTTTTGCACCGTACTACATTGATCAAGCACGCTACGAAAATACTGGGGCAATAGCGAGCTTTGAGGACTTTGCAAAAGCGGTAGAGCGCGGACTACTCGCGCTTGATGAGTTGCAGTTAGAGAGCGGCGGCTTTGATAGCTGGGGTACAGTCAACGCTGAAAGTACAGTTCAAGTTATCGTCGCTCTAACAGCGATGGACATCGATCCGTTAGATGACTCGATCAAGCTACCTTATATTGGGCAAACAATTGATTTTTTAACAGAGGGTGACTATGAGGACGGGGTTTATACAAACAATATGATCGATGCCCTGCTCACATTTTGGGCACCAGGCAGCGGCTCGTCACCTGAAATCGGCGGCTTCAAGCACGTAACAGCTGGCTTTGATGGCGGCGGTGGCTCAGGAACGACTGTGAACGCGATGGCAACAGACCAAGCATTGTACGGTCTTATTGCATATGACCGCTTTTTAGAAAACGAAAACCCGTTATATGACATGACCGACATGATCAATGGTGAGTATAAAAACATGAAGGCTGATGAATACGATATTGAATTTATTGGGGCAGACGGTAAAACAATCGAGGAAGACGAAGCATCCCCTTACGCTTTAATTAAACTGCCTATTGAAGATAATGTCGTAAGCTGGAATACAAAAGAAGACGGCACAGGAACAAAATATCTTCCTGCTGAAAAGCTTGTCATGCCTGAAGAAGATATCGAGCTATACGCTCAATATGATGAAACACAAAATGTGCAGGGCATTGTAGAGGCCATCAATTTAATCGCTGCCCTTCCTACAACGGACAGCTTAAAGCGCGACCATGCCAATCAAGTCACACAGGCGCGTGCAGCATATGAAAAGCTAACAGCAGAGGAGCGCGACCAAGTTACAAACTTAAGCACACTTGTCACAATCGAAGGGAAGCTCAATCAATTAATTGCTCAATATGATGAGGATTTAAAAGTGACGAACATAATTCAAACGATTGAGTCGCTTGCCTCTGTAAATCCGATCACAATCGATTATGAAATTGCGATTCATAACGCGCGCCGTGATTATAATGCCCTATCTGCTGCACAACGTCTTACCATTACGAACTTAGCGAAATTAGAAACGATGGAGGCAAAAATCGCGATTTTATTAGAGGAAGCGAAAAAAGCTGATAAAGAGGCGATTGAAGAGGCCGTGAAAAATCCAACAAACACAAGCTCTAGCTCGGGTGGCGGCGGTGGCGGTGGCGGTGGAACAAGCAAAGCCGTAAAAGAAGTGAATACACTGATTTCTAAGCTACCAAGTGTTGAGAATATAACATTAAATGATTTAGAGGCTGTGCGAAAAGCCCGCGTCTATTTTAATGAATTAAAAGAGAATGAGCAAAAAACTGTCTCTGCACTGTACCGAGACAAATTGACTGCACTTGAAGCGAAATTAAAAGAGCTAAATGTTGGTGCGCTTGAGCGCGAGGATTTCGAGGACGAGGCCAACTCGACGACGTACCACGAAATGACGATTAAAAAAGACGTCCTAGCGATTGAATCAAATAAAACAGCCGGTGTTTTCAAAGTCGACATTCCAGCTGATGTGTTCTCTTCTACAAAGCAAGAAAATTTAAAAACACTTGAAATTACAGACCCGCGCGGTGTGCAAGCGACGTTCAATTTAGCAGAGCTTACAAAGCAACTCGATACAATTTCAGGGTTCAAGACAGTCAATGTTGAAATTTCTCAATATAACTTTAATACAGGATTATTTGATGTGAAGGTAAAAGCAATTGATGCAAAGGATACTGCACATACAATCGTGATGGACAAAAGCTATATGAAAATAAAAATTCCATTAAAATTCTTTGTTGATGGCAAAGCACTAAATGAAAAAGTGCTCTTAAAATCTAACGGTGATTCAGTAAGCGCAATTTCGCATGTCATGACAGATACACATGTCACACTGAACTTAAAGCAAGACGGCACATTCAAATTTGCTGAGCCAAATGTTGTGTTCAATGATGTAGACAAGCTTTCAACAAAAACGGAAGTGCTGTATTTGGCAAACCGCCAAATTATTAAAGGAACGGATGTTGGCGTATTTAATCCTCACGCTGAAATTACGCGTGCGCAATTTGCTCGTATGATTTCACGCGCACTTGGCTTAGTACCAAGCAGTGCAGCAGTACCATTTACAGATGTAGTTGGTAAGGATTACGAAAAGGATGTTCAAGCATTATTCGAGGCTGGTATTACAACAGGTAAAACAGCAACGACATTTGATCCACAAGGTAAAGTGACACGTCAGCAGGCCGCATTAATTATGGCGCGTATTTTACGCTATGCAGAGGTAGATACACAATCAATCACGATTAATACAAATTTCAAGGATGCAAACAAAATGTCTAAAGAAGTATTAAATGATGTTGGTTTATTAAATAGCCTTGAGGTTATGACAGGTAATGATAATCGCGAGTTTATGCCAAAGAACAATTTAACACGCTCACATATGGCAAAAATTTTAAAGCGCACTTTAGGTATTGCAGAATTAATGTAATGACTGTTCTAAAGCACATCTCGCTTTTGTGGGATGTGCTCACTTAAAAACCCATCTACTATATTTGATTACTGTGTAGATTTTTAATAAATTTTGAGTTTTGACAAGAGAGAACAATTGGGGGAAAAAAGCGTGTTTAATCGTTTTAAAAAAATAACGATAAGCTTCATTGCCGTTATTTTAGTTTGCTCACAGCTACTATTTGCAGTAGGCACTTCACTTCCGACCGTGCAGGCATCGGAAGGAAATACATTACGAATTGATTTAAAGGACAAGATTCAAACAAAATCAAATCGCTTTACGTTTGATATTTGGGCTAAGGATATTCATGACAAAAAAATTGAAAATAAATATGTGACTGTTACAAATAACGGAAAAGATGTTGGTATTAACTGGTCAGATGAAGTGAAAACAAGTTATACCGTGTACCTCGATGAAGGAATTAACAATCTTTACATCCTTGTTAACTATGAGGACCAAATACTTGAACGTTCGATTGAAGTCGAATATAAAAAAGCAGCAATCGGTGAAGTCATTGGTGAATTTACATTTAGTATGGATGCCTTCGTTGCTGGAATGGATTATTTAATCGAGCCTATTAAAGTCCCTATTATTAATGGCGAAAATGGAGCGCATCACCTTGAACGAATTTTAGCAAATTACAACTTCACGTCTGATTACACAGGTTCAGTAGATAGTGGCTATTACTTATCCGTTATTCAGGGCGGTAACTTACTCGAAAAAGAGCCGAGCTTCCCAGAGGCATTAATGGATGCCTTCATGAATGAGTGGGAAAAGCCCGATTTAGACAGTTATCCTTTTGACCCAATCGGTTACGGTTTGGGTGAGTTTGACTTTAACTATTTATCAGGCTGGATGTATGCAGTAAATAACGTTTTCCCGAACGTTGGATTCGCTGATTACTATTTAATGAACGATGACATTATGCGTGTGCAATTTACCATTGCCTATGGTAGTGATATTGGTGGCGGATACGCGATGGGTGGCAGCGAGGATACCCAGTTCTTCCCACGTGTTAACAAAGACGCTATAACAGAAATTATGGCAACAATTAATAGCTCTTCTGCAAAGGATATTTTATTAAATAATGCAGAAGTAAATGTAGCTTATGAGCATGCATTTAAAACAGTCCGTACGGTAAATATTTCTCAAGCTAAATTAAGCGAGGCGGAAGAACAATTACGCTCCGCTTATGAAAAAGCAAAAATTGCAGCGTTAATCGAATTAATCAGCACATCAGATGTAGCAAATGAAGATGTTTTAGCTTCTATTCTGTATGACGTTAACAAATTAACCGCAGATGAATTAGACACTGTAACAAATTTAGAAAATCTAGATGATCAAGCAACAGCAATAACTACTGCTATTAAAGCTTTGCCAGCTCCTGAAAATATTACAATAGCTGACGAGGCCACAGTCAATGAAATTACAGCAAACTTTGAAGCACTAAATGAACAGCAACAAAAGTTAGTTCGTACTTCAACAGTCGTGACATTAACAGCGGCACAGGAGGCGGTTGCCAATTTAATTGAAGTAAATAAAGCAGTTGCACAACCTGTTATCGAATTAATTGATGCTTTACCAGCAAAAGAAAATTTAACGTTAGCAGACAAAGCAATTGTTTTAGACGTGCAAGCAGCATTTGAAGCTTTAACAGGAACACAGCAAGTCGGCGTTACAAACGCACACATTTTAGAAGAAGCGCTTCTATTACTAGACGAGCTACAAATAGCTTTCAATAACTTAACAGTCACGAATGTTGTGGATCAAATTAATGCTTTAACAACTGCCGACAGTGTAACACTTATAGATGAAACGTCTATTCTTGCAGCTCAATCGGCTTATGACGCGTTAGACGACAAACTAAAAGTAGATGTTACAAATGCACATTTCTTAGATACTTTAGCCCAAGTGTTAGAGGAATTACGTGATGTAGCTGCTCAATATAAAGCAGAAATCCAAGCAGTGATTAGTTTAATTGAAGCTTTGCCTGTTGTTGAAAAGTTGGCTTTAACAGACGAGGCAAACCTTGTAGAAGCACAAAATGCATTTACTACATTAACAACTGAGCAGCAGGAGCTTGTAACAAACAAACAATTACTAGCACCATTAACAGCAAAAATTGCTGAACTAAAAGTAGCACGTGAAAATGAAACTGCCGCAGCGAAGGTAGATGTGGCAATTAATGCTTTACCAGCAACTGTAGCTTTAACCGATGCCGCAAAAATTCAAGAAGCACGTACACTCTTTGTAGCTTTAACACTAGCGCAACAAGCACTTGTAGCGAATTTAACAAAGCTAGTAGCTGCTGAATCACAGCTAGTATTTTTAAATTCAACGACCGATAAACCGAATACAGAGGATAAAGAAAACAATGGAGGTGGCGGCAATAACAGTCAAAGTGAGGACCGTGACAATGACCGTGATAACCGCGAGCCAGCAAGCTCAAACAGCTCTTCTGGCGGTTCTAGTTCAGGTGGCTCTTCATCAGCACCAACTTCAACAACAAAACCTGTAGAAACACCAACTACATCAGCTACTGAAACAGAAACAACGAATATAAATACGCCAGTAAATACAAGCAATTCAGTGAACACTGACACTACTGCACCAATCAAAACGGTCACTGTCAATACAGCAGAAAACACGATTGATATCGCAGTAGAAGGCAACACTTCGACAATGCAGCTAGCCCTAACTCCTGCTGTTGTAAAAGAAATTAAAGCACAGGTAGCAGAAACAGTTGTCATTCGAAATGAAAACAATGTTGCAATTGAAGTACCAACAGCTTTATTTACAGATATTTTAGAAGGTGCAGATGTTGAATTAAAGATTGAGGCAAATCGTGAAGGCCGTGAACGTGGCATTAAGCTAGTGCTTGAAGAAAAACGTACAGACGGCTCAAAACGCGCGATTGAATTAAAAAATCAATACGTGAAAGTGAAGGTTCCTTTAACACTTTTCACAGCAGGTCCAACAGCGTCACTTACACCAATTGCACAGGATTCATCAGGTGTCATTTTACGTGTAGTAGATGGTGAATATAAAGCAGTGCCGCACCAAATCAAAAACGGTGAAGTGTCCATTTATGCAAACTCAAATGATGAGTATGTGTACTCAACAAAGGTCATTACATTTGATGATATCGCGAAATTAGCAAACAAGGACGACATCGAATTTTTAGCGTCTCGTTACGTTGTGAACGGTACATCTGATACAACATTTGAACCAAACAAATCAATTACACGCGCTCAATTTGGTGCGATGATTGCACGTGCTTTAAATTTAACAGCGACAGAAGCAACACATTATGCGGATACAAAGGGTAAATGGTATGAGGCGGATATCCAAGCGCTATACGAGGCTGGTATTACGAACTCACCTGGTGACTTTAATCCAGGTACAACACTTAGCCGCGAGCACGCAGCGGCATTCATGTACCGCGTAATGCAGTACATCCAAAAGGACAGCACGCCAAAAGCGACAGCTGCTGTCTATGCGGACCAAGCACAAATTAACGCAAACTATACAGAGGCAATTGCAACATTAAATGCTCTGCACATTATGCAAGGCAAAGCCGGCAATGTGTTTGATCCAAAAGGTCATTTAACACGTGCCCAAATGGCCAAAATTTTACGTAAAACGTTAGAAGCAATTCACATGATTTAAAAAAATCAAGGTAGTCACGCTGTGGCTGCCTTGCATTTTACGTCTCACGATTAACGAAAGTTTTTAATGCTTTAAAAGTTTTCTTTAGTTGTGAAAAGAGGGAAAAATGATGAATAAAGTTTATTTAGCGATGCAGCAATACAAACGACCACTACTGTACGTGCTGCTGTCATACTTACTTTTTGTGTTTGTAATTTTTACATACAGCACAAACAGGGCACAGGACAATTTTGATTTCAGCACACCTTTTGAGAATGCTTCCTCATTGAAGCTCGCAGGTGAGGCTTCTACTAACAGTGAAGTTGGTGAGACCACCTCCATAACCGGCAATACCAAAAATGACAAAACTGAGGAGTCTTCTCAGCAACCCGAGGCACCTGCCATTGAGCAGTCGAGTCAAATTCCGACTGAGCAAAAAATCGCAGCAGCAGAGAACTATAATGCTACCTCTACTAATTCAACAAATAAGCAAAGTGATTTAACAGAAATTGTCGACGAGGCCGAGGAGCAAAACCATTATTTCTCAACGAATTTAACAAATAACGAAACGATTACTGAGCCAGTTTATTATGTAACGATTAGTCATTTAGATGAGACACTGACACCTATTACTATGGACGTCTCGTTAAATAATGAGCTGTTAACAGATTTCAACGGCGAGCTTACATTTAATGAAGGAAAAAATATAGTTACATTTACGGCTACTTACAAAGATGCGGATGGCAAGCTATTAACCGCCACACAGACCTATACGATTTCCCTTAATTCAAAGGAAATCGTCATTTTAACAAATTTAAAAAATAGCGAGCTTACAGATCCAGCCATTACCTTTACAGCTCAGGCGAAAAAGGCAGCGCAAAAGGTTGATTTAACGGTGTCGGTCAATGATACCGATATTCCACCACTCGGCGGTACAGCTTATAAAGCGGATTTACGCATTGGTGAAAATACAATTACACTTGTTGCTTCATTAAATGGTGAGCAAATTGAAAAAGCTTTCACTGTTCATTACGAAAAAATTAAAAGCAAAATTACGCTTCATACAGACTTAGAGGAAAAACGTGTTAGCAGTGCTGATTTTTCATTTTATGCCTCTGCTACTGCGGATGATGACGATGTACCGCTAACTGTAACGTTAAACGACGCAGTCATTACATCTGCAAATAATAAAGATTACACAGTTACACTTGTTCACGGCACAAATATTATTAAGCTTGAAGGTGACTACAACGACGAGGAGCTTGCCCGTCAATTTAAGCTTGTTTACAAGGATCCTAACGTCAAAGAAGAGGTAAAGGTCGACCCAAATGCACCAAAGCTTGTCACAGATTTGAAAACAGGTACGGCCGTTAAAGGTGATATTAAAACAATCAATGTATGGCCTACTACCGCAAGCGGAGAGCGCATTCGCGGGAAAAATGTGCTTGTCAAAGTAAACGGCACACATATTCCGTTCACCTGGGATGACAGTACAAAAACAAGCTATAAGCTCGTGCTGCAGGAAGGCGAAAATAATATTTCCATTAAAGCGTGGGATGATGACGGACGCGCTGTAACAGAAAACTTCGTCGTGCATTCGGAGGCGGTCGAGGATAACAGTGTCATTGGCCAAGTAACGATGAGCTTAGAGGCATCAACACTCGGTATCGACCATTTAATTCCGCCAACAAAAATGGACATTCACAAGGGTGAAAAAGGCAGCTATATTTTAGACCAATTTTTACGCAATCACGGCTTCACCTACAACCAAACAGGCTCACTAGATAACAATTTCTATCTACAGGCTATTAATAAAAAGGGCATACTTACAAACTTAAGTATTCCTGATGACTTATGGGCACTTATTGAAGAAAATTCAACATATGCAAATAAAGCTGATTACTCTCCGGATAGTTTAGGCGAATTTGATTTCGCGAACGGCTCTGGCTGGATGTATAGCGTCAACGGGGATTTCCCGAACTACGGCTTCTCAGATGCGTATTTCCTTGATGGCGATATCGTCCGCATTCGCTTTACTCTTGGTTACGGCAAAGACATTAACGGCTTTGGCGGTATGGGCGGCGGCAGCGGCGGAGATTGGAATAAGGAATGGTGATGACAATGAAACGGTTGATAGTAGCATTTTTTATGCTCATACCTTTACTCCTCCTCTCTTGGCAGTCTGCCTATGCGGAGGAGGTAGCACTTACCGAAACAATTGAGGACATTATTGAGTGGAAAAAGCAGAGCCTTGCGATTCCTAAGACAGAGCCCCTACTCAGTAAGCCTTTTTTACAAAATGCTGGGGAGACAATGGGCGATTGGTATCCAATCGGCTTAGGCCGCATTGGGTACGACGATGATTACGCAGCCTATTTAGCAGTCGTGCAAAATAATGTGGTAGAGCGCTACAAAACAGAATATAAGCTAAGCGAAATGAAGGCAACGGAGTGGCACCGCATTTCCCTTGCGATTTTAGCAGCGGGCGGCGATCCGACAAATGTATCAGGCATTGACTTAATCGCAGACGGCACCTACAACCGCGGGATCACGATTTCTCTTGGTACACAAGGCTTGAACGGCTGGATTTGGGGATTAATTACGCTTGATAGTATGCGCTACGCTGTGCCGGGAAACGCACAGCTCACACGCAAGGAGCTCATTACAGAAATTTTATCCGCGCAATTAGCTGATGGTGGCTTTTCGTTTTATCACGACAAGGCTGACCCAGATATTACTGGAATGGCTATTCAAGCTTTAGCGCCTTATTACAACAGTACAGAAACCTTTAGCTATGTGCAGCAGGTTACTAAACAAAGCGTCACAAAAACGGTGGCAGCTGTTATTGACGAAGCACTGCAACAGCTTTCAACGCTTCAGCAAAACGATGGCGGCTTTGCGAGCTGGGAGGAAAACAATGTTGAAAGTGCCGCGCAGGTGCTCGTTGCATTAACAGCTCTTGGCATTGAGCCGTCAGCTGACGCACGCTTTATTAAAGGCGGCCAAACAATACTAGATAACATCCTTAGCTATCAAATGGAGGACGGCGGGTTTATTCATTCCAAAACATATAATCCAGAAAACCCATCCTCACTGCCTGACGAGTCCAATTCGATGGCTAGTGAGCAGGTACTTTACGCGCTCATTTCTCTTTACCGATTAGAAAATGATTACCGCGCACTTTACGACTTCCGCCCTGAGCTGGACGCATCACAAAAGCAGGCGATTGAAGTATTACGCGAAAAAATCGATGCTTTATCTGCAAGTGCAAGCTCGGAGCAATTGCAGGCTTTACTAAAGCAATACAACGCGATTCCAGATGCAGAAAAAAGCTATGTTTATAACTTTTCAAAGCTTGCTGCACTGTTAGAAGGCCAAAAAATTGTGCTACCTTCCTACCCGTTCACAGCGTTTTTTAATGTAACAACAAGTGGAAACGGCGCAGTCACACCGATTTTACATAATCAGCAGCACTCAGCTGAAATTACAGCAGCGGATGTAGAAAAGGTGCAGGCGATTCCTAGCGAATTAACGACGGAATATTATATTGAAGTTGTGTCACTGCTTCATCATTTCGAAAACGCAGAAAATCGTCAGCACTACGAAAAGGAAATCGCGACGCTACAGCAATATAAAGAGGCAATCGAAAAAATTGAACACGAAATTAATGCCATTAACGAAGAAGTATTAGATAAGCTTTATCCATTTAATGAGCTGTCGATTCGTGACAAGGAGCATGTCGAGGCAATTATGCAGCGCTTCAATGCCCTTTCAGCTTATGACCAAACAAAAATTTTAAGCTATGAGGATTTAAAAAAATCCAAAACACAAATTCATAATTTAATTCGTGCGCGCATTATTACGATTGCACTAGGCACTGTTGCGGTGCTACTTGTCATCATCGTCGTGCTGCGCATAAAAAAACGAAGAGCCATAGAGGAGTGAGTTTGTGCGAAAGGATTTATTAGTAGTCGCCTTTGTCGGGTTAATTATTGCACTGCTCATTTCCGGTACCAAAATTCAATCCGTCGAGGAATATTATTTAACGCATATCGACGAAATTACCGACGATTCCGAAACAGTCACCTTAACGATTCGCAGTGACACGGTGCTAGATCAACTCGATAAGCTAAAGCCTGAGCTACTCCCTTATGTGGAGGAGGACGGCATCATTTTAGAAGAAACCGAGTACGTGCTGCGACCAGGTGATACCGTTTTTGAGATTTTAAACCGAGCGACAAGGCATCACCGCATTCAAATGGAGTATCAGGGCGCGGATATGAATATTTATAACAGTGTGTATGTGCAGGGCATCCAATATTTATATGAGTTTTCCTGCGGGCCACTAAGCGGCTGGATGTATGAGGTGAACGGCGAATTTCCGAATCACGGCGTCAGCCAGTACATCTTGCACGACGGAGATGATATCGCCTTTTACTACACTTGCGATTTAGGGAGAGATATTGGCTATGAGGAATTTTAAATTATGGGTGTGCGAGGTGGCTATATGAATGTCTTTTCAACCTTTCACCCCCTGTTATTAAGCATTTATTATTGCTTTGTTTTAGTCATGCTATATTGCTTGCACCCGGTCGTCGCCATGCTCGCGCTCATTGGTGCGGTCGCCTATTTTTGCGCATTAACAGGCTGGCACTTGACGCTAAAGGAGCTCGTTTTTTATAGCTTTATTTTTTTATTTGTGATGATTGCGTACTCGTCCTTTGTCCATAACGGCTATACACCGTTATTTTTTTTAAACGACCAGCCGATTACCTATGAAGCTACTATGAAGGCCATTGTCTGGGCAACAATCATTGTCGGCATTGCCTTCTGGTCAAAAAGCTATTTTGAAATGTTTACGACGACGAAAATTTTATTTTTAGCGTCGATGATTTCAACGAAGCTCGGTATTTTTTTGTCAATGCTGCTGCGTTTCATCCCAATTTTCAAACAGCACTGGCAGGAACGGCAGCTCGCACAAAAAGCAATCGGCTATTACCACGTCGCGAGCCAGGTGGAAAAACTGCAGCGCTTTGTCGTTCTTTGGAGTAGCACGCTCATGTTTACGATTGAATTTGTGTTTTTTAAGCCCGCAGTCATGCGCGCGCGCGGCTATGGTGTAGGGAAGCGCACGCAATTTCAGCTTATCCGATTTACGAAAAAAGATGCACTGTTTGCGGTATTTCTATTCATTAGCATGACGCTGTTTGCACTATTTTTTGAGTACTATGCGTACCATTACTACCCAAAACTAAAGTCTAACACTTTAAGTAGCAGCCAAATCTTCATGATCGCGATTTTTATGCTGCTCCCTGCAATGTATGAACTGAAGGAGAATGCAAAATGGATTTACTTACAGTCAAAAATTTAAGCTTTCATATGAACGAGCAGACGATTTTAAACAATGTGTCCCTGTCGATTAAAAAAGGCGAGCTTGTGACCCTTTTTGGTCCTACTGGCTCTGGAAAATCGACGCTACTAAAGCTATTGAAGCCGCAACTCGAGCTCGTCGGACAGCGTACTGGCGATATTTTATTTAATGGGCAGCCTTTTCACACGCTTTCCCCTGCTGTCACAGCGACAAGTATTGGCTATGTCCTGCAAAATCCGAATGAGCAAATTGTGATGGAAAAGGTGTGGCAGGAGCTAGCATTTGGACTTGAAAATCTCGGTGTGCCACACGATGAGATGCAGCAGCGCATCGGGGAAATTGCGAACTTTTTCGGCATTCATAAATGGTTTCACCAAAGTACAAATGAATTGTCAGGTGGACAAAAGCAGTTGCTTAATCTAGCCGCGGTTCTTGTTATGAATCCTGATGTGCTGTTACTTGATGAGCCGACATCACAGCTCGATCCAATTGCCGCGTCAGAATTTATTCAAATGCTCACCAAAATTAACCGTGAGCTTGGGATCACGATACTTATTATTGAGCATCGTTTAGAGGAGTTACTTCCAATTTGTGACCGCGTATTATTTTTGGAAAACGGCGAGTTAAAGCATCATGCCACACCGCAAACAATTGGCTCAGCTTTGAACCAGCACCCAATGCTAGACGCTTTAACCGCTGCGACGCAAATTTATTGCAGGCTTGAAATTGGCGAAGAGAGTCCTGTCACAGTGCGAGACGGCATGCAATATATGCAAAAATATACGCCGCGCGAGCACCAAACTGAGCAGCTAGCCGATAAACAACAGCCGCTGATTGAAGTAAAGGATGTCTATTTCCGCTATGGTCGCACAGCACCAGACGTTGTAGCAGGTGCACATTTTACAATTCATAAGGGTGAAGTTTTTTCAATTGTTGGCAGTAATGGCGTTGGTAAATCCACGCTACTACAATTATTAGTCGGCGTAAAAAAGCCGTATAAGGGCAAAATTTTGATCGAGCAGCAGCCGTTAAAAAAGAGCGACCTCAAAATTGTGCTGCTCCCGCAAAATCCGCAAACATTATTTATTAAGCAAACCGTCCTTGAGGAGTTAACAGCTACATTGCAGCTTGAAAAATTAGCAAAGCCGCAAATTGAAGACGCGGTAAATGCTATTTGCGAGGAGCTACACATTACATATTTACAGCAGCGTAATCCGCTTGACCTCAGTGGTGGCGAGCAGCAAAAGGTCGCGCTCGCTAAGCTACTGCTACTCAAGCCCGACATTTTACTATTAGACGAGCCGACGAAAGGTGTCGATGTTTTTTCAAAAAAACAATTTGCCGCGCTACTAAAAAATTTACAGCAGCAGCAAATTACAACTATTATCGTCACACATGATATTGAATTTAGTGCACAAGTATCCACGCACTGTGCAATGTTTTTTGATAAACATCTTATCGCCATTAGCACGCCGCAGCAATTTTTTATGAACAACCGATTTTATACTACTGCCGCTAGCCGCATCGCTCGCACTGTATTCCCGCGAGCAATTACGGTAAATGATGTCGTACATTGTTGCCAGCAGCAAATTGATGGAGGAAGCATTCATGAACAACCAATCACAGCAAGTAATTAACGAAATTAAAAAAGTAATTAACGGTAAGGACGACATTATTCAAACGGTTTGGACGACATTTTTAGCAGGCGGACATGTGCTATTAGAAGACAACCCCGGCGTTGGGAAAACGACACTAGCAATGGCATTTAGCTGCGTCATTGGCCTTGATTCAAAACGCATTCAGTTCACACCAGACGTTGTTGCCTCAGATGTCATCGGCTTTACGATGTTTGATAAAGGGCGCAACGAATTTATTTTCAAGGAAGGCGCTGTTATGTGCAACCTGTTACTTGGGGACGAGATTAACCGTACATCCACAAGAACACAGGCCGCGCTACTTGAGGCGATGCAGGAGGGCAATGTTACGGTGGATGGTATTACTTACCCACTACCAAAGCCGTTCCACGTTATTGCGACACAAAACCCGTACGGCACATTCGGCACACAGCCATTGCCGCTCGCTCAGCTAGACCGCTTTATGACGAAGCTTAGCATCGGCTACCCGCATTTTGAGGATCAAGTGGCAATGCTGCGTAATCGCCAAGGCGCAAATCCACTTGAAAATTTGCAGCCAGTACTAACAAAGGAAGAAGTCATTCAATTACAGCATCAGGTAGAGCAATTATTTATTCATGAGGAAATTTTACGCTACGTGACTGCCCTTACAGAAACGACGCGTAACCATGCGCAGCTTGCACAAGGCGTCAGCCCGCGTGGTGCAATCGCGGTGTGTAAAATGGCCAAGGCTTATGCGTTTGTTCAAGGGCGCGACTTTGTGATTCCTGAGGATGTCATGGCGATTTGGCTGCCGACGTGCGAGCATCGTATTACAATTAGTAATGCACAGCCAGATGTCGACGAGAAAAAAATATTGAAGCAAATTTTGCAAAGTGTTGCCACACCTGACAAAGCAATGCTTGCAAGTTTATAAGGACTGACACGATGCTTCGGACAATTGGCATAAGCAGTCTTATCTTATTATTTTCCGCTTTATTTTATATTTTTTCACCGACTATTTTTGGACTTTATTTCTTAATCGCTGTTACTACCTTTCTCGTCTCGCTGCTGCTTTCTGTTTATTCAGCGAAAAATCACACGCATTACACATTGACTGTGCCCTCTGTTACTACGAAAAATGCGCAGTCGGAATGGGCGATACAATGTACAAATACTAGTAAATGGTTTACCGCAACAACAAAAATCCAGGTAACATGGCAGCACACATTTACAAAGAAGCAATATACAGAACTTGTGTCATTAACGATCCCTGCACGAAAAACGGCGGCCGTAACAATTCACCCTGCCCGTTTACACAGTGGACAATACATCATTCAATTTGAAAAGATTGTTTTAACTGATGCGCTCGCGTTATTTTCAGTAGAGCAACAAACTATATGCGC
This sequence comes from Solibacillus sp., assembly GCA_040274725.1. GTDB lineage: Bacteria > Bacillota > Bacilli > Bacillales_A > Planococcaceae > Solibacillus. Next base: position 19,643 of record JBEMAQ010000006.1, on the reverse strand, counting down.
ACAATCAACCGTTGTTTTACCGAATACAAGCTCCAATCCATACACACATATACATGAAAAAAATAGCACCCACCTGCCAAATGCCACGACATTTGCACAGTTAAACGGCGACGAGCTTGCACATTTGAAGTCGTATCAACCTGGAGATTCCGTGAAGCAAATCCATTGGAAGCTCTCAAGTAAACTAGATGAGCTGTATGTAAAGCAATTTGAAACAACTACCGGTCAGCAATTCGTTGTCACAGTGGATGCAACAAAGCTCGGTGACGATATTCAACTTTATGACAGACTTATTGAAGAGACAGCTGCTGTATTATTTAGCTCGATTATAAGTGGACGCTACGGACAGTTCGCGTTTTATGAAAATGGCTGGCAGTTGGATGACATTACGAATGAAATGCAGGCAAAGACTGCATTACAAAAGCTCTTAGTACAACCAGCACAGTCGCTGACGATTTCAACAGACGCGTGGCAACACTTACAGCAGCGCTATCCAAACGCGCGACTACTAACAACGAATAGCGCGCGCCGCCACGAGGCCAATGTAATTACTATTGATTCGCTACAAGGAAAGGAAGAGATGCTAGATGAATTGGATGACAAATAGTATTCACTTTCTATTGATCGCACTAACAATTGTCATTCTTCAGGGGATGTTTTTCTCTCCTGTTTCAATTATTCCCGCCCTTGTCATTTGCTTGATTTGGACGTTTGTGATGCGGTCTCATTGGCGAAAAGGCTTTGTTGCCCTTTATGTACTCTTTATTGCTGTAGGCTACAAACATTATGTAAATGATTTACTACTTACAATAGATGCACTAGCGCAGCCTCTTGCAACTAGCGGTATTTATGTAAATCCGCTACCCGTGGCGGCGGTGCCTATGCTTTACAATGGAGTATTTTTTAGCAGTATCGCTTTATTAATAACGAGCGGCTTCCTTTTTGCGCTACGAAAAAATAGCGGACTTACTGTTATATTGACCGCGCTTATTATATGGGGCTTGCAGCTGGTTTTCACGACCCAGCCACCACTCGTAATCAATATTTTGTACTTTAACGCAGTGCTGATTAATTTACTTTATATGAGAAAAATAAATGCGCCTGTTTGGAAAACGATTTTTTCACTCCCTGCTTTATTAGGCACACTGATGATAATAGGCGCATTTTTCATCAATGCACCACAAAAGGATGCTAGTAGTGCACAGCTAGAACAAGCACTTACGAATAAAGCCGCGGACATACGCTATTTTAACGGGCAATCCCCAACACTTAGCGACGGCAATTTACTGCGCATTTCTGCGTTTCAGCCAAACGAAGAGGTCGCATTAAAAATCGTAATGGAGCAGCCAATGCCGCTTTATTTAAAAGGCTTTGTCGGCTCACAGTATACAGCATCTACATGGCAACAAGCAGATGCAGCTACTTATTTACAGCATAAATCATTACTTGATGCACTACAGCACGAGCAGTTTACAAGTGGTCAGCAGCTTTATTTAGCTGCGGAGGCGGGCTTAGGTGAGCAGACGACCGCTACTATGACGATTCAAAACATCCATGCGAGCAGTCGTTATTTTTATACACCATATGAGCTTACCGAATTGAAGGCTGAAAATATTCAAACAGAAGACTACACCACACTTGAGTCGACGAAGTTTTTCGGTGAACGTACATATCAGCTAAACTATATGAATACCGCTGTCAACGAATATCCTAAAATCGCCAGCTCACTGTACGAATTACACGAGGCTCCATATTTAAATTACGAAAGCTACTACAATCACTATGTATATGAGCAGTTTTTACAGCTACCGAGTGAAACAAAGTCGCTATTATTGAATCATGTAGGTGAGTCATTTAGTGATGTGGAGCACTTATCCTATGAGCAAGCCATTAGCATGGTGACCAGCTCAGTAGAAACGCTAATTCAATATAACGAAGATGTGGAACATGTGGAGACCGATGATTTTTTAATGTCCTTACTAGAGGAAACACGAGAAGGATATTCTGTTCACTATGCTACTGTTGGCACATTATTATTCCGCACACTCGGTATTCCGTCGCGTTACGTGGAAGGCTATCTTGTGACACCTGACGATATTACGGATGCCCAAAGCTATAACGAAATAGAAATTAGCGAGAAAAATGTACATGCATGGACGGAAATTTATATTGATCTAGTTGGCTGGATTCCGATTGAACTGACACCGCCTTATAAAACTGTGATGCCACCTGTAAATGTCATAGACTACCCAGAAGCAGCTACAGTGAAGAGTGAAACAGATTCAGTATTTTCCTCTTCAGCAGATGGTCAAGCGAAACAGGTGCAGGATGACCCAGATCTTCCTGACGCCTCAGAGCAAATGAACGAAACCACCTTTTCTTTACTGTACATTCTTTTAGGCGCGTTCCTACTTCTATTATTATTAGCATTTTACTCTATTTATAAACGATACAAAGTGAAAAGAAATACGCAGCTTACTAATTACCGCTGCTCGATTATTTATTATTTCAGTCGTCTACTTGATATGTTAGAGAAGGAAGGATTATTTGTAGAGCAGCGTGTTACCGATTTACCAGCTACTGTAGCTATGCACATTGCACCCGATTTAGAAATGCAAATGCAGCTATGTGTTGAAAGCTATCAAAGAGCAATGTATAGCCCGAAAAAGCTTACAAAATTCGAGCAAGACAATGTAAAGGAGCTTTATACAAGGATTTGTAAATCACTTGCCCAGTCTAAAAAATATAAAGCAAGATGGCTGTTCCTTTGGCGCAATTACATGAAATAACACAATATTTCCCACTATATTATACTATTTATCTGAAACAACAAAACAGGCAGTAAATCTATCCCTCAATAGATTTACTGCCTCGTTTTTATGCTTCTATTAAATGCTGAATTTCTTCATAGCTTGGTAGGGCTGTTAATGCGCCTGCCTTTGTTGCAGCCATTGCGCCTAGCTTGTTACCGAATGCTACACATGTTACTAAATCTTCATGAACTGTCGGTAGGCCATTATAGTGAACGTAGCGCAGTACGCCCGCCATAAATGCATCGCCCGCACCTGTCGTATCAACTGGTACAACTTTTTCTACTGGTACATGAATGACTTCACCGTTTAACACGGCATATGCCCCTTCAGCCCCTACTGTTACAAGCACAATCGGTACTAAAAGCTCATCTAGTTTTGCAAAGCCTTCTTCTAGCGTATCTGTTTCCGTTAAGAAGAATAGCTCCTCATCCGTCAGCTTCAGAATATCTGCATCCTCAAAAAATGATGTAATCGTCTCGCGGCAATAGTCCTCACTGCTCCAGCGTAGTGGACGAATATTCGCGTCAATCGCTACAATTGCACCCTTTTCTTTAGCCATATCGACCGCGCGACGTGTTGTCGCAAGTGCAGTTGGCTCAAACATTGTACCTGAGCACACATTCACTACAGAAGCACGTTTAAATGCCTCTTCTTGTAATTGCTCCGGTGTAATTTGCAAGTCCGGCGTTTCATCTATATAATCTTTAAACTCGCGCTCACAGTTTTCTGTCAAATGAACATACACGCCACTCACACGCTTTTTTTCATCATAAATCGCGTAATCTAAGTTTACGCCCTCTTTTGTAATTTGCTCACGGCAAAATGCTGATGTTTCGTCATCACCTGTAATGGTAATAAGGGCTGAAGGAGCGCCAATTCGGCTAATTCCCGCCGCAACGTTAATTGTTGCGCCACCTAAAAATTTTGTGAATGATGTGTTAGTTTGATCATTCGCTATATAATCAACAAAAGCATCGCCATATACTAAAATGAAATCCTTGTTTGACTGACTCATGAGTTGTCTAACCTCCGACATTATGTTCCTTATAGATTAACATAAAAACTATGTCACAATAAAGTTTTATGCAATTCTAAATTGTAGAAATCCCGTCTTTTTTTAAAATTCTGCTATACTTTACTTGTTGATGTTAATTTCTAATATATCTTAAAAGGAGATTTTTATAGATGACGATTTCTATTAGACAAGCTACCGCACATGACGCGGCGGCGATTGCACCACTTATTTATGATGCAATTGGCGATATTGCACATCGTTTAACAGGGGAAAATGATGAAGCCAACGTGTTATCGACCCTTGAAACACTTGTAAGAGGACAAGAAAATAGACATAGCTATAAAAATACATTTGTAGCTATTGAAAATGATAATATTCTTGGGATTGTCGTCCTTTATAATGGACAAGAAGGTGCTACATTTGACCGCGTGCTTGAAAAATGGCTTGCGGCAAAAAACGTCCAAACTTCCATTGATGTGGAAGCACATGCAGATGAATACTATATTGATACAATTTGCGTAGCAGCCACGGCAAGAGGTAAAGGTATTGGTACAAAACTCCTCGCATTTGCGGAGCAGGTAGCACGTGAAAAAGGTTACGACAAACTATCACTGAATGTTGAAACAGCAAAGCTTGATGCACGCCGACTATATGAGCGCATTGGCTTCACCGTAACAGGTCCTTGGACAATTATTGACGAACCGTTTCATCACATGGTGAAACAACTAGATTAGGAAGTGTTTTTTTGAAATTTTCTTGGCTTTACCCGCTACTAATTGTGATAGCAGCAAGTAGCTTCGGGATTTTATCAACCATTGTCAAGCTTGCGATGCAGGCTGGCTTTACATCCGCTGAGGCAATCTCAGCACAATATATTTTTGGCTTCACGCTTGCGCTGTTGTTATTTATCGCAACACAGCGTACGATGCCGAAATTATCGCTCAAAGGATTCTTTATTTTACTGCTTGCAGGGTCGTGTACTGCCACAACCGGGATTATTTACGGACAATCACTGAATTATTTACCTGCGTCACTGGCAGTAGTTATGCTATTCCAATTCACATGGATTGGCCTCATTATGAACTGTATTATGAAGCGCCGCTTACCTAGCCGATTAGAGCTGATTTCGCTTGCGTTTTTATTTGGCGGAACCATTTTAGCAGCCGGTATAATGGATGCCGACCTCTCACAAATCGACCCGCGCGGATGGATACTCGGTCTCATCGCAGCAGTAAGTTTTGCGGCCTTCCTACAAATTAATTCAATTCATGTAGAGGGTGTAACGAGTGTCGCACGTACGTTTATTTTAGCGACGGTTTCGGTGACGATTATTATTTTTGTTTTATCACCAGAAATCCTCTGGAATGGTCAAATTACAAATGGCTTATGGACATACGGACTCGCGCTCGGGATATTCGGCATTATTTTGCCCAACCTATTATTTTCCTTCGCCGCACCAAAAGTTGGCGGTGCACTTGTCTCCATTTTAAGTGCGATGGAACTACCGGTAGCCGTGATCGTTTCAGTAATTGTGTTACATGAAACACTTACTTGGCTTCAAATAGGCGGGATTATTTTAGTGCTCATCGGCATGAGCCTGCCATCTTATTTTGCTGCAAAAAAACGGCGCATTTAAAAAAACGATGAAGCTTACATTTTTACATGACCGATAAAAAAATCCTTCTAATTCATTTATTTGAATTGGAAGGATTTTTAATTTCATTTGAAATTCATTGATTAAATAATTTATCAGCAAAATACTATTTCAATATTTTTAAATCTGAATCACACCTATTAAAGTCGCGATGACAAGTAATGTAATACTCAGCCTCAACATCCAAAAGAGGGGAAATTTTAAGTGCTTGCCCATTTCTAATCCTGATAAACTAAGCGCCAGCCAGGTTAAAATCATGCAGCTACAGATTGCGTAACCAAGTAAACATAGCACCCTCCTTCAACTTTTTATTATCAAAAAATTATGTATACGAAGTTTTAATTTTATTGTGTTTATCATACAACAACGAATGAGTAGATTCATAAGTTTGTAACGTTTTGTATAAGGGAAAATGATTATCATAGTGAGATAAATTTTTCCCTAGCCTTATTCTTGTTATAACAAATTCCAAAAACGAAATTGATATATTTTACCATTAAAGGTAATATGAATTCAATGATACGTATAAAATGGAGGCAGATGACAATATGTTCTTTCAAGATTACCGCAATCGCATTAATGAAACAGAAGGCATTCAATTTCCATCCAACAGCTATCGTCAAATGGTGCTTCAACCGGCCTATGACGAAGCAAAGCGTCATTTTTTATCATCAATGATGCAAATTCATATCGCCCATTTAAAAATGCTTGAAGAGCAAAATTTAATATCAGCCGACGAAGCAAAGCAAATCGGTCAAGCTATTAAAAGTTTAGATTTAGAATATTATAAAACACGTGACTATAACCCACAGTTTGAAGATTTATTTTTCCGTATCGAAAATAACTTAATCGAGCTCGGTGGTGATATTTCAGGTAATTTACATATTGGGCGCAGTCGCAATGATATGGGCATCGCCATTTACCGGATGACACTGCGTAAAAAAATGCTGTCACTTATGCAGGAGCTCGTAACGTTGCGTTCATCACTAATTGCATTTGCTGAGGAGCATGTGGAGACCATTATGATTGGCTATACGCATACGCAACAAGCTCAACCTACAACATTTGCCCATTATTTAAAAGCTGTGATTGATCAGTTATCACGCGATTTCACACGTATGCAAGCAGCGTACGCAACGATTAACCGCAGCAGCATGGGCGCAGCAGCACTGACAACAACGGGCTTTCCGATTAGCCGCGAGCGCATGCAGGAGTTGCTGGCCTTTGACGATATGATTGAAAATGCGTGGGACGCAGTAGCAGGCGCTGACTATATTGCTGAGGCGGCAAGTGTTGTACAGCTAGCTGCGCTGAATTTAGGGCGCACGTCGCAAGACTTTTTACTATGGGCAACGCAGGAATTCAACGCGTTCCAGCTAGCCGGACCATACGTACAAGTTAGTTCGATCATGCCGCAAAAACGTAATCCGGTATCCATCGAGCATACGCGCGCACTATTATCATCTGTTGTTGGTGATGCTTCAACAGTACTTCAAATGGTACATAACACACCGTTTGGCGATATTGTCGATACAGAGGACGATATGCAGCCCTATTTATGGCGTGCAATTGACCGCTTAGTTGGCATTTATAAGTTATTTGGCAGCGTCATTGTAACGATGAATGTGAATAAAGAAAACTTACTAAAGCGTGCACAAAACAGCTTTGCAAATGTAACGGAGCTTGCGGATTCACTCGTTCGCTCAGAAAATATTTCATTCCGACAAGCACATAAAATTGTCAGCCTATGTGTGCGCGAGCTACTTGATCATGAACATGAATCACTCGCTAGCTTAACGTGGGTGCTTGCCAACGAAAAAGCACAGCTTGTAACAGGACGTTCGCTCATTATTTCAGAGGCAGACTTTTACCGCGCGATGCAGCCCGAGTTTTTCGTTAATATCCGTACATTAAAAGGTGGTCCTTCACCTAATACGATGCGTGCTTCGCTACAAGAGGCAGAAGAGAACTCGGCCCAGCTAGAAAACTGGCTACGCGAAAAAACAGAAAATATTTTACAAGCAGAGGCAACACTTGAAACAATTTTAGCGGGGTGGAATCATGACTAAACACTATATTTTAGCTATCGATGGCGGTGCTACAAAAACAGCTATTTCACTACGAACAATGGAGAACGAAATTATCTTCGAGACCGTCTTGAGTGGCTCAAATTATCAAGCAATCGGTGAGCAAAGCGTTGAAAGGATTTTTAACGACATTCTTATTCAAGTAAAAAGCTATACAGCGACGATTGACCATGCCGTATTTGCGATTGCCGGCATTGATACACCAAAGGATTTACAAGTTGTTGAAAGCCTTGTCCATAAAAGTATCGCGACAACAAATATTCACATTGATCATGTAACGATTGAGAATGATGCAAAGGCGACACTGCTCGGTCTTATCAACGGGCAAAAAGGTGCACTTCTTATTTCAGGTACAGGTGCAGTTTGCTATGCCTCTGATGGGGAAACGATTATTTCAACAGGTGGCTGGGGACACCGCGCTGGGGACGAAGGGAGTGGCTACTGGATTGGCCAACAAATTGCCCGTGCTATTTTCCGTACATCCGATGGGCGTGTAAATGATACAACTATTTTGAAGGAGCTTGTGTTTAAAAAACTCGGAATAGCATCGATCGAGGAGCTATCGAATTGGCTCTATGTAGATGATTATACAAATGCGCGTATGGCAAGCCTAAGTACGGTACTCGACGAGGCGCTCACGCAGCATGATGCAATTGCACAGCTCATCGCACAGGAGGCCGCTTACGAGCTCTCATTAATCGGTAAAGCCACACTGAAAAAAATAGCGCTCACAAAGGAGCCTTTCCCGTTTTATTTAAATGGCGGGATTTTACTGCATAATGACTATATTACGCAGGAACTAGTAAGCCAGCTCGATGCTTATTATCCGCAGCTCGAGTTTAAACTTTGTACACAAAAACCAATTGAATACATTGTGAAGCGTGCATTTTTGACGCTTCAGTCATAAAAAAATTCTACTGTAGGCAATGCTTACAGTAGAATTTTTTCATTTAACGACCTGGTAGCCATAAAGTTAATGCTGGAATGTACGTAATTAACAGCAGTACAATGAGCGATACAACTAAGAACGGCAGTATCGCCTTCACAAGCTCGCCAATTTTTAACTTTGTCATTGACGCTGAAATAAATAAACCTGAACCAACTGGTGGCGTTAATAAACCAATTGTTAAGTTAATACAAATAATAATACCGAAATGCACTGGGTCTACGCCGTAAATTACGAGTAATGGCATAAAGATTGGCACTAAAATTATGAGTGCCGCAATACCATCTAGGAACATCCCAACTAAAATTAAGAATAGGTTTACAAGTAATAGGAACACTAATGTATTATCGGATAAGCTAACCATCCAGTTAGCGATTGTTTTCGGAATTTGCTCGTACGTCAAAATAAGTCCAAACACTTTTGCCATTGCGATTAATAGTGTAATAATCGCTGTTGTCATTGCTGTATTCACCATAATACTTGGGAAAGATCTCAAGTTTATTTCCCGGTAAATAAATAGCCCAACAATTAGTGCAATGACACACGCAACTGCTGCTGATTCTGTTGCCGTAAATACACCTGTTAAAATACCAACAATGATTGTCACCGGTACAAGTAGCGCTGGAATGACATTCACTAATGCCTTCATACTTTCAGCAATTGGCATACGCTCCTGCGTCGGCCACTGCTGCTTCATCCCAATGAATGCAATCAGCACCATAAAGGATAAACCTAATAAAATCCCCGGTATAACACCAGCTAAAAACATTTCACTAATCGATGTACCCGAAGATACACCATAAATAATAAACATCATACTTGGTGGAATAATGGGACCAAGTAAGCCTGCCGCTGCCGTTGTTGCCGCGCTAAATGAACGAGAGTAGCCCGCCTTTTCCATCTCCGGTACCATTGTACGGCTCATCATCGCAATTTGCGCTGTCGCAGAACCGATAATGGCCGCTAGCATCATATTGGCAATTACATTTACATAAGCAAGCCCACCACGATAATGGCCAATGAAGCCCTTTGCCACATTCACAAGGCGTCGCGTAATCCCACCCTGATTCATCAATTCCCCTGCAAGCATAAATAATGGAATCGCAAGTAAGCTATAGTTTTCCATCGCCGAATAAAGTGATTGTGGTACGCTTAGTAAAAGGCGCGTATGATTTTCAGCTAAAATATAAATAACCGTCGTAAGACCTAATACAAAGGCAATCGGTATACCTAACAGTAGAAGGATCGCAAAAGAGATAAATGCTATTGTCATTAATCTATGCTCCCTTCAAACTTTTCTTCATCCTCATCTTCTTTGTTTAGTACGGTTTTAATAAATAATTCGACCGCATGAATGGTCATAAATCCAAAGCTCACTGGAACACTTAAATAAAAATAAAACTTCGGCCATTTTAATGACGTAGAAATTTGTGATTGAATGTTGGGCCCCGTAATCCAAACGATTGATAAGTATAAAACATAAACAATAAAAATTAATAAAATGAGTGTAGAAATAATCGAGATCACTCTACGTGCAGTTGGCTTCACGCTATCGATTAACATCGTAATCGATGGCGACGCCTTCATCTTAATACACATACTCCCACCGATAAAAGTTATCCAAGCTAAGCAAAACATTGCCAATTCGTCTGACCAAAACAAAGGTGCGTTTAAAAAATAACGAAATAGTACACCGGCTGCTAACGACACTAATAAAACAATTCCTAAAATGACAGCAATCACTTTCTCTACACGAAAAAGCGCATTGCTAGCTACTGTTAGTAATTTCAAGATGTCACCTTCTATCATTTGTATTATGTACTAAAATAATGGGACAACGCTAAAGAGCACCGTCCCACTATATAAATAGCTATTTGCTTTCTGCTGTTTCGATAAATGATTTAATAATATCTGATTGTGCAGAGAAGTCTTCACGTACCTTCGTAGAAATCGCTTCAAACTTTGTCACATCTACTTCTTCAAGCACTTGAACACCCGCAGCCTTTAATGTTTCAAGGTTTGTCGTCTCACGCTCAATCGCTTGATCTACACCCCAATTCACAGCCGTATCTAACGCTTGGCGAACGATTTCTTGGTCTGTTGCTGGTAAACTATCATAAATCACTTGGCTCATTACGATAACCGTTGGGAATGTTGTTTGATTTGTTAATGTTAAGTACTCCGCATTTTCATAGTACTTCTCTGTTACTAACGCATCTAAGTCAATATCAATACCATCAATAACCCCTGTTTGTAATGATTGATAGACTTCATTTAATGGCATTGGCGTTGGACCTGCTCCCACACCTTCCCAGTATGCTTGCATAGATGGGCTACCAATGATACGGATTTTCTTGCCCTTTAAATCTTCTGGATTTTCAGCAAAGCCGCCCTTCATTAATACGTGACGGTTACCCGCAAACGCAAAGTCAAGACCGATAATTCCTTGTGAACCAAGTGCGGCTAACATTTGCTGCGCTTCCTCCGACTTACGCATTTCCTTTGCCTCTTCTAAATTATTAAATAAATACGGCATAAACCAGCCGTTTAATGACACTTCACGTGTACTCATATAAGCATTTGTCATAAAGCCCATATCAATCGCGCCTGTTTCCATTTGTTGAATCATATCTGCCTCAGCACCTAACTGAGATGCTGGAAAAAGTTCAATACTTAAGCGACCATCTGATAGCGCTTCCAATTCTTCACCGAATTTTAACGCTGTCTCATGCCAAATATGTGACTCTTGTACAACGTGCGCAATTTTAAACACACGCTCTTCCCCTTCAGTTCCTGCCTCACCTGCTACATCCGTATTAGATGTTGGCTCATTACTTGCACATGCCGCTAATATAACTGAAAAAATTAACATCAGTACAACTAATGAATACTGTTTGAACTTCATAATCTTTCTCCCCTTTGAAAATAATTTTTTAAGAAAAAGAACAATCCTATCGTCCCTTCACTTATAAAAAACCCCTCGTTTAGCAGTCTTCACTTTTAGAGAACTAAAACTACTATAAATGGAATTATAAGTAACATACCATCGTGTAGTCAATTCAAATTTCTAAAATTCAGAAAATATTTTTGCGAAATAAAAAAACAACACGCCATTTAAGTAAAATAGTTCATGTTACTTAAATGGCTCATTGCTCTAACTTGTTACAATATTATATTTTCAATAGCTATTTACAGCTTGCGGAAACTTCCCTTGTTCCCACATATGATCCTGACCTATTTGCGCGTCACTAATTAAAAAGTAATCATAGCGCACTTCTTGCCCACGGTCTGGCAGTGGATCATTCCACGTTGTATCTAAATGATACCAAGCACCATCCACCTTGACCAAATTCCATGCATGGCCACCCGTTTCCACTTCGCCTGTTACATAGTGATTTTCTACACCTAATGCGCGCAGTAATTTGTAGGCAAAAAGCGCATAGCCCTGACAGACACCTTTCCCTTCAATTGCTACTGCATACGCACTATGCGGGCTTGCCTTTGATGACTCACTATACACCGTATTTTTTACAATATAATCATTCACAAACTTCACTTTATCATACGTCGTCATCGTTTGCGGCACCGAGCTAACAAGCTGCGCTACGAGTGCATCGACCTGCTGCTCCTGCTCTACATTCGTTGAATAGCTTTGCTCCACCTTGATTTCCGCTTTAATTTTCGAATATTCATATACAATTTCCCGCTTGCTCAAATGCCCATAAATATACGGGTCCTTCTTTTCTAATTCCTCACTTATTTGCTCGAGCAACCCCTCTAAACCATTCGTCGACCCGACAAAATTCATCACAAAATTTTGCTCAAATCGACTTGAATACACATAAAATGTCTCAACTAAATCATCTAGGGACCTATTAATTGGCTTCGGCTCTAGCTCGACATTCTCACCCTGTATTTCAGCTACTTCATGCGTTTCCTTTTGCTCCTCCACCGTCACGACATCATAAATCGGCTTAGCAAATACAATGACCGCCAGCACGATTACAATAAATCGAAGCATCCATTCCCTCCTTCTTTCACCACTTATAAAGATGAAAAACATCGATTCACTTCCGAACCGATGCTTTTCTATTCCCAATTACTTGTCTTCCGTTAAAATAGACTCTTTCCCCGTCCATTTTTCTGTCAGAGTAGCTGCCTCTTCCTTCATCTCATCCGTAATCGACAAGTACACCTTACCAAGCGCCAGCATAATGACCGCCACATCATCTGTTAAACCTACAAGCGGTAAGAAATCTGTAATGACATCCACTGGCAAAATGAAATAACCTAATGCCCCAAGCACAATCATCTTACTGCTCTTTGGCATATCTGGACTTTTCAGCGCCACAAATAATGTCGCCGCTGCTTGCATTGCCTCTTTACCAAGCTTGCCACCGACACGCTGAATTTTAGTTAAAAACTTTTTATCTGAATAATGCTTGTCCTTACCTGCAATTGCTTGTTGTAACTGTTGTTCATCCATTAAAAGCCCCCCTTTGTTAATACGTAATACTATTTACGTTTTCCCGATTAGAAAGTTCCATAACATTATTCGCGATTTATATAATTCAACCATAGCTGCTGAAATAGCTGCCTTGGCTCAAGCACCTCATCATAATAAATAATTGAATTTTTCTTTAACTTTGCCTCGCCAACCGGCACCTCATAGATCGGTATTTGACGACGAATAGCCGCAACAAGCATATTTAAATCATAATTATACGACTCTCCGTGGACAGCGCTTAGCCAAGGCAGTAAAAAGTTTGGCACATAACGAAGTCCCGTCTGCGTATCAAGTAATCGTTTACGGAAAAAAAACTCAAACAGCATCGAAATAGCACGATTCGTCACAAAGGTCGTCACCGGCACTTCACTTGATTTAAATTCACGTACCCCTAAAATAATGCCGTCTGAAAATATTTTTGTACTCGCAATAATTTGCTCAATATCTAAAATGGAATGCTGTCCATGTGCACCGACTGTAATAATGTCCTTCATTTTCCATTGTGACTTCAACACATAATCAAAGCCCGTCTTCAGTGCGCGCCCTTTCCCGTAGTTCTCCTCATGCGTTAGCACTACACAATGTTCTATCTCGCGAAGCTTTTCAAATATCCCACTATATTTCGCATCACTTCCATCATCGACAACCACAACTTCTTCAACAGCGAGCTCCAATAACCTTTCGACAAATGAAAGCAGTGATGTTAATGGATTGAATGCTGGAATTACGACAACGACAGTGTTCACCTTACTCAACCTCCCTCTTACAAAAAATTCTAGCGGTGTTTTCCGATAAATTCAATGCCTATACTGCTCTAAATATTGAATTCAGTAAGTTATTACCGATAAAAAGGTTAATTATCCAAATTTTATATTTATTTAGTATAGAACGTTTAAAAGAAAAGGAGTGATCAGGATGACAATTAATCGCGACCGTCTTTCAGAGCTTTGCAATACGATTCCAAACACACATTATCCCCTAACAGAGGCATTGCAAGGTGTCGCACGCTATGCTATTACGAATCCGAAGCGCTCATTACAAAAAGCAAAAATTGCACTTGGTATGATTGTACGTGATTTATATGAAAAGGATATGGATAAAAAGGTTGGCCAGATCGATATCCGTACACTGCTAAACAACAAAAACTTTATCGCTAAAATCCACCCACGTCGCATGTATTTATTGATGAATTTAATTAGCAAAATGACAACAAATTCATCGAATACTATCGTCGATTCCAAGGCCGCTAAAATGGTGCTCGATTATTTAACGGACCTTTGCGAATGGTATATTAACAATCTTGAACAAGGTGAAAAGCTCGCTAGCTCAGCCCTTTATGATATTGGCGAAGTCGTTGTCCCAAGCAAACATAAAAAAATGACAGATTGGGACTTTGCTGCTGATGACTTTGAGGCGGCCGCAGAATGGTTTTTACTTGCCGCAAGTGAAGGCAACCGTAGCGCCCAGTACAATCTCGGTGTGTTATACAACCACGGACGCGGTGTAAAAAAGGATTTCTTAGAAGCCGCAAAATGGTATGAGCTTGCCGCCGAGCAGCAAGATGCAAACGCTCAGTATGCACTCGGTATTTTGTATCAGCTCGGTCAAGGCGTAGCGCAAAATGACGAAAAAGCCGCCGAACTTTACAAACTTGCTGCAGAAGCTGGAAATGCTGATGCGCAGTACAATCTCGGCTCTTTATATAATCAAGGCAAAGGCTTCACACAAAATTTTACTGAGGCCGCTAAATGGTATACGCTTGCCGCAAATCAGGGCAATACAAGCGCTCAAAACAATTTAGGCTTTCTTTATCACAACGGACAAGGCGTTCAGCTAAGCTATGAAGAGGCAGCTAAGCTATTCTCTGACGCAGCTCACGCAGGTGATGCAAGTGCTCAATATAATCTAGGCTACTTGTATAATAAAGGCCGCGGTGTACCACAAAGCGATAAAGAAGCGGCTAAATGGTTTTTATCAGCCGCAATCCAAGGACATACAAATGCTGAATTCCAACTTGCCCTACTTTATACAGCTGGCCAAGGTGTTCAAAAAAATGATGAGGAATCTGTAAAATGGCTAACACTCGCAGCAAACGAGGGTCATACAAATGCTCAATATTCACTTGGTCTCATCTATAGTCAAAAGCAAACAACTCAAGCACATCAACAAGCCATTGACTGGCTAATAAAAGCTGCCGCAAATGAGCATATAAGCGCTAGCTACGACTTAGGAAAGCTTTATTTGCGAATGGAGCAACTAGAATCAGCAAAAAAATGGTTCAAACGCTCGGCCACTAAAGGGCACGCTGCTGCACAGTATGAGTTAGCTAAAATGGCACAGGCAACTAATGAGATGGAACAGGCTTATAAATGGTTCCGCGCTGCAAGTAGCCAAAACCATGTTGAAGCAGAATATGAGCTTGGTGTTTTATATGAGGAAGGCATCGGCATGGGAAAAAATTACGAGGAAGCGCGTCGTTGCTATCGTCTTGCAGCGGAGCAAGGGCACACTGAAGCCCAGTACCGCCTCGGCAATATTTTTGATAAAGCACTTGGTGTCGCTCAGGACTTTACCGAAGCTGCGAAATGGATTCGGCTCGCTGCTAATAAAGGGCATAGTAAAGCACAATTCCAGCTGGCTCAAATGTACGCAAACGGCGAAGGCTTAATGCAAGACCACGCAGAGGCTGTCAAATGGTATCGACTCGCTGCAAATCAAGGCCATACAAAAGCACAATTCCAACTCGGCATGCTGTATAAAAAAGGGCTTGGCGTATCGAAGGACTACACAGAAGCGACACGCTGGTTAAAGCAGTCCATGGAATAGTAATAAGGCAAGCAGTATGAGCTGCTTGCCTTATTTTTATATCGTTATTGTCAGTTCATCTTTAAATGCCTGCACAGCTGCCTCAAAATCTGTATCAGGTCTTTGCTCAGCTAATGCCTCACCAATTGCTCGCACCGCCTGCTCAAGCTGCTCTGCTGTCACATTACCCATATGACCAATACGGAATGCCTTCCCTGCTACATGTGCAAGGGAGCCCGCAACAATAACACCACGACTAGCTAGACTCGCACGAAACACTGCATCATCTACACCTTCAGGATATAAAATACAGCTCAATGTCGGTGCTGCTACATCCTCCTGCGCAAGTGAAGTCATACCATAGCTACGCATCGCAGCACGCACAGCTCTACCATAGCTAATATGTCTTTCTGCACGCTTGTCCATACCTTCTGCTAGCACAATTTTCAACGCTGCATGATACGCATAAATTAAATTCACGGGTGGCGTCGCAAAGTAAGTCGACGGATTATCCATGACACCACGCCAATTATAAATATCTGCATAATACGCACGCACTTTCCCTAATGCCTCACGTGCTGCTAACGCCTCATTACTAAAGGCAACAATCGCAAGCCCTGGCGGAATACCAATTGCCTTTTGTGAACCGGTTAAAATGATATCAATCTTCGCCTGCTCACTGCCGTAGCCCTTGCTCATATCCTCTTCCATCGCCGCTGTTGCTACAACCCCGTCAACTATTACAAGCGCTCCCGCACGCTTAATAAGCGGAATCAGTACTTCTAAATCTGACGCTACTCCTGTAGACGTATCCGCATGTGTAATCGTCACTGCCTTATACGCCTTTTTCGCTAATTGCTCCTCGACAAGAGCTGTGTCCACACGTTCACCCCATTGTGATTGCAGCACATCTACCTCAATTCCATAAGCCTGTGCAAGCGGCGTAAAGCGATCACCAAAATAACCATGACTAATAACAAGTAGATTTTCTCCCTCACCTACTGTATTGACAAGAGCCATTTCCATCGCAAGTGTACCCGAGCCAGCTACAACATACACTTCACCATCTGTTGAAAAGAGCTCTTTTGTCATCTCTATTGCTTCTTTAAAAATTTTCACAAAGCGCGCATCTGTATGTCCTCGCGTCTCACTCGCTAATTCCGCATAGATTTCATCAACAACTGGTGTTGGCCCCGGTACTAATAATAGCTCTTTATTTATCATGTCTAATCTCCCCTTCGCTAAATAAAAATGAAAAATGCCCTGCTAGCCCCATCACGACTAGCAAGACATCAAACTTTTATAAAGACCCCTTTGTAACGCATTGACTATGTTAAGGAGGCAAACCTTTCATAATCACCGAATAATATTTGCTTATAAAGTAGTAGAAAATGTTCAAACAAACATGTCTTTATCCATTTCGTAAAAGCAAGTTTCAACTAAGACTATTAAATGAAGCGTTTCGGCATAAACACTGTTCAAGTCCGTTCCCCAACTGCTTGAAATCATTCAATAGCCCCTGCCTTAACATGCACTTACTGTACTTCCTATCCCCAAAAAGTAACGGATAAATGTAGAAATCATTAGTTAAAAATTAAACGAATTGCTCTGTTTCAGTTGAACCAGCCATTGCTGTAGTAGAAGACTGACCACCCGAGATTGTTTGTGATACATCGTCAAAGTATCCTGTACCAACTTCACGTTGGTGACGCGTTGCTGTGTAACCTTTAGATTCAGCAGCGAACTCAGCTTGTTGTAACTTAGAGTAAGCAGCCATACCGTTATCTTTGTAGTCATGCGCAAGCTCGAACATTCCGAAGTTTAAGCTGTGGAAGCCGGCAAGTGTAATGAATTGGAACTTGTAGCCAAGCTTTCCTAATTCACGTTGGTACTCAGCGATCTCTTCATCCGAAAGTTTTGCTTTCCAGTTGAATGATGGTGAGCAGTTGTATGCTAACATTTTACCTGGGAACTCAGCATGGATTGCCGCTGCAAACTCACGCGCTTCCTCAAGTGATGGGTGAGATGTCTCACACCAGATTAGATCTGCATACGGTGCATACGCTAAACCACGAGCGATTGCCTGCTTAAGACCTGGCGTCGTACGGTAGAAGCCTTCTGGTGTACGCTCACCTGTGATGAACTCTGCATCACGTGGGTCGATATCTGAAGTAACCATATCCGCTGCATCTGCATCTGTACGAGCGATTAATACTGTATCAACGCCCATTACATCTGCTGCAAGACGCGCTGCAATTAAGTTACGCACTGCATTTTGTGTTGGAAGTAATACTTTACCACCTAAGTGACCACATTTCTTCTCAGAAGCTAATTGGTCCTCTAAATGTACGCCCGAAGCACCTGCTTCAATCATACCTTTTACTAATTCGAATACGTTTAACGGGCCACCGAAGCCTGCCTCTGCATCTGCTACGATTGGTGCGAACCAGTCAAACTCATCTTCGCGACCTTCTGCATGATCGATTTGATCAGCACGTTGCAATGCTTGGTTAATACGTTTTACTACTGCTGGAACAGAGTTTGCTGGGTATAAAGATTGGTCTGGATACATTTGCCCCGAAATATTAGCGTCAGCTGCTACTTGCCACCCCGATAAGTAGATTGCTTTTAAACCCGCTTTGACTTGTTGGATCGCTTGGTTACCAGTTAATGCACCTAATGCATTGATGAATGGCTCTTCATGTAAAGAGTTCCATAAACGCTTCGCACCGCGAGTAGCTAACGTTTGCTCGATTACTACAGAACCTTGTAATTTTACTACCTCTTCTGCAGAGTAAGTACGCTCAATTCCTGCCCAGCGTGCATTTTCTGCCCAATCTTTTTGTAAAGCTTCAATCTTTTGTTGACGTGTTGACATGTTACATTTCCACCTTCCCATTATGTTTAAATAACAATACTCCACTGTTCCATAACAGCTGTGTTTGTTGTAAAATTAATATATAACAGTTTTGCTGTTTTTGCATTATTTCACGACAGAACATGTAAAATTTAGGATGAATAAAAGGATTTAAGGGATGAAATGTAAAATAAAAGGAGTATAAGGGGGAGTTTATTAATGGAGAATTTAATAATGAAGGATTTAAAATCACAGTTGGAACAGTACAAAACTATATTAAAGGATTGGATTCCCAAAAAGGCCTTTCTCGCTATCGCTATGAACAATCAATACGTTTATTTCAGTGAAGAAAACCATCATTTTCATATGGAAATCGGTCAGCAAATACCTACAGATAGCTTAGCTTACCGGATTTTACAAACTAATGAAAAGTCTGATGCGGTATTAGACAATTCATTATTTGATACACCTTACTACGCAATGGGATATCCAATTATGATTACTAATCAGCTAGCTGCACTCATCGTTGTCCTACCACATTCTTATCGTAAGCCTGTATTAGATGCTTATAAAATACTTACAGGCAAACAACAAGAAGACTGGGTTCCTATACAAGTGGAACAAATTTCACACATCGAAAGCTTACAAAAAAGTACTTGGTTTTATAAAGACAGTTCACAGTATAAAACAACTGTTACATTAAAAGAACTAGAAACAAGACTACCAGATTCATTTATTCGTGTACATCGCTCATACATTGTAAATATTCATTTTATAAAAAAAATATCACGTGATATTACTTCCAACTTCGTTATTTATTTAAAAGATCACAGTGAAATTCCTGTATCGCAATCTTATATTACGGAACTACGTAAACGATTAGAATTTTAACTTTTACAAACAGCAAAAAACCACTGATTTCTCAGTGGTTTTTCTTCGTGCGAAGCGACGTCCTACTC
>JBEMAQ010000005.1:0-187531 GCA_040274725.1 Solibacillus sp. | reverse complement strand
TGTGGAAGAAAGAAAAGGAATGCTTGTATTCCCTAGAACCCCACTCCTTTAGGGGGGGAGTTATCAGATTTAAAGTAGACAACATCCCCTGAAAAATAATGAATATTTTTTAGAGGATGTTGATTGTTATTTCAATATTTGCATGCCTAAAGAAAACAGCTAAGAATGAGCCTTTTTTGTCGGTGTTATTTAAGACAGCGCACTGACTTCACATCATTCAGCACGCTCTTCTGCAAGTATTTCTATTACCACCAAAACGTCGGATAGCTCCGGTCACTGCGCAAATTATTCAGAATTAATGCCACGCATACAATGACAACCGCGCCAACAAGCACCGGTGTCAGTAAATAACTCCAGCTATAGCCGCCTAAAATGATAATAATCGGATTGGCCCCAGCTGGTGGGTGCGTCGTTTTTGTGACCATCATGCAGGCAATGGCGAGGCCAACCCCTAATGCTAACGTCCACGGCTCAGAACCAAATGCATGATACAAAATTAAGCCAATGAGCGCAGAAATCACATGTCCACCAATCACGTTGCGCGGCTGCGCGAGTGGGGTATTCCAAACGGCAAAAACGAGCACGCAGCTAGCCCCAAATGGCGCCATTAACCATTCAGCATTTGTCAGCTGCGTTAAATACAGCAAAATAGAAATTGCAATAAACCCACCAACGAGCCCTGTACACGCATCCTTGACATTGACCTGTAGCGGATTGATTGCTTGCCCCTTCATTTTTGCAAA
Source organism: Solibacillus sp. (assembly GCA_040274725.1). Taxonomy (GTDB): domain Bacteria; phylum Bacillota; class Bacilli; order Bacillales_A; family Planococcaceae; genus Solibacillus. Next base: position 186,788 of record JBEMAQ010000005.1, on the reverse strand, counting down.
ATAGTGCCTAACGCTAGCTTGCTTTTCCTGTTGTGCAGGTGTTGCTTTATCCATTATTAACCACCTCCAGTTTTTGTTATTATAATGTCCTATAAATAACCTGTCAAATTGAATTTTAATGGTTAGTTTAATGCTGTGAAAAATAGTCAGCTTTTTTCAGCTGAGTGTTAATTAATTTTCTGTTAATTTGGTAACTTCAGGGAAACTTAATTCGTTATTAATACTGAATTCAATTAATTAATAGGAAAGAAGGTAGAATGTATGGGCTTTTGGTATTTTCTAATCTTGTGTATAGGTATATTTTTCATGATGAGGGCATTTCTAAAACGACTAATAAATACGTTTAAGAAGCGAACTCTTTTGTTGTTAGGGGTTTGTATGATAACTTTATCGTTATTTATGTTCCGAGACGGTAGTACAGAAATTGTCAATAATTTATTAAAATCTCTTAATATCAATTTGTGAAATAGGTTGTATTTACTATGGATACGTATATAGAAATTATCGGTGATGTTCGTTAAGGCTTTTAAAGTGGGAATCGGGGATATACGGATTGGAAGCAGACAAAATCCCGTCAATCAATTGATTGGCGAGATTTATTCTCTAACGGTGATTCGGGAATGTTTAGCAGATTTATTTGCGATGCTTATCAATCATTGCAGCACTAAAACGCGTGATTAATTGAATAAGTTTATTTGATAAAATCATTTATCAATTGTTCAGTTGTTAATATTGTGGCAAATTCATCGTGCAATGTAGCGAGAGAAATATTATGGATTGTTTCTGCATCATAATAAATATCATTTTGGTCCTTCATACCAAAGGCTGCTGTTGCATCTGAAATCAAGTATGTATCGAAATCTAAATTACCACTCATTCTTGTAGTTGTTGATACACAATGGGGTGTAGTTAAACCAACTATTACAGTGGTTGTTAGTTCATTTGCTTTTAAATACTCTTCTAAATTTGTACCAATAAAGCTACTATTAACTTTCTTTGTTATTACTATTTCTTCTTCCAAAGGTGCAACCAATTCTTTTATAGAAAATCCTTCATTATTTGGATGGAATACAGAATTAGGGTTGTCAGACTTGTGTTGAATATGTATGACATGCCAACCTTTCTTTCTCCATAATGTTAGTATGCTACTAATGTTTTCTTCTGCCATTAAATTGTTTCGTTCGCCCCATTTTTTATCATCAAAAGCCTTTTGTACATCTACAATAATTAACGCATTATTTTTATCCAAGCGAATCCCTCCTGACTCTTTTATCGTAATGATACACGATGATTGCTTGTTAAACGATGTTGTTCTATAAAAAAACAAAAAAGTAAGATTATTATACTGTAACAAATCGGTTCATCAGGACTACATAAAAAGCATAAAAACCAATGATGCCATAGATGAAAAGATTAAAGATTGGAAACCATGATTCACCCGATTGTAGCGGAAATAAATAACTAAATAAATAATAGAAAAGCATGAAATAGGGAGCCCACATCATAGCTAACCCGTAACGATGTTTTTTAGTGAATAGCCATTTTTTCATAGTGCGAATAATGAACCATGTCGAAAATAGAAGGCCGATTAGGATTATTAGAGGAATAACAATGATCACAACATCCAAACTCCATCCAGTGAGCCTGCTAATACGGTAGACGTTGAGTAACAGTTCAATTGGGATAAACAGGACTAAAGCATAGAAGAGGCTAATGAAATTTACTTTTAGAATGATTTTCACTTAACTCCCCCTTTATGTCCTAATGAAAAAGACGGAATAGATGGTGGAATGTTGCACTAGTTGTTAGTGCCTGTCTGGTAGAAAGCGCTCAAAGCGGGGACAGAATTTTCTTGTTAATCGTCATCAAATCCTACAGCTCCTCTGTTTTCCGCTGCTGAAACTTCGCGACCTTTTTGCGGTTGCCACATATTTTCATCGAGCACCATTTGCGGCGACCGCTTTCGTCGATAAATAATAACACGCAATCTGTATTGGAGCAGCGCTTAAGTAAGCGTAATTTACCGTCTGCGATGAGCCTTAGCGCATCGAGTGCGAGAATCGTTAGTAGCCGATCCGCTAGCGTGCCTACCGGGAAAGGGAGGAGCTTTTCGTCTTTTAGCTTATACGTAATCGGCGCGTTCGTAATTATATTTTCTAAATACGTAATGAGTGTAGCGGGTACGGTTTGTTTATCTGCGATTGCTTCAAAATGCGCTCTTAATATGCCGCGCATCGTTACTAATTTTTTGTGGATTTCTGGTAGCTGCTCTTTCCATGCAGGCACCATCTCGCTCCAAAAAGGGATGTCGGCCTGCACCACATGGAGCCAGTCCCAAATATCGTCAGTCTTTGGCAGTAAATCAAGACGATGACCACGTCTGACCACTTCTGTATTGACTAAGTCGACTGAAATATTGCCACATAGCAGGGGGAATTTAGTTATTTCTTGCATCGTTTCTCACCCAATTCTTTTATTTAAGTTACTGTCAACGGCTCTTTTCACTAGTTCGCATGCTAACTGCGTACTACAAAGCGTTGCGATTCTGTGAAACGTCGAGACTTGCCGAAATGCTGCATGTAATAACTGTCTCTTCTACGTCGATGTTCTCTCATCTCATCCATTTTACGCATATTTACTAGGAAATGCATGTAGATTTACAGCGAATCCTTTTTTCTAAGTATCGTAAGGAAAATTGACCAAGTTGTAAGATTATTAAAATAAATAAGAATTATTACGATTTAACATCAATATAATGTGTTTAGTAATTTCATTTTCCTTTGTTCAAGCAGTCGTTTTTCTACGGGAAGCTTGTGATAGCTGTCCATACAAAAAAGCTTGCAATTGATTGGTTGTTATTAAAGTTAGACAACTATACTAGATGATTTAGTTTGAATAATTAGAAAAAGGAGATTTTATGCAATCTAAACAGAAGTTATCGACTAATTTTTCAGTAGTGTTTGTTTTAGGAATTTTTCTTTGCTTGATTTGGGTAGTGCCTGTATTTAAGGGAAGTGAAATCTTCACTCTTTCAAATTCGTTTAAACAATTCAATACTATCTTTCTTAGCATACTAATTGAAGCCATTCCTTTTGTCTTGATTGGCGTACTAATTGCGGGGTTTATTCAAATATTTATAACAGAAGATCACATACGTGCGTGGATTCCAAAAAATAAACTTTCGGCCGTTTTTATGAGTTGTGTGGTCGGTGCGTTATTTCCGGCCTGTGAGTGTGGTATTGTGCCGATTGTCCGCCGGTTAATAGGGAAAGGGGTTCCGTTGTACGCGGGAATTGGCTTTTTATTAACCGGACCATTGATTAATCCGATTGTCATCATCTCGACGTATATGGCCTTTGGTAATGATTTAGAAATGGCGCTATTACGTATGGGCGTTGGATTTGTCGCAGCGGTAATCATCGCACTTGTTGTTAGCTTGTTATACAAATCGAACCAATTAAAAAAAAAGCATGCGCTCGGGGGCTCCATAACTAAACCAAGTAAAAAACAACCAATCGTAACAAAGGTACTCGATATGTTGAGACATGCCATTGATGAATTTTTTGATATGAGTAAATATTTAATTATGGGCGCTTTGGTCGCAGCATTACTTCAAACTTATGTTTCCGCACAATCCCTTTTCTTATTTGGCGATGGACTCGTTCAGTCGACAATCGTCATGATGGCATTAGCGTATTTTTTATCATTATGTTCAGAAGCAGATGCTTTCATTGGTGCATCCTTTAAAAATTTATTTCCCTCTACCTCGATCTTAGCATTTCTCATTTATGGACCCATGATTGATTTAAAAAATACGATCATGTTATTGAGTGTTTTTAAAGTGAAATTTGTATTTATCTTATTTATTCTCATTACAACAATCGTGTTTGCGTGTGTTTATCTATCAAGTTTTTTATAGGAAAGGAATGACGGGGTGAAGCTTCATTCGCAACATGTATTAAAAGCTGTACTTTTAGGTTTATTTACGTTGTTTTTTGTCAAACTCCAGCTGTCAGGAGACATATCGAAGTACATTAATCCAAAATATGATTTTATGAGTAAGCTAGCGGCAGGGACCTTTTTTATTTTATTTCTCATCCAACTGTCACGAATTTTTCAGAAAAAGCATGGGCATCATGTGTGCTCGGCTCATTGTAGCCATGACCACGGGAATAGTCGTTGGAACTTAGCGAGAATTTTAGGTTTCGGTATTGTTGCCTTTCCAATAATAACTGGATTTACAATTCCTCCTGCGACACTAGATGCTTCGATTGCCGCAAATAAAGGCTCTGTGCTTACGCAAATAGGTCGTGAGCAAAAGGAGGAGAATTCGATCAGTGAATCTTTAGCAGCGGAGTCACTAATCGAAAAAGAGCATCTTGATATTTATGCAAGCGATTATATCCCGCTCGTGAACAATAATTATCTGTCTGAAGAAGAACTACAAAAGAAGGTTGGGGTGCTAGAGAAATCGAAAATGATTGAGATGGAGAGTGATCTATTTAGCTCGTACTATGCAGAGATCAACGAAAATCCTCAAACTTACGCCGGTAGAACGATTAAAATGAGTGGATTTGTTTTTAAGGAAGGGGAATTTACGCCAAATCAGCTCGTAATTTCTAGGTTTTTGATTACTCATTGTGTAGCAGATGCAAGTGTCATTGGCTTTCTAACGGAATTAGAAGGAGCGGCTACACTTGAGCAGGATACATGGGTTGATATCGAAGGTGTTCTAAGTGTAGGCAGTTATGACGGCTATGAATTACCTGTTGTCGAGGTATCTAGCTGGCGCGTAATAGATGAACCCATTGAACCGTATATTTTTCCGATTTTAACCTTGTTGAAGTAATAGAGTCGCTAGGTGATAGAAGGTGCTTTTTTCTAGAAAGTTGCAAGGGGAAGCCTACCAGGTTTTATAGGTTGTCCCATATACTCCACGTAACAGGTACATGAACAAACTTTGAATTTCCATAAAAAAGAAATAATAGGGCATGTTGCGAGCATTTTCACATAATATGTAGTAACACGATTCGGGAGGGCCCGCATGCAGTATTTACCGATTATCCTTTCTTCTCTTTGTACAGGCTTAGGCGCCATCCCTGTTTTGTTAATTAAAAATGTTTCCCATAAAGGAAAGGATACATTGCTAGCTTATACAGCAGGCATTATGGTTGCAGCCTCAGCATATGGCTTAATTCCATCTGCGCTAAAACTATCTAACCTGACTGTATTGGTTAGTGGAATCCTAATAGGGACGTTTGTCCTCACGATTTTAGAAATGTTAATTCCACATGTTGATTTAGAACACTCACGCAAACCAGCAAATCACTCGAGAGTCATCCTATTGTTTTTATTCGCGATGTCTTTACATAACTTACCTGAAGGATTGTCTGTAGGAATTAGTAATAGCAATGAACAGGAGCTGGGCGTACTTGTTTCCTTTGCGATTGGTCTTCAAAATATACCGGATGGCTTTTTAGTCGCCTTATTTTTAGTTACACAAAATGTGAGTCGTGGAAAGGCCATTTTTTTTGCAACATTGACAGGTATCATAGAAATGTGTGCAGGACTTATAGGGATGTTATTTGGCGAATCGTTTCAATATATTATTCCTTACGGGCTTGCATTCGCTGCAGGTTCAATGCTCTTTGTTGTGTATAAAGAATTAATTCCAGAGAGCCATGGGGATGGAAATGAAAGAGCCGCGACAATCGCCTTTATTTTTGGTTTTGTTACGATGATTATTTTAACAGAATGGTTTCGGTAAAGAACAATTGGTGAACGTCAAAACTAACTGACTAATCCTGAGTTAAGCGTGTTTTTTTAATAGAGTTTTATAGGATGTCTTTGGAAGATTTAATGTAAAATTGTGAGAAGTATAAAAAGCAGACGGTTTAGAGGTGCTGATATCGCACCTCTAAACCGTCTGCTTTTACAATGATATCTTCAAGGGAGTTTGGAAAGGAGACTTTTTACTAAAGGGGGGATCATGAAAATACGATTAACCCTAAAGGAGTGCATCCCTCATGTTGTACGTCTTCCTTGTCCGTTAGTTAAATCCTTTGATGACAAGTGCCTCTAAGTTGAAAGCACAACTTGGAAATTAAAATCTATAGTTTGTTATTTATAATCTTGGTAAGTATACCCAGGGAATTTAACAACTGCCCATTTTTCTTTACGTAATGAGTTCATTAATTCTGGTCCGACATTTAAGTTACTACTAACGATTTGTTTAGGCGTAAGCGCCATCCATTGTGTTAACGAAATATCTGCATATTTAGGACTTTTAAATACTTCTAAATACCAAAGTGTCTTCTCGCCTGTATTTTGAATATAATGTCCATAGCAGAAAGGTATATAACCTACATCTCCTGCCCTTACATCGAAAGTTCTAGCAGTCCCATTCGCTGCGAATCCTGTCATACGACCTTGACCAGACAAAAAATATTGGAACTCATCATTATTTGGATGCCAGTGTAATTCTCTCATTGCTCCAGGCAAAATTTCTACGAGAGCCACCGAAATATCCTGTGCTACTGGGAAATTGGTGGAATCTGCAATTCGTACGGATCCTCCTGGTGAACGAATTGGCTCTTGACCAAGCAAGCGATGCGTAAAATTTCTTGTACCGAATGGATCCGGTATCGCGACTTGCTCAATTGGACCTGGTATCTCTCCTTGATAAATGTATTTTTCTTGCTTTGGAATATTTCGAAAAGCATTTTCTGGTACACCAAAGTTAGACGACAACACTTCCTTTGGCGTATGCGCAAACCAGTCGGAAATTGTAAACGTATCTAAATCTGAAAACATCCCATTATCAAACATCAGTAAAAATTCACAGCCTTCTTCAAGCCCTTGAATCGAGTGCGGAATACCAGGCGGGAAGTACCATAAATCCCCAACGCCAACATCAGCAATAAAGTTTTTCCCGTTTTGATCGACTGCTGTAATTCTTGCCCTTCCAACGGTCATAAAACAAAATTCAAGCTCCTTATGCCAATGAAGCTCACGTACACCACCAGGAGTTAACCGCATATTAACGCCAGCAATCGTCGTAGCAACTGGAAGCTCGCGCATCGAAATTTGTCTCGACCAGCCACCATGTTTTAATGTCATATGTGTATCAGAAAAAGAGAACCGTAAATTCGGCACCGTTCCTGCATCTGTTTCTGGCGGTACAAGTAAATTCGGGTTTTCTAATGCGCGCAAAATGTCACGTGGCCCAGGATCAGTCGCACCCGCTCCGTCTTTACGAATTGGTTCTGGAACTTCGTCTGCATAAATCTTGAACTCAATTGGTTCCGACAAATATTTCCCCCCTATAAAAGAATATGCATCAGAGCAAGTGTCTACGATGAAATTCGTAATATTATAACTGTATTCCGTTACGTGTTTTTCAATACGAGACAGTAAAAAGCTTCAAGGAATTTCTGTGATTTGACTCATTTTAAGTGAAAATACGTCTACGCCAGCTTTTCATCTGGAAAGGATTTCGGAAAGAATTTTCAGAAAAATAGTTGCGCGGAATTTTTTTGTGTTGTATAGTTTCCTTAAGGAAACATTTAATTATTAAAGAAACATTTAATCGTTAATGAAAAATTATTTCGCAATAGAAAGAATGAAAGGGAGAATTGAAAATGAAAAGAATGTTAGGCGTTGCAGCATTAAGTTTAGTATTAGCTGCATGTAGTGCGGATGAAGTGGAAAAATCAGGAGCAGAAAAAGAAAGAAACGTTGTCGCGACAACAGGACAAATTGCAGATGCAGTTAAAATTATTAGTGGCGATAAATTAACGGTTACAACATTAATGGGGCCAGGAGTAGACCCACACTTATATAAGGCAACGCAAAGTGACATGACAAAATTAGATAATGCGGAGGTTATTTTTTATAACGGGCTTCATTTAGAAGGACAGCTGCAAGATATTTTTGATCAAATGAGTAAGGAAAAAACGGTTTTTGCAGCGGCTGAAGTGTTAGAAGAGGCGCATTTATTAGCGGATGAAGAAGACAGTGCGCTACATGATCCACATGTGTGGTTTGATGTGTCATTATGGAAAGAGGTAGTGGACCACATTGGCGATACATTAGTGGAGGAGTACCCACAATACGAAGCGGAATTCGAAACGAATGAAAAGGCATTTTTAGAGGAGCTGGATGACTTAGCTGCGTTTGTAGAGGAGCGTGTAGCAGAAATCCCAGCGGAGCAGCGTATTCTAGTGACGGCGCATGATGCCTTCAACTATTTTGGTGACAGCCTAGGCTTTGAAGTGAGTGGTCTACAAGGCTTAAGTACGGAAACGGAATATGGCGTAAAAGATGTTGAAAATATGGTGAATTATTTAGTTGAAAACAATGTGAAAGCGATTTTTGTTGAATCAAGTGTGTCTGATAAAGCGATGACAGCCGTTATTGAGGGAGCGAAGGAAAAAGGCCATGACGTTGTAATTGGCGGCGAATTGTTCTCCGATGCGATGGGCGCAGAAGGTACGGATGAAGGCACGTACATCGGGATGTATAAACATAATGTGAATAGTATTATTGACGCGCTGAAGTAGGTGAAAAGATGAATGCATTAGTAGTGAAGCATCTTACCGTTGCTTACGATAAAAAGGTAGTTTTAAATAATGTGAGTGTTGAGATTCCAACGGGTTATTTAACGGCGATCATTGGACCAAATGGAGCGGGGAAGTCTACCTTTCTGAAGGCGATTTTAAATCAGCTACAAAATAAGCAAGGGTCTGTTCAAATATTAGGTAAGGCTTATAAGCCAAAGGAAGGAATCGTTGGCTATGTACCGCAGCGTAATGCAGTCGATTGGGATTTCCCAACGACTGCACTCGATGTAGTATTGATGGGGCGATACGGTCATCATGGTTTATTCAAACGGATGACAAAAGAAGATCAACAAAAGGCGATGGCCGCCTTAACGAGTGTCAATATGCAAGATTATGCGAAACGTTCTATTGGGCAACTATCCGGTGGGCAACAACAGCGCGTCTTTTTAGCAAGAGCGCTTGCTCAAGAGGCACAAGTTTACTTTTTAGATGAGCCATTTGCTGGGGTAGACGTCGCAACAGAGAAAATGATTATAGCTATTTTAAAAAACCTGCGTGATCAGGGGAAAAGTATTTTTGTCGTCCACCATGATTTACAAACGGTTGAGGAATATTTTGATTATACGATTTTACTAAATGAAACGATATTAGCTACAGGACCTGTTGTGACAACCTTTACAGCAGAAAATCTCCAAAAAACGTATGGTGGTCGTCTCGTATTATTCGAAAAAGAAGGCGGGCTTGTATGATTAGTGGCAATTTACTGTGGATTTTAATCGGCACGATGTTACTTGGTATTGCCTCGGGTGTCATCGGTTCGTTCTCTTTTTTACAAAAGCAAAGCTTAATTGGTGATGCAGCAGCCCATGCTGCATTGCCAGGTGTTGCACTTGCCTATTTGTTAACAGGGGAGAAAAACCTTCCCGTATTAATGCTTGGAGCAATCGTCACATCGACGTTAGCTGTTTATAGTATTCAAGGGATTGTGAATACTTCTAAACTAAAGGGAGACGCTGCAATTGGCCTTGTGCTTTCTGTGTTTTTTGGGATTGGGATTGTGTTATTAACTATTGTCAATCGACAGCCAGGAGGCAATCAAAGTGGGCTAAGCGACTTTATATTTGGTAAAGCCGCTGCTATGACAAAAAGTGATTTATACTGGCTTTTTATTTGTGCAGGCATGATTTTACTTGTCAGTGTGTTACTGCAAAAACAATGGAAGCTGATGATTTTCGATCCAGTATATGCACAAAGTATTGGGCTACCCGTTACCTTACTGAAAATCATCTTAACAGCACTCATTGTGATGACAATCGTGACAGGTATTCAGGCGGTCGGAGTCATTTTGATGTCAGCACTGTTAATCATACCCGCAGCAACAGCAAAGCTCTGGACAAAAACGGTCGGCACGATGCTTGTCTTTAGTGGGGTATTAGGTGGATTTTCAGGGGTTACGGGAACATATATTAGCTCGTTAAAAACAGGGTTATCTACGGGGCCGATTATAGTCCTTGTTTCGGCAAGTGTTTTTATCTTGTCGTATTTTATTAGCCCGAAAGCAGGTTTACTGAGTAAAGTACTGCATAAAAGAAGGGTGCAAAGTAAGGTGACACAGCATGATTGAGTTTTGGGTAATTTTAACGGGTGTACTAGTAGGGATTACATGCAGTGTGGCTGGTGTATTTTTAGTGTTACGTAAAATGTCAATGATTGCAGATGCGATTAGCCATACCGTGTTATTTGGCATTGTGATGTCATTTATCGTCACACAAACATTAACTGGTATTTCGATGTTTATCGGTGCAGCACTTGCAGGACTGCTAACCGCCTTTTTAGTCCAATATTTACGTTCAAGTGGCATTCAGGAAGATGCAGCAATTGGCATCATCTTCACAACGCTGTTTGCAGTCAGTGTATTGCTCGTCACGCTCTATGCAGGGAATGTGCATTTAGATGTTGAGCACGTATTGATGGGCGAAATTGCGTTTGTACCATGGGAAACGTTTACACTATTTGGCTTAGAAATGCCAAAAGCCGTCTGGATGCTTGGAAGCTCATTACTACTCAACATCCTTATACTTGTCGCATTTTATAAGGAATTTAAGCTTTCAACGTTTGATGCTGTCTATGCAGCGTCAATCGGCATTCCGATTGTATTTATGCATTATTTATTTATGCTGATGATTTCCTTTACAACGGTATCTGCCTTTGATAGTGTCGGCGCAATTTTAGTCATTGCGATGCTCATCGGACCAGCAGCAACGGCGTACTTAATCAGTCGTTCCTTAAAGCAAATGTTTAGTTTTGCCATTAGCTTTGGTGTCACAGCAGCGATCGCAGGCTATTATGCTGCAAAGTGGTTTGATACGTCAATTGCGGGAATGATGGCGGTCATGGTCGGTGTCCTATTTGTCATCGTATTCATGACTCAGCTGATTGGTAGGAAATTGGAAAAGGGACGCTTACAATCAAAAAGCTAGCGTGTAACAGGTGGGAGAAATCTCACCTGTTATTTTTGTCTTTTTTGCGGGATCTCGTTAAAGGCGAGCATGGCTTTGCGGACCCATATTCACAGAAATATAATAAATGCACGACGGATGGTTTAGTTGACTATTTAGTACAGTGACAATCTAATGATGAATAACCTAGGTGAAATCGCACGGAATACTGGCTATTTCATCTGGGTATTTTATTGCATTCAGGATAAGCCTAACCTATTTTTTTCTACAAATATAAATGATAATCAATAATTATTTAACGATTATCATTAAAAAATTATTGTTTTTTGTTTGGATATATATTACACTAAAAACAATAAAAGGGGGATTTTGGATGGAAACAATTATGCACAGAAAGAATTTTCAAACATTTATTAGAGTTTTTCATTTCACATTAAAGGCTGTATTTGTATGCGCTAGTATCTTGTTAGGCTTTTTAATGTTGTTATGTGGCTGTGTGGCGTTGCTGCCAACTGAAAAAATAATTGCCGTTTTACAAAAGGGCGAAATAAATGCAGCGTTAAACTTTTCTGGCTTGGCCATTACGATGAGTGACCAGGTTGTCAGTAATTTTCAATTTCAAAAGCAATATGTACTCGCACTTCTTGTGATGCTCATATTGTATCTAGTCGTACTGCTTTTCATTACCTATTGTGTAACGGCCATTTTTAAGCAGCTAAAGAATAGCCAAGTATTCACAATGAGTAATAGTAAATACATTAGATGGATTGCTTATGCTTTTATCGTGTTAAGCTTTACACTACAATTTAGTCAAACAATGACGATTTATTTATTTGATCAGCTGTTTAGTTTATCGAGCTTTATGCAAAATAGTGACTGGATTAAAGCAGTATCTTATAATTTCTTTAGTATTCATTGGAGCTTGTTATTTGGCGGGATTGTCATTTGGATTATTGGAACGATTTTTAAATACGGTGTGTTTTTGCAAGAAGAATTTGATGCAACATTATAGGATGTGACTAGATGATTATTATTAGGCTAGACCGGGTGTTGGCAGACCGTAAAATGCAATTGAGTGAGCTTGCTGAAAAAGTGGATTTATCCATCGTCAATTTATCGAATTTGAAGACAGGAAAAGTGAAGGCAATCCGTTTTTCAACATTAAATGCCATTTGCAAGGCGCTTAATTGCCAGCCGGGTGATTTACTGGAGTATATGGAGGATGAGGAGTGAGGGAATAGGTTTTTGAGGAGATTACTTTAGTAGAAATTTATAGTGGTGTATAAATAGTCATCTCCCTGTAAAGGCGAGATGACTATTTTACGTTTTAATACCTTTTCGCATAATAAACCATAGTTAGAAAGACCGTGGAAATATATAATGCCATGAAAAGTGATAATACTTGAAAGGCAGCTAGATTGATTGCTGAAACTGGGTTGAAAATAATCATTAAAATAACTGCGAAGCCAATGCCCCAGAAATAGCTCATGTAGACGGCCCGCTCACGGATTTTTTGCGCGCGCTCATCCTTTATCGCAAAATGTGGCGTTAAATAAGCTAAGCAAAAGCACATAATCGTGAGCGCAATAGCCATTAATGCATCTGGAAATTTGCCTGCAATAATAGATACCCCATTCATAATGAGGGCGTTAATGAAAAAAATGAAGCCTAAAATTAAAAAGATGGCTTTGTAGCTATGCATCAGTTTTCCTCCTCATAAATAAAAAGATCTTCAATGTGGCAATGAAACAGGCGAGCTATTTTAAAAGCGAGCGTGAGGGAAGGGTTATAGCGACCCTTTTCTAGTGAAATAATCGTTTGTCTAGAGACGCCCAATTTTTCAGCTAATCCATCCTGTGAGAATTGATGTGTTTGTCGAAATTCTTTTATGTTATTTTTCACGCGTTCACCACCTGAATGTAAAGTTTGTTTAACGTAAAGTTAACTTTACATTTTGTTTATAATAATGTCAATTCTTAATTTTCTGAAATATAGAGAGCGAAATAGGTTTGTGGAAACTTTGTTTTTTAGTAAAGGTAGCTATTGAAATAAAAATGGTGGCTGACATGCTTAGAGAAGGTGAAAATTTTGTATTTTTCTTATTACTTTGCTATAATTCGATCAATGCTTTTTTATTCTTAATATTCGGAATAATTAACGTGATATTTCTATTTGGGGTGATTAATGATGGCAAACGAAAAGTTAGACAGTCAGTTAAACGAATTGGTAGCAACATGGTCTGTGTTATACACGAAGCTGCATAACTACCACTGGTATGTAAGCGGGTCCGCGTTCTTTACACTACATGCAAAATTTGAGGAGTTATATAATGAAGTAACATTAAATTTAGATGATGTAGCAGAGCGTATTTTGTCTAAAGGTAGCAAGCCTGTTGCAACAATGAAGGAGCACCTGCAGCTGTCAATTGTGGAAGAGGCATCTGGCAAGGAGTCTGCTGAAGAAATGGTCGAGCAGACAATTGTCGACTTCAAGCTTGTGATGGATGCCATCAATAAAGGGATGGAGTTAGCGAGTGCTGCGGGCGATGATCGTACGGAAGATTTATTAAATGCACAGTATCAAAGCTTAGAAAAGCATACGTGGATGTTAACAGCGTTCTTGGGGAAATAAAACTTTACAGCCGAACGAATGAAGGTGCTAATGTAGCGCTTCATACGTTCGGTTTTTTCTTCTAAAATTTAAGGCGTTGAATGCAATTTAAACTATCAATCTTGTATTTTTAATGTGGAACGCTAGAGTGACCTTGAATTTTCAAAAACAGGTAGATTTTACAGTGTAGCCGCAGCCTCCCAGTAGAAAAATGCGGCAATGGAGGAAGTAGCTGCCGCTTCGACATATTTAGCAGAGATGGCGGTAGAGTTGCAGCAGTCGATTCAAAGCTTTAAATACTAGGTTAAAAAGTGTCACATACACACACATTTTAGGTAAGGGAGCCCTTTATCTAGCATGCGGTGCTGTATCGGGCATTTTTTAATTTGACATACTGAAGAAGGCGATATGTGCTTTAGATTGAGCTTTCAGGTAGAAGGAAGCTTTTCTTTTTAAAGAAAAACAATAAAATTAATATGGTACCTGCTCGTCGTATTATTAGCGCTCTTTGTGCATTTTATCGTCGTCTATGGCGGTGCGTTAAAGGTATTAGCAAAGCGCAATCCACTAGATGTCATTAAGGCGTATTTACCGGCGATGACCGTTGCTTTTAGTACGTCGAGCAGTAGTACGACATTACCTGTTTCGATGGAAATTGCACAAAAGAAGCTAAATGTTCCTAAAGGAATTAGTAGCTTCGTTCAACCACTTGGGGCTAGGATTAATATGGACGGGACAGCCATTATGCAAGGGGTTGCCACGATCTTTATTGCGCAAGTGTACGGGGTGGACTTATCCATTTCGCAAATGTTAATCGTTGTATTGACCGCTGTATTAGCGTCGATTGGTACAGCAGCAGTACCAGGCGCGGGCATGATTATGCTGGCGATGGTTTTAGAATCTGTCGGCTTACCAGTTGAGGGGATTGCGTTAATTATCGGGATCGACCGCTTACTAGATATGACGCGTACAATGGTCAACTGCTTCGGCGATTTAACATGTGCTCTTTATGTAACAGAAAGTGAAAAAGACAAAGAGAAGACAGCGTTAGCTAAATAAAATGAGAGAAAACACTGAAACGGGAGGAGATGCTGTTTCAGTGTTTTTTTCACTCAATCATATATGCTTTGTTAGCTGTAGACGCATGTCGCTATGGTTTCGTCTTGACAACATGTCTTTGTGAGGATATGTTTTGGAGAGATGGTCATATTGAGCAGTTGGTGACTTGATATTTTGTTTGATGAATTAGACGGATTTTGGCAAGGCTATGAAGGGATGTCAATTTCTAAGACAGTACTTCTGCGTAGGGTGATGAAAAAATATGACGAACAAGGAGGCCATTTAAATGGCAATTGTACAGGCAACAGATCAAAACTTTGAACGAGAAATTTTAGACGGGGTTGTGCTAGTGGATTTCTTTGCGACGTGGTGTGGACCGTGTAAAATGATTGCACCGGTATTGGAGGAGCTCGCTGCTGAAGTGGGTGACGACGTGAAAATCGTGAAAGTCGATGTGGACGAAAGCCAAGTAACCGCGGCAGAATATCAAATTATGTCGGTTCCGTCACTGGTACTATTTGTTGACGGCGAAGTGAAGGCGCGAACAGGCGGCTTTATGCCAAAAGAGCTGCTACAGGAGTTTATTGACAATAATAAATAACAAATGTAAAAAGTCGTATGCTAGCTTACGGCTTTTTACGCTAGAGAGAAGGGATGATTTGGGTGAATCATTGGGATGAGACCTTTCAGGGGGAGACGTACTATTACGGGACAGAGCCAAATGCTTTTTTGAAAAAGCATGTCGACGTTTTTTCACAGGCCCAACAAATTGCCTGCTATGCCGAGGGCGAGGGGCGAAATGCTGTTTTTTTAGCAAGAAAAGGCCATGAGGTAACAGCTTTTGACTATGCGGAAGTAGGGCTGCAAAAAACAGTGGCATTAGCGAATTCACAATCTGTCCATGTAGCAACGAAGCAAGTAGATTTGATTAATGACCGACTCGAGGAAGGTAAGTATGACGGGGCGGTGATGATTTTTGGACATTTTGCGAAGGCCGATCAATATGAGGTGCTCGATAAAATTAGTGGCTCGTTAAAGGTTGGCGGCGTGTTTTTATTAGAGGTGTATGAGGAGGCACAGCTTCAATATGGAACAGGTGGCCCGCAGCGGCTAGATTTTTTGTATAATGAAGCAGCTTTAGCGAGCTGGGCAAAAAAATTGGATGTCTTGCACTTTGCCTGTGTCGAGGAAAATCGTGTAGAAGGCGCAGGTCACACAGGGAAATGTAAGGTGCTCCAGCTGATTGGACGGAAGCGAACGTGATTTGCCGTGAAAGAGGAAAAGTCGATTCATCTAGTGAGAATCGACTTTTTTGTATATTTACGTGTGATACATCGCAAAATACAAGCCCTTTTTCGCCAAAAGTTGTGCGTGTGTGCCAGCTTCGAGAATTTCACCGTGCTGCATGACGAATAGGCGGTCAAACTGATCTAAATTTGTTAGCTTATGTGTGACCATCAGCACCGTTTTTCCCGCTGCCTCAACTAACAATGTGTCGAATAGTGCTTGTTCCGTTTTCGCGTCTATACTTGTAAACGGTTCGTCAATGAGCCAGAGTGAGCTGCCCTTTAGCAGCAGCCGCGCAAAGGCAAGGCGCTGTTTTTCGCCGCCGGATAGATTGCCACCTTTTTCGGAAATAGGGTCTGTGAGCGATTTTGTAAGCGCGGCTTTTTCTAATGCCGCCTGTAACTCGGCTGCTGTCGCGTCAGGCTTTGCAAAGCGCAAATTACTTTCCACCGTGCCGGAGAAAAAGTGATTGTGCTGGAGCATTGTGCCAAGCTGCGCATACAGGGACACGGTATGAATCGTGTCAATAGCTGTACGATTGATACACAACGCGCCGCTTGTCGGGTGAAATTCCTTCATAAGCAGCTGCAACAAGGTGGATTTCCCGGAGCCACTCGGACCGATAATGGCAATTTTTTCCCCTGCGTGAATCGTCAGTGAAACGTCGTTTAAGGCAGGCCGCGCCCCAGTTGGGTAGTGGTACGATATGCTTTCTAGGCGAATATCCGCAACACGCGCAAGCTGCACTGTGCCGTCTGCTACATGCTGCGTTGTGACTTCCTCGAGCTCGTCCACGGCCTTTTTCGTATGGCGTGCAAAAATCGGCACCATTGCGAGCGGAACAGCGGATTCGAACACGGTAAGTGACACAAGGACAATGAGTGCTAAATATACGCCTTCAAGCTGCCCTGTTGATACGAGGTAAGCCCCGACAAAAATGACGGCAAAGCTTGTTGCGAGTGCGATCGCCTGATTCCAAACATACGACGTCTGCTCGCTGTTGAGCTCTTTTTTCCGCGTCGCTGCATATGCTTTATGCAAAGTAGCGAGCTGCTGTTTGCTAGCCGACTCTTTATTGTGCAGCAGCAGCTCACGGTAGCCGTAAAAATACTCGGTCGCCTCAATCGTCAGCTGCTTTTTATCGTGCGCTGCTGTGGCGAATGACCGGCGAAATAGCACGTACGGCATGACGATGCTTGTCAGTACGATGCCGATTAGTAGTAGTAGCGCAATCCACGGCGAAAAAAACAGCGTAAATAAAATCGTGACGAAAAAGACAAACAGTACGATGAGAGGCGGGTACAGCACGCGCAAAAAGAAGTTTTGCAGCGTGTCGACACTCGTCGTAATGCGCGTGAGTAAATCACCACTTTTATACGTGCTAAGTACATGCGCCTGTGGTAATAATCTGCGGAAAAATTGCATACGCATCATGCTCATAAAGCGAAACGTCACACGGTGCGACAGGAAGCGCTCGGCGTATTTGCTCGCTGATTTTGTGACGCCAAATAATTTGAGAAACGCCGTTAAAATTAAAATAATGTAAAACGGCGGCATGAGCGCGGCCTTTGAAATAAGCAGTCCGCTTTGTGCGAACAGCGCGACGGCGGTTAAGCCGCTCACGGTGCCAGCCGTGAGTGCAAGGAGTACATCCTTTTTGTCGTGCCAAATTAGCTGGATTAGTTGCTGCATGAATCTGTCCTCCCTTCCGCAATTTTTTGATAAAACGGGTTCACCTTTAACGTTTCTGGTGTGCCGGATGCGGTAATTTGTCCGTTCTCCACAATATAAATGATGTCGGCAAAGCGAATGCTTTTATATTGATGAGCGGCGATGATGACAGTCGCACTTTGGCGTAGTGTTTGAATCGCTTCAATTAATAAGCCCTCCGTTACAACATCAAGGCCAGCAGTCGGCTCGTCAAAGAAAACGATGCGCGGCTGCTTTAAAAACGCGCGCGCAATAGCAACACGTTGGCGCTCACCGCCAGATAGACCAAGTCCACCCTCGCCAATTGCGGTGTCCAATCCTTGTGGTAGTGTAGAAAGCCAGTCAACTAATTGCGCTTGTTGCAGTGCACGCGCAATGTCATTGTCTGAAGCAGGGAGTCCCATGCAAATATTGTCACGTAGCGTGCCGGCAAATACGTACGGGTGCTGTGAAATATAGCTCGTCTGCGCGTACCAATCGTCTGCTTGGAACGTACGGCGCGGCTCGTTATTTAAATACAGCTCGCCTGATGAAAGCTCCGTTAAGCTAGAGAGCATATTTAAAATTGTTGTTTTGCCGTGTCCGGTTTGTCCGATAAAAACGGCGGTTTGCCCAGCAGGAATCTTCAGTGTCAGTGGACCAATTGCCGGGCCATTTGTGTAATGAAAGCTTGCATTTTTCACTGTAATTTCTGGTTGCAAGGCGAGTGGTTTTTCGCCCCACTGAACAGGGCGCTCTTCTTTGATAAGCTCCTGCTCAAGCAGCGAGGCCGCGCCTAGACTGCCGCGCCCTGTATGAAATGCCGCACCGAGCTCTTTTAGCGAATTATAGTATTCCGGCGCCACCGTCAAAATGAAAAATGCCGGCGCGAATGTTAATGTTTTGAACACAATCATTTGAAAGCCGATTTCAAGCGCGACGAGACCGATACCGAGTGTGGCAATGAGCTCGATAAAGAGCGTGGAGGCGAACGCGATTTTTAAGACACTAAGTGTGCGCGTCATAAAGCCGTCATTGCTCTCGGCGAGTAAGCGCTCCTGCTCGCTACTTTGCCCAAAGAGCCGAATCGTTTGCAGGCCTTGTAGTAAATCTAAAAATTTGCCTGAAAAGCGGTTCATGGCATCTAGCTGCTCCTCGGCTTTTTTTTGTGTCTGTATGCCGATAATGATGTATGTGAGCGGGACAAACGGTGCGGTGATGAGCAAAATCCAGCCGCTGTTTGGATGCACAACAAATACCGCGATTAAAATCATGACCGGCACGATGATCGTTTTGATGACTTGCGGGATGTATTCACGGTAATAGTTTTCGAGCTGGTCCACCGTATCGATGAGCAGCGTCACGCGCTCACCTGTTTGCGCGGACACATGCTGCTCCATCGTCGTGCGTGTCCAGTGCTCGAGTAACTGTTCACGTGCGGCACTCTTTACGCCCTCCGCGAGCACGCCGCCAATGCGCCCAAGGAAAAACTGTGTCAAAAGACGGATGATAATCGCCATTAGCAATAGATAAAAAAATACATACGTAGTTGAAAACGGTGCTTTCTCAAGAAAGACGGCATTGACAATTTGTACAATGCTTGCGCCCTGTAATAAAATACTGCCGCCTAAAAAAAGGGCGAGTAAGGCAAGTGCCATAATTTTCACTGGATGTGCGCGGATAAATTGCTGTAAAAAGGCCATGTTGTTCGCTCCTTTGCTTCACGTTGGCTAATGCTGAGTACTTTTCTTATGGATTAGAAAGTATAAAATTTAACGCTTTTTTCGGGCTAGGCATTCGCGCCGCATGCTCGAGGGCTTTTCAGCGCTTGTCGCGTGCAAGCGGGCGCGAATGTGCTTTTCTTCTATCATAGGCAATTTTCACTAAAAGAAAACTAGGGGTTTACCACTAAAATTCCTTTATTTCATTTAGGGCAAACCCCTATAGGTTTAAATTTTCATATTTTGTATAATAGGCTGATAACAAACAGAAGGGGGACGATTTTGTGACAGCGCGCCTGCCAAATAATTATTTACAGGAAATTTATGCGCATATTCAGGACGGCATTATTGTCATGAAGGCATCGCGGGAAATTGTGATGATGAATCCGGCCGCGAAAAAGCTGACGGGCTGGAATGTTGGCGATTTTGTACCGTATTGCACATACTGCATGACACGAAAAAAGATGGACAGTGAGCCAACCTGCTATTTAATTGCTAATCGTGAGGTGCCGTCGTTTTTATCGCAAATGCCGACGTATCACGGCAAAAAAATCGATGTGGAAATGAGCACAGCCGCGATTTATGCGAATGACGAGACCGGCGAGATGGAATATTTATTAGTGCTGCGTGACCAGGAGACGTTTAAGCGCGCGCAGGAGGCAGAGATTACGAAAAAAATGGTGCATGCGCTCATGGAGGCAAAGGAATCAGAGCATAAGCGACTTGCCAAAGAGCTGCATGACGGTGTGGGGCAATCGCTATTTACCGTTTCCGTCGCACTTCAGGCAGTGGCATCGTTTGTTCATGACAACGAGAAATTGGCGTCGTATATTCACGAGGTGCAGGACGAGCTGCAGCGGGCGATGGATGATATTAATGCCTACTCACATCAGCTACGCCCACATAGCCTTGACCAGCTCGGCATAGTGCCGACTGTGCAAATGATGATTGACACGCTTAGAAAAAATATGCCGACGCTCACGATTCATTTGCAGGCAGAAGGGATGGAGCGCTGTGACCCAGTTGTCGAAATTAATTTATACCGCGTCATTCAAGAAGCGCTGCATAATGTCGTGAAATATGCACAAGCAAGCGAGGTAGCCATTCGCATTGTGAAGCATGGGACAAATATCGAGATGACCATTCGCGATAACGGACAAGGCTTTGACTGTAAAAATATCACCAGTGCGGGTCTAGGCCTCAAGCATATGGAGGAGCGTGTAGATTTAGTAAATGGTAAGTTTGAGTTACGATCAAGTAAAGGAAACGGTACGATGATTCACATTGTTGTGCCAACGGGGGATACAGTATGATAACGGTGTTATTAGTAGATGACCATGTGCTCATTCGCAAGGGCATTGCGCTGCTGCTTGAGCATTACACGGATATTACGGTCGTCGGCGAGGCAAATGACGGAGCCGAGGCGATTCAATTAGCGTATCAAACTGAGCCGGACGTCATTTTGATGGACATTTCGATTCCAAACGGCATTGATGGCTTTACGGCGACAAAGGAAATTAAAAAAAATGTGCCGCATAGCAAGGTTATTTTCCTGACGATGCATAATGAGGTCGCATACATTCAGCAGGCGATTGAAATCGGGGCAGAAGGCTATATATTGAAGAATAGCCAGGGCGGTATGATGTACGAGGCGATTCGCTCGGTGTATGATGGCAAAAATTATTATGAGGTCGGCTTGCCGAAGGAGCAGGTGGACAAGCTGTTTAAAAATAAAGGCCAGCAAAAATCAGACGTGCTATCAACGCGCGAGCAGGAAATTGTGCGTTTGACGATCTTGGGCTATACAAATATGCAAATCGCCGAGCAGCTATTTATTAGCGCGAAAACGGTGGAAAATCATAAGGCCAATAGTATGCAGAAGCTCCAGCTGAAAACGAAGGCCGAGCTCATTCAGTACGGCATTGCGAATCATTATATTTAGCTGCATAACTAAGGGCAAGACATCATGACGCATTTAGCGTATCATGGTGTTTTTTTGTAACAAAATTGTCTATGTTTTGACCATCTAAATAGTGGAAAACCCCTATACTTTCTTCGCCGCATTGTCACTATACTAAACGTAACTTACATAGAAGGAGAGAGAAACTTTCAAAACAGCAGAGAAAAAGGGGATTCAACTTTTCACAAAAAGTGAATAGAGAAAGTAAGAAGTTTCGTAGTAGATGAGGTAGTAATGATGGTAGAAGGAGGAAGCAGGAATGGAAAATTCAGCTGTGTTTTGGAGCAGGGCATTGACCGAGCTTACGTTGTCCTTCCATATATTATTTGCGACGCTCGGTGTTGGAGTACCGCTGATGATTTTGATTGCGCAGTATGTCGGCTATAAAAAGCAGGACGAGCATTATACGCTGATGGCACGTCGCTGGGCGCGCGGCTTTACGATTACGGTCGCAGTCGGCGTCGTGACGGGGACGGTCATTGGCCTGCAGCTGTCCTTATTATGGCCGCAGTTTATGGAGCTTGCGGGGCAGATTATTGCGCTGCCGCTGTTTATGGAGACGTTTGCGTTTTTCTTTGAGGCAATTTTTTTAGGCATTTATTTGTATACGTGGGACCGCTTCAAAAATCCGCGTCATCATATGTTGCTGCTCATTCCCGTAGCAATTGGTGCGTCGATGTCGGCGGTGTTTATTACGATTGTCAATGCGTTTATGAATGCACCGAGAGGCTTTGACTTAGTGAACGGTGAGCTCATTAATATTCAGCCGATTTTGGCGATGTTCACGCCTGCGATGCCGACAAAAATTGGCCATGTGCTCACATCGAGCTATATGACGGTCGCGTTTATTTTAGCGGCGATTGCGGCGTACAAGCTTTTGCGTGGCGAGGATCATATTTATCATAAAAAAGCACTGTATTTAATGATGAAGCTCGGCATTATTTTCTCGCTGGCAACGGCGCTTGTCGGCGATTTCTCTGCCAAGTATTTAGCGGAGTATCAGCCGGAAAAGCTCGCTGCGGCGGAGTGGCATTTTGAAACGGAGGCAGGGGCGGATTTAATTTTCTTCGGTGTATTAGACGACGAGGAAGTTAAATATGAAATTCGCATTCCGAAAGTGCTGAGCTTTTTAGCGAGCAATGATTTTAATGCGGAGGTGACCGGGCTAGCAGAATTCCCTGCAGATGAGCGTCCACCGCTGATTACGCATTATTTCTTTGATGTAATGGTGACGATTGGTATGCTGATGATTTTCCTTTCATTCGCGTACGTAGTCGGCAAATGGCGCGGCTGGGGCTTTGTTGATTCGCCCCCATTCCGCTGGCTCATTGTGCTGAGTGGCCCGCTATCACTCGTCGCGATTGAGGCGGGCTGGTGGCTAGCCGAGATGGGACGCCAGCCGTGGATTTTGTACGGCATTATGCGCACAGAGGATGGCGCGACGACGGCAACTGGGGTCGAATGGCTATTTATCGCATTTGGGATTGTGTATTTCATTCTCGGCATCGGCAGTCTTGTCGTGCTACGCCGCATGTTTAAAAACAACCCAGTCGAAAAAGAATTAGCCTTACGAAAAGGCGGTGCTGCGTAATGTGGATTGAAATTTTAGGGGTATCTGTACTATGGATTTTCTTATTTGGCTATGTTATTGTTGCGTCTATTGATTTTGGCGCAGGGTTTTTCAATGCGCACAGTCTGCTAACTGGAAAAGGTCATATTTTATCGAAAATGATTAAGCGTTATTTATCGCCGGTTTGGGAAATTACGAATGTTTTTCTCGTATTTTTCTTCGTCGGTATCGTCGGCTTCTTCCCGCAAACGGCGTATTACTACGGTACGGTGCTACTCGTGCCAGCGTCAATTGCGTTAATTTTACTAACGATCCGCGGTAGCTACTATGCGTTTGAGTCGTACAGCGGACTGCGCGGGCATAAAGGCTATGCGACCGCGTACGGACTTGCTGGACTATTCATCCCGGCATCATTATCGGTCGTGCTGACAATTTCAGAGGGCGGCTTTGTTACGATGACAGACGCTGGCCCGCAACTCGATTTTGCGGCGCTGCTGACAAGCCCGCTTGCGTGGTCGATTGTCGTGTTAAGTATGACAGCCGTGCTTTATATTTCCGCTGTGTTTTTAACGTGGTATGCACAGAAGGCCGGCGACGTTGCGGCGAGTCAGCTGATGCGTAAATATGCGCTCATTTGGTCGCTGCCGCTCATACTTAGCGCGTTTGGTATTATTGTGGAGCTACGCCGCATGGGCAACTGGCATTATGATAATATGCTCGGTTTATTCTGGCTGTTTGCGGTGTCGGGGCTGTTATTTTTAGCGACGACGTGGCTACTCTGGAAACAAATGAACTACGGCTTAGCGGTCATCATTATGATGCTGCAATTTGCAACGGCGTTTTTTGCATACGGCATTTCGCATTATCCGTATTTACTATATCCGTATTTAACGATTCACGACAGCTTCACAAATGAGGCGATGGCGATGGCGCTTGTTGTCGCATTTATCGCCGGGCTGTTCTTGCTCATTCCGTCGATGTATTTAGTGTTTAAGCTCTTTATTTTCAACAAAGGCTATGTGTCGGGAGAAGACGAAACACATGTATAAGGGGTGGCTTAGATGAATGACTTTTTAATTTTTTACGCACCATGGCTTGTGGTGATCGTCTCGGTCGGAGTGGCGTTTGTCGTCGCGATGAAAACAAAGACGCATTAAAAAAGCTTCTCACCTCCCATTCAGCTGCTAGAATGCTTGAGGTGAGCGCTTCTTCTAGGGGGCAGTTTACTGGAAAGCTAGCGTCCTAGAAATAAAATACTGAACCTACTATTGTAATGAAAACAGACGGCCAAGAGCCGTCTGTTTTTGTTTAGATCCAACTATCGCTAGCTAGAGACCGTTCTTGACAAAGTGTAGTAAGCGATGAAAAATTGTATACTACCGATTGATAGAGGGGGGATTAGTATGCAGAAAATACTTGTCATGGAAGATGATGCGGCGATTTTAGAGGAACTGCAAATGCTGCTGCGCATTCACGGCTATGAAGTCGTTCAGCACTTACCTTGTGATTTGGCGTTATTAGATGTGAATTTACCTGGCAAAAATGGCTTTGAAATTTGCCGTGAAATTCGCGAAACGTCGGATATTCCCATTATTTTTTTAACTGCGCGTGATTCCAATGAGGACGAGTTAATTGGCTTTGGCGTCGGGGCAGATGATTATATTCGCAAGCCGTACAACTCCTCGATTTTACTCGCTCGTATTGCGCGGCTACTTGCACGAAAAACGACGACCCAGACAGTACGCGGGCTAACGCTCGATGCGGCGAACTTGAAGGTGCTATACGCAGGGCAGTCGATTGAGCTCACGAAAAACGAAACGCGTATTTTGGCCAGTCTCATGAAAAAGGAGCTCATGACGCGGGAGGAAATTATTGAGGATTTATGGAATGACAGCTTGTATATTGACGAAAATACATTATACGTCAATATTAATCGCTTACGCGAAAAGCTAAAGCACATTCACGCGCTCGATTTTATTAAAACAGTGCGCGGTGTAGGGTATCGTCTATGAGACAGTTTTTATTAGGGAAAAGCATTACCATCGGCTTCTTGCTCATTGTTTATGTATTTACAATTAGCTTTTTGTTCGTCCTGCAGCTGCCAATCGTTACAGTACGAACAGTTGCGGCTACCTATGCAGTGCTTTTTGTTGGCTGGTTAACGGTGAGCTATTTGAGTGAGCGTCGTAAGCTACAGCATGTGGAGCAGCTAGTAAAGGCGCTAGAAGAGCCTTATTTACTTGGCGAAGTGCTACCGAAGCCGACTTCTATGACCGAGCAAAATTATTTTACGATTGTACAAGCCATTTCACATGATGCAATTTCACGTGTTGAGCGAGCGAATCGTCAATCACGAGACTATAAGGAATACGTCGAGCACTGGATTCACGAGTTGAAAACACCACTTACTGCGATGAGCTTAATGCTGGCGAGTGAGCCCGATGTTCGTAAGCTACGCCGGGAATTGAAGCGTGCGGATAATTTAACCGATAGTATTCTTCATTATGCAAGACTCCAAACGATTGAAACAGACAAGCAGTTAGCAGATGTTGATATGCAGGCGTTAATAAATAGGACAGTCAAAAACCAAATGGATATTCTTATTGCGTCCAAAATTCAAGTCGAAATTAGTGGCAATCTAACGGTGTATAGTGACCAAAAAGCATTGCAATTTATAGTGAATCAGTTTTTGATCAATAGCGCGAAATATTGCCCAGGCAGTAAAGTGACAATCCACGCATCAGCTCATCAACTCATTTATGAGGATAACGGCATCGGGATACCTGCTCACGAAATAGCGCGGATTTTCGAACGTGGCTATACGGGGACAAATGGTCGAACGCTTGGAACAAGTACGGGGATGGGCCTATACATCGTCGCGAAATTATGTGAGGAACTGCATATTACGCTGCAGGTGAAATCACAACGCGGTCGCTTTACGCGCTTTGAGCTCACCTTCCCAAATCTAACGAAAATGTAAGAGAGCATGAAGTTAGCGTTAGATAAAATGCAATCTCCCCGTGTTAAGCTATGGGTAAATTGGAGGCGATTGCGATGACTAAACGATTACACATACAGGACGTCACAAAATATTATGCGAATGGGCAAGTTGTTACAAAGGCACTTGATGGGATTTCCTTTCAAGTAGAAGACGGGGAATTCGTGGCCATTATGGGAGCATCCGGATCTGGCAAAAGCACACTGTTAAACTGCATCGCGACAATTGACCGCATTAGCTCGGGGTCGATTATGCTTGAAGGGGAATTGATTTCTTCTAAAAAAGAACGCGCGCTCGCCGATTACCGCCGCGATCAGCTCGGCTTTATTTTTCAGGATTATAATTTACTGGATACGCTAACCGTCGAAGAAAACATTACCTTACCACTGAATTTACAAGGCGTGGCGTACGCGCAAGCAAACGAGCGCTGCGTAGAAATAGCGGCACAGCTTGGCATCAAGGAGCAGCTCAAAAAATTCCCAAGCGAATTATCGGGCGGTCAGCGTCAGCGCGTGGCCTGTGCAAGGGCACTTATTACGAATCCGCGCATTATTTTAGCAGATGAACCGACGGAGGCGCTCGATTCGAGTAATTCCAAAAATTTGATGCAAACGCTGACGATGATGAATGACGCGCTGCATGCCACGATTCTCATGGTCACACATGACGCACTTATCGGCTCCTATGCAAAGCGTGTGCTGTTTTTAAAGGACGGTAAGCTTTGGAATGAGCTGTATAAAGGGGACAAATCCAGCAACGTGATGCATGAGGAAATATTAGCGGTCATGGCATTACTTGGAGGTGAAGGGCGTGTATAGAAAGCTAGCCTTTCGCAATATGAAGCGCCAAATGAGCAATTACCTCATTTATTTCATCACGATTGCGCTGACGATTGCACTTGTTTTTGCGATGAATAATTTAATTTATAATGAGGATCTTCAAGCACGCGCGGATTCCTTCGCCTCACTCGCAGTCGGATTACTCGTGCTGTCTAGTTTTTTATGTGTCATTATCGCGTTTGTTCTTGGCTATGCGAATCGCTTCATGCTGCGTTTACGTACGCGTGAATTTGGCACGTATTTAACCGTCGGAATGAAGCGTCACCAAATCGTGAAGCTATTTTTATTTGAAAATAGCTTTCTTGGCCTGCTGGCGTTAATCGTAGGGGGCATATTTGGCTCGATTTTGTATCAAGCACTCATGCTACTTATGTCGAGTTTACTGGAATATGATTTTGCCTTTTCGTTCTTTTCATTGAAAGGCATCGCCGTTACCTTACTCATGGTGCTGTCGATTTTTGTGGTGACTTTTTTAACGTCCAGTATTTATTTAAGCCGCATCACGATTTTTGAGCTGATTCACGGAGAAAAGAAAGTGAACCAAGTGAAAAAAGCACCGATCCTGTCAGGTTTCATCACGGTACTAGCAGGGGCAGGAATTGTCTATGCTTTTTCTCGATTTTCGTATCACATTGAGGGGATTTTTGAAAATAATGCGGACAGTGCCACGGGTTTACTATTGATGATTGTGGTACTAGCGGTGTCGGTCATTCTTTTCCATTACGGCCTCGCAAAATGCCTGATGTACGCCCTGTTACAGCAAAAAAAATGGAGCCAACAACGGACGAATCGATTTATTTTACGGCAATTAAGTGCAACGCTTAATGCGAATGCGATGTTACTAGGCTTGCTGGCATTTTTAATGACGTTCTCCATTATTGCGGCCAACGTGGGTTTTTTATATAAAGCGGTGGAGGAAGAAAATTTAGAGCGCCGCTTCCCATTTGATATTCGAGGCAATCTAGATGCGCAACTAGAGCCGGTGCATTCATACGAAGAAATTAAACAGCAAATTGCGCACGTCACAACGATTGAGCAGTCATTTGAGACACCGGTCTTTACGACGGGCCAGGTTGATTTTTTAAAGGAAACGCATTGGTATGACGAAGACTTTACCGATACAGACGCTTACGTGCGCGAGTCGGATTTCAATCAGCTCCTCGATTATTTAGGCGAGCCAACACTTGATTTGCAGCAGCAATTTGCGATTTATTCAGATAGCCAAGCAATTTTAAATTATGATTTTTCACAGCATACGCTAGAGCATAGTGGCCAGCGCTATTCACTGAGCCAGGTAGAACAGCAAATGCCTACGTTAATTTGGGCGTACTTTGTCATCGTTGTACCGGATGAATTAGTGGAGGATATGACACCTATTCAAACCGCCTATGCGCTCGATGTTGCTGAGACGAATTTTGATGTAGCGGTACTGAATGAGGCGTTTTCTTATGAACAACAATACGGTCAGGTGAAGGTGAAGCGTAGCGATTTTGACATAAAAGAATATGAGCGTGTAGCGAGTCTTGCCTTTTCAGCCATTTTAATTCTCGGTGCACTATATATGAGCTTCGTCTTTGTCCTCTTAGCAATGGCCATCTTAGCATTAAAGACGTTATCAGCAATTAGTGAGGATGCGAAGAAATATACAATTTTATTCCGACTGGGCGTGTCAAAGCAGCAGCAAACCGTAACGCTTGCTAAACAAATCTTTCTGTTTTTCGCATTCCCGATCATCATTCCGTTACTGCTAGCCGTTCCCGTCACGATGATAACTGAAAAAATTATTAAGTTGCTTGGCTTTCATACGTTGAGCATGAGCGGGCTTTCCATTAGTATTATTTGTGTCATGAGCTTCATTTATTTTATTTACTACGCGGTGACCTTTTCGATTACAAAAAAATACGTTATTCGGTAGAGGTATTTGACAGACGCCCTCTATTTTGACAAAGCAAATTTGGAAAATGACTTGTTTTCCAAATTTGCTTTTTTTCTTTTTAAAGGTAAAAATATACATATCAAGTGAAGAAGGAGATAACATAGATGATTCAATTTCAGTTCCAGCTAGACGGCGCGCATTTAAATAGTAGCAAATGGGCGTTTGACAATGGCTACATAGAGGGCGACTTGCAAATCTATGTGAAGGGTGCGCTGTTTTTTGCGGAAACACATGTGAATGTCGTGGAGCTTGCCATTCAGCTCGGGAAATGGTGTGAGGCGATTCGCCGGGCTGAATCGCAAAACTTTGTTTATACGTCGCTTGACCAGGAGGAGCCGCTGCTCTACTTTACATTGCAACAGGATGGTGTGCAGTTAGTTTCTCCCTCGCAACAGGCGGAAATTAACGAGCACATCCCATTAAAGATGTTAGTAGGGGCTGTGACGCGGTATATGTTTGCATTAAATAGCTATCTGCATGAGATCGATTATGTAGAGAAGCTCGACCGTTTTTTGTATGACGAGACATCTGAAAATACAAAGGCACTCATGCTATTTGAGCAAAATGATTATGACGCGGCGTTTGCGCTGTTAAAAAAGCTAGCACAGGAGCGACGAGACGTGCAAAGCTTGAACAATTTAGCGTGGATGTATTTGCATGAGGAGGGGGATTTAGCTACGGCGAAGCGCCTGCTAGAAGAGGTGCTGACGCTAAAGCCACAAGCTTATTTCCCGTACAATATGCTGGGTGAGATTGCGTTAGCGAATGGAGAATTACAGCAGGCGGAGCTGTATTTTACAACGAGTTTGCAGCTAGAGCGCTCGAATGAGGCACTGCATAATTTAGCGATTGTTTATTTTAAGCAGGCGCGATTTTTGCAGGCCATGCAGTGTTTTGATGACATTAAAGACGACGCGGATTTAGTATGGCTGTACCGTGTTTTTGCGCGCATTAAGGCGGGTCAGATAGCGCAAGCAAAGGCAATGCTCGCGAGCTGGACGCCGGATATGGAGGACTTTGTGAGTGCAACCGAAATTGCGGATGTCTATGCCGAGCTTGGTGAATTTACGTTGGCGAAAAAATGGTTTGCGTATGACTTGGCTGATGGCTCTTGGACGAACTATATAAGTAGCCGCTATGCCTATGTACTATTGCAGCTTGGCGAGGAGACACGCGCGCAGCAATTGATCGAGGCGCAGCTTGTCTGGAAGGGGGAGGAAATTGCGGAGGCCGAGGAAGAGGATTGTGACGCGACTTGGACAGAGCTTGACAAAGAGGAACGAATCACGGAGTTGAAGGCGCAAAAGGACGAGCTCACGCAATTAGTGGAGCAGCTGAAGCAAGGCCTTGTCCCACATTATGACTATGATTTGTACCCGACAAGTGGCTGTTATTTGTTTGGCTGTAAGCAGCATGGGCACGGGGAGTATGTGGAGTTAGATAATGGAGAAAGCGAGTAAGGAAAACATGGAGCAAATAAAATTCGAGGTGAAAAAATGGTAAGAAGAAGAGGCACGTACCACATAAAAATTCGGGACAAGCAGTTAGTTTGTTCGTTTTGTCAGCACGATGAATTTTTGCATCGTGAAGTGTATATGGATTTGAACGGCTTAGGGGAGCCGGTGACGGAGCAGCTAACACTGCAATCCTTTTGTTGTACGTCATGCGGTGATGTGCGAATGTTTCAAGAAAAGAACCGCTTTGACCATGCATCGCAAAAACATGTATCGATTATTGAGTATGTGGAAGTGATCAAAGAATGACGGGTACAGATGAAACGTTACGCCCCCAAAAAAGTCGCATCACGATTTTTGATGAGCCGGTTATTTGTAGCTTTTGTACACAGGATATGTTTATCCCTTACTGGGCGTATGTAAATGTGGAGCAGCCGGGTATCGGTGTATACCATGCTCGTTACGTGGCGATTTGTCAGCATTGTGGTCAAGCGAAGCCTTTTAGCGACCCAAGCTATTATGATGCGGAAAAGGACACGTTCGTTTGGGCATTGAATCAGGAACTACTCTCCATTCGCACGTATCGGGTTAAGATGTCACTACACATAGGAAAAAGAAGTGATGACAAAATCACCGCATTTATCAACGAGCTGATGCAGCATTTTAATGGAAAAGTAGAAAAGAGAAGTAGCCCTGGTCGCGTCGTGCTTCAAATGAAAATTACGAATTTAAATGATGCGCAAACGATTCGGTGGAACATTATGCATTTAGCGATGCTAGGGAATGTAGCGGTTCGGGATTTAAGCGTGAAATAAAGTAAAAACGCTCTCGAACTAAGTATGAGCAACAATTCACTAATAAACAACGAAACGATTTGCCAGCGCAAACAGAGTAGGGATGAGTAGCAACAGCACAGCTCCGACAATAATCGTTGAAAGTACAATCTCTTTGAACGTGACAATGCGCTGCTTGTGTAATTGGTAAAGAATGAACGCATGAATCGGCACAATTAGCAATAATCCAGTGAGAAGTCCCGGTGCATAGGCTTTCATGACAATCGTTGAAAGTGCATGTGGAAAAAACGTATTCAAAATCATGGCCCCTAAAAAACCGCTAAAGGCGTATTTCGCAAGCGGACTATGCGCAAATTGCACAAAGAAAAAGGCGGTTAAATAGGCCAGCGCCGTAATGACAAGGACAGCGAAATGAAATTCGTTTGATGAGACAGGCTGCTGGATAGAGTAGGCAGATTGCGACCACCTCGGTAACCAAATGGACTCCTCAACATTATGCAGTGTGATTGCTAAGCAAAAAAATAACGCGTAGTGACCGTGCTCAATTCGTTCTTGTAATGGGTTAAACATGGAATCCCTCATTTTTTAGGTTGTCTATTGTTATTTCGTTTCGTAATCTACCCATTTTCTTATAAATTTGCGAGTAAGTACTTACTGATTGTATTTGGCGGTGGATTTGCGATTAATTTTTTAGCGATTAATTTATTTATCCCGGTTTTAAATGCTCATCTCAAAAGACATTATCTCAAAAATGATGATTTTAATGGAACCACGAGTGATCGTTTTCACACTACTTATAGCGCTCGTTGTATATAGTGTTTCGTGGTTATTATCTGAAGTTTAATTTTAAAAATGAGTTCAGCATCATACTGAACTTACTCCAACTATAGAGAAGGTGAAATCATGAAAAAACATACAGTGGCGAATCTATTTTTTCTGCTAGGCACTATTTCCTTCGTTTGTGCTTGTATACATAAACTACTAATTACCTCGGATATACCTGTTGCTTATACAGTTTCCGAAGCGATCGTTCTACATCTACTTCTGTTTCTGTTCACACTATCATTCATTTGTGGCGCGATTCTAATTTCTCAAAAACGTATTCGTCACATGTTAATGGCCATATTAACGCTTTTGCTTATACTAGGCCTATCTACATTTAAAATGCAATCAAATGCAGAATATTTCACTTCTTCCTATGCGCAGCTTTCACTCGCTTTCGTAATCCATCCCTTATTAATCCTTTTAATCAATATTTTTTTACTAAAATACCCTGCAACAAAAGAGTGACCATCATTCGGTCACTCACTAACTAAAGCGATTTTTGCGCAACAACCTTTTAGCAAAAAATAATTTAAAAATGATATAAACAACTAAATTTAAAAAAAGTAAAGCAACAAACTGGATAAAAGAAATAAGGATGACAAGGATTAAATCTGCACCTAATACGATTTCACCCGGAGGCAGCTCTTGAGGTCGCTCTAATATCAACAGGATAAATGCAAACGCAATAATAGAGCACAAGAAGCCTAAATATGCAGAAACGGAATAGTGATAAAACTTTAGATTAAATTTCAGCGCCATCGCAACATTTATACATACTAAAATCAAAGGGAAAATGACAAATTGAAAAAGTGTCATATCCATCTTTTCTGTGAAAATCGATGAACAAATAATTTGAACAAAACAAGCAACCAGAATATTGACAAAAACGAGTATCGTTAAAGACTTTTTTTGCTTCTCCATTTGTATAGTCCCTTCCTTAGTACACGACGAAAATTGTGGTACTAATGGATTTTGTGAGTCGTCTATTCTAATACGTTAATGGAGGTGCTCAAGTTCCCGAGGCGCGTAATAACATCTCTATGAATACTGGTTGATATTGGAAATGACTTATGTAATCTTGCAAGAACAGGATACTGAACGAATTAAGAAATTTTGTCATCAAAATAGCGTGTCATTTTGTAAAAGCTATAGAAAGCTATTCGGTGAATGTTTTGGCTACTCTAGAGTGATGGAGATAAAAGCTTATGAAGACTTTTATTAACCTAAAGTTCAAGCCTATAAGCATTTTTGCCAGTTATAAAGGGGGAGGCAATGATGATTCATGTATTGAAATATGATAGAGAATACTCTGGCATGATTGAGTTGAAGGGCGGATACGCGGCGTATGCTGTGGCGGGCGATGCGCATGACTATGTGGAGGAAACGAGTCAGCGCTTGCAGCAACTAGCGCAAACGCTGTATTCGTTCCCGTTTTATTTGTATTTTGAGAGCGATGACGATAGCCACGAGTGGATTTTACGGGAGGGTGATTTTGACATTCGTTACATGCCTTCAGGAAGGACGATAACAAGACAATCAGGGCGCAATACGTTTCATCAGGTAGAGGTGCCTGCCTTTACGGTAGCGATTACAGATGAGGTCTTGCTCAGTAAAGCATTTGCGTTCTGGTTTGACAATGCGTTCAATAATTATTTATGGGCGATGACGCAGCAGGATACGGTTTACTATGAGAACGGCTTTGCGGCGGTCGATTTAGCAAAGGACATGACCATCCTTTTGACGGAGCATGATGCAGCTGGGTTTACGTTTGTCACGAATCGGGCTGATTTGCAGGAAGAGTCATTGATGCGAGATTTTTTGGAGGGAACGATCCATTATTAAAGCGTAATGTAAACAATTTGTGTGTAACAGCTTGCTACTACATGTTGATTATCGGGAGGAGAGGCATGGACAAGAGGAATATGACAACCTATTGGACGATTCAAACAAAAAGCAAATGGCAGGAAGTACAAACGCTTGGCTATTTGACAGGCAATCGCGCCTATGTGGATGAGGACTTTGCGGAGGCGTATCATTGGATGATGACGCAAATGAAAGAGCGAATCCCGGGTTATGCAGGGGAATATCCGGTATGGCTGCGGACAGAGCGACCGGATTTACGAAGGTCAGGTTATTTAGCAAAGGGTGAGCAAGGTGTTTTGTTAAAGGTGACGCTTGACGCAAAGGATGTGTTATTAAGCGACTTTCAGGCTTGGCATATTGTATTAAATAATTGCTATATGAGTTTGGAGTTAGACGAGGATGAGCTTTATACGGAGGAGGAAATTCGAACAAGCTGGGTGCTGATTTTTGAGCTAGAACAACTGAAAGCGAGTGAAATATGGGGCGAGCCACTAGATTTACAAGGTGTGACAGGGAAAGTACCGATTAATCAGCTAACATGTGTGAAGGAGTTTATTGCGCGGTAGTGTAGTGAGTAAAAAATAGGCAGACTATTAAACGAATGTCTAACTTTGAAGCTTTTGCATGATGATTTTATACAGATGAGTAGGGGGATGCGTAATCTCAAGAAGGATATTTTCTTAAATTTGCCGACCCTTTAGCCTACCCAAGCACCTTAAAAATGTGTTCCATCAATAAAAATAATCTTTCAGCTGACTGCATATAGTAGCTATGACTACTAGCAGAGGAAGTGATGACCTTTATTGAAAGGGCACTTTTGTTTATTATTATTTTAAGGCTGATTTCAGGAAGTATCGAGATAACAGCTGCCGCATTCATGTATAAATTCAATGATTTAGAAAAGGCTTTTTATATTAATTCTTTACTTGCCTTAGTAGGGCCAGTTATTTTGATTGTGACGACAGCGATTGCGTTACTTGGTTTGGCGGACAAAATTTCTATGACAAGAATCGTGTGTCTTTTTGGCGGTATTTTCCTTATTCTTTTCGCTATGAAGGCTAAATGAATTACATATTTAAAAAGGACCTATTTAGCCAGAGCTAGTAGGTCCTTATTTTTATGCTGTTTTTTTTATTTCATCGACTTTTATAAATTTAAAGACAGCAAACAACAGGATGAGTCCTAATACACCTGCTGTTATATAGCTAACATTGAGATAGTTTTTCATGACAAGCGACATAATTGGGGGACCGGCTGCCACACCGATAAAACGTGCCGAGCTATAAAAGGACGACACGGTACCGCGCAATTCTTTTTCGATGTTTTCTGTAATAATCGCGTCAAGTGCAGGCAGGAGTGCGCCAATTGCTGTGCCGACGATACTTGTGACCACTAACAGCAGAATGAGCTTTTTATTTGTAAAGCCGACAAAAACGATGCTAACAGACATCGCAATTAAGCCAATCATAATGATTTTTTTAATCCTTGCGAGGTCCCCTTTAATTTTTCGACCGGAAATAAAGGAAGCAATACAAAGTAATAAAAGGGGAATGGCCAGAACGAACCCTTTTTTAACGCCTTTGATATCATGCACTTTTTCGAGGTTCTCTGATAAGAAAAACAACATACTAAATAAGATAAGCATCACAAGAACCCCGTTTAGAAAGATGGTATACAGCCATTTGCCTTCCGCTTTGAATACTTTTTTTGTGCTACGTAAAAATTCTTTCAACTTCACGGGCTCATCTTTTTCTTTCGGTGGTTTCACAAAGAAAAAAATGAGTGCAAAAGAAATTAAACTGAGTACTGAAATAGAAAAGAAGGGCAGGAACCATAAAATCGCCGCAAAAATGGAGCCTAAAATGGGACTTAACACTTTTCCAAATGTGTTCGACGTTTCAATAATACCTAATGTGGCACTGGTTTTTTCGTCATCACCTTGATATAGGTCACCTACAAGTGGCAAAACGATTGGCATGGCACCTGCTGCCCCGATGCCTTGTAGAATTCGTCCAATGATAATGACGGTGTACGGGTCGTCCATTTTCCAGGACGCAAACCCGGCAATGAGTCCGCCGATTAACGCGAACACTAAGCTCGGTAAGATGACCATCTTTCTACCAAATCGGTCGGATAAGTAGCCGGCTACAGGTATAAGAAAAATAGCCGCGACGGAATAGCTTGTAATAATCATGCTCGACTGAAAGGAAGAAATGCCAACCTTTTCTTCTAATTTCGGGAGAACTGGAATAAACATCGAATTCCCTAACGTCATGATGAGCGGAATTGACGTCAAACTGATAATACACCAGATACTTACCTCATCTGTACTTTTTTTCATGACCACACCTCGAGTAAGACAAATTTTTTCTTATAGGTATGGTTTCCTAGCGTGCTCATATTATGCGTAGGATGTTTTTTGTATTAAAATAACTCTTGATAAGCCTGCATGCCAAAGTAGATGCCGAAAGCGATCATGATGATGGCGGAAATGAGTGAAACAATTTTCAAAAGCCGCATTGATAATACTTTACGCGCGACACTGGAAATAAAGGCATAAAGAAAATCGACGAGCGTAATGCCGAGTAAAATGGCGATACTAATAACGATGATTTGATAACCTGTCAACTTGCCGGCTGTTTTTGCGAGGATCGAGCCATAAATGCCGAGCCAAAAAAGGATTGTCAGTGGATTCATCCAGGACATAAGAAAACCAGAAAGGATTGACTTTCTTAGTCGGTCTCGTTTACCGGATTTCAAATTCATCTCAATTTTATGTAGCGTTAGTAAATTTTCGATACCGGTGTACAACAGAACAAAACAGCCGAAAGACCAGAGGATTACTTTTAAGACGACGGAATCAATAAATTGACCAATACCAAAATACACGATGAGCATATACAGGACGTCGGTTGCCAAACCACCAAGACTAAAAAACCAAGCATGAAAAAAGCCATTTTTCAACCCAGTATTGATGAGGACGCTCTTCACAGGACCAATGGTGGCAGCCATAGAGATGCCTAAAAATATATAGGTGAGTAAAGAATTCAGAATAGCCCTCCACGAATATGACGTTAGTGCATTTTATTCAGAGGTAATGGGTTATAGGACAAATTCAGGTGGGAATTGTAATTAGATACTGACATTTTTTAAACGTAATTAAGTGGAAAAATGGTAAAGGACGTTATTTTATATATGGGGAGGAGCGGTTCTTTCAGTTATTCAGAAATGACGAGAGGATTTGGCAAGTTGGGTTTATGCCGATACAGTAACTAAGAAGTTATTAAGGGCAATTGCCTAAAATGGTCTGTCCTAACTATAGAGGAGAAAAATTGTATGAGGTCGCGCCTGTAGTATGTGACGCAAATTTAGTGACAGCATCAGGAATAGCACCGCTAGAATTTACGCGGGAAGTGCTAGAAATGTTAGATGTATTTGCACCAGACACGTTGAAGGCATGGTATAGCCCACATAAAACGTATAACAGTGAATACTTTTTTGAAATAATGCAGTCGTTAAATAGCTAAGGTATTGGTGTGATTTAGCAACGTTTTGGAGAAATAAAATGACCAGCTAACAAAAGCAACATTGTGTTAGCTGGCAGGACGAGCTAAGCATTTTTAAAATGAAAAGCGTGAAGCAGCAGGGCAATCATCTGTTCTGCTGTATCGTCTTGAACCTGTAAAAGATTGACGCTACTAATCAAATGACTACGCTTCATCTCACCAATTTGCTGCTCATTATGTAGTGTAATGTGTGACGTCACGGTTGAAGCAGCAGTTGAATACACGATGTCACCGATTTGTAGTAGGATGACTTCCTTTAATTTGACGGTATTTTTCAAATCGACAACAGTTTTGGCAGTGCCAATGGGTTGCCCATTTTTGTGAACCGTCCAGTGGTTTTGCGCGGAAAAGAGCTTACCGTTTGCCGGAATGACGTCAAAGGTGTTTTCGTCTAACTTCAGCGTGAAGGCCAAAAAGAACGTTGATCCAAGTAAATCAGTAATGAAATAATGCCATTTTTTCACAAATATTCGCTGGATGCTCCCGCGCCGCACATTTCCTTTATAGAGCGGCTTTTCAATTGTAAACATGCGCTGCTTGTTCAAAAATGACCAGCTTTCTGTTTCGTTCGGGGTATAGCCTATTTCTTTTTTCACAAAGCATTTGCTCACAAAATAAATCGCGACCGCGGCAATTAACAATAAATACGTCGATGCATAGAATAGTGAGTCGAATGCATCATAGACAACATATCTTGCGAGAATAGCCAGCTGCACGAGCACGAATGTTGCAAGTAGTCTAAACATCATATCACCTCTGTTTTTTATACGGTTAGTATGTAAATAAAGATTCATTTTTGTGGAATAATGTATAAATGACAAGGAAAACGCGAAAGTAAAAACACGTTTTCCTTGTCATTTAAAATGTTGAAACAATCAACTTTCCCGTCACCGCATCAATTCCCTTAATCTTTTGCTTCGTTTCGTGATGGCCGAATGTGTAGGTTAAGGTTTCACTAGGATTTTCGTCATCATAGTTACTTTGCCAAGCGAGGAGGGCATCTACTTCGCTGAGCGCCTGCTGTGCTGTAGCGAGCGGAAGTATGGGTGCCGGCTTATATGCTTCAATCGTTGCAAGCGCTAAACGTGGGGTCATGAGCAGATCAATAAGGCCCGTTGTTTGATTGACTGAGACATAGAAAAATTCGCCGTCCATGCGGTAATCGTCCACCATAATCGGGAATGTGAAAAATGCGCGGTGTACATCATTAAAGGACGGTTCTTCCACCTTCATTTGTAAGTAAGTCACATAGTCACTGTAATACGTTGCGACAAATTGCATCGCAATGTAGCGACATTCCTCAAAGGAGTAATTATAGTCGCCGCGTCTTTCTTTAAACCAGACGAAGTTTTTTACCTGATTTGTGCTTGGATCCATTTCCGCTTTTACACAATCCTCCATGCGACTTAGCATATAGCTATCGAGTGACTTGTCATTTGCGGCTTGCCAGTGTTTTTCACGCCAGACGATTTTGAGAGAGTGCTCCATTTCAGACTTGCGGACAATTCCCATTGAATCTGGGATGCCGATTATTTGTTCCATAGTGGTCATGCGTTCTGTTGGCACGATTTTTGGGAAGGGCACAAACGTCCCGGTTTCCACATAGTTCGTCGTTTCGACCTCGCGCACTCCAGCCTCCGCGTCAAATGTATGATAGAAAACCGGGCTTTCGTACATGACATATAGCCCGGACGTTGGCACCGAATAATAGTCACTTATTAAATAGAGCATATCCACCGTCCAGTTTGCCTCAAACAGCTTCTCTAAAATCGTTTCCTTTGGCGCAAGTGTAGTAGGCAGTAATGGCGGTGTTGTTAGATAGCCTTTATACGTGAAATCAATTATCTCTCCTCCTGCTGAGACGGCGATGATGCAGTAGTATGTTGCGAGCGGCATATCACCTACATACTGCTCAAACGTAAATCGAGTCCCTTCCTCCGTTTCTTTGGCGGCGGATAACGTGAAATACTTCAGGGCCTCCGGATACTCGTTCGTTAAAAACTGCTCGGCAATCTGTTGTTGTGAAACGTGCGGAGACGAAAGCACGGCAGGCTTTGACAGACTTAGCAGTTTGCCGTTTGCGTCAAGCTCTACATAATAGCCTTCTTCGCCATCCTTCCACATAAATGTTGCCCCGTCCTGCGTATAATCTTCAATAAATAGCTCAAGATGTGCGGGTGCGCCTGCAAAATTGCTGGCGATTTCTTTTAGTTGGTGTTTTAACATGTGGTTCACGTCCTTATGTATCATTCATTTAAACGGATGGAAGAATTAAAAATGCGGTTTCATCCCTCATTTTAGTGTAACAGAGTGTATACTATAAATATAACAATTCCCTCTTAAAGAAAATTTTTACATAACAAAAAGAAGGAGCTTCCTATGAAAAGATTACTTATCATTTTAGCAATCGTCGGACTTATCAAAATAACGAGCGCCGTTTACTACGATACAAAGCTAATAGAGGCACCGATTGTTGTGGCGGGCGAGGTAGATTTTTCGAACAATAGTATAAAGCTTTCATACATAACGAATTCACTTCAGCCACATGAATTTCAATCGATTGAAATTAGTGGGCAGCATTATTTCCCGGAGCAGCCATTTTCAATGTTTGGTGAGGAAACGCCGCTTGAAAGCTATGTCACCTATACCTATTACAGCGTCTATTCACCAATTATTTGGTTAGGCGATGATGAGAATATGACGCCGCTTGTTGGTGCTAGAGAGGGAACAATTCATTTTAAGGACGGGAACACGAAAACAGTGGCGCTTACAAGTCGCGACTACGTGAAAATTCCACAGCTTCAGTCCGCATCCAGTTCAACTGGCTCACACGGGACGGCGGAATTTTATAAAGTGCAGGCACCCTTTACGCTCAAGCAAGTGAATGTAATAGAGGACCGCGTGGGCATTGTAAGCTTTCAAGTCAATCAGAAGGAAGTGCCATTACCACTAACCGCTCCGCTTGCATTACAGCCGCAGGATACACTGTATATCGCGACAACGGACGGCGAGGCACGCTTTGAGATGGAGCTTTATAAGAT
This sequence comes from Solibacillus sp., assembly GCA_040274725.1. Lineage (GTDB taxonomy): Bacteria > Bacillota > Bacilli > Bacillales_A > Planococcaceae > Solibacillus. Next base: position 146,556 of record JBEMAQ010000005.1, on the reverse strand, counting down.
GGAACTGCACATTGTAGATGAGGCGCAGCAGGAACAGATTTTAGAACTTAGTCAATATTTAAATACGCGACCGAGTGAGGACTGGGTGAACCAACTAGTGAAGGAGCGTGGCGATTTATGAATTTTCATGAGTTCATTTTAATTGGTGTGCTGTTTCAATTTTTTGATATTAATATTGGCACGTTTGATGTGATCCCTGATTTTGTTGGCTTTCTAATGATTGCGTATGCATTTTCACGGGCAAAGGCACGCGATGCGAAGCTTGGTATGTGGTGCGCGGCGATGCTTTCGATTTCGTCGCTTGTGGAAGTGGTGTGGCCGAGTTTGCTGGAGGACTCCGTGAATCTGTGGCTACAAATTTTAGCGATTATTCTAGGGCTTGTGACGGTTTTATATTTTGCGTGTATTTTCTCGGTGTCGAAGGACATTTTACAGGGCGAGGACAGTAGGTTTCCGGTTGTCTTTATTAGCGTACAACTCGTTATGGAGCTATTTACATCAATTGGGATGCACTTCCCACTTGGTATTTTTGAAGGATTAATGATTGTTGTGATGGTACTATTATTCGGTTTCTATATTTATTTTATCGTATTTTTATGGCAGCGCGTGAAGCGGGAGCGGGTGCTTTTGGAGGAAGTGAATGGTAGTAGTTGAATCACTCTTTTCTGAAGGGATAGAAACAGATGAAAAGGATACTGTTTTATGAGTAATTACAGCAGCTAAAATATAGGTGTAGACAAGTGACTAGTTGAAAAGAGGGGAAATGTGTATCGATTCACAAGGGTTATACGATTAAGAGACGTTGAAGCGTTTGAAACATGGCATAATAGTATTCTAATTAGTTATGTCATTATTGAAGATAAGCGTAGAAGACTTAATCAAGAAGAACAACGGCTATTACCTTATCGTTTAATGACTAAGAAAGAATTAAAGAAATTGCCGAATGTATTATATGTCTATATTTTCACACAGCAGCCGTTAAAGGAAAAACAAAATAATAAAATTATTGGATTTATCGACGCACTTTTGCATGAAGTTTACCTAACGGCAACGATTATTAAAAGAATTACCGATGAAAAGAAATTTTCGGATTTGCCTATTAGTATGAAAAGAAACGACTACCAGAAAATATTAAAAATGTTTGGTTCGGAATATAAATTCCCGAATGAGAAAAATAGTATTTATTTATCACAGGACTAGCGAATGGTAAAGCTATGTAGCTAAAGGGAAGTTATTGTTTTTCCTTATCGTGCCATAGTAATTACTGGTTTGAATTGAGAATTATTGTTTAATTATATCGACTAACCTTTTTAGACAGGAGAAATTATGAGAATTTATAAATTAACTTGCGTATGCACTTTTATTCTACTTTTATCAGGGTGTAATGCCTTTTCATCTAAAACAGAAGAACCATCTTCAAAAGTAGAGTCAGAGATTGTAAAAAATATGACATATAAAGAGAATAACGAGGAACTAACAGGGGGTTTTCGCCCACTTATAATTGAAGAAGAAGTAGCGTCCCCGATAGGAGAAAGTAAATCATATTTTAATTATGCTTATAGCGTTCCAGTTAAAATATCTTTCTCTAACAATGGGACTGAAAGTTTTATTTACAAAATTCAAAATGTAAATAAAGATATAGAGATAACAGAAGGTATTTTAAAGAGCAATGAAAGTTTTGAACAGATATATGACGAATTGCCAGAAGGAGATTATATTATATCTTATGTTGTGCAAGAAGAAGAAAATCCTATAAATATAAAACTAAAGGTAAAAGTAGAGTTGCTTCCCTAAAATATTTTTAATAACAGGGACCGTACAACAAGAACTAATAAGGTGCTGTGAAAATGACCTCAAAATAAAGAGGTGCGGTAATGATGAAAAAAGTTAATATTTGGGCATTTATTCTTTCGATAATTTGTATTTTATTATTATTTTTAGATTCATTCTGGAGACCAATTGCTTTCTCTACTTTTGGTATACACCCCTTAAATTTATTGTTATATATGACGTTAATAACTTTTCTTTTAGGAATAATCGGTTTGTCGGGTATTGAGGGATGGATTGGGATGGCAAGGAGTATTATGACCATAATACTTACTTTAGGATTATCTGCATTTTTGGCTATCGTTATTTTCTTTGGAAGTATATTGAGTTAACGGCGGTTTAGTGCAACACCGCTTTGAGAACTTAAAATCAATAAAAATCATATATCAGCTGAATTTCGAGCAATGGCTGGATCGTTTTGTCGTATGCCAAGGGGCAAAATTTTGGCTATGGTAAACGAGAGAGTATGGCTGTTGAACGAATCGGAATGACATGTGTAGGGGGGGTTAATAGATGAAAAAAATGTTTTTCGGAGCAAGCATTCTTTTATGTGGAACAATCGGACTGATTTCAATTATTGTACTTTCTGTTAATAATCCTTGGGAATATAACGGAATTACCGGACTCTATGTTTTTTTATTAGGGTCTCAAACAATGTGGGCTTTCATTTTATTTTGTTTAATGATGGCTTTAGGCACATGTATTTCCTGTTATGAAGCGTATGTTAGCAAAGCAAAATAACCTCTAAATCTTTTAGAGAGTATGAGTGTTTTATAGTCATTCTCCATTTCTTGGAGGGAACATAAGCCATGGCATATTTCTGTGAAATCAAATTCCTTCAAGACGGTATTTTAAAAAAAATGCCGATTAAGTTTAATGTTTAAGACAAGCATTTGCTAGTATGTACTAGGGCTATAGTCACTTCAACAATGCTTTAGGAGCTTTATCGCATGATTAAATCATGTAGAACATTTATAAATGGGGAATTGAATGAAATATTTAGGATACATATTCGTTTTAATCATTTCGGTCGTTAGTTGCTTTTCCTATTTTTATAAATCACCGATACTTAGTGCAGACGCAGCTTTAATTTATGCGGAAAAATATTTATTAAGTCCATCTGAAGAATGGGGAACGATTTCATTTGATGGGCTAGAAAGAATTCCAGAAGAAAATATCCGTGTAAATCTTTTACAAAAATCTGGATTTTGGAATGAATTATTTAATAGAATGCAGTGGGAAGTGACAATAGAATCACCTGAGATGAATACAACGATGGTAATCGATGCACACAGCGGAAACTTTATCGGTTTATTTGGTGCATTTAGCTAAGCTTAGACTATTCAAAGCCGTGTCTATCTTTTAGGGGATTGCGTCAACATCGTCTTGGAAGCTTTTAAAGGGGAGTTTATATTGGATTTATTTATACTTTATTACTTTTTGCCTTTGCTACTTTCGTTTTTGTGGTTTAGAAATTTAGTCTGGCTGCTAGAAAATTTGAAATATAATAAAGATATAACGTTGCCTACACTATTTGGCTCCATTTTAAGTGGCGCCGTAGTTTGTGCAATACTTCTTTCGATTTATCTACTATTATCTTGATGGAAATTTATACATAATTTTTATGAAAAACGTCCAAAAAGTTTGGGGTACAACAAAACACGCTAACTATTAATCAATGGGTCGTTCTGAAGCGCTTTATATTTTAATATTTCCTAAAAATGAGGGATGAAGTATGGAACGATTAGTCGAGAAAACAATCACAGCGCTTAGAGAAAGGCTTGCTAGTCAAGGCACGCTCCTTATTCAGCAGGAGGAAGGTTTTGTTTGCCATGCGACTTGTACATTTAATCCACCAGGAACAGATGAGGAAATTACGCAGCTCGAACAGCAAATCGGTAGGCAGCTACCAGCCGATTACCGAGCGTTTTTGAAACTGACAAATGGCTGTCGCTTATTTGATGATGTGCATTCTGGTGGCGAGGCGTACGTGTATAGCGTGGAGCAGCTTTGTGACTACAATGAGCAGGAGGATTTGTCTATTGGCCGTTTTGCGGTGGCGTATATTTATCAGGACGAAATTGTGATGGATCGCGAGGGCTTGTATTGGCGAAGCCATATTGATTCATTTAGCAATGCCGTACCACTACGAATGAGCTTTGAAGAGTGGTTAGACCGTTTTGTCGTGTGCCAAGGCGTAAAGTTTTGGTTATGGTAAATCGGCAAGGCAATCTGTATTCTGTATGCTCGATTTTGATCAATAGGGATAAAGCATATAAGCTAATCAGGCGATTTATTTTAGTAAGTTTTTTACATAAACACGCCTTTATTTCTTAATGGAAAAGGCGAAATAAAAAGAATACTGTTGCGTTTATTTATGTATAACAAGCGTAGCGACTCACATAATTGCACTAAAATAAGGCCCACAATAGCCTTCATGTGTCACCACATACGTCCACGTAAAATCCTCATCCACAATATAAACATCCTGCTCATCCGCAAAGTCCGCAGCCTTTAATACAGCCGCGCGTTCTACCAATAGCACATCAGATGAATGCTGATAAAAAATGTAGCAGGTTGTTTTCTTTACCGCATCAAAGGCTTCATTAGCGTCCATTTTCTGTAGGCAAGCATGTTTTTCGTAGCTAAACACATGCTATAGATAGCCGTATTTATACAAATAAATGGCCTCTTTTTCCGCTTGATTTAAGTGGCTGACAAAGCAGTCCTCCCAGCGCTTTTTAAAGTAAATGCCCCAATGCGGGATTTCCGTTAATGTCATTTTTTTCTGCTGAAGTCGTTCGATTAAATCGCTCATGTCTAGCTCCAATCTTTTGTTTGTAGTACTAGTATGTGTGACAGGCGTCGATTTTTCTATAGTAAAATATTGATGTATAAGATGAAATGAAACCCAATGAGTTGCCGCGTTGTCTAACATATGAGAGGGGAGGGTTTACTTTGACTGACAGTGAGAAGGACCGGTATTTGAACGAGGCGATGCGTGCACATGGGGATTACTTAAAGCGCCTCATTTACACGTATGTCAAGGATGTCCAAAAGGCGGAGGATATTGTGCAGGAGGTGTTTATTAAATTTTACAGAACGATGGAGCAGTTTGAGGGACGTTGTAGTAGTAAAACGTATTTATACCGAATCGCGGTCAATGAAAGCCAAAATTATTTGAAAAGCTGGCATTATAGAATGTTTGACGTCACAGAAAAAATGAAATTTTGGACAAATAAAGATTCGGCAGAGGCAGAATACATACAAAAAGAGCAAAATCAAACGATTGCCGTGCTCGTCAGTAAGCTGCCTGTAAAGTATCGCGAGGTCATTTGGCTTTATTATTATGTGGAATTATCGGTTTTGGAAATTGCAGACGTGCTAGATTGCTCCGTCAATACAGTGAAAACGCGGCTAGTGAGGGGCAGGAAGTTAGCAAAAATATCTTTTGAGGAGTGTGTAGGTGACTATGAATATTAAACAGGAGCTAGAAAAGACGCTGCCTCGTAATATGACGCTAACAGAAGAGGAAAAGGCCAGCATTCGTTCCCGCACGCGTCAGAAAAAGCAAAGGAAATTTCGGTTAAAGCCAGCCATGGGTGTGCTAGTTGCTATCGTTGTAGCGGCTTTCGTGCTACCGACTATAAATAAAGAATCCCCGGTTCAGACAAGCGCTCCCCTTGTACTGACGGAGCAGCAAAAACGAGATTATTATGAGCAGTATGCCAATATTATTGAGCAAGAAATGCAGCACAAATCAGGAATCGATATTGAATTAGTGCCATTTGAAGCGTTTAAAGACTCGGATTGGGTGACAATTGAGAAATTTGAGAACAGGTTTAAAGGTGCAGCGGAGCACCATTTGGAAATAGAGCGTGAGCGAATTGCAGCGCTCGGACCAAATCGTGAAAAAGCGGTAACGAATGCAGATGGTGAAACAACAAAGAAGACGTATATTTACTTTTCCGATATATTAAAAACAATCGAGGTAACCGCTCAATTTGACACTGAATATGATGCCAAAGCGGGTCATCACGTTTTTGTGGGTGTAGAAAATATGTCATCTCATTTAAAAGGGACTTTTGGCGACTGGGCTCAAACGGCGCAGCAGGTAGAACTAATCAATAATGGACAGACATATGTGATTCATATTGAAGGGATTTTTAGAACGGGGGAAGAGTCTGGTATCGAAAAAGCTTTTACGCTTGAGTTTCATTGTGATGAGGCGGGGGAGGTTTATTAGTGAGATAAGTGCACGTATAGCTCGCGTGAAATGAGCCAGTACTTTTCCGTATTTGAAAAACCGGAAACTATCAACATCCTACTATTTTTACGCTATAATAAAGCCATCACGATGTAGAATGGAGAACACCAATGAATTACCGCGTATTACTTTATTATTTTTACACAACAATTGAAGACCCAGCTGCGTTTGCACAGCAGCATTTGGCGTTTTGTCAAGAGCTCGAACTAAAGGGCCGTATTATCGTCGCAAACGAGGGCATTAACGGCACGGTTTCTGGCACAGTGGAGCAAACGAATGCGTATATGGAAAACATGCAAAACAATCCGCAGTTTGCAGGCATTGTTTTTAAAATTGATGAGGCACCGGAACATGCATTCAAGAAAATGAAGGTGCGCCCGCGTCCAGAGCTTGTGAATCTGGGGCTTGAGGATGATGTCAATCCGCACGAGATTACAGGGAAGCATTTATCACCTGAGCAGTTTTTAGATGCCATGCAGCGCGAGGATACAGTTGTGTTGGATGTGCGTAACACATATGAGTACGACCTTGGTCATTTCCGCGGCGCAATTCGTCCGGACGTGGAGACGTTCCGCGATACGCCGCAGTGGGTGCGCGACAACCGTGAGCTGTTTGAAGGGAAAAATGTGTTAACCTACTGCACAGGCGGTATTCGCTGTGAGAAGTTCTCCGGCTGGATGAAGCGTGAGGGCTTTGGTGATGTTGGGCAGCTGCACGGCGGCATTGCGACGTATAGTAAAGACCCGGCTACAAAAGGTCAATTATGGGACGGCAAGATGTATGTGTTTGATGAGCGCATTAGTGTGCCGATTAATCAGGTTGAGCATGTTGTTGTTGGCAAGGATCATTTTGACGGCACGCCGTGTGAGCGCTACGTGAAATGCTCGAATCCGGAGTGTAATAAGCATATTTTATGCTCGGAGGAAAACGAGGCGAAGCACCTTGGTGGCTGTACGCTTAGTTGCACGAAGCACCGCGAAAACCGTTATGTTGTGCGTCACGGGTTGAGTGCGGAGCAGGTTGCAGAGGCGATTTTGCTGCTGGAGCAGTAAGTGATTGGGAGACTTTCTTCATTTAGAAGAAAGTCTTTTTTGATATTATAGCAAGATTGAATGTTTTTTGGAATTATTTGTAACTTTATTTAGATGTAACCGTCTAGTTTAAGGAGGGATTTTTATGTATGATTTTTTGAAAGCCGGTTTATATTTATTTGTAGTATTGGTGTTGATAGGTTGCCAGAAGATTGAACAAACAACGTCAAGCGAAGCAGTAAATAACGGTTCTTCTTTCGCATTTTCAAATGAGGAAAAACCGCCTGCATTAACGTTTCTAGTTGGTAACATACAAATGAAAACATACAGAGGCATTTACAATTGGAGCTACCAAGACAAAAGTACAGGGGAAATAGTAGCGATAAAAACAGAATCTCTTTCTCCATTTGAAATGGTGAACATTAAAGATGGCGATACACTTAATTTAAGCGAGTCTATGCATTTAAATTTTGATGTGACGCCAAACGAATATGAGTTAAGAGTTTGGGACCATCAAACCACAGTTTCAACGTATACGTCTTTCGATGAAATTAAGGAACGTGGCAATTATATTTTAGAAATTGTCGGCTATTGGGACGAGGGGAGAGCAACGTATGTGGCTGCTGTAGATTTCCAGTAATACGTTCAAGAAGGACTTCGTGAAAAAGTCCTTTTATTTTTTTGAGATAAAAACTTATAATATGAACCAATGATTACGCTAAACAGATTTTAGAATAAATGAACGGGAGCGAGCGTTATGAAAATTTTCGCCCTAAGCGACATTCACGGTATGTACGAGCAGTTTGAAGAACTACTGAAATTTTGGGACAGAGAAAGCACACTCGTCATTCTAGGCGATTTAGTCGACCGTGGTCCGGACTCCTACAAGGTCGTAAAGCATGTGCTCGACTTGAAGCGTGCGTACGGCGAGCAGGTCGTCCTCTGCATGGGCAATCATGAGCAAATGCTGCTGGATTTTTTAGCCGACCCGCAAGCAAACAGGCAGTTTTATTATCAAGTCGGAGGCCGTGAGACAATGGCGTCGTTTGCGCGTCGTCTAGACGAGCCCCCAAGTAATTCATTTGACCTTGCCGCGCGTGTTTTAGAAGTATTTCCAGATGAAATTGCGTTACTCCAGAGCGCGGCGCTTTTTAAAGTGATTGGCGGTGTGCTATTCACACATGCCGGCTTTGATTCAAGTTATGCGGCGTTTAGTGAAACGACGCCCGACGATTTATTATGGATTCGCGATCATTATTTAGTCGAAAACAAAACGCCGTATGTTAATGTGTTCGGCCATACACCGCTTCCGCAAATCCATGACTCCGCCGATGTATGGTGTAGCGCAGATCAAAAATATATCGGTATTGACGGCGGCTGTTATTTTAGTGGGCAGCTGAATGCGGTGCTTTTAACGGAGCAGGGGGAGCTTGTGCAAACGTACTCTGTAAAGCGCTAAAATGAATAAATTATCCATTTCATGCTGACTTTTCGAATAGAATGACCGATTTCGTTGCTTGCCTGTCCGTTTTCTACTAAAATCACAAGAGAGTAGAGGGAGGGAACGACGATGAAAAAATGGCTTTTCGCATTTTGCCTCATGTTACTGGCAGGCTGTAGCAGCGGTGAGCAAGAGGAATCGCAATTTACAGCGGACGAGGCGATTCCGTTTGAAATTGCCGGCTATGAGCAAATGATTGACCCGGTATACGGTTCGGTTGTCCCGCACATTGCCTATGCAAAAACCGAGTCGCAATTTGAATCGGTGAAGGCGCGCTTCGATATGGAGCATGTTGATATTGATATGAATAAATTCATGGCACTATTTATCGTGACGTATTCAGACGGCTGCGGTATCGCGGTGGATGGTGTGTATGACCACAATAATAACGTATCCGTGCAGCTATTACCTGGTACAGGCGACAGTTGTGATAAGGAAGGTGTGCCGCATACATTTGTGCTAAAAGTCGCACAAGGTGATTATGAAAAGGTACAGCTCTTTAACGGCAACACGATTAAATCATCGATGGATATAGAATAATGAGCAAGGTCGCAGAAAATTCGCTGCGGCCTTTTTGGTTGATTTTGTAACTTTCCTTGGCAAGCACCGTCAAATTTTTAGGAGGTGAAGTTGCGATGAAATTGATAGTAATTGCTGTGTGCTTATTTTTAATGGGCTGTAATAACTTAGAGCAGGCAACATTTATTCAAGAAACAGACGGCACGGCGACCACGCTGTCAACAGAGGAAAGACCACCGTCGCTAAGTTTTAAGGTAGGTGAAACGGTCATTAAAACAGATAAAGGCACTTACTCCTGGAGCTTTTTTGATGGAAAATCCAAGAAAATGGTGACGACATTAGCAGATCACGCCGCGCCAACGCAAATGGTTAATATTGAAGACGGGGTGAAACTGGATGTAAACGAGCCGATTTCTGCCACTTTTACGACTGTGCCAAACAGCTATGAAATACGCGTTTGGGATGAGCAAGCGCTACTTTCGATATATGAAACGTTTGGTGATATAAAGCAGCGAGGAAACTATATTATAGAAATTGTAGGCTATTGGGACGCAGGTAGCGCAACGTATGTGGCGGCTGTAGAAATTTTGTAAGACAAAAAGCTTGAAGTGAAAACCTCTCAAAAAGAAAGTTTGCCACAGTGCGCTGGTTACTGCTACTCGGTATGGTCGATGCGCGTAAGCAAAAGGTGTACGACGAAATTTATCATGAACTGGAGGAATTAGCCATGAAGGATGATGAATTAATCGCTGCGTTTGAAGCGTGGGAGGAGCTGAGTCAGACGCCAGATACAGTCATTGCCTATCAATCGCGCTTAAAAGCCATTATTGACGAGAAGAAGGTAAGGAAGAAATTGTGAAGAATTTACTTTCAATGGGTATGACTATGGAAATGATTCAAAAGGCTTCAGGCTTAACCGAGACACAAATCAATAAAATCAAACAGCAAAAAGAATCTCTTTAAATAAGAAAAGTGCTACCGAAAAAGCCCCGGTAGCACTTTTCTTATTGCCGCATAAAAATAGACACTGCATGCGCGCGGTTTTTCGCACCGAGCTTTTGCAGTGCGGTTTTAATATACTGCTTAATTGTTGCCTCGCTCAGCATGAGGAGGTCCGTCATTTCTTTTGTCGATAATCCATTTGTAAGGGCTTCCAAAATAGTGTTTTCGCGTGGGCTTAACTTTGGATGTGCGGGCGTTTGCTTTTGGACGAGTAGCTTTCCAGCAAGTGCACCAAATTGGTTGCAACTTTCTAAAAATGATGGTGAAATGTTTGGGCTTTGCTCGATATATTCGCTGCACAAATACGCAACGGAAAGGTTATGCACGTAAATGGGTACGACGAGCACGCCGTAAATCGGTCGCTGCAATGTATAGCGGCTTGAAACGTTCGTAATGTAATCGGTTCCTGAATAATAGGCCGCATGGCAGCTATCGACAACTTTGCGAATGGCAGGCAAGGCGCGGAGATCGTCACGAATATAGCTGATTGATTCAAATGCATCGTTTGTCAGCTGTGCAATGCCCTCTGCCATATAACCAACTGGGCTAAAGCGATAAAATGACAGCTTTTCGGAGCCAAATAACGTATGGAAGCTCGTTAAAATATGACAAATTTGTTGCTCCTGATTAGGTAGATGAACAACATCCTTTAACTTTTCCTCAATGGACCAAATCGTTAACATATAAGCACTTCCTTTCAATAGATTATCTGAAAAGCAATGATGTTTTGGATATTTCACCCTTTTATGAGTACTATAAACAGCCGAAATAGGGAATCTCAAAGCTGGATTTAGAAGGGTATAGTAGAAGTGTACAGTATGGACGGAATGAGAAAGGTTCACGAATCTCTTTTACAGTACATCTCAGTGGTGAGGCTTATTGCGCTCGCATGTTGACGAGCGAAATTTTGTCCAAAAAACAATGACGAAAGGATGTTGAAAATGGGTTTATCAAGTAATGCAAAAGTATACGTAGAGGCATTTTATAGCGGTCCAAAATTTCAAACATTAACTGCTGAAGAGGTTCGTGACATGATGGCGATGGCACCTACACCCGAAAACGTTGAAGTACCTGAAGTGGCAAAGGTAGAAAATCGTCAAATTGCTGTGAAGGACGGCAACATTACGGTTCGTATTTATACCCCGTCTGGTGATGGGCCATTCCCGTTATTTGTTTATTATCACGGTGGCGGCTGGGTGCTTGGCAACTTAGAAACATCAGATGCAGGATGTCGTCTGCTTGCAGAGAAAACGAAGCGCGTTGTTGTGTCGGTTGATTATCGTTTAGCACCGCCGTATAAATTCCCTGTGCCGGTCGAGGATTGCTATAGCGCACTTGAGTGGGCAAATGCAAATGCAGCTTCGCTCGGTGCGGTTGCAGATGATGTTGTCGTTGGTGGCGATTCGGCAGGGGGCAACTTAGCTGCGGTAATGGCGATTTTAAGTCGTGACAATAATGGTCCAACGATTACAGCGCAAGCCCTCATTTACCCGGTAACGCATTTAGATTTTACAACCGCGTCGTACAATGAATTTGCAGAGGGTTTCGGACTGGACCGTGATTTAATGATTTGGTTTGGTGAATATTACGTCAATGATGAATCCGACTATAAGGATGTGCGTGTATCGCCCCTTCTAGATAAAAATGTAAGCGCTTTACCGCCGACCGTTATTGTCGCAGCGGAAAATGACGTGCTATTAACAGAGGGCAAGGCATTTTACGACAAGCTAACCGCTGCAGGTGTGAAAACTTCCTATGACGTGCTAGAAGGTAGCATTCACGGTTATTTTAGCAATATGCTACTATTTGCCGACGAAACAAAATACACAGTAGACAAGATTGCACAGTTTTTGCAAAGCGTGCCGTCTGTCGTATCTGAGAGATGAGGTGCACAGATGACAAAAAAATATGATGCAATCATTGTGGGTGCAGGCTTTTCAGGCATGTATATGCTGCACAAATTGCGAAGCCGCGGCTTGTCGGTGCGCGTTATTGAGGCGGCAAATGGTGTCGGTGGCGTATGGCATTGGAGCCGCTACCCAGGTGCGAAATGCGATTCGGATTCGATTTATTATAACTTTACGTTTTCAAAAGAGCTGTATCGTAAATGGACATGGAAGGACCGCTATGCATCACAGGACGAGATTTTAAATTATTTAAACTTTGTAGCAGATGAGCTAGCGCTGCGCAGTGATATTCAGCTGAATACGCGCGTGATAGCCGCAACATTTCATGATGAAACGAAGAAATGGCTCCTCACAACAGATACAGATGAGCAGTTTGAGGCGAAATATTTCATTAGTGCAGTTGGCTGTTTATCGACGACAAATATTCCGCCGTTTGAAGGGACAGAAAGCTTCAAAGGCGAGCAATATCATACAGGGCGCTGGCCACATGAAAAGGTTGATTTTACCGGCAAGCATGTTGTCATGATTGGCAATGGCTCAAGCGGTGTACAGGCTGCTCCTGAAATCGCGAAGGAAGCCGCAAAGCTAACGATTTTAATGCGCACACCGCACTATGTGGCCGAGGCGCGCAATCGTGAATTGTTAAAAATTGAGCAGCAGGAAGCGATTGCAACGTATGAGGATATTCGTCATCACTTCATTACGACAGCAGGCGGCATTAAAACAACAACTGCTGGGAAATCGGCGCTTGATTTTTCCGAAGAAGAGCGCAAAAAATTACTTAATGATGTGTGGGAAACGGGCGGCCTCTCGCTCAATAGTCTGTTCCCGGATGTCGGGATGAATAAAGAGACGAATTTTGTTGTGTCACAATATGTGCGCGACAAAATTGATGAAATTGTTCATGACCCAGAAATCGCAAAGGCACTGCATCCGGATTACTACATTACAACGAAGCGTCTCATTATCGGCACGAACTTTTACGAAATTTTCAACGAAGATCATGTAGAGCTTGTCTCGCTGAAAAATAATGGGATTGAAAAAATTGATGAGACCGGCGTTGTACTTCAAGATGGGCATATTGACTGCGATGCTATAGTATATGCGACGGGCTATGATGCAATGACCGGCTCACTCTTGCGCATGAATATTCGTGGGCGTGACGGGCAGACGATTCAGGAAAAATGGGGGAACGGCCGCGACGTGAAGACGTATTTAGGTCTCGCGATGGAAAATTTCCCGAACTTCTTTATGATTACCGGCCCGCAAAGTCCGTCTGTACTGACAAATATGCCAGCTGCGATTGAGCAACATGTTGACTGGGTTGACGATTGCATCGGCTATATGGAACAACACGGACTACAAATGATTGAGGCACAGCAGCAATCTGAAATTAGCTGGGGAACGCAGTGTGATGAAATCGCGAATACCACGCTGTTCCCACATACAAATTCATGGTACACAGGCGCCAACTTAGACGGCGTACAGCGCGGCTTTGTCATTTTCGTTGGTGGCTTGCACAATTACCGCAAAATTTGTGATGACATTGCGGCGAATAATTATGAAGGCTTTGTGTTTGAAAAGGTACACGTAAATAATACGGTATCGTCGTAAAATAGTAAATAAGTGCCAGGCTATGCTTTTTTGATAGCTTGGTATTTTTTTTGATAGAGGTAGACTTGATTTCAATACTTTTCATATAATTGTAAATTCACTGTTAATTTTATGTAAGAAAAATGTTAAAATAGGTTTTTATTCAATATAAATAATGGTGGTGAAGCGTGTGCTCACGATTTTTGGTGGGATTGGTTTGTTCCTACTCGGCATGTCGATGCTAACAGGGGGACTGAAGGAAATTGCCGGAGACGCATTAAAGCGTTGGCTTAATACATTTACAAAGGGTACATTTACAGCGGTTATTTCGGGTGCTGTTATGACGCTGCTCGTACAATCTTCAACAGCGACAACGCTGCTAACAATCGGATTTGTGAGTGCGGGGTTGCTGACATTTATTCAGTCGATTGGAGTTATTATTGGTGCGAACATCGGGAGCACGAGTACGGGCTGGATTATTTCGTTAATCGGCTTCAAAATTAGCTTGCAGGCGATGGCCTTACCGATTATCGGGATTGGTGTGTTCATGTCGTATATTGCACCTGCTAACTTGAAGAAGCTTGGTGGTGTATTAGCGGGTTTTGGTTTACTATTTTTAGGGATTGATATGCTACAGCAAGGGATGGGCTCTGCACAGGACCTCATTTCGTTTGAATCGCTGAAGGCAGATTCGATTTTATCCATTTTTCTACTCATTATGATTGGTCTGATTATGACGGTCATTATGCAAGCATCAAGCGCGGCCATGGCGGCGACATTAACGGCACTGTTTGCCGGCGCGATTGATTTTGAGCAGGCGGCTTACCTTGTAATCGGGCAAAACATCGGGACAACGGCAACGGCGATTTTCGCGTCAATCGGCGCCTCGGTATCGGCGAAGCGTACCGCCATGACGCATTTACTATTTAACGTCGTAACCGCTGTTATCGTCACACTGATTTTCTCTTACTTTTTAGAGGCAACAAAATGGCTGACGATTGCGATTGCAGGCACATTTGATGAAACGCTTGGCCTCGCGATTTTTCACACGCTATTTAGTTTACTAGGGGCACTGCTGTTTATGCCGTTCGTCAAGCAATTTGCGAATTTCCTGATTAAAATCGTACCAGAGCGTGAAAATGCATTGACGCGCAATTTAGATGACAGCTTAGTCGGTATGCCGTCTGTTGCGATTGACGTGACATTTAAAACGCTGCGCGATATTTTCGTACATTTAACGAAGGCACAGCTACAGCTTCTCGATAATAAAAAAGTGACAGTTGACTACGAGAAGAAAATGATTGAGGTAGAAGAAGCAATTGACATTACGCAAAGCTTCTTAAATGGTGTGCAGGTCTCGACACCAAAGGAGCGTCATTTACTGTTATCCATTTTACATACACTCGACCATATGACACGACTCATCAAAGTACTGCGTGAGCAAAAGCAGATTGAAGCGCTCTACTTGCAGGAACGCTTAATGGGTGAATGGCATCAGACACTACAAGGGATTGAAGGAAGTTTACTGCATGATGAGCAACTGATTGATGTTTCCTTACTGCTTGAGCAAACGTCACAAGAGATGGCAGAAGAGCGTCGTAATCGTCGTAATCAATACTTCGAGCGCTCGGTGTCAAATGAAACAGAGCTTGATTTAGCCGTTTCAAAGGTCGAAACGATTCTTTGGGTCGATCGTCTTATCTATCATTACTGGCGTGCAACGGCGCGTATGGCTGAATACCAATCTGTGCATGCGGAGAAATAAAGTGAGGTAAACAAAAAGGAGTGGCAGCTTGCCACTCCTTTTTCATTTACTTATTTTTTGGTTGGTTTTGCTGGCGCTCCTGCTTCATGCCGATAATGCGAATCACAATACCTAAAATAATAAACACCCAGCCGATGCCAATAAACACATATTGGATCGTCGCGTTCATATTTGGTAGGACATTAAATAGACCAAGACAGACAACAACAATGCCAGAAAAGCTTACTAATAAGCCAGATGTTACAAGACTCATCCGCATGTCACCTCAACGCACAGTGTACCATTTTTAGAGGGGAAAGGAAATGGAATTGTGACACGCTTTGGAAGAAATTGAAGGAAGTAAAAGCCTTAAAGTAGGTAATTAGTTTTATTAGTAATGATGATTTTAACCTTGGAACACAAAATCAGCCGTTACGAAAAAAGCTACTAATTAATCAAAAAGAATGCATTTATAACTAGTAAAAAAAGATTAAATTTCAAAATATTTCATTTTTATGAAACTATTACTGTTTTGTAACGTATAATTATATGTAGAGGGTAACTCTCACGAAGGAGGATGTCGAAATGGTAAAGACAAAAAAGTTTGCGGCTATCATGTCCGCGTCGCTACTCGCATTAACTATGCTAGCGCCAACTGCGGGGGCACAGGGCACGCCAATTCATGACGGGGTGCAAATTCAAATTGCAAATGTCGATATTAATGTGTCAAAGGAAACGTTAATCAAGAAATTTAAAGCACTATTTCCTGGGAAATTCAATTATTTAACGAACAATGACTTCCAGTTAAGCAACACGGGGCATTA
The DNA here is from genome assembly GCA_040274725.1 of Solibacillus sp. Taxonomy (GTDB): domain Bacteria; phylum Bacillota; class Bacilli; order Bacillales_A; family Planococcaceae; genus Solibacillus. The sequence continues at coordinate 130,341 of JBEMAQ010000005.1, read as the reverse complement.
TTATCACAATGACCCGACAGTACGTTATGAGCTGTCATTTAACAAACAAGTCAATAATAAAATGGTGTACGGTTACATTACTTTTGCCGGTGATGAGTATGAGATTGAGCAGTTCTATTACACGCCAACGGAAACAAAAGAAGCACTATTCCCAGCGAAAGTGTCGAAGGATGAGGCACTGAACATTGCGGAGAAGTTTGTGAACAAGTTGCCTGGCGGAAAAACGTACAAGCTTCAGGAAACGTTTAATTATTCGTCACATACAACATTAACGGAGCCGATTCAGTACAACTTTGCATTTGCGCGTCTGCATAACGGCATTCCACTAGGCGACCAATACGTGCATGTAACGGTACTCGGTTCTGGGGAAATTACGAGTTTGTCACAGCCGATGATGATGAAAAAGGATGTCACGTACGATCAGGAGACAAACGTGCAATCAAAAGAGGAAATGCTTGAAAAGTATAAGCAAGCTCTTTCTGTTGACCTGCAATACTCATTTAATTATTTACCAAACCAGCCAGCGGGCGAGTTGACGTTAATTTACCGTACAAACCCAAATATTTTAGGTATCCAGGCCGCAACAGGCAAATGGCAAACAGCTACTGATTTTGCGACGAATGTGCCTGAGGTGAAAAAGGCCAAGCCAATCGTTGCTGCGCCGCTACAAGTGAATACGCAGCCACTAACAATTGAAGAGGCGAAGAAAAAAGCAGAAGAGCTACTGAAGATTGATGACAAAAACGTCAAGCTTGTCATTCATTCTGCCGAGGAGCAGGAGCGTAATGGCATGGCGGTTATTTACGTACATTATATGTACGAATCACGCTTTAGCGGCTTTGGTGGTGGCCTAGAGTTCAACAAGGCGACAGGGGAAATTATCCAGTACCACAATTCGCGCAATGACCTAGAGGAAGCAAGCGACACAACGCCGAAATTATTGTCAGAGTCCGCAGCGAAAAAATATGCACTCGATGCACTGAAGGAGTTTACACCGTCTGTTTTACATGAATACTCAGAGCCAATTGACTTGCCGTATATTGATTATGAGCGCGGCACGTATTCGTTTACATTCCCAAAACTGATTAACGGTATCCCGTCAAGTGCACATAGCATTAGCGTCGGCATTAATCATAAGGGTGAGCTGCAATATTTGTATAATAGCGAGTCTGAGGTGAAATCAATTCCTTCAACAGACGGTGTTGTATCAGAGACGGCTGCAAAACAGGCGTACACAGACGCGCTTGATCTAGAGCTTCGTTACGTGCGTCATGGTGTCAACCAAAATCACTATCATTTAGTTTATGTACCGGTATTCGGTAAAGAATCGTATAGCTTTGTTGATGCGAAAACAGGTGAGCTACAAAATACGCTCGGCAAAAAGTTAACAACACCAATCGAGCATCCAGTAGCAGCGGATCAGTTAAATTATTTAGCGGAGACGGGCATTTTAAAAGTTACAGATGTTGAAAATTTCAATGCAGACGCAAAAGTGACAAAGGGTGAGGCGCTTGAAATTCTTGTGAAATCCTTATCTTACTTCTACTATGGTATGTATGGTCAAGAGGGCTCTCCAGAACAAATGATCAACGGCGTTTCACCGGACGACCCTTATTACCCAATTGTTGAGCGTGCAGTAATGCTTGGCGTGCTTGACTCGCAAGATACATTCTCGACATCTGCGACAGTGACACGTGAGGAGCTATCCGTTTGGTTCATTCGCTTGCTGGGCCTTCAGCAAGCAGCGGAGCAGTCACAAATTTACAAATTATCGATGACAGATGCGGCAGACATTACAGCGGAAAATGCAGGCTATGTTGCATTAGCGGAGGCGTTGCAGTTATTGCCGCTAAACAACAACGCCTTTAATCCAAAAGCGGAGATGACCTACGCTGAATTAGCGGTCGCGACATTTGAGCTAGCGTATGAAATTGCGGATAAAAATAACCAGTATTACTATAGATAACGAACGCGTACTACCTCAATCGTCTAAAATGAGACGATTGAGGTAGTATTTTTGTTTTTTCTAGGAAAAAAGAACGTTCAATTTGTAAAGGGAAAAATGTAAAAAATGATAAAATATTTACATTAATGTGACTATTGTAAAAGAAACATCTTCATTTCCTATTATTTGCTATATAATTGTATTAAATCGGCAACATGGAGATAACATCACGATGTGTAGTACGGTTAAGGAGTACATAGAAAGAGAGGTGAGTGTTAGTTTTTGCACAGGCATAAACTAACAGGAAGATGGAAGAAATGAAAAATAAGACATCCATTAACATGAAGCTAGGGGTTGCGTTTTTTGTTGCGTTACTCGTACCAACATTATTAATCGCATTCATCTCGTACAATTCAGCTCGCAATGAAATTGAAAAGCAAATCCATTTAAGCTCGGAACAAAGCGTTGCTACAGCGGATGAATTTATCAATAAGCATGTGCAGCCAATTGTTAATGATGCAGACTATTTAGCGAGTCGTCTCAATCGTCAACTTTGGCAGCTGGACGATTGGACACCCATTTTAAGTGACTTAGAAAAATATTTTGAAACGAGTGAAGGCATTGTCTCTTCATTTGTTGGGACTGAGGCAGGCAACATGATTCAATATCCGGATCTTGGCTTGATGAATAATCCGGACTTTGACCCACGCACACGTGCATGGTATGAAAATGCGATGAAAACACCAGGGCAAGCGGTCATCGCAATGCCGCATCAATCAGCGTCCACTGGAGATTGGGTTGTAACCGTTTCCAAAACGTTAGATGATGGGAGTGGTGTATTTGCCATTAACTTAGGGATGGACGCCCTATATGAGGCGATTAGCTCGATTAAGATTGGACAAACCGGTTATCCGTTTTTAATGACGGCAAGCAGTGTGATGATTGCGCACCCAACAGTTGAGGGGGGCACAGAGGTAGCAGAAGAGCCATGGGCAAAAGAGATGCTTGTATCGGATAATCATAACTTCGGCTATGAGTTCCAAGGTGACGACAAGCAAATGTTCGTCCGCACAAATGAATTAACAGGCTGGAAAATTGGTGGGACGTTATTTAATCATGAAATTAGTGCAGCAACCAAGCCGATTTTAACGACGACTGCTCTAGTGATGGTGTTGTCACTTGTGCTTTTAGGAATGCTCCTTGTGATGATTATTCGTTCCATCACGAAGCCATTAAAGCAAATTACAAAGGCAGCTGTTGTGATGAGCTCAGGTGATTTACGTACAGAGCTGATGATTGATAAGAAGGATGAAATCGGCGTCTTGAGTAAATCGTTCCAAAAAATGGGTGATATGCTCTCAGGCATTATTTCGCATATTCATGATAAATCATCCGTTATTTCTTCATCATCAGAGGAGTTAACGGCGACATTATTAGAAAGCAGCCGCGCGACGGAGCAAATTTCAAATGCAATGGCGGATGTCACAGACGGCTTAGAGAAACAAACGCAAAAAATTAGCCAAAGCTTTGATTCATTAAAGCAGGTGGCAGAAGATATTCACCAAATTTCAGATAATGCAACGAACGTTACAAAGAAGGCACAGCAGGCGGAGAAAACCGCAGATATCGGTCACGAAATCGTTCTTTCAACGCAACAGCAAATGTCAGCGATTGAGGGCACATTCCAGTCGCTATCTGGTGAAATTGAAACAGTCAACGATTATGCCAATGAAATTAGCGAAATCGTCAACGTCATTACATCGATTTCTGACCAAACGAACCTTTTAGCGCTAAACGCGGCCATTGAAGCGGCACGCGCGGGTGAGGCAGGGAAAGGTTTCGCAGTTGTCGCCGATGAGGTACGCAAGCTTGCGGAGCAAACGAATAATTCGTCGATCCAAGTAAAAGAAATCATCTCGGCGATCCAGCGCGAGTCAACAAAAACAGTGAGCTCGATGCAAGCGAGTCTTGACGAGGTCACAAAAGGTCTGCAAATGTTCGCTCAAACGGAAACAAACTTCCTACAGGTGAAAGGATATATTGAAGACATTACTGACCAGTTAGAGGCGGTACAGCAGCGTGCGCACCAAATCGCGTCAAATAGTGAGCAGGTCGTGTCAGATATGCAGGTTGTCGAACGCATCTCCAACGACTCACGCGAGCAAATTACGACGGTGTCAGCAGCAGCAGAAGAGCAGCTATGTTCAATGGAAGAAATCGCTGCAACAGCGGAAGCACTAGAAGGTGTTGTAGAGGATTTATTAACAGAGGTTCGTTTGTTTAAGGTGAAATAAGGTAAAGGCGTGCTCCTGCGAGCACGCCTTTTTAGGTGGTAAGAAAAGCATCATGACGTGCCAGGTGGCGCGTCCTATGCTTTTCTAATCGATTTTCCTTGAATAAAAATGACGGCATTTATAAATAAGAAATGCCGAAATCCCGACAAATGTTACGAAGGCAAGCGGAAAAATAATAAGAAAGCTATGTGTCATAAAAACCTCCAAAGTGTTTTCTTTATCTTCTCACAGAAAACACTTTAAATGGGTTAATTTCCTATAAAATTTGTTATCAAGTGAAAAGACTCACATTACAAATGTTACAAAAATTAATACCTTTGACTCATTGAAAATACTAAATTGGAAAATTATTATTGTTACATTTGTAATTTTTAAAGATAGTTTGTACTGTAAAATGCTTTTATATCGCGGTTTGGCGTGTGTAATATTTCGCGAAACAGTTTGATACTTTGTAATAACTTATCCCATCAATTGTCACACTATTGAAATATTTTTGAGGTAACCTTAGTTCTGTAACAAAAGAACACCGAAAAATTATATTTGGAGGAAACTTAATTTGATGAATAAGTTATTAACAGTCATGGGTGCTTTATTTTTAAGCTTAGTATTCGTATCAAGTGCATCAGCAGAATCACATACAATTAAAAAGGGTGAAACGATTGACGACGTCGCTAAACGATATAGCGTGACGGTCAAAACGTTGCTGGAGTTAAATGATATCGAAAAGAAAGAAGCAAAAACAGGCTATGTACTGAAATTGCCGAAGCATATTACAGATACAAGTAAGTATAAGGACAAGCCAAAAAAGAAAAAAGAAAGTAAAGCAGAAGAGCCAAAGGAAAAAACATACCGCATGGTCGCAACCGCGTACACAGCGTATTGTAAAGGTTGCTCAGGCATTACAAAAACGGGCATTGACTTACGTGAAAATCCGGACGCCAAAGTCGTAGCGGTCGATCCAAAAGTGATCCCGCTCGGCTCGAAAGTATGGGTAGAAGGCTACGGGAATGCAGTAGCCGGCGATATAGGTGGCGCGATTAAAGGGAAAAAAATCGATATTCACGTAAAAAATAAAGCAACAGCTTACAACTGGGGTCGTCGTACAGTGACGGTGAAAGTATATAATTAATAGCAAGCACATGACAACTTGTCGTGTGCTTTTTTTCATGCACGAATCGTGAGCCAGTCATAAAACGGGACTGGGCGCGCGTGCTTTGTAACAACGGGCTTATCGATTTTCGGACGGGCTCTCGCCTTTTCGTAAGCCCCTTTAAAAACCGCGCACAGTAGAACGCACAGTGAGTGTACCTGCCTCAATGTCTAGTAGGATGCGCATTAATGTATCGCGTGCAATCGTAAATTCCTGAATCGTTGTCAACGGCGTACTCAAAATCGCGGCGTAAAGTGCGTCCTTGAGCTCGTATTTTAATGGCAGGCTCATCATTAGCTCATATAATTTTGGTGGCTGAGTAAATGGTGAAACGATATGGAAAATTCCCCCTTTTCCTGAATGTGTGGAAATGAGGGGGACAAGGGGACAGGGGAAAAAATAGTTAGCTGGTTAAAAAATATAAAAACCAAACGGCATGATTTTGCTCATCCATCGAAGCTGTATTGAATAGGTGGCTGACATAAGGAATTTGAGATTCTCTTGCTGCGCGATGATAAAATTCCGTCGTCTCCTGCTCATCCAAAAACGAATGGCGCACACCGGCCTTGAAGCTTGTCGGCATGTCGGCAGTGATTTCAGGAGACGGGGGTAAGCCGGTCAAGCTCATATACGCATGTGCAAACGCTTCAAAATGGCGCATCTCATCTTGTCTGATTTCGAGAATGCGGCGCTCGGTTTCCTCATTTGGCGCGAGCTTGGCTAATTCCTCGTAAAAATGAATCGCAGTGAATTCGCCGTTGATGGCGGTTGTCAGGTACGTCAGCAGCGTGGGCGGGGTAGAGGCGATTTGCATGAATGCACTCCTTTTTGCTAGTGTATGCAACGCCATGTGGGCAGGTAACTATTGGTTAAAATATTTTGTTCAAGCTGTCTGCTTTGAGTACCTCTTTATTCAGCAAATTAATAGTAATTTCACCAACTGAATAATACATATTTTTACTTTTGAGTGTTGTATTTTCTATAAAATGTAAAAATAAAACTGTTTTTTGTGAGGAATCAGTATTCATACTTACTTTATAGGTATAATAGTTAAGGTGAAAATTTTTTGACATAATGGGGGAAATACATGTCAAGAGGAAAGAGAATTGAAGAACCTATTAAATAGAGTGTCTAACAAAGGGTGAGAAACGTGTCTATTAAAAAGAAAGCATATATGTTATCCATTTCCATCGTCGTTATAGCGGTGCTTTGCAGCTTTACTTTTCATTTGATTAATGCATGGCAACATGTCATAGAGGATCATAATAATTCTGTAACGAGTATTAACCGAACAATTAACGAAGCAATCACGACCTATTATGAGGAAAATCCGAAATCTGGCGTAGCAGAGGAAAATATGGCGTTGTACATCCCACTCCTTGTTGCACAGAATGCCGATTTTGGTGCGGGCTATTATCTTGACAAAACAAATTCATTTTATAAATTTGGCACGCAGCTACATGAGGATGAGTATTTAGAAATTCAAAATAACTATAATTTTCACAAAAGTGCATCTAGTCCGATTACGCTAACAGAGGATTATTATAAGGGGAACCTTTTATATACGTATACACCCCTGATTGTCAATCATCAGGAAATCGGCTATACGTGGTCTGTCTTAAAATATGATAATCTATGGACGTATTTTAAAGGGGAAATTTTACTCGTCACACAGTTCATATTTTTACTGGTGCTCATCACCATGCTTTGTGTGAATTTCATTTTTAAAGATTACAAGAAAAAAATTAATAATTTTAAAAAGATGATTCGTTATTCCAATATAATGCCGGCGAATGTGTTGAATATTCCGAGTGAATTAGTACCAATTTATGATGAAGTTAATAAAACACGCGCGGACATTGTGGAAAGCGAGCGCCGTTTTCGTGATGTGGTCACGGCCTTTGAGGAATACGTGTGGGAAGTTGATTTAGAGGGACATTATACGTATTTATCGAATAAGGTGGAATCGGTTATTGGCTATTCTATACAGCAATTACTCGGGAAAAGTGTGTTTGATTTACTTGACGAGCCAGACAGCTCTCGCATAAAAGAGATTTATGACCATCATAGCAAGCATCATTCAGCGTTTCGAAATGTGGAATATACGCAAAAACATACAAACGGTCATTTATTATATTTATGCGTCAATGGTTTGCCTATTTTTGATAAAGATCACCGATTGATTGGCTACCGAGGAGCAACACGTGATATTTCGGAGGAGAAGAAATATGAGCAGGAAGTGCAGCACTTGGCGTTTTGTGACCAGCTGACACAGCTGCCGAACCGGACGTCATTAATCAAGAAGCTAGAGGAATTGTTAAAGATTAATCAGCCGTTTGCGCTCGCCTTTATTGATTTGGATCAATTTAAAAGCATTAACGATTCGCTGAGCCATACAGCGGGAGATGATCTGCTCAAAATTACGGCAGACATTTTGTCGCGTAGCTTAAAGGAAGAAGATAGCGTGTACCGCTTTGGTGGCGATGAATTTATTATCGTCTTTGTGGGAGTCTTTGATACGAATGATATTAAAGCACGCATTCATACGGTGCTAACAAATTTTCAACGGCCGATTGAAATTGACGGGCATCAATTATTTAATACGGCAAGCATTGGCATTAGTCTGTACCCGGAGCACGGTCAGACGATTGGCAGCCTCATTAAACGCGCGGATATCGCGATGTACAAATCCAAGCAAAATGGCCGCAACCAAGTAACATTTTACTCGGAAAGCTTCCAAGAAAATGTTACAGAAAACTTTGAATTAGCCAATGATTTAAAGGATGCAATCGGCACGGAGCAGCTGTTTTTAATGTATCAGCCGCAAGTGGACCTGAAAACAAACGCCGTCATTGGTGTGGAGGCACTACTACGCTGGCAGCACCCGCAAAAAGGCTTGATTTCACCGGAGAAATTTATTCGTATCGCCGAGGAGCACGGTAGCATTTTACAGCTAGGCAAATGGGTTATTGAGCAGGCTTGCTGTGACCGCAAAAAATGGCTTGACCAAGGCTACAATACATTCAAAACAGCCATTAATATTTCAATCAAGCAATTTGAGCAGCAGGACTTTGTCGAGCAAGTATTACAAACTGTCGCGACATGCGATTTAAGTTCGACATATATCGAGCTAGAAATTACAGAGGGTGTCGCGATGAACGATCCCGCGCTTGTAATCGGCAAGCTCCATGTGCTAAAGGAGGAAGGCTTTTATATTGCCATCGACGATTTTGGCATGGGCTATTCCTCATTGAATTATTTGAAAAACTTACCGATTCACCGACTAAAAATTGACCGCACCTTTATTACAGATCTTCATAATGAAAATGACTTGGCCATCGTGCAGTCGATTATTTCCATGGCTAAAAGCCTACAGTTAGAAGTCGTGGCAGAGGGCGTTGAAACGGACGCGCATGTTTTGATTCTACAAAATTTAGCTTGCGATATTGCGCAGGGCTATTATTATACGAAGCCGCTCTCTGAGGAGCAGTTGCTAGCGTATTTAGCTAAGTAACAAACTATAATAAAAAGCCCCCTACTAATAGGGGACTATAACGAATTTTTTAACTACTATGCAGCGGAGGCGGCACAAGCCAGCCTTTCGCTTTATTGAGGCGCAGTAACCTTGCACCAATCTGTGCCTTGGCCATATGGAATTGCCCGTACATCATCGCGAAATCCTCACGCGTCGCAATCCCCATCCCTTGACTACATGCCACAAGTCCAGCTGCAATATCTACAGACACGGCTGCGCTAATTTCGGGATCATTAAAGCGCGCACCAGGTGGGATATCCTCAAGTCGCGCAACCGGACGCTCAGGAGGAGCAGGCGGTAAAGCAACCCCGTTCAGCTTCAAAATTTTCTCCAGCTGCTTATTTTCTTCTTTTGCAAGCTGCACTAAGTCCTCCAAAATCTTTTTCAAATCATCATCACCCGCATGGTTGAAAAACGTTTGAAATCCTGCAATCATCCCATTATTCGCCATCATATGCGACCAAATCGTAAATACCTCGCCGTAGTGAAGCGGCTCCTCTTTTTGATTCCCTGATAAAATGCCCATCATATCTTCCTTTCCGGTGTAGTTGTACACGGATTAGTATGGGCGAGTGGGAGGAAAATGATTCATTTGAAAAGCAATAGACGATGAATTATTTTGCCGTACAAAATAGAAAGGCTGAAACGCTTTTTAGTGCTAGAGCCATTTGTTTCAAAATACATTTCATTCCAGGCTTCACGTCGATTGACTGGTTTTTGCTGCATAGAGATTCCTCTCACTCCTCAAATGATTGATGCATAGAGAATATGCTTAGTGTGGCTAATTTAGTTTTATTTAATGTGAATGAAATGGTGAAATAATGGCTATTATTACGGAGACAATGCGAGGGAGGTTACAGCTATGCAGCATAATAAGAAGGAAAACAATCGCGAAAAGAAAGAAGAATTCACGCAGGATTTGAGCCCAGATGATTTAGAGTTTCGCGATGAGCAGGACATGACGAAGGAGCAGAAGGACAATTCGCCTAAAAAAGGTGAACAGATTTCGAAAAAGTAGTGAGCGAGCTGTCTGTTATGGACGGCTCTTTATTGAATAGGGAAGCAGGTGACTAGCTTTCTAAAAGAAAAACAAAATAAAGAATTGCATAAACAGGAAGGGCAATGGACGTCATAATATACATTGTCATTTCACCTTTTGAGAGCTGTCTTTTCCACTTTGTTAATTTGAGCTGCCGACGATAAATAACGCAAGAAATCACAATGACTAAAATCGCTACATCCTGTATACTCTCCAATACGTTCATCCGTTCATTCGCCCCTTTAATTTTGTCATCATCTCTACGAGCACAACCGTTCCTAAACAAAATCATAGCATAAAACATACCCGAAATGCCCACGCTAAGTTGAATAATCTTGAGGGAGGATTGCAGATGAATCAGGAAATGAATTATGGGCGTGACTTTAAATATATGCCAGCGACCTCCATTAATAGTGGTCGTGGTTTTGACGTTTTGCCTGACCTCTACCAACACACACTACAAATTGTGAACATTGTTTTTTACGGGAATCCAGATGCTACAACTGAATTTGTTTTGATTGATGCCGGTATGCCAAAAAGTGCACAGGACATTATTTCAATCGCAGAAAAAAAATTTGGGCTTAATAGCAAGCCAAAAGCCATCATTTTGACACACGGGCATTTTGATCATGTAGGCGCGATTGTTGAATTGATTGAGCACTGGAATGTCCCCGTGTATGCCCATCCTTTAGAGTTACCCTATGTAACAGGTCAACAAAATTATCCGCGACCTGACCCAAGTGTAAACGGTGGGTTCATTGCCAAAATGTCCGGTTTCTTTCCTCATGAAGCCATTCATTTAGGAAACCATGTTCAACCGCTACCTGCAAATGGTACCGTTCCGCATATGGCTGGCTTCCGGTGGATTCATACGCCGGGCCATACACCAGGTCACGTCTCACTATTTAGAGATCAGGACCGTGCGCTTATTGCTGGCGATGCTTTTGTGACGGTCAAACAAGAGTCGCTATTTAACGTCCTCATGCAAAAAAAGGAAATGAGTGGTCCACCGCGCTATTTTACAACCGATTGGCTAGCCGCAAAGGAGTCGGTTAAAAAATTAGCGTCGCTCAAGCCGTCAGTCGCCATTACCGGGCATGGTGTACCGATGAAAAACGAGGAGCTGACGAATTGCTTACACGATTTAGCGAATCGATTTGAACAGCTTGCCTTACCAAAGCAGGGGAAATATCTAAATTAATGATCAACCTGACAAGCTAAAGAGTAGCGGAATCAAAAAAACCGGCAAAAAACTTGCCGGTTTCTTGTCACCTTTATTGTTGGCGATTGTTTTGATTTTTCGCAAACATCCCTGAAGTCTGCTGTTTTTTCATCTCGGCTTGCTGGTTTTGCTGCTTAACTTGGTTCACATCAGTTTGACCCCCAAATTCCGCCCCGAATTCAGCATTCATAGAATTCGATGATTGAGGGAAACGACTACTCGCAAACATGCCAGAAGCTTTCTGTTTCTTCATTTCAGCTTGCTGGTTTTGCTGTCGCACTTGTTGCACATCCATCTCGCTACCAAACTCCGCATTCATCGCACTCGGATTCAGCGGACTATTTGCAAAAATCCCCGAAGCTTGCTGTTTGTTCGCCTCAGCTTGCTGGATTTTCTTTTTCACTTGATTCACATCTGTATTACCATTTCTTTTGTTACTTGGCATCTACTCACCTCCTGCATGTAGTATGCGCGGAGGCATTTTTATTATTCCGTGGAAAAATTTCTTGGTTTATAGAACAAACTATGTGTACTGGTTGAAAGTGATTTTTTATAGGGTCTATTTCCGAGAATGGAGGTGCAAGGTGCAATGCGTTTACGGATATATTTTTGGGTTAATCCATTCTTTAGTGCATATTTAGTCATTAAAAAATGCACATCCAATTGTTAGATGTGTCTAACAACTAGAGATGCAGTTCATTTTGAAGTAGGCTTCATTCGTACTATTTCTCACAAGCCCAGCCATCGTTATCACGATCACGCGCCGTATCATAGGCAGGGTGTCCTTGTGATACGCCATTTGGATAAACCGCATTCAATTCCTTGCAGTTTTTATAGTATTCCTTTTCTACAACTGGTTCCTCAGTAGGTGTAGGTGTTTCTTTAGCAACAGGCTCCTCGGTAGGTGCAGGTGCTTCTTCCACAACAGGTTCTTCAGTAGGTGCAGGTGCTTCCTCCATAACAGGCTGTTCAATAGGTGTAGGTGCTTCCTCCACAACTGGCTTCTCAGCAGGTAGAGGTGCTTCTTCAACAGGTGCAGGCGTTTCCACCGTAGCAGGGACAGGTGTCTCCTCAGTAGTCGCCGGTCCATCAGCAGGTGTTGACAGCAAATTGCTAGGCGCAGGCGACACAGTAGTCTTTTCTGGTGAACTTACGCCAATAATGAATAACAGAAATGATAGAACAGCGCTAATAATCAACACAAGCCGCGGCCGCTTTAGTTGAATACGCCCTTGTTTTTGCAGCCTCATGAGCACAAGTCCAACACTGACGACAATAAACCCGATTAAAACGCTCGGGACCGCTACGGTAATGAAGAATAAAATGAAGGCTATTATTACGTATACGAGTGTATTCATTTCCTTTATTGTCAGCTTTCTTTTCATGAATAGGCACCTCCGATTAGTTTGTGTACGCATAGAGCAAGTGTGATTAAATTACAATATATGGTTAAGTTATATATAAAAAGTAATTATTTGTAAATTTGGGGTTGTTAGAAAAAGGTGCTTATTTAATCTGTAGTGGGAAGAGTACTAATTGTCAGGGTAAAATTCTTTTGTAAAATAATACTAGCCTTTTGTTTTAAAGGAGGAATTTGATGTTTGTCCTAATCGATTCAAATAATGAAAAACATTATGGTTTTAATTACATATAGAGATAGGAAACAGGCGAGATTATTGATTTCTCATATTCCCTACCATTAATTTTGCCTCCCGCACGCTGCAAGAGGCTTCTCTCTTTTACAGCACCAGCCCCTGCAAAACCGCAAACAAAATCCCACACACTAACGGAATAGTTTTTAAAAAGACATAGCCCTTTGCACTGTCTACTAGCGGCTCGAGCGGATTGTGAGCTGGGGAGGCGAGGTAGCGAATGAGGCGCTGGTAGTAGCTTTTCTTTTGGCTGAGCTTGTATTTTGGGACGCGTACCTCGTATTGTGCGAGCCGTTTTCCTAGCTCAGGCTCTTTTTTAAATATTTCTTTCATGCTGAAAATCCTCCTTTAGTTCAAGCTTCAATGCTTTTAGTGCGCTATGGAGTCGTGATTTGACTGTGCCGACGGGGATGTTTAAAATTTGAGCGATTTCCTGCTGCGGGAGGTCGTCGTAATAGGCAAGCAGGACAACCGCGCGCAGCTTGTCTGGCAGGTTTGCGATAGCCTGCTGTATGGCAAGTGCTTCCTCTTTTTCGAGTGTCTTTTTTGGGACAGGCACGAGAAATGGCAATAGTGACTGCCATTTTTTGCGGCGCTGCAGTTTATTCAGCATGCGCCGATATGCGATTTGAAAGAGGAAGGACTTCACCGTACCGCGCGCAGCATCAAAGCGTTCTTTATTCTTTTGAATGATTTCAAATGTGTCCTGCACAAGGTCTATGCTTAGCTGCTCTTCTCTCGTATAGCGGTACAAAAAACAATACAGTGGATCAGATAGTCGCGCATACAGCTCACCAAGTGCGTCGGTATCGCCCGCCTGATAGCGCAGCATTAATTCCTCATTGTTCATCATCAATCTCCCCGTAGCGCGCCTTTATACTTTTCATTGTAGCGGAAATACGTGCAACAAAATAGCACACCGTCACAATGACCCAAACCTGTGCTTGATTCGTCAAAAACTGCACAAACGGATTGGCAATCGTCTCACCAGTTGATAGCAAAATATTGAGCCCTTGCACGCAAATAATTGTATACACCGCCAACAAAATCGTCACCGTATCAAACACATTCCACCGTAAGTAAATCGTCGTTTTCGCATAGTTGATCTTCCCATTCTCCCGCACCACATACTTTTGAAAAAACGGAATAAGGATGCCGAGGATTAAAATGACCCCTATTCCCACAATAATTAATGAAATAATAAAGCCAGTGCCCATTTCATTTACCTCCATTTTTTGCTTTTGATAACTATACAAATGGGAGGGGGAATTGGTTCGGAAAATTAAGGAGAATATTAAAATTAGGCTTTGTCTTTATATGTAGCTAACAGTTCTTCTTTGAAAGATACCACCTCTTCATTCGATGCTTCAGCATTCTAATGCATAAAATTTACCGGCAGGAGTGTTGGGGCTTGCAATAATTTCATTTAAGGCACGTTTCCTTATACTTGCTGCAAGGTCTTCTGTTGAAGTTTTATCACCACAAGCTGTCAGTAAAAATGTAGAGAGGGCACCTACATAGAATAATTATTTCGTTGTGTATCATTCCTTTGTATTGGTATTTAAGTCTGTAGTTCATGTTGAACATGTCGGTTATTCTTACATCTGTGAAAATGAACAAACTATGAAGGCTTTGCTAAAAAGTTGTTCAAATACTGAAATCCAAATTTTATACAACCCACCCAATCCCTGCTATAATAATTCTCGTGAATAGATAAAAAACGAAAGAGGTTTTAATAATGACAAATGCTTACGATGAATGTATGCATTCAGTTTTTTCTAAAACCTTGATATAGCAACGTTTAGAAGGGGAGAAATGCTTGTCTTTTTGTGAAAAAGTAACAAAAAGGTAACATTTCTCCCCATTTTATTTTTTCTTCGTTTTTACGGAGCTTTTGTAAGCAATTGAGTGAATTTTTTATGCATTAAATTGGCTGCATTTTTCCTCATACCTTCCGTTACGTGAAGATAAATTTGCGTAGTAATTTTAGAATTTGAGTGGCCGACGCGGTTCATAATATATTGTAAATCCACATTTGCCTCAGCTAATAAACTAATATGTGTGTGTCGTAAAATATACGTGCGGCATTGCTTTGGAATAGCGGCAGATTGACCTAGACGCTTCACAAATTGATTTAACGTTTTAATCGTAGGTGGAACGCCTTCCTGATCTCCAAATAAAAAATCTGATTTTCCCCAATCCTTTAATCGCTTAAACTCCAGTAAATAATTTATTTTTTCAATGACAATTTCATCAATATCAATTGTTCGAATCGCTTTAAATGTTTTGGGTGGCGTTAATTCAAAATCTCCTTTTTTGCTGTCTTTTGCGTACATCGTTTTTGTAATATGAATCATTTTATTTTTAAAATCGATGTCTCGAAGTTTTAATGCTAACGCTTCACCAGGACGCATCCCCGTAAATGCGATGAGATAAACAGCCGTTCTGAAAAGGACATTTCTATGTTCATCAGCCTTTTCTAGTAACGATTTCAATTCCGTTGACTCCAAATAGAGCTTTTTAATTTCTGCATCAATATTTTCGATCAACTGAATTTTCTTCTTAGGAATGAAGGTTGATTCGGCAGGGGAAACAGCAATCAAATGCGTATCAGTAGCATATTTGAATAATTGCTTTACGGCGTTATGTGTACCACGAAGCGTATTATGAGCAACTTCCTTTTCAAATAAATCATTGAAAATATCTTGAAGTTGCTTTGCTGTAATCGATGTGATTTTTACGTTGCCTATATACTGGCTTAATAAGCTCAAGCAATATTTACGATAGCGGTTGGTTGTTTCCTTATTGCCACGAAGCTGATATTGGTGCATAAATTTCTCACAAAACTCATTATAGGCAATTTTTGCATTGAATGTGTTTGAGGAACGCATTTGTTCAATCGCTTCCTCTACACGCTTTTTCGCCTCTGCTTTTGTTTTACCTCTACGACTAACTTGCTTTCGTTTTCCTGTTACGGGATGTCTAGGGCCTTCACCAATGCATTTCCATAAACTTTTTTCAATTTGCTCAAAGTACATTGTCTTGACCTCCTTTGATGAGCAACCATATTTCATATAATCTCACAATGTCTTTTGTATCTTCAGTAGGTAAAGTTTTATACCACTGGTGTAATATTGGATCATCTGAAAAGGGAGGAGCTTCTATCGCTTCATCTATTTCTAGCCCGGCAGCTGTTGCAATAATGGCATAATCCACTTTGTAGGCATCGGCAATCTTTTTCAAAATAGTAGGAGAGGGCTTAATAGGCGCATTTCTATATGGATCAAAGCCTTGCTCGATATACCGATAATAGTTTGCCGAAATGCCCATTCTTTTGGCAGCGGCAGGAATCGTTTCTTCTTTTCTAAGGGAAATGAGCAATCGTTGTAAGTTCATACCTTTTCCTCCTGTTCGTATATGTAATCAATATATTGGAGCTTCAGACAAATTAAAATTCCAATTTGGCATAATGCGCTTGTTATTTATGTATTGCTGTAGCCGTTTATGCGCAAATGAATAGTCAACGTTGAACAGCTGCTGCACCTCATACACTTGAAAAGGACCACAGTCATAGAGATTTAATTCATTCAGCATGAAAGTGGGGATGCAGGCGTGCTGCATAAAGAGATTTGCCTTTTCCTCCTGATACGCGCGGAAGCTCTCCTGCATTTGCCACTGGTTGCCTACGTGAAGCAGAACATGACCTAATTCATGACAGTAATCTTGCCACTGAAGCTGCGGTGATAGCAATTCGTTTAAAAGAATGAAGCCTTTACTACCTGTAAAAAGCGCCTGGCTTGCGTCTGGCCAATAAAAAACTTGAATGCCTAATGCATCACTAATCTTTTGGAAGTCCAGCTGATGCGGCTTTGTAATGCCGATTTTTATATATAGATTTTTCACATATTCCTCTAGGTGTGTTAAACATGATGCCATCCAATCATCTCCATTATAGCTAAATAAGAACAAGTGTTCCTTTTTAGTATATAATAAAACCCCACTAATTGGTAGTGGGGGAATGATTAAACAATACTTACTGAACCATATATATTTGAAGTTTTCCAACTTAATAGATTTTCAGTGTTTTTTTCATACATCATAACTTCATCAAAAATAAGCGATGAGTGAGAAAATTTATGCTGAAAGTGAATTATAATGCAATTGTTTTCTTCCTCTATTGTTAAAAATAAGATTTCGCTTCCATCACTATTTAATTTAGCAATGACATCTAAATAACTATTTGTAGCATGGATTTTCTCTACAGATAAAGTCTGCATAATATTAACCTTCCTCTGAAAAGCGTTGAATTAGGCTGTTCAATTTATCATTTACAAATATTTTTGCATCAGCATAGTCTTTGATAGTGTATAAATCAATAGGCTTTTTAAATTCATTGAAAAGACTAACCCTAATATTTTTTACAATATAACTTAGATTATTTAAATTGTCCACTGTCATAGGACCTACGTGATTGTTGGATAATTCGAAACCTTCTTTTTCTATAGTTGTTTTTTCGAAAGTTACTTCAACTTGTTGATTTATCCAAGTAGTAAAATCTGCTCGTAAGCTTATTGCAATAATTTGATCATGGAAGGTATCATTATTTTTTACAATAACTTGTTGAATTTCTTCACGTTGTTTTTGCACCAAAATTGTGTAATCTTCTTCAGATATGTTTCCAGAGTCTCTTAATACTTTATATTGAGTAATTCTAGAGTTAAATATTTCTTCAACTTCTTGTTCTATTTTAGCTTTTTCTCTTAGATATTTTTCCACGCCATTAGCAGAAAAACTATCAATATTTCCGCTAGTAGTCGATGAATGTTGAGTGACAGCTATAGTAAGTTCTTTAAAATCACCTTCAGTAAATTCTTTTAGTTGAGGTTTTGTACCAAAACTTCTCTTTTCAACAAGACCTAATTCATCAAATTGAAAGGTTAGCTGTTCAGATAGATTATTCAATTGGTTTTTTAAAGCAGTAGCTGTTTCTCGTTGGTTTTTATAATATTCCCAAAGTTTATCAAGTTGAAGTTCGCGATGATAAATTACATTACAAATATTATCAAGATCATTGCCATTATATATTTTTCTTAGTCCTCTTCCAATTGCTTGTGCATATGGACCAAGAGTACGATAAGGTCTAAACATAGATATTATTGAAATATTGGGATTATCATAACCTTCACCGAGTAATTGTATACTTACCATAACTTGGTAGTCACCTTTAGTAAAAGCGGCTATTCTTTGGTCATTTTGTAGAGGAGACAATGATCTAGTACTCACATAGGTTGCTGAGAGACCAGCCTCGATAAACCATTGACAAAGGTTTTGTGCATGTGAATCATTACACGCAATAGCTAATATCTGATGATTTTGTTCACTAGTCCTTTGTTTTGTTAGATAAACTTTTTTTGTAAATTCAATAACATCTTTAGAACTTTCTTCAGACATAGCAATACTTGTGCTTACTGCATCGCTACCTAATAAAAGTTTAGCTTCATTTAAAGTAAGTTCTTTACCATCATTTTGAGTGAAAGTTACATGATTTGGAATAGCTTCCTCTTTGACAACTTCCTTCAGCAGTCCATCTTCTATTGCTTGTCCTAATGTATATTCATAAATTGGGTCTAATTCATGATTAATTATGCTTAAATTATCACTTCTAAAAGGAGTAGCAGTAAGTTTTATTACTTTAGCAGTATTAAAATGATTTAGTGATTCTTGCCACATATCGGCTGCTACATGATGTGCTTCATCAACAATAATTAAGTCAAAAAAATCTTTAGGAAGTATATTTTTGAGATTTATTTCTTCAGAACTGCCTACAATTTTATGAACATTAGTTATCACTAAATCTGCTTGTTCTAACAAGGATAAAATAATTTCTTTAATACCTTCTTTTTCAGAATTAAAGCCCTCATATTTATAAGATTTTGGTAGTTTAGAGTAATCAAATATGATATTATGCTTTATCCAAAAGGATTTTTCAGGATTTTCGGTTGTATTGAAATGCTTATATATTTCTGAACGGACAGTTTTTCCGGGTGTAATAATTAATACACGGTTACTTGATAATCCATATGGAAGTAGAGCCATAACTCCAGATTTACCAGAGCCTGTAGGCATTACTACAAGGGACTCTCTATATTTTGGATTATCTTTGAACTCTTGATAATGGGATATTACTGATTGATATGCATTTATTTGTGCAGGATATAACTTGTTGTTACCAATAATATTTGCAAAAGAGGATTCAAACATAATTATTCACTCCTAATATTTAAGATATCGCACTTTTATAATGTATTACTTCACTAAAAAGTAAAATTAATACATTTACGCGTATAAAAATAGGCAGCCAGCTGACTGGTATGCCTATTTTTTCGTTCAGATTTAATCATTTCCCAAATCGTGCGGAGCTTACGCAGTTCTTCCTCATCTGTTTCTTGTATTATCTCTACCGACTTCAAACACAAAACAA
Organism: Solibacillus sp.; assembly: GCA_040274725.1. Taxonomy (GTDB): domain Bacteria; phylum Bacillota; class Bacilli; order Bacillales_A; family Planococcaceae; genus Solibacillus. Next base: position 111,023 of record JBEMAQ010000005.1, on the reverse strand, counting down.
TTAGTCTAAACGTTTACCTCGTTATAAGCTTCAACAAGTGGAATAATCTTTTCTGAATGGTTCATCAAATCAATCGGTTGCTTAAAATTAATTACAGTACGTTCCTTATCAGTTGATGCGTCATTTAGCATGATATAGTTTCTGTTTTTGTCGAAAAATACGCGAATAATCCATTTACGAATATTGTTATCGACCATGATATTGAAGTAGCTACGATTGTCTCGGTAGAATAGGCGATCTGGTGAAATGTGATCCTTTAAAATGACTTTAACAATTGAATAAGTTTCAAGCTCTTCAGGAGTAGTAACAATTGCGTTATCTTCTTTTTTCTCTTCAATAGTTAGAGCTTCTTCAACTGGATCTGGTAGAGTAACTCGTACTTTACTGTCGCCAGTAGATTTTAATGCAGCATTTAATTTATCGTTTAACTTTTCATTAACAATTTGTTTTAAACCCTTTGCAATAATGGGCGTGAATTTTTCTAAAGTTGTTTTTGTTTTTTGACCATCATAAATTTGTTGAACTAAAAATTTTACGAATTCCTCATCAGGTGTTTCGAATTGAACAGAAAGGTATTCTTTTAGAGCATTTAAGTATTTTAAATCCGAAGCTGTACTTGAAATATTATCTAAGTCGAAAGTTTCTTTTCGGAACTTTGCGATTTCTTGAATTTGGTTATCTCTTAATTCTAATATGTTAAAAGTAAAGAACGGTGCCGTGTCCATTTTATTAGCTTCTTCAAGATCCGTGAAGAATTTATACTCAACGCCATTTGTAAGAATGCCAAATTTTGCAGAAGTAGTTCCAAAATAACGGAATAATTGTGAGTCATGTTTTGTTAATTTTTCAGAGATGCTTTTACACTCAATTAAAATAATAGGAGCACCGTCATTTAAAATTGCATAATCAACTTTTTCTCCCTTTTTAATTCCTACATCAGCTGTAAATTCTGGACTGAATTCTAATGGATTAAATACATCGTATCCAAGTATTTGGAAGAATGGCATAACAATTGCAGTTTTTGTTGCTTCTTCAGTTGCTATCGAATCCTTTAGAGTATTAACACGTGTTACTAAAGCTTTTAACTGTTCAACAAATTTTTCCATAATATAGCCTCCTAGTGTCATCTAGTTATATTCGCTCGTGTAAATATAACTACTGTGAACATAAAAAATAAAACATATATGAATAATATTTACATATATGTTTCGAAAAAATAGGCAACCAGCTGACTGGTATGCCTATTTATTTTCTTTCCGACTTAATCATTTCCCAAATCGCGCGGAGCTTACGTAGCTCTTCCTCGTCGGATTTAGGTAACTCTTTATACCAAATACCAAGCTCAGGATCATTAATAAATGTCTGGAACTCAGCCTCGTCTTTTTCTTGTGGTGTAAGTGCAGGGGTGTCTGTGCGACCAAGAAGGTAATCTATGCTGACTTCAAAGAAATCAGCTATTTTTTCTAAAGTATCGAAATCAGGTTGCCGTGTGCCTTGTTCATAAGCTCCGTAAGTAGCACGTGCGATTCCAATTTTGTTTGCTAAGTCAGCCTGAAGTAGTTTTTTTTGTTTTCTTAAGGCAGTTAAACGAGTGCCAAAATCCATAACGGAGCCTCCTTTTCTTTAAATTATAACGCTACAAAAAGTAGAATCAAACTTTTTCTTCGAAATGAAGATTTTTTATTGACAAGCTACAAAATGTAGCATATATTTAGGTTAAGCAAAAGCTACACTTTGAAGAATAGAGGTGATACAAGGTGAGAGTTTGGCTTAAAAATATCCGTGAAGAAAAGGGTCTTACTCAAGAAAATGTAGCTAGTATGGTAGGCATTAGTCGCTCAACATATGGTCATATTGAATCTGGTGAGCGTGGGGTTACAGTTTCTAATGCGAAAAAAATTGCTAGTGCATTAAATTTTAAATGGACTCTTTTTTTTGAAAAATAATTCTTCATTTTGAAGAATTAAGAACTGACGACAATTTGTCGCCAACCTTGAGAGGAGGTGAGAGGGATGGAAGATAAGCAAAAGCAAGCTCGCGAAATTATGGAAAAGGCTCATCAAGAACGCCTTAATGTCACACGCCGGCTAAAAGAGCAATTTGAAAAACAAATTTCTGAAATTGATTTGATAGAAGATCCGGATCTGAAAATGAATGCATTAGAAATCGCTTCTAAAATCTACAAATCACTTTACTAAGAAACGTTGGTAGCAGTAACTACCAACGATTTGAAAAATTAATCATTTTCATTTAACTGAGTATTAAGGCTATCTAATATATCGAAGTAAAAATCCTTGATAGGTTCACTTACTAAATCGTCCGTTAACTTATCATTAATCCTAATAATTTTATTATTCATAGCCGCAACCGTTAAATGCAAAGCGATTTCTTTGTTATCCATTATAGTCACCTCACTTTCAAGGTGATTATACCAAATAAATAGAGGGTGTCTCGTTTCATAGGCAAACGACAATTTGTCGCCAACCTCAAAAGGAGGTGATTACATGGGCTGGAATATGACGAAGCCAAAACGCAAAAAGAAGCGTAAGGAGCCGTTTCCTTCACAGGAGTTTGCAAGCGTAAAGGGTCCTAAGCGTGAGCGTCTGATAGCTGAAAGAAAAGTCAGAGGACTTACTCAAGCGCAATTAGGGGAAGCAGTCGGTTGTTCAACGGCATTAATTAGCCATTTAGAAGTCGGTAGAGCGAATCCAAACGTAGAAGTTTCAATGCAGCTAGAACGATTTTTAGAAATATCCTTCTTTGAATTGTTTCCGGATTTATAAAAAATGAATCATCAATCTTAAATGGTCAATTTGAACGGAAATGAGATCTATCGCTTTGTAAAAATGAAGTAGAGGGCTGCATTAACAGCCCAGAAGGAGGTGTGACATGTTCAACATGCAATTTGATATGAGGGTATTTCGTGATGAGATTCGTGATGTAGTTCGTGAGGTTATTCGCGAGGAGTCCCAGCAAGCAACGAGTAAGCCGACTTTACAGGTCCAAACATTGCCACCGTTTTTAACACGAGATGAGCTGAAACAATTGCTTCATATTGGGGACACGAAGGCGGCAGAGCTTTTAAAGCGTAGCGATTTCCCAGTTCTTCGTGAGGCTGGCGTTTTAATACCTAGCCATTTATTGATTAAGTGGGTGGAGGCTAATACAGAATGGATCGTGATTAACACGAAGCACTATCAATCTATCAGCTAGCTTCTATATTAAAAGGATACAAGCTTTACATGCATCCTGAAATTCCAATCTTAAGGGCTAATATTCCGATGTGGAATCTTCCTTTGAAGGAGGTGAGAGAGATGGATTATGGTCAAATTTTAAAGGCATGTAGAGAGCGTATGGGTTTTTCCCAATTAGATATGGCATTTAAGCTCAATCGTTCACAGTCATGCATTAGCAAGATTGAGACTGGACGTAAAACAGTCGATATGCCGACATTTATGCAATGGATTCAATTAACGAATTCACCAGAAGTAGCGGTTGCAATGCTTTACGGTTTAGATGGTATCACAATCATTAATCAATTGTTGCCCATCATTGGAGCCATTGCAATTTGGTTTATCTGAGTTTTTAGAAAGGGAGTGCAAGTAGATGAAGAAATTAGAAGAAATTAAAGCGTTCGTGCAGAAGAATGCAGTAGTAAGAGCAGAGCTTGCGGATTCAATGGCACATTCGTCGTTTCATTATTCATTAACGGTTGCAGACAGCATTATTGAGCAGCAACAGGAGTTAAAGCGACAAGCGAATCGTTTGCATATTATTAGCGTGGATTTCCCGTTTTTTGAAGACGCGGATTATCAAATTCATATGCGTTTTAACGAGTTTAGTAGATTTATAGATTTAGATGAATGTAAAGAAAAGGTTTGGGAAAACGAAGGGGCTACCTATTACAAATACAGCCTTGTAATAGACAATCTAATCCTATTTTCAATTAAAAAAATTAGTAACGAAGAACATAAAAACGCCCAAGCGATTTAACGGATCACTTGAGCGTGTACTGAATAACTTTGGTCAGTGTTTCAGTAAATATTATGTTCTTCCATTATACCATAAATGGAGGGATAGGGATGGATTTAGTTGTAAAAGCCCAGCAATTTTTAGCTGAGGAGCAGGAGTTGTTAGCAGACTTCCTGCTGGATATGGAAAACGTCGAGGACAGCGGTAAAAATTACGCGAAGGCAGCGGCATTATGGGCGGTGCAAACAGCGCGTGTAGCGGCGATTAAGGATGTTTTAGTGTTGATGGAAATTCCGGAAGAGGAAAAATTGTAGCACTTAGGTTATAGAGGTGAGCGACAATTTGTCGCCACCTTTATTCAAATGTGAAAGGAGCATTTACATGTACGAAGTAATTGAGCGTGAAGGGCAGCGTGTATTGACAACTGCTCAGGTAGCAGAGGCGTATGCGACTGATCCAAAGTCTTTGCAACGTAATTTTCAGCGCAACAAGGAGCGCTTTGAGGAAGGCGTTCACTTTTTAGCACTTACAGGCGATACGTTAAAGGCATTTAAAGCCGAGCGACAAAATGACGCCAGCCTTAAATTTACGTCACTGCTTTATTTATGGACTGAGGAAGGAGCATTTTTGCTTGCCAAGTCTGTTGGCTCGGATAAGGGATGGGCGGCTTATCGTCTACTAGTGACGAATTATTACAAAGCGACAGTAGCCTTGCGTCAGCAGGAAGAAGCACCATTAGCTTTACCATTTGACCAGAAGCGTTTTCTAGCACTAGAAACACGTGTGCAGGAGATTGAACAGCAGTTGTTACATGTGACGCTACATAGTGGGCAACAGCTACGTCTACAGCGCGCGGTTGGTGAACGTGTGTATAGCATGACGGTGAAGCAGGCCGAGCGTAATAAGCTATTTCGGGCGATTTATCATGATTTAAAAGCGCATTACGAAGTCGGTTCTTACCGTGACATTAAACAGCATGAATTACAGAGTGCTTTAAGCTTTGTTTCTTCGTGGACAAATTCTGTCTACGCTTAAAGCGATACATCAAGGGGGAAATGGCGATGAATTTATTAATTAACGAGCCTCCGCTACAAGTGTTGCCCAGCCTTGCAGTCAAGGTTGGGTTAAACGAGGCGATATTTTTGCAGCAGTTGCATTTTAGGTTGCTTATTTCCACGAATGTGCGTGATGGTCATAAGTGGATCTATAAGACATTGGCTGAATGGAACGAGGAGTTTCCATTCTGGAGTTATGACACGTTAAAGCGTATCGTCGCTAAGCTTGAAAAAGAGGGCTATATTGTCACAACAAATGCCTACAACAAGCTGAAAATGGACAAGACGAAATGGTACCGCATTGAATACTCAAAAACGTTGATTTTACCGACAGGGCAAAATGCACCCATCGAGAGTGCAAGTTGCACCAATGGAGAAGTGCAAAATGCCCTGATGGAAGAGTGCAATCTGCCCCCATCTGATGAGGGCAATTTGCACCGAGCAATACCTAAAGACATTAAGAGTATTAAAACTAATAATGTCGAGCAGGTCGACATCGTGTGTCAAATCATTGATTACTTGAATGCAAAAGCACACAAAAATTTTAAAGCTAAATCAGTTGCAACCAAGCGTCTAATAAACGGACGAATAGCTGAAGGATTTCAGCTAGATGATTTTTATCGAGTGATTGATATTAAAGTACAACATTGGCTGAATGATTCTAAGATGAACATGTATTTAAGGCCAAGTACACTTTTCAGTCCCGAAAATTTTGAGAATTACTGGAACGAGGCGCCAGCACCGAAGAAGATACATACACCAAGTACCGTAACGCCTCCAAACTTTGATTTTAATGCAGGAGAGGATGTTGGATGATGACAGAACAAAATATTAGCCTAGAGCTTGCTGAGAAAAGCGTGCTAGGCGCAATGCTTACAGAAAATTATTTGATTAGTGACAGTCAGTTGTCACAGCAACATTTCACAACACAGATCCACCGCAACATTTTCGCGGCAATGAATGAGCTAGTGATGCAGAGCCGAGCGGTTGATTATATTACGCTACTAACGATGGGCGAGGCGTCGGAGCTTGGCGGTGCGAATTACTTGGTGGACTTACCGAGCTTCGGCAACACGAACCGCTTTGAGCAGTATGCGGAGATTTTAAAAACGCATTGGCGTGAGCAACAGAAGCGTGCAATATTAGCGCAGGCACAGGCTGAAAACTGGGACATACAGCAAATTCAAACACACTTAGATGCTTTGAATGAATCGACGGTGCGTGTTGAGACGAGTATCAAGCATGATTTAATGCTAGCGGCTGACCGTCCTTACAAGCCAGATAGTGTGAAGGCAGGGATTACGACAGGATTACGAGATTTGGACCGCATGACGAATGGCTTCCAAGATGGTGAATTGTTTATTTTAGCAGCGCGTCCATCGATGGGGAAAACGGATACGCTCAATCATTTCGCGTTACATGCAGCCTTTGAGGAACGCTTGCCAATTATCTTCTCGCTGGAGATGAAACGTGAAACGTTGCTAGACCGTTTAATTGCAGCAGCAGGTAGTATTAATCGCTTAAACCTACGTGATCCATACACAACAATGTCGGATGTGCAAAAAGCGAAATGGAGCCAATCGGTTGGAATTTTAGGCAATACAGCTATCCAAATTGATGATAGACCAGCGATGACTGTGCCGCAAATTCGTGCGCAGGCGCGTAAGCTGATGAAAGCAAATCCGAACCTGAAGCCGATTATTTATATCGACTACTTGCAAATTATTCGCCCGAACAATCCGAAAGACAATCAGACGCAGCAGATTGGTCAAATCAGCTGGGACTTAAAGCAAATGGCGCGTGAATTTAATTGCCCGGTTGTGTGCTTGTCACAGCTTAACCGTGCTGTAGAGTCACGTCAGGATAAGCGCCCGATTATGAGTGACATTCGGGACTCAGGGAATATTGAGCAGGATGCAGATGTCATTGCCTTCTTGTACCGTGATGAATATTACGATAAGGAATCAGAGTCGAAAAACCTACTTGAAATCATCCTTGCGAAGCACCGTAATGGTCCAACAGGCACGGTAACGTCGGTGTATGTGAAGGAGACAGGGCGCCTTGTTAACGTTGATTGGGGGCAGGCGAAATGAATCGAGTGACGGTGAAGGATATTTTTGATTATGCGATTGATCGTGAGCATGTGTTTTTAGCGCACTGGGCGTTCCTTGCTTTACAGCAAAAGCTTGTAGCGAATGACGATGATGCGAATCGTTTAAAGCAGGTGCCACTTGATATGGAGGTCGTGAAGGAATTTGCGGAGCGTAATGTGTTAGGGATGCGCGTGATTAAGTTGTATGTTGTACACGACACAAAAGAGTTCTACGCCTTTTATTTTGCAAAGAACAGCTTAGAGGCCATGTCGCTCCATCAAAGTGTATTTGGACAGGCCCAGTCGATTGTTGAGGCGCCGTCGTTAATGCACCGCCTGATGTATGTGCAGTATATCGATGAGCATGTATTTTTGATTGATTTCCGTAAGCGTTTTGTTCAGTTTCCCGTATACATTGGTCATGCAAAGGCACGTGAACATATTATCCGACGGTATGATGGGCAGGTGAAAAAGATTGGTTAAGCTATCAAGGCAGGAACGTGATGAAATGATTACGGTATTATCTTTACGTCATAACTATTCACTAGAGTTTTTGGATGGTTGTACTGATGAAGTGCTGGTGAAGATGTATGAGCGTGAGGTTTGATATTTAGCATCTTGATTAAAATTTAGCACTCTTTAAGAATTGTTAAAGAAATTTAGAGAGTGCTAGAGTCATTAAAACTATAGAAGCCAGAAATTCACGGCAAAGGCAATTAGAGTGCCTAGTACAACAAGTTTACCTAGCCATGTATTTAAGATGGCTTCAAGAATATTAAAGCCAGTTCTAACAGCGAGGCCTAAAATAGCACCAATAATAATAAATGGCATAAGAATTTTTAAGATGTTCCATAATTCGTTAGTAAAGATAGTAGAAAATAGCTCCAATACAAATCACTCCTATTCTGTTTTTTATAAGAAATACGTATAAGAAAAGAGAAGTTTCATTTGTTTCGACAATAATTAATATTTTTAAGGGGGATGCACATGAAGGGATTTGATTGGCTTGAGGAGCAAGGACAGATTAATTTGTTTGAGGTTCTGGAGCTGCAGGTTGGTGATCAGGTGCGTGCAGTCATTTATGACGATGAAATGGCGTATGCGTCTATGGCACGTCCATATTTGCTAGAGCCTGGTGAGCTAGTTGATATACAGCGTGGGCTTTATTATGTGGCTTATGGTGAGGTTGTGGAAGTGTTTGAGAAGGAGAAGCTGGTGAAGGTTTAGAACATTACCACGCTAAAGGTGCGTGCTAAGTAAAAATGGGAGGGATTTAATTGACGGTGGATTTAAAAAATACTTTCGTAGTACGCACTGATGATGAAAATTTTGAACAGGCTTTAATTCAGTTTTTGTCTAGCCGTTGCGAGGAAGAAAAAGTTAATGCTGCTTATTACGGATTAAATGAAGTTGGAGCAAAAAAAGTTATGAATATTGTTTTCGAAAAATAATTACTAAGCAATCTGACCAGAAAGGAGTAACCTCAGTGCTAGATTCTTCACTTGTAGCAGTAGCAAAATTTCGCCAAGAATTGATTAACGAAGCTTTCTCGCTTGAATATACAGAGCTGGCCAAGCAAATAAACAGAGGATCTACTAACAATGCTCCTTGAATATATCGACTTCAAACACGTAGCAGAGCATGCAGTATTTCGTATTCAAGAGCAAGAGCTTTCATTCTAACAAAATAAAAAAGCTACGGCAGCAACCGTAGCTTTGGATTTAGGATAACCCTGTATGTATCACAACACTATTATATCAAAGGGGTGTCCGTATGAGAATGCAAGAATTGGAAATTAATGTTGAAGGAAAGCTATATATTGATATAATGGATTTACCTGACAGTTGCGTGATTGTTTTGTCGAATGGTAAAGCCAAGGTTGCAGAGCTTCCAGCATTTGCAGAAACAAAAATTGTTACGCATCAGGGGCAGGTGAAACGTATACGTTGGGATGAGGGTGAGGAGTTTTGAAAAAATTAGAGTGGGTTAGAAATAATATACTTATGAACAGAGTATTGGCTTATATGGATACATCAGTTCAACAAGAAGAGTTATTAATTTGTGAAATCGAAAAAATCATGAAAAGTTTGAGGTTGAAAAATAAAAAAGGTATTAAAGAATGTGACCAGAGGGAAATAGAGTTTTTAATTTGTCTGTTAAAAGCGCGGCAGGAAGAGTCTAAGATATTTCAATTTTTGATTACTGTAATTACTATTAGCGGGGCTTTCATTTTAAATTTAGTAAAAACAAATACGATGACTTTTTTTGCAGGGTTATTTTCACTATTGTTTGTAATCTTATTGTCTAATATGTTAGTAGTGGCCTTAGTGACAAGGTATAGTCTATTAATTGAATTACTGGGCTTTTATAAAGATAACTATTTAAAGAAATAAAATTCTTGAATTGTTCTACCAGCCATCTGGAGGACAACAACGGATAGCAGCACACAGCTGCCGTCTTTTGTTGTCCTCTTTTTTATTTCATAAAAGAGAGGAGCAGGCACATGAATTTTGTTCAGCCGATACGTGATCCACAGAAGATTGCTGCAATGAAAGCTTACTTAAAGAATAAGCGAGAGCGCGACTACATGCTATTCCTAGTTGGCATATCCATTGGGCTGCGTATTTCGGATATTTTGCAGTTGCAGAAGGAGGATGCGCTTAGGTCACACATTGACATTAAGGAGAAAAAAACGCGCAAGCATAAGCGGGTGAAGGTGCCGCCATTTATTAAGCGAGAGCTAGCCTCTTATGCGAATTCGCTACAGGATGGCGATTACCTGTTCCCTAGCCGTCAGGGAGGAAACAGACCGATTGACCGTTCGACAGCGTACCGGATATTGCGTGAGGCGGCAGATGCCTGTGGTGTGCAGGAGATTGGTACGCATACGCTGCGTAAATCGTTTGGCTATCATTTCTACCAGCAGACGAAAGACATTGGCACGCTGCAAGAGCTGTTCAATCACACGGACCAGGAAACAACATTACGATATATCGGAATTAATCAGGACTCTTTAGATAAGGCCATGAGCAAATTCCGTATTTAATTTTTTTATTTGATTACAGTACACCATAAAAAAGTGTAGCGTGCACTCGTTACAGGACAGGCTTTCAAGTGTTGATAATACAGCGTTTTTTTAAGAGGCGAGTGCAACACTCTATGTTTTGAAGTGTACTGAAAGGGTGATTTACGGTGAGCATTGATGAGGCGAAGGAAAAGATTGAGGAGCTTGAGCAGTTCATTCAGCTGGTCGATCAGTACGAGCCAGTGACATTTGAGCAGCAGGTGGTTTATTTGTACGTGATTCATGAAAATGTCACGACGGTAATGGGCATTGTAAATGAGCGCGGTTATCGAATAGGCAAGCGAAAGGTATTAACAACGGACATATCAAACATATTAAGAGCGCGGCCAACTGATGCCATGCATGAAATGGCAGCGGGAATGTTTAGAACGAATCGACGCAGAGGAGCGAGCAAACGATGAAAATAATATTTGAAACATACAAAGATATTGTCGCAACGATTGAGGTAATTAAAGCGGAAATTGAGGCGTTACAGCTTGATTTAGACTATTGGGTAGGGAAACATAGTTCACACCCTTTATGGAGCCAAGGAGCTACTAAATATGGCTTAGATGTTGCGTCAGATCGCGCGGATTTTCTTTATGAGCGAATGGGTAAGCTGGAGGACCGTTTAAAAGCGTACGAAGAGATTGAGCAGGAGGTTCGTGAAAATATTGAAAAGCTTCAGGGGCTTGAATATAAGATTGCAAAGTTACGTTTTATCGAGGGATTATCGTATCAAGAGATTGCTGATAAGCTTGGTTATTCATATGGCCATATTCGCAATGTCGTTTCAAAAGGTGACAATGAGATGACAAAGCGACTTGCGCAGTAATGATATATTAATAGATGAAGTAAACCGAAGAATTTCAAAATAAGAGCCGTAATCTTTAGATATTTGGCTCTTATTTTGAAGGAATATAGTTAAACTAAACAAACTTCAAAAAAGTTTTTACCTAGATGTGTAGTCTTTAAAATACCCTGAATAGTTTTAACCGTATTGAATGGAGCACCATCTTTTTGTGCCTCAATTAGTTTCTTTTGAGCTTCTAAATGTGCAGGGTGATTTTCTATGAAAGAATAAATATCTTCATCTGCTATTGAGTTTTGATAATCAACTGAAATTAATCCAAGTCTAATAAGGTTATCAATTGAAATGGTATGTTTCATAAATTCTTCAGGATTAGTAACATCTAAAAGATGCTCATACAAGGTAGTGAAAGCGATACTATAATTTAATCTAAATCCCTTTTCCGAATTGGCTTCTTCACTTAATTGAATAGCTACTATTGGATATCTAGCTTTTGGTTCCATTAAGGATAAAAGTAAAGCGTCACTAGAACTTAATTGTTTTACAATTTCAATAAATGAAGGGTGTAGTAAATCAACAGTTTCTGAATTTACACTACTTGCTATTAGTTTAGCAAAAATTTTTCGTAGTTCCTCAGAACTTATTGCATATTTAGACGCTTCTAAAATTGGACCAAGTATATGCATTTCTGGTTCAATTAAATTCTGTTCAGATATCAAATTGATTTCATTTTTTGTGCGATTAATAAAATCTTCATAGTTTATTTGATGTTTGAATTCTTGCTTTTTTAGCCATAGATTAATTTGATTGCCTAAAGCAAGTTCCCAAATACCAGATAGTGAATTTCCAACACTTTTAGCAATAGGTGTTGCAGCCTCATCAATAAATTTGGGTACGATATTTATTTCCATAATTCCACAACCTTTCTTAGATTATTATAGGAGATGTAATAAATGACAACAATATATAATCATCCATTACTGACAACATATTTTTTATTTATAATTGGATTTTGGCTAACTATAGCATTTTCTCAAATCAATAGGGATAGTAAAAAGTAATGATAGAACCCAAAAGATTACATTGGCTAAAAGATTTAATCACTCAGAACAAGGTGGTCAAGTTCTACCAATGGTCAGAATGGCGCAAGCTCAGGCAGGAAGCATTGAAGCGCGACAATTACGAGTGCCAAACGTGCAAGCTCAATGGTAAGTATGCAAAGGCGCAGAACGTTCACCATTTGAAAGAGGTGAAGCAGCATCCAGAGCTTGCGTTGACCCTTGATAACCTGGAGTGTATTTGTATTACTTGCCACAACAAAGAGCATGAGCGACTTGAACAGGCGCGTCCTGTGCGATTTACAAATCTGGAGCGGTGGTAGTACCCCCCGGTAAAAAAATTTCAAAAATTTTTAAGAAACCGTGAAACGGGGAAGATTCATGCCAGCAGATATTTTCTTTAGTTCTCGCGGAAAAGTGCACCCCTTTTGGACTTGCATAAATATACACATGGAAAGGTGGGCGGTAGGGTGCAAAATCACGAGCTAGCATTTGAGGATTGGCTTGAAGGTATGAAGTATAAAGACATTGCGGCGAAATATGATGTCAAAGAAAATACAGTTAAGTCATGGTACAAGCGATACAAGTGGAAGGGAAAACGGGAGCAGCGCACACAGGAAAGTGGGCAAGAAACAGAATTCATTGCACCCGAAGTCATTGAGTTAGTACCAGGTAATAAAAAGTTGCGAAGGAAGATTGAAAAGGATCTTCGGGAGCAGCTTTTTTTGATGGGCGCGACTCAGGCACATTTCATGGATCTAGTGGATGACTATCTAGCGATGTGGGATGTGAAGAACCTGCTCATTGAAGATATTAACGAGCGCGGTGTGACGGTTCCCGGTGCAACAAGCTTAAAAAAGAATGATAGTATCGGGGAGCTCCATAAAACAAATGCCCAGATGCTGAAAATTTTGAGTCAGCTTGGCTTGAAAACAAGCGATTTAAAAGAAGATGGTGAGGAGGATGACTACTAGGAAAAGTAATCGACACATTGATACCTATATAAATGCGGTTCGTTCCGGTCAGATTGTAGCGAGTAAGGATGTTTATTTGCTCTTTCAATTGATTGAGCGGAAGCTGGCGATGCCGAATGTTTATGTAGATCATGATGAAATAGAGGAAGCCATTTCTTCTATTGAAAAATATTTTCCCTTTAAGCTTTTCCTGTGGGAGAAGTTTGTGATTGCCTGCCTGTTTGGTCTGTTCTTTGATGATGGCTCGCTTGTGTTCAATGAGTTTTTACTATTGATGGGGCGTGGTGCTGGTAAGAATGCTTTTATCGCGGCGCTAGCCTTTCATTTTAGTGGCAAGCAGGGGATTCAGGGCTATAACGTGGATATTGTAGCAACGTCGGAAAAGCAGGCGATGACGTCCTTCAAAGATTTACATGATGTGCTAGATACGCATTGGAAAATCTTTAAGAAGCATTTCAAAAAAACGTTACAGGTTATCCGTCACTACAAAACAAAATCAGAAGTGAGCTACTATACGAACAACGCTAAGACGAAAGATGGTTTCCGTCCGGGCGTTGTTATTTTTGATGAAATTCATGCGTATGAGAATGAGGATAATATTAAGGTCTTCACTTCTGGTTTAGGGAAGGTATCGCGCCCTCGCCGTATTTATATTACGACAGACGGAAATATTCGAGATGGTTTCCTTGACCAGATGAAGCAGGAGGCGGAGCAGGTGCTACGCGGCGAATTGCCGAACTCGCGCTTGTTTCCGTTCCTATGTCGCTTGGATGAGGCGGATGAGGTGCATGACCAGCGTATGTGGGAGAAGGCGAATCCTTCTATTCGTCATTTACCGGATCTCATGCTTGAAATGCAAATTGAATATGAGCGAATGCAGAACCGTCCCTCGGCCCGGATTGAGTTTATGACGAAGCGTATGAATGTGCCGATGCAGCTGTCTGCTGATGGTGTGGCCGATTGGGATAAGATTGCCGCAACGAATCAAGACTTCCCTGATTTCAAAGGCGCTGAATGCATCGGCGGTTTAGACTTTGCGGACATTCGTGACTTTGTTGGGAGTGGCTTGTTATTTAAGAAGGACGGGAAACGCTATTGGCGTCACCATACATTTATTAATAAGCGCTCCCTTGCTTTATATAATTTCAAGGTGGATATTGAGCTAGCCGTGGAGCTAGGGCTTGTCACAATTATTAATGATGAAACAAATAGCCCGGAGCATATGGCGAGTTGGTTCCTTGAGCAAGTGAAGCAGCACCAATATCGTTTGAAGTTTGTTGCGAGCGATCTGTACCGGATTAACTATGTGCGTGAGGTTTTCGATAGCTATGGTATTGATGTGAAGATTGCACGTAGCGGCACGAAGACACATACACAGCTAGAGCCGACGATTGAGGATATGTTCGCCAATGAAAAGCTTGTCTATGGTAATGACCTCATGATGCGCTGGTACACCAATAACACGTATGTAAAGCGTGACGGCAAGGGCAATATCACATACGAAAAAATTGAGCCGAAGCTGCGGAAGACAGACGGCTTTTTTGCATTTCTTCATGCCCTGCAATTTGAAATGGAAATCACAGAGGCGCGGACCATTACGAAGGAAAACTATCGTCGTGTCATTAAGTCTTATAGCTTCTAGAAAGGAGAGAGCCAATGAATTTAGTGCAGTCGATAAAGGATTGGTTTTTAGACGGCCGCCTTTTTAACAACGGCAAGCAGGTTTTTTATGAGGCCGCAGTTGAGGCACATTATAAAAACTTTGCGGTGTCCGTTTGTGTGGACTTGATTGCCAATGCGGTATCGAAGTGCGAGTTCCAAACCTTTCATCAGGGGAAAAGCGTTCGCAAAAATAACTACTATTTATGGAACGTGCAGCCGAATCAAAATCAGAACGCCACCGAATTTATTCATGACGTTGTGACGAAGTTCTTCTATGAGGAAGAGTGCTTGATCATTATGCTGAAGGACCAGCTGTACATTGCGGATAGCTTTGAGGTGAAGGAGTTTGCTCTTCTTGAAAACATTTATAAAAATGTCCGCATTAAGGATTACCAATTGACGACAACCTTTAAGGAGTCCGAAGTGATTCATTTGAAGCTGAGTAACCGGAAAGTGCTTGGTGTCATTAATAGTCTGTACGATTCCTATGGGCGGCTACTTATGTCGGCTATGAACTATTACCGCCGTAAAAATAACAAGCGCTATTTGATTAAGGGTGATTATTTACGCGCACAGGATGATGAGACGCAGGATGAAGTAGATAAGCTTTTTCAGGAGCAGCTGAAAAATTGGTTTGATCCTACGAAAGAAAGTGTGGCGTTCCAGCTGCAGGAGGGCTATGAGCTAGAGGACAAAAGTGATTCCAACAGTTCAAAGGACAGCAACAGCCGAGACATTAGCAATCTAGTGCATGACATTATTGACTTTGTGACGATGGGTTTTCATATTCCAAAAGCAATGGTGAAGGGTGATTTAGCAGATATTGAAAAGCAGGTGGACAGCTTTATTATGTTTGCGGTTAGTCCGTTTACAGAGGCATTTGCCGATGAAATAAATCGCAAGGCGTACACGAAGGAAGAGTTTCTCGAGAGGACGTACCTGCACATTGATACGAGCAAAATTAAATTAACGGATATTACGCAGCTGGCGACAGCGCTTGATAAGCTGTTCTCCATTGGTGGGCTTACGATTAACGGTGTCCTAGAAATCCTCGGTGAAAATCCTATAGACGAGCCGTTTGCGGATGAGCGTTATGTCACGAAGAACTATCAAAAGGCAACAGTTGAAGGAGGTGAGGAATAATGCCAAGACAGTGGTTTAAAAATCAACAGTACGCCCAGCAAATCCCGGAGATTAAAAAGCGGTTTGAGTGTCGTTTGACCGAGGATAAGGAAGCAACGGAAATTATTATTTACGGCGATATCGGTTCTTCCTTTTGGGGCGAGTCGATTTCTGCAAGTGATATTGATCAAGCTTTAAGTCAGGTGAAAACAAGTAAAATTGTTGTGCGTATCAATAGCCCTGGTGGTGATGCTTTTGACGGGATTGCAATTTATAATCGCCTGAAGGACCATCCGGCGACAGTAAAAGTAATTGTCGATGGTTGGGCGTGCTCCGCTGCATCGATTATTGCGATGGGAGCCGACGAGCTTGTGATGAAAATGGGTGCGATGCTAATGATTCACGAGGCTTTAACAGGTCTTGTCGGAAATAAGGGCGATTTTATGAAAGCCTATGATCTACTCGGCAAGCTAGACAATTCATTAATCGATATTTACATGACAAAGGCGAAAGTCGAGCGTCATGAAATTGAGGCGATGATTAAAAATGAAACGTGGTTCACAGCGGAGGAAGCGATTGCGATTGGTTTTGCAACTGCGGTGACAGAAGAAGCACCTGAGCAACTGGCAGATGCAGAGGCATTTAAAAATAGTGTGCTTGCCCGTTTAAAAACGTCTACGCCACCAGCACCACAAAGTTTAATGAATCGATTTAAACGCAGCTAAAGGGCAGCGTTTTTTATTTTGGATAAATTAGGAGGAATGTTACATGTCAGGTATTAATAATTTGGACAGTCAACAGCCAAAGATTGGGATGACGGAGGAAGAAAAGCAGGCTCAGGTAGCAGGCTTAAAGGCTGTATTTGAGGCAGGAGACGCGGAGGCGGTTGCCCAGCGTATTGTTGAAAACTATGAAAATAATATTGCTACTTTCGCAGATTTAATGAATACAACAGTTCGTGAGGCAACGCGAGCAAATGAGGAGCAATGGGACCAGGAGATTTTAACTTCGCGCGGCGTTCGTCAGTTAACGACGGCAGAGAAGAAATTCTATAATGCAGCAATTGAAGTGGAGTCGTTTGATGCGGTTGCGGAATTAATGCCACCAACAGTTTATAACCGTGTTTTTGAGGATCTAGCAACGGAGCATCCACTTTTATCGAAAGTGAATTTTCAGCGTACAGGCGCTACAACGAAATGGATTGTTCGTAAAGAGGGGGCTACTACAGCATTCTGGGGAGATGTTAAAGCATCGATGCAACAAATGGTAGACCACGGCTTTGCGACTGTTGAAATGGGGATGGCAAAGCTGAGTGGCTTCTTAGTCGTATCAAAGGCAATGTTCGAACTTGGCCCGGAATGGTTAGACCGTTATGTTCGTGCCTTTTTAGCCGAGGTTGTGTCAGCTGAAATTGAAAATGTTGTAGTAAATGGTACAGGTAAAGATCAACCGATTGGGATGTTAAAAGATTTAGAGGCTCCGGTTGTTTCGGGCGTGTATGCCGATAAAACACCAGAGGTACTTGAGGATTTTACGCCAAAAACAATTGGTGAAAAGATTTTAGCACCGACAACAAAAGGCGGTAAGCGTCGTTATACAGGCGTTACATTAATTGTGAATCCATTTGATTACGCTTCAAAGTTTTTTGCAGCCGGTGCGAAGCGTAAGGATGATGGTACATGGACATATAACAACTATGCGATTCCTGGGTTAGAAATTGTGGAAAGTCCAGCGGTGCCATTAAACCGTATGATTTCCGGTAAGCCGAAAGATTATTTTGTTGGCACAGCAAGTGAATCGACTTTAGAGCATACGGATGTACTACGCATGATTGAGGACCAGCGCCTGTATTTAGTTCGCCAATTAGTCAACGGGCGCCCGCTTGATAATGATTCATTTACTGTGTTCGATATTACGAATACGGATTTTGATGGGAAGGCGACGGAAACACCTTAATACAATTTTAGGAGGGTGATAGATCATGCCAATTACAGCAACAGTCGTAAATAAATTTGCGGAAAAAGAGCATAATGGTCACGTTTATAGCGCGGGGGATAGTTACCCCGCAGCTGGCTTTGAGGCTACATTCGAGCGCGTGTCTTTTTTAGCGCATGTACATCCAAGCTATAAGAAGATTTATTTAGCGAATGTGGAGCAGTCGGATAAGTCTTCAAATGAGGCGTTTCCTAAGCACACAGGAGGCGGTTGGTACGAGCTTTCGAACGGTGAGAAGGTTCAGGGCAAGGATGAAGCTACTGAGGCAGAGCAGGCCCTAAAAAACGGTGAGTAACAATGGGTGAGCAAATTTTAGTAGCGCTAAAGGATAATTTGCAAATTACATGGGAGGACGAAACAACAAATCGCACGCTCATGCGTTATATCACAGCGAGTAAAACCTTTTTAAATGGGCTATGTGAAACCGAATTCTCCTTTGTGGAGGGTTCGGTTGAATATGAGCTATTACTAGAGCGCTGTAGGTATGCTTGGAACAATGCCACGGATGAGTTTGAGCCGAACTTTCAGCGCGATTTAAAGCGGCTTATTTTGCGTACAGCCGTATCAAAGCGAAAGGTTGGTGAAGAGATTGAGCAAACAGAGGGTGCGTCAGACGTTGAATGATGGATTGCTAGAATACGGGGCTTTAAAAACAGAGCGTAATGCTGCACGTAAAGTAACGGGCTCTAGCTTTGAAAAAGTTGGGACTCTTTTCTATGAGCAGTTGTCAGTGCGCGAGAGTGATCATCTCCAATACGGGGCAAGCGGTAAGCGAATTGATATAAAGGTCAAGACGTTGCTGCCACCTAATTTTTCTGAGGTGGACGAGCTCCTTATTCGGATTGGCAGTAAATTTTATCATGTCATTCAAAGCGATCCGGCAAGACCATATGTATTTCTATATCTCCATTTGATTGAAGGTGACTTGAATGATTCAAAAATCGAAGCAGCGGATTGATGAGCTGGATGCAAAGATTGTCGGTAGCTTAGAGGAGGCACTCGGCATTCCTGTTTTTCAGGATCATGTGACCGAGGACGAATTCAAAGAGAATTTGAAGGGCAAATATCGCTACATTATTTTTGAGACAGGCGGCATGAAGCGCGCGGAAAATAAGCAATATACGCTTATTCAGGATGTGTTAATCCGTCTTTATGCCGAGGGGCTGCCGAATGTGGACCATCTTCAAATTGACGTCATCCATACGCTAGAGAAAAACGGCTATGTTTTTGTTTCCTCCGATAAAACAGCGATTCAAAAGGGGAAGGAGGACGCCTATGTGGACGAGGTAGAGTTCTCGTTTACACGAGCAATTAAATATGTGTGCTAATTGGCGGCAAACTGCTTGGGAGATGGACACGTCAGAAATTGACACCCTTTTTACGAACCTGCAAAGAACGTCTAGTACGGTGGAGAAAACAATTAACGATGTATTAAAGAAATCTGGCTCGTCTAGAGTGATGGCGAGCATTCAGCCGAATATCCCTGTCTCTATGCGACAAAAAAAGCACGCGCGAACTAGCAAGCCGTTAACAGCTGTACATTCGCATTTTCAGTTCAAGGTGCGGCCAAAGCGTAAGTTTGAATACATTAAATATCCCGATCTAGCAATTGGGCGCTCACAGCATCGAGAGCCAGCGATGTTTATGAAAAAGGGATTGGATGAGGTAACACCAGAAGTAGTTAACGATATTATTCAAGCGGTAATTACGGATATTCAGAATGCATTAGGAGGAGATTAGATGGCAGTAACAATTGAAGAGTTTGATGCCGTCCGAGTGACGGAGTTTGGGATTAAATTTAAAGACGATGATGCGGCTTCACTTTTTGGATGTGTCGGAAAAGTAGAGGGTACAGCTGAGGTATCACGTATTGTAAAGAAGTGTGAGGGTGTAGAGAAGAAAAGTAAATCAAAGGTGCGCAAAATGGTGATTACACTGAGTGCGCATGTTCGTTTAGACGCACACCGCCGTCTTTTAGGAATTAAAACGGCTGGGCTGAAGGCAGGCGTTTATAAATACGGTGCGGATTCAGTCGGTGAGGATTTTACGCTTACAGCTGTAGCGATTGATGAATTTGAGGACGAGCAAAAGCTCATTGCCTTTTCGAACTGTTCCAATAACACAGGACTTACAATCACGATTGAAAATGGCCTTGAGGAAGTGGCGGAGCTTTCCCTTGAATTTACGGCTATGATTGACGACAAACAGGGCATTTATTATGAGGCGTATTTGGCAGAGCTAGAAGCAGCAGGCAAGGATGATTTTATTTCGAGTTGGAAGACGAATTTCACGCCTGATTTAGCACTTGCGACAGATACACCATAAGGAGGCGATTATTTTGTTAAAACAAATTGAATTAATTGATGGGCAGCAGGTGGATATTGATGTGCGTGTAAATGCTTTAACGCTTTTAACATTGCAAAATGAGGGCGTGATCAATGCAGATTTTTTAAAGGCAATTTTAGACGGCAAGCGGAAAGAAATGAATGTTGATCCAATTTCTATTATTTCTGCTGTGTACGCGGCATATCGCCAGAAACACCAAAAAGATGCGTTGCCGTATAAGGAATTTTTAACAAGATATCAATTAACGATTGAAACGGATTTAGATATTTATTTTGCGGTTATATCGAAGGAGTACCGTAAAAAGTTTCAAGTTGGTTTCCAACAGGCAGGTGTAGCCAAAGGAAAAAAGTCAAAGCCCCGTCAATCGAAGTAGAGTGCGTAGAGGATTTATATAGCCTCTACGTTTTTCTTTTTGGCATTGAAGCGCAGGATTTTTGGCATTTGCCAATTCAAAGCGTGAAGCAAATAGCAGAAAATAAAGTGAGCATAGACGGCTGGAGAAAATACGTGCAGGAGGAGATGGCGAATGGCAAATAACAATGTGCAGGCTCAGGTGACCTTTAAGGTTTTCAATCAGGACTACAATCGCGCGATGTCTGAAATGGATGCAGCCTCTCGCAAATCACGTAAAGAAATGCAGCTGTCTCAGGATCAATTAAAGGCGAATGGTACTGAGACGCAAAAACTAGAGGCGAAGCTAAGGGGTTTAGAGCAACAGCAGCAAATTGCGGCAGAAAAGGTAAGGCTAGCAACAGAGCAGTATGAGCGGGCAAAGGCAACGTTCGGAGAGCATTCTGTCGAGGCGCAGCGACTAGAGCAGCAAGTACTATCGCTAGCGATTGCCGAGCAACGGCTATCGAATGATGTACTGGCTACGTCTCAGGACATGGCCAAGCATGAAAAGGCGATGAAGGACTTTGACAATGTGCTCGCGCTTGCAGAAGGGTCTGTCGATGATTTTGCAGCTGCGTTAGGCGACGACTTAACGACAGCTTTAAAGAATGGCACAGCTACGTCCAGTCAGCTAGAACGCGCGATGACGATTGTTGGTCAAACGGCTTTAGGGACGGGCAATGATGTTTCGAAGCTACGAGAGGCATTGAGACAGATTGATAATGGAGTTAATTTATATGATGTTCGTCGTGATTTAGAACGTATTGGTGATACGGCGGAAGAGGTCGAAAAGGATTTAAGCGGACTTACTGACGGTTTAAAAAATGCGGCAAATGCGGCTTCGGCAAATGTAGTGGCAATTGGGATCGGTGCAGGAATTACTGCAGCACAAACAGATGAAGCGTTTACGAAATTACAAGGTCAGTTAGGCATGACAGCAAACGAAGCAGAAAATTTAATGACTGTTGCTAAAGATGTATGGAACCGTGGCTTTGGTGAGGAATTAGTGGATGTAACAACGAATCTTTCTGCAATTAAGCAACAATTTGGTGAGCTAGGTGACGAGCAGTTAGAAGGATTATTAGCAGCGGGCTATACCCTGAATGAATTGTTTGAATTTGAATTAGTTGAATCAACACGTACCGCTTCCGTAATGGCAAAAACGTTTGGCATTGAAGGTCAAACGGCAATGGATTTAATTACGGTAGCAGCACAGCGCGGCGCCAATTTTAATGATGAGCTACTGGACACCCTGCGCGAATACAGTCCACAGTTCAAGGCGCTTGGCTACAGCGCCGAAGAATTCACGGCAATCCTTATAGAAGGCTCAAAATTAGGGATTTTCGGTCTTGATAAATTGGGAGACACGGCAAAGGAAAGCTTTTTACGATTTGGCGATGGTTCAAAATCGAGTCGTGAAGCATTAGCAGATTTAGGATTGAGTTTTGAGCAAATTGAGGCAGACATTCAGGGTGGCGGCGAAACAGCAAATAAAGCCTTTACAGCTGTTGCATCAGCTATCGCGTTAGTGGAAGACCCAGCGGAAAAATCTGCCTTAGCCATTGCGCTAATGGGTACACCAATTGAAGATTTGGGCCCTGAATTCCAAAGCTTTTTCGGTACAGTTAATACGGATTTAGGGAATTTTGAGGGCGCCGCAAAGCAAGCTGGCGAAACGTTGGAAGAATCTTTCGGAAAACAGAGTAAAGCAATGTTTCGAGAGATGGCAATGGCGTTTGAGCCTCTTGGTAATATCATGTTAGATCTTGCACAGGATTGGATGCCAAAAGTCATTGAAAAAGTTGAAAGTTTTACAAATTGGTTTAATGATTTATCACCTACTGCACAAGGCGCTACTGTTGCGATTGCTGGTATTACAGCAGCGATTGGGCCTGTGATTACAATTGGTGGTGCGCTTGTGTCAACAATTACGAGTACAATTTCTTTATTTGGTGCGGGTAGTGTAGCGGCAGGAGGCTTTGGTGCGGCGCTAGGTGTACTAAGTGGGCCGGTTGGATGGGCGGTGCTCGGTATAGCTGGAGTCGGTACAGCGGCAGTTGTTGCAGGTCAACAATTAAGCGAATCTTCACTTGAGGTACAAGGGTGGTCAAATGGTGTATCGGAGGCAACTACAGAGGCGCTCGGCGGCTTTATGACCTTGTCTGAAAATGTGACGTTAGCACTTAATCAGTTAGCGTGGGGTGGTCAAGCCGTTACAGCTGAAATGGCCACAAATTTAGTCGGCATCTATGACCAAATGGGGCAACAGGTGCTGGCTGAGATGCAAACAGACCATGCTGCACAATTACAAATGATGACGGACCATTTCATAAATAGTGGCGCGTTAACGGAAGTCGAAGAAGCTGAAATTCTAGATAAAATTAAAGAGTCTAACGTACGGAAAGAACAATCACATCAGGAATCACAAGTGCGTATTGCTGAAATTTTGAATACAGCTAAGGAAGAAAAGCGTGCCATCACGGAATTAGAGCAACAAGAAATTAACGCGATTCAGCAGGCGATGAAGGATAACGCCATCGTACTTTTAACCGATAGCGAACGAGAACAAAAGGTCATCTATGAAAACCTTAAAAATGAAGCTTCCGAAATTACCGCAACCCAGGCAGCTGCCGTTGTTAAAAATTCACTCGATCAGAAAGAAAAAGTTGTAGCGGAGGCACAGGATCAATACAGCAAAACAGTTGCAGAAATCACGAAACAACGCGACGAGATGGGCACAATTAGTGTCGAGCAAGCGACGAAGCTTATCGAAGAAGCAAAAAAGCAGCGCGACGAAACCGTTAAAAACGCGCAGGATATGCACGCGAATGTTGTGACAGAAGCGCAAGCTCAAGCCACGGAGCACGTTTCCAAAGTCGATTGGGAAACCGGTGAAGTAAAATCCAAATGGGCGGTTATGAAAACCGATGTTTCGAGCAAGATGTCTGAACTAGGGAGCGGTATCAAAAGAGATTGGTCAAAGGCTTGGGAAGATACAAAAACAAACACAGCTAATATTAAAAAATCGGCAATAGATAAATTCCAAGAAATGAAGGAATCCATCACGGGATCAATTGAAGGAGCGCGAGATTCAGTTGGCAAAGCGGTGAGTGCAATAAAAGGATTTTTTGAAGGTTTAACTTTAACGCTACCAGAAATTAAAGTACCGAAGCTTCCTAAGTTCACGCTTACTGGAGAATTTAGTCTGAATCCACCGAGTGTGCCAAGAGTAGGCATTAACTGGAACGCAAAAGGCGCGATTTTCACGAAGCCAACTGTATTCAGTTCACCAAACTACGGGTTACAGGGCTTTGGCGAGGCAGGCCCTGAAGCAGCCATTCCACTAAATAATTCGGTGCTGGGTACGATTGGTCAAATGATTGCTCAAACAATGCCAACAGCAGCATCAACGGTTGTAAATATCCAGCCTGCACCTGTGCTACTAGACGGACAAAAAGTGGCTGAGGTGACGTTTAACGCGGCCAGTCAGTTGCAGCGGAGCGCGGCAGGATTAACGGCGTTAACGAGAGGAGTTATTTTGTAATGAAATCTGAATTTAATTTCTCGTTAATCCGTGAAAACGGCCAGGTTATTGATATGCATGAAAAGAATTGGTGGGTGAGTCGCTTCCGGATTCAGCCGCCTTCTTTTAATCGTGCAACCGAAAAGGTGGACGGGATGCATGGTGTTATTGAGACAGGAGTTGTTTTTGATACTCGCTCCATTAATGTCATGATTCAGCTAGAGGGCTATGATTCAATTGATTTTGATTATTTGCGTGATGAAATTTATCGAACATTTAATCCTTTAGAGGAGTTCACCATTATTCGTGATTTACAGCCAGGTAAGCGCTACATTGTGAAGGTAGCGAACCTCACAGGTGTTGATTATGAGGATGGTTCGCTTGAGGATGGTTATTTTGAGGTGGAGTTTGTTATGTTGCAGCCGTTTGCCCAGTCTGTTAAAAAGTCTATGGATTTGCACCATTATAAAGAATGGGACGTTGGTTTTTGGCAATGGAATATGGGGCTTGATTGGAATGTGATGCCTAAGTATTTATTTAATTCGGGGAGTTTTGTTGTCATTAATATTGGGGACATTCCGATTGATCCACGCCAGCATGAGTTGGAAATTACGATTAAGGCGACGGCCGCTAGCTTTTTGCAGATAACGAATCATACGACGGGGGATGTTTATCGGTATAATGGCGCGTTAGGTGCGGCGGATACGTTAATACTGCGTGACATTCGGACGTTGAAGAACAATGTAAGCGCCTTTAAACATACAAACTTCCAGCTGCTAACGTTAGCTGTCGGACAAAATAGGTTTTCAGTAACGGGCGGTACTATTCATAGTATCGCTTTTAATTTTCCATTTTTATATATGTAGTGAGGATGTGATAGAGTGAGATTTTATTTAGAACGTATTGAGTCAGCACTTGATGCGAATGAGCGGGTTAAGATTCGGCGGAACTTTGATAAAATCGAGAAGAATTTTAATGGTATTGTCGATGTGGTATCTAATAAAGCATATGAGCAAGTAGTTGATAATGCGAAATTAAATTGGCTTGAACCTGTACCGACATTCGCAGATTTAGCGACGACTTATCTGAATGCAGATGAAGGCGATGCAGTGATGGCGCGTGAGGTCATTGACGGTGTAAATAAGGTGTATAGGTATAACGGCACAGAATGGATTTTCATTCAACAAATTTCTGCTGATGCAATTAACGAAGTTGATAACCGACTTAGTACGCAATTGGCGCAAAGCTATGTGCAAAACCGTCCAACGGGTGTGCAATTTAACAAGGATATTATACCTACTGCGCTTTTCGTAGATGACGATATACAACCAGGCGCATATAGCATACTCTTTAAAGAGTTTGTGCAGGGGCGTAACATACCTTTCCTGTTTGCGGCTATTTCTGGGCGTTTACAAACAGGCGCAGCCTCTACTGTAACAATGGCACAGTTTCGAGAGATGAAAGACCATAAAAATGTGACAATTGGTATTCATACGAAAAGCCACCCACAACTAGCAACCTTGACAGCGGCGCAACAATACGAGGAAATCGCTAGCTGCGTAGAGTTTTTACAATCAGAAGGGATTTATACGCGCTGTTTTATACCGCCTTTCGGTAGTGCTAACGCAGACACACGTCGAATTGCTAAAAAATTCGCAGACACGATTCTAATATCTGGTACGGCAAACGGGACGACTAGCGCTGTAAACTGTGCATACGGGGACTTTTTGAATACAGACAGGGTAGTACGTATTGATTTTAGCGAACCTTTAGACGTTTTAAAATCGCACGGGGACTTAGCGAAGCAGCACAATGCCTTATTAGTTGTAGCTACCCACACGCACTACAGCCGAGACGAAGTGGCTAATCCTACACAGAACTTCGTACCCGAAAAACTACACGCGCTTATTGACTACTACCAAAGTATAGGAATCGACATTGCAGACTACGAAACCGCCTATGCACGTTTTAAAAACGTCATTGAATACCGAGCAAATGATGCATTAAATGTAGGGTTAAGCGCTGGTGGGAAAGCGATAGGATTAAGTGACTATAAGTTTTCCACGCAAAAAGTACACGCAGATGACCCACCGACGTTTGACGTGTTCCAGAAAAATACGACAATAAAAATGTTTTATGGTACAGGGAATTACGAGCAATACGGTTATCCTATACCTGGTACGGTTGTTACGTCGTGTGCGGACGCTTTAGCGTTTACCCATCAGACGCTATACGGTATACGTAAAAATGACATACGATTCAGAGCCTGGAATGACTATGAATCCAAGTGGGAAGAGTTCATAGATTTAACAGGTCAGCAAGCACCTAAAGTACACGCAAACGACGCGCCGACGCTCATCATGTACCCACGAAATACAATCAAACAACAAACTTACACTTTAAATGAGTATGTCCAATATGGCTATCCAGCAGCAGGAACGGTTGTTACATCATGTGGTGCTGATTTAGCGCATGTACACCAATTACTACTCGTAGCGCGTTCAAACACTATACTAAAAAGGTACTGGAATGACGTAAGCGGTAGTTGGTCCGACTGGGAAGACAAGAGCAGCATAAAAGGTATTGTAACGTTCGCAGGTACATACGGCGACGTAGAGACTAAAGCATCTAAAGTTCACCAAATGTCTGTTTTAAATATAAAAAATGGGGACGCTTTTAGTATCGTTCCAAAAGTACCCATGCCACTTCCTACGGGAATCTTGTACAACGTAACTGCTATACGTGACGGTTATGTAGATTTGTGTATCACTAATTTGACAGCGAGTAATTTTAATATCAGCGGTACTCAATGGGTTTATACTATAACTAAATAGGAGAGGATTTACATGGCATTGCAAAAAGCGGTGACAAAAATTGTATACGGTGAGCAATTGGTATTTGATGAAGCTTATCACCAAATCACGAGTATCACGGGTAATAAGCATCAAATTGAGATGCAGTTGACGACTTATAAAAACGCTAATAAAGATACTGTTTTGAGCAATAAAACATATCTATTTGAGCCGTCACAAGCGGATAACGCAGCGCGTTGGGACAAGCAGGGCTACGAGTATTTAAAAACGACTGACGAGTTTGCAGACGCTATTGATGTGTAACTTCTGACCAAAATGTGAAGTAACTCGTCATCAGATAAATATCAAAAACGTCTGATAGATAATTTCCTCAAAAAATAAAATTTCTATATAAGAAATTTTTGTGAAAAAAGGAAACTTTATTCATTATGTTTCGTATTACAGTAGATTTAGAATGGAGGAGGCGATTTTTATGTTTGTCGAAACTATTGATTTCGTTAAAAATATTACACCAATAACTTTTTTTATTGGAATAACATTATATTTATTTAGGTTTATAATAAATAACGTCGGAACAACTGATATTGAAATGAAATTAATGAAACCTCAAAGTAGGTTTTTAGTTCCTTTTTCATTAATGACTGTTTCGGCTCTGGGATATTCGTGTATTTTTGTTTTTGTTGAGATTGCTAGTTTTAGAGATACGTATGAAAATGATAAGATTCTTTCTAATATGAATTTTGCATTATACTTACTTATTGTCTTATTGATTTACACTTTTTTAATCTTAATAATTCTCTCTGTGCTTTTCGTTTTTGTTTATTCTTTGAAGTTTTGTTTAGGAATTAACTATCACTTTATTATGAATCGAGAATGGGAAGTAAAAAGAACTAATAAGGATGGAAAAGTTTTAGCTATTAATAAAAAAGGAGAGATTAAATTTTTTGATGAACCATATACGCATACTTATAAAAGGGAGGTAAATAGCAGTTTATGGAAAAAAGAATTATATAAAGATGATGAACAACTTAAAGGTATTTATATTTGCACATCTATAACTATTTTTATATTAGTTGTAATGATGATAATAGGTCTGCTTAAAAGTGATTTTGAGGAAGCTTTTGTGATATTTATGATTGGGCTATTATTTGCATTAAATTTAGTGATAATTTGGGATAGTAAATTAACATATAATAAATATAATAACGAAAGTGATTCACCTCATTAGAGGTGTGTTGCTTTTTATTTTGACCAAATTGCGTAGTAAGTTTTCTCGCTACACAATATCAAATTAATATCAAATTATTTGAAAGCATCCTCACTGAGGGTGCTTTTTCTTTTAAGGTAGGTGAGAACATGATCATAACCGATTTATCCAATGAATCGGAGCTACTAACCGATTTTTCTAACGTTTCTATCAAACAAAAAATCAATGCAGATTATAATTTGCATTTCTCCCTTTTCAATACAAGCCACAATGTACACAGTTATCCATTAGTCCAGGAGGAAGCGGTTGTTGATTTGGAAGGGGAGCAGTTTGTTGTGAAGAGCATAATGGATGGGCCATACAGTAAATCAATTACTGCGGTCCATTCTTTTTTTGACTGCATTCATGATTATGTAGATGACTATTTTATTGATGGTTTATATACGATTCAGCAGGCTTTAGATTTGGCATTTTCGACGTCCGAATGGGACTATACGGTTGTTGGGAGCTTTCCTCAGGCTACGTTATATGATTTTGGGAATGACAATGCCGTGGCTCTCCTGAACGCGATCCTTGAGACTTGGTATGTGGAATATGAGGTTGCAGCAGCGACGAAAAGAATTATTATTAAGCAGCAGTTGGGCGTACAGACGGATTCCCAAATTAGGTATCGACATAATTTAAAAACAATTTCTCGTTCCATTAATAGTGAGAACCTGAAAACGGCTGTAACAGTGTACTTTAATTTGGACGATTTCGGAGAATATCAATCGTCTGTTATTTATTATTCGCCTCGCGTTAATCATTATCGCAGGCCAAAATGGGCAGAGCCAATTTATTTAGATGATGTGACAACGGAGAGCACGGCGTTAGCTTATGCACAGCAGAATTTAAAGGATACGCCTGATGTTTCTATTACAGCTGAGTTAATCGAGCTGAAAAAAGCCGGATATGAGTTGAGCGATGTGCAGCTGGGCAACAGTATGTATTTAATCGACGAGCGTATGTCCATTAATGATTTAGCACGCATCGTTGAAATTGAGTATTTCCCGTATGACAGCACGCGCTCACCAATTGTCACGATTTCAACAGTGAAGCAAAATCTGATGGATGCGGTTGTCCAGCAAAAGATTGAGCAGCGGCAGCTAGCAAAAACGGCAGTGAAGCAAAAGGTCATCTATAATGGCTGCACAATTACGCCGGAAGAAGGGTTTAAAGCGATTGCGGAGAATGGTGTAGTGACGTATTTAAACGCCACTCAGGGCATTGCAATTATTAATAATGAAGTCTATAAGTTTTATGTGAGTACAGACGGTGAGCTGATTCTAGACGGCAAGCTACAAATTACCGCTAATGGTGTGACAATGCTTGAAAGCTATATGGATGATGCGGGCGGCATTTTAAAAATTAGAGACATTGGCGGTGCTTTAAACGTCGAAATTGGCTCGAATAAATTCGATGCTTTGAATACGGGCGGGTCGTTATACCTTTATAGTGATGGTGAATATGCGGATAAATTACGGTGCGAGATAGCCATCGATCGAGCGGAGGATGCAGGATTTATTCAGTTAAGTGATAACAATGCGCGTAACAGAATAAGCATTGAAGCATCTGAAAATGTTTCAAGTAAAACTCGAATACGCCTTAGAAGTGAGGATGGTGAAAATCGAACAGAAATCTTCCCAGGAGAAATCAAAATCAACAGTGATAAGGTTATAACGAAATCGGTGCTAGACGCGGCAATTGATGACTTAAAAGAAAGAATTCGAGAGTTAAAAGATTATGTAAACGAGCAAGACGATTGGCTATGGGAAGAAATTGACGACCTGTGGCGCGCAATGC
This sequence comes from Solibacillus sp., assembly GCA_040274725.1. Classification (GTDB taxonomy): domain Bacteria; phylum Bacillota; class Bacilli; order Bacillales_A; family Planococcaceae; genus Solibacillus. Next base: position 81,094 of record JBEMAQ010000005.1, on the reverse strand, counting down.
CGAGTGGTGAGTAAAAGCCTTCTATATGAGGGCTTTTTATTATGAAGAAAAGGAAGGTGTCAAAATGAAAACAGATACTCTATACACATCCATTGTCGGTGGTTCAATGGCATGGCTTGCTTACTTTTTGGGCGGCATTGATCACTTAATTAGAGCGCTCGCTATTTTTATGATGATTGATTACATGCTGGGCTTTATGGTGAGTTTGGTTGTGAAAAAGACGGACAGTAAAAAAATGTTCAAAGGTTTAGTCAAAAAGAGCGCGATGGTGTTGATGGTCATTGCAGCGGTGCAATTAGATTTAGCCACAGAAAGCGGTAATTTAATGCGAAATGCGATGATTCTATTCCTTATTGGGATGGAAGGGATTTCGATGGTTGAGAATTTAGGCAAGCTAGGGATTAAAGTACCGAAATTTTTATCAAATGCCTTAGCGCAACTTCAAATGGAAAACGATGATAAACAGAAGGGGGAAAATAAATGAGCAACTACAAAAAAATCGAAATCCATGCAGGTCATTGGAAAGCATTGAACAGCGGTGCGGTAGGCATTTTAAACGAGGTGACAGAGAATCGACGTGTCGGCCGTCGCGTATATGAAATTCTAAAGGCTGCCAATGTCCCAGTAATGTATTACGAGGATAACGTTTCAACAAATCAGCGCGAGAATATTAATCATTTGGTTAAGCATCATAATGCAGATCAAGGTGGCCTAGTTGTCTCGTTTCATTTCAACTCTAGCGGTGCTACAACGGACAGAGCACTTGGTACGGAAGTTTTATACTCTACGCAAAAAACACTTGCAGAAAAGCTTTCTAAGGCGATTAGTGAAGCAACAGGTGGCGGCTTACTTAATCGGGGCGCAAAATACCGCAATGATTTAGGGGTGCTCACAAAAACGGTTGAGCCGGCTATTCTCCCTGAAATTTGTTTTGTTAATTCAACAGTTGACGCGGCCATTTACCGACGCGACTTTGAAAAGATTTGTCAGGCAGTTGCGACCGTGCTTGCAGCTGAAATTGGTTACACAGTAAAGGAGCCTGTAGGGGTTGAGGCATCTGGCATAAATAGCCCAGCACTAAAAGCTGAAACAGAGCTTATACTAGGAAGTGCAGCACGTCGTAAAATGATTATCGATTTTGCGATTGATCAGGGAGCAAATAAATCTTGGAGCACGAAGCTGGAGAAGCGCACGATTACAGATGAAGAAATTCAGGCGCTGGCAATCAAGGCAATTGTAGATTTTTCGAAGTAAAATTTACGTTACTAAAAAACACAACCGTTGCGTTTTCCAAAACCGATTTTTTCACCGCACCGAAAAAGTAACATAAAAGTAACATAAATTCCGAAAAAGAGTGGAAAAAACCGAAAATCCAAATTTTGTACAAGTCGCCAAAACCCTGCTATAATAGCATTTGTGAATACAAATGAAAGAGGTAGAGAATATGAATGCTTACGATGAATACATGCGCCAAGTAACACAACCAATGCGAGACGAGCTAGTGAATGCTGGTTTCACACAACTGACAACTCCTGATGCAGTACATGAGTTTATTGAAAATGTTGAGGGGACAACACTTGTAGTAATCAACTCTGTATGCGGCTGTGCGGCTGGTTTAGCGCGTCCAGCAGCGCGTGAGGCGGTGGCTGAGGTGAAGCCGGATAATCTTGTGACGGTATTTGCGGGACAAGACGGTGAGGCGACGGCGACGATGCGTAGTTATTTTGCAGAGGTCGTGCCAAGTTCTCCATCAATGGCGATTCTAAAAGGCGGCGAGCTCGCGTACTTTATTCCGCGCGAGCAAATCGAGGGTCACCCAATGGAGCAAATTCGCGATCATTTAGTGGACGTGTTAACGCAAGTATGTGCGAAGTAACGGTTGTGACAACTGCGGGGCGACCAGATGACGAGTCGCTTGCACTAGCACGTGCTGCCTGCGACGCGCTTGGTGCGGCGTTTGAGCCGCGCAAAAAGCGTTCGGTGGCGAAAATTGCGGATAGCTTGCAGGCAAATGTGATTGTTGCCGGCAAAAATCGTTATGAATATTATAAGAAAGGTGCTGCGGCGCCTTTCTTTTTTCATCCGAACTCGGCGGCATTTCGTCTAAAGCGTGTGGCACGCGGGGAGCAGGAGCCGCTGCTTACAGCGTGTGATTTGCATACGGGGGATTCATTTCTTGACTGTACGCTTGGTATTGGCTCAGACAGTATGCTTGCGGCGTTTGCAGTTGGGAAGAGTGGCCGCGTTGTTGGGCTTGAGGCGAACAAAAATATTGCGTTTATCGTGGCGCGTGGCATGCAGGTGTATGATACGTCTGAGTTGCCGCTTACTGCTGTGATGCGTGGTATTGAAGTGGTGCATAGTGAGGCACTTCACTATTTACGAACGCAACCAGACAACAGCTTTGATGTCGTCTACATGGACCCGATGTTTGAAGAGGTAATCGCGGAGGCGACCAATTTTGAGGCGTTGCGCGAGGCGGGTTCTCATATAGCGCTTGATGCAGAGTGGGTCGCGGAGGCGAAGCGTGTCGCGCGTCGCCGCGTTGTCCTGAAGGCACACTTTGAATCACAGTGGTTTGCCCAGTACGATTTTGTGCAGGATCGTCGTCAAACGGCGAAGTTTCATTATGGTGTATGGCAAAAATAAATGGTGAGGGGAGAAATTTGATTCCCCCTCACCATTTTTTTATAGAATTTTTAATGGAAGTGCAAATGAATGATTAACATGAAAGTGTGAATGCGAAAAAATATGACGGTTGGGCACTACGTAAAAAAATTAAAATGAAAAAGTCGATTTGGCGGAAATGATAGAGGACATATTTTTAAATATGTGCCAGCATAACAAATTTCATATATATACCTGAGTTATTAGGATTGAAAATCAAAAATAGAATAGGTAGGTTAGTTTTTAAAAGTGAAATATACCTATTAAAGATGGACGGGAAAGGCATTTTTTGTGCGAAAAAGTATGGAAATACTTAAAAAAAACGAATTTTGCACACTTTTTATAAAAATAACGGTAAAACGGCTATTTTCCATAAAAAACAGGCGAATTTTTCAACTGTTTTTTAGTGATAAAGTCTTTTATTAGTAGGTATGATTAATAAATTCATTTGAATATAGCTACGGAGAAAGTCGTAACAGCAGGAATGTATTGTTTGCGCTTGTTTGTAAATATGTCGTATGTCAATTTGGAAAATGAGCTATTTTTACGTTGGAAATGTTTCAGTAGAAAAGAAAGGTGTCTCTTTTTGCGCAACAGGCAGTGCATCGTTTGAGTGATTTAAATTTGTAATCGTCTTATTAATGATTGGCGGATTGGTTTCTTCGTTGTTTTTTCGTACAATAAAGGATGAATTGATAAAAAAGGCGGGAACACAATGGACTTAGCAATAATTTTCGGTGCGGCGCTGGCATTTTTAGCAGTCGCATGTGGTGCGTTTGGTGCACATGCATTAAAGGATAAATTTTCGGAGCAAAAATATGCGGATAACTGGGAGACGGCGTGCCGTTATATGATGTACCATGCGCTAGGCCTGATTGTAGTTGGCATCCTTGGTCATGTAGTTGGCTTATCAGGTGCACTGACGGCGGCCATGTGGTGCATGCTTTTCGGGACCATTATTTTCTCAGGCAGCTTAATGATATTATCGCTAACAGGCATTAAGAAGCTAGGGGCGGTTACGCCGATTGGTGGCGTTTTGCAGCTAGCAGCGTGGGTGTGCGTCATGGTCGCGGTTTTGTAATTTGAATATGCGGCGAACATATGTTATACTATTTTATGTGCTATTTTAGATGGCTGTATAAATAAATGGCGTTCTGCTAGGTGTTTTAAGGATACTTATTCACACTGGCGCAAGCTAAAGGGCTGCAAGGACGTAGTAGTAGGTTAGGGACTACGTTGCTTAAGTTAGAAGGATTTAGTGGAATTTACCGCGGTAAAACGAAAGCATAAGTGCTTTTAATAATAGTAAATTTTCCCCGGATGATCGGGTCGAGACATGATGTTTATTTATATTGCTATTCTATGAAATACTAAAGGGGTGCCTTCCATTTGGAGGGCACCCCTTGTCCAATTGTAGCGATTATTTCAGTAGCTGCAACAATAGCTTTCGCGTTTGCTCATGGATTGTATATTTCTCATAAAATGCCGGATAACGTGCGATGGCATGCTCAAAAATTTGGTATTCTGGAAAAGCCTCAAAGAAGCTTTGCGCGAGCGCGTCTCGTTGCCACTTCGGAATGTGTTGTTGTTTTCCGCTCATGACATAGCTTAGTGTGCCGTGAATCGTCATACAATACATGTTAAAATCACTTGTGAAAAATTCGCCCCCGTGCGGCAACGCCAAAAATTCAGTTTGGAAATCATGCTTTATTTTTTGCATCGTCTCATAGGGAAATGGATTTTCGAGCTTCGGCTTCAGTTCGTGCAACTACTTGAGCAAGTCCTTCATCTCCAATAGAAAAAGCATAGGGTGCACCTATGCTTTTTGTTTGTCTTTTGTAAAAATTTTCTGTTAAAATAGCATTGTTAGTCGGTGAAGCATAAAGAAGTCATATAAGCTAGCATTAATAATAAGCCAATTCCGATAGCTGTACCCATTTGGAAACCCCCCTCTAATACATACAAATTATTCCTAATAATTGTACAATGAACGTGCAAAATATGAAACCTTTTCTTCCGATATTCGTATAGTATTAGTGTACAACAGTTCTGAAAAAATACATAATTCAAAGCAGGTGACATAGATGAAAAAATGGCTACATAAAACACTCGTCGTATCCGTTGCATTTTTAACATTAGGGCTGATTACGCCAAACCATGAGATTTGGTCCACATTTGAATTACAGGACAAAACGGCTTTTTCTGCGCCGAAGCCGGTTAATGAATTATCATCCGCACTGCAATTAGATGATTTCGTCATTGAGGAGCAGCAGTCCGAGGTCCGGGTTGAGGACTTTATGTTAGCGGCTCGTGAGCAATCTTATATGAAGTTTGGCTCACGTGTTGGGCCGGTCATTGAGCAGGAATTTGAGCGCATTATTTTCCCGCAGATGGAGCGCGCGATTGAGCAGACGCTTAGCGAGCTAGAGGGGGACAAGCTGCGTGTACTGGCTGTTTCAGAGCGTCCGAGCGGGCAATATAGCGAGAAGATTTTCCACATTACAGATACAGCCGCAAACGAGGACATCATCCGTTTCCACGTGCGCACAGAAAACCGCCCATTTGATGGCTACTACTACAATTTCCACTATCACACGGTAGCGGATCAGTACGTCGTGCATCATGATCTTGGGGAGATTTACTGGAGCAAGAATCAGCCGCCGAAGTGGTTGTCATAGAAAGATAAGAACTTCACCTTTAATGGTGAAGTTTTTTTGTGGCTTTAAACCTTGATATGACAGCGTTTTTGTTAATTATTATGGTTGGGATACTTACAGTGAGATTTATGGTTATAAAGAGACTTTCTTCATGTACCCTAATTTGTACCCCAAATCCATTCATTTTCAATTTCTTCATTTTCTTTTTCTGAATAAAAACCTAAATCGATTATGTCATCCATTAACAGTGACGCTTGCTTTTCATTCGAAACTAATGAATGGGCATATACTTTCATCAGTGTGTCTGAGTATCTCCGATTAAAGCTGCAACGACAGTGATAGGGGGGATTCGCTAATTGTAAGGAAAAAAGTATGGCGAAGGTAATGAGGAGTGAAATGTGGAGTTTTTTTACAAATAAAATCTATAATTTCTCTTCTACGGAAAAAGTACTCCTTTTTGTACTTTCAGTAGCTTGATTTAATTTTGGAGCATTAAACCTTTTTCTATCTAATAATTCATTTTTTATAGCGAAAGAAAAAATCGCATTTAATCTTTGGTAAATTGATTGTAATGAAAGTTTTTTAAATCCGGCTGTAATTAATGGATCAAATATTCCGCGTTGAACAATCAGATTATTCACTTTTTTATTTTATACGAACCTATTTTATTCAAAACATATTTGTTCATTATAAATCAATGTCGAAAGCGAGTGGAAGTATTAGTGATTCGGTATTTTACGAAGTTCATAGACGTATATAGTATAGTGGCTTCCGCATGCGCAATTTTATTTTAGTCTTTGTTATTCTAAGTAAGCTATCATTCTAAATATAATATAGAGTTAGATGTAAAATATTATATTTCCTGTGAATAATAAAATTTTGAAAAGAGGGTAGCTATGCAAAAAAAATTTCTTTTAATTTTAGGGATCATTATGCTATTTACATCGGCCTGTTCAAGTGCTAAAGGAAAATCTATTACTGATGTGATGGAAGAAAATCTGATAGAGGCAGAAGCTACTTCAGATTATCAAAAGGCCCAGAAAATCGAGATGATTGAAGGGGAATTAACGCAAATGGGCTTTAAAGCAAAAAGTCATGGACTAGTCGGTGATGGGATTGTAGATGACGCACCAGCATTACAAGCCTTAATTAATTCTGTAAGAGCCAAAGTAATTGCGTCTAATTTTAAAGTGGATAATGTAGTGGAGATTCCTGCCGGACGTTACAAATTAAATAGTCAAATCATTATGTCACCATTTCTAAAATTGAAAGCGGTAGGTCGTGTAATTTTTGAAACATACATTCCAAACAACTCGGCTTTATGGGTTACACCGCAAGCAGATGATCCTGATTTTTTAACCATTATGAATAAGCAGCAATGGCTCCGCTCGCCGATAATTAATGGTGTAGACGGCGGTTTTATTTTTGTTAATAAATTAAATAAAAATAAATCGAACTCAACAGCAATTGAGTTTGGCTCAAGAACGGATCTTGGGTCATTGCGACCGCTTTCTCGTTACGCCGTGACAGATGTAGCCGTACAACATTATAACATTGGTTTTAAAATGAATCGTTTTAGGCATTACATCGCATCGTATCATCGAATACACCTCGAATTAAATAATACAGGTGTCGTATTTGGTGATCCGAATACAAAAGTTACAGATTCAGGAGAAAATTTTCATTTTGTAGACTCGTTATTTGCAGGAGGAAATACCGCGTTTAGGTGGTATAGTGACGGATTTGATACACATTTTGTGAATAGTTCTTTTGATTTCCTTGATACGGTTTTTCACATGAGTCGAGGCTTTAAAATTATAACGGTTAATGGTGGGCATATAGAAGGGATATCGGAAAGAATTTTGTTAGAAGATAGTGTACACAAAGATGATGTTGATCGTCCGGTTACGGTGATGTTTAGGGGCGTATCAGCTTATATAACGAAGCGAATGCATTTCGTTGGATCAGATAAAATTCATTTAACATTAGATGGTTTTGAATATCGACAGATGGACAGCGACACATCTGTACAGTCTGCATTTTTAATCGATGATCGTATAACTCTAAAGAAAGCCAATTTAACCATTCAACAACGAGGAATTTTCCCACATAAGAAACTCAATAAAATAACTGACCCTTATTTTTTAAGAGCAACAGTTGGGGAAGTTACTGCCGCTTCCCCACTACCTGGTTATTACATCTTATCAGAAGGCACGAAGAATGAAATTGTGGCGACTGAGGGAATTGAAGGTGGCAAAGCATTAAGAGTAACTGGCTCTAGGGATACCGCCTATTCTTTAATTGGAACAAATGAAGAACTAAAGGCGACTGGTGGCGATTATATTATCGCAAATTATGCATTAAAATCTGCAAATATCGCTAATGTAAACTTATCGATTCGCTATCGTTTTTTCCGACAGGATAATACGGAACTATCTTTAGTTGAAAAGAATCCAAGAATGCTAGGTTCATTAGGAGAAAAAGTGGGGGATTGGTTCTACCCAGATTATTATACAACCGTTGTAGCGCCCCATGGTACAGCTTATTATAAAGTTGAGTTTATTGTTGCAAGTAGTGGTATTAATGGAACGCCAGTATTTGTATCTGGTTTGTATACGACGGTACTAAATTAATTAGTTAGTTTAAGTTTTTTAGTGATTGGTAATAGGCTTATCATTGTTCAAGAAGCGGATAGAACTTGTCATCAAGTTGTTGAAGCTTCTTTTTCTATTGCTCAATATATTTGCTGAGTTCATTCATGAAACTCTGAGGAATATGAACGATTTGTTCTCATCAATTGCTTTTTATGTATATGATCACACACAAAAACGCAGAGTACATGCTGTGCAAAAGTTATTTTTCTTCTGATGTCAGCATCATTAATCTAAAATAATGAATACACCAAGGTATGCGCCAACAATGATGAATTGTAATATTAAGTGCAACACCTGAAAGTCGAAATAAAAGAAGCTCATAACGACCTCGCGTAAAATGTTAGTTACCACATCAAACATTAGAGGAGGAATCGTTATGAGCTATACCCAGCTTACCATATCTGAACGTTCAAAAATAGAAACTTATCTTGAATTAGGCTACTCTATTCGCGCCATTGCCAAGCCGATTCATCGGAGTCCCTCCACCATTTCAAGAGAGTTACGCCGCCACCAAAATTGTACGATTGAGGAAGCGCAAACACGCTATCAAGCCAATAAATCGAACCGTGGTGCCAAGCTGAAGCTAACAGTCGAGTTAAAACTTTCATCAGTGTGTCTGAGTATCTCCGATTAAAGCTGCAACGACAGTGATAGGGGGATTCGCTAATTGTAAGGAAAAAAAGTATGGCGAAGGTAATGAGGAGTGAAATGTGGAGTTTTTTTTATAAATCAATAATTCGCTTTAAAAAATGATCTCCTATAGGAGTACCAGCATAGTTAACAAAACTATAACCGTGGGGTTTCTAAAACGATACCTTAATATTAATTCATCATGCCATCGTTTGTATTCTAGAAGTAGCTTTTTTGTGGTTTCGTTGATGGGAAATTCCCGAAAGCTATTATTTGTTTTAGGTTTCCTTCGTCAAAGCTGATTATCTTGATTATTTGGTATATCAGGTGATTTAGAGGATGAAAAAAATTAGAGAGCACAAAAATTGTGCTCTCCAATTACTAACGACGATGTTCTACCAGGTCAATTGCACCCAACACGATGTGCGCTAAACCGAAACCAAATACAGTATGTGCAATCATGTTATTAGGACTACTTTTTTGCTTTAGTGCAATTCCAGCAACAGTAACAGCAGACCCTAGAATAGTTGGGATTAAACCTTCACGAATATTGTTCATAAAAATCCCTCCGTCGTAGTTATTTGGTGTTATCACACCATTATTACTATTTGCTAATAAACATGATGCTATACTTCAGGGAAATTTTGACCAAATGTAAAATATAAGAAATATAAATTCACTTGTATTTTGAAGTAAAAACCAGCCGCCGAAGTGGTTGTCATAAAGCAAGCCGCATTTTTCCAATTCGCGCAAAATACGTTTTTTTTCATGCTATACTAATGGAAAAAGAGAGAGAAAGGGTCGATTGTATGCACATCAATCAATTCGAAAACAATATTTCCAAAATATTCATCACGCGCGGGAAGAAGTATTTTCGCGACGGGCATGTGGTGGAGCTCGCGCAAATTTCACCGACTGCGTGGCGTGCAGAAGTAGAGAGGACCGACGATTATTTTGTCTTTGTGGAGCTTGTGAATGGGCGTGTGGCGACATCGGTGTGCAATTGTCCGTTTGACGGGCCGTATTGTAAGCATGAGGTGGCGGTGTATTATGCGATGCGTGAGGCGCTTGCGGTGAAGCGGAAGTTTACGTTACCGGAGGCGGTGCGTACGCAGTCGAAGGAGGCACTGCTTACGTTGTTTGAGCGAATGGTACATGATTATCCGACGCTAAAAAGTTATTTTGATGCGACAGCACCAAGAGAAACGTCGCACGAAAGAAGCGTACAAGAGGCAGGCGCGAACATTGTGCGGTTAATTCACGAGTTTTCGGGCTATGATGGAACAATTTCTGAGGACTATGTGGACGAAGCATTTCAGGGCTTTTCTGACGTGCTAGAGGAGGCGCAGGACGCAGTGATGGATGATCCTGTTTTTGCGGTGCGCTTGCTGCTAGTTTGTCAGAAGGAGCTGACGAGCGTGCAGGCCGCTTGTGAGGCGTATGTTTGGGACGAGCTGTTTGGGACGATTCAACAGGCGACATTTGAGGTGATTGCTGAAATCCAAGACGAGGCGGCGGCAAAGTGCGTGACAGAGCTACTAATGGATGAGCTACAAAGTGTGACGAGTGTGCAAGATGATCCATCGCTGGTACTAAATATGCTCATTGAACTAAGTCCGTTTGCGGGTTCGCGTGCGCAAATTGAGCAGAAAATAAAGGAGCTTGTATTTCCGCGAGATGAGCGTGCTATTTATACGCTGGATTTATTACTGCGACTGGAGGCAGATGCGGAAATTGCCGATTATTACACAAAAGAGCCGCTAGCAACAGGCTTGCGCGAGCGATTAATCGATCATGCGGTGGCGAAAAATGATGTAGATGCCGCATTACTGCTTTGTGCGAATGGCATTAATCAGGCAGATGTGAGCGACTATTATAAGCGAAATTGGCTGAATAAAGCGTTTCAGTTGAATGGCAAGCAAGGGAATACCCATGCACAGCGCTTCATCGCCTTTGAACTAGCGGTGAAGGGAGATATGGAGGATTTTACGCGCTTGAAGTCGCTATATGTGGAGGACGCGGAACTGTGGCGTGACATGTTTGAAAATTATTTACTGACGCTTGAGGACAATCGTTTGCCTGGGCATTACGCTGCTCTTTTAGTGCAGGAGGAGCAGTGGGCGCGGCTGCTGCGTTATTGCCAAGTAGAGCCGTCACGTGCATTAAACTATGCGAGCGTGCTGAAGCCGTATTATGAAGCAGAGGTAAAAGAGCTTGTGTCGCGTTATTTGCAGGACAAGGTGCATACGCTAAATTCGCGCGGGCCTTATAAAGGCTTTGCGAATGAATTGCTAAGTTATGCAAATAGCGGGTATCGTGAGCATGCTTTGGCGTTGAAGGCGAGTTTTATGGCTACGTATGCGAAGAAGCGGGCGTTTATGGAGGAGCTACAAATGATTCGGTAAAGCCATTTTGCTTTTAAGTACCTGCAAGCTATTTAAGTAAGCTGCTGAAGGCGTTTTTTATTGTTTGTATAATGGCGTGAATGCAAGGAAAGACTAGTAGTGTATAGGCAGTTGAATGTCTAGATACTTACGAATGGACTGGGAATAATAAGCTTGATAAGGTGAAAATAACTGTAGTAAATATCCACATTTCAGGAGGATTGACAATGACACGTTTAGCAGGAAAAGTAGCCATCATCACAGGCGCCGCACAAGGAATGGGCGCAGCACACGCAAAGATTTTTACCGAGCAGGGTGCGAAGGTAGTATTAACGGATTTAAATGAAGAAAAAGGCAGAGCTTTAGCAGCAGAGCTGGGAGACAATGCCTTATTTCTGAAGCAGGATGTCACGTCAGAAGAGGGCTGGGCAGAGGTTGTCGCAAAAGCTGAGGCAGTGTTTGGTCCTGTCAATGTATTAGTAAATAATGCGGGTATTTCAGTAAATAAATTTATATTAGATCTGTCACTTGATGAATACATGAAAATCGTTAATATTAACCAAGTATCAGTATTTTTAGGCATGAAGGCGGTCGCAGGCTCAATGGCAAAGGCGGGCGGCGGCTCAATCGTCAATATTTCGTCAATCAATGGCTTAGTTGGTGGCGCTGTTGGTTATACGGATACAAAATTCGCGGTGCGCGGCATGACAAAGGCAGCAGCACTAAACTTAGCGCCAATGGGCATCCGGGTGAACTCGGTACACCCAGGTGTGATTGCTACGCCGATGATTATGCAGGAGGATGCGAAGGAAGCAATCGAGGAGTTTGCGAAGTTTATTCCATTAAAACGCGTATCTCAGCCTGAGGAAGTATCACAACTTGTGCTATTCCTTGCTTCGGATGAGTCGAGTTATTCGACGGGTGCGGAGTTTGTTGTGGATGGCGGGATTACAGCGCAGTAAAGGCCAATATAAAAGCCGCAAATCATGTGAATAACAACCCTCTCAACATTAATTTGACAATATAAATAGCAAAAAAAAAACGCTCAGTGATGGATCTGAGCGTTTTTCCTTTGCTTCTTTTAACCACATCGGAAATTCATCGAGCAGTTGTTCATATAAAGCTTCATTCGTTATTTTTTCAAGTGCTTGTAGGTGGAAGAAATTCGCATTGTCAACGACCCGTCCTTCCATTGTGTCCAATTTGCGAAGGATATCGAAGTTCCCATTCCCAATGCCGACAAATTGCCAAAAAATCGGCTGTGTCGACGAGTCAACGACAAATTTCTTAATGCCTGGCTTGCACCCGCCATCATTCAAGAAAACGATAAAAGCAGGTGTTTCATCTTTTTCTTCTTTTGTATATTTGTTAATGACATCTTCCATGACTTTTGGTTCATCATTTCGCCCGAACTTATGGAGGTCGGCGTTATTTAAAACGCATCTTTCAATGTAGCCTGCGAGTTCGTTTTCTGTCACTGATGGCAGACGTGAAAATTCGTTATCATAAATCCAGACATCCATCGCGCCATCATCATCGAACTGGCTTGCCACCGCTAAAATTCGTTCTACCGCATCTTGCACAACACCTTCTTTGTACAGTTTCCACATCGAACCTGAAATGTCGAGGACAAGACCTACTCGAGCAGTCACCCCAGTTAATTTTTTCTTTTCTAATACAATTTTAGCTGCTTGCTTTTTCAGCAAAATTGATGACATTCAAAAAACACCGATTTTCTTTAATCTAGTAAATTTCTCCTTGTTGAAACACGGAGAAATAAGCTCTTTATACATTTATTTCTATATGCGATTTTGTATTTCCTTTAAATTACAAATTAATGCAAATTATACAATTAGCAACAATGCTTTAAATAATAAATGCACAAACAGTGTTTAATAAAACGTAGGTGCTTGGCTTTTTTAAACGTCAATAAAAGTTATTTATTTACTTTAATGGTTATTTATGTTAAATTTGATGAGGGAGGGTGGGAGAAATGAAGAATAAACTATTTATCGCAAGCGCAACAGCATTGGTCGCTATTTCTTCAATTATTTATAGTGGCCCCCTTAGATAGGACTGTGAATGCATCTGAAATAAATGCTACCGTATCTAAGGCTGCTTTTAAAGATGTATCAAGTTCAAACGCTGATTTTGAAGTAATTAACGAAATGCATCGATTAGGCTATATTAGCGGTTATCCTGATGGGACATTCCGGCCGAACGACACGATTAGCCGTAAACATGTCGCTGCGTTGTTATCGCGCGTAATAACTTTAGAACCAGTGAGAGAATCAAAAAAATTTAAAGATGTGCCAACTACGCACCCAAACTATAAGAGTATTCAAGCGGTTCAACGTGCGGGTCTAATGGGTGGAGACGAATCTGGTAACTTCAATCCAGAAGCTTCATTAACACGAGCTCAACTAGCTAAAGTGCTCGATTTAGCCTTTCATTTGGGGGGGAAATCAACGGAAGATTTCAAGGACGTATCAGCTACGCATTGGGCGAATAAGCATGTGAGGGCCTTGTACTCTAATGGCATTACGACTGGGTCTAATGGTTATTTTAAGCCAAATGAGAAGGTAACAAGAGCGCTTTATACGGTCTTTCTTTACCGTGTACTAAATCTAAACAATGAGGAACAAATAATCACGAGGGAGCCATCATTAGCTGAACCATTTCCAGGACAGCTTACCTATTATTCGGAAACGGAATTAAAGACAAGCGAATGCATGGCCGTTACGATGTATGTAATGGCTCGACAAAAATTAACAATGAATGAGTCAGATGTTGTGACAGATGATGAGCTCTATTTTCAAGATAAGGGCATTACAGGGGAACTTACTGAGCAAAATTTTCTATATTTGAAGCGATTTGTCGAAAAGGACTCTGATGAGGAGCGGATCTTAAATAAATGGTTAGCGGGTGACTTTTCAGAGATTATTTCAGATTATATCTTATTGTTAGCTATACAGAGCGCGGATAATGTCGCAGGCGAGCCGCGAAATTATTTAAAAGTTCGTACAAAAGAGGCGGAGGAATATTATATTAAAGAAGTCTTTGGTGCAGAGGCTTTGACACGCCACAAAGAACATTGAATGTGAATTTTTAAAAATGAGTTCAGTATAGGGAGCCTGTCATATTTATGGGGATTTACAATGGTAACGTTAATTCGACTACCCAAAATCATCGCTAATAATTTTGGTGTTATAATTTACAAAAAAACTAATCTATATTAAGCAGAGTTTTTAAAAGAGCAAATTCAATGAAATCAAAAAGATTTTAGGAAACATTAGCTCACTTATATCAAAAGATAGTGAAAATAAATAATAGAAACTAGAAATCCGCAAATAAAGTTAAGGAGTAAATTATGATATACATAATCGGTTGTATTGTGGTAGGGCTCGTCATATTAATGGCAGGGATTTTTTGTAAGTTTCATCGGGATGTAAATGCTTCAGATGAACAATATGTTAAAGATTTTATAGCAAAGAATAAAGCAAACCCTTCATTTTCACTTTATGCTAAATATAATGAACAAGTACTTTGGGACATAAACTGTGATCATTTATTACCATTAGCTAGTACGGTAAAAACGATTATTGCAATTGAATATGCCTATCAAGTAGCAAATAAACAAATTAATCCTTTTGAAAAAGTATGTGCAGAGGCATTGGAACGACATTATATGGTGAATTTAGATGGTGGTGCACATGAAGCATGGCTAAAAAAAAATTTCAATAACTGATATGACATTAAATGAAGTAGCAAAAGGCATGATTGCTTTTAGTTCAAATGCAAATACGGACTTTTTATTGACTAAATTAGGTATTGATGCCGTAAATAATCGTTTAAAGGCATTGAATTTACTTGACCATACACCAATTTACCCACTAGTCAGTGCATTATATGTCCCCCTCTATTTACACGAGGAAAAGCAAGTACCCATAAAAAATATCGCTTCTGTTATTGAAAAAATGTCGATGCAAGAATATGTTCAATATGTCCTTCAGATTCACAATCGCTTATTAGAAATGCCGTTTTCAACTGAAGAAAAGGTAAAGGCAACTAAGCTCTTAAAATTAGATGTGCAAAAGGCATTATCGGATAAGCAATCAAGTTCCACTACACGTATGTATAGTGAATTAATGAGTACGCTAAATCGTAAAAATGTTTTACCTTCTGAAGTCCATCAATATTTAGACCCTGTTATGGAGCAGACAATGAATCAAGCGTCTTATCGTGAACAATTTAAACATTTTGGTCGTAAAGGTGGGTCAACTGCTTTTGTACTTACTGACGCCGTTTATGCTGCCGATCTTGATGGAAATATGTTTGAATTGGCATTCTTTGCAAATGATTTAACCATGTTAGAACAAACGAAACTTTCTACAAATTTAAGACGTTCTTATGAAGAATATTTGAAAAGGTTAATTAACATGCAACCAGTAAAGTAAAAGTTTTTTCTGGTAATTAGTCGAAATAAAGTTACCAAACACCGCTTTGGGAAGGTGTTTCATTCTTGAGGGTATTTATATGTTTTTAAGTGTGTGTGATTTATCAATTTAACCTCAGGTCCAGAAGAAATTTCATAGGTCATTCTGTCCTTCCCTATTGGAATCCAATGCCCTCCATCAGTAGGCTCTATTTCAAATGTAATTTCCAATATAAAGCCTCGGAAACCATTTACCCTTCTTGTTTCAATCAATTCAATTTTCCAAGGTGTAACGTGAGGTGAAACATCCGTTAAAATCTTCGAATAATAATAGTCAGTCAAATCTTTTTCAATATAGGGAGTAAGCATTAGCATAAGCATATCCTGTAATTTAAGCTCTTCAGAGTCTTCTGTTGGTTCATCTGATGAAACTGTTGCTGATTGAAAAGAAATAATAAGAGTTAAAAATAATATAAAAACTAAAAACATCTTTTTCATTCTTTCAATACACCTCTTTACGACTAACTACTTAGTTGTATTTTCACCTTTTTCGAATAAAGTATGTGCTTATTTCATTTTACAGATACTTATTTTGTTGGTCATTATTATTAATGTGCCACTTATTAATAAGCACGGTCTTGCAGGATCAGCTTTATATATCGGCGTTGGCGTCTTTATTGTGGCGCTGGTGACGGTCAATTATTATGCGAAAATACCAGACGGGGTGAAGGCCTTCCTGTTCGCGGCTGTGCCGGGGGGTGTTATTTTAGCGCTGTTTGTGCTAGATGGCTACGGCTTAAATAAGCATTATTTACTATTGTTAACGGTTATTATGGCAGCGATTTATTTTGATAAAAAAATATTAATTTCCTATGCGTCAGTTGTTTGTGTTGGGCTGATTACACTTTATCTTGTGATGCCGGGAAGATTAGTCGGTGAAAATACCGTGGTGACCATGTATGTGACGATTATTTTAGTTTTTATCGGGATTATTTATTTACTCAATCGGCTGACAGATTGGGGCCGCGAGCTAATTGTTGGTGCGGAGCAGAAGGTTGTGGAGGCAAATAAACTACTCGCGGAGACGCAAAAGCTTGTGGCAACAATTGAGGCGACGGCGCAAACAATTGGCAATGAAGCGGCAGGGGTGCAAGAAACGTCCGTGGTGCTAGGCGAGGTGAGTGAAAAAATTCTTACATCAACCGAGCAAATCGCCGAGTCCGTGCAACACGAGGCGGATTCGATTCATGCAATTCAGCAGGTGATGAGTCATTCGCAAAGTAGATTAACTGAAACGGTCGCCTTATCAAAAGACGCGCTCACACAATCAGACCGCGTGAATACAGATATTACAGAAAATGCGCAAAGTGTGCAGCAAGTAACCACGCACATGAACATCTTGAATGATTCGATGAATACGGCAGTCCGTACAATGAGCGAGCTACAAACGAGCTTGTAGATGGTCAATGAGTTACTGACGGACATTACAGGGATTGCAGACCAGACCAATTTACTAGCCCTCAATGCGGCGATTGAAGCCGCGCGTGCAGGCGAGCACGGGAAAGGCTTTGCGATTGTGGCAGATGAGGTACGTAAGCTTGCGGAAAAAAGTGCGGAAACGGTATCAAAAATTAGTGAAGTGACGGCGCTACTATTCACAAAATCAGCAGCCGCACAGCAGCAGTCAATTGTTGGCCAATCAACAGCGAATGAGGGAAGAACGTTACTCGTAGATATCGCGACAAAATTTGAGACAATTAAACAGTCAAGTAACGTCTCCAATCGCAATATTACACAAAGCGTGCGGGCGATTAATGAAGTAAGCATGCAATTTGAGCAGCTGTTAAGTAAAATCGACGCTATTTCTGCGGTTTCACAAGAAAATAGCGCGGCAACAGAGGAAATTCTCGCGTCAATTTTTGAGGAGAATAAACTGCTTGCGACAATTATTGAAGCGTCACAAAAATTAAATGAATTAAATAAAGAATTGCTTGAGATAACAAATTAAGCGCGGTAGGCCCTGTCACGTAGTAGATGTGACGGAGCTTGTTTGAATAGTAAATTCACCATGTTCTAGGTGGCTTATTTACTGCTAGTGCTAGTATTACGCTTCAAGCTGTAAAACAACCTTCGTAATCGATTCCATCAGCCAACCTAATAAATCAAATCAAATCAAACAAAGCAAAAAAACGTTATTCCGCAAAATTCGCGAAATAACGTTTTTCCTTTGTTAATTTTTCGATGCCTTCACCGGCTTGAAAATAGACAGGAAGAAAATTACAAGTCCTGCAACCCCAATGCCTAAAATCGTATTAAACGAAGCACCTGTGTAGAAGCCGCTGCCGAAGTAGAAAATGTCGCGTAAGCCTTCAGAAGCAAAGCGAAGCGGTACCCACGGGCGGATGAAGTTGACGAAAAAGCTTGGTAGCATTTCTTGTGGCGTCATTAATACACCCATACCGAGTAGCATCACGACCATGAACAGTGTAATGGCGGGTTTGCCGACCCATGCGGTAATCGCTGATACTAACAAGAAGAAGCAGAACGCCGCAAAGGATACAAAGGCCGCTACTAATAGGTAGCTTGGCATATTAATGCCTGCGATTTGTGCAAGTGTTGCGACAGTAAAGCCTGAGAATAACGCGATTAGGATGCCGAATAATACTTGCTCACCCATTAGGCGTAATGTTTGTTTGCGCGTTAAGTTTTCTCTTTTCAGGATGCTTGATGTTGATAAAAATAAAACGAATCCGCCAATTAACGCGCCGACCCATGCAGGTACGGCCATTAATGTTGGTGCGCTACCGTTTGCAGTAGAGGCAGTAATCGGATTGAAAATTTGTTCGTTTGCAACGACTGGGTTCACTAAGACAGTGGCCATATTTGCATCAATTTGTGTGTCACCAAGCTGCGTAACAAAGTTTGTCGCGTACTCATTGCTTAATTGTGCGACAAGCGCGTTTAAAGCTGTTTTTGCGAAATTCGCACCGGTCATGTTAAAGCCTTGGTTAATGTAAATGTCTAAATGTGCTGCGGCGTTATTTGTTAGCGCATTATTAAGCGCGTCATTGTAGCCTTCTGGAATGACAAGTGCGCCGTAGTATTGTTTATCGGCGAATAATGCCTCAATGTCCTCGGCTTTTTCCTCTGTGAATGCGAGTGTCGGTTCTGCGCCGTCTATGCCTGTAGTCATTTGTGTGATGGCTGCTGTTACCGCGTCTACGTGTTCGCCCTCATCACTGACAATAAGCGCCACGGGCAAGTTTTTCACTTGCGGATTTCCTTGTGCGAATAGGTTGACCGAGAACAGTGCAATAATTAATATAACAGCAATCGGTGCGGCCCAGGCTAATTTTTCTTTAAATAATCTCAAATGAATTCATCCTTTCATCCTGTTCAATTGGTTGTTTATGATTACCCGTTTATTCTATACTTGACTCATAAATGATAGCAATCAACAAAATGAACAGTTTGTTCAATTTTGGAGAGGACGGGTGTTTTGATGAGTAGTTACGCAGAAAAAAATCGAAAAACAACAGCGCTAATTCAAGCGTCATTTTTGGAGCTTTTAGCTAAAAGACCCTTTGACGCCATTACGGTAGGCGAAATTGCCAAGCAGGCGCATATTAATCGCGGGACGTTTTATCTACACTTCGTTGATAAATTTGCCTTGTTGGAACAAATTGAGCGACAGCTATTTGAGGATTTAGGCAATCATATTGATGAATTGCAATCGCGTTATACGTCTACGCAAACGTTTGAGCGGGGACAGGAGCAGTTAGCAGCCTCGTTATTTGGCGCGATTAAAGGGCATGCACCGTATTTGAAAATATTTTTAAGTGACCACGGCAGAGCAGGCTTTCATTTACGATTCCGCGCGGCGTTTTCCGAAAAGGTGCGCGAGAATTTAGAGAAAAATGACGGCTTCACCGCTCATTTACAGGTGCCACTGGATTATTTTTTAGCGTTTATCACATCCGCTTTTTTAGGCTTAATCGAGCAATGGGTGCAAAATGAGCTCGACAAAACGCCGGAGGAAATGACCGCACTGTATATTGATATTATTGGTTTTATTCAGCGGACGAATACGAAAAAGCTGTAAACAAATGAAGCGTAAATTTGTACCTTTAGTCAACTACAGGTTTTAAGAAAGCACAAGGACGTTTGTAAAAAGATAAAGACCACTACAAATGATGCGTGAGGCATGGATTTGTGGTGGTTTTTAGTTTATGCCAACTTCCCTTAAAATGATTTGCTCAATTGCACATCACGAATCATGTATGAAAAATGAATTTCGGTAAAGGATAAGTACGAATAATGAAGGAGGAATGAACGAATGAGTGTAGTTTCACGAATTGCGCTAGCATTAGTTATTATTGGTGGGCTGAACTGGGGACTCATTGGATTTTTCCAGTTTGATTTAGTTGCAAGTATATTTGGTGGTCAGGATGCTGGGTTGGCTCGAGTCGTGTACGCGCTTGTTGGCATTAGTGCCATCATTTGTCTTGGCCTGTTGTTTAAGCCAAGCGAAGAGATGGACACAATCCCGAACAGACCTGGTCATTTTTCTAAGCCTGATTTACGTACAGAATTTGGCGAGGAAGCGGATTTTAGTAAGCAGCGGGAGCAGGAGCGAAAAAAAGCGAATGATGGTGGGAATGGTGCTGAGTAATTGTGAGCGGCTACGTTTTGTTTGAGGGGAAAGCGTGACCGATTTGTTAATGAAATACGTAGCTAGACCATTTGTTTTTCAAGGATTTAGCTAGAGATGCGGGTAGAAAAGATGTTTTATTCGGATGATGCATAACGGCGGGAAAGTTGATTCATGCTATGGCAGTGGCGTGAATCAACTTTTTTATTAGGCAAAACCGCTCGAAATGGCAATCAGCTCTTATTAGAAAACGACCAATTATTACAAGGGTATTACTCGTTATAAATACGTAAACAGGAGGGAATAATTTGAAGGCAGTCACGTATCAAGGGGCAAAAGACATACAAGTAAAAGAAGTGCCGGATGCAACGCTTGAAAAGCCGGATGATATGATTGTGCGCATTACATCTACGGCGATTTGTGGGTCGGATCTTCATATTTATCGGGGGTCAATTCCGACAAAGGAAGATTTTATTATTGGCCATGAGCCGATGGGGATTGTGGAAGAGGTGGGCCCTGCGGTGACAAAAGTGAAAAAAGGAGACCGCGTCGTCATTCCGTTTAATGTTTCTTGTGGCACGTGCTTTTACTGTCAGCATGAAATGGAAAGCCAGTGTGACAATGCCAATGACAATCCGGAAATTGATGCGGGTGCTTATTTTGGCTATACGCATCGTTATGGGAATTACCCAGGTGGACAGGCGGAGTATATGCGTGTACCGTACGCGAATTTTATCCCGTTTAAGGTGCCAGAGTCGTGTGAGTTAGAGGATGAGGCATTGTTATTCATTTCGGATGTATTGCCAACAGCGTATTGGAGTGTGGAGCATGCAGGGGTCAAAAAAGGAGACCAGGTCATCGTGCTCGGCTCAGGACCCGTTGGATTAATGGTGCAGAAGTTTGCGTGGCTGAAAGGGGCGAGCCGTGTCATTGTTGTAGATCCGCTTTCTTATCGTCTCGCGCATGCAAAAAGAACAAATCAAGTAGAAATCGTGAATTTTGATGAGGTAGATGAAGTGGGTGACCATTTACATGATATGACAAAGGGCGGTGCGGACGTGGTCATTGATTGTGTAGGCATGGACGGGAAGATGAAGCTATATGAAAAAATAGAGCAAAAGTTAAAGCTACAGGGCGGGACATTAAGTGCGATTCAAGTGGCTGTAAAGGCAGTGAAAAAGTGTGGGACCATTCAACTGACAGGTGTTTACGGCGCCATGTACAATCTCTTCCCGCTTGGCAATATGTTTGAGCGAAATATCACCGTCAAAATGGGACAAGCGCCAGCCATTCATTCGAGTCAAATGTTGTATGAAATGGTTGCGAAGGGGCAGATTGATCCAACAGAGATTATTACGCATAAAATGCCGTTATCACAAGCAAGTGAGGCATACAATATGTTCCACGATCATGAAGACGGAGGCATTAAATTCATTTTAAAGCCGTAGCTGCGTCTAGTGAGGGCAGGTATTTTTTAGTAACATGATGCAAGTAGAACTACGGTTTTCACTTAATTAAGGAGAGCTGGATTAAAATTAGTATCACATCATTCTAATTAAAGCAGAGTGACATTTTATCTAGGTTAACAACGCCTAATAATTTAAAGGACCGTAAAAATCCTTGCAGCCATTTTGTACTGGTTACAGGGATTTTTCCCGTACCAAATTCAGATTCTCCGCATAACCTCAGCTAACGAAAAATACACTAAAGCAAAACAACCTACAAGGAGAATGTAACATTCCAAACATCACGTCAATTAGTACATATATCCCGCCGTACTCATTACCTCAATCTGAAATTGAACTTTTAACAAAGGAGCTGTTCGAGCAAAAAATGCCGCGGCTCGAAAGGCTATTAAAGGTTTTTGCAAATGGCGGCATTGAGACGCGCCATTTTTGTGTGCCGCCCGATTGGTACCGCACGGCGCATACCTTTGAGGAACGCAATGCGCTGTATGTGGAGCTTGCCACCGCGTATAGTGTGGAAGTGATTCAGCGCTGTTTAGCGAATCCGTTGTTTTTAGCACAGGCGATACGGGCCGAGGACATTGATGCAATTATTTTTGTCAGTAGTACAGGCATTTCAACGCCGAGCATTGAGGCACGCGTGATGAATCGTTTGCCGTTTTCAGACCGCGTTGTGCGTATGCCACTGTGGGGACTTGGCTGCGCGGGCGGGGCAGCGGGTATTAGCCGCGCGTATGATTACTGCAAGGCGTACCCAGAGGCACGTGTGCTCGTCGTTTGTGTGGAGCTGTGTAGCCTGACGTTTCAAAAGGATGATTATTCGAAAAGTAATTTAGTTGGGGCGTCGCTTTTTGCGGATGGTGCGGCATGTGTGCTTGTTTGCGGGGACGCGGCGGGTCTTCAGCAGGGCAAAATGGTGCCGCATATTTTGGGATGCGCTTCAAAATGGCTGCCGGATTCGGAAGAGGTTATGGGCTGGGATGTGAAGGATAGCGGGCTCCATGTCGTATTTTCGAAAAGTATTCCTGCGTTGATTTCAAATTGGTTGCGACCGTTTATCGAGGAGTTTTTAAGTGAGTTTGAGTTAACACCGTCCGACATGACAAATTTCGTCGCACATCCCGGAGGCAAAAAGGTGCTCGCGGCGTATGAGGAGGCACTCGGATTCACCGAGGCACATACCGAGCAATCTAGAAACGTGTTAAAGCACCACGGCAATATGTCCTCACCGACCGTGCTCTATGTACTAGAGCAGTTTATGCAAAAAGAGCAACGAGCGAACAGCCGAGGTCTACTCGTCGCACTCGGGCCAGGCTTTAGCGGTGAGGCAGTGCTGCTAGAATGGAGGGAGTAAGCGTGATCTTTAATAGCATATTTTTGTTTGTCGTGCTGCAACGGCTAATCGAGCTACTCGTCGCAAAACGCAATGAAAAGCAGATGCGTGAAAGAGGTGCCTATGAGGTAGGCGCGCAGCATTATCCGTGGATGATTTTACTGCACACAAGCTTTTTATGTGGTCTGTTTATCGAGGTCGAGCTAGGTAGCACGCCGAATGTAGCGCTGCTCGCCATTTTTTGCTGCTTGCAACTAGCAAGAATTTGGTGCATCCGCTCACTTGGGTCGTTTTGGAATACGAAAATTCTCATTTTACCTGGCGCGCAACTTGTAGCGAAGGGACCGTATGCGTACGTGCGCCATCCGAATTATGTCATTGTCTGTTTAGAAATACTTGTGTTGCCGCTGATGTTTGGGGCCTATGTGACAGCGATCTTATTTACACTGCTAAATGCGGCAATGCTGACGGTGCGTATTTTAGTAGAGGAGCGGGCGCTGCGTGTAGTGGAGATGGATTTGAAAGAAGGTTGACAAAATTCATAAAACAGTTTTAAATAGCGGAAAAAGGCAGAGGGAGCAATCCTTTATTTTTTCTGAAATTAAAGTAAAACATTCACGCTTCTATGACCTACATCCATAGAAATTAGCTAAAGATAGGAAAGAGACAGATGATTCGATTTGATAATGATTACACAGAAGGCGCACACGTGCGCATTTTGCAAAAGTTAGTAGAGACAAATGATGTACAAACAGCGGGCTACGGCATGGATGAATATTGCGACCGTGCACGTAAGCTCATTCAGGAGGCGTGTGCGACAGACGGCGACGTGCATTTTTTAGTCGGTGGCACGCAAACGAATACGACGATTATTGCTTCAATTTTGCGTCCGTATCAAGGTGCCATTGCCGCAACGAGCGGACATATCGCCGTGCATGAGACGGGGGCGATTGAGGCGACGGGGCATAAGGTGCTGACGATTCCAAGTGACGACGGCAAGATTACGGCCGCGCAAGTGCAAGCTTATTACGACGCGCACTATCATGACGCGACGCATGAGCATATCGTGCAGCCAGGGCTTGTGTATATTTCGCATCCGACAGAAAACGGTACGACGTATACAAAGGCAGAGCTAGAAGCACTGAGCGCGGTTTGTCGTAAATGCGCGCTACCACTTATGCTAGATGGTGCACGCCTTGGCTACGGACTTGTCGCACAGCCC
This sequence comes from Solibacillus sp., assembly GCA_040274725.1. Classification (GTDB taxonomy): domain Bacteria; phylum Bacillota; class Bacilli; order Bacillales_A; family Planococcaceae; genus Solibacillus. The sequence goes on along the minus strand of JBEMAQ010000005.1, from coordinate 56,995 downwards.
GATGTGACACTTGCGGATATTGCCGCGCTTTGCGACGTCTTTTACATCGGCGGCACAAAGGTCGGTGCCTTATTTGGTGAGGCGGTGGTTATTACAAATGAAGTGCTGAAAAAGGATTTCCGTTATATGATGAAGCAGCGCGGCGGTCTGCTTGCGAAGGGGCGCCTGCTTGGCATTCAGTTTGAGACGCTGTTTGAGGATGGACTGTATTATGATGTATCAAAGCATGCGGTTGATTTAGCGATGCAAATCCGCGCGGCGTTTGAAGCAAAAGGTTTCGCTATGCGCTATGATTCGATGACAAATCAACAGTTCCCGATTTTACCGAACCGTGCCATGGAGCAATTGAAGGAACGCTATTCGTTCTCGTTTTGGGAGCCAGTCGGTGAGCTGAGCGCCGTTCGTTTTTGCACGAGCTGGTCGACAAAGGAAGAGCATGTGGCGCAGTTAATTGCGGATATTGAAAAGTTATAAAAAGTTTAGAAGGTGTACATGTGTGCATCTTCTATTTTTTGTTTTTTACTAAAAAATACGCATAATTACTAATGGATAGCATAAATAGATAGAAAAGAAAATCACATGAAGTATAGGGCTGTTTGTTAGCCGGGCAGCCTTTGTAGCGGCGGCTAGTGACGAGAAGTTAGCGGACACGAAATTGCGCGATGCAAAGCTTACTAACGATTGACTGGGATTTTAAGGCCGAGGGGAAAAATTATGTAGACGATATAGTGAGGTCGGCAGAATAAAATGTGAATTGTTTGTGCATACTAGTGAAGGATGGTTGGTTAGCCATCAAAAAATGGCCGCAAAGAGGTGCACCTCTTTGCGGCTTCCTTTATTTTATCGGAAAGTATAAAATTTGGCGTTTATATGTCTAGACTAAACGGGTACTTTAGCGCTTTTTTTATTTTAGCGCGACCCAAGCACGCTCTTTTTCGTGCTGTAGGCTGACAGCACGACCGAAAAATTGTGTTAATGCTTCCTCTGTTAATACCTCATCGCGACTACCCGCTGCAATATCTGTGCCATCCTTCATCAGGAGTACATGTGTAAAGCAAGGTAAAATCTCCTCGACATGGTGCGTGACATAAATGAGCGTGGGCGGATTGTCTTTCGCGGCAATTTGCTCAATGGTTTCAAGTAAATTTTCACGCTCGAGAAGATCAAGCCCGCCACACGGCTCGTCCAAAATTAAAATTTCAGGATCCGCCATAATGGCACGTGCAATTTGCACACGCTGGCGCTCGCCTTGTGATAGGTGCTCGAATAATTTGTTTGCCAGGTGATCGCAGTGGAAATGACGCATAATGCCGAGTGCTTTTTCAATATCCGCGTCACCCACTTCCTCAAATAAACGCAATGCGCCGAACTTGCCACTTAGCACAATTTCAATCGCATTGTCCTGCCAGTTGAAGTTGTCAATCATCGAATTACTGACCCAGCCGATGCGTGCACGAATTTTTGGAATGTACGTCTTGCCGTAAGTTTCCCCGAGCACGCGCACCACCCCGTCATTTGGCCAAATATAGCCGTTAATAACGTTTAAAAGCGTCGTTTTTCCACAGCCGTTCAAGCCTAAAATCGCCCAGTGCTGCCCCCGCTCAACATGCCAATTCAGGCCGTCTAAAATCGTTTTACTATTGCGATATAAATGGATATTGTCAATATGAATCATAAAAACACCTCCTACGTATAACTATGCAATATTTTTACAGTTTGTGGTAGGGGTTTTGTTAATTATTGTTTAATTGTGTGCGTATTTTTTTGTTCCAGCTGGCGAAATCAAACGCGTCGTCCACGTGTCCGCTATAGCGTTCCTTGAGCGATAAAATGCGGTAGACGCGCGCGTTTAGCTCTTGTTCGGTAAGCTGACCAGATGCAACTGCTGTCTCAAGAGCTTTCGTCGCGGCAATTGCCTGCTCTGTGCCGTGTCCAATGAGCGCGATATCCGCACCAGCAACAATCGCCTTGACCGCTGCTTCTGTAATCGGCATGTCGACAGCTTGCATCGTTAAATCATCTGTAATAATGACGCCCGTAAAGCCCATTTCCTCGCGCAGTAGGTCGTGCATAATGGTGCGGGAGTAAGAAGCAGGGGTATCGGCATCAAGTGCGGGTACGAGCAAGTGCCCAATCATCAGCATTTGTATACCGTGATCAATAGCATGCTGAAAAGGCGCGAGCTCCGTTTTTTGTAGTTGTTCTTTTGATTTATGGATAACGGGTAGCCCAACATGTGAGTCGGTCGCGGTATCGCCGTGGCCTGGGAAATGCTTGCCGACTGCGAGTACCCCAGCATTTTCAAGACCTGTCGTGAAGGCGGTCGTGTAACTGTTTACTATTTTCACATTAGCACTAAATGCCCGGCTACCAATAACCGGATTTTTCGGATTGCTGTTGACGTCAAGCACCGGCGCAAAATTGACGGTAAAGCCGAGTGCTCGCAGTAGCTCACCCTGTGACGCGGCGAGCTGCTTGACCTGCTCGGCGCTATAGTTTTTCGCCAAGCGCGCGGCAGTTGGGAGCACGGTTAAGCTGTCTGGAATCCGCGACACTTTGCCACCTTCCTCGTCGACCGTAATCCACAGTGGCTGCGTACTATTTAGCTGTAGCAGCGATTGATTGAGCGCTTGTAGCTGCACAGGTGTCGTAATATTTTTCGAAAATAAAATGACATGACCAATATGCGCTTCTTCAATCGCCTGTTTGACGATTGGTGTAACAGTTGTGCCGTCAAAGCCCGTTAGCACAAGCTGACCCACCTTTTCATCAAGCGGCATGTCGGCGATTTGCTGCTGGAGGGTAGGGGTAGTGCGTGTAAGCTGTAGCCCTGTAATCCTGTCCTCCGCGCTAAGCCACTCGACGTCAAAGCCCTTCCACGGCATGTTGACCTCTGCAACATCCTCTACTGTAAGCGTACCTGGAACAGAGAGGGTGATGGTGTTGACCAGCCCATTTTCTATATGTAATACATAGGGCGGCTTTTCGTACTGCTCGTTATCAAGCTTTGTAAAACCGGTGAGCAAATCCGTAGTTGTTTCCCCGATTTTGATTGTTTGAAGCGTTTGTTGTAAGTCAGCAATATACGCTGCAACAAGCTCTTTGCTTGTCGGTGGTGCCGGCTCTACTGGCAGTGCTTGCTGGCAGCCTTGCAAAAGCAAAACGAGCAAAAATGATAAAAAATAGTTCATTGTTAAATACCTCACAGTTTTTTTCAGTATAGCATATAGAATGGCGTAACTCGCAGGGGATTATTAGTATGTCTCGAATAAATAGGACAGAGTACCGTATGAAAAAATTCATATAAATGGTAATTTGAGATAGGGTGATAAAAATGAAAAAATGGGGTTCTATTTTGTTAGCGAGCTCACTGCTTGTGATGCCAATTGAGGCGCAGGCGGCGAAAAAATTTAATGATGTACCGGCTAATCACTATGCGGTTGAAGCGATTCAGTGGGCGGAAAAGGAAGGGATTGTATCCGGTGACGCGGGTAATTTCCATCCATCAAAGGAAGTAACAGAGGCGCAATTTGTCAAAATGTATGCGGAGTTTTTTGCTTTTCTATTAAATGAAGCATCGGCAGGCCAGGAGCATTGGTCAACAGTCTATTATGATAGCTTACTTCGTTACGGGGCACCGCTGAAAGGCTACACGAATTCAAAGCTACGCAGCCAGGCGATTACACGTGGTGAAGTTGCACAGCTTATTGCATTTGCGCATGGTAAGCCGAGTGATGTAGATAGCGCGGTTCGCTATATGATGGAGTCGGGGATTTCGACAGGGCAAAATAAAAATGCCTCGTCGCTATTAGAAAAGTACGGCGCATCGAATACGGTGACACGTGCACAGGCTGTTGCATTTTTATACCGAATTGATGAAATGCTCGGTAATGAGCTGAATGCTTCGGAAACGACAGAAATTGAGAAAACGACGATACCAAATAAAGCGGCAAATGTAAGCGAGCCAAAGGAAAAGCTACAAAATGCGCAGCAATTCCAACTATACGAAATGGGTGGCGGCGTAAAGGCGTATGTTGTCAATGATGATTTAGCTTCATATGAAATCAAGTTTGCGACAGGTGAAGACGTTATTGGCGGTTATGTGATGGCTTTTAATAAAACGTTCCGCGGCTTGACCATTGGCGAAGTGCATAACGGTGAGCAAGTCGTAACGAATGATAAGGTAAAGCTGCACGTATTTGTTGATGAATTTGAAGGCAATGCGGTGAAGGCGATCTATTGGCATTATAATGATGCGCAGTCTGTAAAGGCAATGCAGGCGATGAAGGCGGATCAGTCGTCACAAAAGCAGGCGTCTGAAGAACGCATTTACATAGATTTAGCGAACGTTTCACGCGCGGAAGTAGGGCTTGCACCATTAAAAGAAAATAAGTTTGTTATGAAGGCTGCCCGTGCACATAGTACGGATATGTATGAAAATGACTACTATAGCCATACTGGGTTAAATGGCTCGCAGCCGTGGGACCGCATGATGGTTGCAGGTGTAGGGGAATATTCAGCGGCGGCTGAAAATATTGCAAAAGGCTATGAAACGATTTTCCATGTCCATAACGGTTGGATGAACTCTGAAGGGCACCGGAAAAATTTATTAAATCCAGCACTTGAGGAAATAGGGGTAGGCGTGGATCATCTTCTGTATACGACGAAGTTTTTTACAGGTAGATAATAAAAAGGTATGCTTGGTAGGAATTTTTTCGCTAAGCACACTACATATTTGATTCGGCAAAGAAAGCAATCTGGCAGAAACAATTGAATAAACTTTTACAGAATCTAATGAGTGAGAAAGTCTACGCTTTTAAGGTTGGGATTAAAAAAACGCACGGCTTCATAAGGAGCCGTGCGTTTTTGGCGTTTCTATACGCGCCCTAAAGCCGGAAACCGCCCGTCCTCGAGCACACGGCGAAACAACGTGTAGCCGTCGTGTGTCAGAGCGACCTGTGGCAGGCCAAGTGACGCACAGAGACGCAAGCCCTTGTGTGTCACAGCTTCGGCAATGACTTCCGTGAAAAAAATCCCGCGAGCCGCGAGCTCTTCTAGTGAGGCCGAAAATGCGTCATAAAGAACGGAAAATGCCTGTGTGCCCTGATAATCCGGGTGAATGGCGACCGAGCAAAAATACAAAATATAGCGCTCGTTGTCCTCATAGGCGAAAATATCGTCCGCCTTAATATCGACATCGACAATTTCATCTGCGAGCAGTGCATCACGCAGGCGCTCCGTAATCGGCAACACGGAAATATAGCCAATGACTTGCTGCTCGTCTAATAAATACGTGACAATTTCCGGATTTTTCGCAAACCATTGCAGGCAGTTGTCAAGGATGCCTTGAAATTGCTCGTTGTAAACAACGGTATCAAGTTCAACGGCTTGTCGCATATGCTCCGTGTTGGAATACTTGCCTTGTAGTGTTGTAAATGGTGTCATGTGTCAACGTCCCTTCCACGCGAAATAAAGAAAGCCCCGCCTTACAAATTGTAAAGCGAAGCCTGTTATTATTTTACTTTCCCAGCAGCCTCAAGTGCCTGCGCGAAATCCTCTAGTAAATCGTCTTCATTCTCCAAACCAACCGAGAATCGTAGTAAGCCGTCCGTAATGCCGCGCTTTGCACGCTCCTCAGGCTCCATCGCTGCGTGACTCATCTTCGCTGGGTACGATAAAATCGACTCGACCCCGCCAAGACTCACCGCAAACACCGGAATTTTCATCGCCGCAACGAATGCTTTTGCAACCGCGTAGCTCGGTAAGCTAAATGATAACACCGCCCCAGCTGACGTGCTTTGCGAGAAGTGAATATCGTGCCCCGGATGCGTCGCAAGCCCTGGGTAGTACACGTTCTCAACAAGTGGATGTGCGTCTAGGAAATCCGCAATACGCGCGGCAACACGTGCTTCCTCATTGAAACGTACCGCTGTTGTCTTCATGTTTTGAATGAGTGTGAAGCTGTCCTGCACACCAAGACTTCCGCCGAATGAGTTTTGCACAAAGTATACCGCATCCCCGAGTGCCGCGTCCTTTGTGACAACAAGCCCCGCTAGAATATCGGAGTGACCGGATAAAAATTTCGTCGCTGAGTGAATGACCGCATCCACACCTAAATCAAGCGGGCGTTGGTGTAGTGGTGTCATAAACGTGTTATCTAAAAATGTCAAGCTACCTGTTTCTTTGGCGATGGCGACGACACCGCGGATATCGGTAATCCCAAGTGTCGGATTTGACGGTGTTTCGATATATAAAAGCTTCGTTTCTGGACGCACAGCTGCGCGTACTGCGTCAAGGTCCGTGAAATCCACAAATGTATGTGTAATCCCGTAGCGTGGTAATACTTTCGTCACAAAGCGGTATGTACCACCGTACACATCTTCTGTAATAACGATATGGTCACCTTGCGAAAGGGTAAGCAGGCAAGCAGACACGGCCGCCATCCCTGTTGCAAACGCAAAGCCGCGCGTGCCGCCTTCAAGCTCGGCAATGGCACGCTCAAGTGCTGCACGCGTCGGGTTACCAGAACGCGCATAGTCATACTCACCGAATTCGTCGATCGATTCTTGGTGGAAGGTTGATGATTGGTATATCGGCACGTTGACCGCACCTTTTTTATCTGCGTAGCCCTCACGAATGGCGCCGTGAATCAGGGCTGTTTCTAAACGTTCGCTCATGCAAATTCACCTCTTAGTGTGTCAAATACTTGTTGTAAGTCCGCAATAATGTCGTCTGCTTCCTCGACACCAACGGAGAAGCGCAGTAGACGGTTACATACACCGCGTGCTACACGCTCGTCGTACGGCATATCCGCATGTGTTTGTGTGGCAGGGTAGGTAATGAAGCTTTCCACGCCGCCTAAGCTTTCTGCAAAGACAATCAGCTTAATGCCTTTTAAGAACGGATTAATCATCGCCTCGTCCTTCACGCGGAATGACAGCATGCCGCCTTTGCCTGTATACAGCACGTCTGTAACAAGTGGCTCGCTCTTTAAGTGAGTTGCTACCTGCTTCGCGTTCGCATCATGCTGCTTTAAACGCAGGTGCAGCGTTTTCAGTCCGCGGATCACTAGCCAAGAATCCATCGGTGCTAGCACCATGCCGATGCCGTTATGGTAATACGCAAGCTTCGTGCAAAGTTCCTCACCCTTTGCGACAACAAGACCAGCTAACACGTCATTATGCCCACCAATATATTTTGTCGCGCTATGCACAACAATGTCCGCACCTAGCTCAATCGGACGTTGGAAATACGGCGTGTAAAATGTATTATCTACAATTAATAGCAGGTTGTGCTTTTTCGCTAACGCACTAAATGCGACTAGATCAATTTCCTGCATCAGTGGGTTTGTCGGTGTTTCAATAAATAACGCCTTTGTATTGTCATTAATTAACGCTTCGACTTCCTCCACAGACTGGAACGGTGTATACACCGGGTTAATGTTATATGTATCGGCGAATGATTTGAACAAGCGGTATGTGCCGCCGTATAGGTCCTCTGGTACGATGAGCTCATCATTCGGCTTGAATAGGCTCATTACAAGCTGAATCGCCGCCATCCCTGAGCTACACGCAAAGCCTGCATCACCACCCTCAAGTGCTGCAATGCCTTCCTCTAAAATCGTACGTGTTGGATTTTTCGTGCGTGTGTAGTCATAGCCTGTCGACTCGCCAATGCCTGTATGCTGATACGCAGTAGATAAATAAATAGGCGGGTTAATCGCGCCTGTTTTGGCATCGCTTAAATTCCCAAGCTGTACTAATGTTGTTTCGATTGATCGGTTTGACATGAAATCACTCTCTCTTATTTGTTAAAAATTTGCGAACATTTAGAATGCCTCGACTATTAACTCAATTTAACACGTATTCGAGAGGGGGACAATAGCTAGCGGGCGTCATTTTTAAATTTGTTGTAAATAATAAACAAATTAAAAACCCTACAAAAACACTTGGTTTCTGTAGGGCTTACGAACGCTTTTAGCAAAAAAATATTATTTTTTTAGAGATTATGCACGCAAGCGGAAGTGTGAAATAACACGTTGCAGCTCTTCGGATAAGTCAGCTAATGAATTACTTGCCATCGCAATTTCTTCAACCCCGCCGAGCTGAATTTCGGTTGCGCTGCGGCTTTTTTGTGCATCAGTTAACGAATGATTTGCAAGTGCGTGTACTTGTTGCGTATTCGTCACAATTTGTGTGCTAATGCATGAAATCGCTTCAATCGCGGTATTCATTTCCGTCGTATTATTTGTCACATGACCAACCATTTGCTCAATTTCAGAAAAGACGGTGCGTACTTCCTGTGACTTTACAAACCCTTCATTGACACGGTTTGACTCCTCGTGAATCGAGTGAATGACGCCTTGAATATCGTCTTGAATGACGCGAATCATATCAAAAATTTGCTCCGCAGAATGGCGCGACTGATCGGCTAGCTTGCGTACCTCGTCGGCTACAACCGCAAAGCCCTTGCCTGATTCACCAGCGCGCGCAGCTTCAATGGCGGCGTTTAATGATAATAAATTCGTTTGTGATGCAATATCGGTAATCATTTCAACGATTTTGCCGATTTCCTGCGATTTCGAATTGAGCTCTTTTATCGCAACTTCTGTTTCTTTTGCGGTATCGGAAATAAGCCCAATTTGCGCATGAATGGCCTCTACCGCATGCACGCCGTTCTGTGTTTTTTCGTATGTAATGTTCGATAAATTTGTCATCTTTTGGCCGTTATGTGCCATGTCTTGCACGGTATGATGTAAGCTTTCAAGTGAATCGGTAATCTCCGTTAAATTGTTTAGCTGTGTACGTGAGCTCGTTTCGGTCACCTCGGTAATTGCTGCGATTTCCTGTGCGGCCGTAATATTTTCCTGTGTTGTCGCTGATAATTCTTCTGCACTCGCCGATACTTGCTGGCTCGAATCATTGGCCTGACCAACAACACGAATGAGTGATACTTGCATGTCATTTAAGTTATGTGCCACGCTCGCAATTTCGTCCTTACTCGTAATTGATAGTGGTTGCAGGCTTAAGTCACCGTCTGCAATTTGCTTTGCACGCTCCACAATTAATTGCAGGCGTTTTACGAATTGGCGGCTAAAGAAATAAGCGAGTAGTAGTGCGGCAACTAATACGAGAGTCATAAATACGTAATTTAACGTTAACGTCGTAGCGAATGTTTGCTCGTTTTGCGCTGTCATTTGCGCCATTTCGTCTATGTGTGCTTGTTGGAATGCTGTGAAGGCGTCCATTGCATCATTAAATAGGGGGCCGCCAATTTTTAAGCCTGCTGTGGCACCGGCCCAGTCATCCGCGCGCATCATTTGCTCATTTAAGCGTACACGCGCATCAAATAAGAGCCACTTGTCATTGAATATTTTGTATGCAGCTTGAAGCGCGGGTGTTGCAAGTGCGGGTGTAATGCTACTTTCATAGGCTTGAATGACCTCTAAGTTTTGGAGAGCCACGGTTGTTGCCTCGAGATTTTTAAAATTAAGCGCTGTTAGCATTTGTACGCGCGTATTTTCTGTTAAACGGGCGATTTCAATCATTTCCATTGTAGGTTCTAAACCGTGCTGCTGAAGTAACACCGTCGTGTCTTTCAGCGTATTCGATTGCGTAATGTTATACAGGTTTAACCCGACATATAACACGATGATGGTACCGAATGCTAGTAGCATCTTCCCAAAGATGTTCATTTCATAATTCCTTCTCTCTCGTATAATTCAATATTTGATTATTTGTCAGAAAATTTCGAGTTATTTATAGAAAAATAAACCAAAAAATATAGACGTTTACATTATAACGTGCTGGAAAAATATGAAAAGACATTAACTAAAAATGCTCAATTTTAAAAAGCAAAAAAAAGCAATTTTAGGCGATAGAGTAACTGATTTTACATAAAAATGGTATTAACTTTTTTTAGATTCTAAAGTAATGGATTTTACGTTTTTTAGGCATTTTTATCTACTAATAGTGAGAAAACGTGAAGTCTAGTTAGGATTTCACATTTCATGAGACACGCTATAATTTGAAGTGGACAATAATCTTTTAGAGCTGTTCCGACAAATCGGCAAGTGACTCACTCGCTGCGGCGATTTTCTCAATCGAGCCGAGCTGTGTTTCGGTCGAGCGGTTGCTTTTCTGTGCATCCTGTAGCGAATCATTTGCGAGCGTATGTACCCCTTGTGTATTCTTTAAAATGGTTTAGCTAATGTGGGTAATCGGTTCAATCGATTGATTGAAGTTCTGTGCATTTTGTGAGACATCACCGGCCATGTGTTCAATTTCATTGAATACATCATTAAATGAATACATGTCAAACTTAATTGGTATCATGAATAAAATGGTAATTATTAAGTCGAAAGAACTGAAAGGTTGAATGATTTAATAAAGATGTTTTTGAAAAGGGGCGGAAATTAAAGAAAAATCATTTTTTTATTGCGTGGTAGTGTAGGGGGAGAAATTCTGCGCATAAAAAAACATCACAAAAGTGTGGAATTTTTGTGATGCGGGATATTATTTTTGATTTTTCAATAAGTCGCGAATTTCTTTTAATAGCTCTTCTTTCGTATCGAGCTCTGGTGTCGGATCTTCGACAACTTCCTCTTCCTTTTTCTTCAGGAATTTGTTCATCACGCGCAGCGCCATGAAAATCGCAAAGGCGATAATGATAAAGTCGATAATCGATTGCGCGAATAGGCCTAATTTAATTTGTGCATCGCCGGAACCAAACATCCATTTCTGTGTTAAATCAATGCCGCCCGTTAAAATCCCGATTAATGGCATAATAATATTATCTACAAGTGCTGATACAATTTTACCGAATGCTGCACCGATAACGACAGCTACTGCTAAGTCTACAACATTCCCGCGCATGGCGAATTCTTTAAAGTCTTTTAACATAGTATTTGCGCTCCTTTTTCTCTTAAATAACAAAATTTAATTTTACAATGAAAGTATAAATTATTCAACTATGAAAATAGTAGGAAATACAAGTATAATAAGGGATATCAATTAATTGTTAGGTGGCAAGTCATGACAAAACAACATAAGAAACCACTTTTAAGTCCGAAAACGAAGCTCTTTTTAATTCTTTTATTGCTCCCGATTGTTATTACCTTGTACGTATTCATCTATCTCGGCTGGCAGCAGCTACGCGGTTTGCCGTTTTTCGATGAATTTACCGAAAAATCGGTGTACGAGCAAATTCAAACAAATTTTGACTTAGCCATTCCAATCGAATATATTCCGGTATATATCGCGGCCGAGGAAAAATACAATGTACCTTGGACACTACTCGCAGCACATCACCGCATCGAGACACGCTTTTCAACAACGAGCACGCTCATCTCGCCGGTCGGAGCAGAGGGGCATATGCAGTTTATGCCGTGCACATTTGTCGGCTGGCAGCACCCGTCGTGTAAGGATCTCGGGCAAGGTGACATTAACGAAAAGGATAAAACAAATCCTGCCATCATTAAAAAATACGGTGGCTACGGTATTGACGCGAATGGTGACGGCATAGCCGATCCATTTGATGTAGAGGATGCAGTCTTTTCAGCGGCGAACTTTTTATCAAAAGCAGGTGTTGCAAAAGGACAGCTGAAAAAAGCAATCTACCAATATAATCATAGTGATAAATATGTCGACGACGTGCTGTATTATTATAAGCAGTACCGTGATTATGGCGAACAATTAAGGCAAATTGCATTAAAGGATGAATAACTAAAAGAGGGCCGCGTCAAATGAATGACGCAGCCCGTTTTCGTTGCCACACTTAAGACGTCGCTTTGCGCATTGATTTTAAGACAAAGCTTACAATAAAAATTAACACGATGGCACCGATTAGGGCAGGGAATACGTAGAAATCAGATACTTGCCAGCCCCAGTTGCCTAAAATCATACTACCAATCCAAGAACCTACAATACCTGCCACAATGTTCCCGATAATGCCACCTGGCACATCTTTACCTAAAATAACGCCTGCTAACCAGCCAAGTAACCCACCGATAATTAAAAACCAAATAAAGCTCATCATAGATACTCACTCCTTTGTAAAATTAATAATAATAGCGCGTACTGTATTATTGCCTTTACGAAATGGATTTAAACATCTATTTGATAAAAATAGTATTTTTACAATATTTTTAAACGATTTTCGCGCCAAGTGAATTGGCAAAGTGTCCAAGTGCCCACTCATGGCCAGCCGCATTAAAGCTTGCTACACCGTCTTTTGGGACAACAATCGTAAAGCCTGTATTATACGCATCCACTGCCGTATGTAAAATGCAAATATCGGTACATACGCCGACTAAGTAAAGCTCATCAATTTGACGTTCCTTCAATAGAATGCCAAGATTGGTGCCGGCAAATGCACTGTAGCGCGTTTTATCAATGGACAGGCAGCGTGATTTATTTTCTTCATATATGTCCTTTACCGCACCGTAAAGCTCACGCCCTGGTGTTCCTACAATATTATGTGGCGGGAACAATTTTGATTCAGGATGTAGTGTGTCACCTTCGTAATGCAAATCATTGGCGAAAATGACGGTATCCTTATTCGTTAGAAATTCCTTCACAAGCCCGGCAATGGTCTGTTCGATCGCTTGACCAGGCGCCCCACATGTCAGTTTACCGTCATCCGCGACGAAATCAACTGTGTAATCAATCACCACTAATGCTTTATTTGCCATCTAAACACCTCTTATTCGTAGTTTGTTCTATTATGACACGCGTGCATTAAAAAATGCGAAAATTTTTGTTCACAAAATATTCAAAATTAATTGCTAAAACCTACTTGCATGCTGTATAGTAATCTAAAATACTTTTACGAGGTGACTAGAGATGGATTTAGCCGTAATGAAAAAACTCGACAAGCAAGGATTCATTTTCGCCGTAATTCACAGTATTATTTTTTTAAACTTCGCAGCAGAGCTCTTACTTTTGTAAACTAAATACCGACGATGACGACCATAGCGAGACGTGCGCACACGTTTTGTTGTGGTTTTATTTTGTCTATGAATGAAAAATTCCGCTTAATAATTTCCGTAATGGTAAGCCGAAAACCAAATATCACACCGCTTTGTCATCTTTTAATAAGCGGAATCAATGGAAAATTGCAAAATTTTTAAAAATTAAAAATTTCCTATTTGTAAGGATGAGCGAGAAAAAAAATGCAGGAAAGATAATAAAAGTGCTTTCGAAGTAATGGACTTTTTTGAATTGTGTAAAAAATTCTAAAAATAGTATTGACGAGAGGGCTTGATTCGTACTATGATAACAACAATTTAATACATCAATTGCAAGAACACTTACACGTAACGTAAGAGCGCATGCAAAAAAGTATTTAGATAGAGATGTTGTTTGACACAGCACATGAGGGGCGTTTAGTAAATGAGAAGTGATATGATCAAGCTTGGGGTAGAACGTGCCCCACACCGTAGCCTTCTATACGCTACAGGAAAAGTAAAAGCAAAAGATTTAGAAAAGCCATTTATCGGCGTATGTAACTCTTACATTGATATTATTCCAGGGCATGTCCACTTACGTGAGTTTGCGGACGTAGTAAAGGATGCCATCATTGAAGCCGGCGGGATTCCATTTGAATTCAATACAATCGGCGTAGATGACGGGATTGCGATGGGACATATCGGGATGCGTTATTCATTACCATCACGAGAAATTATCGCAGACTCGGCTGAAACCGTTATTAACGCACACTGGTTTGACGGTGTGTTCTATATTCCAAACTGTGACAAAATTACACCAGGCATGCTGATGGCAGCGGTTCGTACAAACGTACCATCTGTTTTCGTATCAGGTGGCCCAATGGAGGCAGGTACATCTGCGAGTGGTAAGCAATTATCATTAACAAGTGTATTTGAGGGGGTCGGTGCACACAAGTCCGGCAAAATGAGCGCAGAGGAACTACTTGATATCGAGAACAACGCATGTCCAACATGTGGCTCTTGTTCAGGTATGTTTACAGCAAACTCGATGAACTGCTTAATGGAAATGCTCGGTGTAGCACTTCCGGGGAACGGCACAATTGTTGCGACAAGCGACAAGCGTAAAGAGTTAATTTACGAGGCAGCGAAGCACTTAGTTCGCATGATCAAAGAGGACTTAAAGCCTCGCGATATTATTACAAAAGAAGCCATTGATGATGCATTTGCACTTGATATGGCAATGGGTGGCTCGACAAACACCGTGCTTCACACATTAGCCATCGCAAATGAAGCAGAAATTGAGTACAACATTGAAGACATTAACAAGGTGGCAGAGCGCGTGCCTTATATCGCGAAAATTATGCCAGCAAGTGATGTATCAATGGACGATATTAATAAAGCAGGCGGTGTGCAGGCGATTATTAATGAGTTAACAAAAATTCCAGGCGCGATTCATCCAGATCGTCCGACAATTGCCGGCGTTACGATGCGCGAGCTTGTCAAAGATTACGAGATTACAAATACAGACGTTATTCGCACGAAGGATAACCCGTACAGCCCAGTTGGCGGTCTTTCTGTCCTATTCGGCAATATCGCACCAGAAGGCTCAGTTATTAAAGTAGGCGCGGTTGACCCGTCGATTAAAGTATTTACAGGTGAGGCGATTGTGTTTAACTCACAAGAGGAAGCACAAGAGGCGATTGACAAAGGCGAGGTTCGCGAAGGTCACGTCGTTGTCATCCGCTACGAAGGGCCAAAAGGTGGTCCGGGTATGCCGGAGATGCTTGCACCAACGTCCTCGATTCAAGGTCGTGGTCTTGGAACGAAGGTTGCCCTCATTACAGACGGTCGCTTTAGCGGTGCATCACGCGGGATTTCAATCGGTCACATTTCACCAGAGGCAGCAGAGGGCGGTCCAATCGCTTTAGTTGAAAACGGTGATACGATTATCATTGATTTACCAAGTCGTACAATTAACTTACAAGTAGCAGACGACGTGCTTGAGGCACGCCGCGCAGGACTGCCTGTATTTGAACCAAAAATTAAACGCGGCTGGTTAGCTCGTTACTCAGCATTAGTAACGAATGCTTCTCAGGGCGGCGTCATGAAAATATAGAAAAACAATAAAGACAAAACGTTGATGAGGTTAAAGGTTGCAGAGCCTTGTATTTACCAGAGAGCCGGTATTGGTGGAAGCCGGCGATACAACTGCATCCGACATCCCCTCGGAGTGAGCTATTAAACGCGTAAGCCATTAGATAGCTCCGGGCATGCTAAGTGCTCGTTATTAATGAATCTGTGTATCGGATTTTGTTGCACGCATAATTTTCTTTTTCCTTTGAAAATTAGTGAGAATCTGATAGTTTAACACAGTTCACGAGGTAGCTAAAAGGGGAGATTTGTCTTCTTGCGGCTATAAACAAGGGTGGTACCATGAAAAGTCTTTTTTCATCCCTACGTAAGAGGTGTTCTTTTGCGTGGCGTGAAAAGGACTTTTTTCTTTTCGGAAAACAAAGTAAATGGTAGGAAGGAGTAATAAGTATGAGTGCAAATGTTACAAACGAGCAGCAAGTAGAAGCACAGGAAGTAAAAACACCACAGGACGGTGCGGAGCTTTTAGTGCAGTCGCTGCACGATCAAGGTGTAGATATTATTTTCGGTTATCCAGGTGGTGCGGTACTACCGATTTATGATGCGATGTATCGTAACCCACTTCGTCATATTTTAACACGTCATGAGCAAGGTGCGA
Organism: Solibacillus sp.; assembly: GCA_040274725.1. Lineage (GTDB taxonomy): Bacteria > Bacillota > Bacilli > Bacillales_A > Planococcaceae > Solibacillus. Next base: position 41,300 of record JBEMAQ010000005.1, on the reverse strand, counting down.
TTCACGCAGCAGAAGGGTATGCACGTGTTGCGAATAAGCCAGGCGTTGTGATTGCAACGAGTGGTCCAGGGGCGACAAATCTGGTGACAGGGATTGCCGATGCGATGATTGACTCGATTCCACTTGTGATTTTCACAGGGCAAGTATCGACAGCATTAATCGGTACAGATGCATTCCAAGAAGCGGATATTATGGGGATTACAACGCCGATTACGAAGCACAACTACCAGGTGCATGATGTACGTGATATTCCGCGTATCGTCAAAGAAGCGTTCCATATCGCAAACACAGGTCGCAAAGGGCCGGTATTAATCGACTTCCCGAAAAATATCGCAACGACCGTGTTCAAGGCAGAGGACTTGCCAAAAACACCGAATGAGATTTATTTACCAGGGTATCAGCCGACGTATAAACCAAACTACTTACAAATTCAGAAGGCCATCCAAGCACTTGGTCTTGCGAAAAAGCCATTAGTTCTTGCAGGTGCGGGCGTATTATTTGCCGATGCACGCGAGGAGTTAACTGAATTTATCGAAAAGTACAATTTACCAGTTGTGAATACACTGCTTGGTTTAGGTAGCATTCACGGTGAGCATGAGCAGTTTTACGGTATGGCCGGTATGCACGGCTATGCGACAGCGAACTATGCGATTGCAGAATGTGACTTGTTACTGAATATCGGTGCACGCTTTGATGACCGCTTAACAGGGAATTTATCAACATTTGCGCCGAATGCGACGATTATTCATATTGATATTGACCCTGCTGAAATCGGCAAAAACGTGCCGACAGATATTCCGATTGTAGGCGACGCGAAGGAAGCGTTGAAGTCATTACTGAAAAAAGACTTTGATATGCAGGATTTAACAGCGTGGACTACGAAGCTTAGCGCAAGCCGCGACGAGTATCCATTATGGTACGAGGCGGATGGTGTGGAGACATTACCACAGCAGGCAATGGAGCTGGTGCACAAAATTACGGGTGGTGACGCGATTGTCACGACAGACGTAGGGCAGCACCAAATGTGGGCAGCGCAGTACTACCGCTTAAATCATGATCACAGTTGGGTAACCTCTGGCGGACTTGGGACAATGGGCTTCGGCTTCCCAGCAGCAATCGGTGCACAGTTTGCACAGCCAGACCGCAAAGTCATCTCCGTTGTTGGCGATGCAGGTTTCCAAATGACAAACCAAGAGCTCGCACTATTAAAAGAGTTCAACCTACCAGTAAAAGTTGTCATTTTAAATAACAGCTGCTTAGGCATGGTGCGTCAGTGGCAGCAAACATTTTATGATGAGCGCTATTCATCATCACTGATTCCTGTACAGCCAGACTTCGTAAAACTTGCGGATGCGTACGGCATTAAAGGCTACCGCATTGAAACATTTGCGGACGCAGAAAAAGTATTTACAGAAGCATTACTATCCGATGAGCCAGTAGTCATTGATTGCCGCATCAAGCAATTAGAAAACGTCTATCCAATGGTAGCGCCAGGCAAAGGCTTACATGAAATGATTGGAGTGAAAAAGGGATGAAACGCGTAATTAACGTTATTGTCATTAATCAAAGTGGTGTACTAAACCGCTTGACAGGCTTATTAATGAAGCGTCAGTTCAATATTGAATCGATGACTGTAGGTCCAACAGAGCAGCCAAACTTCTCAAAAATGACGTTTGTTGTCAATGTGGAAGACGAAACGAAAATCGAACAATTAGTGAAGCAATTATCGAAGCAAATTGACGTCTTAAAAGTGAATGATATTACCGATAAAGCGATCGTTCTGCGTGAGCTTGCACTTGTAAAAGTTGTATCACCACCAAATGTTCGCTTAGAAATGAACGCAATCGTCGAGCCGTTCCGTCCACAAATTATCGACACAGCGAAAAATGTTGTGACGTATCAAGTCGTCGGACATCCAGAGAAAATCGACGCGTTTATCGAATTAATCAAACCATACGGCATTAAAGAATTAACACGAACAGGTGTTACAGCATCGGTTCGTGAGCAGCAAAAGGTCGATGGACCACAGTTATCGATTTTAAAATAAGGTGCGCCGCGTAATTTTGCGTGCTACCGTAGCGCACTCGGTAGCACAACTTATGAGAAATAAGAGGGCTAGGCTTTCTTTTTCGATACAAAAAAAACAAACATATAAATTGGAGGCAATTCAAAATGGCAGAAATGTTTTATGAAAATCAAATTAACGAAGACGTATTAAAAGGTAAAAAAATCGCAATTATCGGTTACGGTTCACAAGGTCACGCACACGCACTAAACCTAAAAGAATCAGGTTACGATGTAGTAGTAGGTATCCGTCCAGGTAAATCATATGACGCAGCAAAAGAAGACGGCGTAGAAGTGAAAACAGTAGCAGAAGCAGCGGCTGAAGCAGATGTAATCCAAATCTTACTTCCAGATGAGCGTCAAAAAGCGGTATACGAAGCAGAAATCGCGCCACACTTAACTGCTGGTAAAGCATTAATGTTCGCACACGGCTTCAACGTACATTTCGGTCAAATTACACCACCAGCTGACGTTGACGTATTCCTTGTAGCGCCAAAAGGCCCAGGTCACTTAGTTCGTCGTCAATTCACTGAAGGTGCTGGCGTACCAGGCTTATTCGCAATCCACCAAGACGCAACTGGTCAAGCACGCGATCTTGCACTTGCATACGGTAAAGGAATCGGCTCTGCACGCGGCGGTTTACTTGAAACAACATTTGCTGAAGAAACTTGCACGGACCTTTTCGGTGAGCAAGCAGTACTTTGCGGTGGTACAACTGAACTTGTAAAAGCAGGTTTCGAAACATTAGTAGAAGCGGGTTACCAACCAGAATTAGCTTACTTCGAAACATTACACGAACTTAAATTAATCGTTGACTTAATGTTCGAGGGCGGTATGGAAACAATGCGCTACTCAATCTCAGATACAGCTGAGTGGGGCGATTATGTAACAGGTCCTCGTCTTATCGACGCGTCAGTAAAAGCACGTATGCGTGAAGTACTAACAGATATCGAAGACGGTACATTCGCAAAACGCTGGATCGCAGAAAACGAAAACGGTCGTCCAGAGTACACGAAATTCAAAGAAGCGGGTGCTCAACACCAAATCGAAGAAGTTGGCGCGAAATTACGTGCGATGATGCCATTCATCAACCAAGGTAAACAAAAGGTTACAGTGAAATAATATGCGTAAAATAGACATTTTTGATACGACTCTACGCGACGGCGAACAGTCTGCTGGCATTAACTTAAATACCGCAGAAAAAGTTGAAATCGCGAAGCAATTAGAGCGTCTTGGTGTCACTATTATTGAAGCGGGGTTCCCCGCTTCATCTCCTGGTGACTTTGAAGCCGTCTCTCAAATTGCCAAAACAGTAAAAAATTCAATCGTTACAGGCTTAGCGCGTGCGGTGAAAAGTGATATTGATGCGGTATGGGAAGCAGTCAAGCATGCCGAGCAGCCACATGTCCACACCTTTATCGCCACAAGCCCTATCCACATGGAATACAAATTAAAAAAATCACCTGACCAAGTAGTAGAGCAGGCTGTTGCGGCTGTAAAATACGCAAAAGAGCGCTTCAACTTAGTTGAGTTTTCTTGTGAAGACGGCTTCCGTTCGGATAAAAACTATTTAGTACGTGTTTGTAATGAAGTCATTGCAGCAGGTGCGACAACGATTAATATCCCGGACACAGTTGGCTACGCTTCACCAGAGGAATACGGTGCGCTGTTCCGCTTCTTACGCGAAAACGTACGCGGTGCAGATAACGTAAAATTCTCGGCACATTGCCATGACGATTTAGGGATGGCAGTAGCCAACTCCATCGCTGCGGTACAAAATGGTGCAGACCAAGTGGAATGTACGATTAACGGCATCGGCGAGCGTGCAGGGAATGCGGCACTGGAGGAAATTGGTGTTGCGCTACATATCCGTAATGACTTCTACAATATCGAAACAGGTTTAAATTTAAAAGAAATTAAACGCACGTCTCAAATGGTAAGCCGCTTAACAAATGTGGTCATTCAGCCAAACAAAGCGGTTGTCGGGAAAAATGCTTTCGCGCATGAATCGGGCATCCACCAAGACGGCATGCTAAAAAATCCTGAAACGTATGAAATCATCTCACCAGCACTTGTTGGCGAAGATGATACGCCACTTGTTTTAGGGAAGCACTCGGGTCGTGCGGCATTCCGTGACCGTGCCGAAACGATGGGCTACGCGTTATCCGATGAAAAATTAAACAAAGCATTCGCTGAGTTTAAAAAGCTTGCAGACCGCAAAAAAGAAGTGACTGAGGAAGACTTAGTGACGATTTTAACGGAGCAGCAAGTATCCGTTGAAGACATCGCATTATTCGAGCTAAAAAGTGTACAGGTACAGTACGGGACGGAAAATATTCCGACAGCGACAGTGGCTGTGATTACACCAGAAGGCAACGAAAAAATGCTTGCGTCAACAGGCTCCGGCTCAGTCGAAGCGATCTTCAATACGCTGGAGCAGCTCGTAAACGGCGAGGTAAACATTTTAGATTACCGCGTACAGTCTGTAGGCAAAGGCCGCGACGCATTAGGTGAAGCAGTCATCAACCTACGCTACAACGGCTTCACATCAACAGGCCGCGACTCTGCACAGGACGTACTTGAAGCATCAGCAAAAGCCTATTTAAATGCGATTAACCGTCATTTAATTCAGCAAACATTCCGCGAGCAAGCGGTATTAGTGTAAAAAATTCGGGTTGCAGCAATGCAGCCCGTCTATTATAAGTAGCAAAAGACGAGCGAAAGAAAGGTGTTTTCGAAATGGAAAAGAACATTACAGTACTGCCTGGCGATGGCATTGGTCCAGAGGTCGTTGCGGCGGCAGTTGACGTATTACAAGTAATCGGAAAGCGATACAATCACACATTCAATTTAGACTACGCATTAATCGGCGGGGCGGCAATTGACGCGCATAACAATCCACTGCCAGAAGAAACAATTGAAAAATGTGAGGCGAGCGACGCAATTTTACTTGGTGCTGTAGGCGGCCCAAAATGGGACAACAACCCACCAGAATTACGCCCAGAAAAAGGCTTACTCAAAATCCGTAAGCACTTTGACTTATTTGCCAACCTGCGCCCAGTAAAGGCCTTCCCAAGCTTACTTGACTCTTCTCCATTAAAACGCGAAGTAGCAGAAAATGTAGACTTAATGATCGTTCGCGAATTAACAGGTGGCTTATACTTCGGTGAACCACGCCATAAAACAGCAGAGGGCGCTGTTGATACATGTGTGTATTCACGCGCGGAAATCGAGCGTATCGTAGACAACGCATATGAGCTGGCAAGACTGCGCCGCGGCAAGCTTTGCTCGGTAGATAAAGCGAACGTACTTGATACATCTCGCTTATGGCGTGAAGTGGTAGAAGAGAAAAAAGTGCAGTACCCAGATGTAGAAACAGAGCATAACTTAGTAGACTCTGTGGCGATGAAATTAATTACAAATCCAGGTCATTATGACGTTGTCGTAACAGAAAACTTATTCGGCGACATTTTAAGTGACGAGGCTTCGGTAATTACAGGCTCACTTGGCGTATTACCATCTGCATCCATTCGCGGCGATAGTTTCGGCTTATACGAGCCAGTACACGGCTCAGCACCAGAAATCGCAGGCAAAGGCATCGCAAATCCAGCAGCAACAATTCTATCAGTAGCCATGCTTCTGCAATATTCATTTGGCTTAAAAGAAGAGGCAGCAGAAATCGAGCGTGCGGTGAGTGTCGTATTCGAGGCAGGTCACTACACAGGTGATTTAGTAAAACCAGGTGCTACGGCGCTTTCGACAAAAGACTGGACAGCAAAAGTAGTGGAGGAAATCGAAGCTTACGCATCTATTTCAAATTAAGGAACGGTGAGAGACATGGGGAAAAATATAATCGAAAAAGTTTGGGAACAACATATTGTGTATCAGGAAGACGGCAAGCCGGACTTACTTTACATTGACCTTCATCTAATCCATGAAGTAACAAGTCCGCAAGCATTTGAGGGACTGCGCCTTGCCGGCCGTAAAGTGCGTCGTACAGACCTATCGTTTGCGACGATGGACCATAATGTACCAACAAAAAACCTGCCAACGATTAACGATCCAATTGCGAAAAAGCAAATTATGACACTTGCTGATAATGCAAAGGAATTTGGCGTGGAATTAGCTGATATCGGCCATCCGGACCAAGGGATTGTCCATGTAATCGGGCCAGAGCTTGGACTGACACAGCCAGGTAAAACAATCGTTTGTGGTGACTCGCATACCGCAACACACGGTGCATTCGGTGCACTCGCGTTCGGGATTGGGACATCAGAGGTAGAGCACGTACTATCTACGCAAACGCTGTGGCAAGTAAAGCCACCTACAATGGAAATTCGCGTAAACGGCGAGCTAGGTGTCGGCGTATCGGCGAAGGATATCATTTTAGCGATTATCGCAAAATGGGGCATCGGCATTGGTACGGGTCATATCGTGGAGTACACAGGTGATGCGATTCGCAAGCTATCAATGGAAGAGCGTATGACCATTTGTAATATGTCGATTGAAGCGGGCGCAAAAGCAGGCCTGATTTCACCTGATGAAACGACAGTTGAATTCCTACGTGGTCGTCGTCATGCACCAAAAGGCGACAAGTTCGAGGAGGCTACGGCTTACTGGTTAAGCTTAGCATCTGACGCGGACTGCACGTATGATGTTGTACTTGAAATCGATGCAGACGAAATCGAGCCAATTGTGACGTGGGGTACGAACCCGGCGATGGGTGTTGGCGTATCAAAAACAGTGCCAACTGCAAGTGATTACGACAATGAAACAGATAAATCCGCTTTAGAAAAAGCACTACACTATATGGACCTTGAAGCAGGTCAAAAAATTACCGATATCGAAATCCAGCACGTATTTATCGGCTCTTGTACGAACTCGCGTATTAACGACTTACGTACAGCGGCTGACATCGTGAAGGGGCAAAAATTAGCACCGGGCGTAACAGGGATTGTTGTACCAGGCTCTTGGTCGACGAAGCAGCAGGCGGAACAAGAAGGGTTACACCAAATTTTCCTTGATGCAGGCTTTGAATGGCGCGAGTCAGGCTGCTCGGCTTGTCTTGGCATGAACGAGGACGTCATTCCATCAGGCGAGCGCTGTGCATCTACATCAAACCGTAACTTCGAAGGTCGCCAAGGGGCAGGGGCACGTACCCATTTAGTATCACCAGCTATGGCAGCGGCAGCAGGTATCTACGGCCGTTTCGTCGATGTTCGTCAAATCGTAAAGCAAGAGGCGTAAGGGAGAGATTACTATGGAACCAATTAATATCGTCAATAGCGTCTTTGCGCCACTTGACCGCAAAAACGTCGATACAGACCAAATTATTTCAAAAGAATTTTTAAAGCGCATTGAGCGTACAGGCTTCGGTCAGTTCGTCTTTTACCACTGGCGCTTCGATAAAAATGACCAGCCAATCGAGGATTTCGTACTAAATAAACCAGCGTACAAAGGCGCTGAAATTTTAGTTGCACAGGATAATTTTGGCTGTGGTTCATCACGTGAGCACGCACCGTGGGCTATTTTAGACTACGGCTTCCGCGTCGTGATTGCACCAAGCTTCGCAGATATTTTTCATAACAACTGCTTCAAAAATGGGATTCTGCCGATTCAATTAACGGAGGCGGAGTGTGACGAGCTGCTTGCAAAAGGCATCGAGGAAGCACAAGCAATCGAGGTTAATTTAGAACAGCAAACGGTCACGACTGGCTACGGTAAGACGTATACATTCGATATTGACCAATACTACAAAAAAATGCTGCTAAACGGTTGGGACGAGATTTCATTAACGATCCAATACGAGGACCACATTAAAGCATACGAAGAAAAGCGCATTGCGTATTAAAAAACAAAAGGCTCGCACATTTACGTGCGAGCCTTTTGTCGACTAAAGATAGGATTGTGTTAAATTTTGTTCCAATATTCGTGTATTCAGCTCGTTATATAAATCGAAAAAGTTTTGATCAGCCGCATGCTTCATGAGCACAGAGTTGATGATTGTCAATGTTTCTTTTCCATTCATAAAAGAATGGAACAGCATCATACCATCTAGAGATGTAATAAACATAAAATGTCCATACGTATATTGATAGAGCAGATGAGGCAGGTTTTTTTGCTTGTAGGTTGCGAGTAAATGACGGATGACGTCTGGCTTATCCTGTAGCGTAAATTTTACTAAATAGGTGCCTAGTTGCTGCTTGTTATGCGCCTCGACAATTTGATAGGCACGGCGGTAAAAATAATTTGAATGAATCGTGTATTCATCATCGACCGTACGAGAAAGGTCGATAGAGAGCTGTGTGAAATGCTGAATTATTTGCTCACACTGTTTGATAACATCGTGATAGCGCAACTGATATTCTGGTCTTAACTGGAGCATACGCCTGAAATGCATTGCTAAAAAGGACGTATACATCACGTCCTCTGATTGACTGAATTTTTCTAGTAATGCGGTCATCGCAGGAATTGCTAGTTCTTCCTGCTGCTCAAGTAGTTGAATCGACGTTTGTATCGACAACACAAGGACGCGATCGGCATCATTTGTACAGTGCTCTAAATACCAATTGAATTTGTCGATATAGTGCTTTGCATCTGCATATTTTTTCGCCTCAAGCAGTGAGCAGATGAGCTGTAATTTGGCGTTGCATTCGTAAAATTCGCGATTTCCATCAATTTGCTTCGCATAAAAATAAGCCATTTTCGCATGCATAATTGCTTCTTTGGCATTTTTTTCGTGGCGCATCGCTTGGCTGAGCAAATAATAGCCCATCGATAAATTTTCTGCATGATCATCTAACGAATGAGACGCAATCGTGGATGAAATGATGTCTTTACTTCCTTCGATGGACATTAAAATAGCGGAAGCCTTGACACAACTAATTAACACATGATTTTTTAACGGACGATCGTCGATTTGTTCGAGTAATGCGAGTGCACAATAAAGCTGTTCAAATGCTTCGGCAAACTGTTTCTTTTCGTACTGCTGCTCAAAAGCATGGAGGCAAGTTGAAATTTGCTGAGCAAAATGAATAGGCGATGGTGATTGCTTGTTTGTCTGTGATTTATTCACGATTAAATCTCCTTTCGTAATAGTAGTTCTAGCTCACGCGCTGACTGAATAGAAGTACTGACAATGGGTTCGAAGTAGTCAAAATTCATTCGGTACTCTTTCATCTTTTTTAATAAATACGTTTGAATGGCTAAGCTAATCGGCTAGTGGAACGATGAGCTCTAGCGGGTTTTCATGCATTAAACGAGCATCTTTACTAATAATTCGCTGATGGATACTTGCCATCACTTTTTTCGTGACAAAAATGCTAATAATGAGCGCTAATAACTCATTTTTACTGTGGAGCTGTTTGAATTTTTCGAATGCATATTGCCTGCTAAGTAATTCATGAATGTAGGCATGTAGTGACGCTCAAAATTGAAAAATAGATTGGTATAGAGCTCACTTGGTTCTGTCGTAAGAAACGTATAAAGATCAAATGCAACTTGTAATTGAAATGAATAGCCGTATTTAAAATCTGCTAGATACGTAGAAAGGTGACGATTTGCTTTTAGTAGTTCTTGAAAAACGACGATCTTTTTTTTATCTAATAAATACATAGACTCGTTTTTTAGTACAAAAATCATTTCATCAGCTCATATTTTATTGGATAATTAACATCATTCTATAATAAATGTTTTTATTTTACAAAAATATCGTCATGTTTAATGGTATTTACTTATTTTTCTTGATAGAAATGCGCAAAATGATGTTATTTAGTAATGGGGAAAACGGGTAATAGTGAGATAAATAGCTAGTTTGGAGGTGCTTTTTTGCAAAGAACGATGAAAAAATATTGGTTTATCGCTGTAATCGTTGTTGTGATTCCCGTCACGATAGGAATTTATCATTCTACAAAAGCAATGCCGAAACATATTTCCTATGAGAGTGCCGTTTATCACACAAATGATGTGCAGTTTTTATATGATTTGACGTATGAAAAAAACAGCGAGCGCGTGATGGAGCAGCAGCTAAAGCGTGAGGCATTGTCAATCATCGAGGAGGCCGAGGATTTTTTAGTTGTCGATCTGTTTTTGTATAACGACGATTATGACCGAGCGAAGGGGGACTATCCTGCTGCAGCGGCAGATTTTACAAATGCACTGCTGGAAAAACGTGCGGTAAGCCCGGATATGCCGATGACAGTCATTACAGATGCGGTCAATGAATTGTACGGTGCAGTGGGTAATCGCTTTTTTGAGCAGTTACGCGCACAGCAAATTGACGTCATCATCACAAACACGAAGCCGCTACGTGATTCGAACCCGCTCTATTCAAGTGTTTGGCGCACATATTTACAATGGTGGCCCGTGTCGGACAACGGCTTTTTGCCAAATGCATTTAATCCAGATGGTGGGAAGGGCTCGTTTGGTGCATACTTTGATTTGCTTAACTTTAAGGCCAATCACCGAAAAATTGTGATGAATGAATCGCGCGCACTCATTACGTCTGCGAACTTGACACATGACGGCAGCAGCTTTCACTCGAATATTGGCTTTACGGTAAGTGGACCGATTTTAGCCGATGTGTATAAGTCGGAGCAGGCGGTGGCCGCGCTGTCACATATGGTGTTAAAGGACTATGAATTTCCGACAGAACAGAGCGGTGAGCTTGCAGTAAAGCTCGTGACAGAGGGCAAAATTCAAGACGAGGTGCTACGGGTCATTCGAGCGGCTGAATCGATTCAGATCGGCGTTTTTTATATGGCCGACCGCAAGTTAATCGCAGCATTAAAGGAGGCGGCAGCGCGCGGCGTGAACATTCAGCTACTGCTTGATCCAAATAAGGATGCATTTGGCCTCGAAAAAAACGGCATCCCGAATCGTCAAATTGCGGCGGAGCTTATGCGTGAACCAAATGTTGACGTGCGTTTTTATGCGACAAATGGCGAGCAGTTTCATAGTAAGTTTTTGTATGCGGAGGCAGGTGATACGGCGACACTAATCGGCGGATCGGCGAATTTTACACGCCGGAATGTGCAGGACTATAATCTAGAAAGTAATCTTACCATCATGATGCCAAAAGACGCAGCATTTGCGAAGGAATTTCAGGCGTACTATGCGCGGATATGGCACAATGAGGACGGTGAGTATACAGTCGACTTTGCGCAGTATGAGGATCAGTCGATTTGGAAAAAACTCGTTTACCGCTTCCAGGAATGGACAGGGCTGTCAACGTTTTAATCTCCGTTATTTGTGGGTAAAGCCTCATAGAGTAAATGAAATTAGTTTACAGGGGCACACTATGCGGAAAAGACGATCATTTTATGGCGAATTAGCGCTTATACTAGTGCTTACAACTACGGCTTTTGCGGCACCTACACCATTTTTAGCCGAAACATCGGAGGAATTGATTGCGCAGAAGAAGCAGGTTGACGAGCGAATTGCACAGTTAAACGAAGAAATTACTGCGCTGTAATGCTCAACAGTCAAAATGCCAGCGTTGTCATTGAACCAGTAGCGGGCTGGAAAAAGTATTTTGCAGGATATGGGCGTGTTGTCAATTAACAAAAGCTTGCCTAAAATTTCTAGGCAAGCTTTTTAAGTGATTTTCTATAGCTTAAATCGCTGAACCGCATCGGTTAAATCCGTTGCGACATCTGTTAAGTTAAGCGCTGATTTTTGCATATCTTCCATTGACTGTGCCTGCTGCTCCGTTGCGACAGATACTTGCTCTGAATTGCGTGCATTATTCACGGCAATCGACATAATTGTATCAGCATTTTGTGTGAATTTGTCCATTGACACATGCATTGTCTCCACCGTGCCCGTCATGTTGACAATATGCGGTGTGACATCATTCGTGTGGACATTGATTTCCTCGAATTTTTGCGCGGTTGTTTCGGTCGTTTGCAGTCCCGTATTGGCTTCATTTAATACTGTACCCATTAAGCGTACCGAATGCTCGGTATTCTTTTTAATGTTGTTTAAAATTTGGCTAATCGAGTGCGTTGATGCAAGCGACTGCTCAGCAAGCTTACGTACTTCGTCAGCAACGACCGCAAAGCCTTTGCCATGCTCACCTGCACGTGCCGCTTCAATTGCAGCATTTAGTGCAAGTAGGTTTGTTTGCTCGGAAATATTGTTGACAACCTTTAAAATTTCATCCACTTCACCGACTTGCGTTGCTAACGTTTGAATTACTTCATTTGATTGCTCGCTAGATTGTTGGATTTGCTGCATTTGCGTCAGGTTCGCGTGGACAATTTCTGTACCAGCCTTTGCTTCCTCTGATGAGCGTGACACAAGCTCACTAATAAACGTCAGCTCCTGTTGAATGCCTTGGAAGCCTGCAACAACTTGCTCAAGGAAACGTTCGTTATTTTCTAGCTCAAATTTTGTTTGCTCAGAGCCAGCAGCAATTTCCTGTGTAGAGGATACGACATGCTCGGTTGTTGCGGTAGATTGTGTAATATTCGCTGACAGCTCGGCCGCGTTGTTATGTACATTGTTCGCTGCCGCGTGCACTGTTTTTAACACGCCTTGCAGTGTTTCCATCATGATGTTAAATGATGTGGTTACCTCACCAAGCTCGTCTGTTGACTTGTAGCCACCACGTGCTGTAAAGTCACCGTTCTGACCCTTTGCAAGTGCTGTTTTCATTTCGTTTAGTGGTTTGACAATTAGGCCTGTAATATATAGTCCTAAACCAAGTAAAATCGCAAGTGCTACAACAAGTAGGATAATAATCGTATTGCCGATCGTCGTTGCTGCTGCAACATTTGTTTCACTAATTTCAGCGGTTTGCGTTGCTTTAATTTCATTTAATACCGAAAGTGCCTCGACTAAATCTAGGCGTGCTTGCTTCACGACTTTTTGGAAAATTGCATAAGCCGCATCATTATTCCCTTCAAGTGCATAGGCAATTAATTGGTCCTGATGGTTTGTTAGGCGATCGACTGCCGAATAGAAGTTTTCGATTTGAAGCTTTTCATCCTTGGATAGGTCCATTTGCTCGTACTGCGCAAAGTTTGCTAATACTTCATCCACGCCATTATTAATTTCAGCATGCAATTTGCGCTTCTCCTCTAAATCCTCTAAGAGCATCATCTCAATCAAAATACTGTCGATCCGTAAGTTAACATTGACCGCGTCGTAAATCCAATTGTTTGGAATAAATTTCTCTTCATAAATTAATTCCATATCGCCTGCCATTGACTTTGTTTGAATATAGCTAAATATACCGATAATGGCAGAAATGATTAAGCTAATACAAATAAGCGTCAACAATTTGCTGCGTACTTTTAAATTTTTAAAAAATAACATATTTCCTATCCTCCTAGTATTTTTTTGACTGATTGCTATTTTATATGAAAAATAGGGAATAATCTAGGTACTTTATCATAGTCAGAATAGAGGGAATATTAGACTTAGGATGTGAAGGTATGGACAACTGTAAATGGAGTGTTGAAACTTTTGGAAATGTGGTACATATTTTAAAAGGGGTATAATTAGACAAGGACAGAAGGAGGCTATACGATGACAAAATCATCTCAAACATGGGCGATTACGCTATTTGCGATTGGTGTATTTATGGCAGCGCTTGATAACGGGATTATTAGCGCGGCCTTAACGACGATTAATAGCTCATTTGAAGTAGATGCGAATTGGGGCGCATGGGGCGTGACGCTCTACACGCTCGGGCTAGCGATTAGTGTACCGATTGTCGGCAAGCTATCGGACCGCTACGGACGTAAAAAGTTATTTATTGTGGAAATTGCGATTTTCGGCATTGGCTCGCTGCTCGTTGCATTGAGTCCAAATTTCACCTTTTATTTAATCGCACGCTTTATTCAGGCAATGGGTGGCGGGGGGATTTTTATTATCGGCTCGTCCCATGTTCTCAGTACATTACCACGCGAAAAGCAGGGCAAGGCGCTTGGAATGCTTGGTGCGATGAATGGGATTGCGGCGGTGCTTGGCCCGAATCTTGGCAGTATTATTTTAGACTGGACAGGAAGCTGGCACTGGTTGTTTTTAATTAATGTGCCGATTGCAATCTTTTTAGTGATTATGGGCTTTTTAAGGCTAGAGGAAACGAAGGATGAAAGCCCAGGGAAGCTGGACTTCACGGGGACTGTGCTGTTGTCCTTAGCGATTTTAAGCTTTATGTATGGCCTCACAAATATTGACGGCACAAGCTTCTTTACAGGGCTTCTAGCGAATAATGTCTATCCGTTTTTATTAATAGGGCTTGTGTTATTTATTGTGCTATTTATGTATGAAACGCGACTGGAAAAGCGCGGGGCAGACCCGATTTTACCGGTTACACTGATGCGTCAGCCACGCTATGTTTTAACGCTTGTGCTCGGTTTATTATCGGGGGCGATGCTTGCGGCGATGATTTTCGTGCCAGCCTTTTCGGAGCAGGTGCTCGGCATTAGCGCGGAGCATGCGGGCTACTGGATGACACCGCTCGCCCTAGCAGCTGGTATTGGCGCAGGGCTTGGCGGGGCGTTTGTTGATAAGCGCGGGCCAATCGTTGCTGTTGTGCTGTCTGGTGTAATCGCCGCAATTGGCTTTTTCCTCTTCCCGAGCTTTGTTGAGGTGAAATGGCAATTTGTCATTGCGTCAGTAGTAGCAGGAATTGGCATGGGGATTTTACTCGGTGCACCACTGAACATGTTGGCAACAGAGAAGCTAGAAGAAAATAAAGGCACTGCATTGGCGTCATTGTCGCTTGTGCGCACGCTCGGGATGACGCTCGCACCGACGATTTATGCGGGCTTTATCGCGCGCGGCTTTAGCGAAATTCCGACGATTTTTAACGAAAACTTCCCGCAACGCTTGCAGGAAAACGTGCAGCAAGCAAATCTTACGGCGGAGGGGCAGCAGGAGCTTGCCGCACTTAGTAGCGAGCTTGGCGACGCGGTATCGCAGGAGCAGTTGATGCAGTCTGTAGGCATGATTCAAGACCCCGCGTTAAAACAGGTTGTCCTGTCGACAGTAAATGACATGACGACACTTGCCGCACAGCAAGGCTACGACGGGTTATTTATGTCAGCTACTGTCATTGCACTTTGTATTTTCATCGTTGCACTTATTTTACAGCCGATTCGTAAAAAAGCATTATAATAGAAAGAAGGCGAGCATGTTGCGTTACCAACATGCTCGCCATTTTTTTATCTATTGGATTGCTTCCGCTAATGCAGTGAAAATAACACCCAAACCGCAAGCATCTGCATCCAGGTAACCCAGTCTGCTTCAGAATTTTATACTTTTAAGTCATCATATGCAGTAGTTTTTTCGAATTTTTTCACAATAAAAGGGCAGATTGCTTCCATTTTATAATGATGTCTGCGCGCGTATTCTGCCGCCTCGTCTAGTGGTTTTGTACCATAGTCCTGACCGCGAAGAGACGGGTCAACAACGGTGCCATTCATCACCATCACATCACCATCAAGCTGCCACACGATATTACCGAATTGCTGGTCACCATCTAATAGTTCAAAGCCGTGCTCATTTGCCAGTAACGAAATGTTTAACGAAAGTCCTCCTTTAATGTGCACAAAGTTCAATCGTTATTTACCCAACTTTTACAAATGTTAAACTATTTGACAATGAGTGCAGGACAGTTGACGCGCTTCATCACTTTATGTGAGACGCTGCCGAGTACCATTTCCTGCAAGCTGTTTAAGCCTCTGCTGCCGATGACCACTAAGTCAACATCGTTGGAATTTGTATATTTGACAATTTCAGGGCCTGCTGTGCCGCGTAAAATTTCGACGTTGTAGGCAATATTATTTTTCTCGAAAATGGCCTCAATCGGCGCAATTTTCGTGCGACGTTCTAAGTAGAGGCTATCCGCTGAGGCGCTGTGTAGCATTTCCTGGCGCGCTTTTTCAAAATCTGCGACGTAAACAATCGTCACGCGTGCACCACACAATTTCGCGATTTTTGCTGCCTCATGTGCCGCACGCATCGCGTTGTCTGACCCGTCTGCAGCAACTAAAATATGTTCATACACTTGAATTACCCCCAAACTTTCCCTGTAATTTTTGTAATCACGGTGCGGCTTGCATGGTCAAGGCCGCTAAACGTTACGGTTTTGCCTTGGGCTTGTAATGCTTGCTCAAGCTTTAATAGCGCACCGACTGCTGAATCGTCCCAAATACGTGCCTCCGTAAAGTCGATTGTGACATGATCGCTTAAGTCGGCTGTTTTAAAGAATTTTTGGAAGCCTTCTGTTGAGGCGAAAAATAATTGGCCTGTCACATAAACAGTTTCGCCAGTTTGGCGCATGTCAACGCGTGAAATTTCAGCAACGAAAAACATCGCACTGACCATGACACCGGCTACAACACCAACGGCTAAGTTATGTGTATAGAGCACAACAGCGATGGTTAACAGCATCACAAACGCATCTTTGCGCGGTGCTTTCACAACGTATTTAAACGACGACCAGTCAAACTGTGTAATACAGACAACGACCATGACTCCAGCAAGCACTGGCATCGGAATTTGCAACACGTAATCGCCAAGGACAATGATTAAAAACATTAAAAATGCCCCAGCAACAAAAGTTGACAGGCGACCGCGGCCACCCGATTTGACGTTAATGACAGACTGTCCAATCATCGCACAGCCGGCCATTCCGCCAAAGAAGCCGTTAATAATATTGGCAATCCCTTGCCCACGTGCTTCTGTGTTTTTATCGCTTTCTGTATCGGTCATATCATCTAAAATCGACGCCGTAAGCAGTGACTCGACTAAGCCAACAACTGCCAGTGCAAGTGCGTATGGCAAAATAATTTGCAATGTCTCAAAGTTCAGCGGCACGTCTGGCAGAAGGAAGCTTGGTAAGCTCGCCGTAATTGTTCCCATATCGCCAACTGTTTTTAAATCATTGCCCATATACATCGCCACAGCAGAGAGGATAACAACCGCAATTAGCGGCGCTGGAATGCCTTTAATGATGTACGGAATCGCATAAATGAGCACGATTGTGACAACTAAAAATACCCATGTTAAGAGGCTACCGCCGATAAAATGCGGTGTTTGTGCGATAAATACTAAAATCGCCAGTGAATTGACGAAGCCGAGCATCACGGCATTCGGGATAAATTTCATGAGGCGCGCAATTTTAAAGACGCCAAATAAAATTTGAATGACCCCGGTTAAAATCGTTGCGGCGAGTAAATACTCGACACCGTGATCCTTGACGAGTGACACGATGACAAGTGCCATCGCCCCCGTCGCCGCCGAAATCATTGCCGGACGCCCGCCGACAAAGCTAATCGTCACCGCAATGACAAACGACGCATATAGCCCGACCATTGGATCGACGCCGGCTAAAATAGAGAAGGCAATTGCTTCTGGAATGAGGGCAAGTGCGACAACAAGTCCTGCTAAAATATCGCCGCGCACATTTCCAAACCATTGCTCACGTAATGTTTGCATAAAAATCTCCTTACTTCTTCTATATTCCTCCCCATCCTATCACTATTTTCATTCATTCGAAAAGGGGGTAGAAGAAAAGAACATAGAAAATGTAATGCAAGCCCTTACATTTTATGTGAGATAGTACCCATTTTTGGCAGTTGTGACTGTGACGCTTGAATCAATTTTGAGAAAAATCGCTAAATTTATATTTTCCGAAATTATCAAAAGCTTATAATGAAGGTAATGAATAGAAAGTGAGGTTTTGGACAATGGAAACAAATGAACTGACGAATATGTCCTTACAGCCTAATTTATCCGAATTACATACATTTATTGAACGACTGAAACCGCTTGAAGTAATATTATCGCAAAATAGTTATGTGCGTGATGTGACGAAACGTCTTCATCGTATGATTGAGGATACTGAAAACGCGCAGTTACTTTTAATTGTCGGGAAGGAACGTGTTGGCAAGACGAGTTTGATTAATGCGCTCCTTGGCCGTCAGCTACTAATAGTACATACCGCATTTCCGACAAGCGCGAATACCTTTATCAGGTACGGCGAGGAAGAATGCATTAAAGCAATTTTTTTAGATGGCATGATTGCCACGTTTGATTTAGGTAAGCTTGAGCTGTTAACATCCTCTGATAACTTTGGTGCGCAAATTATTCGCGAGCATTTAGATTATTTAGAGGTGTATGTGAAGCATGACCTGCTGCGTGACGTGACAATTGTCGACACGACAGCACTTGAAATTGGCGCGAACAATACTGCGTTTTTCTCGCCAGCCCTTGTGAGCCGCGTGGACCACATCTTTTTCGTTGTGCGTAACGGCTCGCCGGCATTAGAGGCAGAAGTGAATTATTTAAAAAAACTTGCAGCCCGTGAGATGAAGCCACATTTAATTATTAATGCGATTGATGGTGATGAGCGGGGTGCCGCATTTACCGAGGACGAGCAGGCGCGCTACGGCGAGTTTATTGAGAGCACTTTAGGCGTATCCGCGCAAATTGCGATGGAGGCACGTAAAACGAATGATATGCAGCTACTGATTGATTCGCGCTATACCGAGCTTACGCAGCTCATTAAAACAATTGTGAGTGATAACACGAAAAAAACGCGCCATATGACAGAGCGCTTTATTCATTGGCTCGAGCGTCTGCGGAAAGAAATCGAGCTCATTCCGCAGCGCGAGCCGTATATTTCGGCCTATGACAGTGTGAAAAGAGAGTTTGATGACAGCAACTATGAATTTTCACGTCAGCAGCGCGATCTCGCCATTATCTCGGCGTATGAGGACGAATATAAGCAGGTAAGTGAAGTATTCAAACCGGTGCAAACGCTGTATCAACTGTTGCAAGTATTAGCGAGTGACCTTTACTTGCGCGACGAGACGGTCGAGCGCTTTGAGCAGCATGCGATTCGCTATCAGGAAAGCGTGCGTGATTACCGCAGGACACATAGTGATTATATACGTCAATACGAGTCATTTAGTAAGCAATATAAAAAGCGCTACGGCCAGGAACTGACGACGCAAATTGCGCATAATACGGATCAGTTTATTTTGGACCGCGTCATGATGGTGAACGACTTACAGCAAAAGCTTGCAGCAAATATGGTGAAAATTCAGGAGCAGGAAGTGCATGTCGTGCGCGAATTGTACGGAATTCAAAACCATTTAAATGATCTAGCAATGGAGCGTTTACGAGCGATTTTAGGGCAGGTCGGTGAGTTGAATATTCAACGTAAAAAGGAGCGTCTGAATTTAAAATCCTATGTTAATAAATTAGCAGAATTTACATGCATTACAGAAGCACAAGGCTTTTTACGTGATGCGATTCTACCGTATATTCTTGGTGAGCATTTGCCACTTACGGCTGAGGAGAAGCAGCATGTGCAAAATACAATTGAATGCATTTGTGCCATTGATTTGACGCATGAGGCCGTATACAACCGCGCGAGCCGTTCCGATCAAATTCAGACGAGCGAGTTTTTAGAATTTGATGCGAATTACAGCTTAATCGGCTTAAGCTTAACCGAGGCAGATGTCGTATCAGATCTCCCGACATTACCACAAATCATCGTCTTTGCGTAACCTATACGACCACAAAAAGTTGTGACTAAACCTCGCTGTTTAGCACAACTTTTGTCTTTACGGACATTTTGTTTCGTCATTTTTGGGAGAAAAAGCATCATTTCGTCGCATTGACTCGCATTTTTTTAAGTGGTACGTTATAGTTTTCTATAGAGCATAGTAAACTATGCAAAACGTACATAGAATGAGGTGATATTTTGGGACAGAGAAGCTGAAAATCGGTGAATTAGCTGCCGCAACTGGTATGACGAAACGTACAATTGATTACTATACGACGCTTGGGCTACTGCAGGTAGAACGTTCTGCTTCTAATTATCGCTATTATGATAAAAAGATGATTGACCGCATTCACTGGATTGAGGAGCAAAAGAGCGAAGGTAAGGGCCTTCAGCAAATTGCCGCGCTGCTTGGTGCACCAGTAGAAGAGGAAATAGACGTGCAGGACATTCGTTTGCAAATGCGGAAGCTAGAGCAGGACGTACGCGGGCTAATGAATCAGCTTGACGATCAAGAAAAAGAGAACCTTAAAAAAAATGTAACACCCGAAAGCGTGGCGCTTATGCAGTCACTGTTTCTTTTATTAAATTCCTAGGAGGTGAACGTTCTACGTTTTGTAGAACGCGCTATTGTCAACCATAATTAACTTATCCATTTTTACGATTTTAATCATTTTAACCGCCTTTTTCGTGGCGACAGAGTTTGCCATTGTAAAGGTACGTCAATCACGCATTGACCAGCTTGTCGCAGAGGGTAAAGCCGGCTCACTTGCCGCAAAAAATGTAACTGGGCACTTAGACGAGTATTTATCTGCCTGTCAGCTAGGAATCACGGTGACAGCGCTTGGTATTGGTATGGTCGGCGAGTCGACATTTGAATTTATTTTACATCCATTTTTTGAATTGGTTGGTATACCAGTAGACTCTATTCACTGGTTTACAATCGGTGGGGCGTTTGTCATTGCGACATTCCTACATGTTGTCGTGGGGGAGCTGGCACCAAAAACAATCGCCATTCAAAAGGCCGAGGCTGTGACACTGATGTTCGCTAAGCCGATTCAGTTTTTCTACAAGGTCATGTATCCGTTCATTTGGGCATTAAACGGCTCCGCGCGCTTACTGCTCCGCCTAATTGGTATGAAGCCAGCGAGCGAGCATGAGCTGACACATACAGAAGAAGAGCTGCGTTTGCTACTATCTGAAAGCTACAAATCAGGTGAGATTAATGTCAATGAATTAAAATATGTAAACAATGTGTTTGAGTTCGATGATAAAATCGCGCGCGAAATTATGGTGCCGCGTACAGATATCGTTGGGTTTGAGGTAAATATAACGTTTGAGGAAGTATTAACGCAAATTTCAGAGGAGCGTTATACACGTTACCCAATTTATGAGGGAGATCGTGATAATATCCTCGGCTTCCTGAATATTAAAGATTTCCTTATGTTAGGTATGAACAATCGGATTTCCGCTGCCACATTTAAAATAGAGGATTTCATTAATCCTGTTATTCGCACAATCGAAACAACACCGATTCACGAGCTGCTGCAAAAAATGCAAAAGGAGCGCGTTCATATTGCAATCCTACTCGATGAATACGGCGGCACAAGTGGTATGGTGACGGTTGAGGATATTTTAGAGGAGCTAGTTGGGGAGATTCGCGATGAGTTCGATGATGATGAAGTGTCAGAAATCCGTAAAATCGGCGACGATCATTATTTGATTTATTCGAAAGTATTATTAGATGATGTCGCGAAGTTGTTATTTATTGACCTTGAGGCAGAGGGCATTGATACCATTGGTGGCTGGTACTTCACACAGGACACCGAGCTTGACATGAATACGAAAGTCTATTATCAAGGCTATGAGTTCTCACTGAAAGAAATCGATGGCCATCAAATTCAATATTTAGAAGTGAAAAAGGGCGTGGACCCGGACACTTTAGAAGAATAAGAGAGACCGCGTGAACCAATGTGTTCGCGCGGTTTTTTTGATAAATAATTTTCTTTTTAAAGTAATCGCTTACAAAATTGACAAAAATTTAACGCTAGAATAGTATGGAAAATAAAAGTGGGTAAGGAGGATTTTCTATGCGTGCATTAACGAATCCAAAGCCTTTAAAGGAGCTCATTCCAAAGGTGCTACAAGTGGTGTTAAATGTCGGCTTAAGCGTCCTCGCACTCGCACTCTGTGTCATGCTCATGCTTGAAATGCTGGAGTTTTTGCAGTTTATTATTAGCGGAGAGAAGCATGACTACAAATATTTTTTAGCGAATATTTTAGTGTTCTTTTTGTACTTTGAGTTTATTACGATGATTGTGAAATATTTTAAAGAGGATTACCACTTCCCGTTACGTTATTTTATGTATATTGGGATTACAGCGATGCTGCGGCTCATTATTGTCGAGCACGATTCCGCACTCGATACGCTTATTTTTGCGGGCGTGATTTTAGTGCTCATTATCGGCTACTATATTATTAATATTACGCCGAGGGAAAGACCCATTAGAAAAGGCTAGAGAAAAACGGTTCAGCGTAGGCTGAACCGTTTTGTGTGTATATGGAGAGATTATTTAACACCGATTGTTTCGTTCATAGGAACACCGCAGTTTATTATTCGCCAAATGTTTCGTTCATAAAGCACACCTCATTTAACGTAATCTAATTTCATCATCATTTCCGCTCCCTAACGTCAAAATTTCGCCATTCTTTGCTTGAAATCATAATAAATATACAGACTATGTTATGTTTATAGAATATTTTGACTTTAAATGAAGGAGCGTATAATATGAGACAGTTTGTAATTCCCCCGCTTGATGCACAAAAGATGCAGGAGGCGCGTGTTTATATCGATCACTTAACGAAGCCACCAGGTAGCTTAGGGAAATTAGAGGAGCTTGCGATTTTATTAGCTGGGATGACGGGCGAGGTGAAGCCGGATATTCGTCCTGCCTCCCTTGTTTTTTGTGCGGATCACGGCATTGTAGCGGAGGATGTTTCCGCTTCACCGCAAGAGGTGACGTATGAAATGGCTATCAATATGGTGGAGGGCGGCGCGGGCATTAGCGTCTTTAGTGCGATGATTGGCGCACCACTTTCGGTGTATGACTTAGGTATTTTACGCCCGGTTCCGCATGAAAAGGTCATTCGTCAGCGTGTACGCGAGGGTGGCACGGCGAATTTTTTGCAGGAGCGTGCGATGACACGAGAAGAGGCGTGGCAGGCGATTGAGGTTGGCTACTTAGCAGCAAAGCAAGCGATTGCACAAGGAGCGGGCTGTTTAATTGTCGGTGAGCTTGGGATTGGCAATACAACGCCGAGCAGTGCGATTTTAGCGGCTGTTTTGGATATTGACCCGCAAACGGTTGTGGGACGCGGCTCGGGTATTAATAATGCGCAGCTTGAGAAGAAAACCAATGTTTGTCGCGAGGCGATTCGTTTCCATCAGCCAAACAGCGAGGACGCAATTGACCTCTTATCGACAATTGGTGGGTTAGATATCGCAGGGATGACGGGTGCGATGCTAGGTGCAGCAGAAAGTCGTGTGCCGGTGTTGCTCGACGGCTTTATTTGTACGATTTCTGGCATTTTAGCGGAGTTACTTGCACCAGGCACAAAGGATTATTTGATTTTGTCGCATGATTCGGTTGAGCCCGGACATAAAATGGCAGCGGCGCATTTAGGAAAAGAGGCGCTCGTGCAGTTAAACTTCCGTCTCGGTGAAGGGACGGGTGCCGCGGTTGCGTACCCAATTCTCCAGGCAGCAAATGTGATGGTCAAAAATATGCAAACATTTGAACGTGCGAATGTGTCACAAAATTAAAATGCCCGTCATTTTCAGAAAGGCATCTGAAGGAAGTGTTATTTTCTAGTTTTCATTTCTAGCAATCTATGCGAAAATAGACTGTTAGAAAGGAAGTTTCGAAAAATGACTACGCTAAAACAAATTACACCAAGCTTCGATCCGTGGGAGGCTTATTTAGACGTTGAACGACATGGCGGGTTAACGTTATCTAATATTGAATTTACAACAACAACACTATGCAATATGCGTTGTGCGCACTGTGCGGTTGGCTATACGCTACAAACAAAGGATCCAGAGGCACTGCCAATTGACCTGATTTTAAAACGCTTGGATGAGATTCCGCACCTAAAAACATTATCGATTACGGGCGGAGAACCAATGATGAGTAAGAAATCGGTACGTGACTATGTGCTACCGATTTTAAAATATGCACATGGGCGCGGTGTTCGTACACAAATGAACTCGAACTTAACGATTGACGGGGCGCGCTACTTAGAGATTGCACCTTACTTAGATGTGCTACATATTTCGCATAACTGGGGGACGACCGAGGAGTTTGTCGAAACAGGCTTTGAGATGATGGAGCGCAAACCGACATTTGATCAGCGCGCGGCCTTGTTCCAGCGCATGATTGATAATTCAAGAATGCTGGCGGAAAACGGTGTGATGGTATCGGCTGAGACGATGTTAAATAAAAAGACATTGCCTTATCTAGAGCATATTCACAACCAAATCGTCAATGAAATGAAATGTGCGCGTCATGAAATACACCCAATGTACCCATCAGACTTCGCGAGTGCCTTAACGTCGTTATCACTAGAGGAGACACGCGCGGCGATCCATCATTTATTGGATATTCGTGACCAGGAGACGTGGATGCTATTTGGTACACTGCCGTTTTATCCGTGCAGCCAGTCAGTAGAAGACGTAGCGCTGCAGCAACGTCTGCGCAGTGAGAAAAACGTCACAGTGCGCAATGACCCAGACGGCCGCTCGCGCTTAAATATTAATATTTTCACAGGTGAGGTCATTGTCACAGATTTCGGTGATGCACCTGCACTTGGCAATATCGCCAGCGACTCACTGCCAGCAATTTTTGATAAGTGGTTGGAGTCAGATCTAGCGAAAAGCTTGAACTGTCACTGCCCAGCGGTGAAATGCTTAGGACCAAACGTGCTTGTCAAAAATATGTACTATAAAGATGCTGCCTTTGAAAGCGGCTCAGTGAAATAAACGAAAGGGGACACACCAACTTGGTGCGTCCCCATTTTTTAATCTTCTAAATAACTACAGCAATAATCCGCTACCGTCTCTACCTCTAAGTTAAACGAGCTATTCGCTGGCACTTCAAACACACCCGCACCGTCAATAGTTACCCATTCCGCGCCCTCTAGCTGATAGCGCAGCTTGCCCGTTGAAAAATCCATTTCCTCGCGTGCGTTTGTTGAAAATGTGTAGTTGCCTGGCAGTATAATGCCAAGCGTTTTCTTCGTACCGTCTGCTAGCGTCACGGTGCGGCTTGTGACATTGCCGTTAAAATAAATATTGGCTTTTTTGTCGATTGTTGCATTTTGGAACATAGATGTCATCCTCTCTCTCTTCTGTTCCTCCACTATAGCATAAAAATTAACGCAATTTTATAATTATTCTATAGCTTTTTACGCTAAAACAAATCGCACTGTGAGATACATTATTGTGCTTCGTCTAAGTTATGCGTAATATAGCTATTATTTTCACTATAAAACGTTTCGCCGACCGTGTTTTCAATCGTCGTTGCGAGCAGGTCAATCGTCGAATGATTGACCGCCTGCACGTTGTAAATAAAATGCTCATTATGAATAAGGCAATTGGACACGACGACGGATGATTTATTTTGTGCATAAATATCGGATTCACTGCCATCCTTTAGCTGCGTCGCACTGAGCTCGACATTTGAATTTAGATCAATCCACACTTGTGGGTAGCGGTGCTTTGAGATGAACGAGTCTTGAATGAATGCCTCGGCATTATTTTCAATAATAAAGCCGTTGCGCACGCCGTCAAGTAGCTCGCTATTTTTGAAAATAAGGGAGCTATCATTGATGACGATTTGCGGCATTTTGTGCTGTGAAATTTGTGAATCGTAAATATGCAGTGTCGAATCACGGATGGCTTTAATGCCGTTTGTCGCACCGTTTGTAATGAAGCAATGCGTGATTTCCGCCTTTGAGCGGTCAGCGATTTCAACTTGCACGCCGTCTCCGTTAGTAATTTGGCTATCTTTTAGTAGAAGCTCACAGTCCTCAAGCACAAAAAGCGCTTTGCTACCACTAAATTCAGTTGCATGTATATGGAGCGTCGTTTTGGATTTACCGGCGATATGCGGCATGTCATTGTCGCTAAATTTACACGTATCCACAAAGAGAGTGGTCTCATTAACTACGAGTAGCCCATTGCCTTTATTGCCCGAAATCGTGCTGTCAATCAGCGTCAGCTCAGCACCAACAGCGGTAATCGCGCTGTTGGCATGGTTCAAAATTTGACAATGAACGAGCGTACACACCGATTTTTTCTCCGTAAATAGACCAATTTGTAGGCCGTCCTTAATGAGGCAATTTTTGAATGAGGCAATGGATTCCTCGGAAATTAGTGTTTGGGATAGCGTATTTTGTGCGAAAATGCTCTCACTAAAATTGACAATCGATTTTTCGCGCACTTGCACACCGACGCCTGTGCATTGGTGAATTTGACTATTCGTCATATTCAGCAGAGATTCGAGTGTTACTTGGACATTGGCGATTTTATGATGCGAGATCACGCAGTACTCGAGCTCAGCCTCTGTCTGGTCACGTAGCATAATGCCAGACTCCTCGCCGTGCTGCACAATGCAGTGGTGTGCTACGAGCTTACTTTGTTGCGCCCAAATTTGCGGCAGCTTATGATGGAGAAAAACCGTGCCGTGTAGGGTAATCGTGCAATTTTTTGTCGCATATAATCCATTACCTTGCCCATGCTCAATTGTACTGCCGTAATCAGTGAAATGGGCCTCGCCTTGTACAATAATTTGCGTGCCAGCTTGATGATGCAGCTTACAGTTTTCACTGTGTACCGATGCACCGTTTTTAATCCACAGTGCATGCTTAGCAAGTGAGCATTCGCTTGAAATGAGCTCAAGCGCGGACTGTTCGAGTAAAAAATGACTTTTGCCATTGCCTTCAAATAGGCAATGCGATATATGGGCTTTACTATTATTTAATAAAGCGACACCAACATCTTGCGCATCCTTCAATGTACAATGCTCGAGCGTCGCCTCGCCGCCGTAAAGCGACAAAATGACAGACGTGTCGTCTCCATGAAATGTACAATATTTAAAATGAACGGTGCCCTCTACATAAATTTGGATGCTTGGGATTATTGTCAGGTGTTCAAATGTAGCGGTGACACCCTTTGGTACGACGATCAATCCCTCAACAATCGTATTTTCACGCTCCTTACTGAAAATGCGCACATGCTCGTGGATCGTAATCGTTTCTTTATATTTTCCCGCAGCCAATTGTATTTCATCTCCGCGCACGACCTTTTGCAGCGCGCGTTCTACTGTTTTGTATGTTGAAAAAACAGAGGTAGACACTTTAATAATCGCCATCCTTCATCCTCCTTGCCATGTTCCTTAATCTTTATTTTCACATAAAAAAGAAAAGTTAATCCTTTCCTTCGAAAATATTTCAAACAATAGTGGAAATTGTTAAATGATAGTTCTATCTGCCTGAAAAAGCTGTCGAATTTATAGGACAATGATAGAAACTTCTTTTCGGATTGATTGAGTGAAAAGTAGTTAAATTGAATTTTAGTCGCATAAACTATAGAGAAAGGTTTAAAAAAATTTGAAGAGGTGAAACGTATTAATAATAGAAAAATGAAAGGAGAGCATGCTATGTCAACTACACGATTACAGCAAATACAACAATCCTTAAATAATAAATTTTATGATCGTGAAGCAGAAATTGAAGCGCTGATGACCGCTCTTCTTTCTAGACAGCATATTTTATTTATTGGGCCCGCCGGAACAGGGAAAAGTGCGTTATCTGCAATGCTCGGCGAAATAATCGACGGCTCGCAGTATTTCCAGCATTTACTTACACCATTTAGTACGCCAGAGGAATTGTTCGGCGTACTGTCACTCAAGGATCTTGAGCAGGGTGTATATAAGCGCAATATCCGAGACATGCTACCAGAGGCACACTTTGCTTTTATCGATGAAATTTTTAAGGCGAACTCCGCGATTTTAAATTCGCTGCTTACATTAATTAATGAGCGAATTTTTTATAATAACGGTATCCCGGTAAAGTCCCCGCTTATGACCATTGTGGGCTCTTCTAATGAATATATTGAAGAGGGGGAAGGGTTAGAAGCATTATTTGACCGATTTTTACTGCGCTATGAGGTCAATTACATTCGCGAGCAGGATCAGTTTATTGCGATGCTAAAGGCAGAGGAGCAGACAAGTGTACCAAAAATGACGTTACACGAGCTGGAGCTCTATCAAAAGCAGGTTGACCAAGTCCAGATGCCAGACGGGATTTATTCCACACTCGCGAAGGTGCGCCGCAAGCTGCATGATGCGGGCATCCGTCCATCCGACCGCCGTTTCAAGCAGGCCCTATCGATTTTGAAGGCGAAAGCGTATTTGGACAACCGCCACACCGTTGAGCGCCGCGATTTAGACATTTTAGGTAATGTACTGTGGGAAACAATCGACCAACGCGCCTCAACGATTGAAATTTTAAACGACACGGTCTTTGATTCGGTCGAAACATTTTTAAACCGCGTGCGCCCCGAGTTTGAAAGCATTCTCTTAAATGCGCAGCACGCCATGATTGGCAAGTCCCCGCACAACCGCGCGAAATTGAGCGAGCTACTCATGCAGGGCAAGGCGTTATTTTTAGAGGTACAAGCGATGAACCGCCAAACCCCAAATCGCCCCGAGCTTGTCACACTGAAAAATGATATGCATAAAAGGCTGCTACAAATGACGTCGGATGTGATTGGGTTTTAAATACAAAGAAAGGATTGTCCAAGTGTAGGCTTGTGCAATCTTTTTGTGTACGGGTGGTTTTATGGAAATACTATTCCAAACGAGGTGATTTTATTGGAGCATAATATCGCGGTATTATATAGCCGCTCTATTTTTCAATTGTCAATCGATCAGCGTAGCCGCTTTAATGAGCTCATTAAATTATCCAAACTCCTTCATGACGCGTGTACGGAAGGTGAGTCACTGCTACCGGGCATGACGAATTGCCTCGGCGATATTTGGAGCGCGTTTTATTTACTACACCCAAAGTTTTTAGCGCAGGCAAGTGACATTGGTGCGTTGCAATATGAGTTTATTACGACGATGATGCAAACCGATGATTATACGCGCTGGCACCAGCTGACGCGCGGGGATGAGCTGCTGTCGATTTTAACGACGCTCGCGATTTATGAGAAGCTAAAGGAGCAAAAACAGTCCCGTTCATCCTTTGGGCAAAAATCGATAAAAGAGCAGCTAAAGGACATGAACATGCAGCAAATACTATCGGAGACAACGAAACGCGTGAAGGAGCAGCGCCAAGTTATTCAAATGATTGGCACAGCAGACGGTAAAAAAATGCAGCAAGTGACAATGACCGAGCAGCTAACACTCGCGGAACAGCTCCAGCATAATGAGAGTTTGAAAAAAATTGCCGAGCTGACCGGACGATTTAAAAAAATTGCGCAAAAAAAGCAAAAAACAAAGCAGCGTCAAACATTTGCGCGGCAAAATGTGACGGTTGGGCAGGAGGTCGCGCGCCTGTTGCCGATTGAAATGGCTAACTTTATTACGCCGAGCAGTAAACTCGATTTTCTGCGTCGCTATGCCGAGCAGCAGGCATTTATTTTTGATACAAAGGGTAAAGATAGGCGGGGCCGCGGACCGATTATTCTTTGTATGGATGAAAGCAGCTCGATGACGACGATTAAAGAGCAAAGCAAGGCATTTTGTTTAGCACTGCTGATGATTGCGCGGCGCCAAAAGCGAGATTTTGCGATGATTCCGTTTGCAAGTAGTATTGGCGATGTACAAATTTTTGCAAAGGGCAAGGCGACGACCGATGATTTGATTCATTTAAGTACGCGTTTTTTAGGGGGTGGGACAAATTATGAGAAGCCGCTCCGTGAGTCGCTCGAGATTTTAACGCGCAGTGAATTTAAAAGTGCGGACATTATCTTTGTGACAGACGGCTCGAGCTTTTTACCGAGTGCTTTTATTGAGGAGTTCAACACAATTAAAAAGGCGAAAAGCTTTTCGTGCACGGCGATTGTCTTGACAAATGTTTTTAATGCGGTGGATCTGAAAGTTGTCAATCGATTTTCGGATAAAGTCATCGAGGTGAATGAACTATTTGAAGCGGATGACGTATTTGCCATTACTTGAACTAGCAAAACCGCGCACAGTTTCGTACAATGAACCTTGATGACATTTTAGGGGGATTTCTTGTGCAAGTAAAAGAAACATTGCAGTATATTTTATCATTGAATGAGTCGGCGCGCGCAGATTATGTAGCCGACAATGGGGATGCGGTCGTGACGGCATTGTTGTCCGTTATTGGGCACACAGAACCAGAAATACGTGACGAGCTTGGCTACCGCGTATTTATCGAGCTACTGAGTGCGGGCCATTTTTCTCACGTACAGCTGGTCTATTTAGCGCAAGCGGTTAGTAGTAGCGAGTATTTACAGCATAAGTCGCTAAACGGCGTGTACACGCGTTCATTTTCGGCACTGTGGCTAACAGCATTACTGCATGCGGATCGACAACTTTCCTATTTAAATAGTGAGACAGCGCCAAAGATTTTAGAGCAAGCCGCGTATTATATGCAGCGTGAGCGTGATGTACGCGGCTTTACGGAGCACGGCTGGGCACATAGCATGGCGCACGCGGCAGACCTGGCGATTGCGGTCATTCAGCACCCGGCATTTGAAGTACGCTTTGCACCGCTTATTCTGCAAGGTATGAAGGTGGCACTGTGGAAGGGGCGTGTCTACACAGATGACGAGGACGAGCGTTTAGCGAAAATTATTCCCGCGCTTGCGGCAGTTGATTTTCCAGAGGCCGTACTACTAGAATGGGCCGAGCAGCTCGTGGATCGTCTGACACATCATAGCTACACGGCTGGGTATGACCGCGCGTTTTATACAGCACGCACAAATACAATGCAACTGCTG
Organism: Solibacillus sp.; assembly: GCA_040274725.1. GTDB lineage: Bacteria > Bacillota > Bacilli > Bacillales_A > Planococcaceae > Solibacillus. Next base: position 10,677 of record JBEMAQ010000005.1, on the reverse strand, counting down.
CGCGCGCTGTACTTCAATTTGAAATTTACACAGCGCTATGATAAGTTACGTGGCACCGTTTCCATCCTGATTCAAGAGTGGATGAAATAGGGAATAATTAATGGAAAATTCACGCAATTTTATAATGAAAAAAACGCTTCATATAACTTCGCGTTATTGCAGAAAAATTATGTCTTTCCGATAGGTCATAAATAAAACTTATCGTAAAAGATAATAATAATGCAATTTACTTATGTATTAAGTTCATGTAATATAGGCTTTGGAGAAAAGAGCAATGGCCTTTTCAATTCAAGAATTATTAGGGGGAACACACAGATGGCACAAAACTTACACAACAGCCGCTCTTCATTCGAAGTAAACGGTAAAACTTATAACTATTTCCGTTTATCTGCAATCGAAGAAGCTGGTATCGCAAACGTATCACGCCTTCCTTACTCAATTAAAGTATTATTAGAATCAGTATTACGTCAATATGACAACTATGTAATTAAAGAAGAGCACGTAAATGAATTAGCAAAATGGGGCGCTGGCGCAGCTGCTGATGCAGAAGTACCATTCAAACCTTCTCGCGTAGTTCTACAAGATTTCACTGGTGTACCAGTAGTAGTAGACTTAGCTTCTTTACGTTCTGCAATGAAAGAAATGGGTGGCGACCCAGACAAAATCAACCCAGCAATCCCGGTTGACCTTGTAATCGACCACTCTGTAGTAGTAGACAAATACGGTAACGCTGCTGCATTAAACGCTAACATGGACCTTGAGTTCGAGCGTAACGCTGAGCGTTATAACTTCTTAAAATGGGCGCAAACTGCTTATGATAACTTCCGCGCTGTACCACCAGCAACTGGTATCGTACACCAAGTTAACTTAGAGTACTTAGCACCAATCGTACATGTTAAAGAAAATGCTGATGGCACTTTCGAAACATTCCCAGACTCAGTAGTAGGTACTGACTCTCACACAACTATGATCAACGGTATCGGCGTTCTAGGTTGGGGTGTTGGTGGTATTGAAGCAGAAGCTGGTATGTTAGGTCAACCATCTTACTTCCCAATCCCTGAAGTAATCGGTGTTAAATTAGTTGGCGAATTACCAAACGGTACAACTGCAACTGACTTAGCATTAAAAGTTACTCAAGTATTACGTGCACAAGGCGTAGTAAACAAATTCGTTGAGTTCTTCGGACCAGGCGTACCTGCTTTACCACTTGCTGACCGTGCTACAATCTCTAACATGGCTCCAGAATATGGTGCTACATGTGGTTTCTTCGCAATTGACGAAGAATCATTAAACTACATGCGTTTAACTGGCCGTGACGAAGAGCACATTGCTGTAGTAGAAAACTACTTAAAAGCAAATGACATGTTCTTTGACGCTAACTTAGAGCCTGTATATACAAAAGTTGTAGAAATTAACCTTGGTGACATCGAAGCAAACCTTTCTGGTCCTAAGCGTCCACAAGATTTAATTCCTTTAACTCAAATGCGTAACGTTTACCGTGAATCAGTAGTAGCTCCTCAAGGTACTCAAGGTTTCGGTTTAACTGAAGCAGAATTCGACAAAACTTCTACAGCTAAATTTGCTGAAGGCGATGTTGAAATCCCAGCAGGTGCTGTAGCAATCGCTGCAATCACTTCTTGTACAAATACTTCTAACCCATACGTTCTTTTAGCTGCAGGTCTTGTTGCGAAGAAAGCTGTTGAGTTAGGTATTAAACCTGCGAAATGGGTTAAAACTTCTTTAGCTCCAGGTTCTAAAGTTGTAACTGGATACTTAGAAGCTTCAGGCTTAAACGAATACTTCGATGCAATCGGCTTCAACACAGTTGGTTACGGTTGTACAACATGTATCGGTAACTCTGGTCCATTATTACCAGAAATCGAAGACGCTATTAAAGACAACGATTTATTCGTAACATCTGTATTATCAGGTAACCGTAACTTCGAAGGTCGTGTACACCCACTAGTAAAAGCTAACTTCTTAGCTTCACCACCACTAGTAGTTGCTTACGCTTTAGCTGGTACTGTAGATATCGACTTACAAAAAGACGTAATCGGTGTAACTCCAGAAGGTAAAGAAGTATTCTTCGCTGACATCTGGCCATCAACTGAAGAAGTAAACGAAGTATTAAACGCAGTAGTAACACGTGAATTATTCCAAAAAGAATATGAAACAGTATTCACTGCTAACGAAAAATGGAATGCAATCGAGACTTCAACTGAATCTCTTTACACATTCGACGATAAATCAACGTACATCCAAAACCCACCATTCTTCACTGGTCTTTCTAAAGAGCCAGAAGCGATCAAAACGCTTGCAGGTATGCGTGTAATGGCGAAGTTCGGTGATTCAATCACAACTGACCACATTTCTCCAGCTGGTTCAATCGGTAAAGATACACCGGCAGGTAAATATTTACAAGAGAATGGCGTTGCAATCCGTGACTTCAACTCTTACGGTTCTCGTCGTGGTAACCACGAAGTAATGATGCGTGGTACATTCGCAAACATCCGTATCCGTAACCAAATCGCTCCAGGTACAGAAGGTGGTTTCACTACTTACTGGCCAACAGGCGAAGTTGAGTACATTTACGATGCATGCATGAAGTATCAAGAAGCTGGCACTGGCTTAGTAGTATTAGCTGGTAACGACTACGGTATGGGTTCATCTCGTGACTGGGCTGCAAAAGGTACATTCTTACTAGGCGTTAAAACTGTAATCGCACAATCTTACGAGCGTATTCACCGTTCGAACTTAGTAATGATGGGCGTATTACCATTACAATACATGGCTGGCGAATCTGCTGAAACTTTAGGATTAACTGGTAACGAAACAATCGATGTTAACTTAACAGACGATGTTAAACCACGTGACATCTTAACAGTAACTGCTACTTCTCCAGAAGGTAAAGTAACTGAATTCAAAGCGTTAGCTCGTTTCGATTCAGAAGTAGAAGTAGATTACTACCGTAACGGCGGTATCTTACAAATGGTATTACGTGCGAAAGCTTTAGAAGCTTAATTTGCATAAATAAAACACAGTAGGCATTTTGCTTACTGTGTTTTTTTGAAGTTGAAACTGTCAAATTATTAAAAAATTTGTAAATTTTATAATTATAAACTAGCTTTCGGGGAATAGATTCGTTAAAATAAAATTGTCTTTTAGTTTTACTTTTTAGCAGTAGAGTAAAAATTGTCTTTGGGGGGATTTCATTTGAAAAAACAACGAAAATATCAATCAGCAGCTTTAGTGGCAGCAGTTAGTGCGATCACAGTAGGCGCAGTAGGTGTTGCAGCAAGCACATCGTTTACAGACGTATCTTCTTCACATCCATACAGCGAGGCGATTGAGCTGTTAGCAGTAGAAGGCATCATTAGCGGCTTCGGTGACGGGACATTTAAACCAGATGCAAATGTAACGCGTGGACAAGCAGCAAAAATGCTAGCGGGTACACTACAGCTTGATACAACAAATGTCATCAATCCACAATTTATCGATATTCCAACAACACATCAATACTACGGTGCGATTGCAGCGTTAGAAAATGAAGGCTATATTGCAGGGGACGAGGGGCTGTATAAGCAGGCACACCCGATTACACATAAGCAAATTGCGACAATTTTAAGCCGTATTGCAGAATCTTCAATCGAAGAAACAATTGAGGCACTTGCGTTTGCAAGCGTGACATATGAGCCAGCGAAGCACGTAACGCGCGGCGAGTTGGCAGCGATACTTGGCACGATTTTAGCATTTTCACAGCTAGAAGATGGGACATTTGATTTATCCCTACTGCATGTGAATGACACACATGCACATGTGGAGATGTTCCCACAACTTGTAGCAGCAGTAAACACAGAGCGCGCAGAAAACCCAGATGCACTACTCCTGCATGCAGGGGATATGTTTAGTGGTACACTTTACTTTACAGAGTTTAGCGGTCAGGCAGACTTACCATTTTTAAATATGCTTGATTTTGATGCGGTCACACTTGGCAATCACGAATTTGATTTAGGCTCTTCACCAGAAGGACACCAAGCACTTGTGGACTTTGTGAAAGCCTCTGATCACCCATACGTAACAGCAAACGTGGACTTCTCAAAGGATTCCCGCTTTAACGGCTTATTTAGCGACCTGATTTCAAGCGATCCTGAAAACGGGAAAATTTATTCAGGCATTGTGAAGGAAGTAAACGGCGAGAAGATTGGTATTTTCGGCTTAACGACAGAGGAAACAAAGGACATTGCGTTCGTTGGTTCAGTCGAGTTTGAAAATTATATCGATGAGGCAAAAAAAACGGTGGCGGCCTTTGAAGGCATGGGCGTGAATAAAATCATTGCGCTCACACATCTTGGCTTTGATGATGCAGCAGCAGTTGATAATGACCAGCAGCTTGCGAAATTTGTAGCAGGCATTGATATTATTGTTGGTGGGCATACACATACGAAGTTAGAAGAGCCAGTAATCATTGATAAAGATAGCGAGTCGACGATTATTGTGCAGGCGAATGAATATGGTAAATATTTAGGAACGCTAGACGTGACATTTGATGAGGATGGGATTGTTCTCAGCTATGCGGGTGAGCTGCTTGACGTGACGAAATATCCAGCAGACCCAGAGGCACTGAAAATTTTAGCACCGTTCAAAGAAAAAATTGATGCGTTCTCTACAAATAAAATTGGCGTGAAATTAACAAAAGCACTAGAAAACCCACGTGTTGACGCAGAGGGCAATGGACCGAGCGTGCGTTCAAATGAGACCGTGCTGGGGAACATTATTACGGACGGCATGCTACGTAAGGCAAAAGAGTTTTCTAGTACGCCAGTTATTATGGCTGTGCAAAATGGTGGCGGGATCCGTAGTGAAATTCCAGCAGGTGATGTGACGGTTGGGCAAATTATTACGGTGCTACCATTTGGGAATACGCTTGCCCTTGCAAATGTGACAGGGAAAGAGCTAAAGGATACGTTTGAAACATCTGTTGCGAAATATCCGCAAGAAAACGGTGGCTTCCTGCATATTGCAGGCGGTAAGCTGACATTTGACGCATCAAAGCCTGAAGGAAGTCGTGTCGTGTCGCTACAATACTATGATGAGCAGACGAAGCGCTACGTAGATTTAGAGGACACAAAAACGTACACAATCGCAACAAATGCCTTCACAGCACGTGGTGGTGACGGCTATGATGTACTAGCAAATGTGTATAGCGAGGGACGCGTAAAGGAGCTTGGCTTATCTGATTGGGAAAACTTAATGGAACAGTTTGTATCATTAAAAACAATTCCAACTGCAACAGAAGGCCGAATTACAAATATCGCAAAATAATGACAAGCAGCTAAACGATTCGTTTAGCTGCTTGTTTTTTGTCTAGCTATATAGTATTTATCAGCTATCCTCAATGAATGACAAATATTCGTCACTAATTGAGAATCGCTTACAGCAAATTTATATGGCGGCAGACTTACAATCACGTGTTGGTGTGCAAGGTGTGCATTTGCGCCAATATGTGCTGACGGGGAAAGCAGATGCGCTACAAGGGTTAGCAGATGAGCAGCAGCGCATTGCAGACGATATTACAAAGCTAGAAGCAACGGTTGTGACAGAGGAAATGCGCGCGATTACAGATGCGTTGATTGTCGCGAAAGCACAGTTTGACCAGGCGCGCGGCTGCAAAGGTCATTACGCAGGTTGATACGATGCAAACGGACCGTGCTGTTGCGACGCTTGCAACGAATGTACGTAATGCCAATTTACAGTTAAATGATTTATCGGACGAAATGCTAGCGTATAATCAGCGCGTATTTAATGAAGTATCGACGCAAACGGATCATGATGTGAAGACGGACCGGAATGTATTACTGATTGCTACGATTTTTGGCCTACTTGTTGGCATCATAAGTATTAGTATTGTTAAACGTTCGGTTGTTCGCCCATTGCATACATTAGTAGGGAATGTCGAGCATTTTGGTAAGCAAGTGATCTATTCAAATCTACTTTAAAAGTACGTTTTATAAGTAATATGATAAGGGGAAAGAATTTTAAAATGTTCTCTTGGTTTTAAATGGGTACTCATTCAACCTGCGTCGACTGTATGTGGCAACACATTGGTGCTGGTGGGTTTAATTATATAGGCTTGGTTCCAATAATAAAACAAATTTATATGTATAAACGATCAAAACTAACGAATCAAAATACTTGTTAAATTGTCCAATCATTCTCCTATCAAAAATCCCAAATCGATAAATGACTTGTCAACTATTGATTCATCAACTATAATGATAATCGATTCTAAATTCAACAAAAAAAGGTGGAAAATATGTTACAACAGAAAACAGCTTTAGAACAATTAATGGATGACCGTAAATCAGTACGTAAATATGAGCCTGGTGTTACGATTCCTCGTGAAACAATCGAGCATATTTTACAGCAAGCAACATCAGCTCCATCATCAAGTAACTTACAGCCTTGGCGCTTCCTTGTTATTGATGATCAAGAACAAAAGAAAGAATTACGCATTGCTGGATTTAATCAGGCGCAAATCGAAACATCATCAGCGATTATTGCTGTATTAGGCGATAACGAAATGTATAAAAATGCGAAACAAATTAATGATTTAAATGTTGAGCTAGGCTATATGCCGCGTGATATTGCTGACATGATGATTGCCAACTCTGAAGCTGCATATAGCAATTTTTCTGAAATTGAGCGAACAAATATTGCACATTTAGATGTAGGTTTAATTTCTATGCAAATCGTACTTTTAGCGAAGGACATGGGCTATGAAACAGTAATAATGGGTGGCTTTGATAAAGCAGCATTCGCTAAAAAATATGAGCTACCTGCAAATGAATTACCGATGCTTTTAATTGCTATCGGGAAACCTGCTCTGCCAGCACGTAACTCATCACGCTTACCGTTTGAACAAATTATTCGTTTTTCTAGCTAAGTGCATTAGGGGAAGCATTCATCCTATCTTAATTCACGAAAATTTGAAATTTGTTATACTTTATCCAAATGAATGAAAATGCTATTATATAGGGATTAAACAAAACGCCCAAAAGCTTAATGTACCAAAGAGCAGTAGCGTACATAATTAGATACCTAAAATTTCTTCTATAACAGTGCCGAATTCGAACACAAGTTTTAGTGAGCGACAAACAAAGAGTTACCAATGTAAGGAGGAGGAGTATGGAAGTTTGTTTGGATGATAAAAAACAAATGATTATGATGTTGAAAAGATTAGACCGTCACGTAACGCAAGTTTTTGAAAAAAGAACAGAGGTTAGTTTGACTAGATATGAAATTTTAGTTTCTTTAGTTAAAAAGGGTAGTGTTACACAAAAGGTACTACAACAATCCTTAGCAATCGATCAATCGGCCATTACGCGCCATTTAAAGTTGCTTGAAGAGCAGCAATATGTCGAACGCAAACGTAATGAAAAAAACAATCGTGAAGTACTTGTAACGATTTCAGATAAAGGACGAGCATTATTAGAGGGTTGTACAATGTTTAAAGACCAATTTATGAATGATCTCTATGATGATTTTTCAGATAGAGAATTACAGCAACTCAAGCAATTTCTCACGCGTTTAAATCACAATGCAGAGAAGCTTTAATTTTTGCTCTTTATTGTAAAAGTCTATTATATTAAAACAAACTAAGAGTAGCAGCTAGTGCTTCTTCAAATACTTATTTTTCAGCCGAAGCAGACGTAAGGATTTTTTCTTCTTCTGTAAATGCAGCCCTCAGTTGTTCATTTCCCTCTGCATAGCCTTGATATTTTGCAACTAATCCTGTTTAACTATAATTCATATCTACAAAAGAAAAGCTGTGCCAAAATCCACTCGAACCTGGATTTTGACACAGCTATTTTTCGTTTATTAAACTAATTCCAGTACCGCGACAGCTTCACAATGTGCAGAGTGTATGTAGCAACACAAGAGATGTTGCTGGGTTTATGTAAAATGCTTGGCTTACTTAAGCATTTTATTATTTATTTTCCAAATCATAATCTTCCCCTTAAATTTCTGTAGCGCAAGTAAGGATTGCTTTAATGAACAAACATTAATGAATCAACTTCAAAAGAATAAGTAGATTGCACATTATACGCTATTCGTGTTTGTGAAAAATAGCTTTGAATTTTTTTCTTAAAAACTATTTATTTATAAAATGAAAGCGCTTTAATTTTTTTGCATATATAAACTGTTAGATTCATAACTTATAGTAACTGAGTATTCTATAAAATTGTGAATATTATTTAACAATTTTGTACTCAAATAAATTTTATGAACAAGGAGATGTTTTTTATGGATTTTACGCTAAGTGATGAACAAAAAATGATTCAAAAAACAGTAAGAGATTTTGTGAATAAAGAGTTAAAGCCGTTGGAGCAGGAAGTACTAAAAAATGAAAGAGAAGGCAGACCTGGTATCTCTCACGAAAAAATAAAAGAATTAAGAGAAAAGGCAAAAGCAATTGGATTTTGGGGCATTAATACGCCGGAGGAATACGGTGGAGCTAATTTAGGACCGATTATGTCCGTGTTAATTGCGATGGAATTAGGGCGAACTTTTGTACCATTTAACTTTGGCGGTTCTGCTGACAATATCCTTTATTTATGTAACGAAGAACAGAAGCAGAAATATTTAATTCCTACTATTAATGGGGAAAGACGCTCTTGCTTTGCTTTAACTGAACCTGAGGCAGGATCAGATGCAAGAAGTATTCAAATGAAAGCGGTTAAAGATGGCGATCATTGGGTGTTAAATGGTGAAAAAGTATTTATTACAAACGGAAACGAAGCAGACTTTGCGATGGTATTTGCCGTGACAGATAAAGAAAAAGGTGCGAATGGTGGCGTAACTTGTTTCCTTGTAGACAAAGCAATGGGGTGGAAATCTGAATATATTTATACAATGGGCGAATGGGGACCAGCGACGTTAGTATTTGATAATGTTCGTGTTCCTGAAGAAAATATTTTAGGGGAAGTAGGTCAAGGATTTAACTTAGGCATGCAGTGGATAGGTCAAGGAAGATATATGATTCCTGCTGGTGCAATCGGTGCTTCAGAACGCTTATTACAAATGGCCATCGACTATTCAAAAACTCGAATTACGTTTGGTAAACCGATTGCAGAACGTCAAGCAATTCAATGGATGATTGCAGATTCAGCAGTTGAAATAGAAGCAGCAAAATGGATTGTACTTAAAGCTGCATGGATGGCTGAAAAGGGGATGGACGCACGTCATCAGTCATCAATGGCAAAACTAAATGGAGCCATTATGGCAAATGAAGTGGTCGATCGTGTTCTTCAAATCCATGGTGGAATGGGTTATACAAAGGAGTTACCAATTGAACGTTGGTATAGAGAATTAAGACTCTATCGAATTTTCGAAGGTACAGATGAAATTCAACGTCGAACAATTGCAAGAAATTTATTAAAAGGAAATGCAAAAGTAGGAGAGTTACTTTAATAAATGAAGTTCCTACTGATTTAGCATACTATCCAGTCAGTTATGATGCAGTAATGATACTGAATGGTAAGTTGAGACTTGTACGTCTAGGTGAATAGATAGTTTGCCAAAAAGAAAAGTAGCCTTTGAAGCACCTATTGGACAGGTTAGCAAGAATGAAAGCTGGATTATTTGAGCGAGAATTCATCAAAAATGCGTACTTGTCCGAAATGTTTTTTAGAGAAAATATGCTAGAAAAATCTATCGTTTCCTGTCGTGCTTCTAGCAAGTGAATACCAGCACCTTCCGCTTTTTGAATATCTAGTTTCAAACGCCAGCTCTTCGTGTCGCTTCAGTTCTTCTGACGGGGCGCCCCTTGTTAGAGCTTTCAGCGCGTGTCAGAGCTAAGCCGGCATACTCCGCTTTTCTATTAAATTGAAAGAAGATGAATAGTGATGATGGACAGGAAGGCGTTCTTTTTACTAGGATTCATAATGTTTTTAACGATGACAGGTTATGGGATAGTACTTCCTACATTACCATTCTTAGCAGATGATTTGGGACTTTCATCTGTTCAGATGTCATCATTAATCATTATTTGGGCAGTTGCTCAGTTAATCACTGCACCAATTTGGGGGCGTTTGGCTGATAAAATAGGGAGAAAACCCGTTTTAATGATGGGCGTATTCGGCTTTGGTGTAGCTTTCCTCTTATTAATTTTAGCCCAAACTTATTGGCAATTGCTTTTAGTTCGATTAATTGGTGCAGCGATTTCATCGGGGACACAAACTGCTGCTTTTTCGATGGTAGCTGATCAAACAAAAAAAGAGTTTCGAAATCAAACCATTGCGAAATTGGGCGCAGTGAATGGTCTTGGCTTCTTATGTGGTCCAGCGATTGGAGGGTTATTCTCTCCACTTGGAGTGGTAGTACCTTTCATTATTGCAGGCTCTCTAGCATTAGTAACACTACCGTTTGCCCATTTTTATATTCAAGATTCGATTATTAATCAGAATAAAGAAACGCAGGATACATTTGATAGAAATAATGAAACGCTTTCATTTTGGAAATCTATCACAATGGTAACGAAAGCCGGCTATTGGAATCATTATATGATCATACTTGGATTGTCCATTGCAGCGTCGAGTTTCTTCGGATTACTTGGCTATTACTTAATAGCAAAATTTGAAGCTACCCCAATCTTTGTAAGTATGGCCTTTAGCGCAC